>NZ_JAIUHS010000001.1:0-1102872 GCF_020165235.1 Mesorhizobium sp. CA13 | reverse complement strand
GCGTGACCGAGGTGCACCTCGGTCACGCCACCGGTGCTGTTTGCAGGGCTGAAGGTTGCGGGTGCGGCGGCCGGCAGCTATGTCGGACCGAAAGGTCATGACGAAAAGGCAGAGTTGATGAAAGTCGTTTCCACGTCCAAGTCGCATGGCGGCGTCCAGGGTGTTTACGCGCACGCTTCAGAGGTCTGCGCCTGCGACATGACCTTTGCCGTCTTCGTGCCGCCGCAGGCCAAGGATGGGCCGGTGCCGGTGCTGTGGTATCTTTCGGGTCTCACCTGCACCCATGCCAACGTCATGGACAAGGGCGAGTACCGGCGCCTGGCGGCCGAGCTTGGTCTCATCGTGGTCTGCCCCGACACCAGCCCGCGCGGTGCCGATGTACCGGACGAGAAGGATAATTGGCAGTTCGGCTGCGGCGCCGGTTTCTATGTCGATGCGACACAGCAGCCTTACGCCAGGAACTACCGTATGTATTCCTACGTTCTCGACGAGCTGCCGGGATTAATCACCGCGAACTTCCCTGCCGACACGGCGCGCCAGGGCATATCGGGTCATTCGATGGGCGGACACGGCGCGTTGACGATCGCGCTGAAGAACCCCGACCGCTTCAGGAGTTGCTCGGCCTTCGCGCCGATCGTTCAGCCGACGACCGCTGGCTGGTCGCGGCCTGCGCTCGAGAAATATCTCGGCCCCGACGACAGGGACTGGCGCGCTTATGACGCCACGCTGCTTATCGAGGACGGCCGCCGTTTTGGCGAGTTCCTGGTTGATCAGGGCACGGCCGATGGGTTCCTTGACGAAGGCCTCCGTCCGTGGCTGCTCGATGAAGCCTGCAAGAAGGCCGGCATCGACCTCACCTTGCGCATGCAGGAAGGCTACGATCATTCCTACAACTTCATCTCGACCTTCATGGACGATCACCTGAAGTGGCACGCCGCACGGCTAGGCTGAAGAACCGCCGGGCATTGTCAGCGGTAGGGCTTCGGCTCGCCGCCTTTGAAGAACGTCCAGAAGCTTTCGTAGATCAGGTCGGGACGGTGCTCGGCCGGGTAGTGGCCCGTCGGAATGGCCCAGCCTCTAAGGTCCGGCGCCCAAGGGGCCCATGCCTCGATAGGCGTGAGATGGCGTCCGACATGACTGTTGCTGCCCCAGATCACCATGACCGGGCATCCGATCTTCTTCTTGCCGAAATCGGCTGTGTCCATGGCAAGGTCGAGTGTCACGGTCGCCCGGTAGTCCTCGCACACCGCGTGGATCTGCTCAGGCGTCGTGCAGCGGGCATATTCCTTGAAGGCTTCCGGCGTGAATATCTCCAGCCCCACGCCCTTCTTGTTGAGCTTGTACTGGATGTAATAGTCGAGGTCTGCGCAGATCAGCTTTTCCGGGAACGGCGCCTTCTGCGCCATGAAGAACCAGTGATAGCTTTCCAGTCCCCAACCCAGGGTGACGTTGGTGAGAAGATGATAGGTCGGGATGATATCGAGCGCGCAGAAGCGCGTGATCCTGTCAGGCCGATCGAGCGCCATGCGGAAACCGACGCGGGCGCCGCGGTCATGGCCGGCAAGCGCGAATTTTTCAAAGCCGAGTTCGCTCATCACGTCGAAGGCATCTTCGCCCATGGCGCGGAAGCTGTATGCGGCATGGTCAGGGCCGCCGTCGGGCTTCGAACTGTCGCCGTAGCCGCGCAGGTCGATGGCAACCACCGTGAAGGATTTCGCCAGCGAAGGCGCGATCCGGTGCCAACTGACATGCGTCAACGGATTGCCGTGGACCAGCAGCAATGCCGGGCCTGAGCCCGCGATCGCGACGTTGATCTCGGCTCCCCTGGTCTTGATCCTCCTGTAGGAAAATCCCTCCATCAGGCTCCGATGCTCCTTCTCCAGTGGGGGCATGAGGGATGCGGCGGCGACGTCCGAGGCGTTTTGACTGGCCATAAGGTTCTCCAGAGCTCTGTCCCTTAACCCTCGCCTTCAAATTGAATACTGTCAACAATTTTCAGTTGACTTTTTTTGGATGCAGCGCAACATCGCACCGAGGTCGCCAAGCGAGGCTTGCGCGGCCACTATCGGGTGGCCTTGCCACCGCCGAGCCGAAGGGGCGTGTCCATGCCAGATTCAGATAAGTCCTCGCCCAAAGCCGCTTCGCCGCTGCCTTGCCTGGCCCTCTTGCCGGGCGATATGACCGGCATCGGCCCGGAACTCGTTGCGCGCGTGCTGTCGGATGGCCGACTTTCCGATGCTGCGCGCATCGTCGTTCTCGGCGACCGGCGTGTCCTGGAGATGGGGGCCCGCGATGCCGGTGTGTCTCTTTCCATCAAGACCGTGCCGGACGTCGCCTCGATCGACTGGAACGCGTTGCAGACGCCCCTCATCGATCTTGGCAACATCGACCCCGCGGCCTTGCCGCGCGGCGTGGTTTCCGCCGAGTCCGGAAAGCTGACCGGAGACACGTTGGCCGCCGCCGTGCGGCTGGCGATGAAGGGCGAAGTGGACGGCATCACCTTCGCACCGCTGAACAAGGCGGCGCTTCATGCCGGCGGCTGGAAATTTCCGGACGAGCACAAGATGTTTGCCCATCTGCTGGAACACAAAGGGTATTTCTCCGAGATGAACGTTCTCGACGGCCAATGGATGTCGCGCGTCACCTCGCATGTCTCCATGCGCACGGCTCTCGACCAGATCACCCATGACAGCATCATCGAGGCAATCCAACTCGTTGACCGCACCATGCGCCGCGCCGGCGTGAAGAAGCCGCGTATCGCCGTCGCGGCCCTCAACCCGCATGCCGGCGAGAACGGGCTGTTCGGGCGCGAGGAGATCGATCTGATCGGTCCGGCGGTCAAGGCCGCCGCGGCAACGGGCATCGATTGCAGCGGGCCTTTCCCCGCCGACACCATCTACATCAAGGCTTTCGCCGGCGAATATGACAGTGTGGTCGCCATGTACCATGATCAGGGGCAGATCGCGACCAAGCTGCGCGGCTTCAATCGCGGTGTGACCGTCACGGCCGGCCTCGAAACCGTCTTCACCACGCCGGCGCACGGAACCGCCTTCGACATCGTCGGCAAAGGCGTCGCCTCGACAGGTGCGCTGGAGAGTGCCGTTCGACTTGCGGCCCAGCTTGCGCGCCGCAAAAACGCAGAGCGCCAGGCAGCAGCCTGACCGATGTCAGCCAACTGGCCCTGAAACCAACTGGAAACCAAATGACGAAATCCAACAGTTTCCGCATCGCGGTCATCCCCGGCGATGGCATCGGCAAGGAGGTCGTGCCGGAAGGCGTACGCGTCCTGGAAAAGGTCGCTTCGCGCTTCGGCATCGGCCTGTCGTTCGACTGGTTCGATTTCGCCTCCTACGATTATTACGCCCGTCACGGCCGGATGCTGCCCGAGGACTGGAAGGCAAGGATCGGATCGCATGACGCGATCTTCTTTGGCGCCGTCGGCTGGCCTGCCGGCGTGCCCGACCACGTGTCGCTGTGGGGGTCGCTTCTCCAGTTCAGGCGCGAGTTCGATCAATACGTCAACCTGCGGCCGGTGCGCCTTATGCCGGGTGTGCCGAGCCCGCTCGCCGGGCGCGGCCCAGGCGATATCGATTTCTGGGTGGTGCGCGAAAACACCGAAGGCGAGTATTCGTCGATAGGCGGCCGCATCTTCCCGGGCACCGAGCGCGAAGTGGTTGTGCAGGAAACAGTCATGACGCGCATTGGCGTCGATCGTGTGCTGAGGTTCGCGTTCGAGCTTGCCGCCAAGGGCAAGCGCAAACACCTGACCTCGGCGACCAAGTCGAACGGCATCTCGATCAGCATGCCCTACTGGGACGAGCGCGTGGAGGAAATGGCCAAGGCTTTCCCGGATGTGCGCTGGGACAAATACCACATCGATATCCTGACGGCCCAGTTCGTGCTTCATCCCGACTGGTTCGACGTCGTCGTCGCCTCCAATCTTTTCGGCGATATCCTGTCCGATCTCGGCCCGGCCTGCACGGGAACGATCGGCATCGCACCCAGCGCCAATATCAATCCCGACCGCAATTTTCCGTCCCTGTTCGAGCCGGTTCACGGCTCGGCGCCGGATATTGCGGGGCAGGGGATTGCAAATCCCGTCGGGCAGATCTGGTCGGCCGCGATGATGCTCGACCATCTCGGGCAAGCTGAGGCGGCCGCCGGGATCGTTTCGGCGATCGAGACCATTCTCGCCGCGCCTTCGCTGCGTACGCGCGACCTTGGCGGCGGCGCAAACACCGTCGAGTGCGGCAAGGCGATCGCCGCAGCACTTTGACCTTCAGAGATCGCCCGGCACCAGAGCACCGGGGTGTTTGCGTCGGCGAGATCGACCGCCGCTGCATGAGAACCGTTCAGCCCACGGGGGTTGCGGCGCGGGCGATGGCGGCGGCGTCTTCGAGCGTCTCTATCTCCCAGCACAGATCCCGCAGGCGCGCCGTTGCCGTGGCGCCCAGAACCGGTTCGGCGAGCCCGCCGAACTTTGCGTTCAGATCGTCGTCGGTCATCGGCCGCGCCAGGCTGCCGATCGCGTGCTCGACATGTTTCCTGAGGACGCGGCCGTCCTTGAGCCTGATCGTCACGTGACATTCGTCTTCGGCGACGCTTTGCGATGCCGCTGCACTCACGCGGTCGCGCAGCGCAATCACCTCCGGGTCGCGCACGCTCGCATCGCTATATTCCTCCTCGCCGGCGCGGCCTTCGATGATGGCCACCGCTGCCGAATGGTAGACGCTGAACTTGCCCTCGAGACCGACTGTCGGCGTCTTCTTGCCGGTCAGCTCGAGCACCAGCGGATCGACTTCCAATTCGATGCCTTCGATCTGCGCGGCCGTCAGTCCGAACTCGTTGCGCAATTGCACGCAGCCGTCGATGATCGGGTGGATGACGATGCCGCAGGCAAACGGCTTGTAGGTGTTCAGCGCGATCTCGAAGCTCTCGCCCAGACCTTTGGTGATCTCGTCGAAATTGCGTTCGGTCGACATGACGTGGGCGAAACCGCGCGGCGCCTCGAGCACGCGATTTGACGAGGTGAAATCGCGTTGCGCCATGAAGGCGGAGAGCAGTCCATTTTGCGCTGCGCGGCCCGGATGGAAGCTCTTGCACATGGTGCCGAACATCTCGCGGAAACCCGAAGACTGCGTTCCGGCGATGCCGAGCGCCCAGATCATCTGCTGTTCGGTGAGGCCAAGCAGCCGCCCCGCTGCGGCGGCGGCGCCAAAGACGCCGGCTGTTCCGGTGATGTGCCAGCCGATGTCGTAGTGAGCGGGGTATACCGCGTTGCCGATACGGCATTCGACCTCGACCCCGAGGATAAAGGCATGCAGCAGATCACGGCCGCTTACCGGCCGCAGCTGCGCAAGGCTCAGGATCGCGGAGGCGACCGGCCCGGCGGGATGGATGATGGTGCGCAGATGCGTGTCGTCGAAGTCGAAAACATGGCTGGCGATGCCGTTGAGAAGCGCGGCATTGAGTGCGTCCAGCCGTTCGCCGCGGCCCAATATGGAAGCCTGATCCCTGCCGGCAAACGGCGACACGGCCGCGAGCGCAATATCGACGCTCGCATGTTGCGAGCCGCCCACCGCACAGCCTGTCCAGTTGAGGAAGGAGCGTACCGCTTCGCGCCGGACATTACCGGGCACGCTGTCTGCGGATGCCGACACGACGTAGCGGGCCAGTGTGGCGGTGACGTCAATCATTTGATCTCCCTGGATCGCCGTTGCACAGGACTGCCTGGCCTGCCGGCGTGCTTTGCTGGTGATTGGCGCGGATCACGCCATGAAGGCGCCGCCGTTGACGTGAACGGTCTGGCCGGTGATGTAGCGGGCCGCGGGGCCGCAGAGATAGCGCACGAGCAAGGCTACTTCCCGCGGCGTTCCAAGCCGGCCGACAGGCGGCAGTTTCCCGACATGGTGAGAGGGCTCTCCGCCTGCCCGCACGGTGTCGATCATGCCGGGCGCAACGCAATTGACGGTGATGCCGTCGCCGGCAAGGTCATGGGCGAGGGCGCGCGTGAAGCCGGACAGGCCCGCCTTCGCGGTCACGACATGAGCGCGTCCGCCGGCGCCGGTATGCGCCGACAAGCCACCGATGTTGATCACTGCTGCCTGTCCTGACTTCTTGAGGTGCGGGAGCGCCGCATGGGCGGTCAGGAACGCGCCGTCGAGGATGATCGAAAGCACGTCGCGCCATTCGGTGAAGCTCATATCCTCGAACGCGGTTTCATGTCGTACGGCGGCGCTGTTGACGAGAATGTCTATGCCGCCGAACTCCCGAACGGTCGCGCCGATCAAGGCATCGACGGCACCTGGGTCGACGACATCCGCCAGGACGGCCTTGGCCTTTCCTCCGGTGGCTGCGATTTCATTGACGACGGACTGGGCTTCAGCCTGGGAGTTGCGTGCGTTCACGACCACGGCGGCCCCGGCGCCGGCAAGCTCCAGCGCCATGATGCGTCCGATATTGCGGGCGGCTCCCGTTACGATGGCGACGCGGCCTTCCAGTTCCCGTCCGCCGTTCATGCCAAGCTCCCGTCGGACCGGTCCGGGCCGGCCACTGCCATTGAAGGCATCTCTCGAGACCGATCGGTGCGGCTCATGCGAGATCCCCGGTGTCGGGCGCGTTGCCGCTCGAATGTCCAGGGACGGCCACTGCCGGCAGGGTCATACGGCTCTTGCCGCTCAGCACATGCAGGAAGGCTGCCTCCATGGCGGCTGTCGCGTCGCCGTTTCGCAATGCCGCAACGATGCGGCGATGCTCAATATTGGACACGGAGAGGCCGCCGCCTTGCAGCAGCGCGCGCTCCCGAAACAGGTGCAGTTCCTTGACGAGTTCGGAATAGGCCTTGTGCAGCCGGCCGTTGCCCGCGAAGCGCAGGATCGAATCGTGGAATTCCAGATTGAGCGGGTAGTAGGCATCGAGCGAATGCATGGCGACCGCCTCCTCCATGCCATCGAGCAAGCGCTCGAGTTCCGAAATATGCGCCGCCGTGACCTTCGTGGCCAGGAGGCGCGCCGCCGACGCGAACAACCCCGCGCGCACGTCGTAAAGCTCGGCGGCCTGGTCCTCGCCGATCCTGCGCATGAACACGCCCCGGTTGGGGACAAGCTCGAGCAGGCCTTTCTCGGCAAGCGCGCGGCAGACTTCGCGGATGGGACCGCGGCTCACCGAAAAGCGGGTCGCCAGCGAATTCTCGTTCAGTCTCTCACCCGGGGCGAATTCTCCCGACAGGATGAGACTCTCCAACTCGCGCCGCAAGACGCTCGTCAGGGAGTGGTTCTGAAGAAACTCAAGCTCGGCCCTCATGAGATCGTGATCTACTATTTACTGCAAACTGTCAACAGAATACAGTGCGGCTGACAGGCAGGATCATTGCTGGCCGAAAAGCTGGAGAACCGGAGTTTCATGCCTCAGGCGGACATCCCGCTGGTGAAGGATGCGTTGCCTTCGCCAAGCCTTTTCGAACTCTTCCTGGCGTTTGCCAAGCTCGGCATCACGAGCATTGGCGGGGGCGTGAACGGCATGATGCACACGGAATTCGTGGTGAATCGGGGCTGGTTCACCGACCGGCAGTTTCTGTCCGGCCTGGCTCTTGCCCAGTCCTTGCCCGGCGTCAACGTTGCAAACCTGGCGCTCTGGCTCGGATATCAACTCAGGGGTTTCGTCGGAGCCTTCGTGGCGCTGTTGGCAGTGGTGCTGCCCCCGGCCATCGCAATCATCCTGATAGGAAATGTCGTGCTGAGGCTCAGCGCCGATCCCGCGATCGGCGCGCTGCTTGCGGGCCTCGCCGTCGCGGCAGCCGGACTGTCGCTTTCCGTCGGCTATCTTGCCATGCGGTATGCCTGCGTCGACGTCATTTCAACGGTCCTGTTTGCCTGCACGCTGGTGGGCGCATCGGTCTTTCATCTTTCTGCTCTCGTCATCGTTGCGGTGCTGGCGCCCATCGGCATCGGCATCGGCTTTGTAAGAAAACGGCATGAAAGACGATAATCTGCTTCTTACCCTGTGTCTGGTGTTCGCGCCCTTGTCATTGATGGCCATCGGCGGCGGATCCTCCATTCTGGGCGAATTGCAGCACAGCGTCGTCGATGACAGGCACTGGCTGACCAACAAGGCTTTCCTCGACATGTTTGCCATCTCCCGCGTCGCACCCGGACCGGGAACCCTGATCGTCACGCTGATGGGATGGCACCTTGCCGGATGGGCGGGGGCTATCGTTTCGACGATCGCGATTTTTGCGCCGTCCTCGCTGCTGGTGATCGTGATCGCGCATTTCTGGCACAGCCGTCCGGATGCGGCGTGGCAAGGCGCCCTGGTCTATGGTTTGGCGCCGCTCGCCGCGGGGCTGGTGCTGTCCAGCGTCTTGGCTCTCCTGAGCAACGCGAAAGGCGGCTGGATCGCCTGGTGCGTGGCCATCATGGTCGCCGTTGCGGCGCGTAGGGTTCGTTTGGGCCCCTTGACGCTGATGGTCGTCGGATCGGTCCTCTTTTGCGGCCTGCTGATGGCTGTAGGATAACGCATGTCGCCCAAATTTTGGGACAGTGACAAGGCGTGGAGAAGAGCTGAAAGCGCGTCGCACGGGTCCGTTTCCACGCGAAGCGCCCGGCAATTCCGGCCGACAAATGCCGCTGCTCTTAACCGCAATGCAGATAGTCGTCAGTTAATTGTTGACAATTAACAAAATTAGACCGACCTTGGGGAAGAGGCACAGGCACATCGCTTGTGAATGAGTGTTCGGGAGGACCCATGGCCTTTGTGGAACTCGACAATCTGACCAAGCGCTACGGGAAGTTGACCGTCGTCAATCAGGTCGACCTCTCTATCGAGAAGGGCAAGCTGGTGTGCCTGCTCGGGCCGTCGGGCTGTGGCAAGACCACCACCTTGCGCCTGGTCGCCGGGTTCGTTCAGCCGTCGGATGGTCAGATCCGCGTCGGCGGCCGTGTCGTGTCGTCGCCGCATGCCAGCGAGCCTCCGGAAGCCCGCAACATGTCGATGATCTTCCAAAGCTATGCGCTCTGGCCGCATATGACGGTGTTCGAGAACATCGCCTACGGCCTGCGGCTCCGCCGTATGGGCAAGAGCGACATTCAGGCAAAGGCCGGTCGCATCCTCCAGGCGACCAAGCTTGAAAAACTGGCTGAGCGCTATCCGGGCGAATTGTCGGGCGGTCAGCAGCAGCGTGTTTCCCTTGCCAGGGCCCTTGTCATCGAGCCGGAGACGCTGCTGCTCGACGAGCCGCTTTCCAATCTCGACGCCAATCTTCGCGAGGAGATGCGGTTTGAAATCCGTCGGCTTCACGACGAGTTCCGCTACACGACCGTCTACGTCACTCACGATCAGACCGAGGCCATGACCGCCGCCGATGTCATCGTGGTGATGAACCAGGGCAATGTCGAGCAGGCTGGTTCTCCCGAGGACATCTACGAACGACCGCGCTCGGAATTCGTCGCGCAGTTCATCGGCGGCACCAACATCTTCAAGGGCAAGCGGATCGGAACGGACACCGTCGATTGCGGCAATGGTTTGGTGCTGCGCTGCGGCAGCGGCGATTACGCCTCCAACGGCCAGACCGCGGTGTCGGTGCGGCACCACGACCTGCACCTCACGAACGAGAAGCCGAAAGGCGATCCGAGCAACTGGGCCACCGGAAAGGTGCTGCGCCAGGTCTATCTCGGGTCGCATCGCGATTATCTCGTCAATCTATCAGGTGGCGAAACCGTGCGGGCGATTGCGCCCGTCGATGTCGCGGTCCCGGAAAACCAGCAAATCTGGCTTCATTGCCCACCTGATCGCTGCCGGGCGCTCGCGCACTAAAGGGAGAGAGAAATGTCGAACACGAAAGTCGCAGCAGGCGCGCTTTTGGCAGCCTTGGCGTGGAGCCAGGTGGCCTGGGCCGCACCGCCGGAGCCCTATAATGTGACGGACGAGCTGGTTGCCGCGGCAACCAAGGAGGGCTCGGTCGTCTACTACACCTCCACCGACGTGCAGGTTGCCGAGAAACTGGGCTCCGCCTTCGAGGCGCATTATCCGGGCATCAAGGTCCAGGTGGAGAGGGCCGGTTCCGAGCGCGTCTTTCAGCGCATAGGGCAGGAATATTCGAGCGGCATCCACAATGCCGATGTCATCGAGACCTCCGACGCATCCCACTTCCTCACATTCAAGGATCAGAACTGGCTGACGCCGGCCGTTCCCGAGGACGTGGCCAAGATGTGGCCGGAAAAGGATCGTGACCCCGACGGGCTCTATGCGGCTTTCCGCGCCACGCTGACCGTCATCGCCTACCGGACCGACTTGGTGAAGGAAGAGGACGCACCAAAGACCTGGACCGATCTGCTCGATCCCAAATACAAGGACAAGCTGGTCAAGTCGCATCCTGGCTACAGCGGCAACGTGATGACCGCGACCTATGCCCTCAGCCAGCTTCTCGGTTGGGACTATTTCGAGAAACTGGGCAAGCAGGGCGTCATGCAGGTCCAGTCCTCGACGGAGCCGCCGAAGGTCCTTGCCCAGGGCGAGCGCCCGATCCAGGCTGATGGCAATGAGTACAACGTGTTCATCCTCCAGGACAAAGGCTTGCCGATCAAGGCGGTCTATCCGGCGGAAGGAACCTCCATCGCCTACGGCAACGCCGCCATCCTGGCTTACGCTCCTCATCCAAACGCAGCCAAGCTTTTCTATTCCTTCATGTTCTCGCAGGAAGCCCAGCAATTGAACGACGATTTCGGTGGTCTGCGTTCGGTTCGGCCGGACGTGAAGGAAAAGTCCAACCGCACGCCGCTTTCCCAGATCAAGCTGCTTGAGTCCGACCCGGCGAACGTTCGCGACGCCATCGAAGAGATCAAGCAGAAATACGAAGAGTATTTTGGCACGTGAGTAGCGGTTCGCCGTCAAGTTGGACCGGTGGCAGAATGAAATGATTTTGCGATGTCGTCGTGGGCGACATCGCAAGATCCCGGGTCGGGCCGGGGGTGTTCTGCCGAAATCAGATCAAGCTCAGAGGTGACCAGGTGACCATCGCTGCATTGTCCCCCGATTCCGCCACAAGGCGGCGCCTCGGCAGGTTCGATTTGTCGACACCTCTTTTCGTGCTGCTGGCCGGCATCCTGTGCGTGCTGGTGCTGCTGCCATTGTTCTGGCTGGGCTACTACAGCATCACCAACAAGGCGGGTTCCCTGACCCTGGCGAATTTCGCCCGCCTCTTTACCGACGCCACAATTCGCAGGGCGTTCCTCATCGCACTTGGCATGGCCGGCTGCGTCGGCCTGTTCTCGTGTCTCGTCGCCACGCCGCTGGCCTGGCTTGTCGCGCGCACCGACATGCCGGGGCAGCGCCTTGTCCGCAGTCTGGTGACGGCATCATTCGTGACGCCGCCCTTCCTGGGCGCCATTGCCTGGGCAATGCTGGCCGCGCCGAACAGCGGTATTCTCAACAATATCTACCGCTGGGCCTTCGGTCTCGACCAGTCGCAAAGCCTGTTCGATATCTACACCTTCACCGGGCTGGTCTTCGCGGTCACCTGCTATTCGTTTCCCTTCGTCTTCACGCTGGTGGCCAACGCCTTCGACAAGGTGCCGTCCGACCTGGAGGAAGCATCGGCGATCCTCGGCGGCAAGCCCGGCACGACATTGCGGCGGGTGACGCTGCCCATGGTGCTGCCTGCCATGCTGGCCGGGTCCCTGGTGGCCATCGTCCAGGCCTTCACCATGTTCGGCTCGCCGGCGATCCTGGCGCTGCCGGCCGGCTTCCACGTCATCACCACCAAGATCTGGAGCTATTTCCAGTTTCCGCCGCGGCTCGATCTCGCCGCGGCCAGTGCCGTGCCCCTGCTCGTGGTGACCATGCTCCTGCTCTGGGGGCAGAGATGGCTGCTCGGGCGCCGCGGCTATACCGTGCTCGGCGGCAAGAGCGGCACGCCGCGGCGCGTGAAGCTGGGCAACTGGAAATGGCTGGCCGGCGCATATGTGTTGTTCATCCTGTGCGTGACGGTCCTGTTTCCCTATCTGGCCCTGCTCAAAGTGGCTCTGACGCACAATATTTCCGAGCCGCTGAGCTGGAGTTCGTTGACGCTCCATAATTTCCATTTCGTGCTCTTCGAATTTTCCAGCACGCGGCTGGCCATCTGGAACACCTTGATCCTTGGTTTGTCGACGGCAACGATCGCGACCGGCATCGCGCTTGTGGTGTCGTATCTGGTCGCCCGCCGCGCCGCACCGGGCGCGGCATTTCTGGGCGTGCTGGCAACCGCGCCGATAGCCATTCCGGGCATCGTGCTCGGCGTCGGGCTTTTCCTCGCCTATGCCAACCCGACCTTTGGCCTCTACGGCACCTTGTGGATCCTGCTGATCGCCTTCCTGACGATCGAGCTTCCGGCCGGTTATCAGCAATTGTCATCGGCATTCCATGGCGTCCATCCGGAACTGGAGGAAGCCAGCCGCATTCTCGGCGCCACCCGCCTGAAGACCTTGTGGCAGATCACGGCGCCGTTGCTGCGCACCAGCCTGATCGCGGCCTGGTGCTTCGTCTTCATCGGCACCATCCGGGAATTGTCGGCGACCGTGCTTCTGACGACGGCGCAGACCAAGCTGGTCTCAGTCATCATATACGACCTCAACGAGAGCGGCGACTACGGAGCGATTGCGGTGCTCGGCATCTTGCTGCTGGTGGTTTCGTTCACCGTTGTTTTTATTGCGAACAAGGTCCCGGTTCTCGGCGGAGCGCCTCCCAGGAGCGGTGGCTGAGGTGGATGCGGTCTTGATTCCACAGCAATTGTCCGCGTTTCGCTTGACAAGAGGAAGTATGTCTCAGTCATGGTCCTGCTTGGATGCCGTCGGCATCAATTGGACGAAGGAGATCAAACCGTGGATGATGCCCAGGCAAAGTGTTCGCGGCCAGCGAGGCCGGATCAGGCAAATCGTGTCGTCCGCGGGGCATTGAACGGAATTCGGGCTCATGGCTAACGAAACCGAAAACATGTCGGGATTTTCGCCCATCGACTTTTTGCGCACGCGCTCGCTCGCCAATGTCGTGCAGCACGAAATAGAGCGAATGATCGTCGAGGGAGAATTCACGCCCAACGAACGGATCAACGAAAACGCGCTGGCCCAGCAGCTCAAGGTCAGTCGGGGGCCGATCCGGGAAGCTTGCAGCGCGCTTGCGGCTCTGGGGCTGATCCAGGTGATCCCCAACCGGGGCTTCTTCGTGCGCGAGCTCAGCGAAGATGAAGCCCGCGATGTGTCGGAAGCACGCGCCTGCATCTTCGCCTGCATGACCATGAGCGTCGCGGAGAAGATTACCGATCCCGAAATTGCCAAATTGCGCGCGCTCGTCGACCGCATGGACGAACTGGCGAAGATCGGCGAGGTGAGCCAGTATTATCCGGTCAATCTGGAGTTCCATTCGGAACTGGCGAGGATGTGCGGCAACGGCCGCCTGGCGCAGATCTATCTCGGCCTTGCACGGGAACTCCACATCCAGCGCTACCGGGCACTGGCGAGTGGCGACGTGCTCGACATATCCAATCGCGAGCACCGGGCCATCGTGGAAGCCGTTGCCGCACGTGATCCGCAGCGGGCCTTCGCGGCCGGGCGCGAGCACATCGTCAACGGCACCTCGCGCACGCGCCGGGCAACCGTGGCTTTGCGACACGCTTCGGACTGACCCCGAGAGACGTTCCTTGGACAAAGGGGAAGTCGCGGCTGAAGCGCCGGAATGCGCCGATTATGGCCTGAGCTCGTCATTTCCGTCCCACAGATCCAGTCCGGACGGCCCTCATTTTGTCGACAAAAAATTGTTGACAGTTTACCAAAACTGCTTTCTTAGTCCTGCTCGCAACCTTGGCAAGCAAGGGCCCGCGCGAGCGGGTTCTTGGTTCGAGGCACGGTCGACAAAGAGGATTTTCAATGCACGACATGGCACAGGCAGGTCTCACGAAATACGTGGCGGAGTTCGTCGCAGCAGCCACTCCGCAGGATCTGCCGGATGACGTCATCGCTCTCGGCAAGAAGTCGATACTGGACGGCATCGGGCTTGCTCTTTCGGGCTCCGTCGCGCAAAGCGGCGACCTCGTCCGCCGCCATCTCGACGAACTCGGGCTGATGCCTGGCGCCGCGACGGTGATCGGCGCGGGCCGCAAGGTTGCGCCGCGTTTTGCCGCATTTGCGAATGGCGTCGGCATCCACGCCGATGATTATGACGACACCCAGTTGGCCGTCGCTTCCGACCGCGTCTATGGCTTGCTGACGCATCCGACTGCGCCGGCATTGCCCGCGGCACTGGCCGTCGGCGAACTGGTGGGTGCCTCGGGCAGGGAGGTCATGTTGGCCTACCATCTCGGGGTCGAGGTCGAGTGCAAGATCGCCGAAGCGATCGCGCCTCGCCACTATCAGACAGGATTTCACGCGACGGCCACTTGCGGCACGTTCGCCGCCGCCTCGGCCGCGGCCTCGCTGCTTCGCTTCGATGCCAAGACCACGGCGCGCGCACTTTCGATCGCCGGCAGTCAGTCGGCCGGCCTGCGCGAGAATTTCGGCACGATGACCAAGCCGTTCCATGCAGGGCGCGCATCGGAAAGCGGCGTCGCCGCCGCGCAGTTCGCCGCCCATGGATGGACTGCCACCGACAAGATTCTGGAGGCCCCGCGCGGCTTCTTCCAGGCCGCCGGCGGCGGTTACGACGAGAACGCCATCCGTGGACGCCTCGGCGCGCCGTGGACGTTCGCCGACCCCGGCATCTCGATCAAGCCGCATCCCTCGGGGTCCTTGACCCATCCCGGCATGACCGAGATGGCGCGCCTTATCCGTGAGAATGATATCAAGTCCGCTGACGTGAAGCGCGTGCGGGTCGGCACCAACTCGAACATGCCGAATGCCCTGATCCATCACAATCCGCATGATGAACTCCAGGCCAAGTTCTCGATGGAGTTCTGCATGGCCATCCTGCTGCTCGACGGCAAGGCCGGACTTGGCGAGTTCACCGACGCAACGACGCAGCGGGCCGATGTCAAAGCCATGATCGACAAAGTGGATTTCGTAATCGATGAAAAGGCCGAGAAGGCCGGCTATCACAAGATGACGACGATCATCGATGTCACGCTCAATGACGGCCGTGTCATTCACGGCGAAGCCGACTTCGGAAAGGGCAGTCCGGCCAACCCGATGAGCTACGAGGAGGTTGCCGACAAGTTCAGGGACAATGCGGCTCATGCCCGCCTTGGCCGTTCGGCGGCGGACGAGGTCGTCGCGCTGGTGCGCGACCTGGAGCGGCAGCCCTCGCTGGAGCGGCTGATGAGCCTCGTCGCCAAGGCCGGCTGACAGATCTCCAAGGGGCCGCGACGGCAGAGCCGCGGCCGGCAATTCAGAAAGGTCGGCCGATGGCCCATCTCACGATCGGTATCCTCAATGGCGACGACATCGGACACGAAATCGTGCCTGCCGCCGTGCGCATCGCCAGGGCCGCCGCCGCGCGCAGCGGCCTTGACATCGACTGGCGCCCGATGCCGATCGGCCGCGCGGCGCTCGACACGCACGGATCGACCATGCCCGACGGCACGCTCGAGACGCTTTCGACATTGGACGGCTTCATACTCGGGCCGATCGGACATCGGGCCTATCCAAAGGTGACCGGCGCCATCAACCCGCACCCGATCCTGCGCAAGCATTTCGGCCTTTTTGCCAATGTGCGGCCGACGCGCTCCTTTCCCGGTCTCGGCGCGCTGTTCGACGACGTCGATCTCGTCATCGTGCGGGAAAACAACGAGGGCTTTCAGCCTGATCGCAATGTCGTTGCCGGTTCCGGAGAATTCCGGCCGACCCACGACACGACCATTTCGGTTCGCGTCATCACCCGCGCCGGCAGCTACCGTGTCGCCAAGGCGGCGCTCGAACTTGCCAGAACCAGGCGCAAGAAGTTGACGATCGTTCACAAGGACACCGTGTTCAAGCTCGGCTGCGGCATGTTCGTGGAGGAGTGCTATCGGGCCGCCGAGCAATTCCCCGATGTCGCTGTCGACGAGGTGATCGTGGATACCTTCGCCATGCGGCTGTTGCGGGATCCACAGACATTCGATGTCGTCGTCACCACCAACATGTTCGGCGACATCCTCAGCGACGAGGCCGCCGGCCTCGTCGGCGGCCTCGGCATGGCGCCCGGCCTGTGTATCGGCGAAGGCGATATAGCCATGGCGCAGGCGGCGCACGGGTCCGCGCCCGATATCGCCGGCAAGGGCGTCGTCAATCCCTATGCGATGATCGAATCCACCCGCATGCTGCTGCAATGGCTTGGCCACAACCGCGGCGTTCCCGAGGCGCTTCGCGCGGCTTCCATGATGGCGGGGGCCACTGTTGCGGCGCTCGCGCGGCCCGAGACGCGGACCGGCGACATACGCGGAACCACCAACACCGAGGGAATGACCAGCGCCATCGTCGCTGCCATCGAGAAGGAAACTGAAAATGTCCTCGCATAGGATCGCTGTCATCGGTGGTGACGGTATCGGGCCGGAGGTCGTCGAAGCCGGCGTGAAGGTGCTGGAAGCCCTGACCGCTGTCGAGCCGGGTCTGGCCTTCGACTTCAAGCGCTTCGACTGGGGCTCCGACTATTACCACCGCAACGGCCGCATGATGCCGCAGGACGGCCTCGGGCAATTGGAGGGTTTCGACGCGATCTATTTCGGCGCGGTCGGCGATCCGAACCTTCCCGACGACGTCACGCTCTGGGGCCTGCGCCTGGCCATCTGCCAGGGGTTCGACCAGTATGCCAATGTACGGCCCACGCGCCTCTTGCCCGGGCTGACGGGCCCGTTGCGGCCCGATCTCGGCAAGCAGATAGACTGGGTGATCGTGCGCGAAAACAGTGAAGGCGAATATGCCGGCGTCGGTGGTCGCGCCCATCGCGGACTGCCCATCGAGGTCGGCATGGATGTCGCCGTCTTTACCCGCGCCGGGATAGAACGCATCGCCCGTTTCGCCTGCGAGCTTGCGCTGTCGCGCCCCCGCAAGCTTCTGACCGTCGTCACCAAATCGAATGCGCAGCGCCATGGCATGGTGCTGTGGGACGAAGTCGTGCGCGGCGTGCTTCGCGACTACCCCGGTCTCAGCGTCGACTGGATGCTGGTGGACGCCATGACCCAGCGCATGGTCAACAAACCCGGCAGCATCGACACGGTTTTGGCGACCAACCTGCATGCCGATATCCTCTCCGACCTGGCCGCCGCGCTGGGCGGATCACTCGGCATCGGCTCGACGTCGAACATCGATCCCTCGCGCAGCCGGCCGTCCATGTTCGAACCCATCCATGGTTCGGCCTTCGACATTACCGGCAAGGGCGTCGCCAATCCGCTCGGATCGTTCTGGACGGCGAGCCTGATGCTCGAGCATCTCGGCGAGCAGGCCGCGGCGCGGCGCCTCATGGTTGCCATCGAAATTGTCACGGACCGGGCGGAGTATCTCAGCCCGGATCTCGGCGGCACCGCGAGCACCGCCGAAGTTACCGCCGCGGTGATTGCGGCCCTTCGCGCCAATTAGCGCTGCACGGGCAGGCAAGCCCGTCGTCGAGAGCGGTTGGCCTCAGGGAGTTCGCGCGCCTTCGGCATCCGTTCCCCGATATTTCACATGCTCGATGAACGCGCGCAGCTTGGGCAGGACCTGGCGTCTGTCGGGATAATACAGAAAAACTCCCGGCGTTGTGACGGCAAAGGGCGTGAGCAACGCTTGTAACCGGCCGTCGGCAATCGGGGCCTCGGTGAGAGGGCCGGGCACCTGTGCAAGTCCCACTCCTTGGATCGCGGCGCCAAGCAGTGTCGGGTAGTCATGCGCGACCAGCGGCCCGGAGACGATTGCCTCGACCGTCTTGTTGCCGTCGATGAATGGCCAGGGCGCGATCGATCCGTTGGAGCGGCGCATGCGCAGGCAGGCATGGCCGCGCAGATCGTCGATCCGCTCCGGCCGCTTCTGGCGGCGCAGATAGTCGGGGCTGCCGACGACCACGAGCGGGAACGGCGGCGTCAGCCGAACCGCGACCATGTCGGCGGCGATGAACTGGCCGAGCCGGATGCCGGCGTCGAACCCGTCGGCCGCCAGGTCGACCAACTCACCGCTTGCGGCGATCTCCACCTCTACTTCGGGATAGGCCTGGCAAAAGGATGCCACCAACGGCTCCAGCAGGATCGGCACCACGGCGCGCGGCACAGAGAGGCGCAACAGCCCGGTCGGCCGCTGCCCAAGCTCACGTGCGACTTCGCTTGCGGCGACCAGTTCCTCGAAAGCCGGCTTTGCGCGCGAAAGGAACCGTTCCCCGGCTTCGGTCAGGCCGACGCTGCGCGTCGTGCGCATGAAGAGCGCCGCGCCGACGCGCGCCTCGAGCGCGCGCACCGCCTGGCTGATCGCCGATGGCGTGACGCCGAGCTCCGCGGCCGCTTTTCGGAAGCTGCGGTGCTGCGCGACGCCGAGGAACGCCTCCACCCCGTCGAGCGCACCTTTCCGGACCGTGAAGTTCTGCTTCATGCCCCATCAACATTATCGCGAATAGTCGACCGCTGGAAGCGGGCGTAGATTGCACCTTGCAAATCAGGAGGCGCACCGATGTCGAGCCGCAGGATACTGGACAACGATCTTGAGAGACCCCTTGCCGACGCGCTTGATGGCGTGCGCGACCACTACCGCGCGACGGGCCTGACCGAACGGCTTAAGGCGGCGCTCGCCGCCTTCGGGCCGGAGGATCAGCGGCTGATGCCCCGGCAACTGGCCGCTCTCGACCAGTTTCACACCCGGGGACTTGCCGCGACTGCCGAGCTTGCCAGCTTGACCGGGATCACGGCCGACATGTCGGTTCTGGATGTCGGCTCCGGCGTCGGCGGGCCGGCGCGTTTTCTTGCCGCGACCTATGGCTGCCGGGTTACGGGTGTTGACCTCAGCGAGCCGTTCGTGGCCGCAGCGCGCTATCTGACGGAACGCACTGGGCAGAGCGAACAGGTGTCGTTCCAGATTGGAAGCGCATTGCAGCTTCCACTTGACGACGGCCGTTTCGATGTCGTGCTGCTGCAGCATGTGGCCATGAACATCGCCGACCGGGCGCGGCTCTATCGCGAGATCCGTCGGGTGCTGAAACCGGGCGGCAGGTTCGCGACCTTCGACGTCGTGTCGAACGGCGGCGAGCCGCATTATCCCGTCCCCTGGGCGCGGCTGCCCGCAACCAGCTTTCTCCTGACGGCTGCGGCGACCCGCAGCGCAATTGAAACGGCCGGTTTTCGCCCGCTGGCCTGGCAGGACGACACCGAAGCCGCCAAGGCCTGGATCGCCCAACTGCGCGCGTCGGGGCCGCCGCCGTCGCCGAACCTTGGCGTGGTCATGGGGCCGGACATGTCGGAGCTGGCGGCCAACCTCGGACGGAATCTCATGGAAGGCCGGCTCGGCATTCTGACGGCCGTGTTCGAGGCCGCGTGAATCAGCATCTCTTGGGAGGCCATATGTCGCCTGCAAACATTTTCCTGCTACACCTCGCTCTAGGCTACGTCCCTTGGCTGCTCTGCGTCGGCGTGTATATCTTGCCCCGGCTCAGATCCTTGAACGGGGTCGAGGCGCAACGCGCTATCGCCACGCTGCACAGCTTCCGCTTCTTCGGGCTTGTCTTCATCATTCCAGGCGTCATCGGGCCCAATTTGCCGGCTGACTTCGCCGTCTTCGCCGCCTATGGCGACTTCGCAACCGGCGTGTTGGCCATGCTGGCGCTTCTGACGATAAGGATACGTCCGCTGTTCTGGTTGTTCGTCGTCGCGTTCAACCTCGTGGGGACGATCGATATCGCTGTCGACTACTATCACGGCAGCCAGGCCGGTCTTCCTGAGCTGGCGGGGGAGTTAGGCGCCACATACGCGATCCCCGTAATCTATGTCCCACTGCTGATGATCACGCACGCCGTCGCGTTCTACCTGATGCTGCGCCCCCAGCTCCAGGCAACTCGAGTCTTCGCCGGCGACGCGGCCGCATCTCCGTGACGCAGCAAGTGCCGGTGTACCGGCGCGCCGCACGGCGAAGAGGGTTTCGCCCGTATTCGATTAATAGGTCGTGCGCCCGCCCGACAGGTCGAAGGTCGAGGCCGTGGTGAAGCTGTTTTCCTTTGAGACGAGCCAGGCGACCATGGCGGCGGCCTCGTCGACCTCCAGCAGACGGCCGCGTGGGATGCGCGAGCGCATGTATTCGATGTGCTCGGGCGTGAGCTGTTCGAGGATTCGGGTCTGCGCGGTGGCCGGCGAGATGCAGTTGACCGCAATGTCATACTGAGCGAGCTCCTTGCCGAGCGACTTGGTCATGCCGATGACCGCCGCCTTCGAAGCGGAATAGGCGGCGGCGTTGGGATTGCCCTCCTTGCCGGCGACGGAAGCGATGTTGACGATCCGCCCGTAATTGCGCGACTTCATCCCGGGCACCACGGCGCGGTTGACATAGAAAGTGCCGTTAACGTTGATGTCGATGATCTTCTTCCACGTCTCTATGTCGTAGCTGTCGAGCGGGGCGGCGGGACCGGCAATGCCGGCGGAATTGACCAGGATGGAGATTTTGCCGGCGCTCTCCTCGGTTTTTGCCCGCGCGGCGTCCACCGTCTCCCAATCCGCAATGTCGACGACCAGGGTCGTGGCGGCTTTGCCAAGGTCGCGCTTGGCCGTTTCGAGGCGCGCCTCGTCGACGTCCCACAAGGTGACCGTCGCGCCGGAGGCGACGAAGCGTTTGGCCATCGCGAAGCCGAGGCCTTGCGCGCCTCCGGTGACCACGGCGTGTTGGCCGTCAAGATCGATCCTGTTCATGCCGAGCGTTCTTTCTGGTTGAGAGAATTGAGGTTGCCTGTTGCGGGCGGGCGATGTCGCTACATGGTAGCGCCGAGGTTCCAGGGCACGAACTCATTATCGCCGTAGCCCAGCGATTCCGATTTGGTACGCCCGCCCGAAGCTACGCGCAGGAGCTCTGCGAAGATCTCCTGGCCTTTGTCGTCCAGCGTGACGCCGTCGAGGATGTCCCCGCAATTGATGTCCATGTCTTCGCGCATCTGCTCGAAAATGAAAGAATTGGAGGCAAGCTTGATCGAGGGTGTCGGCTTGCAGCCGAAGGCCGAACCGCGCCCGGTGGTGAAGCATAATATGTTCGCGCCGCCGGCAACCTGGCCGGTGGCCGAAACCGGATCGTAGCCTGGCGTGTCCATGAAGACGAGGCCGCGTTCGTTGATCGGTTCGGCATATTCCAGCACCGCGCGCAGATTGGTCGTCCCGCCCTTGGCGGACGCGCCGAGCGACTTCTCCAGGATCGTCGTCAACCCGCCGAGCTTGTTGCCGGGAGACGGGTTGTTGTTCATTTCCATGTCGTGCTTGGCGGTGTAGTCCTCCCACCAGCGGATGCGCTCGACCAGCTTCTCGCCGACCGCGCGGCTCTCCGCACGCATGGTCAGCAGATGTTCGGCGCCGTAGATCTCCGGCGTCTCGGACAGCACCGCCGTGCCGCCTTGCGCGACAAGCAGGTCCACCGCGGCGCCAAGCGCCGGATTGGCGCTGATGCCGGAATAACCGTCCGACCCGCCGCATTGCAGCGCGAGCACGAGTTCGGATGCCGGCTGCGGCGTCCTTTGCGCGGCGTTGACCGTGGGCAGCATATCGAGGATCGCCTTCACCCCGGCCTCGACCGTCTTGCGTGTGCCGCCGGTCTCCTGGATGGTCATCGTGCGGAAGGTCGTGCTCTCCTCGATATTATAGGACTGCATCCAGCGCGGAATCTGGAACGCTTCGCAGCCAAGCCCGACCATCAGCACGCCGCCGACATTGGGATTCGTGGCAAAACCCCACTGCGTGCGCTTCAGGAGGTCGTAAGCGGGGCCCTTGGTGTCGATGCCGCAGCCGGTGCCATGGACGAGTGAGATCACGCCGTCGACATTGGGATAGTCGCGCAGGATACCGCGGCGGTTGATCTCTTCCACGATGAAGCGGGCGACGCTGGCCGAACAATTCACCGAAGTCAGGACAGCGATGAAGTTGCGCGTCCCGATTTTACCGCTCGGCCTGCGGTAACCCATGAAGGTCGCGCGCTCGGCGTCAGGGACGACAGGCGTTTGCCTGGCGTTGGTGCCGAACAGATAGTCGCGTTCGAAGTTGCGCAGATACACATTGTGCTCGTGAACCCAATCGCCGGCGGCGATCGGCCCGAGGGCGAATCCGATGGTCTGTCCATATTTCACGACCGGCTCGTCCGGAGCGATGTCGCATATCGCCATCTTGTGTCCGCGCGGTATGCGCGCCTTGGCGGGCACGTCGCCTGCCTTGTCGCCGATCTTCAACGGATCGACCGCCAGAAGGATGTTGTCGGCATGCGAAAGCTGGATGAACCGCGCCATTACAAACTCTGAAAAAGCCCCCGCCGGCACAATGCCGCCGAATGGATCGGAATACTAATATAATAGAATGTCAACGGTCAAGCTGCGAACACGGCTCACCGGGCCTCGGCAAACCGGCCGGATGGCAGGTCACAGGCCGACGCTGAATGGACCTGGAACCTGCGCTGCCCGTCTCAGCGCGCAGTCGAGGTCGTCAGTCGAGAAGCTCGGCGGCGACTTCGAGCGTGTTGCGAAATGACGTCTCGAGGTGATGCTCCATCGCCTGTGCGGCGCCCTCGGCGTCGTGACGCTTCAGCGCGTCCAGAATGGCCTCGTGCTGCTCGATCGTCTGCTCGCCATAGCCGGGCTTCGGAATGGCGAGATAGCGGCCGCGGTCCATCTGCGCCTTGGAGATGTCGACGGCGCGCCAGATCATCGGCAAGCCGCATATCTCGGCGATGGTGCGGTGAAAGACATCGTCGAGCTGAATTGCTGTGGCGTACCTGCCGCGCGCTATGGCGAGCTTATGCGCGGCCATATTGTCTTCCAGCAATTCACTGGCAGCCGGCGTCAGCTTGGCGGCGGCGCGCCTGGCGCTCTCCATCTCCAATGCACGCCGGATGACATAGGCTTCCTCGAGGTCGGCCCGGCTGATGGGAGCAACGTAGGTGCCGGTCTGCGCCAGGATCTTGACGAGCCCTTCGTCGCTGATGCGCTTGACCGCTTCGCGCACCGGCGTGCGCGAGACGCCCAGCGCTTCGGCGATGGCGACCTCGTTGATGACCTCACCCGGTTTCAGCCGTCCGACGACTATCATGTTGCGGATCTTGTTGTAGATCTGGTCGCGCAGCGGGAGGGCTCGATTGAGGGTCGAAGGATCTAGATCCATGGAAAATCCCATCGTTCGTCCACCTGAAATGGCAAAATTATTCGAATGTCAACGGAATGCACCTGTATGCGACGCGGGGCTCGTTGCGATCCGACGCCAGTGACGGAGCGGTCAGATCCAGCTTGCCAGAACTATTATATTAGTGCAATAGTGCCGCCCGTTGCGTGATTTCAGTCTATGATGAAGTGCCTGGTGCGGATGCGCTGAAGGGGGCCTTCGGGCCGGCTCGAGGTGGGCCGAACCGTGCCTGGAAGTTCCATTATACTAACATAACGCTACCGGCCGCATGCTACCAGGGAGGACCAAGCCTAGATGAGTGCCGCCGTTTGTGCCCTGGACATGAGAGGCATCTCCAAGACCTTTCCCGGCGTGAAGGCCCTGTCGAACGTCAATTTCGCCGTCCGGTTCGGCACCGTCCATGCCGTCGTCGGCGAGAATGGCGCCGGCAAGTCGACGCTGATGAAGGTGCTCAACGGATCCTATGCTCCGACCGCCGGCACAATCCTCGTCGGCGGCGCCGAAGTGCGCATGCGGCGTCCCGCCGACGCCCAGGTGCTCGGCATCCGCATGGTGCATCAGGAGATCAATCTTATTCCCGACCTGACCGTCGCGGAGAACGTTTATCTCGGCCGCATGCCCGGCAGATGCAGCTGGCTGCGCAAGGGCGAAATGGTCAGGAAGGCCGCCGCCGTCCTCGACGAGCTGGGCGCGGCCATCAACCCGCGCGAGCGGCTCGGCGACCTGTCGATCAGCCAGCAGCAACTGGTCGAGATCGCCAAGGCCTATGCGGCGCAGCCCAGGATCGTCGTGCTGGACGAGCCGACGTCGAGCCTGAGCGAGCACGAAACCGCGGCGCTGTTCCGGATCCTTCGCAAGATGCGCGATGACGGCATCGCCATCGTCTACATCAGCCATAGGCTGAAGGAGGTTCTTGAGATCGCCGACGAGGTGACCGTGCTGCGCGACGGCTCAATGATCGAGACCCGTCCGATAGACGGCATAACCGCGGCCGAAATGATCAGGCTGATGGTTGGCCGCGAGGTCAGCAACGTGTTCCCGAAAAGCCCAGCCGCGATCGGCAAGTCCGTGCTGCGTGTCGAACGCATCGGCGACGGGGCGCATTTCCGCGATGTCAGCTTCGATGTGCGCGCTGGCGAGATACTGGGCTTGACCGGACTGGTCGGGGCGGGCCGCACCGAGGTAGCGCGCGCCATCTTCGGCCTGTCGCGGCTGGTGGAGGGAACGGTCAGCGTCAACGGGCGCAAGGTCGCCATCAACTCTCCTTCCGAAGCGGTGCGAGCCGGGATCGCCTACGTCCCCGAGGACCGCAAGGGCGACGGCATCGTTCCGGGCATGTCGGTCCGCGAGAACATCAGCCTGCCGATATTGCGGCGTCTGACCAGCTTCGGCCGCATCAGGCGCATCGCCGACCGCTCGCTGGCGGCGACCTATGTGAAGCAGTTTTCCATTTCGCCGCCCGACGGGGAGCGGCGCATCAACCTGTTGTCGGGGGGCAACCAGCAGAAGGCGGTTATCGCCAAATGGCTCGCGGCCAAGCCCTCCGTACTTATTCTCGACGAGCCGACGCGCGGCGTCGACGTCGGCGCCAAGGCCGAGATCCACAGCATCATCGGCCGGCTCGTGGCCGACGGCATGGCGGTGGCGATGATCTCGTCGGAACTGCCCGAAATCCTCGGCGTCTGCGATCGCGTCGTGGTGATGCGCGACGGCCGTGCATCGGAGCCGCTCGCCCGCGCCGAACTGAGCGAGGAGCGCATCATGGCGCTGGCGACGGGGGAGGAGGCGGCATGACCGACGCGGCCATGGAGACCAGCGCGGCGACCCGCAATGACCGCTTCACGCGTGGCAGCAGGCTTGCCGATGTCCTGTCCAAGGCGGGGCTTGGCTTTGCCATCCTTGCAGTGATGCTCTACGGCTCGTTCGTCAGCTCCGCCTTCTTCACCACAGGCAATCTGCTCAACGTCCTGACGTCGATGTCCATTGTCGGCATCGTCGTCGTCGGCATGACTTTCGTGCTCGTGGCCGGCGGCTTGGCCGACCTGTCGGTGCCGGCCGCCATCGCCTGCGGGGCCATCCTTTCGCTCGGGCTGCAGCCAATGATCGGGCCGGTTCCTGCCTTCGTCCTGGCGGTGGCGCTTGCGGGCCTTATCGGCCTGCTCAACGGCGTGCTGGTCGGCTATGTCGGTATCAATCCCATCATCGCCACGCTCGGCATCGGCACCATCGGGCTGGGCATCGTGCAGGCGGCCGTCGGCGGCGTCATCGTCTATGGCAACAATCCCGCTTCGGCCGAATTCGCCAAGGGCCGGCTCTTTGGCGTCCCGGTCGTGGTGTTGATTTTCCTGCTGATCGCTCTCATAGGGCATTTCGTCCTCTCGCGCTCTTTCTGGGGCAGGTGGACGCTCGCCACGGGCGGCAATTACCGCGCCGCCGAGGCGAGCGCGGTGCCGGTGGAGGCGGTGAAGGCCGGTGCGTTCGTGATCACGGCGTTGGCTTCGGGCGTCAGCGGCGGCCTGCTGGGCCTGACCTTGCAAAGCGCGCGGCCGCTGATCGGCGCCGGCTACGAGTTCAGCGCAATCACCGCGGTCGTGGTCGGCGGCGTGTCGATCATCGGCGGTTTCGGCTCGGTGCCGAGGGCGATCGCGGGCCTGATCTTCGTGCAGCTTTTGACCAACGTCATGGTGCTCGACGGCGTGCGCACGCCGATCCAGGGTTTTGTCCTCGGCATCCTCATCGTCGGCGCCGTCGGCATGGATGTGGCATTGCGCAAGCGGGGGGTGGCGTGATGCGCTTCCTGGCGCTTGCCTCGCGGCACAGGGTGGTGATCATCCTTGGCCTGACGCTGATTATTTCCGCCCTGGTGGTTCCGGGTTATTTCTCCGCATCGACCTTCGGACTCGGCCTCGACCGGGCGGCGACGATCGGCCTGATCGCCATTGGACTTACGGTGCTTCTGGTCGCCGGCCAGATCGACCTCTCCGGCGGCGCGGTGTTCGCGCTGGCGGGAATCATGTCGGTAATCCTGCAGCGCGAGATCGGCATCCTGCCCGCCGGACTTGTCGGTATCCTGGTCGGCATGCTGGCAGGCGCCATCAACGGCGCGCTGGTCGTCGGGCTGAAGGTGAACTCGCTGGTGCTGACGCTGGCGACGATGCTGATCTTCCGCTCGCTTGCGCATTGGATCACCGACAGCCAGCCGGTGACCGGCACCGACATCATGCTTTCGCTGGCGTTTGCCAAGATCCATCTCGAAATCTTCACCATCCGCAGTGCGCTGTTCATCGTTCTGATCGTGCTGCTGCATGTCTGGCTGACGCGTACCATACCGGGCCGAAATGTCTTTGCGGTGGGGTCCAATCCGGCGGCAGCCAAGGAGAGCGGCATCGCCTCCGATCGCATCGTTTTTCTGGGCTTCGTCTTCGCCGGCACGCTCGCCGGTCTCGCAGGCGTTCTCCAGAGCCTCGTCACCAACACCGGTTCGCCCGTCTTCGGCTCGGAACTGACGGTCGGCGTCATTGCCGCGGTCGTGGTCGGCGGAACCCGCCTCGAAGGCGGCAAGGGATCCGCGCTCGGCACGCTTGGCGGCGTGCTGACGATCGGCTCGCTGACCATCGCGATGGAGTTCCAATCCGTTCCCGCATACGTCCAGCAGGTCGTGTCGGGGCTTATCCTGATCCTGCTCGTCGTGCTCGATCGGGCCGTGACTACAAAGGGGAGGGCGCCGGGCACAGGCCCCGCGCTCATTCGCGACAATCCAATCACTCAAGGAGGAAATACATGATCGGGAGGAAACCTATGGTTGGCAGGAAAAGCATGCTCCACATCACCGCCATGGCGGCGATACTGGCCTCGACGGGCTGGGCCGGTGCAAAGACGGTCTGCTACGTCACGGCAGCGGATTCGCATGCCTATGCGACGCCGGCCAACAAGGCGCTCCAGGCGCGCGCCGGCGAGCTCGGCATCGAGATCCTGAGCCTCAGCCAGGATTTCGATGTCCAGAAGGGCACCGAGCAGCTCAACACCTGCGTTGCGCGCAAAGTTGACGGCATCATCCTGTGGCCGCTCGACCCGCAGGCCTACATACCGGGCCTTGCCCGCGCGCAGCAGGCGAACATTCCCGCGATCCTCATCAACTCGCCGATGAGCGACGATGCCAAGCCGTTCATCAAGTCGTTCACCGGGCCCGACGTCTACGAGGAAGGCAAGCTTGCGGCCGACTCGCTCGGCAAGGCGCTGGGTGGCAAGGGTTCCGTCGTCATCATCGCCGGCCAGGCTGGCAACGGCACAACGATCGGCCGTGTGACGGGCTTCACCGACCGTCTCAAGGAAACCAATGCCGACATCAAGGTGCTCGACACGGTCAATGCCGATTTCGACCAGCAGAAGGCGCTGGTGATCAGCCGCGACCTGATCACCCGTTTCGGCGACCAGATCAGCGGCGTCTACGCCAACGACGACACCATGGCGCGCGGCTTCATCGACGCCTGGAAGGAGGCCAATCCGTCCAAGGCGGCACCGCCGATCGTCGGCATCAACGGCCAGAAGGATGCGTTCGAATCGATCCGCACCAACGAAATGTACTCCACCATCGTGCAGTCACCGGTCGAGGACGGCCGCCTGGCCATCAACACCATGGCGGAGATCATGGACGGCAAGGAGGTCAAGGACCGTTTGCCGATCCCGCTGACGGTCGTCACCAAGGACAATGTCAACGCGGTCGAGCCGGCGTTCTGATCCCCTGGGGCCGGCTCGGCAGAACCGGGCCGGCTCCTTCATCTTCTGGAACGGACGATCCGGCTGCGCTGCCCGTTACAGGAAGGCCTGCCAGCCAAGGCTGCCCGGCACAGTTGGAACTTCCGTTTGCGCCCCGGATTATCCATCCGGGAGAACGCCAATGCCTTCTACGGCCATCCGCAGCACACAGTACCATCCCGCCACCAAGGTGCTTTCGGTCTGGTTCGTGCCGAGCGGAAATCGCTATGACTACGAAGACGTGGAGCCCGAGACCTACGCTGCCTTCAAAGCCGCCTCTTCCAAGGGGCGCTTCTTCAATGAATTCATACGGGATCGCTACAGGTTTCGTCTGGTCGAACGCGCCCCTGAACGCTGACGCACGCCAGCAACAAAGCGCGGGGTCGCGGGACTGTTCGTCGGTCACGAATTCGTGCTGACAGGCATACGCCGAACAAGATCAGCAACTTAATTGCCGGATATTCGTTTCATGATGTCCTCGAGGCCATGAAATGTCTCAAGTTTACGATCTTGCATCCGGTCTGGTGCGGCGGATCTACGAAAAGCGCATCGACGCGCCGGCGATCCTCGATGCCGCCAGCGAATTTCCAAACGCCACCAAGTTCACGGCCGCCTGGCAGGCCATTCGCGACGAAGCGCTTGCCGTGGGCAAGGCGCCCCGCTTCCACGACATCATGCCTGAACAGGCCGACATCTCGGCCAATGACGGTCGCGACTGGCGTATGTTCGTGCTGAAGGCCTACGATATCGCGGTTCCGCAAAACCTCGCGCGGATGCCTGTCCTCGACCGGCTGCTTGCGGAATGCCCTGAAGTGAAGTCGGCGGCGATCTCTTTCCTGGCTCCGGGCAAGCACATCCCCAGCCATCGCGGCCCTTTCAGGGGTATAATGAGGTTCCATCTCGGCCTTGTGATCCCTCGGCAGGCAGATGGCCGTCCGGCAACGGTCATGATGATCAATCATCAGGAGAGGCGGATCGCCGACGGCGAATGCCTGTTGTGGGACGACACGTTCCCTCACGAAGTGACGAACAACGCCGACAAGCCTCGTGTGGCCCTGCTTTTGGATATCTGGCGTCCACGAATGCCGCCCGACATGGAAATCCTGTCACGGCTGATCGTCCACGGCGTGCAGGCAGGCATGCGCCGCAGGGGCGTGTCCTTTTCTGCGTGAAGGGAGCCGCGGGCCACGGGGCTCGCCGAGCGCCTTGGCGCGTCAGTTGCGTGGGCCCGCCACCATCCGTGCGATCCGTGTCATGTCCGTGCTCATTTCGCGGTCATCGTCAAGCGGGCTGACAAGGGAGCGCACGGCGGCGAAGGTGCGCTGCGGTCCCTCGCCCATGCTGTCGACGACACCGCGCAATTCCACCCCCGTAGCCGCAAAGATCAGTTCCATCGCAACGAGATAACGCAGGCGCTCGACGATCTCGGCGGTCTTGGCCACCACGCGCGGGGCCATCGACGACTGATCCTCGATGCCGTCCGAAACGGCAAGCGGGCTGAGCGACATCGGGTTGGCGAGGTGCCGGATCTCGACTTCCAGCGCGGCAAGCGGTTTCTGCAGCTCCGCATAGCCCTGGCGGCTCCCACCCCTGGCCGACAGGAAGCGCGGCAGCTCCGCCGTTATCGGCGACATCAGCTTCATGCAACGGTTGGCGGTGCCGACCGCGCAATGCGCAAGCGCCTGGCCGAGCTGTTCCCAGGCCAGCGTCATCGCCGTCAGGTCGAAGTTGCCGTTCGAGATGACCCGCTCGATCTCCGGCAGGATAACCGGGTTGTCGCCTGAGTGGGCCAGTTCGATCTCCGTCGCCAGCTTCGCCTGTTCGAACGCATACAGCAGGCCGCCCCACACCTGCGGCACGCAGCGGTAGCTGAGCGGGTCCTGGAGACGCCGCGCGGCGTTGTCCTCCCACAAGCCGCTTCCCGCCAGTTCCACCCGCAGACGCGTGCCGATCTCGCGCTGGCCGAATGCCGGGCGGGCTGACAGCGCCTCCTCGCTGATTGCGCTGACGGATGAGCGGAATGCCTCATAATTGAGGGCCACGGCCGCCAGAGACCAGTCGATGAGATGGTCGACGTCTTCCAGGCACAGACATGCCGTTCCGGTCGAAAGGCTGTTCGCGACGATGATGGCGTGGCCGTCCTTTTCGCGCAGGTTGAGTGGTTCGAGCCCGGCGAGGGCCAGCGCCTCGGCGGACGGCATGATCTTGCCCTGGAACTCCGCTTCGCCGTCGCCGCGCAGTGCCCTCGCCATATGCCCGAGAGCGGCAAGGTCCGCCGCCCCGATCGATCCCCAACTGGGGATCACCGGATGAACCCCGGCGTTGAGCGCCGCCACGAGGCCCATGACTACACGTTCGGAGGTGCCGGTGCCGCCGGCCGCCATGCCTGAAATCCTTGCGGCCATAAGCGCCCGCACGGCCTCCGTCGGAAGGGCGGGGCCGATGCCCATACTATGGCTGAGCGGTACGCTGTGCTGGAACGCGATTAGATCGGCCTGCGCAAGCGGAGTATCCACGCACGCACCGAGACCGGTGGTGACGCCATACATGGGCTTGCCAAGTTCCGTGAGATGCTCGATGAGCGCACGGCTCTCGCGGATGCGGCGCATCGCCTGACCGCCCAACTCAAGGCGGGCGTTGCGCCGTGCGACCTCGGCCACATCAGCCGCACTGAGCGGCTTGCCGTCAAGCACTACCATTCTGAGTGTCATATCCTGCCCCCATGATCGCTGCCGCCAATGCCGCGCCGGCCTGACCGCATGCGGCCGGCGGTTGCCAGTTTTGCTGTTTCCGCGGGCCAAACTGCAAGCCATTCCCGTTTCGAAGGATTTCGCCGCGGGATCCCGCGTCGATGCCGCCGCATCGCGGCCGGCTTGCCACTCTTCTCTTACACATCTCGTACACATGGATACCTATATCCGAGAATGAAGCTTTCCCCTAAGCTGACGATGCGTGGAATGGGAGCATGGATTGCGCGGATTTGGCGAAGGCTTGATCGAGAGGCCGCAAACGGTTGCCGAGCAGGTCGCCAATGTCTTGCGCGAGGCCATTGCCAGCGGGACCCTGAAGGCCGGCACGACGTTGCGCCAGGATGATCTGGCCGAGCAGTTTGGCTTCAGCCGGATGCCAATCCGGGACGCCCTTCGTCAGCTCGAGGCCGAAGGCATCGTATCCATCCACCCGACAAAGGGTGCGCACGTCGCCAGAATGGACGGCGACGAGATCCGCGAAATCTATGCCGTGCGCGAACTGCTCGAGTGCGAGGCGCTGCGGCTCTCCATCCTCGGCCTGCCCGGCGGCAAGCTGGACGAGGCCGAACAGGTGCTCGATCAGATCGATGCCGAGCGCAATGTCGGCAGGTGGGGCGTGCTGAACCGGGCCTTTCATCTGGCGCTTTATGACGCCTGCGGCAATCGCCGGTTGCTCGGCCTGATCGAGGCGCACCATAATGCCGCCGACCGCTACGTCCGTATCCTGTTGTCGAACCTCGACTACCGCACCCGCTCGCAGACGGAGCATCGCGACCTCTTGGCCGCTTGCCGGCGACGCGACGCCGGCAAGGCCGTCAGCATTTTGACGCAGCATCTGCGCCAAGGCAGCGAGACATTGGTCAACGCCATAGAAGGCGACGGTCTGTCGCGAAAACCTTAGAACTTGTCCAACCCAATAGATGCGTGACGGTCTGTACGCCTTGCGCCTGGCAGCTGCCGTCAACCACGCTGCTTTTCAGTTGTGCTCATATTTGATCAAATAGACGAATTGGTTCTAGATTTTTTCCCAGAAATGGGTTTTGAAGGGCATTCCGACGAGAAGAATGATCAAATTGGAAAGGCTGGGCCATTGACGGTGCAAAAGGAAGAGATCGACATCCAGAATGCGCTGGCTCTTGCCGAGCGCTTCACGATGGCCGGCCGGCGCGCCTTGGTGACCGGCGGCAGCGTCAGCATCGGTCGTGAGATCGTGCGGGTTTTTGCCGAGGCGGGCGCCGATGTGGCCGTCCATTTCGCTCGCGACGCCGACGTGGCATTCGGGCAGCCGGATGCGGCCGCCGAAGCTGTCCGTGAAATTCTCGGGAAGGGCAGGCGCGGCGTCGCCATCGATGCTGATTTCGCTCGGGCCGGGGAGGCGGCCCGCTGTGTCCAGGCGGCGATCGAGGCGTTGGGTGGTGTGGACGTGCTTGTCGTCTGCGCCTCGATCCAGTACCGCACACCGTTCCTCGACCTTCCCGCCGAGCAGATCGAGCGCCAGATCCAGATCAACTTCAAGGCGACGATCGAACTGCTGCAGGCCGCCTTGCCCGGCATGAAGGACAGTGGCTGGGGCCGTGTGCTGACGATCGGCAGCATCAACCAAACGCGGCCCGAATCCGATCTCGCCGTCTATGCCGCGCTGAAGAGCGCGCAGCACAATCTGTCGTTCAACCTTGCCAAGGATTATGCGCCGTACGGGGTGACGATCAACAATTTGTCGCCGGGACTTGTCGTTACCGAGCGCAATCGCTGGCGCCGCGAGGACGCGGCCAAATGGGCCGAGATCCAGGAGGGGTCCGCCCCGATGCAGCGCGCCGGCGAGGCGCGCGAGATGGCGGGAGCGGCGTTGCTGCTTTGCTCCGACGCCGGCAGCTTCATCACCGGAGCGGACCTGCAGGCGACGGGTGGCCGTCATCTCGGCTGGCAATAACAGAGGCTAACCGGCGAAAGCCGGCTCCGGCAGTCCGGCCACGCCGACATCGAGCGCAAGCAGGCAACCTGCCAGAGGCTCCTTGGCCAGTTGAGCCTCCGTCAGCTTTTGCGTCGCGGTGGTCACATACAGTGTCTTCATGTCCGGGCCGCCGAAGGCGCAGGAGGTCGGCTGGGTGACTGGCAGAGGGACCAGCCTGTCGAGCCGGCCGTCGGGCGCGAACCGCGCCAGCGAGCCGCCTTGGTAGCGCGCATTCCAGAGGAAGCCGTCCGCATCGACGGTGGCGCCGTCGGGCTTTCCAGGCGCCGCGTGCCGGTCGGCGAACAGGGACCACGGCCCCACAAATCCGGTCGCCGGGTCGAAATCCGCCCGCTCTATGTCGCCTTGCCGTGTATCCGTGAAGTAGACGGTGCGGCCATCCGGGGCAAAGGCGATCGCATTGGGCACGGCGATCCCGTCGCGGATCCGGCTCGAACTTCCGGCGGCGTTGATCCGGTAAAGCGCCCCGGACGCATGCAGCCCATAGTCCCACATGCTGCCGCAGACTATGCCGCCGCCGGGATCGCACTTCATGTCGTTCAGCCGATGCTCGGGCGGCCCGTCCTCCACGCGCGCCAACAGGCTCAGTGCGCCGCTGGCGGGATCGAATGCCTGAAGACCTTGCCGCAAGGCCACGACGACACCGCCCGATGCTCGTGGAACCACCGAGCCGATGACCTCAGGCATCGGCCACGACGTCACCGCTCCTGTCTCGGGTCGCAGCCTGTGCAGGCAAGGGCGCCGCAGGTCGACCCAGAACAACTCTCCGCCCCGCGCCAGCCATGTCGGCGATTCGCCGAGCGTGTCGCCCGTCGACGCCGCGACCTCCAACCGGGCCGTCATTGCCGGCCGATATCGGGTTTGGGATCGACGGCGATGCGCGCCAGGAGGTCGTGTTTGGCCTTTTCGATATGCGCGCCCATCAAGGTCGCCGCCGAGCCGGCATCCTGGCGCTCTATGGCCCGGATGATATGGCGATGATCGTCGATGACGCCATGGAAGCGCCCCTCGTCATAGCCGTAGCGTTGCCAGATCGCCGCCACCAGTAGCCAGTTCCGGTCCACCATCGACAGCGCGCCCGGATTGCCCGCCGCCTCGTTGATGACGCCATGAAAGATGTTGTTGGCATGCGGGACGGCAAGGAAGTCGTCGCTGGCCACCCTTTGCTCCAGCATGTCCTGCGCGGCTTTCAGATCGCGCAGATGCTCGGCGGTGCGCCGTTCGCTGGCGCGGCGCGCCAGCATCGTTTCGACGGCGCTGCGGATATCGAACAGGTCGATCACAAACGACATGTGGACCGTCCTGACGCTGGCGCCGCGATTGGGTTCCAGCACGACCAGCCCGGTGCCGCTCAAGGCGCGCAAGGCCTCGCGCACCGGCATGTGGCTCACGCCATAACGGCCGGCGAGATCGTCGATCCTCAGCCTTGCCCCGAATGGAATGGCTCCGGAAACGATGTCGTCACGAAGAAGCTTCTGAACGTCGGGAATACGCGCCATGCATCCAAGCCTACCCTGATTTGAGCAAATATTGCTCGCACGGCGATCGAAAGAAGTCAATTTTGCCCTTGCCAAGGCGACATTTGATCAAATATTGAGATTTAAAGAGATCGCCACGCTCGCGACGGTTGGAAACGCCAATGCCACTGCCTGCCTCCGGTGCCGGGAAAATCGACGGCCTGCCGCCATTCATTGGCTACAGGCGGGCCGACGGCCGCGCCGGAATCCGCAATTATGTGCTGATCCTGTGCATCAATGGTTTGGCGCTGCGTGTCAGCGAGCGAATCGCGGCGGGTCTCGAAGGCGCGCTTCTGGCCGCGACGAGCGCGGGCAGGGGGCACATCGAGCCGGACCTCGGCCTGCATCTTGATCAACTTGTCGGTCTCGGCCGCAATCCGAACGCCGCCGCCGTTCTGGTGGTCGGAGTGGATTCGGCGACGACCGAGATGGTCGCGGCCCGCATTTCGGCTTGCGGCAAGCCGGTCGCCAGCGTTTCCTTCGCCGAGCAGCATGAGGACATGCTGTCGGTCATGGGCGAGGGCATCAGGCGCGGCGCGGCGCTGCTGCGCGAGGCTTCGCGGATCCGGCGCGAGACCTTGCCCGGCGCGCAGCTGGTGGTCGGCATCGAGTGTGGCCATTCCGACGCGACCTCGGGTCTGGTCAGCAATCCGGTCGTGGGGGCCGCGGTCGATCTTCTGGTTTCGCATGGCGGCACCGTCATTGTCGGTGAGACCGTCGAGTGGCTGGGGGCAGAACATATACTCGCGGCGCGCGCCCGCGATGCAACGGTGGCACGACAGATCCTGCAGGCTGTGGAGCGCAAGGAAGGCTTCGCCGCCGCGTCCGGCCACAGCCTGACCGGCAACAATCCGGGCGAGGAGAATATACGCGGCGGGTTGAGCACGATCGAGGAGAAGTCGCTCGGCGCCCTGGCCAAGACGGGAACTTGCCGGATCGACGGCGTGCTCGGCATGGCCGAGCCGGTCACCACCGGCGGCCTCTACCTCATGGACGGTCCGTCCTTCTCGCCGGAATCGATGACAGGCTTCGCCGCGGCCGGTGCCCAGATCATGCTGTTCACAACCGGACCAGGCAACAGCACCGCGAGCGCGCTCGCGCCGACGATCAAGATCACGGCGCGGCGCGAGACGGCCCGCCGGCTGCCTGAGCAGATCGATTTCGACGCCAGCCCGGTTTCGGAGGGGACCGAAACCGTCACCGAAGCGGCAAACCGGCTGCTGGCGACCATCCTCGATGTCGCCGGTGGCACGCTCACCTTCGGCGAGATTTTGGGAGAAGGGCTCGAAGTTCCGACCCGCGTGCGAGGCTCGTTGTGACGGCTATCTCCTCGAACGACGCCGGCCAAAGGACACTGCGCTTTGCGCGCCTGGCCAGCCTGTTCGTGTATTTGCGCACGATGGGCCTGTTCGTGATCGCTTGGTATGTCGCATCGTTCTTCGTGCCTTCGAAGCTGCTCTTGCCGTCGCCGGTGGCGGTTGCGCTTGCGCTGCGCGATACGGCCCTCAACGGCGAACTGCTCGGCAATGCAGGGATCAGCCTTGTCCGGCTGCTGGCAAGCGTCGCGGCGGCCGCCGCGATGGCGGTGCCGCTCGGACTGCTGATGGGCCGCAGCCGGCTCTGGAACGATCTGCTTGAACTGCCGGTGGAGATCCTGCGGCCGATAGCCGGCATCGCCTGGATACCGCTTGCGCTCTACATCTTCGGCATCGGCCATCGGCTGCCGCTCTTCATCATGTTCTATACCGCCTTCTTCCCGCTGCTGGTCGGCACCGCCGCGGGCGCCGCCTCCGTCGACAGGCGGCTCGTCGCGGCGGCCAGCACGATGGGCCTATCCGGACCGGCGATCATGCGGCGCGTCATCGTTCCGGCGGCGCTGCCGGCGATCCTGGTCTCGGCCCGGCTTGCCGTGGCGGCGTCGTGGACCGCCGTCGTCGCTGCCGAACTGGTAGGGGCGCCGAACGGCCTCGGCTACGCCATCGAATACTACCGCAGCATGCTGTCGACGCCGACGGTGATGGCTTTCATCGTCACCATCGGCCTGCTCGGCTTCCTGACGGACAAGGGGTTGCGCTGGCTCTCGGATGTCTTGACCCCATGGGCGCGGACGGAGGCAGCGCGATGAAAAGGCTTGCGCTTCGCCTCGTCGTTCCCGTGCTGCTGCTGGTCGTCTGGGAAGCTCTCGCTTCCGGCTCCGCTCAGGCGCCACGTCCCAGCACGGTCGCCGAAACGGCCATTTCCATGCTGCGCGACGGCGATCTCGCGGCCGGTCTTGCCACCAGCCTCGGACGGGTCTTCGCCGGCTTCGCGGCAGCCGCGCTGCTGGCGATCCCGCTTGGCATCGCCATGGGCAGCATCCCGGCCGTCGAGCGCAATCTCGATCCGCTGGTCGAGACCTTCCGGCCGATAGCGGCACTTGCCATCTTGCCCCTGGTTATCCTCTGGTTGGGCTCGGGTTCCAGGGCAGCGGTCGCCATCGTTGCCTATGCCGCCTTCTTCCCGATCCTGATCAACACCATCTCGGGCGTGAAGCGTATCGAGCCCAGTCTGATGCGCGCCGCGCTGACCATGGGGCTGGCGCCGCTGACGCGGATGCGGGTGGTGCTGCTGCCGGCCGCCTTGCCATCCATTCTGGTCGGCATGCGCATCGGCCTCGGCATCGCCTGGACGGCGATCATTGCCGCCGAACTTGCGGTCGGCGCCAAGTCCGGCAGCAGCGGCGGCATCGGCCAGATGATGTTCGTCTTCTACGCCTACTCGATCAACCTCAACGGCATGGTGGTCTGCATGATCGCGGTCGGCATCGTAGCCTTCGCGCTCGACCGCATCCTGCGTGCCGCACTCGCCTTCGCCGTACCGTGGAGCCAGCCATGAGCGATGCCAAGATCCGCCTCGACGGCGTCAGCAAATCCTTCGGGGGATCTGCCTCCGTGGTGGCGGTCGACAGCCTGTCGCTGGACATCAGGGCCGGCGAGTTCATGGCTATCGTCGGCCCGTCCGGATGCGGCAAGACGACCGTTCTCAACATGCTCGCCGGCCTCGACAGGCCGACGTCGGGCACGATGAGCCTGAACGGCAGGCCGATCGAAGGACCGGGGGCCGAACGCGGCGTGATGTTCCAGGACTATGCCCTGTTTCCCTGGCGCACCGTGCGCGGCAATGTCGAGTTCGGATTGATCTATGGGCCGGCCGGGCGAGGGCTTTCGCCCGCGCAGCGCGCCGACCGCGTCAACCGCACCGTCGAAATGGTCGGCCTGACCGGCTCCGAGGACAAGTACCCGCACCAGCTATCGGGCGGCATGCGCCAGCGCGTGGCACTGGCGCGCCTGATGGCGAACGAGCCGGAAATCCTGCTGATGGACGAGCCGCTGGCGGCGCTGGACGCGCAGACCCGCGTCATCCTGCAAGACGAATTGCTGCGCATCTGGGGGCAGGACCGCCCCGCCACCCTGCGGCGGACGGTCGTCTTCATCACGCACGCCATAGACGAGGCGGTGTTCCTGGCCGACCGGGTCGCGGTGCTCAGCAGCCATCCGGGCCGCCTGAAGCAGGTCATCGACATCGACCTGCCCAGGCCGCGCGGCGACGAGACGCGGCGCTCCGGCGATTTCGCCAGGCTCAGCCAATCGATCTGGGAACTGATCCGCGAAGAGGCTTACCGCGCAACGATGAACTGAAGCGACAACAGGGAGAGGATTGTCATGAGGAAACTTCTGGAAACCGCATTCAACCGACGCGCAGTCCTGAGTGGTGCCGCGGCTGCCGTGCTGGCCATGCCATCGATCGTGCGGGCGCAGGATCGCAAGCCGGCCAAGGTCTCAATCGGCCGCCAGCCTTACGCGGCCGGCAACTCGCCGCTGACGCAACGCATGATCAACGAAAAGCTGCTGGAGAAGGCGGCTGCCGAACTCGGCTACGACCTGACAGTCGACTGGCGCGACTATCCCTCCGCGCTGCCGATGGTGGAAGCTTTCGTCTCCGGCGATCTCGACATCGGCATGTGGGGCAACACGCCGATCGTGCGGCTGCTTTCGCAGGCGCAGCCGATCAACATTCTCACCGTCGGCGAGGGCCACATGCGCATGGTGCTGGCGACCCGCAAGGGCTCCGCCATCAAGAACATCGGTGACCTCAAGGGCAAGACCGTCGGCGCGCTTGTCGGCGGCGATCCCTACAACGCGCTCTCGCAAATGCTGCTGCAGGAACTGGGCGACGCCGACCCGCGCGCCTTCGGCATCAACATCGTCAACACGCCGACCCAGGCCGTTGCCGCGTCCCTGCCGGAGGGCATGGACGCGTCGGTGGTGATCTACCCGGCCTTCCTGAAGGCGAATGCCGAAACCGGCCTCACCGGGATCATGAATTCGTTCGGCTATACCGAGGCCGGCTACAGCGGACCCGCGGGCGAGGGCGAGGGGCACATGCTGCCCGGTGTCAAGAAGTCGAAATTCTACCCCGACGGCTACTACCTGCATCGCTCCTTCTGGATATGCAGCGATCGAATCGTCGGCGACGATGCCGCGCTCGGCCAAGCCTTCCTGACGGCCGCGCAACGCGCGCTCGCCGATCTCCAGAAGATCGACCCGCGGGAGATCTCGCAGTCGGTTGTCAAATATTGGGGGCTCGATCCCGCGCTGGGCGCCAAGGTCATCGGCGACGAGGTGCTTTTCCAGCGCGGCTGGATCTGGCCGACCGAAGGCGATGCAGCGGCGATCAGCCAGATCTCCCAGTTCATGGTTGCCGGCAAGATGATTCCTGAGGCGCTGAGCTGGGACCAGGTCAAGGCGGCCTTCGGCAAAGCGGCGCCGCTGCTTCAGAAAGCCTATGAGGGCACGGGCAAGGTCCCGGACGAAAGCGGCTTCACCGACAAGAATGCCAAGGATCTGCGTGGCCTGCCGGCATGGCAGCTCGACCAGTGGAAAGTGCCGTCCTGAGGAGTTCGGGCGGCACGCGCATTCGCAGTAGAGTCATTCAGGGAAGGAAGCTGATCCATGACGTCAGTCGGTTTTGTCGGACTTGGAACCATGGGCGCACCGATGGCCCGCAACGTGCTCAAGGCGGGGCACCCACTGACGGTCTTCGACCTCAATCCCGCGGCGGTGAAAAAACTGGTCGACGCCGGCGCCCGGGCGGCGGCGTCGCCGCGCGAGGTTGCGCAGCAATCGGAAATCGTCATCACCATGCTGCCGGATGCGCCTGATGTGGAGGCCGCCGTGCTCGGTGCCGACGGCATCGGTCAGGGCCTCAAGGCCGGCAGCCTCTATATCGACATGAGCACGATCGACCCGCAGACCACCCAGCGCATCGGAGCATGGCTGGCGCAGCGCGGCGTCGACATGATCGACAGCCCGGTCGGCAAGACGGTGGAGCACGCCATCGCCGGAACCTCGACGCTGATGATCGGCGGCGATGCCGCCGTGCTGGAGCGCGCCCGCCCGATCCTGTCGAGCATGGGGGCCGACCTCATCCATTGCGGCGGGCTCGGCATGGGGCAGGCAATGAAGCTCACCAACAACCTGCTGGCCAGCGTGCTGATCACGGCCAGCTCCGAGGCGCTGGTCGCCGGCGCCAAGGCGGGCCTGACGCTCGACACCATGATCAGCGTGCTGAAGACGACGATGGCCTGGAACCAGCAATTGGCGGTGGCGATGCACAATCGCGCGCTCAAGGGCGACTTCGAGCCCGGCTTCATGGTCAAGCTTGCCCACAAGGATTGCCGGCTTGCCCTGGCGATGAACGATGCGCTCGGCGTCGAGACGCCGGTCGGGGGCGCCACGCTCGCCGTGCTCAGGGAGGCGATGGACGCCGGCATGTCCGGCAAGGACGTCGGCGCCGTGCTGAAGCTGCGCGAAGACGCGACCGGCGTCCAGGTCCGGCTTGCCGGCGCATGACCAAGCCTGGAGCCATAGTGCTGCACGCTGACGACGACGTGGCTGTCCTCGTCGAACCAGTCGAGGCAGGCGCCGAAGTGACGACGCGAGGCGCCCGCGAGGGGCTTGTCCTCAAGGCCGGCGCCGCGCTGCAAGCCGGCCATAAGCTGGCGTTGCATGACTTGGCCGCCGGCTCCATCATACGCAAATACGGCGAGGCGATCGGCCGCCTGACGGCTGCCGTGGCGGCCGGCGACCACGTCCACGTGCACAATCTGCAAAGCCTGCGCGGACGCTGACGCCGGACCAGCATCCCGAACAGGCCGGACCTTATCGATCGGCCATGGCCACGCCGTCCTTGCGGTTGCCTCCTGGCCGGTTCACTGCCACATATTGCAACATCATTCGTTCGATATGAGGCTCTTCATGTCCCCCGACAGCCGTCTGCCGGCACGTGCCCTTGCTCCCCGCCGCCATGACGAGATCCTGAGGCGCCTGGGCGTCCAGGGCTCCGTCAGCGTCGCCGAACTGGCCGGTTTCTTCGACGTCTCGCGCGAGACCATCCGCCGCGACCTGAAGCTGCTTTCCGACCAGGGACGGCTCGGCATCGTGCATGGCGGCGCCGCTCGCTTCGAGCCGAGCGAGCCGGCGATGGAGCGCATCACCGCCCGCGCCACGGGATCGTAGCGCTGCCTCAGCCGGGTTTGCGTTCGACGATGTAGATGTGGTCCGCGGCCAGCACCACTTCATCGCGCTGGTTGATCACCTCGCAGCGCTCGATCACCCGGCCCGCGGCCGGCCGCTTCGGATCGTCCTCTTTGGCTGCGATGGTGGTGCGCGTGCGGATCGTGTCGCCGATGAACACCGGTTTGATGAAACGCAGCCGGTCATATCCATAGGAGAAGGCAACCGGGTTGACGACGCTCGCCGTCAGTCCGATCCCGACCGAGAACACCAGCGTGCCGTGTGCGATGCGCTGGCCGAACGGCGTCGTCTTCATGAACTCGGCGTCCATATGGTGTGGGAAGAAATCGCCGGTGTGTCCGGCATGGACGATGAAGTCGGTCTCGGTAATGGTGCGGCCGCTGGTCAGCCGCGAGGAGCCGATCTCGTAGTCTTCGAAATAAATTGTCTGTTCCATGTCCTGCCTTACGGCTTTTCGGCCAGCGGCGTCGCCGGCGCCGCGCTCGATTTATAGGCGGCTTCCACCAGCGCCATCGTGCTCCAGGCGTCCTCGACCGAGCTGACCAACTCCTCGTCTTCCCCGCAAGCAAAGCGCTGGACATTGGCCATGCGCCCGACAAAGGCATCGGGGAACCATTCGCCGGCGAGTGGCACGGCAATCCAATCCGTCCCGCCTTTCGGGTATATCTCCAGGACATCCGGTTCGCCGCGGGGATAGTCGAGATTGAGGCCGAGTTTGAGATAGGCCGCGCCCTCGGTGCCGCAGATGCGGAATTCGCAGGCCTGGTGCCGGCGCCCGAACTTGTGATCATGATTGATCGACAGCGCGCAGCGCACGGTGTCGCCATAATCGAGGATGGCGCTGGTGCGCGTCTGAGCCACGGTATGGTTGGGGTGGCCGAGCGTCTTGGCGTGCACCCCTTTGGGATCGCCCAGCAATTGCCTGACGAGGTCGAGATAGTGGATCGAATGCATGGCGATCTCGACACGCGGCGCCTTGAGCAGGAATTCCCACAATTCCCAAGGAGTCGCCAGCGCCAGCCAGGCGTCGAAGTCGACGAACTCGCCGAGCCACCCCTTGGCGATGGCATCCTTGAGCGCCAGCATCATCGGCGCGAAACGCAGTTGGAAATTCACCGCAGCCTTGAGTTTCCTGGAGCGGCAGATTTCGAGGATTTCGGTTGCCTCGCCGAGATAGTTGCCCATCGGCTTCTGGATCAGTGCGACGGCCCCCTCGGGAAGCGCCTTCAGGATCTCGGCATGCCGACCGGGCGGTGTCGCGAGATCGAAGATCGCGTCGTTGATTCCGGCGGCTTCTTCCACGGAGCGGAATGCGGTGACCCCCCATTTCTCGGCCAGCGTCCGCGCCTTGGCCTGGTCCGGATCATAGAGGCCGGCAATCGGAAACTTGGCCTTCCGGTAGGCGGGAAAATGGGCATCGCCGACAATCGAACCTGCGCCAAAGGTGACGATCGGCCGGGGCTTTGTAGGCTTAGGCCAGGACTGGATGAGTGAGGCAGGGTCGAAACCGCCATCAGTCATGATGGAAGACCTCGTCCATCGAAGCCCACCATTCGCCCTCCTTGCGGGTCGCCAGCGGCTCCTGGCAAGGCATGCAGAGGGCCCACCATTCCTGCGTTTTCGGGTCTGCCGCCATCTTGGCCATGTCGGCGGCATAGTCGGTGCCATGGTATTCGAAATAGGCAAACAGCAGGTTCTCCGGCCGCTTCAGGTAGATCGAATAGTTCTTGATGTTGCAGGCCGAGATCATGGTCAGCACGTCGGGCCAGACGGCGGCATGGAGGCGGACATACTCCTCGACCTTTTCCGGCTTCAGTCCCAGCACCATTCCCATCCGCTGCATATCAGTTCTCCTATTTGGTGATCGCCGTGGTGAATTCGGCGATGCTCATGGCCTTGACCGCGTCCCAGTCCCAATCGATGCCGATGCCGGGCTCGTCGGGTGCCAGCGCCTGCCCATCCTCGATGCGCATGCGCTTGCCGGTCAACTGGTCAAGCTGCGGAATGTACTCGACATACCGGCCGTTCTGAACAGCGCAGGTGAGGCTGACATGCAATTCCATAAGGAAATGCGGGCAGACCGGGATGTCGAAGGCCTCCGCCGCGTGCGCCACTTTTAGCCAGGGCGTGATGCCGCCAATGCGACCGACATCGACCTGCACGATCGAACAGGCGCCTTTCTGCATGTATTCGCGGAAATGCCTGATGGAATAGAGCGACTCGCCGATGGCGATCGGCGTCGGCGTCGAGTTCGACAGCCTGACATGCCCATCGATGTCGTCCGCCGGCAGCGGCTCCTCGATCCAGGCGAGATCGAGTTCACGCAGCCTCGCCGCGCGGCGGATCGCCTCATCGACCGAAAATCCCTGATTGGCGTCGGTCATGATCTCGTAGCCGTCGCCCACCGCCTTGCGCACCGCCGCCAGCCGCGCCAGATCTTCCGATCCGTGCGGTTTGCCGATCTTCACCTTCGAGCCGCGAAAGCCCTTGGCCTTGGCGGCCAGCGCGTCATCGACCAGCGCCTGCGTCTCGATGTGCAGCCAGCCGCCCTCTGTCGTGTAGAGCGGGCAGCGGTCCTTGGCGCCGCCGGCGAGCTTCCACAGCGGCAGGCCCTGTTTCTTCGCCCTGAGATCCCACAGCGCCGTGTCGATCGCGGCTATGGCTATGGCGGTGATCGCGCCGATGGTCGTTGCGTGGGTGGCGAATTCGAGATCGTGCCAGATCGCCTCGATCATGTCGGGGTCGCGGCCGATCAGGCGCGGCGCCAGATGGTCGGACAAAAGCCGCATCACCGACGAGCCGCCGGTGCCGATCGTGTAGCTGTAGCCGGTGCCGACGGCGCCGTCGGAATCGGTGATCGTGACGAGAGGCGTTTCCTGGCTGACGAAGCTCTGGATCGCATCGGTGCGCTTGACCTTGGGCACAAGGTCCACCATCCGCAGTTCTATTTTCTCGATCTTGGCCATGTCTCAGCTCCGCAATGACTTTCCGGTGTCGGCGGCAAACAGATGCGCCTGCGACAGGTCGAGGCTCATGGCCACCCGCTCGCCCGATCCAAGCGGTCGTGGGTTCAGCATCCGCGACACCCAGTCTTGGCGGTTGAATTCGACGAACACCAGCGTCTCGTTGCCGAGCGGCTCAGTGACCGTGATCGGCAATTCGATCTGGTGGACATCGGCCGCGCCGCCGGAACTGATACCATGGCCGGTCGGATAGATGTCGTCGGGCCGCAGCCCGAACACCACCTTGTCACCCCGGGCGACATTGGGTTTGAACTGGTTGGGCAGTGGCAGCTTCTCGCCACTGGCGAAAACCAGTTGGCCGTCATCGATCGTCGCCTCGTGCAAATTCATCGGCGGCGAGCCGATGAAGCCCGCGACGAACCGTGTCGCCGGCCGCCGGAACACCTCGTCTGGGGTGCCGACCTGTTCGATATGGCCGTCGCGCATGATCACGATGCGGTCGGCAAGCGTCATCGCCTCGACCTGGTCATGGGTGACATAGATCACCGTCGACCGCACCTTGGCGTGCAGCTTCTTGATTTCGGTCCGCATCTGCGTGCGCAGTTTGGCGTCGAGATTGGAAAGCGGCTCGTCGAACAGGAACACGTCGGGATCGCGTACGATGGCGCGGCCCATGGCGACACGCTGGCGCTGGCCGCCGGAAAGCTGCGACGGGCGACGGTCGAGGAGCGTGTCGAGGCCGAGGATGGCCGAGGCTTCGGCGACGCGGCGCTCCATGTCCTCCTTGGCGGCCCCGGCGATCTTCAGGGAGAAGCCGAGGTTCTCGCGCACCGTCATGTGCGGATAAAGCGCGTAGGACTGGAACACCATCGAGATGTTGCGCGAACGCGGCGGCAAATCGTTGACGACACGGCCGCCGATCTCGATCGAGCCGGCGCTGATCTCTTCCAGCCCGGCGATCATCCGGAGCGTCGTCGACTTGCCGCAGCCGGACGGACCGACCAGCGCGATGAATTCGCGGTCCGCGATGTCGAGGTCGATGCCGTGCACGATCCCGACATTGCCGTAGCGCTTGGTCAGCTTTTGGAGGGAAACCGTTGCCATGGGATCAGCCTTTCACCGCGCCGGAGGTCAAGCCGCCGACGAGGTGTTTCTGGACGATGTAGGTGAGGGTGAGCGCCGGGATGATCATCACCACGGCGAGCGCGCACATGCCGCGCCAGTCGATGGTGAACTCGGCCGTGTAGTCGAGCAGGCCGACCGGCAGCGTCTTGGCGCTGACCGAACGGGTCAGCTGCGAGGCCAGCGCAAACTCGTTCCAGCAGGTCAGAAAAGCAAAGATCGCGGCGGACGCGATGCCCGGCCCCGCAAGCGGGAACTCCACCTGCCAGAACGCCTGCCAGCGGGTGCAGCCGTCGATCTGCGCGGCTTCCGCGAGGTCCTTCGGCACCTGACGGAAGAAGCCGTCGATCAGCCAGATCGTAAACGGCACGTTGAGCGCGACATAGGCCAGGATCAGCCCGAAATGCGTGTCGATGATGCCGAGCCGCACGTAAAGGAAGAACAGCGGCAGCGACAGTGCGATGCCCGGCACCGTGCGCGTCAGCATCAGGCCGAGGAAGACGCCCGACTTGCCGCGGAAACGGTAGCGCGCGAAGGCATAGCCGCCGGCCATGCCGATGGCCACCGCGATCACCGTCGAGGTCACCGAGATGATCAGCGAGTTGCGGAAATATTCGATGACCGGGATGCCGCCCTTGCCAATGCCTGAGAACATCGCGACATAGGCGTCGAACGAGATCTGCTGGGGGATCCACACCGGCGGCTTGGCCATGATCTCCACCGTCGGCCGCAGCGACGAAAGCACGATCCACAGGCCGGGCAGGCAGATGGTCAGCATCGCCAGGAACAGGCCGATGCGATAGGCGATGCCCAGCAGCCGGCGCTTGAGGCGGGCGGAAGAATTCTCGTCCATCACCACTCCGCACCGATCTGCGTGCGCGCCGCGGCGAGCTTGTTGAAGAAATAGACGGTGAAGGCGATCGAAAGCAGGATCGAGAAATAGGCCATGGCGTTGGCCATGCCCATGCGCCCGTCGCTGTAGGCGGTGCGCGCCACCAGCGTCCACAAAAGCTCGGTGCGGCCGGCCGGTCCGCCATCGGTCATGATCTTGACGATGTCATAGGCGCGCGCGACGTCGAGCGAGCGTATGGTCATGGCGATATAGGCGAAAGGCATGACGAACGGCCACGTCACATAACGGAATGTCTGCCACGGCGTGCAGCCGTCGACGCGTGCCGCCTCGATGGGCTCCTTGGGCATGGCGAGCAGGCCGGCGAGGATCAGGATGGCGAAGATCGCCGTCGATGACCAGATCTCGGCGATCGAGATGGCGATGAAGGCTAGATGGCCTTCGATCAGCCACGGGATGGCATCCCTGGTGATGCCGAGCGATTGCAGGGCGTTGTTCACCAGGCCGATATTGTCGTTGAACATGAACTTGAACTGGAAGCCGACGAGGATCGGCGAGAACATCATCGGAAACATCATCAGCGTGCGCAGGATGCGCTGGCCTCGGGTCGCCTTTTCGACCAGCATGGCGAGGCCGAGGCCCAGCAGCATTTCGAGATTGAGCGCGATGGTCAGCAGCAGAACCGTGCGGCCGAACGCCCACCAGAAATCGGCGTTAGCCAGGATCGAGAGATAATTGCGGAAGCCGACAAAGACGAAGAACGTTTCGGGCTTGGTCAGCCGGAACGGCGTGAAGCTGGAATAGAGCGACAAAAGCAACGGCACCACGACGACCGCCGCCAGCACGATGATCGCCGGAAGCAGCAGCAGGAATGGCGCGGATGGCTTGAAGCCCTTCATTGGGACCCTGTGAGTTGCATTCGATTGCCGCCTGTCGAGCCCGGCGGGGCAGGCGTCGTCATCGTGGAACACCCGAGGCAGTGCGCGCCTTAAGACGCGCGCGCCTCCCCCATGACTGATGGGGGAGGCGGCCTTGGAGCGGTTCTACAGCTTGCCGGCGTCTTCGAGGATTTGCGTCGCCTTGGCGGCGGCTTCGTCGAGCGCCTGCTTGGACGTCTTGTCGCCGAGAATCGCCGCCTGCAATTCGGGATAGACGGCGTTCGAGATCTCGATCCATTCAGGCGTCTGCGGCACGGCGAAGGCGTGCTTGGCTTCTTCCTGGAAGGCGGAGAGAACCTCCTTCTTGTACGGATCGTTTTCGGCCTGCTTCAGGTCCCAGTCCCAGACCGCGGTGCGGGTCGGCAGCGGGCCCGCGGCGGCTTCCAGCTTCTGGCTGTCCTCGTTGGTGAGCCACCACACCAGCGATGCCGCGGCCTCCTTGTTCGGGCAGTTCTCGGTCACCGAGAAGCCATGGAAACCGGACCAGCCGGTGCGCTTGCCGGACGAGCCTTTCGGCGCGACCTTGACGCCGACATTGCCGGCGACCTTCGACGACTTCGGATCGTTGAAGAAGCCGGCCCAGCCCGGCCAGTCCAAGTTGATGGCAACGGTGCCGGAGGCAAAACCCTGGCCGAGATCGTCCCAGAGATAATTGGTGGTTCCGGCCGGCACGGCCTTGGCCTTGTAGAGGTTGACGAACCAGTCGAGCGCCCGCACGCCGGCTTCGGAGTTGAAGACCGGCTTGCCGTCCTTGTCGAGATACTCGCCGCCCTCGGCCACCACCATCTCGTAGAAGCGGCCGTTGATCGCCTCTTCCTTGCCGGCGAACTGTGTGCCGTAGAAATTGGGCGGGTTGGCGAAGAACTCGGCCTGGTCGGTGACCTCTTTCCAGGTGTCCGGGGGCACCAGATCATAGCCGTATTTCGCCTTGAACTTGGCCTTGTTGTCGGCGTTCTCGTAGAGGCTCTTCTGGTAATAGAGGGCAGAGACGTCGAACTGCGCGCGCGGCAGCATCTCCAGCTTGCCATCGATGGTCGCCGCCTTGATCGTCGACGGCACGAAGGCGTCGATCTCTTCCTTGGGCAACAATTTGCTGAGGTCGGTATAGAGGCCGGTATATTGCGGCGCGAAGGAGGAGTGATTCCAGCCGACGCACCAGTTGGTGCTGCCCGAGGCAATGTCGGACTTCAACTCCTTGTCGATGTCGAAGCCGTTCTTCTTGGTCAGGATGTTGACCTTGGCGCCGGTCGCCTTCTCCCATTCGGGGATGCGCTCGTAGAGCTTTTCATATTGCTGGCCGCCGATCAGCTTCACGTCGACGGTAACGCCTTCGAACTTGCCGGGCAGGTCGCCGGCAAGGGCTGCGCCTGCACCTGACGCAAGCAACAATGCGCCGGCGCACACGCCGGAAAGCAGTCTGTTCATTGGTATCCTCCCTGGGTGCGCCTCAGCGGCGACCGCAACTCGTCTGATGACAAGAAGCGTTACATTCATATACAAACAAAACATTCATGGATACGTCAAGGCGAAATTTGTTTCCGTCGGCTGCGTTCCTGCGTATATGAAGAATCGATTTCACTGGAGGGAAGCCCATGGATGATAGCGAAGACGAGCGGTATCGCGCGCCTGCGCTCGACAAGGGGCTCGACATCCTGGAACTGCTGGCCGGCGTCGACGGCGGCCTGACGCAGGCGGAAATCGCCAAGAAGCTCGACCGCAGCCCCAACGAGTTCTACCGCATGCTGGACCGGCTGGTGCGGCGCGGCTATGTTACGCGGCTCGACGGTGACCGCTATTCACTGACGCTCAAGCTGTTCGGCCTGGCGCAACTGCACGCGCCGGTGCGGCGGCTGGTTTCCTATGCGACGCCCTTGATGCGGGAACTGGCGGAGACATCGCAGCAGGCCAACCAACTTGTTGTTTTTGATCGCGGTTCCGCCGTGGTGATCGGCCAGCAGGAGGCGCCGAACTACTGGGGCATCTCGATCCGGGTCGGTGCCCACATCAGCCTCTTCGACACCGGTTCGGGACATGTGCTGCTCGCCTTCCGTTCGCAGGAGGAGCGCCAGATGATGATCTCCGAACATGTCCGCAGCACCGACAATACCGCGCAGCCGCCCGAGTTCTTTGCCCGTCTCGACCAGATCAGGGAACGGGGATATGAGATGATGGCCTCGATGCAGACCGCCGGGGTCTACAATCTGTCGGCACCGGTGCGCGGCTCCGACGGCAAGGCCATCGCGGCGCTTTCGATTCCTTACATCACCGTCGTCAACGCACCGTCCGCGCCGGACATGACCCGCACCATCGAACTGCTGCTGGCGACATGTGAAAAGCTGTCGCGTCTGGCTGGGTCGGCCGTCGGCTCATCGGTGTAATTCTTATTTGAATGAAGAATTCCTCCGTGAGATGATGGGAAAGACATAGGGAGGAGCCTTGCCATGATCGTCGACACCCACCTGCATCTCATCGATCGCTCGGCCCTGCGCTACCCGTGGCTTGCCGGCGTGCCGGCACTCGATCGCGACTTCTCCTATGAGGAGTATGCCGGGGAAGCCCAGCGTGTCGGCGTCGAGCGCGTGCTGCATATGGAGGTCGATGTCGATCCGGCCGACATCGAGGCCGAGACCCAACGTATCGAAGGCCTGTCGAGACAGGCCGGCAGCATGCTGGCCGGGGCGATCGCCGCCTGCCGTCCGGAAGAGGCCGGCTTTGCGGCCTATCTGGAGCGCCAGCGAGCAAAGCCGTTCGTCAAGGGTTTTCGCCGCGTCCTCCACGTCATGCCCGACGAACTCTCGGAAGGCGCGCTGTTCCGGGACAACGTCCGGCGGCTTGGCGGCACCGGGCTCACCTTCGATCTCGTCGTGCTGCCGCACCAGATTCCCAAGGCGATCGCGCTCGCCGACCTGGCGCCTGAGGTCCAGTTCGTCCTCGACCATTGCGGCGTTCCGGACATCAAGGGCAATGGCGAGCACCCGTGGCGCGAACACATGAGCGACATCGTGCGGCGTCCGAACGTCGTGGCCAAGATTTCCGGCGTCGTCGCCTATGCAGATCCCGGCAGTTGGACGGTCGAGACGTTGCGGCCCTATGTCGAACACACGATCGGTTCGTTCGGCTGGGATCGTGTCGTCTGGGGCAGCGATTGGCCTGTCTGCACGCTGGGTGGCGGTCTGTCGACCTGGGTGGCGGCGACCCATGCGCTGCTTGCCGGCTGCAGCGTTGCGGAACGCGACAAGCTCTTGTCGGCGAACGCCCGCAAGCTCTGGCGGCTTTAACCGGCTCTGCTTGGGGTTCTTCAGATCGTCGCCGAAACGTGCCGTTCGCGGCCGTAGAGCGAAACCAGCAGCACGATGATGAAGCCGAGTGCTGCCTGCACGGCCGAGGGCTGGAAGCCGAGCCCGATCAGCAGCGTGTTGATCTCGGTCAGCACCAGCACGCCGGCGATGGTCCCGAGATAGCTGCCGCGCCCGCCGACCAGCGCGGCGCCACCGACGACCACGGCCGCGATGGTCTGGAACAGGTAGGGCTGCCCGACATCGCCATAGGCCGAGCCGGTGAAGCCGAGCAGCAGCACGCCCGCCACCGCGGCGAAGAAGGCGCTTGCCGCATAGGTGATCACCCACATGCGGACGGGATCGATCAGCGCCAGCGGCGCGGCACCCGGATTGCTGCCGAGTGCGTAGAGCCGGCGTCCATAGGGCGTCCGCTCCAGCACCAGGACGACGAGCGCCGCCAGCACGACAAGGCAGGGCACCAGCCATGGAACCGGCAGCGGCCCGGCCGATCCGCCGATCGACACGAAGCTCGAAACCGCTTGCGGCGCGGAGCCTGAAGGGAAGCCGGCTGTCCACAAGAGCACCAGCCCTTGCACGACCATGCCGATGCCGAGCGTGACGATGAGCGGCTGGATGTCGAGGCTGCGCGCGATCAGCCCGTTGAGGCCACCGATCAGGATCGCCAGCACGCCGACGAGGCCGCAGACCAGGACAAAATTCCAGCCATCGCCGTAGAGTTGCGCGGCCACGACATTGGCAAAGCCGATGACGAAGGGGATCGACAGGTCGATGCCGCCCATGATGACGACCAGCGTCTGCCCGATCGAGGCGACGGCGAGCAGCGAGGCAAGCACCAGCATGGCGCGCACCGCAAACGGGCTGGAGTAACCCGGAATGAGGATGGTGCCGGCAAGATGCAGAAGGGCGGCAACACAGAAGGCGCCGACGACACGGGCATTGGTTGTCGCGAATAGATTTCGACCAGCCATGTCAGCGCCTCCCGATGGCAAAGCGTTCCTGCAGCGCGGTCAGCATCACCGCCAGCACCAGTATGGCGCCGTAGGCGATCTGCAGCACGAAGGTCGAGACGTTGAACGTCGTCAGCACGCTCTGCAGCAGGAAGATGTCGACAGCGCCGATCGCAGCACCCGCAACGCCACCACGGCCGCCGGCAAGACTGACACCGCCAAGCGCGACAGCCGCAATGGCGATCAGCGTGTAGGTCGGGCCGATGTTGGGATCGGCCGAACCGATCAGCGCGGTCAGCATCAGTCCGGCGCAGCCGGCAAGGATGCCGGTCATGACATAGGCGATGAAGCGCACGAGCGTGACGTCGACGCCGGCCGTGTAGGCGGCGCGATCATCGCTGCCGACAGCCATCAGTTGGTCGTAATAGGGGCTGCGCCGCACCAGCCACCAGAAAAGCAACATCAAGGCCAGCGGCAGAAGCGAGAACGGGCCTGCCAGGGCTTTCAGCCAGCCCGGCGCCGGGCCGATCGGCGCCGGCAGGATGGTCAGCGTCACCCCGGTCAGGATCAGATAGGTGCCGAGCGTGGCTACGATCGGCTGGATGCGCACGATTGTCGCCAGGAACCCGTTCGCCGCCCCGACCAGCGCCCCGATGAGTAGCGCCGCCGGAACAAGCACCAGCGGCGAGGATATTCCGGCGCGCAGAAACAGCACCTGGATCACGATGGCGTTGACGAAGCCCATCAGCGGCCCGACCGAAATATCGATGCCGCCGCGCCCGGCGAGGATAACCGGGGTCGAGGCGATGGCCGCGCCGATCAGCGGCGCCGCCAGCCCAACCAGCGCACCCCAGGAGCCCGGCTGGAACCGTGCCGGGCTCAGCATCAGGTTGACCACCAGCAGGACGATCAGCAGCACGACGGCGAAGCCGACGCTTCGCCCGAAGGACAACAGGCGTGCAAAGGGTCTCATGCTGCGCGTCCGAACATGGCTGCGATCACGTTCCCGGTGGTCATCGCCTGGCCGGCGATTTCCGCCGCGACTTCATTTTCGCGGAACACCAGCACGCGATGGCAGAGAAGAAGGATCTCCTCGATCTCGCTGGACAGGATGACGAGCCCCATGCCGTCGGAAGCCAGCCCGCGAAAGACGTCGTAGAGGACATGCCGGGTCGCCACGTCGACGCCGCGCGTCGGGTCGTTGAGAAGCAACATTGCGGGGTCCAGCGCCAGGGCTCGCGCCAAAAGCACCTTCTGCTGGTTGCCGCCAGACAGGGTGGTGATCGGCGCGTCGGGCCGGGGCGCTGATATCGACAGCCTTTCGCGATAGGCCTCGTAGCGCGCCTTGCGCGCCGCCGGGCTGATCAGGCCGAGGCGGGTGTCGCGCGACAGCGTCGAGACGGCGAAATTGTCGAGCACCGACTGGGTCGGGAAAATGCCATTGGCACGCCCGCGCGGAAGATAGGCGATGCCGCTCGATACGGCCTTGCGAAAGCCGGTGATGGCGCGGGATGCGCCGGGCAGATCGAGGGTGATCGAACCGCCAAGCGGTGCGACGAGGCCGGCGAGCATTTCGAGGAAAAGCTCCTGGCCATGGCCATCCAGGCCGGCGAGCCCAACGATCTCCCCGGGAGCTATTCGCTGCATGATCGGGCTGGCGCCCGGTGCGATGACGAGGTCGCGGATGGTGAGGGCGGCGCGATCAGCCATGCGCCAGCTCCGCGGCGGTGCGTGGCGCCATCGCCTTGAGAAGTTCCGCCGGCGTTGAGGCGCCGCGCTCCTCGGTGCGCACCACGCTGCCGCCGCGAAGGATGGAGATGCGATCCGAAAGCGACGTCACCTCGTCCATGCGGTGCGTGATGAACAGGATCAGGCAGCCATCGCCGGCAAGCCTGCGCATCAGCGAAAAAACCGATTCGCGGTCGGCGAAGTCGAGTGCTGCGGTCACTTCGTCGAGTATCAGGATCTTTGGATTGCGCACGACCGCACGGGCAAGAACGACGAGTTGCTGCGCTGCGAGCGGCAACTGCCCGGCGGGCATGTCGAGCGGCACGTAGGTGACGGCGAAACGTTTGAGCGCGGCGGCTGCCCTGTCGCGCCGCTCGTTGCGGGGAACCGCGCGCCGGACCAGGCCGTCGAGGCCAAGCAGGATGTTGTCGGTGACGCTGCGGTCCGGCGCGATCAGCACTTCCTGGAAGACCGTGGCGAAGCCTTGCGCCTGGAAGGCCGAGGGGATTCCGCCCGAAAACGGCCTGCCTTGCAGCAGGACCGCGCCGCTGTCTGGCTGAACGATGCCGGACAACAGCTTGACCATGGTGCTCTTGCCCGAGCCGTTCTCGCCCAGGATGGTGTGGATCGTCCCCGCCCGGAACGCGATCGAAGCGTCCGCAAGCGCGACCGTCTCGCCATAGCGTTTGGATATGTTTCTGATTTCAAGCATGTCGAGTTTCAAAGCTGGCAAGCCGGCCCTCCGAAAGAGCCGGCTTGTCGAGGTCCTATCTGGCCCAGGCGTCACTTCGCGCAGGCGTCAGGTACTTTCGAGTAATCCCATCCCTTGGTCGGCGCCGGGTTGGAGAAATAGGCGTCGAGCCATTCTTCCGGCATCGGATCCTTGGGCGGCACCGGGAAGATCGATACGGCATCCGTCGTCATGCAGTCCTTGTACCATTGGCCGAGATCGGCGTTGTGGACCGGCGGAATCGGAATGAGCAGCGTGTTCAGCTTCGGCTTCTGGCCGTCGAGCATGCGTTCGCCGACGCGAAACAACGTTTCGGCGGTCCAGTGCGGCAGCACGGCATGGCCTTCGAAGCGGTACTTGTCGGGGTTGGCCTTCCAGTAGCCCAGGGCATCGCCGGTGATCGAACCGGTGATCAGCGGCGCCGGCCGGCCGGCTTCGGCGAAGGCTTCCGCGACGACGCGGCTTTCGCTGCCTGTCGTCCATACCGCATCGATCGGGGCCGGGTTGGTGGCGATCGCCTGCAGCACGACCGTCTTGGTGACATTGGCCGTCCAATTGCCGTTGACCGTGCGCGAGACCTTCAGCTTGGGGTTCTCCGCCAACGCCTTGTCGGCGCCCTGGCGCTCCTGAACCACGATCGGGTGGCCGGCGATGCCCTCGACCAGCAGGATGCTGGCGCCATCAGGCTCGGCCTTGCCGATCGCCGTCATCATGTCGTAGCCCCAGCGCGCATAGTTGGAATCGACATTGATCGCGTTCGGGCTGGTCACCGAACCGGCGGCGGTGATGAATGGGATGCCGGCCTTGGCGGCGGCATCGATGGCGTCGTCGAGCGCTGTTGCCGAGCCCGGGATCGAGGTGATGATCGAGCACTTCTTGTCGATGAAGGCGCGGATCTGGTTGATCTGCTGGCTGGCGTCGTTGTTGGAATCCGACACTTCGAAGCTGGAGACGGTGCCGTCGGCGATCAGTCCGTCGACCAGGCGCTTCAGCTCCTTGGTGACGGTGACCCGCCAGGGGTTGCCCTGGTAGGATTCCGAATGGCACCATTTCCATGGCTTGGGCGGCGGGGTGAAATTGTCCCAGGCCGATGGCAGAACCTTCTGCGGCGCGCCGTCATATTGCGCCTTGAGTTCATCGGGCAGCCCGCTGATGACGCCTTGCACGTCTTCGGCAAGCGCGGTCGTTGCGAGTGAGGCGAAGGCGGTTGCGGCCACAAGGCCGCGGATCAGGCTTTTCATTTGTCTCCTCCGTTCGATTTCTTCAGGCTCCTCCACCGGCAGTGCCGGTCGCCTGCGTCGGGGCGCTCTGCCGAAACAGGCGATTGAGATCGGCAATGACCTGGCTGGAACGATGCCCTGAGGTGATGCCGGAATTGACGCGGTCGGACGCGGCCTGCTGGAACGCCATGTAACCATCATGGCGAGGCCGCACCCATGCGCCCTCCAGGGTCGCGCGCGTATCGCGATAGAAATTGCCGGTCGCCGCATTGACGGCCTGATCCTCCCAGGCCGCGGCATGGCCGGGCTGGCCGCCGGCCGCGGCATAGGGGCCCCGCTGGACCTCGCCGCTGGCGAGCCAGTAGGCGAAATCGGTTGCCGCCTCTTTCGCCTTCGAGAAGGCCGACACGGCTATGCCTGTGCCGCCAAGCGCCGTGCCAACCGGGCCGCTGGCGCCGACAACAGGGATGTCGCCAAAAGCCAGGCGATGTGGGCGAAACCCGGCCATCGCATAGGAAACGTAGCCATAGATCAGCGGCGAGCAGGCGATCGGGGATCCGGCCTCACCCATCCGCTCCGAGACGGCGATCGGGTCCATCTCGAGGCAGGCGGGGTCGACCAGCGCGGCGATCTCTCGCATTGTCTCGAAGACCTCGCTGCCGGCCTCGCCGTCGATGAGATCGCGCGATGGGTCGGTCGCGCAAGCATGCCCGAGATTGCCAGCGAGCGTGAAGAACACCATCATCGAATGCGGTGGCCGCAACGGCAGCAGCACGCGTCCCTGCCGGGCGAGATCGAGCACTTCGCTCCATCGCGATGGCGGTGCCTCGAGCGCATCGGGTCGCCATGCCTGCACCTGCGTCGCCGCATCGATGGGGAACGCCCACTGCCGTCCTTGCCATGTATAACTCGGATAGGACTGGCCGACGCTACCGGAGGAAAGGGCTGCGCGTTCCGCCTCGCGGCCGGCGACATCGAGCGGCTCCAGGCAGCGTTCGGCTGTGATCTGGCCGACATGCGGATGATCGATGACGATCAGGTCATAGGCGCGCGCCAGTTCCTCGACCGGGAAGGACTCGAAGTCCTGCAGCGAACGCTTGTCCCATTCGACGGCAATGCCGGTTTTCTGCTTCCACAGCGACGAGCAGGCGACCATCGGATCATAGCCGCGCGGATGGTTCCAGGTCATGCCCCTGAGCGTGGGTTTGAGGAAGCGCGTGGTCACAGGCCGAACTCCTCGCGGATCGCGGCGCTATGCTCGCCGATGCGCGGTGCTGCCCGATCGACCTTGGCCCTGATGCCGTCGACCCTGAGCGGCGAGCTGGTGGTGAGGATCGAGACATCGTCCTCGCGCGTCACCGTCTGCAGCATGTCGAGCGACTGGAACCCTCCGCTTGCCAACATTTCCGGCCACGTCAGCACCTTGGCGCACCAGATGTCGGCGGGTTCGAGAATGGCCAGCCACTCGTCGACCGTCCTGGTGGCGATCCTCTGCGCGATGATCGCCTTGATGTCGTCGCGCGCGGTGAACCACGATGCCGGCTCGTCGCGGTAGGGCGCCAGTTCCTCCAGCGACAGCAGGTCGGCGAGCTTCGGGATCGGCGTCATGGCGATGGCGAGGTACCCGTCCTTGGCGGGATAGACGCCGTAAGGCGCCGACAGATAGGCATGCGCGCTGCGGAAGCTGGAGCGGCGCGGCAAACGGCGGCCGTCATTGAGATGCGTGGTCAGTACCTCGAACTGGAAGTCGACCAGCGCTTCCAAGAGGCTGGTTTCGATATGGCTGCCCTGGCCGGTGATGCCGCGCCGCACAAGGGCGGCCAGTATGCCTTGCGCGCATGCCGCGCCCGCCAGCATGTCGCCGATGGCAAGCCCGAACGGCACCGGCCCCTGGTCCTCGTCGCCGTTCAGCCACATCACCCCGGAGCGCGCCTGCGCCAACAGGTCCTGGCCGGGCCGCTTGACCCATGGGCCTTCCTCGCCATAGCCGCTGATCGAGGCATAGACCAGGCGCGGGTTGACCTTGCGGACCGCCTCGTAGTCGAGGCCGAGCCGTTCGATGACACCCGGCCTGAAATTCTGGATCAGCACGTCGGCCTTGCCCAGCAGTCCGCGCAACGCCTTGAGATCCGCCTCGTCCTTGAGATCGATGGCGAGGCTTTCCTTCGCCCGGTTGATGGCATGGAAGATGGTGGAATCGCCGCCGATCTCGGTGTCGCTGAGATAGAGCCGGCGCGACAGGTCGCCGCCGTCCGGACGCTCGATCTTGATGACGCGGGCGCCGAGATCCAGCAGCCTGAGCGAGCAGTAAGGCCCGGAGAGGAACTGGCTCATGTCGACGACGACGAGACCGGCAAGCGGCAATTCGGCTGCTGCCGGCATTTCTACTTCTCCGTCTTGCCGACGAAATCGGCAGGGTTGCGGTACTTCACCGTCTGCAGATGCTCGCAATAGAGAACGAGTTCGCCTTCGCCCTTGAACACCTCGTAGCTGGCGCGGATCAGCCCCATTTCCTTGTAGCGCGGCGTCTTGTCGAGGTTGGAGCGGATCGAATAGATCGTATCGCCGATGAAGACGGGCTTTATGAAGCGGAGCTTGTCGTAGCCATAGGAAAACGCATTGACGCAGTTGGTTGCGACGAGCCCCAAGCCAGCCGAGAAGACGAAGGCGCCCGCCACCAGCCTCTTGCCGAAAATGCCCTCTGTCTCGGCAAATATCTGGTCCTGCACGTAAGGATGGATGTCGAGCACCAGCGTGTTGAAGAGGTGGCTGTCGCCCTCCGCCATGGTGCGGCGCAACGAGCGGATCTTCTGGCCAACCGGCCAGTCCTCGTAGAACCAGTTCTCGGCGTTCCAAACCGGCAGGGCGGCATGCGCCTCGGGCATGTTGGCCGGGTGCGTCGAGGCGACGCCGACGGTCGGTGCGAAGTCGTTCATCGCTGGCTCCGGAAGCCCTGCGCGAGGCACGGCACAAGTTTCGGAACACGCGTCAAGGCGCCAGATTGCACGACGTCTCCTCCCGTCAATCTTCTTTTGTAAATACTATTTTCACATATGGGGTTGCGTTGCAAGCGAGGACAGGCGAAATTTTGGCTGTTCCGCTGCGCTCGAGCCCGGCGGAACAGGGAGGAAAACATGCGCGATGCCTGTCTGGTCTTTGTCGGCAGCCTGAACCGGGAGGCGCCCTATTTCCAAGGCGCACGCGGCGTCGGTCTCGGCGTCTACAGTTTCGACGAGGAGACGCTGGAAACACGCAAACTGGCCGAGACCGGTGACATCGACAATCCGACCTTCCTGTCGGTGACGCCGGACGGTTCGCGCCTCTACGCCAATTCGGAAGTCTTCGCCTGGCGAGAAGGAACGGTTTCTGCCTACGGCTTCGACCGCGCCTCGGGCACGCTCACTTACCTGAACAAGCAGCCGTCGCTCGGCAGCATCACCGCGCATAACACCATCAGCCGCGATGGCACGAAGCTGCTGGTCGCCAATTACGGCATGGGCGAGGGCGGTCCGGATCGCGCAGTCGCGGTCTATGGCTTCGACAGGGATGGCGCCTTGTCGGCTCCTCTGGCCAGCGTTTCGCACAAGGGCACCGGCCCGAACGCGGCCCGGCAGGAGCGCTCGCATGCCCATAGCGTCACCGAAACCATCGCCGGCGGAACGGCCATCGTCGCCGATCTCGGCATCGACCGGCTGGTGTCCTACCGGATCGAGCACGATGGCAATCTGACCAAACTGGCCGAATCCGCTTTGCCGCCGGGCGCCGGTCCGCGCCATCTCGCCTTGCATCCGAATGGCCGTTTCGTCTTCGTCATGAACGAGCTGGATTCGACCATCGTGTCGATGGCGCTGGACGAGGCAAGCGGCAAGCTCTCGATCATCGACGCCAGGCCGGCCGTTCCTGCCGAGGCGCGCCAGGCCAATCACTGCGCCGATATCCAGATCTCGCCCGACGGCCGCTTCCTCTACGGCTCCAACCGAGGCCATGACAGCGTGGTCATCATGGCCGTCGACCAGCAAAGTGGTGCACTGAGCCTCCTCGGCTATGTCCCTTGCGGGGGCGCCACGCCGCGCAACCTGGCGCTGACGCCGTCAGGCGGCCATCTGTTCTCGGCCAACCAGAATGCAGACCGCATATCGATCTTCGCGCGCGACGCCGAGAGTGGCGGGCTGACCGACACCGGCCGTGCCATCGAGATCGGCACGCCGATGTGCGTCAAGATCGTGCGGTGAATCGTGCGCAACATCGGCATCGAAACCTCGGACTGAAACGGGCCGGAGCTCAGGCCAAGGCAACAAATCCGAGCTGATGGATCGCTCGGACCCTTCGCCGGAGCTGTTGACGGAGCCTTGAACGAAAAAACCCGCCTGCGCGGCGGGTTCCTGGCGCAACTCAGCACCATAGATAAATATCTACCATAGCTGCCTGCACCCAGTCAAGAAAAAATTCCTATCTTGAGCAGTTGCGGGCTATGGAAGGCTGCTGGCACAGCCGGACCGGCCGTCGTCAGGCCGCCTTTGTCAACTCGAGTTCACACTCTGGAGCTCAGGCCTGTTGTATTGCCGAGAGCTTCCAGCTCGAGCCATTCTGACGCGTGAAGGTCCACAGCTCCGTCGTCTCCGTGGGATGATCCTCGTCGCCCTCGACGACCTTGCCGCTGGCCCGTTCGCGCATCACGTCGCGCGATTCGTAACGCAGTGCGGCCGTGGCATAGTCGCGGTCATCCTCGCGCCAGCTTTCCGCGATGTCGGCCTCCAGGAGGGTGACGTCGGACACCTCGTTCCTGAGGCCCCTTTTCGCATTGTCGGCCAGCTCTTCCGACAAAAAGGACACCATTTCGGGCGTCAGCGCACGCCGCAAGGCGGCATGATCTTCACGCCCGAACGCTTCCTGGACATCGCTCAACAGCTGCTGGAATGCGTCGAGGTCGGCCTGGGCGAGCCGGATCTCATCGGAACCGGCGGCCGCCGCGGAGCCTCCGCCTGAACCGCCGCCAAAGCCGGGAATCGTGAAGGAACGCGCATTGTTCGCATCGCTCTGTCCGGCGGCGCGGTTTTCAAATCGCGAGGCATTGCCGGCGCCGGCGAGCGCAGGGGCGGGGCCACGCGCGGATTGCGACCGGAAGAACCTGATTGCCAGCATGATGGCGCCACCGATCAGCACGGCCTGCAGCAGGAAACCGAACATGCCGGCCAGCCCGCCGAAGCCTTGGCCCAGGAGCAGCCCGATCAGGCCCCCGATCAGCAGGCCGCGCATCATTGTCCCACCGAAGCCGCTCATGAAGCCGGGCCTCTGCGGGCCGGCCTGCGGCTGCCGGGCCGCGGTGTTCACGCCGGTGTTGGGTGTCATCGAACGCTCGACCGGAGCGGTCGGCGCCGGAGCGGTCCTGGTCGGCGGCGCCGATTGGAACGTGCGCATGCCGCGGCTGCCGAAACTGCCGCCGCGACGGGCCTCGGCATGATCGATCGCGACCATTGAGAATGCCAGGAACAGTCCGGCAAACAGGGCGGCAAATCGGCTTGTGCGGGAAGTCATCTGGACGGACCTTTTATCGATGTGGTTTCGGAAATTCTCGGCGGACGCCGACCCGGCTAACCGGGCGTCGTGCGGTCAATCGAACAGCTCTTCGAAGAACGATTTCTTCCGTTTCGGATAGCGGTGGCCCTGCGAGCGCGCATAGTCGTCATCGCGGTCCCGGCCATGCTGGGGCTGGGAGAACGCGGCCGGCTGTGGCGCGGGCGAGGCCTCCTTGGCCGACCGCTCGATGATCTTGTCGAGTTCGCCTCGGTCAAGCCAGACGCCACGGCACTGCGGGCAATAATCGATCTCGATACCCTGGCGTTCGCTCATCACGAGCGCGACGCGGCAGGAGGGGCAAACCAAGCCAAGAAGGGAAGAAGATGTCATATGGGGCTCCAAACCAAAAGAGATGAGCCCGCTTGACCGAAAGGATGGACGGGCCCGTTAAAGCGGTCCGACATCACGGTCGCGAGATGCGACAGTCAGAGGGGCCCGGCCCGCATGCGAGAATTAGGAACGCAGAGCGGCGCCTTCAAGGGCGACATTGTCCGCGAGGATCGAATTTGTTCCCCATCGCTGACGTCATTGCGCGTCGAGCGCTGGGTACCGCGCCTGCGCCCACGACCCCGGCGTCCCTGCTCAGACCGTCACCACGATCTCAGATCGTCACCACGATCTCAGATCGTGACCACGATCTTGCCGAACTGCTCGTTCGATTCGAGATAGCGATGCGCCTCGACGATGTGCTCGAACGGGAAGGTCCTGTCGATGATAGGCTTCAGCGCGCCGGCCTCCAGCCCTTCGAGGATGAATGCCTTGGCGGCTTCCAGCTTCGCTGGGTCGCCGGTGATCTCGTGGACGAGGTAGCCGCGCAGCGTCAATGTCTTGCCAAGCACGGCGGGCAAGGGAAACGGCGTCGGCTCGGGGCTCAACCCGCCATATTCGATGAGAATGCCACCACGGGACATCGCCGCCGCGAGCGGCTCGAAGATCGGGCCGCCGATCGCGTCCAACACGATGCGCACGCCTCGCGGCCCGGCGATCCGGCGTAGCCGCGTCTCCAGATCCTCCTCGGTCAGGACTACGACTTCAGCCGCGCCGGCGTCAAGCAGGGCCTGCTTCTTTGTCGAGGTCCGTGTCACCGCGATCGCCGTCGCGCCGAAGCTGTTGACGATCTGGATCGCGGCAAGCCCGACGCTGCTCGAGGCTGCCGTGATGACGACGAAGTCCTCGTTGCGCAGCCTGGCGATGTCGATCAGCGCGCCATAGGCGGTGAGGTACGCCATCCACATCGCGGCGGCGGTCTGCCAGTCGAGTGATGTCGGGTTTTTGACGACGAGCCCGGCGGGATAGGTAACAAGCTCTCCATAAGCCGGCCAGCGGATCATCGATTGTGGCGGGATGACGCTGACGGCATCACCCGGCGCCAGACCCGTCACAGCTTCGCCGACCGCTTCGATGAGGCCTGCGGCCTCCAGGCCAAGCCCGGACGGCAGGGTGGGCGTCTCGATATAGGTGCCCGCGCGCAGCAGCGCCTCGGCGCGATTGAGGCCGAGCGCCTTGACGCGGATCTGAACCTCGCCCGGGCCGGTTTGGGGAGGGTCCACATTTTCGATCCGCAAGACCTCGGGCCCACCATGCTGGTGAAAGCGAACGACGCGCGCCATTGGGTTACTCCAAATTGTCTGAACCGAAAGGAGCTATGCCCGTAAGACAAAGTTGGATAAATGGCATCGGAAGCAGGACAGTAGAAACCAGGAGTTTCGAATATGGATCGGCTTGAGAGCATGGCCGTGTTCGTCAGGGCGGTCGACCTCGGCTCGTTCGCGGCGGCCGCGGCCGCACTCGATCTGTCAGCACCGATGGTCGGCAAACACGTCCGGTTTCTGGAGGAGCGCCTCGGCATGCGCCTGCTCAACCGCACCACGCGCCGGCAGAGCCTCACCGAGTTCGGACGCGCCTATTACGACCGCTGTCGGCTGGTGCTGGCCGAGGCCGAAGCGGCCGATCAACTCGCCGCCGGCCAGCTCTCGGAACCGCGCGGCAAGCTGCGCGTCACCATGCCGGCGCATTTCGGCCGCCACTGCGTAACACCCGTGCTGCTGAACTTGGCGCGGCAATATCCGATGCTGGAACTCGACCTGTCGCTCAGCGACCGCTTCGCCGATCTTGCCGAGGACGGCTACGATCTTGCCATCCGAACCGGCGATCTGGAGGACAGGGCAGGCGTGATCGCGCGCCGCGTCGCTCGCCAGGGCATGGTTGTCTGTGCGGCGCCGTCCTATCTGAAAACCCAGGGCGAGCCACGGCGGATCGAAGACCTCGCCAATCATCATGCCATCGTATACCGCCGGCTCGGCCAAGCCGTTCAGCCTTGGCTGTTCCCGCGCGAGGGACAACCAGCACAGGAGATCATGCCCGGCGGCCGGCTGCGGCTCGACGATCTCGATGCCATCGCCGACGCTTCGGCCGAGGGCATGGGGCTCGCCTGGTTGCCCTGGTGGCTGGTTCGCGAGCGCATTCAGGCCGGCGCGCTGGTCGAGCTCCTGCCGGACCAGCCGCGATATCTCTATGACTGCCACGCCCTTTGGCTGCAGACGCCCCATTTGCCGCTGAAAGTTCGGCTGGCCGTCGATGCGTTGGCGGCCGCCTTGCCGAAACGGATGGCTTGATCGCCAGCGCTCGCGACCACTCCCGTTTGGGATCGCGCGGACATTTTGTGAAGAGGCGCCTCGGCTCTTTGAGGCATCGCTTTCCAGTGCCATATCAGGCAAAGCTGGCGGCATGCAGGCACATTGCAGGAGAGACGGTTGATGACCAAAGGTTCGGATCTGTTCGTGGCGGCCCTCGAGAACGAAGGGGTCGACCGGATATTCGGCATTCCGGGCGAGGAGAATCTCGACATCGTCGAATCCATCCGCCGCTCCTCGATCCAGCTCGTCCTGACCCGTCACGAGCAGGCGGCCGCCTTCATGGCAGCCACGTATGGCCGGCTCACCGGCAAGCCAGGTGTGTGCATCACCACGCTCGGCCCCGGCGCGCTCAATCTGACGACCGGCTCGGCCTATGCGCTGCTCGGCGCCATGCCGATGATCATGATCACCGGCCAGAAGGGAATCCTGTCGTCCAGGCAGGCGCGGTTCCAGATCGTCGACATCGTCGCGGCGATGAAACCGCTGACCAAGCTGTCGCGCCAGATCGTCTCGCCCAAAATGATCCCCTCGCTGGTGCGCGAAGCCTTCCGCGTCGCCCAGGAAGAGCGGCCAGGCCCCGTGCATCTGGAACTGCCGGAAGACATTGCGGCGGCGGAGTGCGATCCGGTTCCGCTGGTGCCGACGCATCCGGTCGAACTGCCGTTGGCCGGTGCGGGCGCGCTCGACCGCGCCGCCCGCATGATCATCGAGGCCAAACGTCCCCTGCTGATGTTCGGCGCCGCGGCGTCGCGGCCGCGCGTCACGCCTGATGTCGCCCAGTTCGTGCTGCGCACCCAAATTCCCTATTTCACCACGCAGATGGGCAAGGGCACCGTGCCTGGCGGCACCGAACTCTACATGGGAACGGCGGCCCTTTCGGAACGCGACTACGTGCACGAGGCCATAGAACAGGCCGACCTGATCATCACCATCGGTCACGATACGGTCGAGAAGCCGCCCTTCATCATGGGCGCCAACGGGCCGAAGGTCATCCATGTCGGCTATCAAACCGCCGATGTCGAGCAGGTCTATTTCCCGCAGACCGAGATCGTTGGCGACCTCGGCCCTTCGCTGGCGCTGCTGGCGGATCGCATCGAGGGCAAGATCCCCAACGCGCAGGCCCTGCTGCCGCTGCGCGAAGGCATTCTGAGCCGCATCGCCGCGCGCGCCACCGAGGACCGCTTCACGCCGCAACGCATCGTGCATGACGTGCGTTCCGTGATGCCGGCCGACGGAATCCTTGCCCTCGACAACGGCATGTACAAGATCTGGTTCGCGCGCAACTACCGCACGCGCATGGCAAATACGCTGCTGCTCGACAATGCGCTGGCCACAATGGGCGCGGGGCTGCCGTCGGCGATGATGGCGGCACTGCTCTATCCGCAGCGCCGCGTCATGGCCATCTGCGGCGACGGCGGCTTCATGATGAACAGCCAGGAACTGGAGACCGCCGTCCGGCTCAAGCTCAACCTTGTCGTCCTGCTGCTCGAGGACCACGCCTATGGCATGATCCGCTGGAAACAGGCGGTCGACGAGTTTCCGGATTTCGGCATGACCTTCGGTAATCCCGACTTCGTCAAATACGCCGAGGCCTATGGCGCCAAGGGAACCAGGGTCGGCGCGATCGCCGAATTCCGGCCGGCGCTGGAACAGGCCTTCACCGGCGGCGGCGTCCATCTCGTCGTCGTGCCCATCGACTATTCCGAAAACATCAGGGTGCTTGTTGACGAATTGCGTGAGCGGCTGCCGGCGGTGCAGGCGACCTGACGGCGGTCGGCGCCAAGGCGTTGCCGGCAAAGACCAGATTCGGTGCGATGGCTGCGCGGCTGGGGCAAACCCGCATGCCGCGCAGCCGGGACTCCTACAGCTTGCAGTAGGGCGTTACCGGAGCAATGGTGCCAAAGTCCTTGACGATCTCGTAGCTGATGCCATCGGTCGCCGCCTTGCCGACATAGGAATGGCAGAGCGTGTGGTTGTTGCTGGCGTCGACGCGGATCTTGCCCTGAGGCGCGTCGAACTCGATGGTCGGCAGTGCCTTGAGCACGTCGTCGTCCTTCAGCGACCCAGCTTTTTCGACGGCAAGCGCGTAAAGGTGCAGGCCGTTGTAGCCGGCCTCGCCGATACCGTTGACCATCTTCTCCTGGCCGAACTTTTCGCGGAAGCTCGAAATGAACTTCTTGTTGACCGGGTTGTCGAGCGCCATCCAATAGGGCTGCGGCGCATAGGTTCCGGCCGCCACGCCGGGCGGCAGCGCGTCCTTGTTGAACACCTCGTCGAGCGGCGCGATCAACGGCTGCTTGACGTCGAAGCTGCGGTACTGCTTGAGCTGCGTGACCGCGTCGTTGCCGACCACCATCGACCACACGACATCGGGCTTCAGCGACTTGATTTTCTGGAAGGCGGGACCGAAATCCGTCGTGCCGAACGGATAGTAGTCTGCGCCGATGATCTTGCCGCCGGCCTTTTCATAGGCGGCCGTGATCGCCTCGGTCATCTTCTGCGGCCAGGCGTAGTCTGAAGCCATGATGTAGATCGTCTTGCCGAGATTCTCCGCCACCCATGGCATCATCGGGTCGACCTGCTGCATCGGGATCGGACCGGTGGCGACGAAGTAGCGGTTGCACTCGCCGCCCTCGAAATTGGTCGGATAGAAGAACAGTTTCTTGGCCTTCGATGTCACCGACAGCGTGGCACTTCGCTCGGGCGAAATGATCGTGCCCATGATCACGTCGACCTTGTCTTCGTTGAGGAGCTTGCGCGCCTTGTCGATCGAGCCCTTGGTCGTGGTCTGGTTGTCCTCGACGAACAGTTCGACTTGGCGCCCGCCGATGCCATTGGCGGCGTTGAGCTCCGCGGCGGCGAGCTTATAGCAATTGAGCAGCGTCTCGCCGAGTATCGCCTGCAAGCCGGTGATCGGGATCGACAGGCCGATCTTGACGGTGTCGGCCGCGCGCAGGATGCCCGGAGCGCCGACTATGGCGAAGGCAGCCGCGGCGCCGCCGGATTTCAAGACAGTTCTTCTGCTTATCATTGTTGTGTTCCCTTCCAGTCCAGGCGCGCCCCATGCACGCCTTACAAAGTCAACAGGTTCCAGGCGCTTCAGGCGCGCCCTATAAGGCCAACAAATCCTTGAGCAGGCTCTCGTCGGCGAATGACTCCGGCGGGCCTTCGTGCACGATCCTGCCTTTCTCCATCACCAGACAGCGGTCCGCCGCCTTGAGGACGAGATCGAGATTCTGCTCGACCAGGACGATCGCGATGCCGCGCTCGCGCGCGATGCGCGGCACCAGTTCGGCGATCGTCTGGACGATGTTCGGCTGAATGCCTTCCGAGGGCTCGTCGAGCAGCAGCACCGATGGCAGGCCGCACAGCGCACGGCCGATCGCCAGCATCTGCTGCTGTCCGCCCGAGAGCGTGCCGGCGATTTGCGCCTCGCGTTCGCGCAGGATCGGAAAATAGCCGAAAATGTCGGCCGGAATGCCGCCGTCGCCACGATCTTTGGCGGCACGGGTGCCGACTTCAAGGTTCTGTCGCACAGTGAGCTGGTTGAAGATGCCGCGCCCTTGGGGCACATGCGCGATGCCGGCGCGCGCGCGGCGGAAGGCCGGCGCACTGGTAAGGTCCTGGTCACCGAGAACCACCGCGCCGCCGCTCGCCTTCAAACCGCCGGCGATGACGCGCAGCAGCGTCGTCTTGCCGGCGCCGTTGCGGCCGAGCAGGCCGACGACTTCGCCCGCCGCGACGCCGAGATCGATGCCGTTCAGCACCGGGAGCAGGCCATAGCCGGCCGAGACGGCAAGTGTCCGCAGCATGCTCAGCGCCTCCCAAGATAGACGTCGCGGACCATCTCGTCGGCTTCGATGTCGTGGAAGGGGCCGCTGCGCAACCGACGCCCCTGGTGCAGCACCAGCGTCTCGCAATTCAGCGCCCGCACGAAACGGATGTCGTGCTCGACCGCGACGATCGAGAACTCGCCCTTGAGCCGCAAAAGCATCTGCGCCGTCGCCAGCGTCTCCTGCGGCGTCATGCCGGCGGTCGGCTCGTCGAGCAGCAGCAGGCGCGGCTCGATCGCCAGCGCCATGCCGATCTCCAGCCACTGCTTCTGGCCATGCGCAAGTTCGCCGGCCAGCGTGGCGGAGCGGTTGCCGAGCGCGACCAGCTCCATCAACTCGCCGACCGGGCGCGCCGGGGAGGGGGCGCCCCAGCGCGCCACCTTCAGATTGTCTTCCACCGACAGGCTGGGGAACACCGACGGGATCTGGAATTTGCGGGCGATGCCGAGCCGGGCGATACGGTGCAGCGGCAGGCCGGCTATGTCGTGGCCGAGGAAACGCACGCTGCCGCTGGTCGGGCGCAGCGTGCCGGTCAGAACGTTGAGGAACGTGCTCTTGCCGGCTCCGTTCGGCCCGATGATGCAGCAGAGTTCCTTGTCGCGCACGGTAAGGTTCAATCCTTCCAGCGCTTGCAGCCCGCCAAAGCGGATGCCGACATTCTCGGCCTCGAGCAGGACGTCGCTCATTGCGTGCGCCTCCGGGCCCTGAACAGGTTTTTCAGCCGTGCATAGATCGACAGGATGCCGTCCGGCAGCACGAAGACGATGATGACGAAGACGCAGCCGAGCAGCAGCGGCCACAGGCTCGGGTTGAAGCTGCTGATCTGCTGCTGCGCGCGCTGGATGAAGATTGCGCCGAGCACCGGCCCAAGCAGCGTGCCGCGCCCGCCGACCGCCACCCAGACGATGACTTCCGTCGACAGAAGCAGTCCGGAGAGGTCCGGTGCCACCAGCCCGGCCATGCAGACGTAAAGCGCGCCGGCGAGCCCGGCGATTGCCGCCGATGCGATGAAGGTCACCAGCAGCCGCAGCGGAGCGTTGTGGCCCAGTGCTGCTGCCCGAACCTCATTGTCCTGGATCGCGGTCAGCACCGTGCCCCAGCGGCCACGGCCGATCGACCACAGCGTCAGCACGGCCACCGCCGCGATGGCCGCGACGAAGATATAGCTCGGCAGGTCCTGGCTGAGATCGACATGCAGACCGCCAAGATCGAATTCGATCGGCGGGATGCCTATCAGGCCGCTGTCGCCGCCCGTGACCGAACTCCAGGAGATGGCCGCCTGCTGGCAGATGACGCCCATGGCCAGCGTGACGATGGTGAAGTAGCTGCCGCGGATGCCGCCGAAGAACAGGAAGTAGCCGATGATGGCGGCGACGAAGGCCGCGCCCGCGACCGCGCCTGTGATGCCGACAAGGCTGGCGAAGGGGATCGCGTCATTGAGCGTGACCAATGCCATGATGTAGCCGCCGATGCCGAAGAAGGCGGCGTGGCCGAAACATAGGATTCCGGTGCGGCCCCAGAAGAAGTCGAGGCTCGCCGCGAACAGGCCGAAGATCAGCGCGTCGCGGATCACCGTCAGCTGGTAGCCGTCGGCGAAGAAGGGATAGACGATGGCAAGCGCCACGCAGACGCCGAAGATCAGCAGCCAGTTGCGGTCCCGGGCGATCATCGAGAAGCCCCGTTGAACAGGCCGTTGGGTCGCGCGCGCACGGCGACGATGGCCGCCAGCAGCACGACCGCCTGCGCCAGCGATGGCGAGATCTGGTAGTTGAGGATGCTGGTCAAGCCACCGACGAAGACGCTGCCGGCGACGAGGCCGCCGATCGAGCCGACGCCACCGACGATGACGACGAAGAAGGCGTTGGCGAGATAGTTCACCCCCATCTGCGGCAGCACGATCGCCAGCGGCGCGACCAGTCCGCCGGCCAGCCCCGCGATTGCCGCGCCGAAGGTGAAGGCGATGGCATAGGTGCGCCGCGTGTTGATGCCGACGCCCTCCGCCATTTCGCGATTCTGGATGACGGTGCGGATGTCGAGCCCGAACGACGTCCGGCTGATCAGCAGGATGACACCGAGCAGGGTCAGCATGGCGATGGCAATCAGGATCAGCCGGTAGGCCGGATAGACTGTGAAGAAGAGGTCGAGCGTGCCCTCGACCGGCGGCGTCACGGGCTTGGCGCCGAGGCCAAAGGTCAGTTCCAGCCCCTGCTGGAGGATGAGGCTGACGCCCCAGGTGGCAAGCACCGTCGACACCGGCCGCGAATAGAGGTGGCGAATGATGGCGAATTCCAGGATGCAGCCGACCACGGCGCCGGCGATGGGTGCGGCCGCCAGGCCCAGCCAGAACGAGCCGCCCATGCTCTGGATGAAGTAGACCGCGAAGGCGCCGACGCTGACGAACTCGCCATGCGCCAGATTGGTCACGTTCATCAGGCCGAAGCTGATGGCGAGTCCGAGCCCGACCAGCATAAGGATGCTGATCAGCGTCAGCGCATTGAGCAATGTCGTGATGGCGAAATCCATCGCTTCAGGCCGCGCTGGCGAGGCGTTGGCACAAGCCCGCGAGCAGGCCTTCGGCCGCATCGATCACCGCTGCCTGATGCGGCTGCAGGTCCTGCCCCGCCCAGTCGTCGATATGGTCCGACAGCGGGTCGACCACCTCGGTGCGGTGATTGGCTAGCGTCTCGATGACGGCGTGGCCGCAGAATGGCACATAGCCTTCGGAATAGCCGCCTTCATGGCTCATCATCAGCCGTCCGTTCGAGACTTCGGCGGCGAGGGCCACCATGCGTGCGGCAAGGCGGCGAAAACATTCGCTGTTGAGCATCATGCGGCCGAGCGGGTCGAAGCCGGACGCATCGAAACCGGAAGCGACGATGACGAGGTCCGGCTTGAACGCGCGCAAGGCAGGGCCGATGACGCGGTCGAACGTGGCTTCATAGGCGCCGGTGCCGCTGCCGGCCGGCAGCGGGACGTTGATGTTATAGCCTTCGCCGGGCCCCTTGCCGTTGTCGCGGAGCGCGCCGCGTCCGGTCGGATAGAGATTGTCCTGATGCACGGAAATGGTCAGCACCGAGGGGTCGGAATAGAAAACCGTCTCGGTGCCATTGCCATGATGCACATCCCAGTCGACCACGGCGGCGCGGCCGAGCAGGCCCTCATGCTGCAGCCGGCGGACGGACACGCCGATGTTGGAGAACAGGCAATTCCCTATGGCCTGGTCGGGCTCGGCATGGTGGCCCGGCGGCCGCGCCAGCGCGTAGGCGTTGTCGACACGGCCGGTCAGCACGGCGCGCATGGCGGCATAGGTCGTGCCGGCGGACAAAAGGGCGATGTCGAAACTGTTGAGGCCGATCGGGGCCTGCGGCCCGGCGAAGCCGGAACCGCGTTCGCTGAGCATCCTGATGTCGTCGACATGGCGACGCGTATGCACGCGCAGCAGATCCTCGACCGAAACCGGCTCCGCGATGATCGGCACGAGATGGCGTGACAGGCCACTGACCTGGATGAGATTGTTGAGCCGGCGCTTCGAGCCGGGTGACTCCAGGTGCCGGCCGGGCTCCACGAAACGGCCGGGAGGCATCATGTCGGCGCTGGAGCCGGTGTCATGCCACATCAGCTGTTCGTGAAAAACGTAACCTGTCGCCATCCGCAGCGTCCTCCAAAACGATTTCGAGGCTAACAGGCCTGAGCAGGCTTCGCCCGACCCGAAAGGATGGGTTGGCCAGTTGCCTATACCCCTCCTTTCGGAGGGGCATGCCGGCTCTCGGCGGCCTGGGCTGCGCGCACCGCCTGGACGCGATTGGTGACGGCCAGCTTGCCGAAGATGTTCTTCAGGTGCCATTTCACCGTGGTTTCGCTTACCGACAGGGCAACCGCTATATCGCGATTGGACATGCCTTCGGTCAGGCAGTGCAGCAGTTCGGACTCGCGCTGCGTGAGTTGCTCCTTCTCCGCGGCCGGTGCGGCTGGCTTGCGCGTCCCGAGGGCCATCGTCTGCGCCGCATCGATGATGCGCGTGGCATAGGCCGACAGTGCCGGATCCGACTTTGCCTGCGCCGCACGCAGCCGCATCAAGCCTTCGATGACGAGCCTTCCCTCGTCGACGAAGGAGCGGATGAAGCCGGACGGTCGGGCAAGCCGCAGCGCATCGAGCAGATAACGGTCGGCTTCGCGCATGTCATGGCTGGCACTGGCCGTCTTGGCGCGCAGGATCAGCGCCAGTATGTGCCGGCGGATGCGTCCGCCGCTTCTGGTCCGCGCCAGAAGAGCATCGAAAATCCCGGCCGCTTCGGCATGGGCTTTCTCGGCTGTCAGCAGGCGGCCTTCGGCAAAGAACTCGAACTCGTTGGCGGTGGTGATGGCCATCGGGGCTACGGCGTCACCGCGGTGCTCGGTCAGCAGTGCGCGCGCTTCGGCATTGCGGTTCTGGTCGAGCAGCATCCGTATGCGGTCATGCAGGACCATCGATGCCAGGCGACGGTACACGGTGCCGCGCACGCGCTGGTAGACGCGGTCGAGCATGTCGAGCGCGGCCTCCGGGCGGCCGGTCAATTGCAGCACGCGGGCATATGTCGGCACGCTGGCCAAGGGATAGACGATGACCGCCGCGCCCTCGATCAGCGGTCCGAGGTTCTCCACCAGCGCCAGGGCTTCGCCCGAGGAATTGGTCTCATAGGCGAGTTCGGCAAGCAGCGTTCCGGCGAGCGCCTCGGCATAGGAATTGGCGCCGATCCGGGCCCTCGCCTCGATGATGGCGTTGCGCAGCAGCCGTTCGGCGGCGGGCAGCCGTCCGGCCGAACGCTCGATGACAGCCATGTAGCAGTTGGCGATGGTAACGCCGAGCAGGCTGCCGCTTCGTTCATGCGCCAGCCGCGCGGCATCAATCGCGGCGCGTGCGCCATCGAGATCGCCCAGCGCATAGAGATTGTAGCCGATGACGTTGGCGGTGGCGCCCTCCATGAACCAGGCGTCGGGCGCGATGATGCGCAGGGCCGCCAATGCGGTGTCGCGCGCGTCCTCGAACTGCTCCAGAGTGCTGTGCACCGCGGCATCGAGCACCGCGAGTTCGGCTTCGATCGTGGTGCCGGCCAGCGTGCCCGGATCCTTGCCGTCAGCAGGCCCGCTTTCGACGAGCTTGCGCGAGGAGGCGAGTGTCTGCTTGGCAATCTCCGGTTGGCTGCTGTGCACCGCCAGCCACAGCACGACCAATTGCAGCCGGATGCGCTGGTCGATCAGTTTTTTTGGCAGCAGCGCCAGCAGCTGGCGCACATAGAGCAGCTGGCATTGGGCGATGAGATCGAGCGCGTTGTTCTCGACGAACACCGCCGCGCGGGCCTGGTCGCCGGCGGCCAGCGCGTGGCCGATCGCCTCGGTCAGCATCTTGCGTTCGCCGAACCATTCCGAGGCCGCCAAATGCAGCGGCGCGATCATTTCCGGTTCGCGCCGCTCCATTTCGCGGCTGAGGAAATCGCGGAACAGATGATGGTAGCGGAACCAGCGCCGCTCGTCGTCGAGCGGCACCAGGAACAGATTGCGCGTTTCGATTTCCGTGATCGCCGCCTCCGCGTCCGCAGCGCGCATCACCGCGCGGCAGGCGTCGGCGCAGAAGCGTTCGAAGATCGAGCTGTAGAGCAGGAATTTTGCAATGTCGGGCGGCAGTTCCCCGAACACTTCGCCCATCAGGAAGTCGGCCACGTTGCGGCTGGCGCCGGTGAAATTGCCGATGACGGTTTCAGGCGCACGCGCGGCGCTCAGCGACAACGAAGCGAGCTGCAGGCCGGCTGCCCAGCCTTCCGCGCGGGAACACAAGGTTTCCACCGTGGTGGCGCTGACGCTCAGGCCGAGTTTGTCGTTGAAGAACGCCTCGGCTTCGGATGAGGCGAAACGCAGATCGTCGGGCCCGATCTCGAACACGTCGCCGAGCACCCTGAGCTTGCCGAGCTGCAGGTCGGGCAAGCTGCGCGAACCGATGACGAAGGCGACATTGGCAGGCGCCTGCCGCGTCAGCCGTTCCATGAAGCGCTTCACGGCCGGCGCTTCGACGGCGTGATAGTCGTCGAAGAACAGGGTGATGTCGGCCTCACGGGCGGCAAAGCCCGCGACCAGTGCGGCAAGCACGACATCGAGCTGCGGGATCGGGCTCGACTGGAACGCAAGATCGAGTTCGGCCGGATTTTGCACGAGATGGCGAAGCGCCCCCACCAGGTGGGCGAGGAAAGCGCCTTCGTCATTGTCGCTCGCCTCGCAGGACAGCCATGCCGTCAGCCGGCCGAGGCGTGCCGTTTCAGCCATCCATTGGGCCATCGTGGTCGATTTGCCAAAGCCGGCGGGCGCCGAAAACAGCACGATGCGGGTGTCGACATGCCGGTCCAGCGTCGACAGGATGCTCTCGCGCCGTACCCATCGGCGGTGGTGGAGCGATGCCTGGCTGGCTGGTTGTGAAGGTGTTTTCATCTGGCGTGGGGACACCATTCCGTCTCGATCAAGGGAATCTGCGGCGCCGCGTCACGCGGCAATGTTCCCTTGATCCTGGGATCGTCGGCGATTTCGAAGCCGGTCGCAAAGGGCTCGAATCCGCAGGCCCTGTAAAAACCGATGACGCTGTGATGGTCGAAGCTGCTGGTGTGCAGCCAGATGCGGCTGGGCTTGAGGCGCCATGCCAGGTCGAGCGCGCCGGCCATCAGCCGCTTGCCGAAACCACGGCCGGTCACGGAGGGGAACAGGCCGAAATAGGTGATCTCGATCTCGTCGTCGGCCACCAAGAATTCGACCATGCCGACATGGGCGCCGCTTTCATCATGGCCGTGATAGAGGTGCTGGCGCGGATCGGCGAAATGCGTGGCGATCTCGGCATCCGACATTTCGGCAGCGCGATCCCAGAGCCAGGGTGCACCGATCTCCAGGAAGATCGTGCGGTAGGAAGCACTGTCGGGTTTCGTGATCCTTGTCATGGTCAATGGCCGAGCGAGATCCGGCACCGGTGCGAGCGCTTCCATCCATGTCACCGCATTGACGATCTTGCCGGCCGGCACGCGCCGATAGCCGACCGTCAGATTGGTGTTTTCATCAGGCAACCTGCCTTCGGTGACCAACATCTGTCCTCGACCTTTCGCCGCGTCGTGACACCGGCATGCAGGAAGCTGATGCCAACTCTGCGCTCGCCTGCCAAGGGGTTCTCGGGGTGGGTCAAGATTTTTGGCCCGCCTGTCCCTTGCATTTCACAGAGATGGCATATGAGATATGATACACCATCGAAGGGAAAGCGGAATATCATGCCTGAGCGAATTGCGGACGAGGCCATTTTGAACGCGGTCGACGACGGCTTCGCGCGGCAGGTGGAATTCCTTGCGGACCTCGTGCGCTTTCCCTCGCAACGGGGCGAAGAACACGCGGCGCAATCGTTCATGACAGCCGCGTATGAAGCGGATGGCTATACGGTGGACATGTGGCGCGTCGATGTCGATGCCATTCGCGACCTGCCAGGCTTTTCGCCCGTCGCCGTCTCCTATGACGACGCCTTCAACGTCGTCGCCACCCACACGCCGCGAAACGCGACCGGCCGCTCGCTGATCCTCAACGGCCATATCGACGTCGTGCCGACGGGGCCACTCGATCGCTGGCTGCGCGACCCCTATGACCCGGTCATCGAGGACGGCTGGATGCATGGCCGCGGCGCCGGCGACATGAAGGCCGGCCTCTCGGCCTGCCTTTACGCGCTGGCCGCATTGCGCAGCCTGGGCTATCAGCCGGCCGCGAAGGTCTTCCTGCAATCGGTGGTCGAGGAAGAATGCACCGGCAATGGCGCGCTCGCTTGTCTGCAGCGCGGCTACCGCGCCGACGCCGCCTTCATCCCCGAACCCCTGGAGCCGAAGCTGATGCGGGCGCAGGTCGGCCCGATCTGGTTTAGGGTCGAGGTCGACGGCGATCCCCAGCATGCGTCGGGCGCTTTCTCGGCCGGCGCCAACGCCATCGAAAAGGCTTTCCTCATCATCCAGGCGTTGAAGCAGCTCGAAATCGTCTGGAACGCGCGCAAGGTCGACGACAGGCATTTCTGCGATCACCCGCATCCGATCCGTTTCAATCTCGGCAAGATCGAAGGCGGCGAATGGACATCGAGCGTCCCCGCGCGCTGCGTGTTCGAGATGCGTGTCGCCACCTATCCCGGCCAGAAGCTGGAGGATGCGAGAGCCGAGCTCGAGGCCTGCATCGCCGATGCGGCCCGCGCCGATCCGTTCCTGGCCAACCGCCCGCCCAGGATGACCTACAATGGCTTCATGGCCGAGGGCTATGTGCTGGAGGGCGCCGACGAGATGGAAGCCGTGCTGCGCCGTAGCCATACCGCCGTCTGGGGTGAGCCGCTGCAGGAACACGTCACCTCGGCCACCACGGATGCGCGCTTCTTCGGCCTTTACGCCGACACGCCGGCCATCGTCTACGGCCCGATCTGCCGCATGCCGCATGGCTATGATGAAGCGGTGGACCTCGATTCCGTGCGCAAGGTGACCCAGACGATCGCGCTGTTCATCGCCGACTGGTGTGGGCTGGAGCCTGTCGACCCCGAGGCGAGGCCATGACCGGCGCCGTGACGGACGCATTCGGCGAGACACTGGCCGAGGACGCGCCCGATGTCTCGATCGCCGATGCGCTTGCCATCCTGAGCCGGCACTACGGCCTTGTCGGCACCGCTCAGCCCTTGCCTGGCGAGCGCGACCACAATTTCCACGTCCGCACCGATGGCAATGGCGAGTTTGTCCTGAAAATCTCGCATCCGGCGGAAGAGGCCGGCTTCACCGATTTCCAGAACAAGGCGCTGGACCACATCCTTGCGGTCGACCCCACCTTGCCGGTTCCTTCAGTGCGCAAAAGCCTCGATGGCGATGCGCAGTTCACCGTCGGCATCGGCGGCTCGCAGCCGCGCATCGTCCGCCTGGTCACCTATTTGCCCGGCCAGTTGCTGTCGCGCTCGCCGGTATCGGCTGCGCAAGATCGCAATCTCGGCATCTTCCTCGCTCGTCTTGCCCGGGCACTGCGCGGCTTTTTCCATCCGGCCGCCGGCAGCGACCTTTTGTGGGATATCCGCAAGGTCCCCAAGACGCGGCCCATGCTGGCGCATATCGCCGATGCCGGGCATCGGGCCATGGTCGAGCGCGTCATCGATGCCTTCGAGGAGCACGCCGCGCCCCTCATCCCCAGCCTGCGCGCCCAGATCGTCCACAACGACATGAATTCCTACAATGTGGTGATGGACGCATCGCGGCCGGAGATCGTCAGCGGCATCCTCGACTTCGGCGACATGATCCATTCGCCGCTGATCTGCGATCTCGCCATCGGCGCCGTCTACCGCTGGCCGGCCGACGGCCACCCGCTGGCGCCCGCCGCGCGCTTCGTCGCCGGTTATCAATCGGTGCAGCCGCTCGAGGCCGAGGAGATCGGCATCCTGTTCGACCTGATCCGTGCCCGCCTGGCGCTCATCGCCAACATCGCGACCTGGCAGGCGGAGCGCTTTCCGGCCAAGCGCGATTACGTGCTGCGCCTCATCACCGAGGTCTGGGCCTCGCTCGAGCGGCTGGACGGACTGTCACATGGCGACGCCCGTCGCTATTTCCTCGATCATTCCAATCCGGAGTAGATGTTCGTGTCCCAATCCTCGCCCGCAAATGCCTCCGCCGACGCCGGCGCATCAGCATCCGAACGTGCTTTGCTCGAGCGTCGCGCCAGGCTGCTCGGCCCGACCTATCGCGCCTTCTACCGCAATCCGATCCATCTCGTGCGTGGCAGCGGCGTCTGGCTCTACGATGCCCAGGGCCGCAAGTTTCTCGACGCCTACAATAACGTCGCCTCGGTCGGGCACTGCCACCCGCGCGTCGTCGAGGCGCTGTCGGGGCAGGCGGCCACGCTCAACACCCATACGCGTTATCTCAGCGAAATCATCCTCGACTACGCCGAAAGACTTCTCGGCACGCTTCCGCCCCATCTCGGTCATGCCATGTTCACCTGCAGCGGCAGCGAGGCCAACGATCTCGCCATCCGCATCGCCCAGCATTCCAGCGGCAATACCGGCGTGATCATCACCGATTTTGCCTATCATGGCGCCACCATTGCCACCGCGCAGCTGTCGCCGGCAGCGGTCGGGGCAAAGGGCGTGCCCGCGCAGCACAGGACCGTGGCGGCGCCGGACACGTTTCGCGATCAAGGCCGGGCCGCGCGCGATTTCGCCAGGAACGTCGCCGCCGCCATCGAGGACATGCGTGCGCAAGGCATCCGTCCGGCGGCGCTGCTGCTCGACTCCGCCTTTTCCAGCGACGGAATTTTCTTCCCCGATGCGTCGGTGATGTGCGAGGCGGCCGATCACGTCAGGAAGGCGGGCGGCATCGTCATTGCCGACGAGGTCCAGTCCGGCTTCGGCAGGCTTGGCCAGGGCATGTGGGGTTTCGCCAATTACGGCCTCGAGCCCGACATCGTGACCATGGGCAAGCCGATCGGTGACGGGCATCCGATGGCCGCGGTCATCGTGCGGCCGCAGCTTGTTGCCTCCTTCGGCTCCAACACCGGCTACTTCAACACATTCGGCGGCAATCCGGTCGCGGCCGCCGTTGGCATCGCGGTGCTCGACGTGATCCAAGGCGAGGGACTGATCGAGAATGCCCGCATGGTTGGGGCCTATACGGGCGAGCTGCTGCGCGCCTTGCAGGGTCGCCACGGCATGGTCGCCGATGTCAGGCATAACGGTCTCTATTTCGGCGTCGAGTTGACGGCGGAGGGAGACGAGGCGCTGGCCTCCACCAGGACGTCGGCGGTCGTCGAAGCGATGCGCGAGGATGGCGTGCTGATCTCGTCGTGCGGTCCGCGCGGCAACGTGCTGAAGATCAGACCGCCGCTACCCTTCGCCAGGGACAATGCCGAGCAACTGGTCGAAACGCTCGATCGCACCCTGTCGCGCTGGGGATAGGAAAGGGGCGGCGATCGACATGCTGAAGCTCGAACATCAGACCCTGAACGACCGCGCCTATGGCGCGCTCAAGCAGGAGCTGATTTCGGGCGGCTTCAGCCCGGGCCAGACATTGGTCATCCGCAAGCTTGCCGAGACGTTCGGCATTTCGACGACGCCGATCCGGGAGGCGCTGCAACGGCTCGTCGCCGAGCGGCTTCTGGAGTTGCAGAACAACCGCTCGGTCATCGTGCCCTTGCTGTCTGCGCCCGCCTTCGAGGAACTGACGCGCATCCGCGTCGCGGTGGAGGGACTGGCGGGCGAGATGGCCGCCTCGCGCATCACCGAAGACGGGCTGGTCGACATACAGGCCACGCTGGCGGGCATGCAGCGCGCGATCGAGGCGGGCGACGCCGGGGCCTATCTCACGCTCAACGAGGCCTTCCACTTCGCCATCTACCGGCATGCCGGCGCGCCGATCCTGCTTAACATGATCCGTGACCTCTGGGGACGGGTCGGCCCCTATCTCAAGCTCCTGATGCAGGCCGAGCGCTATATACCCCAGTCGAACGAGGCGCATCGCAAGATCGTCGCCGCGTTGGCGCAGCGCAATGGCGCCGGCGTCAGGGCCTTCATAGAACAGGACATCGCGACGGCGGCAGCCGTGCTGGCAGGGAATCTTCGCGCGGCCGAATGACGACGCGATCCCGTCGCGGCCCGGCGTTCGGCTATCCGGTCTTGTCCAGCCGGTCGCGAAGCATGCTCCACGGCAGCAGCGCGTTCGGCGCAAAGCGCAGCAGGCTGTGGAACGGCATCGGCGACGGCGGCGCAAAGGGCAGCGGCAGATCGCGGGCGTCGGTTCCGCCAGCCCAGTCCGCAAGCACCTTGCCCATGGCCGTGGTCATGGCGATCCCGCGTCCATTGCAGGCGCGACCGGCGATCAGCCCCGGTCCGAGATCGATGAGGTGGGGCAGGAAATCGGGTTCGACCGCTGCCATCCCCGACCAGCCATAAGCGAGTGGCGGCAGGTCCGGGAGCTCGAGATGCCGGGCCAGCCGCCGCCGGATCGTCTGCGGCAGGCGTCGGTCGGCACCGAGGCCGAAGACATGCATGCCGCCGCTGATCAGCCTGTTCTCGGCATCGAAGCGGTAGGTGAAGAGATTGCGTCTCGTGTCGCCGACGCCTTGCCCGCCGGGCAACAGGCGGCTGCGCACCTCGCGCGGCAGCGGCGCCGTCGCGATCTGGAAGATCTTCAGCGGGAAATAACTTTTCCGAAGCCCCGGATTGAGCTGTCCGCCATAGGCATTGGTGGCGATCAGCACCTTTCCGGTGCGCACCGAACCCATTTGCGTCTTCAGCGACCAGCCGTCCGCGATGGGGTCGATCGCGGCGACGCGCGTGTGCTCGAACAGGCGCGCGCCGGCTTTTTGCGCCATATCGGCCAGGCCGCGCGCATAGGCGACCGGATTGAGCACGCCGCCGGAGCGGTCCATCCAGCCGCCGGCATAGCCGCGCGCGCCGGTCAGCGCCCCGACTTCTTGGCGGTCCAAGACGACGGCCGGCCGGCCGCGCTGCGCCCATTGCCCTGCGCGTGATTTGACCTTCTCGAGCGCGGCGGGGGAATGCGCGGGCTGGATCCATCCGCTCTGCAGCGCGTCGCACTCGATGCCGTGCCGCCTGATCAGGCCGAAGACCAGGTCGGCGCTGCCGGCGGCGAAATCGATCAGCCTCTCGCCGCGCGCGGGTCCGAGATGGGCTTTTATCGCATCCGGATCCATTTTGGCGAAGTTCGGCACGACGAAGCCGGCATTCCTGCCGGTAGCGCCCCAGGCGATGGTTTCGGCCTCGAGAACGGCGACCGAAAGACCTCTGGCCGCGGCATGCAGGGCGGTCGAAAGCCCGGTGAAGCCGCCGCCGACGATGGCAAGGTCGACACTAAGCTCGCCTTCCAACGCCGGGCGGAGGCGGGTCTCACGGCTGACCGCATGCCACAGCGAAAGCGCTTCCTGCCGGGCCATTGCGGTCACGAGCCGCTCTTGCCGGCGGCAACATTCGCCCGCGTGCCGAGCCGTGCCCGGCGCGGGCGTTCCCCGAACAGGCCGTTGGGGCGGACCAGGAGGATGACGCACAGCATGACGCCGATTGCGACGATCTGCAAAGATGCGGCGCGGGCCTGTTGCTCCGGCGGGAACAGCGCGCTGGTCAGCGTGCCCGATCCGGCCCAGATCCCCCAGACCAGGATGCTGCCGACGACGGCGCCAGGATTGCTGCCCGAGCCGCCAACGATGAGCATCACCCAGACCTGGAAGGTCAGGATCGGCAGGTAATTGTCCGGCGCGATGAAGCCGGTGAAATGCGCCTGCAACGCGCCTGCCAGCGCCATGATGGCGCCGCCGACGGCGAAGGCCTGGACACGGTAGAAGCGCGCGCTCTTGCCGAGCGAGATCGCCGCCCGTTCATCCTCCCGCAGCGCCCTCAGCACCCGGCCCCACGGGCTTCGGGACAGGTGCTCCAGCGCCAGATAGGCGACCAGCGTGACCGCTGAGACGACGGCAAGGTTCGACAGGTTGAACAGCAGCGGCGTCTCGGCGAGGCTGCCGAAAGGGCGCGGGATGAAGCCGATGCCGAACGGCCCACCGGTCAGTTTCTGAGCGTTGAGCGCGACCAGTTGCACGACGACGGCGACGCCGAAGGTGGTGATGGCCAGATAGTCGGATCTGAGCCGCAGCGTGGCGATGCCCGTCAGGGCCGCGGCGATGCCGCCGACGACCATGGCGCCGACCCAGCCGGCCAGGATCGGTAGCCCAAAACCGCCCAGACGCGCGGCATCGTCCGGCGTCGTCAGCAGCGCCGACGTGTAGGCGCCGATGGCGACGAAGCCGGCGAGCCCGACATTGAAGAGCCCGGTCAGCCCCCACTGCAGATTGAGCCCCAGCGTGACCAGCGAAAAGATCAGCGCCGTGGTCAGGAAGAATGCGCCGTAGCCGACGAGGTCGATCATCTTTCCCGAACTCCGAAAAGGCCGATCGGCCGCACGAACAGCACCGCCATCAAGATGATGAAGGAGACGGCGGCGCGCCATTCGGCGCCGATCAACTGCACGGCGCCCGCTTCAGCAAGCCCGATGATCAGCCCGCCGAGCACGGCGCCGGGGATGCTGCCGATACCGCCGAGAATGGCCGCGGCGAACATTGGCAGCAGCATGTCGAAACCCATGAACGGGCGGATCTGCACCAGGATGCCGATCATCACGCCGGCGACGCAGGCAAGTGCTGCGCCGATGATCCAGGTGACACGCACCACCTTGGCGACGTCGATGCCGACGATGCGGGCAAGTGCCGCATTCTGGCTCAGGGCCTGCATGGAACGGCCGGTCTGCGTGCGCGTCATCAACAGATGCACGCCCAGCACCAGAATCGCCGTCAGCAGCAAAAGTGCGATCTGGTCGGGCGTGATGCGGATGCCGAAGCCGACCGGCATGGCGATCTGGATGGCGCGGCTGAAGTAGGTCGGCCGTGAGGTGAAGGTGAACTCGAGCAGGCTGCGCAGCGCCATCGAGGCGCCGAAGCTTGCCATCACCACGATGATGGCCTGGCCCTGAGAGCGCAGCCGCGCGAACAGCACCTTGTCCAGCAGCAGCGCCAGCAGGGCGGTGAATGCCATGCCGACAACCAGCGCGACGATGAGCGGCCAGCCAAAGGAAAGCGGGGCGATCGGCGCCACCTTGCCGACCGTGGCGCCGATGGCGCCGACGACGGCCAGCGTCGCATAGGTGCCCCAGGCCATGAAGTCGCCATGGGCGAAGTTCGAAAAGCGCAGGATCGAATAGGTCAGCGTCACGCCAATGGCGCCGAGGCCGATCATCGAGCCCGTCAGGAATCCGTCGACGATGAATTGCAGGTTCATGCCGCACTTCCGTTTCCTGAAGGCGCGGCCTTGCCGGCGCTGTTCGGGCGCTGGCCGAGATAGAGTTCGGCGACCACCGGATCGCTCCACAGTTCTGAGGCAATGCCCTCGTGCCGGTCCTTACCTTCGACCAGTACATAGGCGCGGTCGCCGATGGCGAGCGCTGCCTTGGCGTTCTGTTCGACCAGCAGGATGGTGACGCCGGACTTGCGGATGCCGGCCAGCATCTCGAACACCATCGAGACGAATTTCGGCGACAGGCCGGCCGACGGCTCGTCCAGCACCAGCACCTTGGGATGGACGATCAGCGCCCGTGCGACGGCCAGCATCTGGCGCTGTCCGCCCGACAGATTGCCGGCAGCGATGCGGCGCTGGCGCGCAAGGTCCGGGAAGGTCGCGTACATCTCGTCGATGCGGGCGGGGACCTCGCGGCGCTCGATGATGCCGCAGGCAACCCTGAGATTGTCGTCGACCGACATCAGTGGAAATACGTTCTCCGTCTGTGGCACGAAGGCGAGCCCAAGCCTCACCATGGTGTGGGCCGGTGCGGTGGTGATATCCTTGCCGTCGAGGAGGACCGTACCGCCGGTGACCGGGACGAGACCGGCAATTGCCTTGATCAGGCTCGACTTGCCGGCACCGTTGGGGCCGAGAACGATGACGATTTCACCCTTCCTCACCGTGATCGAGGCGCCGCGCACGATCGGCACGCCGGGTTCGTAACCGGCTTCGAGGTTGCGGACGTCAAGCACGGTTCCGCTCATGCCGTGCCCCCGAGATAAGCCTCGATGACGCGCGGATCGCGCGCCACCTCGTCGGCCGTGCCCTCGCACAGAAGCTCGCCGCCGGCCATCACCAGGACGCGATGGCAGAGCCGCGTCACCATGTCGATGTTGTGCTCGATCAGAAGAAAGGTGATGCCGCTTCTGTTGATGTCACGGATGCGGTCGATGATGACTTCGAGCAGCGTGGCGTTGACTCCGGCCGCGGGCTCGTCGAGCAGGATGATGGCCGGGTCGGCCATCATCACGCGGGCAAGTTCGAGCAGTTTGCGCTGGCCGCCGGAAAGCACCCGCGCCGGTTCGTCAGCCAGCCGGGTGAGCGAGACCAGTTCAAGCAGTTCGGCGGCCTTCTCGGCGGCTGCCTTCTCTTCGGCGGCGACCCGCCACGGAATCAGGAAATTGGCGAGCAGCCGCTCTCCGGCCTGACCTTGCGCGGCGAGCATGACGTTTTCGATCAGCGTGAGATTGGGCAAGGGCCGCGGAATTTGGAAGGTGCGCCCGAGACCGCGGCCAATGCGCAGATGCGCTGCTTCGCCGGAGACGAGCGCCCCGTTGAGACGGATCTCGCCGCTTGTCGGCAGGATGCTGCCGGCAAGCAGGTCGAACATCGTCGTCTTGCCAGCGCCGTTGGGGCCGATCAGGCCGAGGATCTCGCCCGGGCGGACCTCGAACGAGACGTTGTTGACGGCGACGAGGCCGCCGAAACGCCGCACGACGTTCTTCGCTGCCAGAACCGGCGCCTGGGTCTCCGTCCCATGCCGTTTCGCCGTGTCGTTCATCAAGCCCTCTGGCCGAAGCGACCTTTGCCGCTTTCTGATTTTTTGATTTGTGATCACGCTTGCTTTGATCACGCTAATCAGCTTTAATTTTCTCCGCAAGCCGAAAACAGGCCAGGCCGACGAAAAGGCCGAGATCGGGAACGCCATGCAAAGGGCTGCTGTCGAGCGCAACAACGAGGTCATCGCCGCGCAACTCGCGCCGGTCGGCCGCGAGACGGTGCAGGACCGCGTCTATTCCGAATTGCGCCGGGCGCTCATCGGCGGTCTGTTCGAGCCGAGCCAGGTTCTGACCATACGCGGCCTTGCCGATGCGCTGGTCACGTCCACCATGCCGGTGCGCGAGGCGCTCGGGCGGCTAATCACGGAAAAGGCGCTGGAAGCGCTTCCCAACCGGTCGGTGCGGGTGCCGCCGATCACGCTGGAACGCATCGACGACCTGCTGCGCGCCCGTGCCTTGATCGAAGGCGAGGCGATCGCGCTTGCCGCCGCGCGTATGGATCCGCGCCAGATCGCCACCATCGAAACCATTCTCGGTGAATGGGACGAGATGCGGGCGCTGAAGCACAAGAAGGATGTCGATCGCGAGGTGACGCTCAACCAGAGTTTTCATTTCGAAATCTATCGCGCCTGCGGTTCCGCCGTGCTGATCCCGATGATCGAGAGCCTCTGGCTGCAGTCGGGACCATGCATCCGCGTTGCGATCTATGCTTTTTCCGAGGCCGGCGAGGTCGACACCGCTCACTATCATCGCAGCATCGTCGCCGCGCTTGCCGCACAGGACGCCCAGGCCGCGCGCGAGGCGCTGGTGGCCGACATCAGCCGTCCCTTCGCTTTCCTGCGCGACAAGCTGAAGTTGACGGCGAAGGCGGAGTGAATGACCGATATGACCAGACGCGCCATCAGGATCACCGAGCCGCGTTCCGAGCTGTCGGTGACGGCGCAGTTGCTGCCGGAAAAAGCACCCGAGAACGCCGCGTTTTTGTGGTCCTATCTGGCCGAGCCGCGCGTCGTCGTGGGCATTCATGCCATGTGGACCGGCCCGGAAATCTCCTGTCCGATCCCCACGACACATCTGAAGGGCGAGGCCTTTGCCCAGGCCTTGCCAGCGGAGAACGCGACGCTGACGCCGCAGCCCGGCGATATCGTGCTTTCCTACGTGCCGCCGCGCATGTGGGGCGGCAACCCGCATGCGATCTTCGACATCGGCCTGTTCTACGGGCAAGGCGCGCGCTTGCTGTTTCCGATCGGCTGGCTGGCGGGAAGCGTCGTTGCGCAGGTGCTGCCCGAAGAACGCGATCAGTTCGCTTCTGCCTGCGGCATCATTCGCCGCAACGGCGCCTGCGATGTCACCTTCACGCGGCTGGAGAGCTGAAATGGCTGAACGCGACGACAGCTTCGAACTTTTCGACCTCCGCGTCGAGGCCGTCGTCCCCCAAGGCAAGCCGGTTTATTGCGGCGCCAGGCCCGGCGACTATTTCGAGCTGAAGGGCGAGATGCTGTCGATGCCGGCGGGCCAGGGATTCTCGATCTATTCCATAGCGGCCGTGCTGCCGCTGCTGGCGGCAAAGCAACGCCCCACCCATGCCAATGACTGGATGACCTCGGATGCCGAGATCGCCTGTCCCGATCCCAATTGCGCCAGCAGGCTCAGGATCGTCAGGACCGGCAAACGGCGGTTCAGCCACGCCGAGACCACGGCGGTGCCGCTGCCGAAGGAGAGTGGAGAGAGATGACCGCCAAGACTTTCGAACTCAGCCCCGGCTACACCATCTCGCGCGTCATTCGCGGTGGCTGGCAATTGGCCGGCGGCCACGGCGCGGTCGACCGTCAGCAGGCGGTGGCCGATCTGGTCGCCACTTTCGACGCCGGCATCTGGACCTATGACTGCGCCGATATCTACACCGGCGTCGAGGAGCTTATCGGAGCGGCGCGGCTGCGTCTGGCCAACGAACGTGGCCTCGATGCCGCCGCCAGGATGAGAGTCCACACCAAGCTGGTGCCGGACCTCGAGCGGCTCGCCGGCATCAGTCGCGATTACATCAGAGGCATCGTCGACCAGTCTCTGCGGCGGCTGAAGACCGAGCGGCTCGACCTCGTGCAGTTCCACTGGTGGGACTATTCGGTGCCTCGCTATGTCGACGCGATGGGCTGGCTCGACGAGCTCCGGCTGGAAGGCAAGGTGCGCAATGTCGGCACCACCAATTTCGATACGCAGCGTCTCGGCGAGATCCTATCGGCGGGCGTGCCAGTCGTCAGCCAGCAACTGCAATACTCCGTCCTCGACCAGCGCCCGGCGGCGAGCCTCGCCGCGCTCGCCGCACGCAACGGCGTCAGCTTTCTCTGCTACGGTTCGGTGGCCGGCGGCTTTCTCGGCGACAGATGGCTCGGCGTCGCCGAGCCGGACATGCCGCTCGAAAACCGCTCGCTGGTCAAATATAAGCTGATCATCGACGACTTCGGCGGCTGGGAGCTCTTCCAATCCCTGCTCAATGTGCTGAAGCGGATCGGCGATCGCCACGGCGTCGACATCGCCACTGTCGCCAGCGCCTGGGTGCTCGAGCAGCCGCAGGTGGCGGCCGTCATCGTCGGCGCCCGCAACCAGGCGCATGCGCTGGCCAATGCGAAAATCATGGATGTGGCGCTCGGGACCGAGGACCGGGCAGAGATCGGCGCCGTGATCGCCCAGGGCCGCGGTCCCCTCGGCGACGTCTACACGCTGGAGCGCGACCGTCACGGCCGCCACGGCTCGATCATGCACTACAATCTCAACGCGGCCCGGCCATGAGCACCGCCATCGAAAGCCTGTTTTCGCGGGCCAGCACCGAGATCGTCGAGTTGCATCGCTTCTTCGTCGACTGGTTCGTCGCATCGCGCGCCGACAAGGCCGATTTCAGCCGCTTCGAACGCGTCATGGGCGAAGGCTTGGCCATGGTCACGCCGGACGGCAAGGTCCTCGATCGCGATGCGGTCGTCGACCACGTCCGCACGAGCCGCGCTTCCTGTGACGAAGCCTTCGCCATCTCGATCGAGGACATCCGGCCGGGCTGGCAAACCGGCGACGCGATCGTCGTGCTCTATGTCGAGGCGCAGTTGCGGGGCGGCAAGCACAGCCGCCGTCAGTCGAGTGCGCTCTTCACCACCAATCCATCGGCGCCCAACGGCGTCGAATGGCGACATCTGCATGAAACCTGGCTGCAGGTGCCGGAAAGCTGAACAGGCTCCAGACGTGAAATTTGGTTCGTGTAACTCAATTCGTGTAGCTCAAGGGGAACAACAATGAGAAAGACGATACTCCAACTCACCACCGCGCTCGCTCTCGTGACGCTCGCCGGCGCGGCCCATGCCGCCGACTGCAAGATCACGGTCGGCCTCGTCATGGAATTGACCGGACCGGCCGGTGAATACGGCCAGGCCGGCGCAAAATCGGTCGAGATGGCCTTCCGCGACATCAACGACGCCGGCGGCGTTCGCGGCTGCGATCTGGTGACCGACACGCGCGACAGCCAGAGCCAGGGCAATATCGCCGTCGATGCGGCGACCCAGCTGGTTCAGGTCAAGAAGGTGCCGGTGATCATCGGCGGCATCATCTCCTCGGTGTCGATCCCGATCCTGACCTCGGTCACCGCACCGGCCAAGATCGTCCAGGTCTCGCCGGCGTCCTCCTCGCCGACGCTGACCGCGCTCGGGCGCGACGGCAAGACCAACGGCATCTTCTTCCGCACCATCACCTCGGATGCGCTGCAAGGCGTGGCCGCTGCCAAATACGCCATCGACAAGGGCTTCAAGAAGCTGTCGATCATCCATGTCAACAATGATTTCGGGGTCAACATGGTGGCCGAATTCTCGCGCGCCTACAAAGCGCTCGGCGGCACCGTCGTCTCCGACACGCCCTACAACGAGAAGCAGTCGAGCTATGCCTCGGAAGTCACGGCGGCCATGGCCGGCGAGCCGGACGGGCTTTACCTCGTCAGCACGCCGGTTGACGGCGCCACCGTCGCCCGTACCTGGATTTCGCAGGGCGGCGTGCAGAAATTCCTGCTCAATGACGGCATGAACAGCCCTGATTTCATCGAGTCCGTCGGCGCCGACTATCTCAAGGAGGCCTATGGCACCTCCTCCGGCACCAGCCCGACCGCCTCCACCGATTATTTCACCAAGAACTACAAGGCGTTCTCGGGCATCGAGCCTTCGAATCCCGCGGCCGACCGTTCCTATGATGCCGGCGCCATTGTCGGCCTGGCAATCGCCATCGCCGGCTCAGAGGATCCGGCCAAGATCAAGGACGCCATGTACAAGGCGGTCGATCCGGCCGGCGCGCCGATCTTTGCCGGCAAGGAAGAATTCGCCAAGGCGCTCGGATTGATCAAGGACGGCAAGCCGATCCGCTACGAAGGTGTCATCGGCCCGGTCGCCTTCGACAAATATGGCGACATCACCGGTCCGTTCCGCTTGTGGAAGATCGTCGACGGGAAGGTGACGACCGACGGTGAAATGACCACCGACGACGTCAATGCCCTGCAGGCGAAGCTCCAGTAGGCCGTCACATCGGCAGTCCGGCACCGGTCGCTCCATGCCGGACTGCTCGCAATGCCGCTCCCGCGGTCCAAAGCGCGTCGCGCCGAAACGGATTCATGCGACGCGCTTTAGGTCTTTGTTTTTATGCATGTCGTTTTCCCAAAACCGAGGTCACTTTTGGGCGACATGCATTAACTCCGTGCCGCCACGGCAACGGCGTCCAGGCTCATTCTCCGGATTCGCGTGACAACCAGCGCCTGCGCGCTTCGCGCTGTTCGGCGAGTTCGGCCTCGTCCCAGTAACCGATCAGCACGCCGGGCTCGATCAACGGATCGAAGTGCCGCATCTTGTCGTCGTTTCCCGTCAGCCACTCGTCGGCGGCGGTGATGCGGTTGTTGGGCAGGGCCAGCCAGCGGAACAGCGCCTGCCGCAAGCGTTCGATGTCGGCCGCCGCCGATGCTTCGGTGCCGAGATCGTTGAGTTCGTACGGATCGCTGTGCAGGTCGAAGAACATCGGCGCCAGGCCCTCGCCATGGACCAGTTTGAAGCGACCGTCGGTGATCATGTAGAGCTTGCAGTCGGCGACCGGCATGGCGAGCTTCAGCCGCGCGGCATCGCCGCCATAGTCGTACTCGCTCACCGCGTGGCGCCGCCAGTTCACGTCCTGGCCGGCCAGCAGCGGCGCCAGCGAGCGGCCCTCGAGGATGTGAGGCTTCGCCTTGCCGCCGAAGAAGTCGAGGAAGGTCGGCGCGAGATCGATCATCTCCACCAGCGCATCCGATGTCGTGCCGCGCGTCGCGTCGGCCTGCCGGCGTGGATCGTAGACGATCATCGGCACCTTGGCCGCGACGTCGTGGAACAGGTATTTTTCGCCCAGCCAATGGTCGCCGAGATAGTCGCCATGGTCGGAGGTGAACACGATCATCGTGTTGTCGAACAGGCCGCGCTCTTCCATGAACTCGAACAATCTGCCCAACTGATCGTCGATCTGCCTGATCAGGCCCATATAGCAGGGAACGACCCTCTCGCGGACCTCGTCGCGGGAGAAGTTCCTGGAGTAGCGCTCCTGCTGGAAGGCTTCGAAGATCGCGTGAGGCGAGACGCGTTCTGCTTCGCTGCGCACGACCGGCTTTATGTCGGCCGTGCCGTACATGTCGTGATAGGGCGCCGGCACGATATAGGGCCAGTGAGGCTTGATGTAGGACAGATGCGCGCACCAGGCCTCGCCCTTTGCCTCGGCCTCCTCGATGAAGCGCATGGCGCGGCGCGTCATGTAGGGTGTTTCCGAATGCTCCTCGGGGATGCGCGCCGGCTTGTCGGCATGGACGAGCAGCCAGCCGTTGAAATTCTCGCCATCCTCGCCTTCACCGGAATTGGCCCAGTGCTCCCACGGATTGGCGGCGTCGAAGCCGTGCTCGCGCAGATATTGGTCGTAGGCCGGGTCGGGATCGTAGGCGGATGACGGATGCAGCCCGTCATCGCGCTCGAACGGTTCGAAGCCGCATTCGGCAACGCGCACGCCGATGATGGACGTCTTGTCGATGCCGAGGCGCTCCATGCCTTCCTCGTCGGCCCTCATATGCGTCTTGCCGATCAGCGCGCAGCGCACGCCGATCTCGCGCAGATGCTCGCCGAGCGTAGGCTCGCCGACCCTGAGTGGCACGCCGTTATGCGTCGATCCATGCGAGCGGACATAGCGGCCTGTATAGGCGCTCATGCGCGAGGGCCCGCACACGGTCGATTGCACATAGGCGTTGGTGAAGCGCACCCCCCGGCTGGCCAGCCGGTCGATGTTCGGCGTGTGCAGGGTCTTGTGTCCGGCGCAGCTCAGATAGTCGAAGCGCAACTGGTCGCACATTATGAAAAGGACGTTGCGGCGGTCTGTCATTGGTTGTCCGTCATTGTGGTCTCGCAAGACCGGTGTGCCAGAACGGCGGATGTCCTTCAACGATGCCTCAAAATATCATTTTACCGAACCAAATGCCTCATGCACTGTGGGAGCCGGAGGGTCGAAATCGTGCCGTTCGTCACCATTGGCGGCCTTGCGCTGCACCATCGTTACATCGAGGCGACCGGCACCGCGCGGCCGGTGGTGTTCATCAATTCCCTGGGTACCGATTTGCGCATCTGGGACGATGTCATCTCGCAATTAAGCGGTGACAGGCCTCTGCTGGTCTACGACAAGCGCGGCCACGGACTGTCCGACATCGGCGGCGGCATCCGGTCGATCGATGATCATGTCGACGACCTCCTGGGCCTCATCGATCACTTCGATCTCGGCAGGGTCGTGCTGTTCGGCCTGTCGGTCGGCGGCCTGATCGCACAGCGGCTCTATACCCGTCATCCCAGCTGCGTGGAGGCTCTGATCCTGTCCGGCACGGCGCACAAGATCGGCACGGACGAGAGCTGGAACACGCGCATCGCCACCGTCGAGCGCGATGGGATCGAGGCGATAGCCGACGGCGTGATGAAAGCATGGTTCACGCCGGATTTCCATGCCGCGCGCGCTGCCGACCTTGCCGGTTGCCGCAATATGCTGACCAGGCAGGCGCTGCCGGGTTATATCGGGACATGCAAGGCGGTCCGCGATGCCGACCTCACCGAGGCCGCGCGGCGCATCGCGGTGCCCACGCTCTGTATCGTCGGCGACCAGGATGGCTCGACGCCGCCCGATCTCGTCCGCTCGCTGGCAGCGCTGATCCCCGGCGCCCGCTTCGAGATCATCCCTAACGCCGGCCACATTCCCTGCATGGAACAGCCGGAGGCGGTGGTCGCATTGATCCGCGATTTTATCGCGTCGCTTCCCCCGGGGGAGAAACCTTTGAGCGCGGCTACCCCTTGATCGCCGAGCCGACGATGGAATCGACGAAGAAGCGCTGCAGCAGGACGAAGAGGATGAGCGGCGGCAGCACGGCAAGCGTCGCGCCTGCCATCACCAGCCCGGTGTTGACGGCGCCTCTGTTGTAGCTCAAGAGCCGGCTGAGGCTGATGACGATCGGATAGGCGTCGGCATTGCCTTGCAGCACGGTCAGCGGCCACAGATAGCTGTTCCAGCGATAGACGAAGGCAAACAGCGCCAACGCCGCGATCGCCGGCGCCACGCTGGGCGCCACGATCTTGAACAGGATCAGCAGTTCGGATGCGCCGTCAATGCGCGCGGCGTCGATCAGATCGTCGGGCACGCCCGCAATGAACTGGCGCATCAGGAAGATGCCGAAGCCATTGGCGAGGTTGGGCACGATGATGCCGGCGAGGCTGGCATTGAGGCCGATCGAGCCGACGAGGAATGGCGCTGCGAGTTCCATCCCCCGGCGCATCTCCTGCAGCCGCCCGGCGCGCCGGGCATGGAGGCGGCCGGCATCATCGAAGCCCGTCGCACGACGGGGGGCGCTGGTTCTGGCGCCGGTGTAGCCAACTCGGGGCCATCTCCCTCGGGTTGCTTCGACGCTCCGGTGTTTTTAAGCGTAAAAAAATAATTTGACGCGCGTAATAATTGTGCGTTGTATGGGAACCGTTAAAACTTGACTGGACAAGTTCGGTCGAGCATTGCTGCTTCCAGGCAACGGCCGCATGGCTGGTGTCGGCTGGAGCGATGGAACCGACGGGCGAGGGCAAGGGACCCTGAATATCGATGGCGGAAAAGACGCACCGCACGATGGATGACTTCGCCCGGGCGTGCGGTGTGTCACGGCCGACCCTGTCCAAATATTTCGATGATCCGGCGAGCGTCAAGCCGGCGACGCGGGCCCGCATCGAGGCCGCACTTCGCTCCTCGGATTATCAGCCGAACCTCTTCGCCCGCAATCTCAACCGCAAGCGCACCCGCAATGTCGGCATCGTCGTGCCGGCGATTACCGATCCGTTCTATGCCGAGATGGTCAGCCGCATTGAACTACGCTGCCGCGACGAGGGTTTTTGGCCGATCGTCATCTCCTCGCACGGTTCGCCCAGGCTTGAGTCGGAATCGGTCAAGACGCTCACCTCGCTGAAGGTGGCGGGCGCCATCGTGGCCCCGCTGGGATCGGTTTCCGAGCCGGGCGTCTTCGAACGGATGGGCGAGGACATCCCGATCGTCTATTTCGACACCTATATCGAGGGCGACACGCCCTTCGTCGGCAACGACAACCACCAGAGCACGTCGATCATGGTCGATTATCTCTGCCGGTCCGGCGAGCCGCCGGTGTATGTCGACATCCCGCACGTCAACCACAATTCGGGCGAGCGGCTGCAAAGCTACATCGAGACGATGCGGGCCGCCGGCCTTGAGCCTGTCGTCATCGACGCGGCGCGTGATTACACCTGGGACTTCGAGCGGATCGGCCATGAATGGATGGAAAGGACGCTCGACAAGGGAGGCCTGCCTGGCCGCACCATCCTGTGCGCCAATGACCGTCTTGCCTTCGGCATCATGTCGGCTGCCTTCACGCGCGGGCTGAAGATCGGCCGCAAGCCCGATTGCGACTTCCGTGTCGCCGCCCATGACGACCACCCGTTGAGCCGCTACACTTGCCCGCCGCTCACCACCATGGCGCAGGACTTCGCGGCAATGGCCGGCCGCAGCGTAGAGATCTTGCTGGCGTTGCTCGACGAGGCCGGCCCGCCCGCGCATGACATCGTGCGAAACGTCAAGCTCGGCGCGACCCTGGTGATGCGTCAGTCGGCCTGAGCGCGCGTTTGCAATTCGAACCAGGCCGCGGCCTCGCTCATCGCTTGCCGCGCGGCGAGAATATAGCGGCCCATCGACACGAAGCCGTGGATCTGGCCCGGCCAGTGCCGCAGGACCAGCGGCACCCCCTCGGCGAGCAGGCGTTCGCCATAGGCGGTCCCTTCATCGACCAGGATATCGTGACCGGCGGTCACGACAAACGCCGGCGCCGCGCCTGCAAGGCTCGGTGCCAGCAGCGGCGAAACGCGCCAGTCCTTGATGTCGTCCGGGGTGCGCACATAGTGGTCGCGGAACCAGGCCATGGTGGCGGCGGTCAGTCCAAACCCATTGCCGAAACGGCGGTAGCTGTCCGCCGCCTGGCGGGCATCGGTGTTGGGATAAATCAAGATCTGGGCGGCAAGCGGCGGTGCTTGCCCATCGCGGGCGAGCAGTGCCAGCACGGCGGCAAGATTGCCGCCGGCGCTGTCGCCGGCAACGGCGATGCGAGCCGGGTCGATGCAGAGCTCCCCGGCGTCTTGCGCCATGAAGCGAAGCGCTGCCGCGCAGTCCTCGAGCCCGGCGGGGAATTTGTGCTCCGGTGCCAGTCGGTAGTCGGGGCAGACGACGACGGCATTGGCCAGATTGGCCAGCCAGCGGCAGATCTCGTCATGCGAATCGAGATTGCCGATGACCCAGCCGCCGCCATGCAGATAAAGCACGGCGCGCGCCCCGGTTCGCGGTGCGCCGATGCCGCGATGCACGCGGATCGGAACCGGGCCGTTCGGTCCGTCGATCTGCCGCTGCGAGGTCGCCGCGACCGGCTCATGTTCGCCCTGCTGCGTCGGGAACGAAGCGTTGTAGGCGGCCCGCGCCGCCGCCACGCTGCCGTTCTCGAACGGCTCACCACCGGCCGCGCGGCCGATTTCAAGGGCACGCAGAGCATCAGGATCGAGCGTCATCGCAATCTCCGTCATGATCGCATCTAGGCGAGCAGGCCGCGGGCTTCGTCCTCCGAGAGTAGGGCCGGCTGCACGACATCGCCAGCAATAGCGACGGAGCTTTTCGTTTCGCCCGAGAGCAGGATCGCCTCCATGATCTCCAGCACGTGCAGCGCCAGATTGCCCGACGCGCGGGGCGTGGCACCTGTCGCGCGCGAACGCACGAGGTCGGCGACGCCGAGCATGCGATAGTTGGCGCGGTCGGGCGCGGCATAGGGCCAGTTGCGGGCGCCGTAGAGTTCGCCCTCGCTGGCGAAATCCTTCCAGTCGGCGCCGCGCTCGGACAGCGACACGGTGCCGCCGAACGTGTCGGGGTCGGGCAGGCGCAGCGAGCCCTCCGTGCCATGCAGCTCGATCGGATGATTGGAGTGCTTGAACACGTCCCATGAGGCGCCGAAGGTGACTGTCGCTCCTGACCGGAATTCGAGCAGCGACAGCACGTTGGTCGGTGTGCCGACCTTGAAGGTCGTGTTCTTGAACGGTCCCTCGGCCGATATCAGCCGCTCCTGCTGGCCCCGCGTAGCCATCGCCATGACGCGGCTGACCGGGCCGAGCAGATTGACCAGCATGGTCAGATAGTAGGGCCCCATGTCGAACACCGGGCCGCCGCCCGGCTGGTAGTAGAATTGCGGGTTGGGGTGCCAGTGCTCCATGCCGCGCCCCATCATGAAGGCGGTGCCGGTGACCGGCCGGCCAATGGCGCCTTCATCCATCAGGCGCCGCGCCCGCCGCCCGGCGGCGCCGAGGAAGGTGTCGGGGGCCGAGCCGAGCAGCAGCCCCCGCTTGGCCGCCTCCGATACCAAGCGGCGCCCATCGCTGGCCGAGGTCGCCAGCGGCTTTTCGGTAAACACATGCTTGCCCGCCGAGAGCGCCGAAAGCGAAACGTCGAAATGTGCTGCCGGGATGGTCAGATTGAGGACGAGATCGATCTCGGGATCGGCCAGCATGGCGTCGACGCCGAGCGCACGGATGCCATATTCCCTCGCCCGCAGCGCCGCCATGTCGGCCGAGATGTCGGCGCAGGCGCGCAGCTCGATGCCGCCGAAAAGCGCGGCATTGCGCAGATAGGTCATCGAGATGTTGCCGCATCCGACGACGCCGATCCCAAGCTTCGTCCTCGATCTTCCGTGCATTTTCTTGTCGCTCTTCCGATGCATGGCCTGCCCAATCCGTTGCGCCGGCAGCCGATCACGTCTGGCAAACCGCTATACAGCATTTTGAATATTGACGCGCGTAAAATTTTTATAGAACATGCGAAAAAGCTGGCGATATCGGGAGGCTGCCAGCCCTAGGAGGAGAAAATGACAGATATGAAAAAACGGCCAATCGCCGCATCTGAGCCTGTGGGTCATGTAACGATTGCCGACCGCCGGCAATTTCTTATCGGTTCCGCCGGCCTTCTGGGCGCGGCGGCGTTCGGGGCAGGGACCTCTCTCGGCATTGGACGTGCTCGCGCCCAGTCGCGCGCCGAAATAAGCTTCGCCAGCGCTGCCTTCTTCGGCAAGGAGACCTTCGGCGACCTGATCAAGGCCTTCAACGAATCGCAGGACCGCGTCCTGGTCAAGAACATCGAACTGCCCCCGCCGAGCTCCTCGACGGAAGTCTACCAGGGGCTGGTGCAACAGCTTGCCCGCCGCAGCGGCACGCCGGACGTTTTCAGCCAGGACGTGATCTGGATCGCCGGCTTCGCTGCCGCCGGCTGGGCGCTGCCGCTCGACGAGTATTTCCCAGCCGACAAGCGCACTGCTTACTTCACCGGAACGCTCAACGCCTGTACCTATGGCGGCAAGCTCACAGCACTGCCGTGGTTCATGGATTCGGGCATGTTCTATTACCGCAAGGACGTGCTGGACAAGCACGGCGGCAAGGTGCCGGACAACTGGGCCGATATGGCGACGCTCGCCGCTGCCGCGCAGAAGGCCGGCGACGTCGATTTCGGCTATCTCTGGCAGGGCAAGCAGGCTGAGGTTCTGGTCTGCGACGCGGTTGAGATCATCACCTCCAACAACGGAGCGATCCTGGCGCCCGACGGCAAATCGTCGCTGATCAACCAGAAGGGCGCGGTGGAAGCGATCCAGTTCCTGCACGACACCATCGCCACGACCAAGATCAGCCCGCAGGACGTGTTGTCCTGGGATGAGGAGCCGTCGCGCCAGCCCTTCACCTCCGGAAAGGCGATGTTCATGCGCAACTGGTCCTATGTCTATCCTATCGCGCAGGACCCCAAGGCCTCGCAGGTGGTCGACAAGGTCGGCGTTGCGCCGCTGCCCGCCTTCCCTGGCGGCAAGAGCTCGGCCTGCCTCGGCGGCTATCAGCTCGGCGTCAACGCCAACTCGAAGCAGCGCGAGGCCGCGATCGAGCTTTTGACCTGGCTATCGTCGACCGAGACCCAGCACCGCATCGCGCTGAACTTCGGCCTGGCGCCAACACGGCCGGCGCTGTTCCAGGATGAGCAGATCAAGAAGGAACAGCCGTTCATGGCGAGCCTGGAGAAAGTCTTCACCGGCGCCACGGCGCGGCCGATCACGCCTGAATATGCCAAGGTGACGCTGGCGCTGCAGTCCGGCATCTCCAAGGCCCTGGTCTCCGGCAAGGTCCAGGCCGAGATGGACGCGCTCGCCGACCAGATCAACAAGATCGTCGCCTGATCATGACCGCGGCCGCCACCGTTTCGGGCTCCGGCCGGCCGCGGCGGCTTGGCAAGGCGCTTCCCGGCGCCTTCTGGGCCCTCATCCTGCTGACGCCGGCCTTCGTGTCGCTGGCGTCGGTTTCCTTCTACCCGATCGTCAACGGGCTCTATCTCTCGCTGACCAACACCTCGCTGATCACGCAGGATCAGGATTTCACCGGCTTGGCCAATTACGTCCAGCTCTGGGGCGATCAGCAGTTCTGGAATGCCTGGTGGCATACGATGTGGTTCACCGCTGCCTCGACGGTGCTGGAGACGGTGATCGGGCTCTGCATGGCGCTCATCCTGTGCGAGGCCTTCAAAGGGCGCGGGCTCGTCCGCGCGGCCATGCTGGTGCCGTGGGCGATGCCCACAGTCGTCACCTCGAAAATGTTCGGCTGGCTGTTCGACGGCCAGAACGGCATCATCAATTACATCCTCCTGCATGCGGGCCTGATCGACCACAACATCAACTGGTACGGTTCCCCCGATACGGCGATGACCACCATCATCATCGCCGATGTCTGGAAGACGACGCCGTTCATGGCGCTGCTGCTTTTGACAGGGTTGCAGACCGTGCCCAATTCGCTGATCGAGGCGGCGCGCATGGACGGCGCCAGGGGCTGGACCACCTTCTGGCATATTCGCCTGCCGCTATTGATGCCGACCTTGCTGATTGCCGGCCTGTTCCGGGCGCTCGACGCTTTCCGCGTCTTCGACCTTGTGTACGTGCTGACCGGCGGCGGCCCGGCCGATTCGACCGAAACGCTGTCGACCCTGTCCTACAAGGTGCTGTTCTCGACGCTGCAATTCGGCTACGGCTCGGCCGTGTCGACGGCGATGTTCATCACCGAAGGCATCATTGCGCTGGCCTTCGTCCTCTACCTCGTCAGACAGATCAGGAGGGCGCAATGAACCGGACGCGCCCGCCGCTGCAAAGCCTCGCCATCTATGCCGGCGCCGTGCTGATCCTGATCTGGTCGGCCGGACCGTTCATCTGGCAGTTCTCGACCTCGTTCCAGCTCGACAAGATGCTGACGTCGGGCTCGCCGTCGCTGATCCCGCACCCTTTCACGCTGGAGCACTACTACAACGCCTTCGTCGAGAAAGAGCTTCACCGTTATGTCTGGAACTCGCTGGTGGTGTCGCTGGCGACGACATTCCTGTGCCTCTTCGTCGGCTCGCTGGCCGCCTTCGCGCTGTCGCGGCTCAACGTCAAGGGCCGCTTCGGCATCCTGATGGTCATCCTGTCGGTGTCGATGTTCCCGCAGATCGCGCTGGTCGGACCGCTCTATCTGGTGGCTACCAATCTCGGCCTGCTCGACACCTACACGGCTCTGATCATCACCTATCTGGCGCTCGGCCTGCCTTTGGTGACCTGGGTGCTGTTCGGCTATTTCGAGACGCTTCCGCGCGAGATCGACGAGGCGGCGCGCATGGACGGTGTCAGCGTTCCCGGCCTGCTCTGGCGCATCATCCTGCCGATGTCGCTGCCCAGCCTGGTGACGACAGGCCTGCTCGCCTTCATCACCGCGTGGAACGAATTCCTGTTCGCGCTTGCCTTCACCTCCAACATCGACCGGCAGACGATCCCGGTCGGCATCGCCAATTTCACCAACCTCTATTACGTCCCCTGGGGCGACATCGCCGCGGCCTCCGCCGTGGTCACCGTGCCGCTGATCCTCCTGGTGCTGTTCTTCCAGCGCCACATCATCGAGGGATTGACCCAAGGCGGCGTCAAGGAATGAACGACATGACGAAGACGAAGCTCAAGGTCGGCTGCCAGACCTTCACCTGGGAGATGCTCGGCAAGGCCTGGACCGGCGGCCCCGACGATCTCCTCAAGGCGATCGCCGATGGCGGCTATGCCGGCATCGAGATCACCGACACCATGATCGGCCGCTATGCAGGCAAGCCGGTCGAGTTTGCCGCGGCGCTGGAGTCATCCGGCCTGATCCTGGTCTCCTTCGCCTTCGGTTCGAAAAGCGGCTTCACGCTGAAGGACGAGATCGGCGCCGACCTCGACACCGCAAAGCGCTGGATCGACTTCGCCGCCGCCTTCCCCGGCGCGCTGGTGTCGATGGGCTCGGCGACCGTCGTCTCCGACGGTTCGCGCGACGACAAATTCGCCATCGCCGCGGAGGTCTATAACAGGGCCGGCGAACTCGGGCGTAAGGCCGGCGTCCAGGTCGCCGTGCATCCGAGTTCCCACCACAACACGCTGCTGTTCGACCGCGCCGACTACGACGCGATCTTTGCCTTGCTCGAACCCGACCTGGTCGGCTGGGTGCCCGATACCGGCCACATCCTGCGCGGCCACAAGGATATGGCCGATACGCTCACCACCTACCGCGACCGTATCCGCTACATCCATCTGAAGGACGTCGACGCCAAGGGCGATTGGGCGATGCTGGGTGAAGGCGTCTGCGACACGCCTGAAGTGATCGAGATCGTCGGTGCGGCGCCGCGCTTCAACGGCTGGCTGGTGCTTGAGGAAGAATCCGACACGGCCGCTGCCGATCCCGCCGGCGCGGTCAAGACCAACCGCCAGACGATGCGCGGCTACGGAGCCTGAGACCATGATCAGGAAACAGGACAGGCGCCTCAGGGTCGGCGTGCTCGGCTGCGGCCCCATCGCGCAGTTCGCGCATCTGGAATCCTGTGCAAAGGCCGGGAATGCCGACCTTTACGCCATTTGCGACGCCGCACCCGACCTGCTCGCCCGCATGGGCGCCACCTACGAACCGCGGAAGATGTATGCCGACTATGACGCGATGCTCGCCGATCCCGAGCTGGAAGCCGTCATCGTCGCCACGTCGGACGCCTATCACGTGCCGATGTCGGTCAAGGCGCTCGACGCGGGCAAGCATGTGCTGTGCGAAAAGCCGATCGGCACTTCGGTCGAGGAGGGCGAGGCGCTGGCGGCGGCAGTGAAGCGCTCCGGCAGGATCCTGCAGGTCGGCCACATGAAACGCTTCGATCCGGCACTGGAGGCGGCGCGCGACTTCGTGCGCGACGAAATGGGCGAGGTGCTGGCGCTGAAGGCCTGGTATTGCGATTCCACCCACCGCTACACCAACACCGATGCGGTGCAGCCGCTGCCTGTCACCAGCAAGCTGGCGAAGAAACCGTCCGGCAATCCGAAGGCGGATCTCCGGCAGTATTTCATGCTGGCGCACGGCTCGCATTTGGTCGACACCGCGCGCTTCCTGTGTGGGGACATCCTTGCTGTCCGCGCGCGCCTCAACGAGCGCTTCGGCGCCTATTGCTGGTTCGTCGAGACCGAGTTCGCCAGCGGCGCGCTTGGCCATCTCGATCTCACCGTCGCCGTACGCATGGACTGGCACGAGGGTTTCCAGCTCTATGGCGAGAACGGCTCCGTCATCGCCAAGACGTTCAATCCCTGGTACTTCCGCGCCAGCGAGGTCGACATCTTCCATGAGAAGGACGCGACCTCGCGAAAACCGCTCGGCGCCGACGGCCATTTCTTCCGCCGCCAGCTGGAAGGTCTCGCCGACACGGTGCTGAACGGCGCGCCGATGCGCGGCGCCAATGTCGAGGACGGCATCGCCTCAATCCGCGCCATGGTCGCCATTGCCCGCTCCGTCGAGACCGGCGAGCGGATTGAGCTCGCCTCGGTCTCGGGTGCGGTCTGATGCGTCTCGGCATCTTCGCCAAGACCTTTGCGGGCACCGAGCCGGCTGCTGTGCTGAAAGCCGTGCGGCAGGCGGGTTATGAGACGACGCAGTTCAATCTCGCTTGCGCGGGCCTGCCGTCGATGCCCGATGCCGTGCCTGACGCAGCCATTCCTGCCATCCGCGCCGCCGCCCGATCGTCAGGCATATCGCTCGCCGCCCTGTCGGGCACCTACAACATGGCGCATCCCGACAAGGCGGTTCGCGACGATGGTCTTCGCCGTCTTGCCGTCGTCATCGGTACGGCGGCCGCCCTCGACATTCCGCTGGTCACGCTCTGCACCGGCTCGCGCAATGCAGCCGACCAATGGGCTTACCATCCCGAGAACGCCACACCGGCCGCCTGGTCCGACATGGCCGCAGAGATGGAAAAGGCGCTGGCGCTGGCCGAAGAGGCCGGCGTCGATCTCGGCATCGAACCCGAGCAGGCCAACATCGTCACCTCGGCGAAGGATGCCACCCGGTTGATGGCCGACATGGGCTCGAAGCATCTGAAGGTCGTGCTCGATCCGGCGAACCTGTTCGAACATGCGACTGCGGATGAAGCGCGCGCCATCGTCGCGGCGGCGATCGACGAGGCCGCCGGCCATATAACCATGGCGCATGCCAAGGACCGCTTTGCCGACGGACGCTTCGCCACCGCCGGCCGGGGCGTTGTCGACTTTCCGGATTTCGTCGGGCGGTTGAAGGCTGCCGGGTTCGACGGCTCGCTCGTCACCCACGGGCTTGCCGCCGAAGAGGCGCCTGGCGTCGCCGCGTTTCTGCGCGGGCTGCTCTGATGGTTGCCGCGCCGACGATCATCCTTCGCGACGATGCCGCGCTTCGCGTCTTCGATACGGGGCAGGGCGGGCTTCCCGTCGTCTTCCAGCACGGCCTCGGCGGCGACGCCGCCCAGGTGGCGCAGAATTTTCCCGACGGCCCGACGCGACGCCGGCTCACCGTCGAATGCCGCGCGCAAGGCGGCTCCGGTGCCGGCCACAAGCGCCCCTTTTCGATCGCCATGTTCGCCGACGACGTGCTGGCCGCCGCCGATGCGGCCGGCATCGAACGCTTCGTCGCCGGCGGCATCTCGATGGGTGCGGCGATCGCGCTGCGCCTGGCCGTCCGGCATCCCGAGCGCGTCACCGGCCTGGTGCTGGTCCGTCCGGCCTGGGCCTTCGACGCGGCCCCTGAAAATATGCGTCCCTATGCGGAAGTGGCCGAGCTCATCCGAAACCGTCCGCCGAACGAGGCGCGCGCCGTCTTTGCCGCTTCGGCCACGGCGGCCCGGTTCCGCGCCGAAGCACCCGACAATCTGGCGTCCCTGCTCGGTTTCTTCGAGCGCGACAACGCAGCGATCTTCGCCGAAATGATGCAGGCAATCGCCGCCGATGGACCCGGCGTCTCGCGGGCCGCAGCCTTTGCTCTGTCAATCCCCACGCTCGTCGTCGGAAGCGGCGTCGATCTCGTCCACCCACTGGCGACCGCGCGCGAACTCGCCAGAACCATCCCCGACGCGGTCTTCGCCGAAGTGGCGCCGAAGGCCACCGACAAGGCCCTTCATTTCACCGAGATCCGCGCCGCCATCGGCAGTTTTCTCGAAACGAATTTCAATCAACGGGACCACCACGACTCATGACCTCCAAACCCCTTTCAGGACAGGCCGCCATCGCCGCCTTGCCGCGCGATCGTCTGATCGCCGAGTTCTCGCTCTGGTCGGCCGATCTCGCCAATTTCGAGAGCGACCTCCGGCGCATTGAACCCTATGTCGATCTGCATCACATCGACGTAGCCGACGGTCTCTTCGCCCCGTCCTTCCTGTTCTTTCCCGATCTCGTCGCCCGCATCGCCAAACTGACGGCCAAGCCCATCCACGTGCACCTCATGGTCGACGCAGGGATTGTCGAGGCGCAGACGCGCCAGTTCATCGAGGCCGGCGCCGACATGATCAGCGTCCATGCCGAAAACGGCGAGGCGGGTCTGCGCGCGGTTCGGCTGGCACGACAACTCGGCGCCGAGGCCGGCGTCGTGCTGCGGCTGGAAACGCCGGTCGAGACGGTGGCGCCTTTCGTCTCCGAAGTCGCCTTCGTCACGCTTCTGGGAACCGCGATCGGCGTCAAGGGGCAGGGCCTTTCGGAGAAAGCCTGCGACAGGTTGGTTGAGGCCCGCGCCATCCTGCGCAAGACCGGCCGCGAGGCGGCCGTCGTTTTGGCAGCCGACGGCGGCATCCGCCATGAGACGGTGCCGCGGCTTCGCGCCGCAGGCGCCGAGACCGTGGTGCTCGGCTCGCTCGCCTTCGGCGACAAGGATCTGGCCGGCCGCATCGGCTGGCTGCATGGGCTGAAAGTCGCGGCATGAGCAACGAAGCCGCTCTCGCGATCGATCTGGGCGGCACCGAGCTTCGTGCCGCCCTGGTCGACCGCGAGGGCAAGATACTGGCATTCGCGGCGGTGCCGACACAGGCGCAGGCCGGTCCCGAAGTGGTGATCGGCCAGATCGAGGCTCTCGCCGCGACCATCCATGCCGAGGCACCGGCGCTCGCCATACTCGGTGTCGGCGTCGGTGCGCCCGGACCGCTCGATCCGCTGGCCGGCATCGCGGTCGGGCCGCCGACGCTTGCCGGCTGGCTGGACGTGCCGCTGGCCGACATCCTCGAGCGGCGGCTCGGCTTGCCGGTGCGGCTGGAGAACGACGCCAATGCCGCAGCACTTGGCGAGTGGCGCTTCGGCGCCGGCCACGGTGCCCGCTCGCTCGTCTTCGTCACCGTCTCGACCGGAATCGGCGGCGGCGTCGTCGTCGACGGGCGCATCCTGCATGGCCGCCGCGGGCTTGCCGCCGAGATCGGCCATATGACCATCACCAACGAAGGCGAGCGCTGCATGTGCGGTGTCGTCGGCTGTTTCGAGGCCATCGCCTCGGGCACCGCGCTCGGCCGCCGCGCCAATGCCGCGACTTCAGCCTTCGACGGCTCGACGCTGCGCCGCCTCTCGGCCAACGGCGAGGTTACTGGCCGCCATGTCGTCGATGCGGCGCGGCTGCAGGACGATCTCGCCCTGGCCCTGCTCGAGGAGGAGGCGCGCTGGCTGGGCGTCGGCTTCACCAACCTCCTGCATCTCTATTCGCCCGACGTGCTGGTCGTCGGGGGCGGCATCGCCAATGGCCTCGATCTAATGGCTCCGGCAATAGAGGCGACCGTCCGCCAGCGCGCCATGCGCGCCTATCGCGACGTGCCGGTGGTTCAGGCCCAGCTCGGCCGCCACGCCGGGCTGGTCGGCGCGGCAAGCCTTGTCCTGTTCGACGACGGCACGGCCCGCGTGCCTGTCGAAGGGCCGAGCAGATATCCCGGACATGGGGAGGGACACTGATGGCCGAGCTGCGCGGCGTGCGCAAGTCCTGCCGCCTCACACCGTGAACACACGAAAAATGGCCGGAGGCAGCAATGCCTCCGGCCATTTGCTATCGCTGCGCGGCCGCTGCGATTACTCGGCGGGAACGATGTCCGCCGGCAGGCTATCGTCGGTCCCCGCCAGCGCCCTGGCCAGCTTGGCCTCGTCGAGTTCGCCTTCCCAGCGCGCCACCACCAGCGTCGCCACCGCATTGCCGACGAAGTTTGTCAGCGCCCGGCATTCCGACATGAAGCGATCGACGCCGAGGATCAGCGCCAGCGCGATGCCGAACAGCACCGAAAAGAACAGCACCTGCAATATGTCGCCGTCCGCGAAGGCGCCGACGATGGTCGCAGGGATGATGTTCATCAGGAAGCCGGTGACCGACTGGTCGTGCGCCTTGGCGGCGTAGCTGTTGACGGTCGCGGCGTCGAGCGTCGCCGGGTCGATGTTGAAGCCGGCGCCGGGCTGCACGACATTGGCCACGATCAGGCCGATGATGAGCGCCAGTGTCGAGAAGGTGAGGAAATAGAGCATCGCCTTGCCGGCGACACGCCCGACCTTCTGCAGGTCGCTCATGCCGGCGATGCCGGTCGCGACCGTCAGGAAAATGACCGGGGCGATGATCATCTTGACCAGCTTGATGAAGGCGTCGCCGAGCGGCTTCATGCTCTCGCCGAGCGACGGATAGTAATGGCCGAGCAGGATGCCGACGGTGATCGCCACCAGCACCTGCACGTACAGTTGGGCATAGAGCGGCTTGCGCTGCGCGGCGGGCGCGCGTGATTGGTTTGCCATGTGCATCTGCTATCTCCCTGGCCGGAGGGGACGGCGCGCGCCGCCCCGCAAGACTTCTCCCATCGCGGCGCTCCGGTCGCTCGCCGCTGTCGAGAGTTTTGCAAGCGCCGTGCCAGATCGAGAAAACGCCGGACCTACGGATTTCCGGCAGTTTTGTCACCGTTTCGATGGAGGCGTGTGCGGATTTCCGCACTCACCCCTTGTTTGCCTGGGCGGAGTTTCGCATTACAGTGGCTGCTGAACAGCGAACGGTGGAGAGGTCAGACGCCGCAGGCAGGCACCGATAGCGGATATCCGGAGTTTGCCGGCCGCGACCTGCTGCGCGAAGCGATGGCCAGGCTGCGTGACGGCCGCTGGCTCATTCTCCTGATCGCCCTGGCAATGCTGGCGGGAGCGGTCGCGATTGCCGGGCGCCTTGCCGCCAACCAGGCCGCCGGCGATCTGCGCGACGGAGCACTGGCGGCCTTGCCGCTGGCGGCGGGCACCCTGACCGGCGAAATCGAAAAGCAGCGTCTCGTTCCCTTGGTGCTGGCACGCGACGATGCGGTGCGCGACGCGTTGCGCCGGGCCGGCAAAACGCAAGAGACAGCGCTCGATGACAAGCTCCGGGCCATTGCCGCGGACGCCTCGGCATCCGCCATCTATGTCATCGACACGGCAGGCATCGCAATATCCGCCAGCAACGCCGGCGAGCCGGGCAGCTTCGTCGGCATCGACTACAACTTTCGTCACTATTTTACCGATGCCATGGTCAAGGGCGCCGCCAGTCAGTATGGCCTCGGCACGATCAGCGGCAGGCCGGGACTTTATCTCGCCAGCCGCGTCGACGACGGCAACACGCCGCTCGGCGTCGCGGTGCTGAAAGTCGAGCTCGACGGCGTCGAAGCCAATTGGCGCTCCAGCGGCTTTGTCGTCTTCGTCACCGACGAGCGCGGTGTCGTGCTGGCCACCAGCCGGCCCGAGTGGCGGTTCCACGCGCTTGCTCCGCTCTCCGCCGCGGACGCCGCGACAGCCCACGAGCAGCTTCAACTCGCCGAAGCCGGCTTCGAACCGCTGCCCATACGACGCGGTGCCGGCGACGGCCTGGCGACGATCGACGATGCCGGAAAGCCGCGCCGGTTCGTCGAGGTGGTGCAGGACCTGCCCGGCGCGGTTCCTGGCTGGCGTCTGTGGCTGCTCACACCTGCCGATGCCGCCTTGACGTCGGCCGCCAACACGGCGCGCCTGACCACGCTGCTGGCGCTGCTGCTGACGGGTTTGCTTGCCTATGTGCTTCTCAGGCGCCGCCGTGCCCGCCGCCTGAGGCAGGAAGCGCTGGCGCGCATGAATGCCGAACTGGAGAGCAGGGTAAGCACACGAACGGCGGAACTGACCCGCTCCAACGCGGCCCTCGCCGGCGAGATCGCCGAGCGCGAAAACGCCGAGGCCAAGGTCCGTCGGCTGCGCGACGATCTCGCCCAGGCCAACCGGCTTTCCATCCTCGGCCAGATCGCCGCCGGCGTCGCGCATGAGATCAACCAGCCGGTGGCGGCGATACGCACCTATGCCGAGAATGCCGGCCGCTTTCTGCATGGCGGCAAGGTCGAATCCGTTTCCGGCAACCTGACATCGATCGTGTCGATGACCGAACGCATCGGCGCCATAACCGGCACGCTGCGCACCTTCGCGCGGCGGCCAGGCGTCGCCGCCTCGCCATTGCCGGTGCGCGAAGCGATCGACGGCGCGCTGTCGCTCCTGTCCGGCCGCATCCGCGATTCCGGCGTGACCATCGTCAAGCCGCGCGGCACTGCCTCGCCGATGGTCATGGCCAGCCGCATCCGGTTGGAGCAGATCCTGGTCAATCTCTTGCAGAATGCGTTGGATGCCCTGAAGGACCGGCCCGATCCGCGCATCGAGATCGAGCTTGCGGAGCGCGACGACAGGGTGCTGGTTTCGGTGCGCGACAACGGCCCTGGTGTCGGGCCGGAAGCGGCCGGCAATCTGTTCATGCCGTTCCAGACCACCAAGGAGAAGGGGCTTGGCCTCGGTCTGGTGATCTCGCAGGAGATCGCCCAGGAACTGGGCGGCACGCTGCGCCTCGATCCCGACTGCACAAAAGGCGCGTCCTTCACCATAGATCTGAGGCGAATTGAATGACGCAGGGATCAGGGCTGGTCGCGCTCGTCGAAGACGACGCGGATCTGCTTCACGCCACCACGCAATTGCTCGAGCTTGCCGGCTTCAACGTGATCGCGTTAAAGGCCGCGGAGGCAGCGCTTGCCGCCGTCGACCGGGATTTCCAGGGCGTGGTTGTCAGCGATATCCGTATGCCCGGCATGAATGGCTTGCAGCTGTTCGATCGGATCAGGGCGATCGACATCGACATACCGGTCATCCTGGTCACCGGGCATGGCGATATCGACCTCGCGGTGGCCGCGCTCAAGGATGGCGTCTACGACTTCATCCCGAAACCCTATGCCGGCGAGCGCCTTGTCGAGGCGCTGAAGCGGGCAAGCGAAAAGCGGCGGCTGGTGATGGAGAACCGGCGGCTGCACGAGGCCGCCGCGCAGGCCGCCGACGGCCTGCCGTTGATCGGCGAGGCGCCCGCCATCCGCCGCCTGCGCGAGACCTTGCGCCAGATCGCCGACATGGATGTCGACGTGCTGGTGGAAGGGGAGACCGGCACCGGCAAGGAAGTGGTCGCGGACCTCCTGCACCGATGGGGGCGGCGCCGTGCCAAACCTTTCGTGGCGCTGAATTGCGGCGCCCTGCCGGAGACCGTCATCGAGAGCGAGCTGTTCGGCCACGAGCCGGGCGCATTCACCGGCGCGCAGCGGCGGCGGATCGGCCGCATCGAGCATTCCAGTGGCGGCACGCTTTTCCTCGACGAGATCGAATCCATGCCGGCGCAGCTCCAGGTCAAGCTGCTGCGGGTGCTGGAGACGCGCAGCCTCACACCGCTCGGCTCCAACGAAACGCGCCGCCTCGATCTGCGGGTCGTGGCGGCAACGAAAATCGACCTCGGTCGGCCAGACCAGCGCGGCGATTTCCGCGAGGATCTCTATTTCCGTCTAAACGTGGTGACGCTGCGCATCCCGCCGTTGCGAGAGCGGCGCGGCGACATCCCGATGCTGTTCGGGCATTTCCTGGGCAAGGCCTCGCAGCGTTTCGGCCGTCCTGTCGCGGCCGTGAATGCCGCGGTGAGCGACCATCTCCACTCGCATGACTGGCCGGGCAATGTGCGCGAGCTCGCCCATTTTGCCGACCGGGTCGCGCTTGGCCTCGGGCCCGACGAGGAGGCCGGGGCGACGTCCGCGCGCTTGTCGGAGCCCGCGGGGGCGCTGTCCGAACGGGTCGGCCGCTACGAGGCGCAACTCATTCGCGAGGCCTTGCGCGATCACGCCGGAGACGTGCGCGGCGCCATCGAGACACTCGGCGTTCCGCGCAAGACTTTCTACGACAAGCTCAAACGCTACGGCATTTCCGCGTCCGAATACCGCAATGGCGACCCGGATATGCCCGGTTCGAGCACGGGCGTAAAGCTTGCCCGCCCTTCGTAACGCTTCATTCCCAGCCAACTGGGCACTCCGGAAAGAGCCATGAACACGACACTGGAAACAACGGCAAACCCCTTGCCGGAAGAACTCGCCTTTCTCGGCGAGCGCCTGGCGGCGTTCAACGACGGCGATGTCGGGGCATCCGAAAGGAAGGCCCTGGCGGTGTTCGTACGCGACGAACATGGCGCGGTCGTCGCCGGCATTTCCGGCTACACCGCCTGGGGCTGGCTCTACGTGCAATGGCTGTGGGTCGACGAAAGGCTGCGCGGCCGGCACATGGCCGGCAGGATGCTGGACGCGGCCGAGAAGGAGGCGGTGGCGCGCGGTTGCCAGAACGCCTGGATCGACACCTTCAACCCGAACGCCGCCAGGGTCTATCAGCGCCAGGGCTACCGGCCCTTCGGAACGCTTGCCGATTTCCCCGTCGGCCGCAGCCGCGTCTTCCTGCAGAAAAAGCTTGGCGACTGATCAACCAGCCAGCCGTCCGCCGCGCATTGGCTGCGGCGCGCCCGTCGTGCTGGGGAAACTGATCGGCAGGCCGCGCAGCACGCGCACCGCCAAAAAGGCAAAACACTCCGCCTCCACCGCGTCGCCGCTCCAGCCGAGGCTTTCGGCCTGCACCACCTCGACACCGGCGCGGCTGGCGATCATTGCCATCATCGTCGGGTTGTGGCGGCCGCCGCCGCTGACCACCAGTCTTTTCGGCCGGCTCGGCAGAAGATCAAGTGCCTTGCCGACCGCGGCGGCGGTGAAGGCGGTCAAAAGCGCGGCGCCGTCTTCCGCGTTCAGGCCATCCGCCATGGCGGCGCCGAAATCGAAGCGGTCGAGCGATTTCGGATAGGCCTTGGTCAGATAGGGGTGCTGCAACAGCTTGGCGAGCCGGGCTTCGTCGACCGTTCCCGCCCGGCCAAGCGCGCCGTCGCGGTCCATTTCGCCGAGCCCCTTCGACTTGATGAAGTCGTTGAGTGGCGCGTTGGCGGGGCCGGTGTCGAAGGCAACGACATTGTCGCCGCCGTCCCACCAGGTGATGTTGGCGACGCCGCCGAGGTTGAGCACGGCCACCTCGCCGCTGGCGCCGGCGCTGCGCATCAGCGCGGTGTGATAGGCGGCCGCCAAGGGCGCGCCCTGTCCCCCGGCGCGCATGTCGGCAGAGCGGAAATCATAGGCAACCTTGGTGCCCAGGAGCGCATGCATCAACTCGCCGTCGCCGAGCTGGCGGGTCTGGCCGAGCCGGCCGATTTGCGGCGCGCGATGCAGCACGGTCTGGCCGTGGAAGCCGACCACGCCGATGTCCGCCATCCTCATCCCATAGCCTTCGACAAGCTCCCTGACCGCCGCCGATTGCGCGCGCGTCAGCGCTTCCTCGGCCTCGCGGAAGATCGCCGGCTCCGGTCCGGTGAAATTCCAGGCCCGCGCCTGCTTCAGCGTCTCCTCGAGCAGTGAGCGGATCGACGGGGGGTAGGGCATCAGCCGGTAGGTGCCGAAATCGTCGATGCGCTCGCCATCGGTCTTGATCAGGGCGACATCGATGTTGCCGTCCAGCACGGTGCCGGTCATCAGGCCGACGGCCCAGATGGATTCCATTATCGAACTCCATTGATGAGATCGCCGACCGCTTGGCGAAGCGCGACGATTCCGCTGTCGAAATGACGTGTCGGATGGATCCGGTTGGTAAGCAAGGTCCAGGCCTTGCCCCTGTCGAAGTCGATCCACAGCCCCGTGCCGGTAAAACCGGTATGGCCTATCGTTCCCGGGCTGCACAAGGCGCCTCCGGACCAGCCGTCATAGGGACGCTCCCAGCCATGGGTGCGGGTGGCGGACAAGGGCTGCCGCATCAGCGTGGTCGAGCGTTCGGATGCGCCGGTCAGCAGCCCTTGCGCGAAATCGAGCACCGAGGCCACAGTGCCGAACAGGCCGGCATGGCCGGCGCCTTGCAATGCCGCGCAATTATCGTCATGGACTTCGCCGGACAGAACCCGATGGCGCCAGGTGCAGTCCTCGGTCGCCGCAGCGACATCGGACTCGGCAGACCACGCAAAGCCCGGGCCGGGCTCCATGTCGCGGATCGTCTTGCCCGACAGCCGCTCGAGCGCAAAGCCCAGAAGAATGAAATTGATGTCGGAATAAACCGGATCGCGGGCCCGCCATTCCCGTTGCAGGATGAAGGCGCGCAGCAGGTCGGGATCGCGCCCATAGGTGTAGATCGGTTCAACGGCCGGGAAGGGCGTCTGGTGCCCGAGGCACTGGCGAAACGTCACCTTCCGCTCCCAGGCCCCGGCGTCGTATTGGCGCAGGTCCGGCAGCACCGAGATCAGCGGTGCGTCGAGATCGATGGCACCGTCCTGCGCCAGCGCCAGAATGCGCGGCGTGGTGAAGATCACCTTGGTCAGGGACGCCAGGTCGAACCAGGTTTCCTCCCGCATCGGCCGCACATTCGGTACCAACTGCGCCGCGCCGATGGCTCTGGTGATGCGTTGGCCATTGCTATCGACAATGCCGAGCACGCCCCCGGGAATGCGCCTGGCGGCCACTGCTGCCGCCAGTGGTTCGAAGGCGCGGTCGAAAAGTGGGGCGAGGTTGGTCAATGTCTGCCTCCCTCGGAGAGGCAGCGATCCTTCGCGCCCCCCTCTGGCCTGCCAGCCATCTCCCCCACGAGGGGGGAGATTGGCAGCGTTGATGTTCCGCCAACCCTACAACGCTGGAGATTGGCGAAAGTAGTGATGAAATCCGATCTCCCCTCTCGTGGGGGAGATGCCCGGCAGGGCAGAGGGGGGCGCTGGCCCGCCGACCTCGCATATCCCAGGGCGCCACTCCTCATCACCCTTCCACCCTCGCCATATGATCCCCGCCAAACCGCTCCCATCTCGCCGGTGCCGGCTCAAACCCCCGCGGGCGCAACAGCGACGGCACCTGACGTGTGTCGATCTCGAAACGCTCATGCCGCCGGTCGATGGCCGGAACCGCTGATATGAGCTTCTTCGTATAGGAATGTTTCGGCGCCGACAGCACCGAGGCCGCGTCGCCGATCTCGACGATCTGGCCGGCATAGATGACGGCGATGCGGTGGGCGATCCGCTCGACGACAGCCATATCGTGCGAAATGAACAGATAGGCCAGCCCGAACTCGCGCTGCAGGTCGACCAGCAGCTCAAGCACCTTGGCCTGCACCGAAACATCGAGGGCGGAAACCGCTTCATCAAGAACGACGACCGACGGGTTGAGCATCAGCGCGCGGGCAATGCACAGCCTTTGCCGCTGGCCTCCGGAGAACTCGTGCGGATAGCGCTGCAAACTGTTCTCCGGCAGGCCGACGCGCTCCAGCAGGCTCGCCATCCTGGCTCGCGTTTCGGCATCCGCCCGGCCGCCATTGGCGATCACCGGCTCCGCCAGGATGCTTTCGATGCTCAGCCGCGGGTTGAGCGAAGCATAGGGGTTCTGGAAAACCATCTGCACGGGCTTGGCGCTGTGCTTTGCCGAGGCTGTCCGGGCGGCGACCGAGAAGCTGCCGCGCGTCGAGCGCACAAGCCCAAGGAGTGCTTTCGCGGTGGTTGATTTGCCCGAACCGCTCTCGCCGACAATGGCCAATGTCTCGCCCGGCATCAGGTCGAAGTCGACACCGTCGACGGCGTGCACGGCGCCGCTCGCATGGCTGAAGAAATTGCTCCTGAGCGGAAACCGCACCACCAGGCCGTTGACCTCCAGGGCCGGGCCGGTCCTTGCATTCTTGTCGCGCTGTCGGTCCGCGCGTGTCGCGCGGCCGTGGGCGAAATGCGGCACATCCCGCAACAGATGCTGCGTGTAGGCGTGCTGCGGCCCGTCGAGGATCTGATTCAATTCGCCCTGTTCCACGGCCTGCCCGTTCTGCATCACCATCACCTTGTCGGCGATGCCGGCGACAAGGCCGATGTCGTGGGTGATGAAAATCATCGACATGCCGCTTTCCTGCTTGAGCTCTGCAAGCAGCGCCATGATCTGCGCCTGTACCGTCACATCGAGCGCCGTGGTCGGCTCGTCGGCGATGAGCAGGCGCGGATTGCAGGCGAGCGCAATGGCGATCATCACCCTTTGCAGCATGCCGCCCGACAGCTGGTTGGGCGTGTATTTCAGCCGCCTTGCCGCATCGGGGATGCGCACGCGGTCGAGCGCGTCCTTGGCCGCCGCGGTGGCTTGTCTTCCGGTCAAACCACGGTGCAGCCGGAACGATTCCTCGATCTGCGTGCCGATCGTCAGCACTGGATTGAGCGAGGTCATCGGCTCCTGGAAGATCATGCCGATCTCTGCGCCGCGAATGCCGGTCAGTTGCGGCTCGGTCGCGGTCGTCAGGTCGAAGAGACTGCCGTCGGCCCGTTTCAGTCTCATGGCGCCGGCGGTGATGCGGCCGCCGCCGAAATCGATGAGACGGTTGATCGACAGCGCGGTGACCGACTTGCCCGAACCGCTTTCGCCGACAATGGCCAGCGTTTCGCCATCGGCGAGGTCGAAGCTGACGCCGCGCACCACTTCATTGACTTGCGGATCGCGTCCGAAGCCGACGCGCAGGTCGCGAATGGACAGAAGCGGGATCATGCGAGCGCTCTCCGCATCCTGGGATCGAGGATGTCGCGCAAGGCGTCGCCCAGCAGGTTGAAGCCCAGAATGCTGATCATGATCGCCAGGCCCGGGAAGATCATCAGCCATGGCGCGGTTTCCATCAAATTGCGGCTGTCGCTCAGCATCAGGCCGAGCGAGGCGGCCGGCGGCTGCGTGCCAAGCCCGAGAAAACTCAAGCCGGCTTCGGTGAGCAGCGCCCAAGCCAGCGCCAGCGTCACCTGGACGGTCAGGGGCGCCACCAGATTGAGCAGCAAATGCCGCGTGACGATATAGAACGAGCTGCTGCCGAAGGTGCGCGCGGCGTCGACGAATTCGCGCGCCTTGAGCGACAAAGCGGGACCGCGCACCACGCGCGTGAAGATCGGCGTGTAGACGACGCCGATGGCGACCACGCTGGTCCATGTGCCAGGTCCGGCAACGGTGACGATCAGCAGCGCCAGGAGGATGGCCGGGAAGGCCAGCAGCACGTCCATGATCCGCATCACCATGCCGTCCCAGCGGCGCCCGAGCCAGGCGGCGGCGAGCCCGAGCACGGTGCCGGCAAGCGCGGCGAAGGCGACCGAAAAGAACGCCACTGTGAAGGACTGGCCGACACCCGCCATCAGCCGGCTCGCCACGTCGCGGCCGAACAGGTCGGTGCCCATCCAGTAAGTGCCATCAGGCGCGTGCAGCCGGTCGATCCGGTATTGCGTGATCGGATTGTGCGGCGTGAGCCCCAGCAGGCCGAGGGCGGCGACCAGGAGATAGACGCCGACGATCACGCCGCCGATACGGCCGCTGCCGTGCCCGAAGATGGCGCGCAGCATGCGCATCACTGCTCGCCCAGCCGGATGCGCGGATCGAGCGCGACATAGGCGAGGTCCACCAGAAGATTGACGATCATGAAGTTGAAGGCGATGAACAGCACGCTGCCCTGCACCAGCGCGTAGTCGCGCTGGAGGATGGCATCGAGCACCATGCGGCCGAGGCCGGGCAGGGCGTAGATCTGCTCGACGATGACCGCGCCGCCCAGGAGATAGCCGAATTCGATGCCGCTCAACGTCACCACCGGGATCAGCGCGTTGGGGAGCGCATGCCGCCAGATGACGCTGCGCGCCGAGGCGCCCTTGCTGCGGGCGGTGCGCACATAGTCGTCGCTCAACACGTCGAGCATGGCCGAGCGCGAGATGCGGGTGACCGAGGCGGCGAAGGCGAAGCCGAGCGTGATGGCCGGCAGGATCAACTGGCTGAGATTGCGCAACGGATCCTGCCGCAGCGGCGCGAATTCGCCCATCGCCGGCAGCACGCCGAAACCGGCCGACAGCGCGTAGATGATCAAAAGGCCAAGCACGAAGCTCGGCGTCGACTGGCCGATCATGGCGACGATGCGCACTCCGAGGTCGGACAATTTCTCGCTATGCGTGGCGGCGTAGATGCCCGCCGGCATGCCGACGGCGAGCGCGATGATCATCGACAGCACGGCCAGTTCCAGCGTCAGCGGGAAGCGCTCGAGGATGACGTCCAATACCGGCCTGCCATAGGTGACGGAGATGCCGAAATTGCCGTGCAGGATGCCGCCGATCCAGCGCCAGTACTGGACGAACCAGGGCTGGTCGATGCCGAAATAAGCTGCGAGCGCATCCCGTTGCGCCGGCGTCAACAGGCCGGCCTCGGTGCCCAGCATCGCGGTAATCGAATCCCCCGGCACCATCCGGATCGCCACGAAGACCAGGATCGACACACCAAGCAGGACGAGAGGAAACGCCGCCAGTCGTCGCATCAGATAGTTCACGCGAAGAAGTCCTCTCGTCCGATGCCTGCGGCTACTGCTGGATGGTAACCTTGCTGAGGCTGAACAGCGTGCCCGTCGGCGTCGGCACGAACCCGGCGATGTTCTTCTGCTGCGCCGTATAGCTGTAGGACGTGTAGAGCCAGATCCAGGGCGAAACTTCGGCGAGGTGCTTCTCGAACTCGGCGAAGATCGCCTTGCGCTTGGCCGGATCGGTCTCGGCGCGCCCCTTCTGCATCAGGCTGTCCAGCGTGTCGTCTATGTAGTTGGCCACCTTCTGCAGATTGCCTGCCTTGGTCCAGTAGCGGTTGTACATTGTGTAGGGGTCGGCGCGGCCGCCGTTCAAGGCGATCGCCATGTCGAAATCGCCCTTCAGCCAGGCGTCGACATAGACGTTGAGCTCCATCATCTTGATGTCGAGCTTGACGCCGATCTCGGCGAGCTGCGACTGGATGACCTGGGCTTCTGCCGCCGCCGTCGGCGGCTCGCCGGTGGCGCCGATCACGGTCGCCGAAAAGCCGTCGGCAAAGCCCGCCTCCGCCATCAGCTTCTTGGCCTTCTCGACATCGCGCTTGTAGCAGAAGAGCTGGCTTGGTTCGGTCGCAAGTGCTGGGATGGTCAGCGGTCCGGTGACCTTGCCTTCACCGAGCGCGGCGGTGTCCAGCACCTCCTGCCGGTCGATCGCGCAGGAGATCGCCTGGCGCACCTTGAGCTCGGTCATCGGCTTGCGTGACGGATTGAGCTGCAGCACGTTATAGGCCAGCACCGGCGCGCGGTTCAGTTGCAGGCTGGCCTCCTTCGGCACAAGCGTGGCGACGAGCGGATCGTTGAGCAGCGCGAAATCGACCTGCTTGGTGCGCATGGCGGCGAGGATCGCCGCTTCATCGGGCAACACGCTGATCTCGATGCCGTCGACGCCGGTCGCGCCGCCGGCCCATTCCTTGTTGGCGCTCAAGACTTCCTTGGCGTTGGGGTCCCATTTGTCGAGCTTGAACGGTCCGGAGCCGACCGTTTTGGTGCCGATCGAGCCGGCCTTGATCTCGGCCGCCGGCACGATGGCCGCGTTGATGTCGCTCATCGCAGTCAGGATCGGCGCGTCGGGCTGCGATAGATGGAAGACGACGGTTCCAGCGTCCGGCGTGTCGATGCTGGTGATCGACAGGAAGTTGGCGCGGGCGGCGGCGCCGGTCTTCTCGTCCAGGATGCGCTCGAACGATGCCTTGACGTCGGCCGGGGTCACGGCAGCGCCGTCCTGGAATTTCGCCTTGGGATCGAGCTTGAAGGTCAGATCCTTGCCGTCCTTGGAGAATTCCCAGGACGTGGCGATGGCCGGGATGATCCGCAGGCTGGCATCGACCCGCACCAGCGGCTCATAGATCAGCTCCAGGAGCCGCAGCGAGGAAAAGGCCGTCTGCTTGTGAGGATCAAGTCCCGTTGCATCCTGCGACCAGGCCATGTGCAGCGTTGCCGCCTGCGTCGAAACAGTGGCGATGCCAAGCATGGCTGCCAGCGTGATGCCCGACAGCAGCTTTCTTGTGAGGTGAACCATTCTCGTCTCCCATCTTTGCTTGAACCCGATGCCCTTGCAGTTCTGCGGACCGCTTCCAAGACACACGCGCTTTGGTGCATCGGCCCAGTCTATGCGGCTTCGCGCCGTCTTGTCTAAGTGGCTTCATGCCGCCTTGTCTAAAGCGCCTTCATGCGTCTTGTCTCAAGCGCCTTCACGCCGTCTTGTCTCAAGCGCCTTCAGGCGTCTTGTCGCTGATTGCCTTTCGCAGGAAACCCCCTGCCTTGGCGAGGGCTGCGCGTGCCTCCTCGACCTCAAGCCCGGTGATGGTCAGCAGGATCGCCAGCTTCACGTCGTTGCCGGTCCGGCCGAGCGCCTGGCGCGCCTGCGCCGCCGTGCAGCCTGTGGTCTGCATCACGATCCTGGTTGCCCTGGCGACCAGTTTCCTGTTGGACGGATTAAGGTCCACCATCAGGTTCTGGTAGCTCTTGCCGATGCGGATCATCGAGGCCGTGCTCAGCATGTTGAGCACCAGCTTCTGCGCCGTTCCGGATTTCAGCCGCGTCGAGCCTGTCAGCACCTCGGGACCGACGACCGGCGAGATGGCGATGTCGGCAATACCCGCTATGGTCGATGCCGGATTGCAGGACAGGGCGACCGTCGTTGCCCCCACCTGCTTGGCATGGTTCAGCCCGCCGATCACATAGGGCGTGCGCCCGCTGACCGCGATGCCGACCACCACGTCGTCCCGGGTGAGCCTGATGTCCTGCAAGGCCCTGGCGCCCCTCTTGGGATCATCCTCGGCGCCTTCGGTCGAGCGCACCAGCGCGTCGGGCCCGCCGGCGATCAGGCCAATGACCATGCCTTCCGGCACGCCGAAAGTGGGCGGACATTCCGAGGCGTCGAGCACGCCCAGGCGGCCGCTGGTGCCGGCGCCCATATAGATGAGCCGGGCGCCTTTCTGGAAGGCGAGGACGATGCGGTCGACCGCGGCCGCGATGTCCGGCAGCACCTTTTCGACCGCTGCCGGGACCTCCCGGTCCTCGTCGTTGATCTTGCGCAGCACATCGATCGTCGGCAGTAGGTCGATGTCCATGGTCCGCGGATTGCGGCCTTCGGAAACCAGCCGGTCCAGCTCGGACATCAAACCTTGCTCGCTCATCTCACGCTTTCAAAATCAGGCCAGTGCTTTCAAAACTAGGTCGCTCAGCCGTGAGGGGAGCGGTTCCTCAACGGCTCCGGTACACGCGCACTTTGATCTATTGTCGCTACGCTGTTTCGTTAACGTCTTAGAATTCCATATTCGTTTCGTCAACGAAAAGATGGAATAAATTATTCCTCCGGTGCTAGCGCTCGCCGGGCGACCTGCGGGCAAGAATGATCGCCCCGGAAACCGCGTCGCCATCGGCGGGTTTCAGGCGCCGGCGAACGTCGGGTGCGAGCCATGGTTCGAGCGGACTGGCGAGCCCGCCCAGCAGGGTCACGCGCGGCGCGCCTTTTTCGAACAGAACCCGTACCAGCGTGTCGATCTGTTCGGCGGCCTTTTGCACGATGCGCCGCCCGGCCGGATCGCCTTGGTCGGCGTGGCGCATCACCATCGGCGCCAGGGCCGCATAGTCGGTGGCGCTGGCGCGGTCCATCCAGGCCACGGCTTGCATAGGGTCGCTGTCGAAACGCTGCATGACCTCCGCCAGCAGCGCCGTGCGCTCATGTCGGCCGTCATGGGCGCGCAATGCCAGCTGCACGGCCTTCAAGCCGAGATCGGCGCCGCTGCCTTCGTCGGAGATCGGAAAGCCATAGCCGCCGGCGCGCAGGTCGCGCCCTTCGACGAAGCCGAGCCCGATCGAACCGGTGCCGGCGATGACGATGGCGCCGTCCTGGCCCGAATGCGCGCCGAGGCAGGCGGCGACGCCGTCGCTGACGAAATCGATGCTGGCAAAAGGATGCGCGATCGCCCGCAGCGCCTCCAGCGCGCCCTTGCGGCCGATTCCGGCAAGGCCGATGCCGGCGTGGATCCGGTTGGTCTCGGCCGCGCCGAACCCTGCCTCCTCGATCGCCGCGCCAAAGGCCTTGGCAACCGACGCCCAGGCCGCATCGATGCCGAGCCGCGTCGACGCCGGACCGGAGAGGCCCTGTCCCAGCACAGTCCCCTTCGCATCCTCGATGCGGGCGCGGCAGCCGGTGCCGCCGCCGTCGACGCCGAGAAAATAATCGGAGCGGCCGTCATTCATGCGCTCAACCGCTCGATGTCGGCGCCGCACAGACGCAGCTTGCGGTCCAGTTGCTCATAGCCACGATCGAGGTGATAGACGCGGTTGATGGTCGTCTCGCCCTCGGCGACCAAGGCCGCCAGCACCAGCGACACCGAGGCGCGCAAATCGGTGGCCATGACTTGCGCGCCATGCAGTTTCTCGCCGCCGCGCACCAGCGCGGTGGTGCCTTGCAGCTTGATGTTGGCGCCGAGCCGCATCAGTTCGGGAACATGCATGAAGCGGTTCTCGAAGATGGTTTCGCGCAGCAGCGAGGCGCCCTGCGCGCAGCACATCAGCGCCATGAACTGCGCCTGGAGATCGGTCGGGAAGCCCGGATAGGGCTCCGTCGTGACGTCGGCGGCCTTGAGCGGCCGCTCGCGCGACACGATGAGCCCGCGGTCGCCGGGCCAGACGCCGACGCCGGTCGCCTCCAGCAATTGCACCACCGAGGCCATGTGCTCGAGCCGGGCATGCGTCAGTTCCAGCTGCCCGCCGGTGATCGCCGCGGCGATGGCATAGGTGCCGGCCTCGATGCGGTCCGGGATGATGTCGTGCCTGGCCGCGCGCCAGTCCGTGTCGCCGGCGATCAGGATGCGATGCGTGCCGGCGCCTTCGATGCGCGCGCCCATGGCGTTGAGGCAAGCGGCGAGGTCGGCCACTTCCGGCTCGCGCGCCGCGTTGAGGATTTCGGTTTCGCCCTTGGCCGTGGTCGCCGCCATCATGGCGGTTTCCGTCGCTCCGACGGATGGCGAGCTCAGCACGATGCGCGTGCCGGTGAGCCCGTTCGGCGCCGAGGCGACGATCAGCCCGTTCTCGATGGCGATCCGGGCGCCCAGTGCCGCGAGTGCGGCGACATGCATGTCGACTGGCCGCGCGCCGATCGCGCAGCCGCCGGGCAGCGAAACCCGCGCATGGCCGAAACGGGCGAGTAGCGGCGCCAGCACCAGCACTGTCGCGCGCATCTTTCTGACGGTGTCGTAGGACGTCTCCTTGGAAACGGCGGCACTGGTGTCGATCGTCGCGGCGTGGGCCGATCGCGTCACCTCGGCGCCGTGCAGCCGCACCACGCCGAGCATGTTCTCGACGTCGGTCACGTCGGGCAGGTTGGTCAGTTCGAGCGGGTAGGGACTGAGCAGCGCCGCCGCGATCTGCGGCAGAGCGGCATTCTTGGCGCCCGATATGGTGACCGCGCCTTGCAGCCTTTGCCCGCCGACGATGCGCAGTCTGTCCATGGCTGAAACCTTATGCGACCAGTGCCGGGCCGCGTCCGGCGTAGCGCGCTCGAAAGCCTGCTCCCAATCCGGTGCCTAATCCGGCCCGGTTCGAGAATTAATTCCGCGTTCTTGGCTGTCAATCGAAATTGGAATAAATTATTCCTCGGCCGTGCGGCTGGACGCCAAAGCGCAAGGGGAACCATGTCCGTTCTGAACAGGATCAATGCCAAGCTCGACGGCATGGCGCCCGGCGATCGTGAGATCGGCCAGTACATCGTCGACAATCCCGACGAGATGCTGCGGCTGTCGACGGCTGCTCTTGCGGCCGAGATCGGGCGCAGCCAGTCGAGCGTCGTCAAGTTCAGCCAGAAGCTCGGCTATGCCAGCTACCAGGAGCTCAAGCTCGCCGTCAGCGAAGCCAAGGCGCGGGAATGGCAGATGCCGGCCGGTATGATCCACGGTTCGATCGAGGTCGGCGACGGCTACCAGGTCATCCTGAAGAAGCTGATCGGCAGCAAGCTTCTGTCGATGGAGCGAACCGTCGCCGCCAACAGCGAGCGGATCATCTCCAGGACGTTGGAATTGCTGAACGGCGCGCGCCGCATCCATCTGGTCGGCGTCGGCGCCTCCTCGCTGGTGGCGCGCGATTTCTCCTACAAGCTGATGAAGCTTGGCCGCAATGTGCTGCATGACAGCGACAGCCATATCCAGATGGCCAATGCCTCGACGCTCGGGCCTGGCGATGTGCTGTTCGCGCTCTCCCATTCGGGCGCCAGCATCGAAACCTTGCGCATAGCCGAACTGGCCCGCCGGCGCGGCACCATGGTGATCGCCGTCACCGGCCCGCATGACAATCCGCTGAGCCGCGTTGCCGACATCTGCCTCTACACCATCGCCGACGAGGAGCGTGCGCGCTCATCGTCCATCACCGCGCGCGATGCGCAACTGGCGCTGACCGACCTTCTGTTCATCCTCTTGGTGCAGAAGCAGCCGGACGCCAATGATTATGTCCACAACAGCGAGGCGGCGGTCCAGGTGCTGAAGGCCGAACGGCCCTCGTAGCCTGCCTGGACGCCGAGTCAGCCTTGGCGCGGCACGCCCTTGGCAAGCAGGTAGACGAGGTAAGGTCCGCCAAGCAGCGAGGCGAACAGGCCGACAGGCAGTTCGTACGGGAAGGCCGCCATGCGCGACAGCCAGTCCGATATGGTCATCAGCAAGGCGCCCAGAAGCATCGCCCCGGCAAGATGAACGCGTGCGCGCGAAAAGCCGAGGAGCCGGGCAAGGTGTGGCGCGATCAGGCCGACGAAGCTCAACGGGCCGACGATCAAAGCGGCCAGCGCGGTCAGGAGCGCGCTGACAACGACCAGCATCAGCCGCCCGCCGGCTACGGGCACGCCAAGTCCGCGCGCGCTGTCCGGCCCGAGCGGCAGGATGTCCAGCCAGCGCGCGGCAAGGAAAAGCGGCAGCGTCAGCGGCAACAGGCAGGCCAGTGCAACGGATGCGTCCAGGGCGGCCGCCTGGCCGGTCGAACCGCTCAGCCAGCGCAACAGCACATAGGACTGTGCATTGCCCATCGCGATCGTAGCGGTGATCAGCGCGCTGCACAGTGCGCTCATGGCAATGCCGGCAAGCAGCAATCGGTCGGCGCCGAATTTTGCCTTGGCGGCGATGGCCAGCATGGCGGCCAGTGCCGCCAGTGAGCCCAAGGCCGAGCCGGCGAGCTGCCAGCCCAGCCCGGCGGTTGCGCTGACCGTCAACACGGCGGTCAGGCCGGCGCCCGCGCCGGTGCCGACACCAAGCACTTCGGGGCTCGCCAGAGGGTTGCCGGTAACGCGCTGGATGACCACGCCCGCCGCCGCGAGCATTGCGCCGGCGGCCGCGGCCACGCCGACCCGGGGCGCGCGCCAGGAGACGAGATCGGCCAGCAGGTCGCCGCCGGCGATCGACCACCCTGCCGGTCCGCGACCGACCACGAGGGCCAAGGCGGCGGCGGCAAATGTGAGCGCAAGCAGGACGAGGATGACGCGCCAAGGCCGGCGGGCCTTGCGCGGCGTCATGCCATTGGAACCGAGATGCGGCCATTCGAACATGCGCAGCCGCGGCAGCAGCCAAAGCAGCAGTGGGCCGCCCAGAAGCGCGGTTCCCGCGCCGGTCGGAATGCGCTCGCCGCCAGGGCCGGCGGCGAGCTGGACCAGCCCGTCCGTCAGCCACAGCAGTACTGCGCCGATCAGCGGCGCGGCGATCAGCTTCTGCCGCAGCGTGCGCGCGCCCGAAAGCGTGGCGAGCGCCGGCGCGGCAAGGCCGACGAAACCGATGACGCCGATCTGCGCCGCGACGCTCGTCGCCATCCATACCGCAAGCGCGATGATGAGAAAGCGGCTGGTGTGGCGGGCAACGCCAAGGCCGCGCGCCGAGGCGTCGTCGAGGCCAAGGATGGTCAGCGGCCGCAGCAGCATCAATGCCGCGACAGCGCCGGCCGCCAGCCTCATCGTCAGTGCGATGGCCGGTCCCCAATCCTGCTGCACCAGCGACCCGCCGCCCCATATGAACAGCGAGAACAGGTAATCGCCATTGGCGAGGATCAGCGCGGCGCTGACGGAACTCGCAGTCAGCGCCACCATCATTCCGGCGAGCACGACCGACACCGGCTCCAGCCCGCGCCGCCAGGTCAACGCCAGCACAAGCAGCACAGCGGCGGTGCCGCCGGCAAAGGCCACCAGCCCTTGCGACCGCTCCATCAGCAACGGCGCGTAAAGCGAGGCTGTGGTCATCGCCAGTTGCGCGCCGCCCGAAATGCCGAGCGTCGATGGTTCCGCCAGTGGATTGCGCAGCACATGCTGCAACAGCAGGCCGGACAGGCCGAGCACGGCGCCCGCCAGCACCGCCACGACGGCGCGCGGCAGCGTGCTGTAGAACAGGATGACATGATGGAGATCGCCCGGCAGCGACGCCGGCTGCTGTATGCCGACGCGCCATGCGAACAAGAGTGCGGCCAGCCCGGCGAGCAGGCCCCACAGGATGATAGGCGACAGCGCGCCGCCGATCATGCGGTGAGGTATCGCGCTTCGGGCCACAGCGCGCCCCGTCATGAAGCATGATCCGCAAGCGCCGCCGCCGCCAGGCGCGCGAAGCGGCGCGCCGACGGAAGGCAGCCGAAATGGTTGATGGCTTCGAGCACCGCGACGCGGCCCTGGCGCACCGCCGGCAGCGCGTTCCACAACGCATTGGTGGGAAGCGAGCGCCCGACATCCGCCGGCAAGGGCGAGACGATCAGGATAGAGGCCTCGGGCACCCGCGCCAGCGCCTCCAGGCCGACGGGTGCTGCCGCGCTGTAACTTGTCTCGTCGGACCAGGCATTGACCAGGCCGAGCCGCGTGAGCACGTCACCGAACATGGAGTCGCGGCCGAAGGCGCGGAAGTGCCTGGAGTCGCCGAGGCTGATGACAAAGACCGGCCGTGCGGACGTCGTTGGCAAGGCGGCGCGACGCCGCGCTATATCGTCGGCGGTGTCGCCGACGTAACGTTGCGCTTCGGCCGCTCGTCCGAGCTTTTCGCCCAGCGCCAGCGTTGCTGCCTCGGCGAGAGCGTAGGGCGGCACTCCGGCATCGTAGACGGTTTGCGCGAACACCGGCGCTATGCGCTCCAGAATCGGGCGTTGGTACTCGTAGAAATTGGAGATGATGATCAGGTCCGGCGCGACGATGCGCAACAGCTCGTAGTTGGGCGTGCCGCGCAGTCCCAGATCGGTCACGGATTGGGGAACGGCAGGCTCGACCGCAATCCTGCGGAACTGGATCAGTTCGGTCGCCGCCGCCGGCTCGACGCCGAGCGCCAGAAGCGTTTCCAGCATGCCCCAATCGATCGCGGCAACATTTGTCGTCGCGGTCCTGCCGGCAACCGGCGGCAGCAAGGCCGCGGCCGCCAGCGCAAGCACCTGCCGTCTGTTGGGCGGATGGATCATCGCCGGCGGGTTTGGTCCATGACTACCAACTCGTGTGCGCCTTCAGCTTGAAGGAGCGGCCTTCGCCGTAGGAGCAGGTGAGCGTTGTCTGGCAGCCCGACACATAGGTCTTGTCGAAAAGGTTGGTGATGTTGAGGTCGACGCCCCAGTTCTCCTTCTCGTAGCCGAGCTTCAGGTCGGCCAGCGTCACCGCCGGAACCTTCGCCGTATTCTCATTGTCTGCCCATGAGGAGCCGATATAGCGCAAACCGCCGCCAATCGAGATGCCGTCATACCAGTCGCCACGGAAGGTGTAGTCGACCGATGCGGAAGCCATCACTTCCGGCACGATGAAAGGCGTCTTGCCGATGAGAGCCGGATTGGCGTCCCTGGTGATGTCGATATCGTAAGCCGTGAATGCACCGGTAACCCGGAAATCCTCCGTCACGTTCACCTTGCCTTCGAGCTCAACGCCGCGTGAACGCAACTCGCCGGTCTGCATCTGGGTGAAGGGAGTGACATTCGACGGTACGTTCTGACGGGTCAGGTCGAATAGCGACAGGGTGAACAGGCCATCGATAAAAGTCGGCACATACTTCACGCCGACTTCGTACTGCGTGCCCTCTTCCGGCTTGAACAGATTGCCCGTCGCATCGGTGCCGATGATCGGATTGAAGAAGGTGGCGATGCTGGCATAGGGGGTTACGCCGTTGGCGAATTCATAGGCCAGGCCGGCGCGGCCGGAGAAATCGCCAACCGTGCTGCTCTGCGTGCTGGAGCCCGCCGAGTAATAGGTCGGGCGGTTGTCGGCTTCGAGCCAGCCACGGTCGTAGCGGCCGTTCAGTGTCACCAGCCAGCCATCCCCGAAGCGCATTTGATCCTGTGCATAGAAGCCAAGCTGCTTCTGCGTCAGGTCCTGATTGAGATAGCTGACACGAGGCGTCAGCGGCGAACCGTACACCGGATCGAAAGCGTCGATCGGGTTGTCATAATTGGGATCGTAGAGGCCGGACGACTGTACCTGGTCGATGTTGTAATATTTGAAATCGACGCCAGCGAGGATCGTATGTTCGATCGCTCCGGTCGCCACCTTGCCTTCGATCTGGTTGTCGGCGAGGAAGGTCTTGGCCGCGGTGTCATGATCGAAATTGATCCGCGCCAGCTCGGTCGGCCCTCCGATGGTTGACCAGCCGTTCGGATAGACGCTGACCTCGTTGATGTCGGCGGCGGTGAAACGGGCGTTGGAGCGAAAGGTCCAGTCATTGTCGAACGTGTGCTCGAACTCGTAGCCGAGCGAGCCCTGCTCGCGTTTGTAGAGGTCGATGTTCGGTTCCGTGAAGTTCGCATCGGGATCGATGCGGCCATAGTTCACGCCGCCGACAATGTGATCGATCACGGTTCCATCATAGGGCAGGAAGCTGCCGCCGTTATGGTTCTCGTCGATGTGGCTGTAATTGGCCAGTATGGTTAGCGTGGTCGCTTCGTCCGGCTTCCAGCTAATGCTCGGCGAGATGAAGCCGCGCCAGCCGTTCTGCAGGTCGCTGTAGGTATCGCCGCCGGCGACCTTGCCCGTCATCCGGTAGCTGACCGTGCCGTTGTTGGCGACATCGCCGATGTCGAAGCCGAGATAGACATTGCCGGCATCGTTGACGCCGGTTTCGACATAGCGCGTGCGTTCGAAGTCCGGGCGCTTGCTGACATAGTTGACCATGCCGCCGGGATTGCTGCCGCCATAGAGCACCGAGGCCGGGCCTTTCAGCACTTCGATGCGCTCAAGGCCAAAGCTGTCGACATAGAAACCGCCGAAACCATAGCTGAACAGCTGGAGGCCATCCATGTAGGTGCCGGTGGCCGTTGCATCGAAGCCGCGAATGTACATCCAGTTGGTGTCGCTGTCGGGGCCAAAAGGCTGCGCAAAGACGCCGGCGGTGTAGCGCAGCGCCTCGTCAGCCTTCTGTGCACCCTGATCCTCGATCTCCTGCCGTCCGACCACCGAGACGGATTGCGGGACTTCCTTGATGTCGGTCGCGGTCTTGGAACCGGTTCTGGTCGTCTTGGCGACGACGCCCTCGACCGGCCCGGTCGCGCTGTCTCCAACCTCGCCTTCGACCACGACCGGTTCGAGCTGGATGCTGGATTGCGCCGTCTGCGCGAGCGCTGGCGGGATCATCGCGACCGCTGCCACGCCGGCCGCCAGAAGCGCCTTGATCCGGTAGATTCTGCTCATCAGGAAAGTCCCCGCCTGTCGTCGTTGAGATACTTGATGATTTATATCAACTTATCTGCGGGTCATTGGATGGATTTGGCTGGGTTGTCCGTTCTTGTCCAAACCACGGACATCGCGGCACTATGTTGCGGAAATGTCACTGGCGGTTGGCGCTCTTCATCCACGCACCGGGCGTCAATCCGACCACGGACTTGAACACGCGGGTAAGGTGCGCCTGGTCGAAGAAGCCGGTGGCCTGGGCGATGTCGCCAAGCGAGGCCGCCTCATGCGCCATCATCGCCTTTGCCCTGTCGATCCGCGCCTGCATTTGCCAGCGGTGCGGCGGCACGCCCGTTGCCGCCTTGAAGGCATGGCTGATCGCCGTTTCGGACAGGCCGGTCAGCGCGGCAAGATCAGCAAGGCGGATCCTGTCCAGGCAGTGGGCGTCGATGTAGTCGGTGACGAGCCGCAGCTTGCGGCGGGACAGGGGCGTCCGGCGCCTGGCGGCACTTGGCCGGTCTATCTGGAAAACGCATGCGAACAAGGCGTTGAGCAGACCTTCGCCATAAAGATCATGCACCTTCCGCTCGCTGCCGCATTCAGCGGCGATCAGGCCGGCAAGCGTGGCGATCCGATCATCGCGAAACTGGAGGCGCGACATCTGCAAGGCATCGCGATCGAGGCTGCGGCCGAAGCGGCGGGTCAGTGTGGCCGCGTCGAAATGCAGGTCGAGATGCCTGATCCGCTTCAGTCCCTCGACCCGGCCGCGGATCGGCACCCCGGCCGGTATATAGGCCATGGAAAACGCCTGGTTGTGACGGCGCGGCTCGCCCTGGGCGCCTTCGACGACGAAGGCGCCGTCGCCGGTGACGCCGAGAGTGACGAACAGCCGGGGGTCGGGAGAGACGTAATAACCCTCGGCATTGTCACCGCATGAGACATCCCAGAGATCGGCGACCACGCCGTCCCAGACGTGCCATTTCAGGTCGCCGATCACGGCAAATCCCTGAATCCGGCTCTCCATGCGCGCAACGAAGGTCAATTCTGTTTATCCCGGGCATAATACATGACAAAAACTATCATGTTTATGCCCGGTCAGCGACTGCACCGCAAGCCCTTGCGGTTCGAAGGTCGTCCTGAACCGACGCCGCCGCTGTCCGTCAGCGCGGCCTCAGACGCTTTCGAGGTAGGTCTCGATCTCGAAGTCGCTGACGTTGAGCGCGAACGTATTCAGTTCCTGGCGTTTGCAGGCGATGAAAGAGTGGCGCAGGATCGCCGGGAAGATCTCCGCCACATGCGTCCCGCTTTCAAAGGCCGCGATCGCGGATGCCCAGTCCGGCGGCAGCTTGGCCGGGGCAAGGCCTTGCCCGTCGTTCCCGGTGGGGTCGCCCGGTGACATCTGCCTTTCGATGCCGACCAGTGCCGCGCCCAGTATGGCGGCAAGCACAAGATAGGGATTGGCGTCCGCTCCCGATACGCGATGCTCGATGCGGCGCGCACCGGTCGGGCCGCCGGGAATGCGGATCGCGACCATGCGGTTCTCGTAACCCCAGGCGACAGCGGTCGGCGCGTAGGATCTCGGCCGGAGCCTGCGGTAGGAGTTGAAGTGCGGCGCGAACACCAGCGTGCTCTCGGCCATCGCCGCCAGCAGTCCGCCGACAGCGTGGCGCATAATGCCGGAGCCCTGGTCGGTGCCGTCGTCGAAGACGTTGCGCCCGTCGGCGTCGAGCAGGCTGAAATGGACGTGGAAACCATTGCCGGCCCGGTCGCCATAGGGTTTGGCCATGAAGCAGGCGGCAAAGCCGTGCTTGCGGGCGATGCCCTTCACCGTGCGCTTGAACAGGACGGCGTCGTCAGCTGCCCGCAGCGCGTCCGCGACATGGTTCAAATTGATCTCGAACTGGCCGACGCCGTTCTCCGCGATTGCCGTATCGACGGGAATGCCTTGTGCCCGGCAGGCTTCGTAGATGTCGTGGATGAAGGCCTCGAAGTCGTCGATCTCGTCGATAGACAGTGCCGCGTCGGAATCCAGACGCCGCCCGGTGACCGGCGAGACGGGCCCGACCGGCCGCTGCGATTGCGGATCGACAAGGTAGAATTCGAGCTCGGTCGCGGCGACCGGGGTCAGGCCCAAGGCCTTGTAGCGGTCGAGGATGCGGGCCAGCGCCCGCCGGGGATCGCCGAGATACGGTGCGCCGCTTTCGTCGGCGAGCCAGAGCGGGATGAGGGCGGTCGGATGCGCAGTCCAGTTCACGGGAAGGATGCCGCGGCCGGTCCACTGGCACAGTCCGTCTGCGTCGCCGGTCGAGAACACCAGCGCGTTGCCTTCGATATCCTCGCCCCAGATGTCCAGCCCGATCAGCGAATAGGGCATGCGCAGCTTGCCATCCAGCGCCTTGCGCGCCTGCTCGACGGGGATGCGTTTTCCCCGCATGATGCCGTTGAGGTCGCACACCGCGGCCCTCAGGCTCTGGATGTCGTTTCGGCTCTCAAGCCAGTTCAGAACGTCCGCGATTGCATCGCCCAATTTCCAACCTCTGGTTTCGAAGGGTGCCCGCGCCCTGATCGGCTGCACTATCCCTGGTAAAAATGGCTTGTGAATTTTCGGAACCCGTATCCGGCCGCAGCCGGAACGTTTCCCTATTTTTTCAAGTCACTAGCTGGGATGTCGGGAGGCATTTCAAAACCAATTGCGCGATCTGCGATCGCAACATAGAGGTAAGGACGCGGAAAGCCAAGGCTCGGCATCAGGCTCGGCATCGGGCTCAGCGCGCAGCGTCTGCAGCCGCATGAAGGCCCGGGATGCCGGCATCACTCTCGGGCATGCGCGGCCGTCATGGGGATATGAAACGCCCCTATCACAAATCTTGACCTTCCCCGCACTTGCACCTCTGGCCGCTCTCTGGCTTTTTGGGACACCCATCCGAGCGGACTGATTCGTCACGCCGCTCTGCGTCGGTTGCCGTTTTGCGGTGTGATCGATCTGGCGGGGCGTGAAGCGCGAGCGACTGGCGAAGGAGAAGAGGCATGGCCGAGTTCAAGAAGCCCGAGATCTCCGAGATGAGACCCAAGATCACCGTTGTCGGCGTCGGCGGCGGCGGCGGCAACGCCATCAACAACATGATCGCCGAGCAGCTTCAGGGCACCGAATTCATTGCCGCCAACACAGACGCACAGGCGCTCACCATGTCCAAGGCGACGCGGCTGATCCAACTCGGCGCGCATGTGACCGAAGGGCTGGGCGCCGGATCGCTTCCCGAGATCGGCCGCGCCGCGGCCGAGGAATCGCTGGACGAGATCATGGACCATCTGGCCGGCACCCATATGTGCTTCGTCACCGCCGGAATGGGCGGCGGCACCGGAACCGGCGCCGCGCCGGTGATCGCCCAGGCCGCGCGCAAGGCGGGCATTCTGACGGTCGGCGTCGTCACCAAGCCGTTCACTTTCGAGGGCAGGCGCCGCATGCAGATGGCCGAAGAGGGGATCGAGCGGCTGCGCGAAAGCGCCGACACCGTGATCGTCATCCCCAACCAGAACCTGTTCCGGATCGCCGACGCCAAGACCACCTTCGCCGATGCCTTCGTCATCGCCGACCGGGTTCTCTATGCCGGCGTCAGTTGCATCACCGATCTCATCGTCAAGGAAGGCCTGATCAACCTCGACTTCGCCGACGTCAAATCGGTGATGCGCGGCATGGGCCGCGCCATGATGGGAACCGGCGAGGCGTCGGGCGATAGCCGGGCGATGAAGGCGGCGGAAGCCGCCATCGCCAACCCGCTGCTGGACGAGATGTCGATGAAGGGAGCCAAGGGCGTGCTGGTCTCGATTTCCGGCGGCCGCGACATGACCCTGTTCGAGGTCGACGAGGCCGCCACGAGAATCCGTGAAGAGGTCTATGAAGACGCCGATATCATCGTCGGCGCCATCTTCGACAAGAGCATGGAAGGCCGGTTCCGGGTTTCCGTGGTGGCCACCGGCCTCGACCGCGGGCTCGGCGTGGAAGATGCCGATGCCGGCATGGCGCACGACCATTCCATGCCGTCCGCGGCGCGGACGTTGCAATAGGCCCTGCTCGCCGTCGGCCTTTGCCGCCGCGGGGGGCATCGACGTCGCTCGGCCCATCGCGGTCCGGCCTGGACCTGATCACCGAAAGCGGCTTGCCGAATGCTGCGATCCGCTCACCGGCGGGCCGCTGGGCGGCGGCGCTTCACCTGGATGGCGGCCATGGTGATCGGGTTCCTGCGCGAACATAAGCCGACACCGTTTTCTTTCGAGCGTTGCCGTGGCCCTGATAGGTGCCGCGTGTCAGGTGTCCGCATGTCCATTCTCGTTGACAATCAGCGCCCGTTTTTGAACCTCGCGTTGTTTTGCAGGCGCTTGGCGCTTGACTCCGACGCGTCGGTGTGAAAAATTTTGCAGAAACTGAAAAAAATATCAAAGGGCGGAACGTGGTTGGATTTGGAAACGGCCTCTTGCGCGATGATGAAACCGGCATGGCGGCACGCGCCGCCTGGCTTCATTACGCCGGCGGCCTTACCCAGTCCGAGGTTGCCAAGCGCCTCGGGCTGACCAGCCTCAAGGCCCACCGCCTGATCACCAAGGCCAATCAGGAAGGGCTGGTGAAGGTCTATATTGACGGCGAAGTCTCGGAATGCGTCGAGCTCGAGGACGAGCTGTCGCGCCGCTACGGCCTCGATTATTGCGAGGTGGTTCCCGATTTCGATTCCGAGGAGTTGCCGCTCAAGGCGCTCGGCATCGCCGGCGCGCAATTCCTCAAGCGTGAGATCGAACGCGGCGAGCAGGCGCTGATCGGCGTCGGCCATGGCCGCACGCTCGCCGCCTGCGTGGAATACCTGCCGCGCAGCTCGACAGACAAGATCCGCTTCGTTTCGCTGCTCGGCGGCCTGACGCGGAAGTTCTCGGCCAACCCGCATGACGTCATTCACCGCCTCGCCGAGCGCACCGGCGCCGAAGCCTATGTGATGCCGGTGCCGATGTTCGCCAACACTGTGGACGACCGCGCGGTGTTGCTGGGACAGAAGGGCATCAGCGAGGTTTTCGATCTCGCAAGATCCGCCGACCTTTTGTTTGCCGGCATCGGCACGGCCGAACGCGAAGCCTCGCTCGTCGCCACCGGCATGATCGAGAAGGGCGAGATGGAGGAGATCCGCCGCAATGGCGGCGTCGGCGAATTGCTCGGCCATTTCTTCGACGATGCCGGCAAAGCGGTGGCAACAACCCTTTCCAACCGGGCGCTGGCGCTGGCGCGCGAGGACATCGCCAGCCGCCGGATCGTCGCGGTAGCCGGCGGCAAGGTCAAGGTTCGAGCGGTCAAAGCGGTGCTGGAGGGCCGCTATCTCAAGGGCCTGATAACTGATGAGCGGACAGCGCGATCGCTCGTGGAGGAGACGCCAGTCGGGTAGCCGGCGTCGGTTCAGTTAAAACTACCCTGTGGAGGAGAAGACCAAATGCATGAGAAAGAGAAAGACCTCATTGACGCTTTCCTGCGCGGACAAGTCGACCGTCGTGGGCTGATCAAGGGCCTGGGTGCGATGGGCCTTGCCGCCGGCACGGCCGGTACGCTGCTCAATCTTGGGCAGACCCGGGCGCTGGCCGCCGACTTCGACTGGAAGGCGCACCAGGGCAAGACCATCAAGCTCCTGCTCAACAAGCATCCCTATGCGGATGCGATGATCGCCAACCTCGAAAACTTCAAGCAGTTGACCGGCATGAATGTCGTCTACGACGTGTTCCCGGAAGACGTTTATTTCGACAAGGTCACGGCCGCGTTGTCGGCGAGCTCGCCCGAATACGATGCCTTCATGACCGGCGCCTACATGACCTGGACCTACGGCCCAGCCGGCTGGATCACCGACCTGAATGAATGGATCAAGGATCCGGCCAAGACCAACCCCAACTATGCCTGGGACGACTTCCTGCCCGGCGTCAAGAACTCCTGCGCCTGGAACGGCAAGCCGGGCGGGGCTCTGGGCTCCGAAGACGCCAAGCAATGGTGCATTCCGTGGGGCTTCGAACAAAACAACATCACCTACAACAAGGGGATGTTCGACAAGGCGGGCGTCAAGGTTCCCGGCAATATGGACGAGATGGTGGCCGCGGCCGCCAAACTCACCAAGGATGTCGGCGGCGGCGTCTACGGCATTGGCGTGCGCGGGTCGCGCTCCTGGGCGACGATCCATCCGGGCTTCCTGTCGGCCTACGCGAATTTCGACCAGAAGGACCTGAACGTGTCGGCCGACGGCAAATTGTCGGCCGCCATGAACACTGCCCAGTCCAAGGCTTTCCACAAGCAATGGGTGCAGATGATCCAGGAAAGCGGTCCGAAGGACTGGTCGACCTACACCTGGTACCAGGTCGGCGCCGATCTCGGCGCCGGCGCCTCGGCGATGATCTTCGACGCCGACATCCTCGGCTACTTCATGAATGGCGGCGACAACAAGATGGCCGGCAAGCTTGCCTTCGCCGCCTTCAAGGCCAACCCGGAGGCCAAGGCGCCAACGCCGAACATCTGGATCTGGTCGCTGTCGATGTCCAACTTCTCCAAGGACAAGGACGCCACATGGTACTTCATGCAATGGGCCTCCGGACCCGAGCATGCGCTGTTCGGCGCCACCAAGATGGATTTCGTCAATCCGGTCCGCCAGTCGGTCTGGAAGGATGAGACATTCCGCGAGAAGCTGAACAAGAGCTATCCCGGCTACGTCGAGATGTTCGACGCCTCGGCGCCGGGCGCCTCGATCAAGTTCACCGCGCAGCCGCTGTTCTTCGATCTCACCACCGAATGGGCGGCGACGCTGCAAAAGATGGTGGCCAAGGAAGTGCCGGTGGACGAGGGGCTCGACAAGCTGGCCGAAAGCATCAACGGCCAGCTCAAGGAAGCCGGCCTCGGCTAGATGTAACGGAGGACCGGCCAGCCCTGGCAGGCCGGTCCGACCTTTTCAAGCTTGCGACGCGGTGCCGTAAGGTGGCCGCTAATTCGCCCGACCGGCCGCCTTGCTCCCTTGGGCGGCCGGCAGGGCGGAGCGACAAGGACAACGGAGCAGCACGATGACTGCGGTGGTATCGCAAAGGCCCAAGCCCTCGGGCTTCAGGATCAGCAAGAGAGTGCTGCCCTACGTGCTCAGCCTGCCGGCTCTGCTGGTCTGTATCGGCATCCTGATTCCGTTCCTGACCTCGGTCGTCTATTCGTTCCAGCGCTATCGGCTGAGCCAGCCCTGGGCGCGGCAGTTCAACTGGGGCGACAACTACATCTCCTTTTTCACGGATCCGAAGTTCTGGAACACGCTCAAGGTCTCGCTGCTCTATGCCGGCACCACGGTGGTGCTGGAACTGCTTCTCGGCCTGGCCATCGCGCTGCTTTTGCAGAAGCGCTCGACCCTGAACAACTTCATCTCGATCATGCTGCTGATGCCGCTGATGACGGCGCCGGCGCTGGCCGCGCTGATGTGGAAGCTGATGACCAATCCCGGCTTCGGCGTGCTGAGCTATCTCGCCAGCCTCATCGGCTTACAGGATTTCCGCTGGGCCTCGTCGCCGTCGACGGCTTTGTTCACCGTCGTTCTCGTCGATATCTGGGTCTACACGCCCTTCATCATGATCCTGCTGCTTGCCGGCTTGCGCAGCCTGCCGACGCAGCCTTTTGAAGCCGCAGCCCTCGACGGCGTGCCGAGGAGCTTCGTCTTCTTCCGCATCACGCTGCCGATGCTGACGCCCTACATCCTGACGGCGACTTTGTTCCGCCTGCTCGATTCCATCCAGCAGTTCGACATCATCTACGCCATGACGCAAGGAGGACCGGGCGACACGCTGACCGTGTTCCAGGTCGAGGCCTATCTCAACTTCTTCCAGTCGACCAATGTCGGCCGCTCGGCGGCGCTGATGATCATCCTGTGGGCGATCACCTATTTCCTCTCCAACATCTTCATCAAGAACTGGCTCAGGCTGCGCGAGCGCGCCCGTGGCCAAGCATAGGAGGAGGCAGCCATGGAACACACCTCCTTGCTTGAACGCACCCTGCGCGGCGCGGCACTCACGCTGGTCGTGATCTTCTTCATGTTCCCGATCGTCTGGATCCTGATGATGTCGTTCCAGACCAACGAGACCATCCTGCGCATTCCGCCGCAGCTGGTCTTCGAGCCGACGCTTGCTAACTACACCGCGCTGATCACCGGCAAACTGACGACCGCCGCCGGCACGCTCGACATCGCCTTCATGCGCAACCTGTGGAATTCGGTGTTCCTGTCGGTGACCTCGGTCGCGGTGTCGCTGCTGCTCGGCGTCCCGGCGGCCTACGCCTTCGCGCGGCACAAGTTCCGCGGCTCGGAGGACATCGCCTTCACGCTGCTGTCGTTCAGGTTCGCGCCGGCCCTGCTGGTGCTGTTGCCGCTCACGCTCTATTTCCAGAAGCTCGGGTTGGCCAACACCTATATAGGGCTGATCTGGGTCTACCAGCTGATCTGCCTGCCGCTGATCCTGTGGATCGTGCGCGGCTATTTCGAGGATATTCCGGCCGACATCGAATATGCCTATCGCATCGGCGGCCATTCCTGGTTTGCCACCTTCCGCAGAATAGCGCTGCCGCTCGCCGGCCCAGGCATCGCCGCGGCCGGCCTGCTCGCCTTCATATTCGCCTGGAACAATTTCGTTTTCGCGCTGGTGCTGGCCTCGGCCGACAAGCAGCCGGTGACGGTCGGCGCGCTCGCCTTCATCACCTCCTCGGGCATCCAGTACGGCCAGATCTCGGCGGCCATCGTTTTGTCGATCACGCCGACGCTGGCGCTCGCCCTCTATGCGCAGCGCTACCTTGTCGAAGGCCTGTCGCTCGGCGCGGTGAAGGGGTAGTTCCATGGCCAGCCTCGAACTCAGAAAAATCGTCAAGCGCTACAAGAGCCAGACCGTGCTCGACAATCTGTCGCTGACCGTCGCCGATGGCGAGACGCTTGTCCTGTTCGGACCCTCCGGCGCTGGCAAGACGGTGCTGTTGCGCCTCGTCGCCGGCGTCATCGACCCCGATGAAGGCAAGATCCTCATCGGCGGCGAGGACATGACCGATGTCGACGCTGAATTCCGTGGCGTCGGCATGGCGTTCCAGAATTTCGCGCTGTTTCCGCATATGAGCGCGTTCGACAACATCGCTACGCCGCTGGAGGCCAAGCGGTCGTCGCAGGGCGCGATCAAGGCGGGCGTCGAGAGCGTCGCCAGGCTGCTGAAAATCGCCCATGTGCTCTCGCATAAGCCGCGTGCTCTTTCCAACGGCCAGAAGCAGCGCACAGCACTTGCCCGTGCGCTGGTCGGCTCGCCGCCGCTGCTGCTGCTCGACGATCCCTTGCGCAATGTCGACGCCAAGCTGCGCTTCGAGATGCGGCTCGAACTGCCGCGCCTGCTCGCAGACCGCGGCGCCACCGTCGTCTACGTCACCCAGGACTACAAGGAAGCCATGGCGCTCGGCGACCGCATCGCGGTCATGTCGCAAGGCGTCATCAGCCAGCTCGGCACGCCCGAACAGATTTATCGCGAGCCGGCAAATGTCGAGATCGCGCGGCTGTTCGGCGATCCGACCATCAACCTGCTCGACGTCAAGCCGGCGCTTGGCGCCAAGGGAATCCATGTCGCCTTATCGAACGTGCAGGTCCATCTCGGCGGGGCTCCCGAGACCGCGGTCGGCCGCGACTGCATCATCGGGCTCAGGCCGGAAGCCCTGCATTTCGTCGGCGAAAATGAACCCGGCGCCATTCCGGTGACGGTCGAGGCCGAAACGCCGCTCAACGAAAAGATCGTCACGCTGGTGCGCACGCTGCGCGGCCGCGAGATCCTGGTTTCGCGGCCGGCCGGAACACCGGGCCGCAGCGAAGGCAAGGCTTATATCGCCGTAGACGGCAAGAGCGCCCTGTTGTTCGATCGCGCCAGCGGCGAGCGCATCGGCTCCAAGAACGTCGTCAGTTTGCGCAACGGAGAAGCCGCATGAGCGCCAGCGCACTCACCATTTCCGGCGTCGACAAATTCTATGGCCCGATCGACCGCGGCGTCCACGCCGTCAAGAAGCTGACGATGGAGATCGACAAGGGCGAGATCGTGGCGCTGCTTGGTTCGTCCGGCTGCGGCAAGACCTCGACGCTGCGCATGATCGCCGGCTTCGAGGAGGTGTCGCGCGGCGCGATCTCGGTCGCCGGCCGCCAGGTGCACACGCTGCCGCCGGTCAGGCGCAACGTGGCGATGGCCTTCGAGGGCTATTCGCTCTACCCGCCGCTGACGGTGCGCGAGAACATGGCCTTCGCGCTCAAGGCGGCCCGGCTGCCCAGAAGCGAGGTCGAGGCCAGGGTCGCCAGCATCGCCAAGCTGCTCGAGATCGAGGACATATTGGAGCGTTACCCAAGCTCCATCTCCGGTGGCCAGCAGCAGCGCGCCAGCCTTGGCCGGGCGCTGATCCGCGACGCCGACCTGCATCTGCTCGACGAGCCGATGGGGCAGCTCGAACCGCAGCTGCGCGCCGTGCTGCGCGGCCGCATCAAGCATTTCATCAAGGAACGCGGCTTGACCGCGATCCTGGTCACCCACGACCAGACCGAGGCCAATGCGCTTGCCGACCGCATCGCGGTGATGGAAGGCGGCGTGCTGCAGCAGTTCGATACGCCGGACCGGATCAAGGAACGTCCGGCGAACCTGTTCACCGGCACCTTCGTTGGCGAGCCGCCGATGAACGTCTTCGAGGCCTATGTCGGCGCCACCGCCGGCCGCATCAATCTCAAGCTGCCCGATGGCCTGTCGCTCGACTACGACAAGGACGCCTTCAGCGCTCCCGTCCGCGACCAGCTGCTCAGCCGCGAGCGGGTCGTCATCGGCATTAGGCCTTACGCGGTGCGGCGCTCGAAGGAGGGTGTCCCCGCCAGGGTTTCGGCCAATCAATGGCTTGGCGACCAGACCCATATAGCGGCCGATTTCGCCGGCGGCTCGCTGGTCCTGGTCGAGCACGACCGCACCCGGCTGGACCTTGGCGCGCCGATTAATGTCAGCATCGACCCGAAGAACCTGCATGTCTTCGACCAGGCGAGCGGCGAGGCCATCTCGCACGGCATGGAGCTCGCCTGATGCGTGATCTCTTGATCGGCATCGACGCCGGCACCTCCGTCATCAAGTCCATCGCCTTCGACACGAAGGGCCGGCAGATCGCCGCCGCGGCAACGCCGAACCGGTACGAGACGCTGCCAGGCGGCGGCGCCGAACAGGATCTTGCGCGCACATGGGCGGATGCGGCGGCGACCTTGCGCCAGCTCGCCGAGAAAGTGCCCGATCTCGCCGGCCGGACCATCGCCATCGCGGTGACCGGGCAGGGCGACGGCACCTGGCTGATCGACGGCAGGGGCGAGCCGGTGGCGAAGGGCTGGCTCTGGCTCGACGCGCGCGCCGCAGGCGTCGTCGAGGAAATACGCGCGCGACCGGAAGACAGACTGCGCTTCGAAAAGACCGGCAGCGGGCTCGCCGCCTGCCAGCAGGGCTCGCAATTCGTGTTCATGAAGCGCAACATGCCAGAAATGCTCGCCAAGGCGGCGACGGCGTTTCACTGCAAGGACTGGCTCTATTTCAAGCTGACCGGCGAACGTGCCACCGATCCCTCCGAGGGGACCTTCACCTTTGGCGATTTCCGCACCCGCGACTATAGCGAGCATGTGCTCGACGTGCTTGGCGTCGCCGACCTCAGGCATTTGCTGCCGCCGGTCACAGACGGCACCACGCACAGCGCCGCACTGTCGCAGGCGGCGGCCGCCGCCACCGGCATGCTTGCCGGCACGCCGGTCGTGCTCGGCTATGTCGACGTCGTCTGCACCGCGCTTGGCGCCGGCCTGCTCGACCGCGAGCGCAAGCCCGGCTGCACCATCATCGGCTCGACCGGCATGCATATGCGGCTTGCCGAGACGCCGGACGACGTGCAGCTCAACGAGGCCGCGACCGGCTACACCATGGCCATGCCGGCGCCCGGCGTGTTCGCGCAGATGCAGTCCAACATGGCGGCGACGCTCAACATCGACTGGGTGCTTGGGCTGGCCTCCGGCATCCTCGCCTCGCAAGGCATCACCCGCAGCAATGGCGAGATGATCGCGCTCGTCGACACCTGGATCGCCGCATCGCAGCCGGCGTCGTTGCTCTACCAGCCCTACGTGTCCGAGGCCGGCGAGCGGGGGCCGTTCGTCGATGCCAATGCCAGGGCCGGCTTCGTCGGCATTTCCTCGCGTCACGGTTATGCCGATCTGGTGCGCGCCGTCTTCGAGGGATTGGCCTTCGCCGCGCGCGATTGCTACGCCGCCATGGGGCCATTGCCGCGCGAGATCCGGCTGACCGGCGGCGCCGCCCGAAGCCCGGCGCTGCGCAAGATCCTCGGTGCCGCCGTCGGCGCAGACATCCGCACCAGTGAGCGCGAGGAGGCCGGGGCGGCCGGCGCGGCGATGATCGCGGCGGTATGCGTCGGCCTGTATAAGTCGATGGACGAATGCGTCGCGGAATGGGTAACGCCGCTGCTTGGCGAGGCCGAGCCGAGCGATCGGAACCTCGCCGCGATCTATGACAGGATGAGCCCGTCCTACATGTTGGCGCACCAGGCGTTGCGGCCGGTCTGGCGCGCGATGGCTTCAGTGCAGGCAAATTGAGAAGTCGAGTATGCCCAGGAAAATAGCGATCATTGGCGACAACTTCATGCTTCCGGAGGTGTTTCGCGCCAAAATCGAGAAGGTCGCGAGCGGTGACCTCGATGTCAGGACATTGCAGACGGCCTGGCCCGACGAGCCGATGGAATTCGGCGACCCGGCGCTCGGCCTCGACAAGGTCAAGGAGTATTTCGGCCGTCCCGACGAGGTCGTCGAGTTCATCGCCGATGCCGAGATCCTCGTCACCCAGCTCGCGCCCTTGTCGGAGGGCATGATGCGGCGCCTGCCGGCGCTGAAGCTGGTCGCGGTTTCGCGCGGCGGCCCGATCAACATCGACATGGAAGCGGCCCGCACGCATGGCATCACCGTCGTCAATGTGCCCGGCCGCAACGCGACCGCCGTGGCCGAATTCACCATCGGCGCCATATTGGCCGAAACGCGGCTGATCCGGGTCGGCCACGAAGCGCTGCGCAGGGGCGAATGGCGCGGCGATCTCTACCGCGCCGACCGCACCGGCCGCGAGCTTAGCGAGATGACCGTCGGCGTCGTCGGTTATGGCAATATCGGAACAAAGGTAGTCAGGCTGCTGCGCGCTTTCGGCTGCCACGTCCTGGTCAGCGACCCCTATGTGCAGTTGAGCGCCGAGGACCGCAATGCCGGCGTCGAGCTCGTCGCTCTGGACGATCTCCTGTCCCGTTCCGATGTGGTCACGCTGCATTCGCGGGTGACGCAGGAGACGCGCGGCCTGATCGGCAGGGACGCCATCGCGCGGATGAAACCCGGCGTGATCTTTGTCAACACGGCGCGCGGACCGCTGGTCGACTATGACGCCCTATACGAGGCGCTTGTTTCGGGACAGGTCGCAAGTGCCATGCTGGAGACGTTCGCGGTCGAACCGGTGCCATCGGACTGGCCCTTGCTGCGGCTTCCCAACGTGACGCTGACGCCGCATATCGCCGGTGCTTCGGTGCGCACCGTGACCTATGCGGCCGAGCAGGCCGCCGAGGAGGTGCGCCGCTATATCGCCGGGCTGCCTCCGGTCAATCCTTGCTGAGAGCGGCAGCCATGGCGCGTAAATCCGGCAGCGAGATCGTGACGAGATGAGCGGCGGACCCGAAATCGTCGATCTCTTCGTCATCGGCGGCGGCGTCAACGGCGCCGGCATCGCCCGCGATGCGGCAGGCCGCGGCCTCTCCGTCATTCTGTGCGAAAAGGACGATCTGGCGGAAGGCACCAGTTCGCGATCGGGCAAGCTCGTCCATGGCGGCCTGCGCTATCTCGAATATTATGAATTCCGCCTGGTGCGCGAGGCGCTGATCGAGCGCGAGGTGCTGTTGGAATCGGCGCCGCACATCATCTGGCCGATGCGCTTCGTGCTGCCGCACAGCCCTGACGACCGGCCGGCATGGCTGGTCAGGCTCGGCCTGTTCCTCTACGACCATCTTGGCGGCCGCAAGCGGCTGCCGGCCACCCGCACGCTCGATCTGCGTACCGCGCCCGAAGGCGCGCCGATCAAGGATGAATTCAAGCGCGGTTTCGAATATTCCGACTGCTGGGTCGACGACGCCCGTCTCGTGCTGATCAATGCGCTGGACGCGCGCGAGCGCGGAGCCAAGGTCTTCACCCGAACCGCCTGCACCGCCGCCCGCCGGGAAGGCGGCCTCTGGTCGGTGGAGATGCGCGACGGCAAGACCGGCGTGAAAACCACCGTGCGGGCGCGTGCGCTGGTCAATGCCGCCGGCCCCTGGGTCAACGACATCATCAACCGTGTGGCTGGCCAGAACTCGACGCGCAATGTCCGCCTGGTCAAGGGCAGCCATATCGTCGTGCCCAAATTCTGGGAGGGGCGTCAGGCTTACCTCATTCAGAACAGCGACAAGCGGGTGATCTTCATCAATCCCTATCAGGGCGATCTCGCCTTGATAGGCACCACCGACATTCCCTATGACGGCCGACCCGAGGATGTGGCGGCGGACGAGAGCGAGATCGAATACCTGATCAGGGTGGTCAACCGCTATTTCAAGCGCGGCCTCGCGCGCGGCGATGTCGTCTATTCGTTCTCCGGCGTCAGGCCGCTCTATGACGACAATGCCGACAACCCGAGCGCCGTGACCCGCGACTATATTTTCGAACTCGACGCGCCGGATGCAGAGGCGCCGCTGCTGTCCGTCTTCGGCGGCAAGATCACCACCTTCCGCAAGCTCGCCGAGCACGCGCTGGACAGGATCGCTCCGTTCTTCCCCCGGATGGGCAAGCCCTGGACGGCGAAGGCGCATCTGCCTGGCGGCGACATCGCCAATGCCGATTTCGAGCAGTTTCTAGGAGATCTCGGGCGGGAGTATCCATGGATGCCTGCATCGCTGCTCAAGCACTACGGCCGGCTCTATGGGACCAGGACACGCCTTCTGGTCGGCGCGGCCCACTCGCTAGCGGAACTCGGGCGATGCTTCGGCAAGGATTTCTTCGAGCGCGAGGCCAGTTACCTGTTCGAGCAGGAATGGGCTGAGACACCGGCCGACATTCTCGAACGGCGCACCAAGCACGGCCTGCATCTTTCCGCCGAGGAGAGATCGGCTTTCGAACACTGGTGCGCGAGCCGGCTGGCGAGGGCAGGGTGATGGCAATCATCGCCAATGTAGCGCGACAGGGCTGAGAGGATCGCGATCGTGGCATTCACGCTCTCCCTCAACACCAATCCGCTGGTCAACCGCTTTGCCGAGCCTGACGACCTGGTCGATACCATCGCCTACGACATCGGCATCAGGGACATTCAGCTCACGCATGAATTCGTCAATCCGGGCTGGCCGGCGGCGACGATCGTGAAATTCGTCCGCCTGTTCCGCGGCGCCTTGAACCGCACCGGCGTGCGTGTGACATCGGGCATGACCGGTCCTTACGGCCGGCTCAACCATTTCGGCCATCCAGACGCCGACGTGCGCCGCTACTATGTCGACTGGTTCAAGATCTTTGCCGACATCTCGGCCGAGCTTGGCGCCGGCGGCATGGGTACCCAATTCGCGATCTTCACCCATCGCGATTATGATGATCCCGCGCGCCGCGCGCGCCTGTTCGACATTGCGCTGGAATGCTGGCGCGAGGTCGCCGAACACGCCCGCGCGGCCGGGCTTAACTACCTGTTCTGGGAGCCGATGTCGGTCGGCCGCGAGTTCGGCCACACGATCGAGAATTGCCGGCTGCTGCAGGATGCGATCGACGCGGCCGGCATGGCCATTCCGCTGGAGATGATGGTCGACATCGACCATGGCGACGTCACCTCCAGCAACCCGGCCGATATCGATCCCTATGCCTGGGCCGAGGCTTTCCCCAGGAAGTCGCCGATCATCCACATCAAGCAATCGTCGATGAACAAGGGCGGCCACTGGCCGTTCACCGCGGCTCACAACAGGAACGGCCGCATCACGCCTGAAAAGCTGCTGGAGACGGTGCGGCGCGGCGGCGGCACCGACAACGAGATCTGCCTCGAACTGTCGTTCCGCGAGCGCGAACCGGTCGACCATCAGGTGGTCGCCATGATCCGCGAGTCGGTCGACTACTGGGCGCCGTTCATCGACACGGGCAGGCCTGATCTGCTGCCGAAAAACGGGTAGAAATCGGGGCGGGAGCCGGTGCCGCTCGCGCCTGTTGACGGTCCAACTGGCCCGCCAGCGAAGTAACCAGATATCCTGATTTATTAGATAATGCGAGTATTGGGGAAGCCTGCGCTGCTGATTGCTATCAGAGTACAATGCAAAAGATACTTTTGCTTAACTTTGCCGTGCATACTGCGAATTGGTCCGATTTGTCTGTCCGGCTTCCCTCGCTAACCAGAGAATCCGCATGTCGGTTACACGTCGCACGCTGCTCACGGCCGGAAGCGTCGGCTTGCTGGCCGCGCAAGCCCGGGCGGCCAACACTCCAGGACAGCAGGCGGAGATCGCTCCCGTCGTCAGCGACAATGCGCTGCGCATTGCAATGCCGGCCTTTGCCTCCGATCCATTCTTCCCGGCCGATGGATCGGGGGACAGCGGCATAGACATGGAACTGGCCCGCGGCATCGCAGCGGAGCTCGGCGTCGAGCCGGTGTTCGACCGATCCGCCGCAACGTTCGACGGCATGGTGAAACAGCTGACTTCCGGCCAGGCGGACATAGCCATCGGCAAGCTCAGCCGAACTCTTCGCCGTGGCCGGTCGATCCTCTATTCCCGACCCTATGCCATGCTGCACCAAGGCCTCATCGCCAATCGCCTCAATCTGGCGCGCATCGCGCAAGGCAAGCCACCCGAGCAGATCATCCGCGATTTCTCGGGCGATCTCGGCGTGATCGAGGGCTCGTCATTCGCAACCTATGCCGCGACGACCTTCCCGCATGCACAAGTTCATCGTTTCGCAGGCTGGGATATGGTGGTCGATGCGATCCGCGACGGGACGATCGACATGGCGTATCGCGACGATTTCGAGATCAAGAAGCTGATGGTCGACGATCCGTCGATGACGGTCGCCGCGCGCTCGATCACGCTGACCGACAAGGTAGACACGATCGCAATCGGCGTGCGACCGGACAATCCGCATCTCGCGGCCTTTATCGACCTTTACCTCGATCTCGCGCGCGGCCAGCAGGTTCTCAACACTGACGAGATCATCGCGCGCTACCGGTTGGGGAGCAAAGCCTGACGATGGCCATCTCGGAAGCAGCCGGACCCTTGGCTTTCGATTGGCGCCTGGCGGCAAGGCGCATATTGCGCTCGCCCGCGACGACGATCGCGATGATCGGGGCGGGCATCCTTTGCGGCCTCTACTATCCAGCATTTGCCCATGCGATCAGCCCTGTGGCGCAACTCTACCTGAATTTCCTCAAGATGGTCGTCCTGCCCTACCTGGTCTCGTCGGTCATCTTCTCGATCATGTCGATGGTTCAGGATCCGAACTCGGTCCGTTACCTGGGCCGCGTGGGTATGGCGGTGCTGGTCGTGTCGTTCCTGAGCGTATTGGTGAGTGGCACCTACTCGCTTGTCCTTCAGCCGGGCCAGATCGAGAATCCGCAATCGCGCATCGAGCTTGGCGAGTTCATCAATTCGCAGGGCAGCGTATCCACCGATCTCGCATTCCCCTACCAACCGCCACCTGACGAGGGGGCCGACAGCGGGCACTCGATACTGCTCGATCTCGTGCCGAACAACGTGTTCAGCGCGCTGGCCTCAGGTCAAACCATCCAGGTCCTGCTGTTCTGCCTGCTGTTCGGGCTCGCGATGGGCAAGATTCCCCAGCCTTCGTCGATGAGCCTGTCTCAGGCGCTGAACGCGGTTTACCGGGCCTGCACGGTCCTTACCAACTGGTTCATCTGGGGATTGCCGTTTGCAACCTTCATCCTGATCGCGGATCAGACCGCGTCGACCGGAACCAAGCCGCTCACGCTGATGGGCGGTTATCTGCTGGTGATGGGTCTTTCCTGCCTCACATTCATCGCCGGCGCATTCGCCGTCATCGCCATCCGCTCTCGGCGAAGCTACTGGGTCACGATCAAGACGTGTCAGCCCCTTCTCATGGTGGCCATCACCACCCGCTCTACCGTCGCCTCGCTTCCGTGGGTCATCAACCTGCTGAGCGAGCGTCTGCGGTTCAGCCTGGTGGTCGTCGAACTGCTCGTGCCTTTGCAGGCGGCATTGCTGCGGACAGGCCCGGCGCTGCTTTACACGTCGGGTGTTCTTTTCATCGCTCAGCTTTACGGCCGCCCCCTGGCAATCCCCGACCTCCTGCTCGTCGGCATCACCTCGGCGCTTCTCGCGCTTACGACCGGCGGCATGGGCAGCCTGCTCATCCTGTCCCAGATGTCGATCGTCTGTGGGTACCTGAAGATTCCCTTCGAGGCGGCATTCGCCCTGTTCGTCGCGGTCGACGCGGCCGTCGACACGTTCATGACGCTGTCCAGCGTCTGCACCGTGGCGGCGAGCACCGCAATGATCGCGCCCAGCCATAGGGAGACGACGCAGTCTGTCGAAGCGGCCTCGGAACAGCTCGAAGCCGAGCCCGTCCGATGATCGACCATGGCATCAGCCTCCAGCTCGGCGTCATCGGCGGCCTCGGGCCGTTGGCATCGGCTGACTTCTACTTCAAGCTGACCCGAATGACCCAGGCATTCCGGGACAATGAGCATGTGCCCGCCGTCATCCTCAGCGTGCCACAGCTGCCTGACAGGACCGAGGCGATCCTTGCCGGCCATGACGGTCCGCTGCCGTCTTTGAAAGCCGCGGTCTCGACGCTCAATGCGCTCGGCGTTGCCTGTATCGCAATGCCGTGCAACACCGCCCATCATTGGTATGAGCAACTGGCCGCAAGCTCGCAGGCGCGGATCATCCATATCGCCGACGCGGTCGTAGCTGAAACCCATCGTAGCCTGGGCCGAGGCAAGGTTACGATCCTCGCCACGCAGGGCACGCTGGTCTCCGGCTTCTATCGGGACAAGATGTTGGCGGCGGGATTTGAGCTCTGCTTCCCCGCGGGTACGGAATTCCAGGGTCGCGTCGACAGAGCGATCGGCCTCGTCAAGCGTGGTTCGATCGCGGAGGCGGCGAGCGAAACCGAGCGTGCGCTTGAAATCGCGCGATCGGCCGGCGCCGACACGGCCGTTCTCGGCTGCACCGAACTGTCGGTGGTGGCCGCCAGCCTCAACCCTACGAACGGATTGATCGTCATCGACAGCAATGCGGCCCTGGCGCGAGCCTGTTTGACACGGTTGGGCTTCGCCGCGCAGGACGTTCCGCGACCTCCCCCGGTGTTCTCATCCCGTAAAGAGTTGGCCCGTAAAGAGCTGGAGCGGTTCGGCGGTTCTATCCAACACTGAACCGCTCCGGGAACTGCTCGTTCAGCCGAATTTCGGATCAAGGCTGCCCGCTTTGTAGCGCTTGGCCATTTCCGAGACCGGCAGCGGCTTGATTTTCGGCGCGTTGCCTGCGGTGCCGAACTGCTCGAAGCGCTCCTTGCACAGCTTCCTCATCGCCGCCATCGCCGGCGTCAGATATTTGCGCGGGTCGAATTCGGAGGGGTTTTCCGTCAGCACCTTGCGGATCGCGCCGGTCAGCGCCATGCGGTTGTCGGTGTCGATGTTGATCTTGCGCACGCCGTGCTTGATGCCGCGCTGGATCTCTTCCACCGGCACGCCCCAGGTCGGCTTCATCTGGCCGCCATATTTGTTGATGATCTCCTGCAATTCCACCGGCACGGAGGACGAGCCGTGCATGACCAGGTGCATGTTGGGCAGGCGGCGGTGGATCTCCTCGATGACGTTCATCGCCAGCACCGCGCCGTCCGGCTTGCGCGAGAATTTATAGGCGCCGTGGCTGGTGCCCATGGCAACCGCCAGCGCGTCGACATGGGTGTCGCGCACGAACTGTTCGGCCTGCACCGGATCGGTCAAAAGCTGGTCGTGGCTGATCGCGCCTTCGACGCCGTGGCCGTCCTCCTGCTCGCCGCCGCCGCTCTCCAGCGAGCCCAGCACGCCGATCTCGCCTTCGACCGACACGCCGCCCCAATGCGCCATATCGACGACGCGCTTGGTGATGCCCGAATTATAGGCGTAGTCGGCCGGCGACTTGCCGTCTTCCTTGAGCGAGCCGTCCATCATCACCGAGGTGAAGCCATGCTGGATCGCGGTGACGCAGGTGGCCTCGTTGTTGCCGTGGTCGAGATGCATGCAGACCGGGATGTCGGGATGGATCTCCACCAGCGCATCGATCAGCTTGGCCAGCACCACGTCATTGGCATAGGCACGCGCACCGCGGCTTGCCTGCAGGATGACCGGCGACTTGGTCTCCTCCGCCGCCTCCATGATGGCGAGGCCCTGTTCCATGTTGTTCATGTTGAAGGCCGGCACGCCATAGCCGTATTCGGCGGCGTGATCGAGCAATTGTCTCAGTGTGATGCGAGCCAACGAATAGTCTCCCGTATCTGGTTTCGAACCTGTGTTGCGGGCTGTCCGCGCATCGTCCAGCCCACCGATGCTTCTGGCCGGATTTCCGCGCAACCGCAACCGTCAGACACCATCCCGGCAGCAATTCTTGTTACAGCGTCGTGATGAAAGCCAAGGGAATATCCCAGAAAAATATCTCATTATAACAAAAATCGTGATAGTTTCAGGAAGAACTATGTTATCTTATCGAGGAGGCAGCGTCGGTTGGCGGACATCGGCAGCAATGAAGAGCGATAACAGGCGTCAAGGCATCATGGACCATCTGATGGACGTCGGCGCGGCGAGCGTCGACGATCTTGCCTCACGCTTCGGCGTCTCCAGGATGACGGTGCATCGTGATCTCGACGACCTTGAGGAGAGCGGTTTCCTGCGCAAGGTGCGTGGCGGCGCTTCGATCCAGCCGAGCGGTCTCTTCGAAAGCGATTTTCGTTACCGGCAGAAGCAGGCGACAGGGGAAAAGCAGCGCCTCGCGGCGGCAGCCGTGGCGATGATCGAACCCGGCCAGACCGTCATCATCGACGACGGCTCGACGGCTGGCGGCATCGCGCGGCATCTCGCCGATTTCAGGCCGCTGACGGTGATCTCCAACAATCTGGCCGTCATCCAGGATCTGGCCGGCGCCGGGGGCATCGACCTCATTGCGCTCGGCGGCCAGTACAGCAAGAAGTTCCACGGCTTTTTCGGCCTGCTCGCCGAGGCTTCGCTGAGATCGCTGCGCGCCGATGTCGCCTTCCTGTCGTCATCGGCTATCCACGGCGCCTCCGCTTTCCACCAGGACCAGGAGGTGGTGCAGATCAAGCGGCTGATGATGGAAGCGGCGACGCGTAAATATCTGTTGGTCGATCACGGCAAATTCGGCCGCACGGCGCTACATTTCCTGACCGACCTCAAGGCCTTCGACGCCGTCTTCACCGGGCGCGAACCCGAGCCGGGAATTCGCGGCACGCTGGATGCCGCCGGCGTTTCGTTGACGGTCGTGGCCAACAAGGATTGAGGATCAAGGAGCGCAAGCGTGGTTTATTGGGTCGGTACAAGCTGGAAGATGAACAAGACGCTCGCCGAGGCGCTGGATTTCGCCGGAGCGTTGGCGGGCTTCGTGCCAGGCTTCGACGAGCGCATCCAGCCTTTCGTCATCCCGCCTTTCACGGCGGTGCGCGAGGTCAAGCAGGCGCTGTCGTCGACGCGCATCAAGGTCGGTGCCCAGAACATGCACTGGGCCGATGCCGGGGCCTGGACCGGCGAGATCTCGCCGCTGATGCTGAGCGACTGCGGCCTCGATCTGGTCGAACTTGGCCACAGCGAACGGCGCGAGCATTTCGGCGAGACCGATCGCACCGTCGGTCTGAAGACGGCGGCCGCCGTCAAGCACGGATTGATACCGCTGATCTGCGTCGGCGAGACGCTGGCGGAGCGGGAAAGCGGCAAGGCCGATGCGGTGTTGACCCGCCAGGTCGAGAGTGCGCTGCGGTTCCTCGAAAGCGAGGCGAAGGCGGCAAAAATTCTGTTTGCCTATGAGCCGGTCTGGGCGATCGGCGACAAGGGTATTCCGGCCAGCTCCGCCTATGCCGACAAACAGCACGCGCTGATCAAGAAAGTGGCCGGCGGCCTGCTGCCGTCCATCCCGCCGGTGCTCTATGGCGGCAGCGTCAATCCCGGCAATGCGGCCGAGTTGATCGGCCAGCCCAGTATCGATGGCCTCTTTATCGGCCGCTCGGCCTGGCAGGCGGAGGGCTACATCGACATCCTCAGGCGCGCCTCGGCGGCGATCTGAACAAACGAAATCATTCAAGAAAGGACACGACCATGAAAATAGCCATTGGAGCCGACAGCGCCGGCAAGCCGCTGCTCGATGTCATCGCCGCGCATCTCGCGACAAAATCCGGCCTCACCGTCAGCGATCTCAGCCAGGCCGGCTTTTATGCCGACCTGTCGCAAAAGCTCGCCCAGACGATCGTCGACGGCGAGAACGACCGCGGCATCCTGTTCTGCGGCACCGGCATCGGTGTTTCGATCTCGGCCAACAAGGTGCCGGGCATCCGCGCCGCACTCACCCACGACACCTATTCAGCCGAGCGCGCCGCCAAATCCAACAACGCGCAGATCATCACCATGGGCGCCCGGGTCATCGGCCCGGAACTCGCCAAGGCGATCGTCGATACCTGGTTGGCCTCGGAGTTCGACGAGAAGGGACCGTCGGCCGGCAATGTCCAGGCGATCAACAAGCTCGATGAAGCGAAGCAGGCCTAAGCCAGGCTTTCGCGCAACGCCTCGATGACGGTTACGGCCGAGGCGGCGCCGGGGTCGATATGGCCGAGCGAGCGTTCGCCGAGCCGCGACGAGCGGCCCTTGGCGGCGATCATGTCCTTGGTCGCTTCCGCCCCCCGCCGCGCCGCGCACACTGCCGCGTCGAGGCTTTCGGCAAGGCCCTTTCCGGCCGCATTGCTGGCGCCGGCCGCTTCCGCCGCCGGCGACCAGGCGTCGATCATCGTCTTCTCGCCGATCTCGGCCTTGCCGCGATCGCGGATGCCTTGCGCCATCGCCTGGAACAGCGCGACGACATCCGCATCGGCCAGCGTGGTCTTGCCCTTGACGGCGGCGGCGGCGCGCATGAAGGCGGTGGCATAGAGCGGGCCAGACGAAGCACCGACGGCGTTGAGGAACGATTTCGCCGCCATGTTGAGAAGCGCGGTCGGCTCGGTCGCCGCCAGGTCGAGTGGCGCCAGCGCGTCGCGCACGGCGTTGAATCCGAGCGCCATGGCGATGCCGTGATCGGCGTCGCCGATGACGCCGTCGAGCTGGCAGAGCCGGTCCTTGTCGGCTTCGATCGCCACCGCGATCGCATCGAACATTCTCTTCAGGTCAACGCTATCGATGCTCACGGATCGCTCCTCAGCCGGCGCGGAACATGGCGCAGTCGCATGGATGGTCGAGCATCGTCTGCAACTCGCCATCGAGATGGAACAGCGTCACCGAGGCGCCGGCCATTTCGAGCGACGTGCAATAACTGCCGACCCAGGTCGCATGGATGGAAACGCCGATGTCGTCGAGACGCTGCTTGACCCGCCGGTTCATGATGTAGAGTTCCATCAACGGTGTCGATCCCAGCGAATTGACCAGTACCGCGACCTTGTCGCCGCGTTGCGGCGCCATCTCGGCAAGGATCTTGTCCAGCATCTCGTCGGTGATCTCGTCGGCGGTCCCGAGCTTGCCGCGCGCGATGCCCGGCTCGCCATGGATGCCCATGCCGATCTCCATCTCGTCGGCCCCGATCTCGAAATTCGGCCGCCGGGTCTGCGGCAGCGAGCAGGGCGACAGCGCCACGCCCATGGTGAAGGTATGGTCGTTGGCCTTGCGCGCGATGCGCTCGCATTCGTCGAAGGAGAGCATGCGGTCACAGGCCGCGCCGGCTGCCTTGAAGACGAAGAAATTGCCGGCGACGCCGCGGCGCTTCTGCCGCTGGTCGCGCGGTGCCGAGGCGACATCGTCGGTGGTCAGCACCGTGCGCACCTCGATGTCGTCCATGGCGGCCATTTCGGCCGCCATGTCGAAATTCATCACGTCGCCGGCATAGTTGCCGTACGTGAACAGGACGCCGGCGCCGCCGTTCGCCGCCTTGGCGCATTCAAGGATGGGATCAGGTGGCGGCGAGGCAAAGACATTGCCGATCGCCGCCGCATCCGCCAAGCCCTTGCCGACAAAACCGAGAAAGGTCGGCTCATGGCCCGAGCCGCCGCCGACCACGAGCCCGACCTTGCCGGGACGCGGCCCGTTGCGGGCGATGATCGAGCGCGGGCTGCCGTCCGCGCTCCTGAGATGACGGGGATGCGCGGCCAGAATTCCCTCTAGCATCTCGTCGACGGTACGATCGCCGTCATTGATGATCTTCTTGGTCTGCACCGGCATCCTCCCGAACTCGGCATTTTCCCGAGATACTACAGGCTGTTACCGGGATTTCCACCCCGCTCTCGGCTGTTTCAGGCGGCGATGTGCTTTCGCGCCGCCAGGATCTGGACGCATGCGCCGGCCGCTTCCTTGCCCTTCACCTGGAAGTGCTCGAGAAAGAAGCGGTGGTGCTCGGCGCTGTCGTGATAATTGTGCGGCGTCAGTACCGCCGAAAGCACCGGCACGCCGGTTGCCAACTGCACGTTCATCATGCCGTCGATAACGGCGCCGGCGACGAACTCATGCCGATAGATGCCGCCATTGACGACGAAGGCAGCGCCGAGGATCGCGGCGTAGCGACCCGTCTCCGCCAAAGTCTTGGCGTGCAGCGGGATCTCGTAGGCGCCGGGCACGTCGAAGATTTCGACGGCAAAGCGGCCGTTGCCGAGTGCTGCAAGTTCCGCCTCGAAGGCAGCGACACACTGGTCGACGATATCCGCGTGCCAGCGCGCCCTGACAACGGCAACGCGGGTCGTTTCATAGTCTTTGTGGGAATGCTGATTCATGGGTCCATCCTTCCGTTTCGAACCAGAATCAGGACGCACGATACGAAAACCGGCCGCCGGGGCGGTCCGCCTTCCGTTTCGTTCTCTTCCATCCGGACTGTAACCGTCGGCTCCGGCATTGCACCGGATCTGCTGACCCTTCCGGTTTTGCCGGAAGGCGCTCGCGGGCTTGGGCCGAAACCCTTTACCGCCGGTGGGGACTTTCACCCCGCCCTGAGAACATTAACGGCTTTGTATGGAAGGGCAGGGGCGCTGCTGTCAATCAGGCGAAGGCTGGTGGCCCATCACGTCCTGTGTGGCTGGCGCGGGCGCCATGCCGCGGCCGAAGCCGCGACCAGCATGAGCAACGCCGCCACCATCGCCGAGGCGGCAAAACCGAAATCCGAATATAGCGGCCCGAAGCCGGTGGTGCCGACAAAGACCGCCAGATAGGTCACCGCGCTGTTCAGGCCCATGATCGTGCCGCGCCGCGACGGATCGAGCGCCGACAGGCGCATCACCAGCACGTTAAGACCGAAATGATTGGCGAGACCCCAAGCCGCCACCATGGCGAGCGTCAGGCCATAGCTGTTGCTTGTCGCGGCGATCGCGACATAGACGATGGCGACGAGCAGGTAAGCGAAGGGCATGACGCGGCGAGCCCCCAGGCGATCGATGATGCCGTCGAAGAGCGCCGCCGTGCCGAACCCGGCGCCATAGGCGAGTGCGGCCAGGCCGTTGGCGCTGACCGGCTGACCCAGCCCGCTGTGCAGATGGTCGCCAAGATAGCCGTAGACACCGTAGAAGGCGGTCATGAAGGCGCCGCAGGCGATCAGCAGCGGCACGATGCCGGGGGTGCCGAGCGCCTCGAGCGGCGCCGGCGCCGGGCCGGCCTTCCTGACATCCGGGAGTGACGATGCGGTGAGGCTGCCAAGCGCCATCGCCGCCAGTAGCGCCACGGCGGCGAAGACGGCCCGCCAATGCACGAGATCGGCAAGCACCGCCGACAGCGAAACGCCGGCCACCATGCTCAGTGTCCACCCTGTCAGCACGACGCCGATCGTTCCGCTTTCCCGTCCGGGCGGGGCGATCGCCGCGGAACTGGCATAGATTGCCGGCATGGCGACGCCGGCGGCGATGCCGGCGAGAAGCTGCGCGGCGACCAGCGCCGCCACCGTCGGCGCCGCGGCGCTCGCGACAAGCGCCAATGCCAGCAGCAGCAAGGCCGCCTGAAGCATCCGGCGCGCGCCGATCCGGTCGATGTAGCGCGCCAGGAACAAGGCGCTCGCCGAGGTGCCGAGGCCGAAAGCGGCCGCCGCCATCATCACGACAGGCACGCTGGTCGCGAACGACACCGCCACGGCAGGAGCAATCGGCCCCAGCACCAGGGAGTTCGAGCCGATCACGGCGATGCATCCGGTCAAGAGATAGGCCAGCGCCGGGATGGGCGGCCGGGCGTTCGCACCCAGGGTTGCTGCTTGATCACTGTTCGACATATCTTCATAATGGCCGTATTTTATTCGGCGACAATCGGGAATTTCCACTATGGACGAAGAAACAAATGGCATTCCGCAGAACAGGCCGGCACCTCGCGACGTCGACGCGATCGACAGAAAGATATTAGGCGTTCTCGTCGACGATGCCACGGTCAGCTATGCTGAACTCGGCGATCGTGTCGGCCTTTCGCCGCCCGCCGCGCATGAGCGCGTCAAGCGCCTTCGGCGCAGTGGCGCCATTCGCGGCACGGCTGCTATCATCGACCCCAAGGCGGTCAAGAAGCCGCTGCTGGCATTCGTGCATATCGACACCAAGGGCTGGGGCAAGACGCCGGAGCTGATGGCGGTTTCGCAATATCCGGAGGTCGAGGAGATCCACACGGTTGCCGGCGACACCTGCATGCTGCTGAAGGTGCGCACTGAGGACACGAGGGCGTTGGAAGGCTTGCTCGCTCGCCTCTACGAAACACCCGGCGTCACCTCGACGCGAAGCTATGTGGTGCTGTCGACCTATCTCGAGCGGCCGGTGCAGCCCGGCGTCACGACCCAGTGGCCGGCGCCCAGGCACATGGCCGAGCCCCTGTACTAAGGCCTGATGCCGATAAGCGCGAAGCGGTTTTCGGACGACATCATGCTCTATCTCTTTGATTTGGAGGTGGACTGATCGTCTCCGCCGAAAACGGCGCAAGACAAACAATGATATGCTAATCTCCCGAACCTCCAGGCAGGCGGCGGGTGATGGCAATGCAGGACACGGACAAGCTGTTCGCTGGCTCCATACCGGAAAACTACGACCGCTATATGGTGCCGCTGATTTTCGAGCCGTTCGCCGCGGATATGGCAAGACGAGCAGCGTTTCTGTCGCCCGCCGCGGTTTTGGAGACGGCCGCCGGCACGGGGGTCGTCACGCGCGCATTGGCGCCAAAACTGTCTCCCGGCGCAAGCTATACCGTAACCGACCTCAACCAGCCGATGCTCGACCACGCCGCTTCGCGACAACCTCCCGACGGTCGCATCACATGGCGTCAAGCGGACGCCTTGGCCCTGCCGTTTGAAGATGCGGCCTTCGACCTCGTTTGCTGTCAGTTCGGCGCGATGTTCTTTCCCGACCGGCCATCTGCCTACCGCGAAGCCAGGCGAGTCCTGAAGCCGGGAGGACATTTCCTGTTCAGCGTTTGGGATCGCATCGAGGAAAACGTCTTTGCCGACGATGTGACGAATGCTCTCGCGAGGATCTTCCCCGACGATCCGCCGCGCTTTCTGGCACGCACGCCGCATGGCTATCACGACAAGGCAGTGATCCGTCGCGAGCTGGAGGACGCTGGCTTTTCTCCTGTGGTGATCGAGACGAGAGCCGAACAAAGCCGTGCATCTTCGCCGCGCCTTCCCGCCGTCGCTTATTGCCAGGGAACTGTGCTTCGCACCGAAATTGAGGCCCGGGAGGCCGGGAAGCTGCAAGCCGCGACCGACTATGCCGCATCCGCGATTGCAGACAGACATGGCAGCGGCGCGGTGGCCGCCAAAATTCAGGCTCACGTCATCATGGCAACGGCTTAGAGCAATTCCAGCAAAAGTGCGCAGCGGTTTTGCGTCAGGAATTGCGTAGGAACAAACAGATAGAGCATTAGAGGCGATCCTGTTTCGCCGGAAATGCTCTAGCTTCCCAGCCGGATCGTCTCGAAATAGGCGTCGGTGCCGACCTGACCGCCCTTGAGCGCGATTTCGAGTCCATCGATCGCACCGCCGCCATGAGCGACACAGAGCGGTGATCCGGGCGATTCCGGCAACGGCATGCGCACGGTCAGCGCGTCGATGGCCAATTGTCCGAGCGCGTGGCTGGAAGTGTCGCCGCCGGCGATCACCGCGCGCTTGAGTTTCTTCTCGATGACCAGCCGGCGCAGAATGTCACCCAGCGCCCGGCCCAGCCTGTTGCGTGCCCCTTCGATATGGTCGATCTCCGCACTACGGTCGGCCTGTGGACCAAGAGCTGTGTAGAGGATGACGCTGCGCCCCGCAGCCAGGCTTGCCAATCCGCTCGCGACGGCGCGCTCGATTGCGTCGGCGGCGCCCTCCGTGACCAGTTGCATGGCATCCATCTCGACGCCGTCGAAACCGTGGGCAAGGGCGTGGCGGATCTGCTTTTCGGTGGTCGGCGACACGCTGCCCGAGACCACCGCGAGGCGGTCCACCGGTCCCGGCGGCGCGAACGATGCCTGTCCGGAGGCAATGCCTCTGCCGGCCCATTCGGCAAGCAAGGCGTACTCGACGCCCGAGGATCCGACAACGAAGCCATGGCCCTGGTTATGGATACGCCAGATCTGCTCACCGACGCGTTTCTGTGTCTGGCGACTTTCGACATCGAACAGGACGATCGCCCTGTTTTGCACGGCCTGGTCGACCGTTTGCGCGAGATCGTCGGTCTGCAATGTCGCCAGGTCGACAAGGCCGGAGCTGAGACTGGTCTGGCGCGAGAGATGCACCAGCAGGTCTGCTTCGTTCATCGGCGTCACCGGATGCCTGCTCATCACCGGATGCCTGTCGATGCGGAAATACTCGCCGCGGAACGCCGCGAAAAGGTTGCCGAAGGCCGTGTAGCGCTTGAGCTGCGGCGCCCCGACCACCATCGGCACGCTGCTCTGGCCGAAGATGCGCCGGCCGATCTCGATGGCGCGGCCGATATTGCCGACCGTCGGACTGGAATCGAAGGTCGAACAGATCTTGTAATGGCAAACCGCAGCTTCGAGGCCTTTCAGCCATTCGAAGGCGGGCGCCAGATTCTCCTCCATCCATTGCGGCGTTTCGCTTCGGCTGGTGCCGGCCAGTCCGACGGCCCGGCAATCGGCAAATCGCGCCAGCAGGCGCTGGTCGGGCGGGCGCATGAACAGCACCGTCGGCACGCCGCCGAGCTCAAGCGCCTCCATGACGTCGGTCGAGCCGGTGAGGTCGTCGCCATAATAACTCAGGAGCAGGTTCTGCATGACTTCGCTCAGGCTGCCTTGCCGTCACTGAACTTCTCGATCGAGCGTGCCAGCTCGGCATGGTCGCGCGCGAATTCCTCGAGAGCGATGCCCTCGACCGCCGCCTGCCATGCCTGCAGCACCGCGCGCACGCCGGCGCCGGGCCCGTCCGGATGGCTGACGATGCCGCCGCCGCAGAGATAGAGGAGATCGACCGTACGGCCGGTGCGCTCATAGGTCTCCGGCGCCTGGCCGCCCCATTGGCCAGAGCAGGCCACGGGCAGCGCGCAATCGTCTGGTGAAAACAGCGGCGTGGTCACCGCTTCGAAGGAGCGGACGAAAGAATCGTCCGGCTCCCAGTATTTCGAGCCGATGCCGTTGATCTGGAACTGGTCGACGCCGAGCAGCCGCCAGAATTGCTGCCATACCTTGAAATCCATGCCGAGGCCGGGGTGGCGGGTGAGTATGTCCCAGCCATTGCGGTGCGCATGCAGCACCAGCCCGGAGCGCTTCCTGAGATAGGCCATGCCGCCGAAGCCGATGGAGTTGATGTTGACGACCGCGCAATTGCCGCCGGCTTCGAGCACCAGATCGTGGTTGCGCATCATCTCGTCGGGATCGGCATGCGAGATGCCGAAGGCGTACATCACCTTCTTGCCGGTCTTCTGCTCGTGGTCGAGGATCAATGGCATGATCGCCTTCACCCGCTCAGCGAGCGGCGAATAGGCCGGGCTCATCAGCTTCTCGTCGTCCTTGATGAAATCGACACCGGCTTCGATCAGTTCCCCCACCATCGCGGCCGTCTCGTGCGGCCTGAGGCCCAGCGCCGGCTTGACGATGGTGCCGATGATGGGACGGCCCTCGACCCCGGCCAGCCTGCGGCTGCCGGCAACGCCGAATTGCGGGCCGGGATGGGCGCCCCGGTATTGTTGCGGCAGTTTCATGTCGATGACCCGGATGCCGGACAGGCCCCTGATCGAATAGGTGCCGCTGATGGCGATGGTCATCAGCGCCGACAGGTCGGTGCCGATGGCGTCGAACGGGAAGCCGATGTCGACATCGGCGCGTCGGAAGGGGCCGTTCCCGGATACGGGAAGCGACGGCTGCTCGGCATCGGGCAGGGGCCTGATCGCCAGCACACGAGCCGCCACACGCGCTTTCAACTCCTCGGTCTCGCCGGGCAGCGCGACGAAGGTGCCGGTCGACTGGTCGCTCGCGATCTTGGCCGCCAGCGCTTCGATGCTGCCAAGGGTTTCGATGCGATAGGTAAGCGTGATCATGGTTTGCCGGCCGCTCGAAAAGGGTTCGAAAAAAGTTTTGTCGCGCAGGAAATCTGGTATAATGAGTACCTAAGTATTGCAAGCAATATCCCGACTTCGGCAAGAGGGCCGGGCTTCGGCAATTCCGGGAAGATGAGCGGCGTTTTTCGTTCGGAATTGCCTGGAACAAAGAGCTGGCGCGGCTTGGCGATTGCGTGATCGCGGGACCGCTCCAGGCGTAGGCATTCCGGTAATCCTGCCTGGAATGCTAAACAGGAATCGGGCCAGGAGTGATTCGTCACGATGAACCGTTCGGAGCCGATCGTCCGGCGCAAACTTTCCGACGAAGTCTTTGCAAGGCTGAAGCGGCTGATCACCAGCGGCGAGCTGCAGCCGGGCGACGACATGCCGTCCGAACGCGAGTTGATGGAGCGCTTCGAGGTCGGCCGGCCGGCGATCCGCGAGGCCATGCAGGCGCTGAGCAATATGGGACTGGTCGCCATCTCGCATGGCGAGCGCGCCAAGGTGCTGCAACTGACCGCCAAATCGATCATCAGGCAGGTCGACGGCGCGGCCAAGATCATCCTGTCTTCATCCAGGGACACGCTGGAGCACCTGAAGACGGCGCGCATCTTCTTCGAGCGCGGCATGGTCAGGGAAGCCGCGGAAAAGGCGACCGCCGAGGATGTGCAGCGGCTCAGGGCAACGGTGGCCGAGCAGCGCGCCGCGCGCGGCGATTCCGAAGCCTTCATCTCCGCGGACATGAAGTTCCACACCCAGATATCGGCGATATCGGGCAATCCGATCTATGTTGCCGTCAGCGAAGCCACACTTGGCTGGCTGAAGGAATACCACACCGAGATGCTGATCTGGACCGGCAAGGAACAATACACGCTGACCGAGCATGAGGAGATCATCGACCGCATTGAGCACAGGGATGCTGACGGCGCCGAAAAGGCGATGATCAAGCATCTCGAACGCTCGCGTGCGCTCTATGTGATGAATTCCGATAAGTAAGGCTGTTTGCCTATCCAATTCGCGCAATGGCGTAGGGCGACATCGTAAGATGGCCCTGGCCCAGCGCCGAAACATCAACCGTGAGATCGTTCGCCGTCAGGTTCGCCAGCCAGACGATGATGTCGCCCGAGGCGGCGCGTCCGGCCAGCGCCGCAACACGCGTCTCGTCGCTGGTTTTCGCGGCAACATGCGCGAGCCCGGCCAGTTCGCAAAGCCCCTGGATGGCCTGGAAAATCGGCCGTGGTGATCCCTCGGCGACGGGCTCCCCGGATGCGGCCAGCACGCCGAACGGCCCGGTGACGCTGGACAGCGTCAGCATCTCCAGCCCGGCCGGCGCGACCCGCGCGGCATAGCCGATGGTCCAGGCGGCGGCAAACTGCGCGGCATGGCGGGGATCACGGTTCGCCATGGCGATGCGTTGGCCGGCGAAATTGTCCTTGGTCGCGCCGCCATAGGGGTTCTGCCGCATGGCAATGGTGGACGGGCCGATCCGGTAAGGCTTGTCGCCGAAGATCGCCCGGGTCGAACGGGTGATGAAGGGCAGCGCCTCCAGCGACTGCATGACGCTGAGATCGTCGGCGGCGTGAACGATCGGGCAGGTGCAGTGCGTAATGAAGTGGAGTTGGTCGGCGGGCACGCGCTTGCGGTTGAGCTCGGTGAAATAGCTGAACATGCCGCCGCCGAGGCGAATGCCGGGAAAGGCGCGCCGCGCCGCGGCATAGATCTCTTCCAGCGGCGGACATGCCGGCCAGGCGCTGCCCGGCGGTGTCGACTGGCGGTCAACGGAAGGCGAGACTGCAACCGCATCGAGCCGCAGGCCGGCCCGGCGCACCATGGCGGCGACATCGGAGAGTTCGGCATCGACGTCGCCGGTGCAGGCCGCCACGCATTCCAGCGTGGTCGAAGCGGGATAGGCCGCGGCGAGCCGGGCATGGGCGAGCAGCGCGTCCAGGCCGTGGCCGCGCGTCGGATCGAAATGGAAGAGGAGTTGCTGCGGGCCGAGCCTTGCCAGCATCGGCAGTTCGGCCAACGTTGCCTCAACATCCTCGGGATAGACGATCACGCCGACGTCAGGCAGCCTCGGCCCGGTCTCGCCGAGCTCGATGCGGACCGGTTCGGCACTCGCCGTCGCGGCGGGCATCCTGGTGTCGCCGATGAGGCGCAGGCTCACGGTCTGGCGCATCGGCTGGCCGGTCGGCAGCACATAGGGCCACGGCAAAGCCAGCGGCCGCACATAGGTCTTGTAGGAGGCGTCCGACCAGTTGCGCTGGTCCTCCATCTCGAAAATATCGCCATCCATCCGGCATTCGGCGCTGAGGCCGGGCCGCACTCCGTGGGTGATGGCACGCAGATCCTTGAAGGGCTGCCACGGGTCGATCAGATCAGGCAGCTCCGTCTCCACCACGCTGCCATCGGTGTGCTCCACCGTCACCGGGCTGCCGGCGAGGCCGGCGATCGGATGCAGGATGCAGAAGCCGCAGCGGTTGGTCTCGAAGTCGCTCTCGGGCAGTGCGGTCACATCGAAGACCAGCCTGCCGTCGGCGGAGCCTTCGATCGTCGCGTGAAAGCGGAGGCTGCTGTCGTCCGGGCCGGTGCAATTCGCCTCATAGCTTACCGAGAAACGGTCGTCCTTCTGGTCGATGTTCAGGGCCGTGAGCGCCGGCTCATAAGTGCCCCAGTCGCGGTCGCGTACGATATAGGCGATGGCGCGCAGCACTTCGGTGCCGCCATGGCGGATGGTGCGCAAATTGCCATTGACCAGCTCCGCGCTCAGCGCGCCCGCACACAGCAGGATCGGTGCCGCTTCGGCCGCCCGTGTGCCGTAAAGATCGAACGCGTCGGCTGTCATTTGAGCAAGGCTTCGATCTGCACCGGTTCGCGGCTCGCAGCACCCGCATAGGCGGCTTCGACAAGGGCGAAGGTTTTGAGATTGTCGGCGCCCGAGGTGGCCGGCTCCTTGCCTGATGCAAGGCAGTCGACCCAGTGCCGCTGGATCGCCAGCACGCTTTCCTGGATGTTGTGCCATGGCCGCGAGGCCCAGGGCAGAAGCGGCGGCGAGACATCGCTCATTCTGGTTCCGCTCTTGCCGGTGACGGTCAGCCGGTAGCCCTGCGCCAGCCGGATCGTGCCGTCGGCGCCGTCGAGCTCGATGAGTGTTTCCGGGAACGGCTCGGTGGCGAGCTTGGTCGCATAGCTGCAGTCGACAACCGACGTGGCACCGCCGGCATGATCCATGAGCATCGTCGCCACATCCTCACCGGCGATCGCGGGGTTTATACGTGTGGTCCGCGCAGTCAGGCTCGTGACGTCGCCGAGCAGGAAGCGGGTGATGTCCAGGATATGGATGCCGAGATCCTCGATGATGAAGCGCTTTCCCGTTGCCAGATAGGGCTGGCCCGAAAACACGTCATAGCCGGAGCGGAAGGAGATGCGTCCGAAGAAGGGCGTGCCGATCTCACCGCTGTCGAGCGCGGCGCGCACCGCCTGGATCGGCGACTGCCAGCGGAAATTCTCATGCACCATCAGCGGCACGCCGGCCTTGGCGCAGGCCGCGACCATCGCCTTGGCATCGCCAAGCGTCGGCGCGAACGGCTTCTGGCAGATGACGGGAACGCCTTGGGCGGCCGCCATCTCGACCAGCGGCCGATGGCTGCCGACAGTGGTGGCGATGTCGACGAAATCGAGCGTCTCGGCGGCGAAAAGTTCCGCCGCATCGGTGTAGCGCCGTGTCACGCCGAACTGCTCGCCGACGATCCGCTGCCGCTCCGGATCGCGGTCGCAAATGGCGACGATCGAGGCGCCTTCGATATCGCGCCAGGCATGCATCTGGTTGACGGCGAAGAAGCCGCAGCCGATCAGCGCTCCACGCAACTCCGTCATGATCAGCCCGCCTTTGCCATCTGCATCAGGGTGACGCGCTGCTGGAGCCGGCGCTGCGCCTGGTCGACGACCACGGCGACGATGATGACGAGGCCCTTGATCACCATCTGCCAGAACGAGCTCACGCCCATCATCACCAGCCCGTCCGAAAGGATGCCGATGACGAAGGCGCCGACGATGGTGCCGCCGATCGTGCCGCGGCCACCCGACATCGATGTGCCGCCAAGCACTGCCGCGGCGATGGCGTTGAGCTCAAAGCTCTCGCCCGTTGCCGGATGCGAGGCCATCAGCTCCGACGAGATGATCAGCCCGACGATCGCCGCGCAGAAGCCGGAGAACATGTAGACGAACATCTTGACCATATTGACGCGCACGCCCGAGATGCGCGCCGCACGCTCATTGCCGCCGACGGCGAAGATGTGGCGGCCGAGCGGGGTGTAGCGGGCGAGATAGGCCGCCCCAAGCGCCACCACGATCAGGATCCAGATCGAGACCGGCAGGCCGAGCAGCCGGCCGGCGCCCAGGAAGCCGAAACCGGTGGTGCCCAGTTCCGGTTTGCCGACGAGATTGGGGAAAGTGCGGCCGTCGGAGGAAAGCAGCGCGAAGCCGCGCGCCACATAGAGCACGCCGAGCGTGGCGATGAAGGGCGCGACATTGAGCCTGGTGATCAGCAGCCCGTTGACGGCGCCGATCAGCATGCCGACCGCGAGCGTGATCAGGGCGATCTCGACGACGTTGAAATAGATGGTGTATCCGATCTGCAGGTCGATGCCGTTGAGCACGAGATAGCCGGCCACCATGCCGCACAGGCCGACGATCGAGCCGACCGAAAGGTCGATGCCGCCGGTGATGATGACGAAGGTCATGCCCATGGCGAGGAAGGCGTTGAGCGCCACGTGCTTGGCCATCAGGATCAGATTGGCGGCCGACAGGAAGTTCGGCGCCGCGATCGAGAAGAACACCAGCACGGCGATCAGGGCGATGAAGGTTCTGAGCTTCATCAGCGTCAGCAGCGCCGAGCCGCTGGAGGCGGAGGAAGCGGCCGCCTTGGCCGGAATGTCAGTCATCAGCGTTGCTCCCCATGTGCCGCCGGTCCGTGGCCCAGCGCCGACGCCGCGACGATCGCCGCCTCCGTCGCTTCGGCGCGGTCGAACATGCCGGTCAATCTGCCATTGCTCATCACCGCGATGCGGTCGGACAGCGCCATCACCTCATCGAGGTCGGAAGTGGCGAACAGGATTCCCAGCCCGTCGCGCGAAAGCTTGCGCATGGTGCGGAAGACATCGGCCTTGGCGCCGACATCGATGCCGCGGCTGGGCTCGTCCATCAGAAGCACTTTCGGCCCGGTGAGCAGCGCCTTGCCGATCACCACCTTCTGCTGGTTGCCGCCCGACAGCGACGAGACTTCCTGCGCCGGGTCGGCGACCTTGATTGCGAGTTCCCGCACCATCTGCATCACGGCCTGCCGCTCGGCGCCGCCTCGGATATGGAAAAGGCGCACGAAGCGCGACAGGCTGGCCATCGTCAAATTGCTGGCAACCGAGAGGATCGACACCAGGCCCTCGCGCTGGCGGTCCTCGGGGATCAAGGCCAGCCCGCGCTGGATGCGGCGCGTCGTGTCGCGCTCCTTCACCTGCTTTCCGGCGATGAAGATCTTGCCGCTGGCATGACCGTGACGGCCCATGATGCAGTCGAACAGCTCGCTGCGCCCCGCACCCATCAGCCCGTATATGCCGAGAATCTCGCCGGCGCGCAGCGACAGCGAGACGTGGTCGACCGCCAGCCCGCCGGTGACACGCGGCAGGCAGATCTCCTCGGCGCGAAAGATTTCCGCGCCCGGCACGTGGCCGTCGGCCTTGGCGAAGTCCTTTGCGTCCGAGCCGATCATCTGCCGCACGATCCACTGCGTATCGACGTTTTTCATCTCCTCCTGGCCGGTGATGCGGCCGTCGCGCAGCACGGTGATGTAGTCGCCGATGCGGATCAGTTCCTCCAGCCGGTGCGAGATGTAGACGATGGCGACGCCGCGCGCCTTGAGGTCGGCGATCACCTTGAACAGGATCTCGACTTCGGCGGCGCTCAGCGCCGAGGTCGGCTCGTCCATGATGAGGATCTTGGCGTCGAGCGAAACCGCCTTGGCGATCTCGACCAGTTGCTGCTGGCCGATGCGCAGATCCTCGACCAGCATGTCGGGCCGGATGCCGGCTTCCAGCCGTTCCAGGAATTCGCCGGCCCGCCGCTCCTGCTCCTTGCGGTCGATCTTGCGGAAGCGGTTGGTGATCTCGCGCGTGGCGAAGATGTTCTCGGCGACCGACAGATTGCCGAACAGGTTCAGCTCCTGGAACACCATGCCGATGCCGCGGTCGACCGCATCTCCCGACGACGAGAACGAGACCTCTTCGCCTTCGAGCAGGATGCGCCCCACTGTCGGCTGCTCGACGCCGGCGATGATCTTCATCAGCGTCGACTTGCCGGCGCCGTTTTCGCCGACCAGAACGTTGACCGCGCCCTTGCGCACCTCGAAATTCGCCTGCTTGACCGCGACCGTGCCGGCATAGACTTTCGAGACATCCTCCAGCTTGAGGATGACGTCATGGCCATTCGTCTGGCTCATGGCTTCGGCCCGATCTCGGCCTCCGCCGGTGTCACCAGCGGCAGGTCCTGGCCGCCTTCGATCGTATAGGCGCCGAGCACCTTGGCGGTGCGGCCTTCCAGCGCCTCGCGCGGCAGCTTGGAGAGCACCGTCTTGCCGGCATGGGCGTTGAAAGCCTTGCCGAACTGGGCGAAGTCGATCTGATTGGTGAAATCGTTGAACTGGACGAAGTCGAGGCTGTCGCGCAGCGCCGTGCCGCGCATCGCCGGCCCGATCTGGACGCGCGCATCCGCCTTGCCGTCACCGTCGACATCGACATCGATGGTGGCCGCGCGCGACTGCGTGTTGGCGGCAACGATCTTGCCCTCGATGCGCACAGCGAAGGTCCATGGCGAATTCGCCTGCTTCTTCGGATTGCCGTATTTGGCGCCGGCCGCGGCCGGATCGGTCTTCGCCAGCGCATGGACCTCGGCGAACGGTCCCGCCTTCTGCCTGAGGTAGGGGATGACTTTCGCCGCCCAGATGTCCTCGACCATCTTGTCAGGGTTGAAGGCGGAAGCATTGCCGTCGCCTTGCGCCGATGGCGTCGGCAGGATCTTGCAGGCGCTGAGCGCGATGCCGGCGGTCAGGGCAAGGATCGGCCAACTCGGCTTTTTCTGCATGGCGGTCGAGGCATCCTGGTGAAAAGGAGCGAGGGACGAACCTCGGTTCGCCCCTCGCTGTTCGCGTTGCGCCGGCTCAGTTCTTCAGCGCGAAGGTTTCCAGCTTGGCGGCATTGTCGCCATTGATGAGCACGCAGTCCATCAGCTGCTTTTCCTTCTCGGGCGACTTCTTGTTCTTGATGAAGTCGTTGGCCTGTTCGACCGCCATCTGCGCCTGGGCATAGGCAGGCTGCAGCACCGTCGCCTTGATGCCGCCCGAGGTGATGGAATCGCGCACGTCGTTCGATCCGTCGAAGCCGACGACGATGACGTCCTTGCGGCCGGCCGCGGCAAGCGCCGCATAGGCGCCCATCGCCATGGTGTCGTTGCCGGAGATGACGCCCTTGATGTCGGGATTGGCCTGCAGGATCGATTCCATCTTGGAATAGGCCTCGGTCTGGCTCCAGTTGGCCGACTGCTGCGCCACCATCTTCAGGTCCGGATAGTCGTCGATGACGTCGTGATAGCCCTTGGAACGGATGCCGGCATTGGTGTCGGATTCCTTGCCGACCAGTTCGACGAAATTGCCCTTCTCGCCCATCAGCTTGACGAATTCCTGCGCGCCGAGCTGGGCGCCCTGGTAGTTGTTGGAGACGATTTGCGCCACCGCGACGCCGGTGGCGTTGATCTCGCGGTCGATGAGGAAGGAGGGGACGCCGGCGTCCTTGGCCTTCTGCACGGCGGCGACGGTGGCGTCGGCGCCGGCATTGTCGAGGATGATCGCCTTGGCGCCGCGGCCGATCGCGGTGTCGATCAGCTCGGACTGCTTGTTGGCGTCGTCGTCATGGACCAGCACCAGCGCCTCGTAGCCCAGTTCCTTGGCCTTGGCTTCGGCGCCGACGGCTTCCGCCTTGAAGAACGGATTGTCATGCGATGGGGTGATGATGGCGATGAGATCCGCCGCGTAGGCGGGCATCGCCGTGCCGAGTGCCAGCACGCCGGCGAAGGCGGCAAGCGTCATTCTGCGTGTCAGTTTCATGAAGTCCTCCCGTTGAAACCCATGCCTCGATCGTTTCGAGGCCGCTGTCTGCAATTGAACCCGTCAGGCAGTGCCGGCAGCGCGCCGCCCGGATTTCAGAGCCGATCGCCGGCTGTCATCCGGACTGCTCCCCGCTCCGCTCCCGCCGTCCTCCACTCGCGTCAACTTCAAACTTCCAGGGAAGCATGACCGATGCGAGTCCAGGAACAGCTAAAGCCAACTGGTATGATGAGTCAACCACTAATTCAGGTGATCTGTATCCAAGCGGTCAGCCGACTCGGGCCTCTCAGGTAATCCGCTGGATGCTGGCTGCGATCTCTTCCGGTTCGAAGACCCGCTTCCAGTCGTCGCGCATCAGCACCGGCTTGCCGAATTCGATGGCCTTGTTGCAGGCGTCGGAGAAGACGCCCTTGGTTTCGCCGAAGATCACGGCGCCGAGCACATTCATGTGGCCGAGCAGGAAATCCAGGGCCGCCTGCTGGTCGACGCCGCGCGCCACGACCTCGTCGACCGCTTCCTTCATGACCACCAGCAGCGAGGCGCATACGGTCTCCGAAAGGCCGGGCTCGAGCAGCGCCATCTGCTCGACGGAAACGCGGTGCGAGCGCATCACCGGCGCCCAGATGATCTTGGCGATGGCCTCGCCCTTGGCGTAGTCCGCTTCCGGTCCCTGCATCAGTGCGCTGACCATGTGCTGCTTGGCCTTGACGCCGCCGAAATAATCCTTCTTGGCCGCCATGTCGGTTTCGTCGTTGAAGATCGGCGGGTGGCAGGGGTGGGTGACGAAGTACGTCAGGTCGGGACGATCGGGCAAATGGCCGGCAAACGGCGCCGCGGCATCGAGAACGATCACCATCGTGCCCGGCGCAAGCTTGCTTTCGATGCTTGCCGCGACCTTGCCGATATGGGTGTCCGGAACCGCCAGGATCACCACCTCGGCGCCTTCCAGCGCCTCGTCGGCACTGACCGTATCGAAGCCCAGCCCGGTCTTCAGCCGCTCGCGCCCGGCCTCGCTGACCTCCACATGGCGGATCGTATAGGGCGAGCCGCGGAAATTGGTCGAAAGGCGGTAGCCCATTTTGCCGCCGGCACCGAACAGCGCGATCGTCGTCATCTAGCCTTGCTCCTAAATATTGAACGATGGTCTCGCCAATCGTCACCTTATATACTGGTATGATCACTCTACCATCTTGGCAAGAGAAATCATTCCCTGCTTTGTCACTGCGGCCTGATTGCCGCAGCGCCCGCTCCGGGTTTCGCCGTGCCGTCGCCGCCTGCGCTCTCGATGGCGGCGGGGTCGATGGCGGCGCGCCGCGACAGCACCTGCCGGCCGGCCAGCGCCAGCACGAAAATGACGACGATGCCCTGGACGATGTCCTGCGCGCCGGGCGGCAGGCCGATGATCTGCATGGTGGTGACGATGAGGATCAAAAGGATGCTGGCGAACAGCGTGCCGAGCGCCGTTGCGGAGCCGCCGAAGATCAGCGTCCCGCCCAGCACCACCGCAGCGATGGATTGCAGGAGATAGGGCTGGCCCATTTCAAGAAAGGCGCCGCCGATATAGGCGCCCAGCAGCAGCCCGTTGAGCGAGGCTAGCACCGAGGAGATGATGAACGCCGAGGCGATGACCCGGTTGTTGCGGATCGCTGCCAGCCGCGCCGCCGCGCGGTTCTGGCCGACTGCCGAGAGCAGTTGCCCGTAAACGGTATAGCGTAGCACGAACGACGTTGCGGCGACGCCCAGGATGGCGATGACTGCCATGATCGGCACGCCCGCGACGCGGCCCGTCGCCAGCGTCTTCAACAGCGGGCTGACGGCGAAGCCCGATATCGCGCGGTTCGACAGCAGCGTAGCGGTCGCCAGCACATAGCCCGTCGCCAGCGTGGCGATGATGGCCGGTATGTTCAGCCCGACGACGAGCAGCGCGTTGAGGGCGCCGACCGCAAGGCCGAGCAGGACTGCGGCGCCGATACCGACGGCGAGGTTGGCGTCCTGGCCCTTGATGGTCAGCAGCGCCACGAAGGCGCTGAGCGTGATCACCGAGGCCACGGAGAGGTCGATATTGCCGCGCCCGGTGGTGACGACGAACATCTGGCCGATGCCGACGACCGTGAGGAACGAGGCCGACAGAATGATGCCGGACAGGCTTGAGAGGCTGAAGCGGTTGGTGACGATGGACAGCACCAGCCAGAGCAGCAGCACCCCGATCGCGGACCAGATCCAGCGGTTTCTCTGCGCCCAAGGGCTGAAGGCGGCAAGCGCGTTCATTGTTCGCTCCTGCGGTCCGCGGTCAGGCTGCGCAAGGTCAGTAGGGCGATGAGGATCAGTCCCTGCGTGGCCGCATTGAAGTCGCTGCTCACGCTCAGCGTGCCGAGCAGGGCGCCGATCAACGCCAGCGTGACCGCGCCGGCGACGGCGCCGACCGGCGAGATGACGCCGCCCAGCAGCGAACAGCCGCCCATCACCACGGCGGCGACGCTGAGCAGCGTGAACGAATTACCGGAATTGATGTCGCTCGCCGTGTTGATCGCCGTCAGCGACAGGCCGGCGGCGGCGGCGAACAGCCCGGCGACGAGGTAGCGCACCAGCGCGTAGCGCGTCGGCGACCAGCCGGAACGGATCATCGCGGTCGGATTGTTGCCGAAACCGCGCAGCACCACGCCGAGGGGCAGCCGGTCGATCACGAACACCACGACTGCCACCGCGGCGATGAGGATGATCGAGGTTGGCACGAAGCCAAGCGACCAGTTGAACATCGCCGATAGCCATTCGGGGCTGGCGCCGCCCGGCGTCGGCTGCAGCGCATAGCCTATCCCGACCCAGATGAACGAGGCGCCCAGCGTCACGACGATGGCCGGGATCTTGCGCGCCTGGATCAGGCCGCCGAGCCCCGCATAGGCGGCGATCGCCGCCGCCAGCGCCAGCGCGCCGAGCCACGGCTGGTCGTAGAGCAGCGTGGCGCTGAGCACGCTGACGAGCCCCGCGAACGCGCCGACGCCGAGGTCGATCTCGCTGCCGCCGACGATGAACATCTGCGCCGCGGTCACCAGCACCAGCGACAGCGCCGGCATGAGCAAGAGGTCGAGCCCGAAAATGGAGGCGACCGCCGGATTGGCCGAGATCATCACGGCCAGTACGGCGGCGAGGCCGATGAAGGGGGCAGCGTTCACCAGCCGGCGGGCAAGCCCGGCGCCAGCAGCGCCGCTGCGCGCGACGCCGGCGGCTTTGTCCGCCTGCTGGACAAAGGACGCTCCAACGATGGCCGATTCCGTGATCGCCTCGCCAGCCAGTTCCTTGACGATGCGGCCGCCGGAAAATACCAGCACGCGATCGCAGGCCAGGAGTTCGGCATCTTCGGTCGTGTGCCAGACGAGCGTGCGCCCGCCTCGCGCAATGTCGTTGCAGAGGCGGTAGAAATCCTGCTTGGTGGCGATGTCGACGCCGCGCGTCGGGTCGTCGAGCAGGACGATCGGCGTGTCGGCGACCAGCGCCCGGGCGACCAGCGCCTTCTGCTGGTTGCCGCCGCTGAGCTCCAATATGTTGGATCCGAAGCGGGTTTCGTCGAGCCGCAGCCGGCCGGCGGCATCGGCCGCTGCCGCGCGGTTGGCGCGGTCCGACACCAAGCCCAGCGCCGGGCGGCGCGCCAGGGCGCCGATGCTGATGTTCCCAAGCACGCTCCACAAGGGGAACACGCCTTCCTTCTGGCGGTCGCCCGCGATGAAACCGGCTTCACCGTTTCTGACGACGGCCGCATCCGTTCCGGAACCGGGCTTGAAGATTGCGTGCAGCAACTCTTTCTGGCCGCTGCCCTCGAGGCCTGCCAGTCCGATGATCTCACCGCGGCCGATTTCCATGTCGCGGCCGAGTTCAGCCGTCAGGAACCCGGACAGTCGCACCAGCGCTTCGCGGCTGCCGGTGGCGGCGGTACCGTGCTGGTGGATCGAATTGGCGTCGCCTCCCATGAGCTGCACCAGCCTGCCGATCGACGTCTCGGCCACATCGCCGCGCCAGGCCGTGCGTCCATTGCGCAGCACGACCACCTGGGTGGCGATGTCGATGATTTCCTGAAGCTTGTGGCTGATGAAGATGAAGGCTAGGCCGGATTTGGCCCGCTCGCGGATGAAGCCCCGCAACTGTCTCGATCGATCGAGATCGAGCGAGGAGGTCGGCTCGTCAAGAATGATCAGCTTGACGCCGGGTGTCGCGGCGGCCCGTGCAATCTCGACCATTTGCCGTTCGGCGATGGAGAGGTGGCCGACTTCGGCATTCACATCGATGCCGTTTGCGGGAAAGACGGCGTCCAGCGCCGAGCGGGCGCGCGCCCTGTAGAGTGCCCGCCAGCCCGGCCGGTTGGCGGCATCCGCCGGAATTTCCAGGAAGAAGTTTTCGGCCACCGAGAGGTTGGCGCACAGCGACAATTCCTGGTGCACCATGCGGATGCCGCGGCGCTGTGCCTCCGCCGTGTCGTAGCCGGCGAAGCCGATATTCTGGCCGGCAAACGAAATCGAGCCCAGGGTCGGCCACATCGCCCCGCAGAGGATGCGCATCAGCGTCGATTTGCCGGCGCCGTTGCCGCCGACCAGCCCGATGATCTCGCCGGCGGAGACGGCGAGGTCGATCTCTATATTCGCCAGCGTCGGTCCGAAGCTCTTGGTGATCCCGGAAAGCGAAACAACGCTCTGCCGGGTCGGATCGGCGAGCACCGCGGCGGCTGCGCCTTCCGGGGCGGCTACGGCGAGATGGGACATTCGTCCTCCGTTTCTTCACGGGCAGGGACCGGGCGCGGCCGTTCCGCGGCGCCCGGTCCCTGGCGTTGCCAACCTTACTTGCTCAGCAGGTTCTGCTTGACCCAGTCGAGCGAATAGCTGGGGCTGATGATCTGGCCGCCCGGCAGCTTTGCGTATTCCTTGAGGTTGCCGGCATCGACGGTGGCCACCGGCATGATCATCACTTTGGGTGCCTTGGCGCCCTTCAGCAGCGACAGGCCGAGCCAGAACGCGGCGCCGCCAATGCCTGGTGTGGTGTTCATCGAGATCGTCTGGTAGCCGTTCTTGGCGTTCTCCTCGGCCCACCATTTGACGAAGTCGGTGCCGCCGCCGCCTTCGATGATCGGCATCTTGCCGGCATAGTCGCCGCCATACTGGACGAACGCCTGGGCGATGCCGACATCGTCGCTGCCGCCCTGTGCGAGCACGGCGTCGACATGCGGCAGCGAGGGCAGCACGTTGGCGATGGCCGCCTGCGCGACCGACGCGGTCGCCTGGCCGTAGACGGTGGCGACGACCTTGATGTCGGGATATTTGGCCAATACCGACTGTTGCGCGTTGAACATGTCGTTGTCGGGCGCCGAACCCTTGACGCCGCGCACCTGGATGACGTTGCCCTTGCCGCCGATCATCTTGAAAACGGCCTCGGCCTGGGCTGCCTTGTAGCCCTTGAAGTCGAAGTTGAGCTGGTAGTTGCAAGGCGCCGAAGCGACCGAATCGAACGAAACGACGATGATGCCGGCCTTGCAGGCTTTTTCGATGATCCCGTTGACCGCGGTTTCCGAGGCGGCGTCGACAGCGAGCACGTCGACCTTCTTGAGGATCAGTTCGGCGATCTGGCTGTTCTGCTGCGCCACCGAGCCGTCGCCGTTCATGACGATGTAGTCGGCGATCTGACCCGCCGCCTTGGCCTCCTTGGCCGAGGCTTCGAAAGCCTCCACCATCTGGTGCCGCCACGTGTTGCCGTAATAGGCGTTGGCGAGCGCGATCACCGGCGCATCCGGTGACGCCATTGCCGGCACAGCCGAGACGCTGACCAGCACGGCGCCGGCGAGCGCCGCCACGGTTGAAAACTTCATGATATTTCCTCCCAAAAACACCGGCCGATAGGATCGGCCTTGCCATTTCGTTAGCGTCCATTCGAAGACGCCATACCAGCTACATGTTATACCAGCATACCAAATAGGCAAGCGGGCACCGCAACCCAATCGCCGAAACCTCCTTTGGATTGTGGACGAGACGAAGCTCGGCCTGCCAGCTTCGTTCTTTCCTTGCCAAACGGAGGCGGCCTCCGCCGGCAAATGGTGATCATGCGAAAAGCCGGCGTAGACGGACGTTAGGTCATCATATATGTAATGTCAATCGATGGCGCGACCTTGTCTGCCGACACGACTCGGGATCGACTATGCCGCGAACAGCCAGGGAGGGACGGATGGAGCCGGTCCAGAAAAAGAAATTGTATGTGGAGGTGCTTGACCGGCTGATGGCGGCAATCTCGACGTCCGAATTCCCGCCCGGCTCTCAATTGCCGTCGGAGAAGGAATTGATGACGATGATCGGCGTCGGCCGGCCCTCTATCCGGGAAGCGATGCTGTCGCTCCAGCAGATGGGGCTTATCAGGATCTCGCACGGAGAACGCGCCCGCGTCATCAATCCGACGCCCGATGTCATCGTCGATCAGGTCTCCGCGGCCATGGTCATGATGCTGGCGACGAACTCTCGCGGACTCGAAGAACTCAAGGAAGTCAGGCTCTTGCTGGAAACCGGCCTGGTCCGGATAGCCACGCGGCGCGCCACGGCCAAGAGTCTGGAACGCCTCGCGGAGACCTTGCGTCATTTGCGCGAGGCAAAGGGCGACCAGGCCCGGTTCGTGGCGGCCGACATGGAGTTCCACGCCGTCATCGCCGAGATGAGCGGCAATTCGATGATAGCGGCGGTGGCGAAGGGAATGCTCGAATGGCTGTCCCGTTTCAAGCGGGATCTGGTGGCGATGAAAGGCGCCGAGCGGCTGACCGTCGAGGAGCACGAGCGGATCTACAAGGCGATTGCCAGTGGTGATGCGGAAGGCGCGAGCGCCGCGATGGCCGACCACATCGGCCGCGCAAACGAACTTTATTCCAAACTGGCCGGCGGCGGAGCCGGCTGAGCGGTCGGCGAATTTCTTTGCGTGGGAAAACTCATGTGATGACATGATATCTTTTTGGTGCTAACGGTCGCTCCATGAACCTCATTCCAGCCGGGAAGCCTGCATTGTCCGGTCGCCTCCGCGCTACCTATCTGATCGAAACCCGCTACCCGCTGGAGGTTGCCGCGGCTGCAATGGCGGGCGAACAATCAAGCGGGACGTTCCGTGCCATACCCGGGGAAACGCCGGAGCTGCTGCGCAGGTTCGGAGCCCGCGTCGAATTCATCAGCGATGTTGCCGAAGTCGACAGCGAGGCGTTGCCGTTCTCGCGCTCGCCAAAAAATGCGACCGTGAGGCCGCGCCGGGCCAAGGTGGGCCTTTCCTGGAACATCGAGAATACGGGGACAGTGCTGGCTTCGGTCTGGTCGACGGTTCTCGGCAATCTGTTCGAGCTGCATCATTTTTCGGCCATGCGTCTCCTCGACCTTACCTTTCCCGATGCCTTCGCGGATGCCTATCCAGGGCCCGCTTTCGCCGTTGAGGGAACGCGTCGCCTGACGAGCGTCGAAGGGCGTCCGCTGATCGGCACCATCGTCAAGCCGAGCGTTGGTCTTAGCCCGCAGGAGACGGCGGCCCTGGCCGACACGCTGATTGCCGCGGGCCTTGATTTCATCAAGGACGACGAATTGATGGGAGACCCTCCGCATTCGCCGTTCGAACACCGGTTCGAAGCGGTCATGGCGGTGATAGACAGGCACGCCGACAGGACCGGGCGCAAGGTCATGTATGCGGCCAACATTTCCGGTGACATCGACGCCATGCGTCGCCAGCTGGATCTGATCGAGCGCCGTGGCGGGACCTGCGCCATGCTGGTCCTGAATTCCGTCGGCCTGTCCGCCGTCATCGAGATGCGCCGCCACTCCGCCGTTGCGCTGCACGGCCATCGGGCCGGCTGGGGCCTCTTCAGCCGCTCTCCCGATCTCGGCATGAGCTATCTCGCCTATCAGAAATTCTGGCGCCTGGCGGGCATCGACCACATGCACGTCAACGGGCTGTCCAACAAGTTCTGCGAGCCGGACGAGTCGGTGATGGCGTCGGCCCATGGCTGTCTCACCCCGATGTTCGAACGGGCTGGCCGTCCCGATACCGTCATGCCGGTGTTTTCGTCTGGACAGAGCGCTGTGCAGGCAGCCGAGACCTATACGAGGCTCGGCTCGGACGATTTCATCTACTGCTGCGGCGGCGGGATCATGGCGCATCCAGGCGGGCCGGCCGCCGGCGTCCGAAGCCTGCATGATGCTTTCGAAGCCGCGGCGGCAGGCATTCCCGCACGCGACTACGCCGCCACGCATCCGGAGCTCGAAGCCGCGCTGCAAGCGTTCGGCTGAATCTGCGCCATCGGCGCGCCATCAAGGCAAATGGGAGAGAAGCAAATGACGACATCCGTGGCGGTGCTTGGGGCCGGAGGAAAGATGGGCTTCCGCGTGACACGCAAGCTGATCGAAGCGGGCTACGATGTCCGCGCCGTGGAGATCGGCGAGGCCGGCCGCAAGCGGCTGGGAGAAGCCGACATCGGCGCTGTCGCCATGGAGGAAGGCATTCCCGGCGCCAAGGTCGTGGTGATGGCTCTGCCGGACAATATCATCGGCCAGGTGGCGCGGCAGATCTCGCCGATGCTTGCCGCGGGCACCATGATCCTCATTCTGGATGCGGCAGCGCCCTATGCCGGCGACTTGCCCGCGGATCGGCCGGATCTCACCTATTTCGTCGGCCATCCCTGCCATCCGCCGCTGTTCGGCGACGAGACGGAATGGGCCGCGCGTCGCGATTACCATGGCGGCATCGCCAGGCAATCGATCGTGTGTGCCCTGATGCAAGGTCCGGAAGAGCACTATGCGCTTGGCGAGCAAGTGTGCAAGGCCATGTGGTCGCCGATCATCGACAGCCATCGCGTCACGGTCGAACAACTGGCGATCCTGGAGCCGGGCCTGTCCGAAATGGTGGCCATGCCCTTCGTCGACACCATGGTCGAGGCCGTCGAGGAGTGCGAGCGCAAATATGGCATTCCCAGACAGGCCGCGATGGACTTCCTGATAGGCCACCTGAACGTCGAGATCGCCATGTGGTTCGGCTTCTCTCCGAAAGTGCCATCCGATGCGGCGCTGCGCCTGATGCGGTTCGCCAAGGGGGTCGTCGTCCGGGACGACTGGCGCGAAGCGCTGTCTCCGGCCAAGGTCAAGGAAGCCTCGGAATTGATCGTCTACGGCAAGGGAGCCTGAGCCTGCCTTCGCCGCGCCGGACCGTCTCGGTATCGACCGCGCTCTTCGATGGCTATTCCATGGAATTGGCCCTCGAGGAGATTGCAGCGGCCGGCGCCCTCCATGTCGAGCCGGCCTTCATCCGTGGTTATGTCGATTTCGATGAAAGCATGTTTGCGGCTGCGCAGGCCGCGAAGCTGCGCCGGGCAGCGGAACATGCCGGGCTGGGGATCAATGCCGTATCGGCTCATCTCGACCTCTCCGGAGCCGATGCCGTCGACGCCTTGTCCCGCCGCATCGGCTTTGCCGCCGGTCTTGGTGCGTCCTTCCTGATCACCAATGCCGGCCCGGCGAGAAACAGCGCGGCGATCCGCAAAACGATCGACGCCCTCCTGCCGAAGCTGGAGGAAGCCGGCATCGTTCTGGCACTCGAGAACCCCGGGCACGGCCAAGGCGATCTGCTCGGCGGCGCCCGGCTGGGGGCAGGCTTCATCCGCGACATCGGCTCGCGACACGTGCGCCTGAACCACGATGCCGGAAATGTCTTTACCTACAGCAACGAAGCGATGCAGCCGGCGCGAGATATCGCTGATGCCATCGAGGCGATTGGGCATGCCCATCTCAAGGATGTCGCGAGCACCGGGGAGGGATGGGGGTTTTGCGCCATCGGCGACGGCTCGATCGGCTACGGACCGTACTGGGCAGCGCTTCCCGCGACGCTGCCGGTCAGCATCGAACTGCCATTGCGGCTGCAGCGCCCGCAGCGCCGCGATCCCCAGCGGCGAAGCACGCCGGTGGATATCGCCACCATTCGTCGCGCGCTGCGGCGTTCACTGGATTTCGTCAACTCGCTGGAGATCGCAAAGAGCAGCACTTTCTGAACCGCGAAAGGTGGTTCCTGGCCCTTGCGAGAGCCGACTATCCCCGCTCCGGGAACATTGCCTTCAGCCCGTCGCGCGAGGCCTTGGCGACGCCGCGCTCGGTGATCAGACCGGTGACCAGCCGCGCCGGCGTCACGTCGAAGGCGGGGTTTGCCGCGGGCGTCGCTTCCGGCGAGACGCGCACCTGGGCGATCTCGCCGCTCGCGGTCTTGCCCCACACCAGCGAAACCTCGTCGCCGGAACGTTCCTCGATCGGGATTTCGGCAAGTCCGTCGCCCACCGTCCAGTCGATGGTCGGCGAAGGCAGCGCAACGTAGAACGGCACGTCATTGTCGGAGGCGGCGAGCGCCTTCAGATAGGTGCCGATCTTGTTGCAGACGTCGCCGTCGGCCGTGGTGCGATCGGTGCCGACGATGACCATGTCGATTGCGCCGCGCTGCATCAGGTGGCCGCCGGCATTGTCGACGATCAGCGTGTGAGGCACGCCGTGGCCGGCCATCTCCCAGGCCGTCAACTGGGCGCCCTGGTTGCGCGGCCGCGTCTCGTCGACATAGACATGGACCGGAATGCCGGCCTCCGTTGCCAGGTAGATCGGCGCGGTGGCGGTGCCGTAATCGACGGTGGCCAGCCATCCGGCGTTGCAATGCGTCAGGATGTTGACGGCTTCGCCCGGCTTTTTGCGCGCAGCGATGTCCTTGATGATGGCGAGACCGTTCTCGCCGATGGCGCGGTTGAGCCCGACATCCTCGTCGGCGATCTCGCTGGCGCGCCGATAGGCGGCGGCAGCCCGTTGTTCCGTCGGCAGCGGCCGCAGGAACCGCCGCATCTCATCCAGAGCCCAGCGCAGATTGATCGCCGTCGGACGCGTCTCGTGGAGCGTCTCCCAGACGGCATCGAGCGCGGCATCCGACGAATCGTCCGCCATCTGCATGGCGACGCCATAGGCAGCGGTCACACCGATCAGCGGAGCGCCGCGCACCCACATGTCGCGGATGGCGGTGGCGACGCCGTTAACGGTATCGACCTTCACGATACGGAAGTCATGCGGCAGCCAGCGCTGGTCGATGATCTCCACCGAACGACCGTCGTCGCTCAGCCAGATGGTGCGATAGTGGCGCTCGCCGACGTTCAAATCCGGTTCTCCTGTTCGATCAGCGTGGCGAGGTTGTTGACCTCGTCGATGCTGTGGATATGGCGCCTGTTGACGGCGATGTGGCGGCCGAACTTCAGCGCCCTCGCTTCACATGTGGCGCGCAGGTCTTCGTCGGCAATGGTTTCGAAATCGGCATTGTGGGCGAGGCCGAGTATGCGCCGGTGCACCTCGATGCCGGCAAAGCCGAGGAGGTCGTCCCAGATCCGGTGCAGCACATGGTCGAGCGCCTGCTCGGCGCCCAGCCTGTCGCCCTGATCCTCGAACAGGCTCTTCTGGTAGAGCATGCCGTTGCGCTCCGTGCGCCACAGATGCGAGAACTCGGTGCGGAACACCGACCACGTCTGCGCTGTGACATCGAGCAGGTAGGCGCGCATGGCGTCGCGCTTGCCGTTCTGCTCATGGCCTCGCTGCGAAAAGAAGGCCATCCAGAAATTGGCGAGCAGCATGCCGACGTCGAAAGCCATCGGCCCGTAGAAGGCGAACTCCGGGTCGATCATCCTGGTCTCTGTATCGGTGACCATGATCGAGCCGGAATGCAGATCACCATGCAGCAATGTCTCGGCATTGGCGGCGAACAGATGTTTCAGGCGCTGCGCTTCCACCTTGAGGTCGCGGTCGGCGCGCAACTCGGCAACCAAGGCGTCGAGCTGCGGCGAGGTGTGGCGGTTCAGCTTGGCGTCGAAATAAGGATCGGAAAACACCAGGTTCTCGGTGATGTCGCACAGCTCGACATTGTCCGCAAACAGCGCCAGATCCGCCTTGCGATCCCTGGTCACCATCGAGAGATCGGAGCCACGAAACAGGGTGCGGGCCATGAACAGCCCGATATCCCTGGCGATGTTGGGCAATTGCCGGCCCTCGATCAGCGCCCGCCGCAAAATGATGTGCGGCGACAGATACTCCATGATGATCAGCGCCTGGGTCTCGTCGAAATGGTAGATGGCCGGCACCGAGCCCGGCGCGCGCGCCTCTTGCCGCGTCAGCGCGTGATATTCGAAGAAGGAACGCTTCAGCGGCAGTGGCCAGCTGTCGCCGACCAGCCGGACGTAGGGCAGGGCCTGCTTGACCACCGCCGCGCCCTGGTCGCCCTCGACGATGAAGACGAGATTCAGGTTGCCGTCGCCGACCTCGCGCACCTTCCAGCGGCTGGCGTCCTCGCCGATGCGCCGGGTGAGCGCCTCGTTAGTGCTGAGCCGCGTGGCGAGCGTCTCCACCGACAGTGGCTCGAACGGCGTCTTTCCGGTCATCCTCACCTCTCCTGCTCGTCCCTCAATAATAGCGGAGCCACGGCGGCGGGGCCAAGCTAGGTAGCGCTCTGGCAATTGTCAATCGTGTTGACAATTGCCGATGCAGCCCATAGCGTCACCGTCAGGGAGGAACGCATGGTCGGCAATGCCGTGTTCCGCGTAGAGGGACTGAGGAAATCCTTTGGCCGCAACGAGGTGCTTGGCGGCGTCTCGCTCGAACTCCATGCCGGCGAAGTGACCGTGCTGATGGGCGCCAACGGCGCCGGCAAATCCACCCTCGTCAAGATCGTCAGCGGCGTCTACGAACGCGATGGCGGCACCATGACCTTGGCCGGCCAGGATTTTGCGCCGGGAAGGCCGGCGGAAGCGATCCATGCGGGCGTCGTCACCGTTCACCAGAACATCAATGACGGTGTCGTCGCCGATCTTGACGTGGCCACGAACCTGACATTGGACAGGCTGAGCGGCAAAGGGGCACCGGTCCTGTTCAATCCGGTCCGTGTGCGTCGCGAGGCCAAGGCGGTTGCCGACCGCATGGACCTGGCGATCGACTTGAAGGCGCGCGTCAGCGATCTCTCGCTGGCCGATCGCCAGATGGTGGCGATTGCCCGCGCGCTGGCACATCAGCCGAAAGTGCTGATCCTCGACGAACCGACCTCGTCGCTGTCGAGCGCCGAAGCCGATCGGCTTTTTGCGCTGGTCGACAGGCTGCGCGCGCAAGGCGTGGCGATCCTCTACATCTCGCACCGGATGTCCGATATCAGGCGGCTTGCCGACCGCATTGTCTCGATGCGCGACGGCGCCGTGTCCGGCGTTTTCGACAAGAAGCCGCTCGACTACGAAGGCGCGGTCAATGCCATGCTCGGCCGCAAGATCCACCTCGACCAGATCGTCGCCAGGCATTCGGCCCGGGCGGTGCTAACCGTCGAGGGCCTGCGTATCGCCCAGGGCGCCAGGCCGATATCGCTGACGCTTGGCGACGGCGAGGTCGTCGCCGTCACCGGCCTGGTCGGCGTCGGCAAGACAGCGCTTGCCGAGACGCTGTTCGGCGTGCGCAAGCCTCTCGCCGGCACCATGACGATGAACGGCAAGCCCTACGCGCCGCGCTCGGCCGGCGACGCGATCGCCGCCGGCGTCTTCCTCGTCGCCAAGGATCGCGCCACCAGCGGCATCGTCGGCGGCTTCAACATCGAGCGCAATGTCAGCCTGCCGTTCCTGAGGCGGATGTCGAACCTGGGCGTGCTCAAGCGCCGCCTGGAACGCGCCACGGCGCGCCGGCAGATTCAGGAATTGGGCATCGTCTGCCGCTCCGAGAAGGACGAAATGTCGGCATTGTCCGGTGGCAACCAGCAGAAGGTGATGGTCGCCCGCTGGATGGCCCAGGATGCAAGCCTGTTCATTCTCGACGAGCCGTTTCAGGGCGTCGACATCTCGGCCAGGCGCGACATCGCCGCCAAGCTGAGGGCAAGCGCCAATGGCCGCGCGACGCTTTTGTTTGTCACCGAACTCGACGAGGCGCTGGAGACGGCCGACCGTATCCTGGTGATGTCGGAGCAGACCATCGTCGGCGAACACCGCAACGCAGACATCGATCTCGATCGCCTGCTGGCCGAGGTGGCCGGCGGGCTGCCGCACCGCGCGGCTTGACCTGCTGGAATTGAAGAACTGGCGACGACAATCGGAATGGAGAGCATGGGTTCGAGTTGGGTAAAAATGGCAGCAGCGCGTGGGAGCGCTGAATGACGCAGCGCAACCACGCCATCCGCTACGGTTTCATCGTCCTGTTGTTCGGGCTCGTCGCTTATTTCGCGATCGCCGCCGACGGTTTCGTTTCGCCGCAAAGTGCGGTCTTCATTTTCCAGTCGGTCGCCATCACGGGCGTGCTGGCGCTTGGCGTCACCGCCACGCTGGTCGTTGGCGGCTTCGACCTGTCGATCGGCTCGGTCGCCACGTCAGCCATGATGGCGGCGGCCTATGTGATGGTGGTGCTGGAGCAGAACGCCGTCGTCGCGGTCATCGTCTGCCTGCTGATCGGCGTTATCGTTGGCCTCATCAATGGTTGGTTGATCGTCTATATGCGCGTGCCGGACCTGCTGGCGACGCTCGGCATGATGTTCCTGCTGGTCGGCCTGCAGCGCATCCCGACCGAAGGCCGCTCGATCGCCACCGGCATGACCATGCCCGACGGCTCGGTCGCCAACGGCAAGTTCGGCGAGGCGTTCCTGGCGCTCGGCCGCCACCGCTTCGACTTCTTCATTCCCAATCTCGTTCCGGTCTCGGTCGTCGTCCTGGCGGTGCTTGCGGTGCTGATCTGGTTCTTCCTCGAATACACCCGCTTCGGCCGCATGATGTATGCCGTCGGCTCCAATGAGCGCGCCGCCGAGCTCGCCGGCGCGCCTGTCAAGGCATACAAAATCTGGGCCTATATCATTTCAGGAGTTTTTGCCTCGATCGGCGGTATTTTGCTTGCCGCGCGGCTTGGACGCGGCGACATCGCCTCGGGTAATAATCTTCTGCTCGACGCCGTCGCCGCGGCGCTCATCGGCTACGCGGTTCTCGGCGCCGCCAAGCCGAACGCGTTCGGCACGGCCGTCGGTGCGGTCTTTGTCGGCGTCCTGCTGCAGGGCCTGACGATGATGAATGCGCCGTACTACACGCAGGATTTCATCAAGGGCGCCGTTCTGGTCGTCGCCCTTGTCTTTACCTTCGCTCTTTCCGGCAGGGGCAGGACATAGATTTCGACCGGGTTGCATTTCAACAAGTGGAGGAAACGACGTGAACATCACAAGAAGACTTTTGGGCAAGGCAGCGCTCGGGCTCGCCGGCGCGGCGCTGCTGATGCAAGGGACGGCTCTGGCAGCCGACCGCCCGGCGCCGTTCGACAAGCCCGGCGTCAAGATCGCCCTGGTGCGCTATCTCTCGACCGGTGACTTCTTCCAGGCCTATCTGTCCGGCGTCGAGGCGCAAGCCAAGGCCCTCGGCGTCGACTTGCGCGTGCTCGACAGCCGCCAGGACGCCGCCCTCCAGGCCGACATGGTCGACCAGGCCATCGCGCTCGGCGTGCAAGGCATCATCATCCAGCACGGCCTGACGGAATCGATGAAGGACGCCGCCCAGCGCGCGGTCGACGCCGGCATCAAGGTGGTCGCTTTCGACGTCAATGTCGAAAACCCCAAGATCCCGCAGATCGAGCAGTCAGACCGCGACCTTGCGCGCCTCGCGCTCGAGCAGGCTGTCAAGGATAATGGCGAGAGCTGGAAGGCCGGCTATGTCTATGTCGCGGGCATCGCCCCGCTCGACCGCCGCAACGAAACCTGGGTCGACGTGAAGAAGAAATATTCGGGCATCAACGAAGTCGCCATGTTCGGCACGCTGGACAACCCGATCGCCAACTCGGTCGCCAACCAGGCGCGCTCGGTGCTGACCGCCCATCCCGACATCAAGGTGATGTTCGCTCCCTATGACGAGTTCGCCAAGGGCGTGAAGATCGCCGTCGACGAGGCAGGCCTGAACAAGGACATCAAGATCTATTCGGCCGACATCTCGACCTCGGACATCGCGGCGATGCGGGAGCCCGACAGCGCCTGGGCGGCAACCGCCGCCACCAACCCGGCCGTCGTGGGCCAGGTCTCGGTGCGTGCGCTGGCGCAGCTGCTCGCCGGCGAAGACCCCGGCCACAACGTCGTCGTGCCGCCGACGCTGATCACCCAGAAGGACCTTCTCGACAAGGACATCAAGAACATGGAGGATCTGTCGGCCAAGCTGCCGCAGTTCGCCCATGCCGATGTCGCGATGCCTGCCTGGATGCCGAACCCGAACGCGAAGTAGGTTCGGCACTTTCGGCGTGCAGAATTACATGTATTGAGAGCCGCCCGCAGCAGATCGCCGTGGGCGGCTATTCCGCAGAGTCACTCGTTGAACAGGTCGGAATGCGAACCGGTACGGGCAAGCTCCGGCTCGATATGCGCATCTCGAAAGCCTTTCTAGTCGCCTTTCAGAGGATGATCCTTGTACATCGCCGGCAGATCATGCCCGGCGATGAGCAGGCCTAGCAGATCACGCAATTTCCCAAGGTTCTTGCCACGCTTTTCCATACGCTTCACATCCGGCGAAATTGCCCGGAGCGAATGGGCTCTGGCATGCTTAGAGCCCCAAATCCTTGAACAACTCATCGGCCGAGGCGAAACGCTTTCCTTTGCCTTTCTCCAATTCGGCCATGGCCTTTTGAGTGGTAGCGTTCGGCACTTTTACCGGAAAGGGAAATTCCTTGTCGGCGGCGACGCGGACCAGCAACAGACGAATGGCATCAGAGACCGACAAGCCCATAGCTGCCAAAGCCTCCGTTGCCTGATCCTTCGTCGCGGCGTCGATCCGTGCGCGGACCACTGCATCTGTAGCCATATCGCGACTCCCTTCTGTTGAGCCACAATGTAGCTACAGTGTGCAGATCTTGCAAGCCTACCGCAGCGCCGCCGCGATGTTGCCGCCGTCGACCGTCGTCACGTCGGCGGTGGTCCGGTCGGCCAGCGCATGATGCAGGAAGGCCTGCGCCACGTCCTGCGCCGTCACCTCCTGGCCGAGCAGATTGCCGGACATGTATTCCTTCTCCGAGACACCGCGCGCGCCCGAACGGCTGGCGATCATGGCGTCGGTCAAGAGGCCGGAGCGGATGCGGTCGGCATTGACCGCGTTGGAGCGGATGCCATGCGCGCCGTAATCAAGCGCGTATTGCCGGGACAGGAACAGCGTCGCCGCCTTTGGCACGCCATAGGCGCCGAATTTCGGCCCCGGATTGACCGCCTGCTTGGAGGTGTTGAACAAAAGCGCGCCGCCGGTGCCTTGTTCGAGCATGATGCGCACCGCGTTCTGCGCCACAGACTGGTGGGCGAAGAAATTGAGTTCGAAGCTCTTGCGCAGCAGCGCGTCGTCAAGTTCGCCGATCCGGCCTTCCCAGGCGGCACCGGCATTGGACACCACTATGTCGACGCCGCCATACACGGCAACGGCCCTGTCGAAGGCTGCACGCACTTGGCGCGGATCGGTGATATCGGCGGCGACGCCGATCGAATCGTTGCCCGCTTTCTTGGCCGCATCAGCGGCTTTTTCGCCATCGAGATCGACGACCACCGCATGGGCGCCATTGTCGGCGAATAGTTTTGCGGTCGCCGCGCCGATGGCGCCTGCGCCGCCGGTGATCAGCACCACCTGGCCGGTCAGCGGCTTCGGCTTGTTGGAGGCGAGCTTGGCCTGTTCCAGCGACCAGTATTCGAGCGGGAACAGGTCGGCCTTCGAAAGCGGATGGAAACGGCCGACCGCCTCGGCGCCGCGCACGGCCTCGATCCACATCTCGCCGACGTCGGAGGCGATCCTGGCGTCCTTTAGCGTCCGGCCATGGCCGAACATGCCGAGCCCCGGCACCAGCGTCAGTCGTGGCATCGGGTCGAGCATGGTGCGCTTGACGTCGTCGAGCGCGTCATTGGTCTCGAAATAGGCGCGGTATTCCTTGGCGAAGGCGTCGACATGGCTCTTGATGACGGCCTTGTAGTCGCCGGTCTTGTCCGCGTCGGGCGCCGGTACCGCCATCGGCCCGGTCTTGATGCGGATCGACAGGTCCGGCGTCGACACGCCGCGTGCGGCATAGTCGGCGATCTCGGCCGAGTTGATGAAATCGACGATCGCGTCCGAGGTGCGGAAATCGCTGATCATGCGGTCGAAGCGGCCTTCGCCGCGCGCCACCGCCACGGCGCCGCGCAGCATCGGCGCGACGGAAGCCGGCGACGCAAGCTTTGCCGGCAGTGCGGCCTTTGCCGCCTTCGGCTTGGCGTGGCCGGCAATATACGTCTCAGCGACATTCACATAGTGGATCATCCGATCGTAGGCCTGCCTGGCGTCGTCGCCGAAGGTGAAGATGCCGTGCTTGTCGAGGATCAGTCCTTCCACATCAGGGTCGGCATCAAAGACGTCGGCCGCCGCCTTGGCGAGGTCGAAGCCCGGCATGATGTAGGGCACGTAGCCCATCTTGGTCCCGAACACCGTCTTCACCAGTGGTTTGCTGTCTTCCTGGTCGACGATCGCCAGTATGGCGGTCGAGTGCGTGTGGTCGACGAACTTGTGCGGCAGGAAGGCATGCAGCAATGTCTCGACCGAAGGATTGGGCGAGGACGGATCGATGAGGTTCGCCCGCTGCAACGCGACCATGTCCTCATCGGCGAGCTTGTCCAGCGCGCGCGCCTTGAGGAGCGCGCCCATCTTCACCGCCGGCAGGCCCTGCGGCTCGATGACGGCCATGTCCCAGCCGCTGCCCTTGACGCACAGCACGTCCCATTCGTCGCCGACGAGGTCGGTCGCCTTGATCTTGCAGGAGGTGTTGCCGCCGCCATGCAGCACCAGCCGCGGTTCACCGCCCAGCAGGCGCGTCGTGTAGACGCGTAGCGCGAGGTCGCGTCCGACGCCTTTCTTTGCATAGTCGGCAACCATCTTCTCCGCATCGCCGTCATTCCACAGGTTTTTCATTAGCTTCGTCCGGTTGCTGTCATAGTGGTGAAACAGGAATGCCGCGACGCCTTGATGACGGCCGCGGCAGGAATGGTCTCTAGGCTACCTTTTTGCCCGGCGCTCCGGCATGATCCAGAAGCCGCTGCGCCATGTCGGCGCCGACCACCAGATGCGTGCAAAGGCCGCCGGCGATCGCCGCGAGCAGGGGTTCGAACTTGCTGTCCTCCTGCACCACCATCAGCCGCTTCTGAATGGCGCGCAGCGAGGAAAGCTCCGCCGAGATCACCCGGCGGTTGTAGCCGCAGTCGAGCACCTTGCCCTCGTCATCGATGATCTGCCCGGCAATGACGCCGGCCGCGCCCGCCTTGCGCAGGTCGGCCATTTCGTCTGATGTCAGCGCGCCGCATTTGACCAGATGGCTGTCGGCATCGACGGCGCCGACCGAATACAGCGCCAGATCGCATTCGTGGATGCTCGACAGCTGTTCGAGGATGACCGGCTCGGCCCGCAGACCGCGTGCCAGTTCTTCGGTGGTCAACACGAGCGGCGCGTAGAAATTGATGCCCTTGGCGTTGAGCCGCCGCGCGATCTCCATCGTGCACTGGTCGGGACGATAGGAATAGGGCGCGCCGAGATTGCCGCAGAGCTGCACCACGGTGACATCCTGGAGATCGGCGTAGGACATGATGTCGGCGATCATGTAGACGGTGCGCCCCCAGGCGACGCCGATGCGGTCGCCCTTTTTCACCAATTCAAGAAAGACGCTCGCCGCCAGCACCGCGATATCGGTGGCGGGATCGGCGATATGGCCGTTCTCCGGTGCGATCCAGACCGCGTCGAGACCGAGCGCATCCTCGAGCTTGCGCGCCATGACGTCGTCGGTGAAAAGCTGGGTCGAGGTCGAGATGTTGACGATACCGGTCTCGCGCGCCTTGCGCAGATACATGGCCACCGAGGCGCGGGAAATGTTAAGCTGGCTCGCCACCTGGTCCTGACGCAGGCCATGCGCATAATAGAGCCAGGCGGCCTTGTGGATAAGTTGTTCTGCCGGTCGGATCGCCATGCCGTCTCCTCGGCTGACATTAGTCACGGCTCTCGACAAAAGTCAAACCGCAGGGAGGTACGTGATGCCTTTACGCGCGCCAAATCTAGATCATCATTGCGCCAAACGTGCCCTGTCGTGGCATCGTTGCTGGTGACGCGGCCCGAGCCTGTGATTAGAACTTGTCGGCAAAAGGACATTCGGGGGAGGACAGGATGGGCAATCCTTACGAACAGGATCTCGACAGGAACGCTGCCAACCATCAGCCGCTGACGCCGCTCACCTATCTGGAGCGGGCAGCCAAGACCTATCCCGATCATGTCGCCATCATCCATGGCCGGCAGCGCGTGACATATCGCGATTTCTGGCACCGTTCGCTGCAGCTCGCCTCGGCGCTTGCCAGGCGCGGCATCGGCAAGGGCGACACGGTGACGGTGATGCTGTCGAACACGCCGCCGATGCTGGAGGCGCATTTCGGCGTGCCAATGACCAAGGCGGTGCTGCATTCGCTCAACACCCGCCTCGACGCCGCCGTGATCGCTTTCCAGCTCGACCATGCCGGGACCAGGGTGCTCATCGTCGATCGAGAATTCTCCGCAGTGGTTCGGCAAGCGCTCGATCTGGCCAAGGTGAAGCCCCTGGTCATCGACTATGACGATCCCGACTACGCCGCGGACGCTCCCTATCCGAAGGGCGGTCGCATCGGCACTCTTGACTACGAGGCCTTCGTCGCCGAGGGCGAGGAGAATTTCGCCTGGTCGATGCCAGACGACGAGTGGGACGCCATTTCGCTCAACTACACCTCGGGCACGACAGGCAATCCGAAAGGCGTTGTCTACCATCATCGGGGTGCTGCGCTGATGGCCTACGCCAACACCGTCCATGCCGGCATGGCCAAGCACGCGGTCTATCTGTGGACGCTGCCGATGTTCCACTGCAATGGCTGGTGCTTTCCGTGGACCTTGGCCGTCCAGGCCGGCACCCATGTCTGTCTGCGCTGGGTTCGGCCGAAGCAGATCTACGACGCCATCGCCGACCACGGCGTCACCCATCTGTGCGGCGCGCCGATCGTCATGTCGGTGCTGATCAACGCCAGGGATGAGGACAAGCGCCAGTTCCCGCAAGCCGTCACCTTCAACACGGCCGCCGCGCCGCCGCCGGAAGCGGTGCTCACCGGCATGGCCGATGCCGGCTTCGCCGTCACGCATCTCTATGGTCTGACCGAGACCTACGGCCCGGCAGTGGTCAACGAATGGCACAATGAGTGGGATCATCTGGAGAAGGGGCAGAGAGCCACGAGGAAGGCCAGGCAAGGCGTGCGCTACGCCGCGCTCGAAGGCCTCACGGTGATGGATCCCGAAACGATGACGCAGACGCCCGCCGACGGCAAGACCATCGGCGAGGTCATGTTCCGCGGCAACATCGTCATGAAAGGCTATCTCAGGAACCGCAAGGCGACCGACGAGGCGTTCGCCGGCGGCTGGTTCCACTCCGGCGATCTCGGCGTCATGCATCCGGATGGATATATCCAGCTCAAGGACCGCTCCAAGGACATCATCATTTCGGGCGGCGAGAACATTTCCTCGATCGAGGTCGAGGACGCGCTCTACAAGCACCCGTCCGTTGCGTCTTGCGGCGTGGTGGCGCGGGCGGACGAGAAATGGGGCGAAGTGCCGGTCGCCTATGTTGAGCTGAAGCCCGGCAAGACAGCGACCGAGGCCGAGATCATCGAGCATTGCCGGGCGCTGCTTGCCCGCTTCAAACTGCCGAAAGCGGTGGTGTTCGCCGAGATCCCGAAGACCTCGACTGGGAAGATCCAGAAATTCCGGCTCAGGGAGATGGCGAAGGAGGCGTAGGCCGCATGGCCGCCCTTGCGATGACCTCGACAATTTGCGGCGGGCCTTGTGACTTCGTCATCCCAGCGAAGCAAGGAGCAAGCGACGCGGCGCAGACCCCTAGGATCCATGCCCTGACGTCGGTCAAAAAATGAGGTGGATCAGGAGCTTGCTGTAGCCCACAGCAGCCATCCTCGACTGCCGGAGTTCGGCCGCAATGTCACGGGAATCCAGGGTTTCCGAGACGTCGCTTCGCGAGGCGAGGCACCCCTCACTGTCACCATCTGTCACCATTTTGTACGCGTACGCCGAATCCGTGTTGACATCTCGTTCCTTTCGATTTACGAGTGACGAAAATCAAAATTCATCACTAGTAAATCGAAAGAGGCTATGTCCGAAACCGCCAACATCGTCGCCGATGCCGCCCGCCAAGAGAATGTGACGCGCATTCTCGATTGCGCCGAGCGCCTGTTCCGGCACTATGGCTACGGCAAGACCAATGTCGCCGACATTGCCCGCGAACTCGGCATGTCGCCAGCCAACATCTATCGCTTCTTTGCGTCCAAGGTCGAAATCCACCAGGCGGTCTGCGGCCGGATGCTCGGGGCCAGCTACAGGATGGCCTACGAGATCATGCATTTGCCGATCAGCGCCGAGGAACGGCTGCGGCGCTATGTGCACGCACAGTACAAGATGACCATGGAGGTCATGCTCGACGACCAGAAGGTCCATGAGATGGTCATCGTCGCCCTCGAGCGCGATTGGGGCGTCATCGACAAGCATGTCGACAGTATCCACGATCTTTTTGCCGAGGTGATCCGCGAGGGCATCGCGGCCGGCGAATTCAGGGAGCAGGATCCGGTGATTGCGTCGCGCTGCTTCGGCGCCGCCACGGTCATTTTGTGCCACCCGCAGATGGTGGCCCAGTGTCTTGCCAAGACCAACCGGGCAATGCCCGACGACCTCATCGACTATGCGATCAAGGCCTTGAAGAAATAGCCGCCGCCCGCCGGGCGCCGGCAATGACAATCAATCTCCAGTTTGGGAGTGCTAAGGTGTCTTCGTCCAATTCCATTATCCGCTGGCTGCCGGTTGCCGGCCTGATCGTCGCGGCGCTTGGCCTTGCCGGCTGTTCCCAGGAGAAGGCGGAGGTCAAGGATATCATCCGCCCCGTCAAGGTCGTCGAGATCGGCGCGGCGCAGACCACGCGCCAGCTCGATTATTCCGGTTCGGTGCGTGCCCGCACCGAGATGAATCTCGGCTTCCGCGTTGCCGGCAAGGTCACCGAGAGGCTCGTCGACATCGGCCAGCATGTCACCTCGGGCGACGTCCTCGCCCGCATCGATCCCTCCGATTACGAGCTTTCGGTCAAGAGCGCGGCGGCGAGCCTTGACGCCGCCGAGCGCCAGGTCGAGACGGTGGATCTCGCCAGGAAGCGCGCCGAGCAGCTTTATGCCAAGAATTTCGCGCCGAAATCGCAGCTTGAGCAGGCGACGCTGACCTATAACCAGGCGGTCGCGACGCGCGATGCCGCCCGCTCGACCCTCGCCCAGGCTCAGAACCAGGTCCACTATACCGATCTCAAGGCGAGCGAGAACGGCATCGTCACCGCGGTCAGTGCCGATGTCGGCCAGGTGGTCGGTGCCGGCACGCCCGTGATGACGGTTGCCGTCGACGGCGAGAAGGAAGTGCTGATCGCGGTTCCGGAAATGGATATTGCCGGCTTCAGGCCGGGCAAGGAGGTCAAGGCAAGCTTCTGGGCGGACGATGCGCTGACGCTTGCCGGCAAGGTCCGCGAAGTTGCCGGCAGTGCCGACCCGCAGTCGCGTACCTTCGCCGTTCGCGTCTCGCTCCCAAACGACCCGCGCGTGCTGCTCGGCATGACCGCCAACGTGCAGGCGACGGTCGACAGCAAGACCCAGCTGGTCTCGATCCCGCTCAGCGCCTTGGCTGAAAAGGACGGGCAGAAGATCGTCTGGGCCGTCGACCGCGGCAGCGACACCGTGCATTCGCGCCCGGTCAAGATCGCGAACTTCACCGCCGACGGCGTCGCGGTTGCCGACGGCCTCAAGCAGGGCGACGTCGTGGTTGCCGCTGGCACGCAGTTCATGACCGACAATCTGAAGGTCAAGCTGTCCGGCGACAGTCTCCAGCAGTCCGCCTCGGCGGCGGACGACGCTGCCACCAGCAGCCTGCGCTGACAGCCAGGCACAACGAAAACCCTCCCTGTCCTGTCGGTGCGAGCCGCAAGACCGGGCAGGCCATGGTTTCCGGGCGGCAGGCGCCCGATCGTCGAGACGCCGGCAAGATGGCTCCCCCGCATCATTGTCGCGTCATACGCGATGCGAGTCTCTCCGCTTGAGGGAGCTTCGCCGCCCGGAAGCCAGACGAAGAACGCATGAACGGCATGATGAACCTGCCTTGCAGATCAATTGGACTGGACTGGCGCCATGACCACCGACAGCAGCACTGAAAAGCGGCCTTTCAACCTCTCGCGCTGGGCGATCGGGCATCCGAGCATCGCACGTTTCCTGTTCGGCCTGATCATCCTTGCCGGCGCGCTCGGCCTGATGCGCATGGGCCAGAAGGAAGATCCCGACTTCACCTTCCGCGTCATGGTCGTGCAGGCGATCTGGCCGGGTTCTTCGATTCAGGAGATGGAAGACCAGGTCGTCAACAAGATCGAACGCAAGCTGCAGGAGACGCCGCATCTCGACTTCGTGCGCTCCTATACGCGGGCCGGCAGCGCCATCATCACGGTTCAGATCAAGGGCGACACCAATGCGGCCCAGGTCAACGACGCCTTCTATCAGGTGCGCAAGAAGGTCGGCGACATAGCAGGCGATCTGCCGCAAGGCCTGCTCGGCCCCTATTTCAACGATGAATTCGGCGACACCTTCATCACCTTGCATTCCATCAGCGGCGACGGCTTCAGCTATCCCGAATTGAAGAAGTTCGCCATCCAGGCCCGCGACATGCTGCTGACGACGCCCGGCGTCGAGAAGGCGGTCATCATCGGCGACCAGCCCGAGAAGATCTATATCGACGTCTCGTCCAAGGCGCTGGCCGAGCGCGGCCTGACGCTGACCGACCTGCAGAACGCGATCAAGGGACAGAACAATGTCGACCCGGCGGGCTCGGTCGACACCGGCTTGCGCTCGGTCCGCATTTCGGTCGAGGGCGACGTCACCAGGGCGGCCGACATTCGCGAACTGCGCTTGCGCGCCGGCAACCAGGTAACGCGCCTTGGCGATATCGCGACTGTGAGCTCGGGGCTGGAGGATCCCTTCGAGCGCAAGTACCGGTTCAACGGCCACGAGAGCGTCCAGCTCGGCGTCGTCATGGCCAAGGGCTTCAACGTCACCGATGTCGGCAAGGACGTCGAGGCGACCTACAAGCGATTCGAGGAGGCGCTGCCCTATGGCGTCTCCGTCGACCAGATATCGGACCAGCCCGAGGTCGTCAGGGACGCTGTCAGCGAGTTCATGCATGCGCTCGGCGAAGCGCTGCTGATCGTGCTCGTCGTCTCGTTCCTGTCGATCGGCTGGCGCTCCGGACTTGTCATTGCCATCGCCATTCCGCTGGTGCTGGCCGCCACCTTCGCCATCATGTACGAGATCGGCATCGACCTGCAGCGCATTTCGCTGGGTGCCTTGATCATCGCGCTCGGCCTGCTCGTCGACGACGCGATGATCGTCGTCGAGATGATGGAACGCAAGCTGGAGGAGGGGCTGGTCAAGATCGAGGCGGCGAGTTTCGCCTATTCCTCGACCGCATTTCCGATGCTGACCGGTACGCTGATCACCACCGCCGGCTTCATTCCGGTCGGCTTTGCCGCCTCCACCGCCGGCGAATATGTGCGCACGCTGTTCTACGTCGTCGGCATCGCGCTGGTGGTGTCCTGGTTCGTGGCGGTCTATTTCACGCCATGGCTGGGATATATGATCCTCAAGCAGCGCAAGCATGCCGGCTCCCACCACGACGTCTTCGACACCCGTTTCTATCGCCGGCTTCGCTCGACGGTTACCTGGGCCGTGCGCCATCGCATCATCGTGCTGACGATGACGCTGGTGACTTTCGCCACCAGCCTGTGGGCCTTCCAGTTCATTCCGCAGAACTTCTTCCCGCAATCGTCGCGCCCGGAAATCCTCGTCGATCTCTGGCTGCCGGAAGGCACCAGCATCAAGGAAGTCGAGACGCAGGCCAAGGCGCTGGAAGCCAAGATGATGGACGACAAGGACAAGCGCTTCATCGCCACCTATATCGGTGAAGGCGCGCCGCGCTTCTTCCTGCCGCTGGACCAGCAGCTCAGGAATCCGAACTTCGCCCAGCTTCTTGTGATGGCCAATGACGAGCCGGCGCGCGAGCGGCTGATCGTCAAGCTGCGCACCATCCTGGCGCAGGACTTCCCCTCCATCCGCGGCAAGGTCGATCGCTTGTTCCTCGGCCCGCCAACTGGCTGGCCGGTGCAGATGCGCGTCATGGGCCCGGACCGCCAGGAAGTGCGGCGCATTGCCGACCAGGTGAAGGCGAAATTCCAGGCCAACCCGCTGCTCGGCGCCGTCCATGACGATTGGCTGGAACCTGTGCCGGCGATGAAGCTGGTCATCGACCAGGACCGCGCCCGCGCGTTGGGCGTCACCTCGCAGCGCATCCGCCAGATGCTGCAGGCCTCCATGTCCGGCGCGCCGCTGGGCGACTTCCGCGACGGCGAGGAAACGGTGTCCATCGTCGCCCGCGAGCCGGATGCCAGCCGCGCCTTGCTGTCCTCGGTCGATTCTATCTACATCCCGACCGATTTCGGCGGCTTCGTGCCGCTGTCGCAGGTGGCCAAGGTGGTGCCGGTGCTGGAGCAAGGGGTCGAGTGGCGGCGCGACCGCTTGCCGACCATCAGCGTGCGGGCGACCTTGCCCGACGGCGTGCAGTCCAACGACGTCGTCACCAAGATGTACAACGACATGAAGGATCTGCGCGACGGGCTTGCGCCCGGCTACAAGATCGAGATCCAGGGCGGTGCCGAGGATTCGGCGGAAAGCCAGGCTTCCATTGCCGCCAAGGCGCCGATCATGCTGGCCGTCATCGTCATTCTCCTGATGATCCAGCTGCAGCATTTCGGCAAGGCGATGCTGGTGCTGGCCACCGGCCCGCTCGGCATCATCGGCGCGGCGGCCGCGCTTCTGATCAGCGGCGCGCCGTTCGGCTTCGTCGCCATCCTCGGCGTCATCGCGCTGCTCGGCATCATCATGCGCAACTCGATCATCCTGGTCGACCAGATCGACCAGGACATCGCGAGAGGCATGGAACGTTCCGAAGCGATCATCGGCTCGGCCGTCCGCCGCTTCCGTCCGATCATGCTGACGGCGATGACGGCCGTGCTGGCGCTGATCCCGATCTCGCGCGGCGTGTTCTGGGGGCCGCTCGCCTACGCCATGATGGGCGGCATCCTCGTTGCAACCGTGCTCACCATCCTGGTGCTGCCCGCTGGCTACGCCCTGTTCTTCGGCCGTGAGCGCAAGAAGGTGCCGACCGACGAACAGACGCCCGAACCGGAAACCGTCGAAGGCGTCGAGAGGCCGCAACTCGCTTTGGCGGCTGAATGAACCAAATCGGCCGGTCCCGTTTGAGACCGGCCGATTTCTGTTCTTGCTGAGCCGAAGGCCGCTTGGCCGTCAGGCAATCAGATGACGAAAAACCAGTTGGCGATCAGCATTACCGCCACGCCGGCGCCCAGCGTCAGATAGGGCAGCATGCCCGCCTTTTTCACCGAAAGGTCCGCTCCCGCCATGCCGAGGTCGGCCAGCATGTGGTCGGGGAACTTGCCGCCGTCCTGGATGTAATGGCGGAAGCAGAACACCGGGATGATCAGCGCCGCGGTAATCAGCCCCGCCCACAGCGCCATCGGGTTCCACACCTTGGCCCCGGCGCCCATGAAGATCGCGTTGACATAGGCGAAGATCGCTCCGATCCCCAAGAGCCACGTCGGGGCCTTCCAAGGGCGTGCGATATGGCCGTTGTCGATGCGGTGGATCCAGCCGGCATTGAGGTTGAGGAAGTTGAAGATGATGTAGCCGCAATTCGATACGGCGAGGATGAAGAAGAAGCTCGTCGCATCGGCCGAGGCGATCGCCAGCACGATCAGGTTGAAGCACAGGTCGGTCCACATCGCCCGCGTCGGCGCGCCATGTTCGTTGACGTGGCTGAGATAGCGCGGCAGCCAGCCGTCGACCGAGCCCTGGTAGAGCGTGCGCGAGGAGCCGGCCATTGCCGTCATGATGCACAGCACCAGCGCCAGGATCATCAGCATCACCAGCAGGCTGTGGATAAGCCCGCCGCCGCCGACCATGCCGGCGAGAGCATCCGCCACGCCCGAACCGTCGACGATCGGCGTCGCCAGCATCCCGTTGAGGCCGAGCACGCCCTGGAAGGTGAACGGCACCAGGATGAACAGCAGCATACAGAGCAGGCCGGAGTAGAAGATGGCCTTGAAGGTGTCGGTGCCGGGGTTCTTGAACTCGGAAGTGTAGCAGACGGCGGTCTCGAAGCCGTAGGTCGACCAGGCGGCGATGAACATGCCGCCGAGCACCAGTGTCCAGCCGGCGATGTTCCAGGCGCCGGGCTCCGGCGCATAGGCGGCCGCTAGCGGCACCAGCGGCGAAAAATTCGCCCAGCTGATCTGGCCGGTGAAGATCGGCACGACGCCGACGATCAGCATCGGGACGATGACCAGCAGGCCGATATATTTCTGCACATTGGCGGTGCCCAGGATACCGCGATGCTGGATCGAGAAGATCATCAGCATCAGCACGGCGCCGATGAAGAAGGTGGCGTTGAAGGTGAAGGACACCGGTCCCAGCGTGTGGCTGAACGCCGACCACGTGCGGATCGCCGGGGTCGCCGCCGCGGTCACCGCGGTAATGGCGTCGGCGGCGCTCGTTCCGGCATGCGCCGCGATATAAGCGGCGACCTCGGGCGACGTGTCGGTAAAGATAGGCACCGGCGCCAGCGCATTGAGGATATAGGCGGCGGCGATCGAGCAGCCGAGCGAGAGCACCGGCGACCAGGCGAACCAGTTGCACCACACCGACAACGGCGCGATGAACTTGGAGTAGCGCAGCCAGGCGGTCGCACCGTAGATCGAGGCGCCGCCCGACTTGTTCGGGAACAGGCCGGCGATCTCGGCATAGGTGAAGGATTGCAGGAAGCCCATGACCATGGACACGGTCCAGATCAGGAAGGCGAGCGTGCCGGTCGTGCCGGCGATGCCGCCGATCGAAAACAGGACGAGGGCCGGAACGCCGCTGGCCACCCAGAAGGCGCCGCGCCAGTCGATATGCCTGAGCAGCTTGCTTTCGGCAGGCTGCTCCAGGACCGTGCTTATGGTGCTCATGTCGGTGAATTCCCCTTTTTGATGTTCCCCGCCGGCGCCGCCTCGACTTTGCGAAGCTTGCTCCCCGGCCAATATCGCCGCGACTTCAGTGTTTCCACTCAGTCGTATTTTTTTCTTAAGAGTGAAGATTGATCCGGCGCGCTTTCACGTCAAGCGTTTTGTCGCGCCGTGCACATCACGCTTGCGGGCGGGCGCACAAATGTGCCCTGCGGCGCCGCCTACGGGGCAATCCCGTATGCCCGAAAGGCCGCGATCAGGAACGCGGCCTGGTCTTTTGCGGATCGTAATGGGCGAAGGCCACGACTCGTGCCGGCAGCCGCTTGGCATGGCCGTCGAGCTTGCCGATTTCAACCTCGGTGCCGACAGCCGCGTGGGTGACGTCAAGCCGCGCCAGGGCGATGGTCTTGTTCAGCACCGGCGAGCGCATGCCTGAGGTGACGACGCCGATCTGGGCGCGGCCGACATGCACGCAGTCGCCATGGCCGACCGCCACATTGGCGTCGATGTCGAGGCCGACCAGCTTCGTCTGCGGATGCTCCTTGCGCCGGATCAGCGCCTCACGGCCGATGAAGTCGTCGGTCTTGGTCTTCAGCGGCACGGTGAAGCCGATGCCCGCCTCGAACGGATCGGTCTGGTCGGAGAACTCGTAGCCGGCGAAGATCAGGCCGGCCTCGATGCGCACCATGTCGAGCGCCTGCAGGCCCATCGGCTTCAGTCCATGCGGCTGGCCGGCCGCCCAGATCGCCTCGAAGACCTTTTCGGCGTCGCGTGGATGACACCAGATCTCGTAGCCGAGTTCACCGGTATAGCCGGTGCGTGAGACGACGACCGGAACGCCATTGCCGCCGCCGATGCGCGCGACGGCGAAGCGGAACCATTCCAGTTCCTCGATCGACGGCTGTAGCGGCGAGGTCCAGATCACCTCCCTCAGGATGTCGCGGCTCTTCGGCCCCTGCACGGCGATATTGTGCATCTGGTCGGTGGACGAGCGCACCAGCACGTTGAGGCCCAGCTTTGTCGCCGTCTCGCGCAGCCATTCGCCGGACAGATCGTCGCCGCCGACCCAGCGGAAATTGTCCTTGCCGAGCCTGAGCAGCGTGCCGTCGTCGATCATGCCGCCATGCTCGTAGCACATGGCGGAATAGACGACCTGGCCGACGCCGAGCTTCTTGACGTCGCGGGTCAGCGTGTATTGCAGCAGCGCTTCGGAATCCGGGCCGGTGACCTCGAACTTGCGCAGCGGCGACAGGTCCATGATCACGGCGGCCTGCCGGCAGGCCCAGTATTCGGCGATCGCGCCTTCCCTGGCGAAGGAGTTGGCCAACCAATAGCCCCTGTACTCGACGAAGTCGCGTGTGTGCTTGGCAAAGCTCTGATGAAAGGCTGTCTCGCGGGTCATTTTGGGTTCCGAATCGGGCGTCATGCGTCTGGCGATCGCTCGCGAGAATTTGTGCTGGCCGGAATAGGTGCGCACATGGATGTCGGTCAGGTTCCAGCCATTGGCCGGTGTGGTATCGTCGGGGCAGGCGGAGGAGACGCAGACGATGTCGGTAAGCGCGCGCAGCAGCACATAATCGCCCGGGCGGGACCATGGCTCGTCGGAGACCATGACGCCATGCGCGTCGATCGCCGTGTTGAAGAAGAAGTTGATCGCCATCCAGCCGGCGCGTGGCGTGACGCCCTTGTCCGACAGCGCGCGGTTGAAGTTCTCCGAGCAGTTGGCATGGCCGGGATAGCCGATGTCATCGTAATATTTGGCGGCGCATGCGAGCGCGAAGGCGTCGTGCCGGCCGCATGTGTCCTGCACCACTTCGACCAGCGGCTCCATATCCTGGTCGTAATATTTCGAGTGCAGCCCCGGCATCGGATAGCTCGATCCCATCAGCGTGCGGGTGGTCGTCACGTCGAGCGGATGGTCTAACCCCTTGTCCAGCTTGCGCGCCGAAAAGCACTGGAAGTCGGTGCACTGGCGGCCGTCGACATCGATGATCTGCAAATAGTCGCCGGCCTTGACGAAATAGGATTCCGCCGTCGCCGAATGGACGCGCAGGTCGAGTACCGGATCGGCGAGCGGGTCGGCCAATTGCGACTTCGCCGCCGGACGGATGGTGGCGCGCCGGAGGATCACAGTTAACGGCGTCGCCGTGTCATGGCCGTCGACCAGCATCGGCCCGCCGGGCGCGGCGATTATCACCGAGCCATCGCGCGCAACCGTAAAACCCTGTTCGGTGCCGGCCGGCGTGGCGCCGCCGAACACGCGCACCGCCTTGGCCTGGTCGAGCTGCACCTGCCGGCGCGCGAGCCCGCGCTGCAGGGACGCGAGACTGTCGTCGCCCTCGGCAAGCAGCGCCTTGATGCCGGCGGCATTGCTGTTGGGTTTTTCACCGAGGATGGAGGGATCGGTCGCACCTGTGCCGTCCCACGACAGCAACTCGCAAGCCTGGCCGCCCTCGACATTGCGCACCGTGATCGTATCACCGGCCTCGATCTCAATCAGCACCGCACCGTTGCCTTTGACCGTATAGCGCTCCATGCCCGGCGGCAGCGCGATCTGCCCGGGCCGCAGGATCAGGCTCGGCCGGGGCGGTCCGGATGCGACGGCAGGGTAGGGCGACTGGCTCATCTCAGCCTTGCGGTTCGAGAAACAAGTTTGCCTGTGTGTAAAATTATTTTAGCACCAAGAATAGCAGTGCGGTTGCGTTTGGCAAGGCGCAGGTGGATGGGGTTCTTCCTTCTCCCCTTGTGGGAGAAGGTGGATCGGCGCGTCAGCGCCGAGACGGATGAGGGGTGTTCCAGCGGAGTGAGACGTTGGCGTTCCCTGGAACACCCCTCATCCGACCTCGCTTCGCGAGGCCACCTTCTCCCACAAGGGGAGAAGGAAGACGCGTCAAGGCTACACCAATTCCTCAGAGTGGCTAGTCTTAACGCCATATTCCGCAGCCGAGTCCAGGATCGTGTGCCACAGGCTTTCGGCAAAGGTCGCGAACACAAGCAAATTGAACACCGCCTGTCCGTTTCGATCCTCCCCGCGCCAAAGCGTAATGCTGGTGTGATCCATCGACGTCGCGGCGGCTGCGCCGACGGGGAATGTCTCCGGGTGCAAATCGATCGACGACAATTTCGCCAGCATCTCCCGAGCCTTGCCGCCGTAAATGCTGATCAAGACTCGCGCATGCGATTGATCTGAAAGCGACCCTGAGGCCGCAAAGGCTTGAGCGAGCGGCTCGACCGCATGCTTGCCGCCCTTCGACAGGACGAAAAACTGATCCGGTCCCGACCAGATCAGCGTCGCGTCGGCCGTACTCACCGCCTTCGGTGTTTCCGGCGCCGCAACGCCGAAACGCGCCTTGGCGGCCTTGGCCATTTCAGCCGCTTGGCCGCGCCGCGCCATCACTTGCACGAGGTCGAAATTCCGGATCTCGGTCAGCGACACGTCGGCCTCGCCACGCGCGCCATATGGCCCCGTGACCAGCGCGCGGTCGAGCGGGCTGCGGACTTCCCAGGAAAACTCAGCCACGCTGGCGCCCTCCATCCGGGTCGTAGAAGACTGGATTGCACAGTTCAACGTCATACTCTTCTGCGCGCAGCGGATCGTGCGCGCGCACGATCTCGCCGATGCGCTCGCGGCCGCGCTCGACAAGCGCGAGCCCGATCCACTGCTCCAGCGTCGGCGAGAAGCAGACCGAGGTGACATAGCCCTCGTCGTTATCAGGTCCGGGCGTCTGGCCCTTCGGAACGATGTGCGCGCCGGAGCGCAGCCGCCGCGCCTTGTCGGTCGGCTTGATGCCGACGACGACCTGCCGGTCCGGCGCGACCAGCGCCCCGCGACCCGCCATGACGCGGCCGATGAAATCCTTCTTGGTCGACATCATCTTGCCGAGGCCGAGGTCGGCGGCAGTGGTGGTTCCGCTCAGTTCCGGACCGGCCACATGGCCCTTTTCGATGCGCATGACGCCGAGCGCCTCGGTGCCGTATGGCGTTACGCCGAACGGTTTGCCGGCCAGCATCAAATTGCGCGCCATCGCCTCGCCATAGCGCGCCGGCACCGAAATTTCGAACGCCATTTCGCCGGAGAAGGAAATGCGGAACAGCCGCGCCTTGATGCCGCCGCGCAGCGCGACTTCGCGCGCGCCCATGAAGGGGAAACCTTCGTTCGACAGATCCTCGGCCGGATCGACGATCTCCTTCAGCAGATCACGCGTCTTCGGCCCGGCGATCGAGAATTGCGCCCATTGGTCGGAGACGGATGTGAGCTGCACGTCGAGCGCTGGGAACAGCACCTGCCGGCAGTATTCGAGATGCTGCATCACCAGTCCGGCCTTGGCCGTGGTGGTGGTCAGGAAATAATGATCATCGGCCAGCCGCGACGTCGTGCCGTCATCATAGACGAACCCGTCCTCGCGCAGCATCAGCCCGTAGCGCGCTTTGCCGACGGCGAGGTTGGAGAAGGTGTTGATGTAGACACGGTCGAGAAAGGCGCCGGCATCGGGGCCGTGCACGTCGATCTTGCCGAGCGTCGAGACATCGCAGAAGCCCACGCCGGAACGCACCGCCTTGACCTCGCGGGTGACGGATTCCAGCCAGTCCTTCTCGCCCGTGCGCGGATACCATTGCGCACGCTTCCACAGGCCGGTGTCGACGAAGACGGCACCCTGTTCGGCGGCCCAGTGGTGCGAAGGCGTCAGCCTTGTGGCGTGGAAAGTCTCGTCGCGGTGATGGCCGGCAAAGGCGCCGATGGCGACCGGCACATAGGGCGGGCGGTAGATCGTCGTGCCGGTTTCGGGAATGGACTTGCCCGACACCGCAGCCATGATGGCAAGGCCGGCGACGTTGGAGGTCTTGCCCTGGTCGGTCGCCATGCCGAGCGTCGTGTAGCGCTTCAGATGCTCGACCGATTCAAAGCCCTCACGCTGCGCCAGTTCGATGTCGGAAGCGGTGACGTCGTGCTGCTGGTCGACGAACGCCTTGCCCTTGCCGGCGACGTGCCAGAGCGGCGTCAACGAGAACGCCTCGTCATCGGCGGTCGGCGCTGTGCCGGCCTTGCCGCTGCGCCCGGCGTCGAGCGCGGCCGCCGCGCCTGCTGCAAACCCTCCCGCCAGGCAGGCGCCGAGACCGAACGAGCCATTGGCGGCGCCGGCGGCGACCATGCCTGGAGGCGCGCCGTCGGGTACGAAGGCGGCGATGTCGTCGCGCCATTTCGGCCGGCCGCGATGATAGGAGGTGAGCCCGACCGCCGGGTTCCAGCCGCCGGAAACGGCAAGCCCGTCCGCTTCCACTTCGGCTCGCGCACCGCCGGTGAGAGAGACGGAGATCTTCCGCACACCGTCCTTGCCGCCGTCCACACAGCTGACGGCGCCATGCAGCAGCGGGAAACCGCTCTTTGAGGCGAGTGAACGATGGGCCGGCGAGACATCGGGCCGTGCGTCTATGACCGCCGCGATCTGCAATCCGGAGGCGAGCGCTGTCTCGACCGTGCGCCAGCCATCCTCGTTGTTGGTGAACAGCGCGATGCGTTTCGCAGGAGCGGCGGCATAGCGCGCGACATAGGTCCGCATCGCGGAAGCCATCATCACGCCGGGCGTATCGTTGCCGGCAAAGACGACCGGACGTTCGAGAGCGCCGGCCGCGACGACGCAACGCCTGGCCACGATCCGCCACATCCGCTGGCGCACCTGATGCTCGGGCGGCGAGGGCAGATGGTCATTGACCCGCTCGATCGCGCCGTAGGTGCCGCCATCATAGACGCCGAACAGCGTCGTGCGGGTCATGATGCGGACGTCGGGCATTGCGGCGAGTTCCGCCAGGGTCCGCGACAGCCACTCGGCCGCAGGCAGTCCGTCGATCGTGCCGCCATCCGACAGCAGGCGGCCCCCGGGGACAAAATCCTCTTCGCACAGGATGACGCGGGCGCCGGAGCGGCCGGCGGCGAGGGCTGCCGCAAGTCCGGTCGGGCCGGAGCCGGCGATCAGCACGTCGCAATGCGCCCAGGCCTTGTCGTAATGATCGGGATCGGCAACGCCGGCAGCGCGGCCGAGACCCGCGGCGCGGCGGATCGCCGGCTCGTAGATCGCTTCCCAGAATTTCGCCGGCCACATGAAGGTCTTGTAATAAAAGCCGGCGACGAAGATCGGCGCGAACAGTTGGTTGACCGACATCACATCGAAATTGAGCGACGGCCAGCGGTTCTGGCTGGCGGCCTCGAGCCCTTCATAGAGCTCCGCTGTGGTTGCCTTGGTGTTCGGCTCGCGGCGTGCGCCGGTGCGCAGTTCGACCAGCGCATTGGGCTCTTCCGAACCAGAGGTCAGAATGCCGCGCGGGCGGTGGTATTTGAACGAGCGGCCGACCAGCTTGACGCCGTTGGCGACAAGCGCCGACGCCAGCGTGTCGCCCTCGAAGCCGAAGAACGTCTTGCCATCGAAGCGGAAGCTCAGCGGCGCCGAGCGGTCGACGAGGCCGCCGGTCGGGAGACGATTGGATTGGGAGGAAATCACGATGCAGCCTCATGCACTGGCGTCGCGCTGCCCCTCATCGCCCTGCCGCTTCTTACCCTCCCCCTGGTGGGGAGGGTCGCTGCGAAGCAGCGGGGTGGGGGGGCGGCGCAGACCCCCACCCGGACCTGCGGTCCAACCTCCCCACAAGGGGGAGGTAGAGGCCTGGCGGAGTTCGCGGCGCTGACCTCGACAGAAAAGTTCATTTCGCAGCCTGCCTCGCCCCGGCGCCCGCCGCTGGCGCCACAGCCGAAATCTCGTGCGTCAGCGTGTTGCGGGTGACCTTCAGCCACGCCCGGCAGCCGCCGCCGTGATACCAGTTCTCGTCCATCACGCCGGCGACATTGTCGCGCAGGTAAACGTAGTCGAAGACATCGTCCTCCGAAGCGCCAGTCGCCGGACGCACCGGCTTGGCGTCGCCGAGATAGGTGAACTCGCCGAGTTCGCGTTCGCCGCAAAAGGGACAGGTGATGCGCATGACAGGGCCCTTCAGTGCAGGTTTGGTTGGGCGCCCTGGCCCTTCTCGTCTATCATCGCACCGGACCGGAACCGGTCGAGCCGGAAGCGGGCGGCCTCCTTGTGCGATTCATCGCGGGCCAGCAGATGGGCAAAGACAAGGCCTGAACCCGGCGTTGCCTTGAAGCCGCCATAGCACCAGCCGGCATTGAGATAGAGCCCGTCGACCGGCGTCTTGTCGATGATCGGCGAGCCGTCCATCGACATGTCCATGATGCCGCCCCACTGGCGCAGCAGGCGCACGCGGCCGATCATCGGCATCAGCGCCATGCCGCCTTCGCAGACGTCTTCCATCACAGGCAGGTTGCCGCGCTGGGCGTAGGAATTGTAGCCGTCTATGTCGCCGCCGAAGACCAGGCCACCCTTGTCCGACTGGCTGACGTAGAAATGGCCGGCGCCGAACGTCATCACATTGGGGATGAGCGGCTTGATCGCCTCGGAGACGAAGGCCTGCAGCACATGGCTTTCGATCGGCAGGCGCAGGCCCGCCATCGCTGCGACGCGCGAGGAACTGCCGGCGACGGCCATGCCGACCTTGCCGGCGCCGATCCTGCCGCGCGAGGTCTCGACGCCGGTCACCTTGCCGTTGGCATCGCGCATGAAGCCCGTCACTTCGCAATTCTGGATAATGTCGACGCCGAGCGCGCTCGCTGCATGGGCATAGCCCCAGACCACGGCGTCATGCCGCGCCGTGCCGCCGCGCCGCTGCAAGAGCCCGCCTTGCACCGGAAAGCGCGCATTGTCGTAGTTCAGGAACGGCATCATCTTCTTGACCGCGGCGAGATCGAGCAGTTCGGCGTCGATGCCGTTGATGCGCATCGTGTTGCCGCGCCGCGCATAGGCATCGCGCTGCGCATCGGAATGGTAGAGATTGATGACGCCGCGCTGGCTGACCATCGTGTTGTAGTTGAGGTCCTGCTCCATCCGCTCCCACAGCTTCATCGACAGTTCGTAGAAGCCGGTGTTGCCTGGCAGGCCGTAATTGGAACGGATGATGGTGGTGTTGCGGCCGGCATTGCCGGAGCCGATCCAGCCCTTTTCCAGCACGGCCACATTCCTGATGCCGTACTCGCTGGCAAGGAACCAGGCGGTGGCCAGGCCATGGCCGCCGCCGCCGATGATCACCACGTCGTAGCGGTCCTTCGGGCTGGCATCGCGCCAGGTGCGTTGCCAGTTCTTGTGGCCGGAAAAGGCGGCGCGGGCGAGCGAGAAGATCGAGTATTTCATAAAATCATTCCGAGGCCGCTCGCGTCGCGCTGGAGGTCAGATGTCCAGCGTGTGGTCGCGCTCCCATTGCGTGAAGTGCGAAGCATAGGAATTCCATTCCTGATGCTTCAGCTTTAGATAAGCCGACGAGAATTCCTCACCCAGCGCCGTCTTCAGCGATTTGTCGTTGTCGAATTCGCGCAATGCGTCCAGCAGGTTGAGCGGCAATTTCGGTGCGCCCTCCACCGTATGACCGTGCTGGTACATATCGATGTCGTAGCGCCTGCCTGGATCGGCCTTGGAGCGGATGCCGTCGAGGCCGGCGGCAATGATGACGGCTTGCAGCAGATAAGGGTTGGCCGCGCCGTCCGGCAGGCGCAGCTCGAAACGGCCGGGGCCTGGCACGCGCACCATGTGGGTGCGGTTGTTGCCGGTCCAGGTCACCGTGTTCGGCGCCCAGGTGGCGCCCGAAATGGTGCGCGGTGCGTTGATGCGCTTGTAGGAATTGACCGTCGGGTTGGTGATGGCGGCGAGAGCAGAGGCATGCTTCATGATGCCGCCGAGGAAGTTTTTGCCCTTGGTCGAAAGGCCGAGCTCCATCGAATTGTCGGCAAAGACATTGGTCTTGCCGGATTTGTCCCACACCGAGATATGCGCATGGCAGCCATTGCCGGTCAGTCCCTGGAAGGGCTTGGGCATGAAGGTGGCGCGCAGGCCGTGCTTTTCCGCGATCGACTTGACCATGAACTTGAAGAAAGAATGCTTGTCGGCGGTCGCCAGCGCATCGTCGAAGGCCCAGTTCATCTCGAACTGGCCGTTGGCGTCTTCGTGGTCGTTCTGGTAGGCGCCCCAGCCGAGCGCCAGCATGTGGTCGCAGATCTCGGCGATGACATCGTAGCGGCGCATCACCGCTTGCTGGTCGTAGCAGGGTTTCGACGCGGTGTCGTATTCGTCGGAGATCGTCTTGCCGTCCGGTGAGATCAGGAAAAACTCGGCCTCGACGCCGGTCTTGACATGCATGCCGTCGCTGGCGGCTTCCGTGACCAGTCGCTTCAGAGTGTTGCGCGGCGCCTGGTCGACCTCCTTGTCGTCCATGATGCAGTTGGCGGCGACCCAGGCGACCTCAGGCTTCCAGGGCAACTGGATGACCGAATTCGGATCCGGCACCGCCAGCATGTCAGGATGCGCCGGTGTCAGATCGAGCCAGGTGGCGAAACCGGCGAAGCCGGCGCCGTCCTTCTGCATATCTGATATCGCCTGCGCCGGCACCAGCTTGGCGCGTTGCCCGCTGAACAGGTCGGTGTAGGAAATCATGAAGTATTTGACGTTTTTCGCCCTTGCGAACTCTGCAAGATCAACTGTCACGGAAGTTCCCCATTTTTTGTCGATTGTTGGCCCTAGAGCATATGGCCTTCGGCCCTTTGTTGATCAGAAGCCGTTCTTCCCCGGTATCCAGTTGGTGCCGGCCAGCGGCACGCCGGCCATCGCGGCGGCCTCGATCGTGAGCGCGACGAGATCCTCGGGTTCGAGATTGTGCAGGCTGTTCTTCCCGCAGGCACGCGCAATGGTCTGCGCCTCCAGCGTCATCACCTTGAGATAGTTGGCAAGCCGCCTGCCGGCTGCGACGGGATCGACCCGCTTCATCAGTTCGGGATCCTGCGTGGTGATGCCGGCGGGGTCGCGGCCTTCGTGCCAGTCGTCATAGGCGCCTGATGTGGTGCCGAGCTCGTTGTATTCCGCCTCCCAGCGGGGATCGTTGTCGCCGAGCGCGACAAGGGCGGCCGTGCCGATCGAGACCGCGTCGACGCCGAGCGCCAGCGCCTTGGCGACATCGGCGCCGTTGCGGATGCCGCCCGAGACGATCAGCTGCACCTTGCGATGCATGCCGAGATCCTGCAGCGCCTGCACCGCCGGCCTGATGCAGGCGAGCGTCGGCTGGCCGACATTCTCGATGAACACTTCCTGCGTCGCTGCGGTGCCGCCCTGCATGCCATCGACGACGACGACGTCGGCGCCGGCCTTCACCGCAAGCGCGGTATCATAATAGGGGCGGGCGCCGCCGACCTTGACGTAGATCGGCTTTTCCCAGTCGGTGATTTCGCGCAGCTCCAGGATCTTGATCTCAAGATCGTCCGGTCCGGTCCAGTCGGGATGGCGTGAGGCCGAGCGCTGGTCGATGCCTTTGGGCAGCGTGCGCATCTCGGCGACGCGGTCGGAGATCTTCTGGCCGAGCAACATGCCGCCGCCGCCGGGCTTGGCGCCCTGGCCGACGACGACCTCGATGGCATCGGCGCGGCGCAGGTCGCGCAGGTTCATGCCGTAGCGCGACGGCAGATATTGATAGACGAGCTGCTTGGAATGGCCGCGCTCTTCCTCGGTCATGCCGCCGTCGCCGGTCGTGGTCGAGGTGCCCGACAGCGTCGCGCCGCGCCCAAGCGCTTCCTTGGCCGGGCCCGACAGCGAGCCGAAGCTCATGCCGGCGACAGTGATCGGGATCTTCAGCTCGATCGGCTTCTTGGCATGGCGCGAGCCCAACACGACTGATGTGTCGCAGCGCTCGCGATAGCCTTCGAGCGGGTAGCGCGATATCGAAGCGCCAAGGAACAGAAGGTCATCGAAATGCGGCAGCTTGCGCTTGGCGCCAGCGCCCCGGATGTCATAGATGCCGGTGGCCGCGGCGCGGCGGATCTCGGAAAGCGTGTAATCGTCGAAAGTCGCGGATTTGCGCGGCGTCGTCGGCGGGTTGCGATAGGTCATGCTGCCTCAATACGCGTCGGCGTTGTCGATATTGAAATTGTAGAGCGTGCGCGCCGAGCCGTAGCGCTTGAATTCAGACGGCTTGACGCCGGTGACGCCGGCGCGATCGAGCAGGCCTTGCAGGAGTTCGAGGTGTTCGGGCCGCATTTCCTTGGCGATGCAGTCGGCGCCCAGGCTGTCGACCTTCCCGCGCACGAACAGCCGTGCCTCGTAGATGGAATCGCCGAGCGCGTCGCCGGCATCGCCCAGCACCACCAGATTGCCGGACTGCGCCATGAAGGCCGACATATGGCCGATATTGCCGTGCACGACGATGTCGATGCCTTTCATCGAAATGCCGCAGCGCGAGGACGCATTGCCCTCGATGACCAGCAGCCCGCCCTTGCCGGTGGCGCCGGCATATTGGCTGGCGTCGCCTTTGACCGTTATCGAGCCCGACATCATGTTTTCGCCGACGCCGGGTCCCGCCGAACCATGCACGGTGATGGCACTGCCGGAATTCATGCCGCCACAGTAATAGCCGACGCTGCCGCGCACATCGATGCTGACCGGCTGGTCGACGCCGACGGCGACCGAATGGCTGCCCTTCGGGTTCAACACTTCCCAGGCGGTCTCGTTCGAGCCTGGCGTCAGATTGTGCAGTGCCTGGTTGAGCTCGCGCAGCGACATCTGGTCCAGGTCGAACACCCGGGAGGCATGGTCGCTCGCCGCCGCGGTTGAAAGTTTTGTTGCCGGCATGAACTCAATGCTCCCAGAAATAGACGGTTGCGGGTTCGGGTTCCCAGACCCTCGCATTGTCTATGCCGGGCAGCTTGGTCAGCGCGCGATATTCCGAGCCGAAGGCGACATACTGGTCCGTTTCGGCCATGACGGCAGGCTTGCAGGCGATCGGGTCGCGCACCACGCCGAAGCCGTTCTTGGTTCCGACGACGAAGGTGAAGAAACCGTCGAGATCGGAGAGGGTGCCTTCCAGCGCTTCGCCGAGGTTCTTGCCATGCGCCATCTGGGAGGAGAGATAGGCGGCCGCTACCTCGGTGTCGTTCTCGGTCTCGAATGTCATGCCTTCGCGGACCAGTTCGCGGCGAACGTTGTTGTGGTTGGACAGCGAGCCATTGTGCACCAGGCACTGGTCGGCGCCGGTCGAGAACGGATGCGCGCCCATCGTCGTCACCGCCGATTCAGTCGCCATGCGGGTGTGCCCGATGCCATGCGTTCCGGTCATCCTACCGATGTCGAAGCGCTCGACCACAGCCTCGGGCAAGCCGACTTCCTTGTATATTTCCACGGCTTCGCCGGCGCCCATGATGCGGATGTCGGGCCTGAGCGACTGGATGGTCTCACGCGCCGCATCGACCTTTTCGGGCGTGGTCCTGATGACGGCATGCGTCGATTTTACCGTGACGCTCACCGGCGCGCCGAGCGCCTTGGTGAGTTCGGCGTCCAGTCCACGGAAATCACGCTCCGGTTTCGGCGACTGGATGGTGATCTTGGCCTCGTTGCCGGACGGCGCGCCATAGATTGCGATGCCGGCGCTGTCGGGGCCGCGATCGCTGAGCGATATCAGCATTTGCGACAACATCGCACCGAGCTGCGGCTCCAGCGCCTTGTCCTTCAGGAAAAGTCCAACGATTCCGCACATGCCAGCCTCCAGACCCTTTGTCGCTAAAAATGATGTATCGAATGAGTTCGGGGAATTCAATTGGTATGAAAAAAATATTCCTCTGATTACGCGTTGGGTTTTGTCCCATCGGGCGGCGCATTGCCTTGCCGGCGCATGGAATGGGTCCATTTGGCGGTCCGGATACGTGCCATTTTGTAGGCGTCGAGGATCGACAGCGCATAGATCAGGAAGCCGCCGGCGTGGCGGCCGATAAAACTGGCGTCGGGCGGCGCGATTTTCGCCGTCACCCAGGCCAGGATGACCATGAAGAAAAGGAACTGCAGGCCGCGCGTCGGAACGCCGAGCATGACGTGTCCGCTGCCCGGCAGCAGGGTTGCCGCGCCCAGGACGATATATGGGCTGGTAGGTCCGGGAGAGGGGGCGCCGATCATGCCGCTTTCCGTTCGTTCCTGTTGATGGCGTCGCGCAGTCCCGAAAGGGATACGAGCAGCCGCGAGATTAGCACCGGGTCGATTTGCGCGTCACCGAAAGCGGCTTGCCGAAAGACACCGTAGCGGGCCCGCTCGGCTTCGGCCAGCAGCCAGACGATGCGCACGCCTTTTGGCGTGATCAGAAGCTCCTTGGCGCGTCCTTCTGAAAAGGGCTCCAGATGGTCGGCGATGATGCCTTGCGGAAAGCGCACGCCTCTGCGGTCCGTTCGAAGCACCGCCTCGGCGGGAAAGCCGGGCGCCTTCGGCAGCGTGTGGTCGAGATGGTCGAAATTGGAGAATGTCGTCGGCGAGCCCGGCCGCATCATCATGTCGAAGGTGCCGGGCACGGCTGTTTTCTCCGTTATCGATACGCTGAGCCAGCGCGTCGGCAGCTTTCTCGTCGCAAGCGTGTCGACGATGGTGCGCAACTGCACGCGCTGGCCGTTCCACGAGCCTTCCCACGTAATGACGCCGGCAGTGCCGTCCGAGACATCTTCTGCGTCGGCAATGACGGCGCGGATGCTGGCCTGGTCGGCGGCGCGCGCCACGGCAGCCCTGTTGCGGCTGCGGCGTGCCAGCCAGGCAAAGTGCAGGACGAGAGCCAGGACAGCCGCCCCGGCAAGCAGTGCTGACGTCACCTCAGACATTTCGTCATGCAAGGCCCGCCCAATTTGGGAGGGCCTACTCCCATCAATAGCCCTGCGGTTTCGGCCACGGCATGGTGAACTGGTCGCCGCGCCGCACGAATTTGTAGCGGTAGAAATGGAACCACAGTGAGATCAGGAAATAGAACGCGACCATGGCGATGAGCTGCGAGCCGAAGCCGAGGAAGATGGCGAAGAAGGTCACCAAGCACAGGCAGAACAAGACGATCGCCGGCAGCGGGTGGAAGGGATGCGTGTAGCCGCGGCGGATGGAGCCCAGCGGCCACTTCTTCCGGAACATCATGATGTTGATGCTCATGAACGTATATTGCAGCACGCCAGACAGGATCGAGAAGGTAATCGCCTGGTTGAGGTCGGCGATGAAGGCGAAGGCGAGCGCGATCGGCAGCAGGAACAGGATCGAGCGGTAGGGTGTGCGGTATCTCGGGTGCACCGCCGAGAACCAGCTCGGCAGGTAGCGATCGCGGCCTAGCGAGAACCAGGCGCGCGCCGCGTCGTTGATGCAGCCATTGGCGGACGCCAGTGCGGCAAGCAGCGTGGCGATGAAAAGCAGGTTTTCCAGCAGCGGGTTGCCGGTCAGCTTGCCGGCGTCCCACAGCGGATAATAGGTGATGCCGAGATATTCCCAGGGCATCAGCGAGGCGCAGACATACCAGGTCATGGCGGCGGCGATCAGAAGCGTGATCATGCCGGCCATCGTGCCATAAGGCAGCGAGCGCGCGGGCGAGCGCACTTCCTCGGCCGCCTGCGTGGTGCCCTCGATGCCGAGATAGTACCAGATGCCGAACTGGAAAGCTGCGATGACGCCGATCCAGCCATAGGGCAGCGCATTGTCCGGGGTGACCAACTCGTTGAGCTTCAGCACCGCGCCTTGCGTCCACGGGCTGACCGAGAAGAACAGGATGAGGATAGAGATATAGGCGATCGCGGTGATGACGAAGTTGACGTTGAGCGTCATCAGCACGCCGCGATAGTTGAGCCATGCAAGGACGACGATGGTGGCGGCGATGAAGGAGTTGTGGGTGAGGCCCTCGACGCCCGCCTTGGCGACGATCGTGTCGCCGAGCAGGATGGCGTCCGACACTTCAAGCATGGTGTAGGCAAAGACCAGGAACAGCGCGACGTTGAAGGCCATCAGCGGCCCGACGATGTGCTTGGCCTGCGCATATTGGCCGCCCGCGGCGGCAACCGTCGACGTCACTTCGGAATCGATCATGGCGACCGAGGTATAGAGCAGCCCGACAACCCAGCAGACGATCAGCGCGGCAAGCGCGCCGCCCTTGTCGGCGGCGAAATTCCAGCCGGTGAACTCGCCGACCAGGACGATGCCCACACCCAACGCCCAGACATGGGCCGGACCAAGCACCCGGAGCAGCGAGACCCTGTCGCCATTTGTTGCCGAACCCGCAGTTTCAACCACGACCGTCATCGATCAATCCCCACTCAGATCCGGTGTTTTTCGGAAGCGGCTTCAAGTTCGCCTTCGCGCGAGGACGTCAGCACATCCTCGGAGTAGGTCGTATCGACCTTGAACCAATCGTAGAGCATCCACAGCGCAAGCACGATCGAGATGCCCCAGCATGCGTAAGAGAGCGCTATCCACATGGTCTTGTCCCCGGCTTATTTCTCGTCGAACTTCTCGTTGATGACGTCGCGATATTCACGGTCCGATGCCCGGAACAGGAACACGAAATAACCGATCAGCACGGCTGCCATGACAACAAGCGTCGGCCAGTCGATGATGTAGTGGAAACGGTTCTGGATGATGTCGTGCGCGGTCTCGGGCGTATAGCCGAGCCTTTCCCAGATCGACGCCATGGTGGGGTTCTGGCCGAGCGCCTCCCAGGTCTTGGCGTCGAGCGCATCGATGGACTTGGCAGCTCCCGCCAATCCCAGTTTCAGCGGCAGCCACAGCGCCACGAAGATGGCGACCACGACGACGGCGATATCGAAGACCTGCCCGGCCTTGCTCTGTTGCGGCGGCGTGTAGCGGGACATGCTTCTCTCCCCCTCAGGATTTGCGGTTGCGGTCGTAGTTCTTGATGTCGAGCCCGTAGATGAACTCCTTGTCCTCCTTGTAGTGGTTGACCATGGCCAGGATCGCCGCCGTGTTGAAGATCAGCACCGCGGCGGCGGCAATCGCGACGACGGCCTTGATGCCGTCATGCGGGATATGCGGCCATGTCATGAAGAGGACGAAGAGGATCGTCGCCCACAGGCAGATGATCAGGAGCGCGGATCCGCGCAAGTCGGAACGGTACAGCGCCTCGATGCGCTGCTGCAGGTCTGACATCGGTTTTCCCCTTTTTCGACGTCCGGTTCCGAATCCACCGCCCGCCGTTCTCTTTCAAGAGAGTGAAATTTTTTTCATAAATTCAGACCGAATTCTAAAATTGTCAAGACGAATTTACGCAGAGTTAACCGCCTTGTTCGGATGACGAATTTTGCCTGACAATGAAATTATTTGCTTTCAGGGGATTGCAGGCCTCCCGCGTTTGCGATCAATATTCGCTCAAAGCTCCAGCCCGCGCGCACAGGAGCAGGGAACATAATCAAAATATCGAACGGAGGATCGGATGACGGCATCCTGGAGATTTTCAACCCTGGCGGATCGCCATCGCGCGCTGGGTTCGAAACTCGAAGACTGGAGCGGCATGGGCACCGCCTGGACCTACGATAAGGATGCCGACGAGGAATACATCGCTATCCGAACCAAGGCCGGGCTGATGGATGTCTCGGGCCTGAAGAAGGTCCATATCACAGGCCCGCACGCCTCGCACCTCATCGATCTCGCCACCACGCGCGACGTCGAAAAGATCTATCCCGGCAAATCGGCCTATGCCTGCATGCTCAACGAGGCGGGAAAATTCACCGACGACTGCATCCTTTACCGCACCGGGCCGAATAGCTGGATGGTGGTGCATGGCTCGGGAACCGGCCATGAAGAGTTGCAGCGGGCGGCGATGGGCAGGGACGTGTCGCTGCGCTTCGACGACAATCTGCATGACCTCTCGCTGCAGGGGCCGGCGGCGGTCGACTATCTTGCCAGGCACGTGCCGGGCATCCGCGATCTCAATTATTTCCACCACATGCAGACGCAGCTCTTCGGTTTTCCGGTGATGATCTCGCGCACCGGCTATACCGGCGAGCGCGGCTACGAGATCTTCTGCCGCGGCCAGGATGCCGGCACGATCTGGGACAGGATCCTCGACGAGGGCAAGAGCGCCGGCATCATCCCGTGCCGCTTCACCACGCTCGACATGCTGCGCGTCGAGAGCTATCTCCTGTTCTATCCCTACGACAATTCGCAGAAATATCCGTTCGAGAATGAAGGCCCCGGCGACACGCTGTGGGAACTCGGCCTCGACTTCACCGTCAGCCCGGGCAAGACCGGCTTTCGCGGCGCCGAGGAGCACTACCGTCTCAAGGGCAAGGAGCGCTTCAAGATCTATGGCGTGTTGCTCGACGGCAAGGAGCCGGCCGACGAGGGCGCCCCGGTCTATCGCGATGGGAAGAAAGTCGGCGTCGTCACCTGCGCCATGTATTCGCCGCTGGTCGAGAAATCGATGGGCATCGCCCGGCTCGACGTCGACTGCGCCGTCAAGGACACAAGGCTCGAGATCCGCAACAGGAGCGGATCGATCAAGGCGACGGCGCAGCCATTGCCGTTCGATGACCCAAAGAAGACCAAGCGCACGGCGAAAGGCTGAGACATAGTCGAAGGCGAGGGTTCGAGGCACGAAGCAGAGAATGGCAGCCAAGTCGATCATCAGCCGGCCCGTCTACGGAACCTTGTCTCCGCAACCCGGCAAGCACCATCTTTTCATCGCCGATGCCGAGGGGGCGCTCGCGATAGCGGACATGGCCAAGACGGCCCCGGACGGGTTCTTCGACGGTGCCGAGATCGTCTTCATTCCCGGGCCGGACGACAGGCATGTCGCCGCTCTCGAAGCGCTGAAACCGGCGCGCTTCCACCAGGCGCCGTCCTTCGCCAGCCTGCTGCCGCGGCTGAAACAGACGCTCGATAACGCGCATATGGGCCTGCGCCTCTATCTCGCCGGTACCGAAGGGCTGATCGGCCAAGCCATGCAGGTGGCGCTCGAGGCCGGCATCGACCACACCGCGATCCAGACCGAGCATCGCGGCTCGCTGGCGCGCCGCGTGCAGTGCGTGCATTGCAAGGGCATCACCGAGAATGTAACGACGCAACCCGCCACCTGCTCGCATTGCGGCCTGCTGCTTCTGGTGCGCGACCACTATTCGCGGCGGCTGGCGGCGTTCCAGGGCGTCTGCATCAATGCCGAGGACCGCAGCGAAATTCCTCCGATCGAGGAGGTCTTCCGATGAGCACCGGCACCACCAAGCTCGACGTCATCGTCAGCGATGTCGTCCCCGTCAACGAGCTGGTCACCCGCTTTCATTTCCGCCGCCGTGACGGCGAGCTGTTGCCGACCTTTTCAGGCGGCGCCCATGTCGTGGTCGAGATGCGCGACGGCGACCGCACAAGGCTCAATCCCTATTCGCTGATGGGCTCGCCGCTCGACACGCGCGAATACACGATCTCGATACGCCGCGACGATGTCGGCCGGGGCGGCTCGCTGTTTATGCACCGGAGCGTCAGGCCCGGGCTGGAGATGGTGATCTCCTATCCCGTCAATTTGTTCTCGCTCGATCTCAGGGCGAAGAAACATTTGATGCTGGCCGGCGGCATCGGCATCACGCCCTTCATGGCCCAGACCGCGCAGTTGGCGGGCGAGGGCGGCAATTTCGAACTGCACTACACCTGCCGCACGGCGTCGCTCGGCACCTATGCCGATGTGCTGCAACAGCGCTACGGCCGCCGGGTCCGACTCTATCACGACGACCGTGGGGAGCGCGTCGATCTCGACCGGCTGCTGTCGTCGCAGCCGCTCGGCACGCATCTCTATGTCTGCGGTCCGGCTGGCATGATCGGCTGGGTGCGCGAGCGCGCCGCCGCGCTTGGCTGGCCACCGGAGACCGTGCATTTCGAGCATTTTGCGGCACCCCAGCCGGGGCTGCCCTTCGATGTGACGCTGGCCGTCAGCGGCAAGACCATCCGCGTCGGCGAGCAGCAGAGCCTGCTCGAGGCGATCGAGGCTGCCGGCGTCGATCCGCCCTATCTCTGCCGCGGCGGCGTCTGCGGCCAGTGCGAAACCAATGTCGTCTCCTCCGACGGCAAGTTCATCCACAACGATCACTGGCTGAGCGAGGAAGACCACCGTTCCGGCTGCAAGATCATGCCGTGCGTGTCGCGCTTCGAAGGCAAATCGCTGGTCTTGGAAAGATAGGAGGCGAGCTTGGGCATCACCTTTCGCAAGGAAACGTTCCGCGACGACTTCACCTTCAGGAACAGCCCTGAGCACATCAGGCGCTTCCCGTTTCCGTTCCACGAAGACAGCTACATGTACGCCGTCAACATCGAGCCGCATGTCGTCGGTCCGAAGGGCAGCGTGCTGGAAAACCTGATCGACGTCGACGAGCACTATGTCGCCGAGATGCAGGACCGCGCTCTGGTGCTGGCCGAGGACCCGCTGCGTTGCCAGTCGCTGCCGCACATGACGCTCGCCGGCTGGGACCTGCTCGAACTTCTGATGGAGCAGCAGGCGCTGGGCTATCCCGAGCATTTCACGCTGACCCGCGACGGCGATCGCTGGCGCTGGATCAACCGGCCGCTCGGCATCGACGACACCTTCACATTCGGCGACACCTCGACGCTGCCTTACGGACCGATGGAATACATCACCCGCCAGAGCCAGGGCGATTTCTGCATCCTCGACCAGCGCGACGGCAATCTTTGGATGGATGCCGGCATGGTCACCACCCAGGCCGACTGGTCGCTCGACTTCGACATCGGCATGAACTTCTTCGAGTGGCACGCGCCGGTGCCGCTGGCGCATGAGAAAGGGATTTTCGTCAGGGCGCTGAAGTTTCTCACCAACATCCAGCAGGGCAAGCCGGCGCGTCGCTTGAACTGGACCATGACCGTCAATCCGCGCCTCGACACCAGCCCGGAGAATTACCACAAATGGGGTCCGGACCGGGCGACGGTCACACCGGAGAATGTCGGCGACAAGGTGCATCTGCGCGTAGAGTTGCAGAGCTTCTGGCGCCTGCCGCGCTCCAACGCCATCGTCTTCCCGATCCGCTGCTACCTGATCAAGATGGACGAGCTGGTGACGCAACCGAAATGGGCGCGCCGCCTGCACCGCGTCATCCGCGACCTGCCCGAGGAGCTTGCCACCTACAAGGGGCTCACCCGCTACCGGCCGACACTGGTCGAATGGCTGTCGAAGCTGGATGACGGGAGTGCGACGAGCCCCGGGTTCGGGCCGGACTGAATTGCCGGTACTGGCGCTGCCCCTCAAGCTGCCGATCTCCCCCCAAGAGGGGGAGATGCCCGGCAGGGCAGAGGGGGGCGCCGTAGAGCGCCGGCCTTGCCCATCCACGGCGAAAAACCACCAATGATACCAAGGGCGCAGCTACGATTGATTGATAATTCGGCGGGACAACGCCCCCTCTGTCCTGCCGGACATCTCCCCCACAAGGGGGGAGATTAGCAGCCGCTACGACGGCGCAAACAGTGCCTCACCCCGCGCTCTGCGGATAGCAGATGATCGACAAATAGCGCATCGGCAGTTTCGTCAGCTGTTCCGGCCCGTGCGGGGCGTCGGCGTCGAAGAACAGGCTGTCGCCGGGCTTCATCGGATAGAGATTGCTGCCGTGCCGGTAAACGACCTCGCCCTCGAGCATGTAGAGGAACTCCATGCCCTCGTGCTGGAAGGTCGGGAACACGTCCGAATCCTCGGTCAGCGTGATCAGGTAGGGCTCGACGACGACGCCGCTGGTGTTGGAGCCGATATGGCCAAGCAGATTGTACTGGTGGCCGGCGCGCGTGCCGCGGCGCTCGACGTCCAGGCCTTCGCCGGCCTTGACGAAAACGGCGCTGCGCTCCTCCTCGAAGCGGCGGAAGAAGGCGGTGACGGGAACACCCAGCGCCCGCGACAGCGCCTGCAAGGTGGTCAGCGACGGCGAGGTGATGCCATTCTCGATCTTCGACAGCATGCCCAGCGAAATGTCGGTGGCGACCGCCAGATCGGCGACGGTGATGCCGAGCTTCTTGCGGAACGCGCGCACCTCGCGGCCGATCGCGACTTCCAGCACCTTTTCACGCGTGTCGCGGATGGCGTGCGGGTTCTGGGTCAGCGGCGCCCGGATGGTCTTCCCGTCCACCGAGACCTTTGGCAGCGGCTTTGCCTTTGCGCCGCCGGCTCCAGCACCGGCCTTTGGATTTGAAGCGTTTTTCGCCATGTCGCCCCCCGGACTTCGCGGATTTATTTCACTCAAGGTGAACATGTTCGGTGGCGATACATGAGCGCAGCCGCGTCGGCAAGCCGTCTTATGTCGCATGCGCCAATCCTGCGATTTCGGCCAATGCGGGTTCTTCGCCAGGAATTCGCTTTGTGCAAACGCCGTTCCCGCAGATGGCTGTTGACAGTGCCGAAGGGCCAATTACTGTCACTGGCAGTGAAATTTGTTTCGCTGGGGAAATCAAAAAATGGAGGCCCGGAAATGAACACTCGCGTTGCCGTCATCGGGGCCGGACCGTCCGGCCTGGCACAGCTCAGGGCCTTCAAGTCGGCGGCCGACAAAGGGGCAGACATTCCCGAGATCGTCTGCTTCGAAAAGCAGTCCGACTGGGGCGGCCTGTGGAATTATACATGGCGCACCGGCCTCGACGAACATGGCGATCCGGTGCACGGCTCGATGTACCGCTACCTGTGGTCGAACGGGCCGAAGGAATGCCTGGAATTCGCCGACTACACGTTCGAGGAACATTTCGGCCGGCCGATCGGCTCCTATCCCCCGCGCGCCGTGCTGTGGGACTACATCAAGGGCCGCGTCGAAAAGTCAGGCGTGCGCAAATGGGTGCGCTTCAACAGTCCGGTGCGAATGGTGACCTTCTCGGACCAGACGAAGAAATTCACCGTCACCGCGCATGACCGCACCAACGACGTCACCTATTCGGAAGAGTTCGACAATGTCGTCGTTGCGTCCGGGCATTTCTCGGTGCCAAACGTTCCCTATTTCGAGGGGTTCTCGACCTTCAACGGCCGCATCCTGCACAGCCACGATTTCCGCGACGCGATGGAATTCAAGGGCAAGGACATCCTGATCATCGGCCGCTCCTATTCGGCCGAGGACATCGGCTCGCAATGCTACAAATACGGCGCGAAGTCGATCACCTCCAGTTATCGCTCCAAGCCGATGGGTTTCAAATGGCCTGAGAACTGGAAAGAGGTGCCGCTGCTGCAGAAGGTCGTCGGCAAGACCGCGCATTTCAAGGACGGCTCGACCAAGGATGTCGACGCCATCATCCTGTGCACCGGCTATCTCCATTCTTTCCCCTTCCTCACCGACGACCTGAAGCTCAAGACCGCCAACCGCATGTGGCCGCTGGACCTCTATGAAGGCGTCGTTTGGGAGAAGAACCCGAAGCTTTTCTACATCGGCATGCAGGACCAGTTCTACACCTTCAACATGTTCGATGCGCAGGCCTGGTATGCGCGCGACGTCATCATGGGCCGCATCAAGCTGCCGTCCGCGCAGGCGATGGCCGAGCACGGCGCCAGATGGCGGGCGCGCGAGGAGACGCTGGAAGACGCCGAGCAGATGATCTGGTTCCAGGGCGACTACACCAAGGAACTGATGGACCAGACCGACTATCCCGGCTTCGACGTCGAGGCGGTCAACCAGACTTTCATGGAATGGGAGCATCACAAGGTGGAAGACATTATGAGCTTCCGCGACCATTCCTACCGTTCGCTGATGACCGGCACCATGGCGCCGCTGCACCATACGCCGTGGCTGCAGGCGCTGGACGATTCGATGGAGAGCTATCTGGAAGTGAAGGGCGTCGCTGCGGAGTAGCTTGCCATCAGGCCGGCGACACGACCCAGTCGTGGCGGCTTTCGCCATAGACGGCTTGTGTCGGCGCCGGGAAGGACGGATCGCCGAAACAGCCGACCGCCACAGCGACCGCCTCCGGTTTGCGCGACGGATACCAGAACACCGTCGAGCCACAGTTTCCGCAGAAGTGGAAAGTGACGGGAAAGCCGCTGTCGGAATTGCGCCGGAATGTCTGGGATGAGCCGTCGATGTCGATCGCCTCGGCATCGAAGAAAGCCGCTATCCCGAACGGACTGCCGGTGCGCCGCTGGCAGTCCAGGCAGTGGCAAAGCGATATTTTGGCCGGCTGTTGCGGACAACGGATCTGCAATTGGCCACAGGTGCAGCGGGCAATCCTGCTGGTCATGTCTTCCTCCCTTGATGGTTTCGCGGCTTGAGCTTTAACCCAGCCTCGCCCGTGCCTTGGCCGTCCAGGCATTGAACAGCCGGTCGGCGACGATGCCGATGAAGGCGATGGCGAGGCCCGCCACGATGCCGCGGCCGGAATCGGCCTTTGACAGCGCGATGAACACCTCCTGGCCGAGATCACGGGTGCCGACCATGGCGCAGATAATGATCATCGCCAACGCCATCAGGATGGTCTGGTTGACGCCCAGCATGATCTCGGGCAGCGCCAGCGGCAATTGCACGCGAAAGAAAGTCTGGCGCGGCGTGCAGCCCGAAACCTTGGCCGCCTCGATCAGTGCCGGAGGCACTTGCCTGATACCGTGATTGGTGTAGCGGATCGCCGGCACCACGGCGAAGGCTATCGTTGCGATCATCGCGGTGACGTCGCCGACGCGGAACAGCATCACCACCGGAATGATGAAGCAGAAGGAGGGCAGCACCTGCAGCGTATCGATGACGGGCGTGACCGTCTTCTCGAAGCGGTCGCTGCGCGCGGCCATCAGGCCGATGGGAATACCGATCAGGCAAGCGATGAAAGCCGAGATGCCGCAGAGATAGACCGTCGCCATGGTCTTCTCCCACAGCCCGGTGACGGCGCAGAAGGCGGTCAGCGCTGCCACCAGAGCGGCAAGGCGCAAGCCGGAAAGCTGATAGCCGGCAAGGCCGAGTAAAAATACCGCGCCTAGCCACGGAAAGCCCTCGCAGAAGGCGCGCACCGGGTTCAGCACGTTGAGGATCAGCGCCACGCGGAACGCCTCGATCGTGTCGAAGAAATTGATCGTCACCCAATTCACCGCCGCTTTCCACAATGGCGCGGTGGTGAAGGTGATCGCCTTCGGCACCGCCGCGAAGGCAGGCACGAAGAGGCCAAGAAGCGTGGTGACGATCAGGATGGCGACGGCCAGCGTCAGGTTGGGATAGCGCCGCCAGAAGGCGGGCAGGACTTGCCGGTGGACGTGACCTTTTGCATGGTTGGCGGCGATGGCCTGGCTCAGCCGGTCGAGCGCGATGGCCAGCGCCACGATGGCCAGCCCTGCTTCCATGGCTTCGCCGACCTTCAGCGCACGCAGCGCCAGCAACACGTCATAGCCCAGCCCGCCGGCGCCGATCATCGAGGCGATGATCACCATGTTCAGCGCCAGCATGATCACCTGGTTGACCCCGACCATCAGCGTCGGCCGCGCCGACGGCAACAGCACGCGCCACAGTTTTTGCCGCGCCGTGCAGCCGGCCATCTCGCTGAAATCGTTGATCTCGGACGGCACCCGCGACAGGCCGAGCATCGTTGCCCGCACCATCGGCGGCGTGGCGAAGATGGCAGTGGCGATCATCGCCGAAACCGGGCTGTTGCCGAACAGGAGCAGCATCGGGATGAGATACGCGAAGGTCGGGATGGTCTGCATCAGATCGAGGGCAGGGGAGACGATCAGCCTTTCCGCCCAGGGCTTGCGCCAGGCCCAGATGCCGACGAACAATCCCGTGGCGATGCAGAATGGCACGGCGATGGAAATCAGCGCCAAGGTCAGCATGGCACTGGTCCATTGGCCGAACAGCGCGACGTAGAGGAAGCAGCCGCCCACCAGTATGCCGAGCCTGCGACCGCCGGCGGCATGCCCGGCGACAAAGGCCGCCGCGCAGACGCCGATCCAGGACAGGCGCGGCAGCACATAGGCGTCGGCGCCGTGGCCGATCTTGAAATTCTTGGCCAGAAGGTTGAGCGCGAAATCGAGCGGCACGCCGAGCACCGCCGTGATCGAGCGCGTCAGCCATGACAGGTTCGATTTGATCCAGCGCATCAGCGCGCTGACCCAGTCCGCGACCGGCACGATCGCCTCGGCCGGATAATTGACGGCCCAGGGGAGACTGTCCTGGAGTAGGAACACTATTAGCACCACCGCAAGCGCGGCGGCCCAGACCAGCAGCCATGTCTGCGCCGGTCGCGGCCTCGTCCCGCTGGCGCTTGCCGTTACTGTCATGCACCGGCTCCTGACCGCTCGATGCCGGCGAGCAGGTCGATCACCGCTTGCGGCGTCACCTCGCCGATCGGCTTGCCGCTGCCGTTGACCACCGCGAACGGTCTGCCGGCCGCGACGATGCTGGCCGAGAAGCTGGCAATCTTGGCCTCCGGCGCCACCGTGTCGCCATGCTCGGCGCCGTCGCAGGCGCGCATCAGGCTCTTCGCCGAGATCACCTTGGCGCGGTCGACGTCGCGGGTGAACTCGGCGACATAGTCGGTCGCCGGATCGACCACCAGTTCCTCCGGCGTGCCGATCTGGATGACTTCGCCATCCTTCATGATGGCGATGCGGTCGGCCAGGCGGATCGCCTCGTCGAAATCATGAGTGATGAAGACGATGGTCTTGTGCAGCATGGTCTGCAACCGCATCAGCTCGTCCTGCATCTCGCGGCGGATCAGCGGATCGAGCGCCGAGAACGGCTCGTCGAGGAACCAGATCTCCGGCTTGGTCGCTAGACTGCGGGCGATGCCGACACGCTGCTGCTGGCCGCCGGACAGCTCGCGCGGATAGAAATGCTCGCGCCCGCGCAGGCCGACGAGCTCGATCACGTCGCGGGCGCGTGCTTCGCGCGTCGCACGGTCCTGCCCCTGGATGCTGAGCGGAAAGGCGATGTTGTCCAGCACGTTGAGATGCGGCAGCAGCGCGAAATTCTGGAACACCATGCCCATGCGGTGGCGCCTGAGTTCGATGAGCGCGGCATCGGAGATCTTGAGCAGGTCCTTGCCCTCGAACTCGACCTTGCCGTGCGTCGGCTCGACCAGCCGCGACATGCAGCGCACCAGGGTCGACTTGCCCGACCCCGAAAGCCCCATGATCGTGAAGACCTCGCCCTGCCGGATTTCGAGATCGACGCCGCGTACGGCCCCGACCAGTCCGGCAGCGGCGATATCCGACATGCTGGCCCTGCCGTCGCGCTCGCGGATGAAACTGGCCGCGTTCGAACCGAACAGTTTCCAGACATTGCGGCAAGCCAGCTTTATCGGGCGAGCATCCTTTGGCGCGCCCGCAGCGTTCGGTCCTTGTTCAGTCTTGTCAGGCATTCAAGCGTTCTTCTGGAATATCGACGATTGAGGCCCGGCCGATCGACGGCCGGGTCTCATTCTCTAGTCGGAGCGATCACTGTGCCCAGGCTTTCCAGTCGGCTTCGTGGGCGGCGATCCAGGCGGCGGCGACGTCCTCCGGCGTCTTGCTGCCGAGGTCGATCTCACCGCTCATCTTGTTGAGCTCGTCGGTGTCGATCGTGTAGGCCTTGGCCACCTTGTAGGCGACAGGCCATTTGTCCTTCATGCCGTTCCAGGCATATTTCCAGATCTCGCCATGCGGCTTGCCGCAATCATACTTGGCATCGGGATTTGTGCCCCATTTCGGATCGCTGTAGCATTCGGGCGTGTATTCGGGGAATTCGACCCATTCGCCCTTGTATTTGGCCGGCGCCCAATGCGGCGAATAGATCCACAGCATGATCGGCGCCTTGCGCTGATAGGCCGAATCCAGCTCCGCGAACATCGCCGCGTCGGTGCCGGCGTGGATGACGGTGAACGGCAATTTGAGTGCCTCGACACGCTCGTCGTCAAAACCCTCCCAGGTCACGGGGCCGCCGAGATAACGGCCCTTGGGTGCCGTCTCGGCCGTCGAAAAGGCCTCGGCGCATTTCGCATCCTTCAGCGCTTCCCAATTGGGCAGGCCGGGGCATTTCTCCTTCATATATTCGGGGAACCACCACTCTTCCTTGGCCTTGGGGCCGAGTTTGCCGAGGCGCTCGGTCTGGCCGGTGGCATCGGAAGCCTTCATCGCCTCGCCGGCGGTCGTGTCCCAGAATTCCAGGCCGACATCGAGGTCGCCATTGGTGAGACCGGTGGTCAGGCTGGAGAGGTAATCGGCGGTCGGATATTCGACGGTGTAGCCGAGTTTTTCGAGAATGCCGCCGAGAATCTTGGCGTTGAGATTGACGCTGGTCCAGTCGAACAGCGCGATCTTGATGGGATCGTTGGATTCAGGGGCTGCGGCGTGGACGGAAAGCGTTGGCAGGCTTAGTGCCGCGAGCGCGGCGGCGCCCATGGACAGTTTAGAAACTCTGCTCCGAAATGACATGCTTGTTCTCCTTCAAGCTGTGACGGTTATCGTTCGTTCCCTTCTTGCGTCTTTCTGCCCTTGTTGGGTTTTTTCTTGATTGTGTTGGAAAGACCTGCCCTTGCGCAAGGCCGTTTCCGCCATCGCGCGGCCAAAACCGGCGCAGGCGGGATTGTGCAGAGTTTTTGATTTGCGGAAACGGTGCTGAGAGGGTCGGCGTCATAGCTGCCGACGGATCGCTGCGACAGCGATCGCCTGCGGGTCGATTGCCAGCCTTATGGCGCCCTGCAAAATGCGGGCCATCAGGGTCCCCTGACCTCGGCTATCGGCCCGGCAAGCCCCATCGCCGGGACGGTTTCATGGGATGAAATTATATATACCAACGTTCATCGCGCGCAACGACTAAGGCTTGCTGGATAAATATTCGGACCGCAGGCGAGGTCGCACCCCACCCACCGGCCGAGCCACCTTACCAGCAGACATAGCCGCCATCGACGATCAGGTCGAGGCCGGTGACGAAGCTCGACGCGCGGCTGGCCAGGAACACGGTCGGCCCAACCATTTCCTCGGGCGCCGCCATGCGGCCCATCGGCGTGTCGCGCTTGAAGATCTTGATCTCTTCCGCCACCTCCGGGCGCTTGTTCATCGGCGTCAGCGTGTAGCCGGGGCTGACCACATTGACGCGCAGGCCGCGGTCGGCCCACTCCATGGCGAGGCTCTTCGACATGTGGATGACGGCGGCTTTCGAGGAATTGTAATGCGCCTGCGTCAACCCGCGATTGACGATGGTGCCCGACATCGAGGCGATGTTGACGATCGAGCCCTTGCGCCGCGCCAGCATCTTGCGCGCTTCGGCCTGGCAGGACAGGAACACGCCGGCGACATTGACCTCGTGCACCTTCCGCCACGTCTCCAGGGCCATCGTCTCGGCCGGCTCCGATCCGGCGATCCCGGCATTGTTGACGGCAATCGTCAGGGCGCCGAGTTCGCTCTCGACGCGATCTGTCGCAGCCGCGAGATCGCTCTCGGACGTCACCGTGCCCGTCAGCACCAGCGCCTTGCGGCCAAGCGCTGCGATACGCTGTGCGGTCTCCTCCAGCCCGCCCTTCGATGCATGGCCGAAACAGGCGACGTCGGCGCCGGCCTGCGCCAATCCGATCGCGATTGCCTGGCCGATGCCGCTGCCGGCACCGGTAACCAGCGCGACATCGCCGTCCAGCTTGAAAAGATCCATCGATAGCCCTCCCTGCTTCGGGGAGGGTATGCGCTGTCCCGCGTTCCGATCAAGCCTTCAGCGCGGGCATGGCGACACGGCTAGAAATAGCCGTCGGAGGCGGCCGTGGCTTCTTTCGGGATCTCGACGCCGTCGACCAGGATCTTGTCGACCAGTTCGTGATGGAAGCAGACCAAACCCTTGATGCGCTCCGCCTCATGCACCGGCTCGGGATAGTACCAGACGAGGTTCTCGTGGCGCTTCTTGCCCGTCGTCACGTGATAGTAGTTGGAGATGCCCTTGTAGGGGCAGCGCGAGATGTAGCGGCTGGGCGCGAACATATCGAGCCGCGTGTCGGAGATCGGCAGATAATGGCGTACCGGATGGCCGGTCTCGAACAGGAACACGCCGCGCCGTGAATCGGCGACCTGCTCGCCGTCCAGGATCACCTGCACCCGCCGTGTGGACGGCAGGCAGTCGACCCGTCGGAACGGGTCGCGGGCGTGGACGAAGATCTCCTCGTCCTCCTCATACCAGTGCGTCATCTTGGGCCAGTAGAAGGACATATAGTCCTCGATCGGCGGACAACCCTTGACGGGGTCGAGATAGCGCCAGGCGGCATCCTCGACCAAGGTGATGCCGGTGTTGAGCGAGTAGTGCGTGGCGATGCCCTTGAATGGGTCCTCCGTCACCGTCCTGCTCGGCAGCAGGAATTCCTCGCGCACGTCACTCATCGGGAAGTAGTAGACCGGCAGGTGATCGGATTCGTAGAACACCAGCGCCCTGGTCGTGTCGGCGACGATCATCGATCCCACCTGCACGCGCAGCCGCTTCTGCGTCGGCATGGTGAAGGCGACGTAGCCGGGCTCGAACTCATACTGCACGATTGTGTCGAGCAAGGGAAAATGCGGCCCGCGGCCGCGCAAATGAGGCTTGCGAATGGTAGTCTCCCGTTTCTTTTCTTTTGTCATCGAGTGTTGGCGCAAAGCGAGATGAACCTGGGATTGAGTCGTCGTATCGGAGTGGGTTTCCGGGCGGCGGGCTTCTCCTGAGTCGGGCGGCTCGAACGATGGCCCCCCATCGCCCTTCGCAGCCCCGCTGGCGGATAGCCTCGCCGCCCGAAAGCGGAAATTGTCCATTCAGCCTCTATCCCAGCGACACCCGGTCGAGCAGCAGGCCGGCGGCGATCGGCGGTAGCCCGCTGACATTCTTGCGCACCGGCACCAGGAGGTCGGGGAAATAGCTGAAGATGACAGGCGTCTCGTCAAGCAGCAGCTTCTGGATGTCGGACGCCGCCGCCCGCTGCGCGTCGATGTCGAGCGCCTTGAGATAGGAAGTGACCATGCCGTCATAGGCCGGACTCTTGAAATGCGCCGCGTTCCACGGACCGTCGCTGACCAGAGGGCTTTTCAGGAACACGTTCGGCACGCTGCGATGGGCGTAGTCGGTGATGCCGAGCGGGCTGTCCAGCCAGTCCGATTGACCGAACACCGCCTTGCCGTAATATTTGTCCTGGTCCTCGATGTTGAGCGAGACGCGCGCGCCGATCTCCTTGGCGAAGTTCTGGAACAACTGCGCGTAGCCGGGAATATCGGAATAGCGCAGCGTCGTCAGCGTGATGTCGAAGCCGCTGCCGAGGCCCGCGGCTTCCATAAGCTGCTTGGCCTTGGCGATGTCCTGGGAGCGCTGCGGCACCGACTTATCGGTTGCGGGAAAGGCCGGCGCAAACGGGCTGTCATTGCCGGTCGCCGCCATCCCGCGGCACAGCCCATCCACCAGCTTGGAACGGTCGATGCACAGCGCCAGCGCCTGGCGCACGCGCTTGTCGGTGAAAGGCGCCATGTCGCAGCGCATGTGAAGCTGGCGGTGCGCGGTCGAGGCGACGCGCAGCACGGTGATGTCGGGGCTGTTCAGCACCACCTGGCTGACATCGAGCGGAACGGCGTCGAGAATGTCCACTTCGCCGGCCTGCAGCGCCAGGATGCGCGGCTGGACATCGCCGTAGAATTTGAACTCGAGCCGGTCGGGCAGCGCCTTCTCGCCCCAATAATCGGGGTTGCGGATGAAGGTCGCGCCGACTTTCGGCGTGTAGGTCTCCAGCCGGAACGGGCCGGTGCCTTCAAAGGTCTTCTCGTAATCGCCCATGTAGCTCGCCGGCAGGATGACGGCATTGTAGTTGTCGATCGACACCGAATAGGGAAAGCTGCCGTTCGGCACGTCGAGATGGAAGGCGACGGTGTGGTCGTCGACCTTGCGGGTGCCGCCCTTCGACAGCAGGCCCTTGAACACCGAAAGCGCGTTCGAGGCCCCGTCCGGGTCGGCCAGCCGGTCGAAGGTCGCGACGACGTCGTCGGCCTTGAAATCCTCGCCATTGTGGAATTTCACGCCCTTGCGCAGCTTGAACGTCCAGACGCTGCCGTCTTCGTTCGGTGACCAGCTCTCTGCCAGCACCGGCTTCAGCGTGAGGTCCGGCTGTGTGATGCAGAGGAATTCGGCGGTCTGGAAAACCAGCTGGTAGCTGCCGCTGTCGTAATAGGTTACGGGATCGATGGCGCCGCCTGGCGTCGCCACGCCGGCGCGCACCGTGCCGCCCGGCTTGCCTTCGGCGCGAGCCTTTTGCGTGCCGAGGCCGGCAGCGGCGACAAGGCTGCCCAGGAACGGCAGCGACAGGCCGAGAACGCTGCCATGGCGCAGGAAATCGCGCCGGTCGAGCCGGCCGGCCAGCAATTCGTCGACAGCGGAATTTTCGATTGCAGTCAGATTCCGGCGGGCGATGTCGATCCTCTCGAAATGCTTCGGCATGGCTGCAATCCTCGCTTGTCTTGGGGCAGGCCATCTAGTTCATCGTTGACCGCGACCGGAAAGCGATATTTTTTGATAGGGTCTATCGGAATTTTCGATGTGGGAGCGAAGGTATGGACACCGAAAACCTGCGCAGTTTCTTGGAGATTGCCGAGCATGGCAGCTTCACCGTCGCGGCCAATCGGCTGAACCTTGCCCAGTCCACCGTCAGTGCGCGGATAAGGGTGCTGGAGGAGCAGTTGGGGCGACGGCTTTTCGTCCGCGACCGCGATGGCATCACGCTGACGCCGGCCGGCCGCCAGTTCCTGCCGCATGCGTCCGCAATCACCCGCACCTGGGAGCAATCGAGGCAGGACATCGCCGTTCCCGATGGCTACGAAACACTGCTGCGGCTGACCGCGCCCGCCTATCTGTGGGAGCCCATCACCTCGCCATGGGTCGAATGGATGCGCGCCGAGCGGCCGAACGTGGCGTTGCGGCTCGAGGGCAGTTTTCCCGATCTGGCGATCGACCAACTGGCCGAAGGCCTGCTCGACATCTGCATCCTCTATCTGCCGCGGCCGCATCCCGGCATCGTTTACGAAACGCTGGCCGTCGATCAGGTGGTGCTTGTCCAGCATGCCGCGCAGACGAAGCCGTGGACCGAGAACTACATACTGATGGACTGGGGGCTCGAATTCCGCATCGAGCATGATCGGGCGTTTGCCGGCATGGTCAAGCCGGCCATTTCGGCCGGCCTGGTCTTCATCGGGTTGCAGCACGTGCTGTCGCAGCAAGCCGCCGCCTATCTGCCGCTCAGCGCCGTCAGCGGCCATATCGAGCGCGGCGAAATGAAACGCGTCGCGAACACGCCCGTGTTCCAGCGGCCGATCTATCTTGCCTATCCCAGCAATCCGGCGTCGTCGGACGTGCTCGACGTGGCCTTGGCGGGATTGCGGGCGCTGACGAGGGATTGGGCCGGCGAGCAGGGCTTTGCCGAGGGCGACCGGTCCTTCAGCATGGCCGGCCGTCTGTGAAGGGCAGGGGCCGTATGTTCGGCTATGCCGGCTCGGTATCGACCGCTGCCGGCCTCTGCAGCCTGGCGAGTTCCGCGTAGGGAATATGGCAGCGGATCGAGTGTCCGGGGCGCGCCTCGGCCAGCGGCGGTTCCTGCTGTTCGCAGATCGGGCCGATCTTGCGCGGGCAGCGCGTGTGGAACACGCACCCCGAGGGCGGGTTGGTGGCGCTGGGGATTTCGCCGTCGAGACGGATGCGTGCCGCCTCGGTCTGGTCGAGCCTGGGCACGGCCGACAGCAGCGCTTCGGTGTAGGGGTGATGCGGGCCGGAGAAAACCTCTTCCGACGGTCCGAGCTCCATGATGCGCCCGAGATAGAGCACGGCAATCTTGTCGGAGAGGTAGCGCACCACGCCAAGGTCATGCGAGATGAAGATGTAGCTGACGTCTTCCTTCGCTTGCAGATCGGCGAGCAGGTTGAGGATCGCCGCCTGCACCGACACGTCGAGTGCCGAGGTCGGCTCGTCGCACACGACGATGCGTGGATCGCCGGCGAAGGCGCGCGCTATGGCAACGCGCTGTTTCAGCCCTCCCGACAGCTGGCGCGGCTTCACGGCCAGATGCCGGTCGGTCAGCCGCACCGAGCGGACGAGGTCGTCGAGGCGCGCCTCCAGCGCCTTGCCGCTCAAGCCTGCCAGCCGCTTCAGCGCGCGGCCGATCAGATGCCTTATCGAATGCGAGCGGTTGAGTGCGGAGTCCGGATTCTGGAAGACGATCTGCATCGCCTTGACCTGGTCTTCGCTGCGGTCCCCAAGCCGCGGCGCCAGCGCCTTGCCCTCGAGCTCGATGCTGCCGCCGTCGTCGGGCGGCACGAGGCCGAGCAGCAGCCTGGCGAAAGTAGTCTTGCCGCTGCCGGATTCGCCGACCAGCCCGAGCGTTTCGCCCGGCCTGAGATCGAGCGACACGTCCTTCACCGCGCGCAGCGAATGGCCATGGCTGGCAAAGGTCTTGTTCAGCCCGGCGACCCGCAATACCGGCGCGGCCGCGGCTTTCGGGGCGGCGGGCGCGTCGATGGGCGTCGCGCGCGGCAGGGATTGCGCCTTCTCGTGATAGTGGCAGCGCGACAGCCGGCCGCCCAGCTCGTAGAGCGGCGGCAACTCGTTGCGGCAGCGGTCGGTAGCGAGAGCGCAGCGGTCGGCGAAGGGGCAGCCCTTGATGTCGGCCCCGATGCCGGGCAAAAAACCCGGGATGGTGTCGAGGCGGCCCTGGTCCTTGCGCTGGCCGCCGCGCGGCAGGCAGCGCAGCAGCGCCACCGTATAGGGGTGGCGGGGATCGTTGAAGACGGCCTGCGTCGGTCCTTCCTCGACCAGCATGCCGGCATAGAGCACGCCGACGCGGTCGCACATCTTGGAGACGACGGCGAGATTGTGGCTGATGAACAGGATCGAGGCCGACAGTTCTTGCCGCAGCTGCGCGATCAGGTCGAGAACCTCGGCCTCGACCGTCGCGTCGAGGCCGGTCGTCGGCTCATCCAGGATCAGCATCGAGGGATCGTTGGCCAGCGCCATGGCGATCGCCACGCGCTGCTGCATGCCGCCGGAAAGCTGGTGCGGATAGCGTTGCATGACGCTGACCGGATCGGAGATCCGCACCCGGTTGAGCATGGCGATTGCGCGATCCTCGGCTGCCTGCCCCGTTTTGCCGCCAAGCTCGAAGATCTCGGTCAGCTGGCGACCGATGCGGATCGACGGGTTCAGCGCCTTGCCGGGGTCCTGATAGACCATTGAGACGCTTTCGGCCCGCGCCCGCCTGAGCGCCTCGGCATCGAGCTTCATGACGTCCTGGCCGTCGAGGAAGATCGCGCCGCCTGATATCGAACCGTTTCTAGGGAGGTAGCGTACGACGGAAAGGGCGACCGTGGATTTGCCGCAGCCGGATTCGCCGACCAGCCCATAGGCCTCGCCCCGGCCGATGGTGAGGCTGAGATTGCGCAGCACCGCCCGGTTGCGGCCGGAAACACGATAGGCGACCGACAGGTCGTGGAGGTCGAGAGCGTTCTGGGCCTTCGCCTTCCAGGCCTTGGCGGCTTCAGTCATTGAACGCTCCATGCACGCCGTCGGCCGCCAGGTTGACGCCGATCACCAGTGAGGCGATGGCGAGCGCGTCGAACAGCACGGTCCACCAGAAGCCGCCGCCGATCATGCCGTAATTGCTGGAGATCGAGAGCCCCCAGTCCGGCGACGGCGGCTGGATGCCGAAGCCCATGAAGGAAAGCGTCGCGACCGCGAAAATGGCATAACCCAGCCGCACGGTGGTTTCGACCAGGATCGGCGGAATGACGTTGGGCAGGATCTCGACGAACATCGTATGCAGCGCGCTTTCATGCCTGAGCTGGGCGGCGGCGACATAGTCGAGCTCGCGTTCGGCCAGCACCGCCGAGCGCACGGTGCGCGCGATGATCGGCGCGAAGCTCAGCCCGATGACGACGATGACAGTGGTCTTGGACGTGCCGAGCGCCACGATGGCGAGCAGCGCCACGATCACCACCGGGATTGCCATGAAGGCCTCCAGGATGCGGCTGACGACATCGTCGACGATGCCGCGGAAATAACCGGTGAGCAGCCCGAGCGCCGTGCCGGCCACCGTCGCCAGCAACGTTGCCAGCGGCGCGACGGTCAGGATGTCGCGCGAGCCGACGATGACGCGCGAGAATACGTCGCGGCCGATCTGGTCGGTGCCGAACCAGTGTTCGGCCGAAGGCGGCGCCAGCGCGTTGATGATGTCGTCGGCAAGCGGATCGTAGGGCGCGAAATGTTCGCCGAACAGCGCGCAGGCGACCCAGAACAGCACGATGGTGATGCCGACGAGGAAGGTGCCGGAGCGAAGCAGCGAGGACAAAACCTCCGCCAGCTGGCTGCGCTGGCGTGTGTCGTCCTGCCTGGCGGGACTGGTCTGGACGGCGCTCATTGTTCTGACCCCAGCCGGACGCGTGGATTGAGCACGGAATAGAGGAAGTCGGCCACAAGGGTGGCCACGGCATAGACGATGCCGATGGTCAGGATGCCCGATTCCAGCATCGGGAAATCCTTGCCGCGCGCGGCGGTGAAGATCAGCGAGCCGATACCCTGGTAGCGGAACAGCGTCTCGATCACCACGAGGCCGCCGATGAGATAGCCGGTCTGGGTGGCGATCACGGTGATGGTCGGCAGCAGCGCATTGCGCATCACATGGCGCCAGATCACCGTGCGCCAAGGCAGGCCCTTGAGCACCGCGGTTCGCGTATAGTCGGAATCGAGCGCCTCGATCATGCCCGAGCGCGCCATGCGCGCGATATAGCCGAACAGCACCAGGAACAGCGGCAGCGCCGGCAGGATTAGGTAGTAAAGCTGCGTGAAGAACCCGGCATCACGCGGCCATGCCGCCGAGATCGGCAGCCAGCGCAGCCAGACGCCGAAGATCAGGATAAGGATGATGCCGGTGACGAACTCCGGCAGCACCGTCACCGACAGGCCGCCAAGGCTGATGATGCGGTCGAGCGGCCGGTTGAGATTGAGGGCTGCGACGACGCCGCCAAGGATTCCGATCGGCACCACCAGCACGAAGGCGACCGCCGCCAGCTTCATCGAATTTCCCAGCGCATCGATGACGAAGGGGGCGACCGGCGAGCGGAAGATGTAGGACGTGCCCATGTCGCCCTGGACGAAGTTTGAAATCCAGCTCCAGTACTGGGCAAGCAGTGGCCGGTCGACGCCGAGCGAATGGTTGAGCGCATCGACGGCGCGCTGGTCGGCGAACGGCCCCAATATGGCGCGCCCGACATTGCCGGGCAGCACCTGCCCGCCCAGGAAGACCATGATGCTGAGCAGGAACAGCGTGACGAGCGAAAGCGAGACGCGCCGGACAAGGAAGGAGAGAATGGCTAACACTCCCTGAGTAGCCAGCTCCCGTCAGGAAGCTGGCTGTTATAGGATTGGCTTTCCCTTCCGCTCAGGCCTTCGACGCCTTTTCCAGGAACAGCTGCGACATCGCGGTCGGCTGCACGCCGGCCACGCCCTTCGCCGTCGCCGTCAGATAGTCGTAGAAATAGCCGAAGATGACCGGCGTCTCCTCGAGCAGAAGCTTCTGGATCTTGCCTGCCGTCGCCTTCTGCGCTTCGAGATCGAGGGCCGCGATATAGCTGGTCGCCAGCGCGTCGTAGTCCTTGTTCTTGAAGTGCGCCGCGTTCCATGTGCCTTCGCTCTTCAGCGGGGCGGCAAGATAGACGTTCGGCACGCCGCGGTGGCCGTAGTCGGTGATGCCCATTTCCGAGTCCAGCCAGTTCGATTTGCCGAACACGGCGTCGCCGTAATAGGCGCTCTGGTCGAGGATGTTGAGCTCGAGCTCGATGCCGATTTCCTTGACCCAGTTCTGGATGAGCTGGGCATATTCGGGGATTTCGAGATAGCGTTCGGTGGTCAGCGTCATCTTGAAGCCCTTGCCGGCCCCCGCCGCTTCCATGAGCTGCTTGGCCTGCGCGATGTCCTGCTTGCGCTGCGGCACGCTCGCATCGGTCGAGGGATAGACCGGGGCGAACGGGCTGTCGTTGCCAGCCACGGCGCGCCCCTTCATCAGGCCCGCGACCAGCTTGTCGCGGTCCAGGCTGAGCGCGATGGCGCGGCGCACGCGCGCATCCTTCATCGGCCCGTCGTCACAGCGCAGGTGCAGTTGCTGGTGCGCCGACGATTTCAGGCTGATGATGTCGATGTTGGGATCGTTGAGCAGCGCCACGCCAGACAGGACAGGCATCTGGTTGATGATGTCGACCTGCCCGCCTTGAAGCGCCAGGATCATTGGCTGCATGTCGGCAAAGAAGGTGAATTCGGTGCGTTCCGGCAGCGCCTTCTCGCCCCAATAGTCCTCATTGCGGACGAAGGAAGCGCCGACCTTCGGCGTGTATTTGTCGATCTTGAAGGGCCCGGTGCCGTCGAAGCTCTTTTCGTAGTCGCCCTTATAGCTCGCCGGCACGATGACGGCGTTGTAATTGTCCGATGACACCAGGTAGGGAAAGTTGCCGTTCGGGGCGTCGAGGTGGAATTCCACCGTGTAGTCGTCGACCTTCTTGCTGGCGCCCTTCGACAGGATGCCGGTGAACACCGACAGTGCGTTGGATGAGTTGGCCGGGTCGGCGAGCCGGTCGATGCTGGCCACCACGTCGTCGGCCTTCATTTCGCCGCCGCTATGGAACTTCACGCCCTTACGCAGCTTGAAAGTCCACACCGAGCCGTTGTCGTTCGGCTTCCAGCTTTCAGCCAGCGCCGGCTTGAGCACGAGATCGGGACCGTCGACGCAGAGGAACTCCGCGACTTGCTGCATGATCAGCAGGCCGCCGGCATCGGCGATCGTGACAGGGTCGATCGTCGCCGCCGGCACGCTGCTTGCGACGCGGATCGTGGCGCCTGGCGCGCCTTGCGCCCGGGCGAGCGACGGCATGGCACCGAGGCCCGCGGCCGTGGTGATGCCGCCCAGCAGCGGCAGAGACAGGCCGAGCAGGCTGCCATGGCGGATGAAGTCGCGGCGGCTGACACGGCCGTCGACGAGACCGTCGATGAGATGATTTTCGAGCGGCGAGCGATTGCGCCGGATGAGATCGAGAATGCGATAATTCTTGCTCATGGGTTTGACCCTTTCCCCTGTTTCTTATGGTTGACGAAAATTCGCGACTACACCGTTTCCGGTCGCCAGAGGCCTGTAGACCGGGACTGTAGCACGCGGTTTTGTCCGGTCCATCCAGTCCTTGGCGTGGACGTGCCGGTTTCTGGGCTGCACTGCTTCCTCTGGTCCGTGGCCACCCTTTCCGATCGGGATCGCGGCGGCTGGCTTCTTCTGTTTTGGCCGGCCGCCCTCATCTAGTTCAGCGGCAAACGACGGTAAGTTCCGGGCTTTGCCGGATCGTGATATTTGTCGCAGGGGCCGTTCTCGGCGAGGTCGCGATGGCAGGCAGCGAGCCGTTCTCGCGACAATGTGATGCCGAGACCGGCCCCCTCCGGGACGCGCACGACATTGTTCCTCGGGCAAAACGGTCCCTCTTCGGTTATGTCCGTCGGTTGCATGCGAAACAGCGACTGGTTCGGCTCCCGTATCCAGCCGAGTGCCGCGCACAGATGCAGGTAGGCGGCGCTGCCGATGCCGCTGTCGCCGCTGTAGCACCAGAAATCGATGCCGGCGTGCTCGCAGGCGCCGACGAAGCGCAGCATGCGGCCGATGCCGCCATGCGCCGTCGGATTGCCGACGAAGGCGTCGGGCACCTTGAGGTCCATGGCGCGGGCGATGTCGATGTTGTGGGTCGAGAACGGGATCGAGCAATGGCGCCTGAGTTCGCGCATCTCCTCGATCGTCGCCACCGGATCCTCCCAATTGCGCACGCCAAGCTCTTCCAGCGGCCGCGCCAGTCGCCGGGCGGTGCTGAGCGAATAGGCCTGGTTGGAATCGATGCGGATCATCGCATCGTCGCCGAGCTTCCTGCGGATCAATTCGATCATCTTCAGCGAGATTTTTGGAGCCTGCGTCGAGAACTTCCCTTCGAAGAAGGTCGTTCCGTGCGTCTCATGAAGCTCGACGCAATAGTCGGCGACCTCCTCCGGCGTCGTCTCGCCTTTCACCCTTGGCCCGTCGCCGCGCAGCGAGAAATAGTCGGTGAATGGGATGTCCTTGCGCACGGCCCCGCCGAGCAATTGGTAGAGCGGCTGGTTCCACGCCTTGCCGCGCAGGTCCCAGAGCGCCATGTCGATCGCGCCGAAGGCCATGATGCGGGTGCGGTCGTTGATCGACTGCACGCCGGTCCAGTAGGGGAGGCAGACATGCTCGGCGCCGGCGATGTCAAAGGCGTCGCGGCCCACGAGCCGCGGTGCCAGGATGTCGTTGATGATCGCGGCTGCTGCCGGTGTCGGTGCTTCGCCGAGGCCGATCAGGCCATCTTCGGTCTCCACTTCGACAATGGTCGGCGAGAAGCCGTCGAGTTCACCGAACACCCAGGCATAAGGCGCCTCCAGCCTGAGGTTGATCGGCGTCGCCTTGATGCCGCGGATTTTCACCGGCCGACCTCGAAGAAGGGCTTGCCGAGAAGATCCGGGAGGACGTCGATGCCGAGGCCCGGACCATCCGGAACGCCCATGCGGCTGCCGGTGACCGGCGGCTTGTTCGACGCCGTGCGCACCGTCACCCATTCGTGGAAGGCGATGGCGTGCAGGCGGCGCTCCAGCGGCGTCGACAGCGACAGATGCGCCATGGCCGCAGTGTCGATCTCGGCGCCGCCAGTGTCCTCGACGGTGATCATGAAGCCGAGGTCTACGGCGACATCGCGGATCAGCCGGGTCCTGGTGACGCCGCCGAGCCGCGAGATCTTCAGCGTCAGCCCGTCGGCCGCGCCCCGGCGATGGATTTCCAGCATGTCCTCGAGCGAGGTGACGGATTCGTCGAGCACCATCGGCTTGTCGAGCATGCGGCGCACCGACATGGTTTCCTCGATCGTCGTGCAGGGTTGCTCGAATGTGTAATCAATCGAGCGCGTCGCATCGGCGAACTGGCGCGCCTGGTAGGGCGTCCAGCCGGCATTGGCGTCGCAGAAGATGACAGTGTCTTTCGGCACTGAGGCGGCGACCGCCGTGACGCGTTCGATGTCGTCGCGGACGTTGCCGCCGACCTTGACCTGCAGCCGTTGGAAGCCATCCTTGACGATGCGCTTCGCAAGCGCGGCCATGGCATCGACGCTGCCATGGGTGACGACCTTGTAGAGCTCGGCCGTATCGCTCTCCTTACCGCCCAGCATCGTCACCAGCGGCACGTCGGCGGCGCGCGCGGCGAGATCCCAACAGGCCATGTCGAGCGCCGACTTGATGTAGGGATGGCCCTTGAAGACGGTGTCCATCAGCCGGCCGATGCTGGCGAGGCCGCGTGGCTCCTGGCCGATGAGGTGCGGGGCGATCTCCATAACGCCGGCACGGGCGCCCGCCGGGAAGGCGGCCGAATAGAAATTGCCGAGCGGCGCCATCTCGCCCCAACCGGTGATGCCATCGTCCGAGGAGATGGCGACGATCACCGCGTCGAAGGCGTCGGCGACGCGCCCCTTGGACATGCGGTAGGGCCCGTCCACGAAGGGCTGCACGACATGGTAGGCTTTGATGGTTGCGATCTGCACGTTGATGTCCGTTATCCGCCGGGGAAGGATCAGGCGCCTTTCGACGGGCGCCGTTCGAGGGCGCGCGCGTAGGCAAGAAGCTCTTCGAAGTCGTGGTCTATATGCTCGCGGGCGTGGCGCTGGGCAGCGCGCATGTCGTCGCCCTTGAGCAGCCGCACGTAGGTCTCGTGAACGTCCTCGGCGGGCACGGCTTCGTCGCGTGCCTGCTGGTGCAGGGCGAAATACATCTGCAACCGGCTGGTCAGCCGCTGCCATATTTCCAAAAGAACGGAATTGTCGGCCCATTCGTGAATCAGGCCATGCAGTTGCAGTGCGGTTTCGATCTGCCTTGTGGTGTCGCGGTCGCGCGTCGCCTGCTTCACCGCCTCATGGCGCCGGTCGAGCTCATCGAAAAAGCGCCGGTCGCGCAGCTCCCATGTCCGCTCGATGGCGAATTCGTCGAGCACCTTGTTGAGCGAGTAGACGTCGTCGATGTCCTTGGCGGTGACATTGATGACGAAGGTGCCGGCATAGGGAATGCTGGTCAGGATGCCTTCCTGCACCAGCTCGCGCATCGCTTCGCGCAAAGGCGCGCGGCTGACGCGCATCTGCTCGGAAATCCGCAGCTCGTTGAGCTTCTGGCCCGGCTCCAACTGGCCGGTCAGGATTGCCCGTCGCAGCAGCGCCACGATCTCCGCGCGTCGCGTCGTATCCGCGATTGGACTGAAGTCCGCCCTTGCCATCCGGCCACTCCCGACGAAACAAGGGCAAGACAAGCAGATTGTCGACAATCTAACAAGAGCTTTTGCGGCTTTTTTCACATCGCCGGTACTGGTCGGGCGGAACTGCTCGCAAAAGCGGCGCCCGCGACCTGTGGGAAGGCCGGGGCGCCGCGCTGAAACCGGGCCTGCGGGGGAGTCAGGTGGCCGGTTTCTGTGGCAGTGGCGAAATCGGCATTCCAGGACCGATCTTCTGCAGATTGCCTGTTATCACCTGGTCGCCTTCCGCGACGCCGCTCAGGATGGCCACCAGGTCGCCGCTGGTCGGCCCGGTCGAAACCAGCCGCTGGTCGACCGTATTGCCCTTGCCGACGACGTAGAGATATTTGCCGAGTTGGCTCGAACCCAGTGCGACCTGCGGCACCATCAGCGCATCGGGCTGCTGTTTGACGTGCAGCCGTACGCGGACATATTGGCCAGGCAGCAGCGCGAACTTGGCGTTGCCGATGGTGGCGCGCGCGGTGATGGTGCCGGTCGAATGGTCGATCGTGTTGTCGATGAAGGTGAGTTCACCCTTCTGATGGGCTTCGGTCTCGCCCGGGAGCAGCACCTCGACCTCGATCGGGCCGGCGGCGCGAGCTTCCTCGATCTGCGCCAGATCGCTCTCGCTCGGATTGAAGGTTACATAGATCGGGTCGAGCTGCACCAGCGTGTTGAGCACCGTGCCGGCGACACTGACCAGCGTGCCGATCGAGGCCTGGTTACGGCCGATGCGGCCGGCGAAGGGAGCGCGGATCTCCGAATAGCTCAGATTGAGCTCGGCCGTGCGGACCGCCGCCTGGTTGAGCGCCAGCGACGCCTGCGCCTCGCGCAGAGTGCTGGTGCGCTGGTCGAAGCTGTCCTTGGCCAGGTAGCCGCTCTTGGCGAGCTCGGTGCCGCGGCCGAGATTGGAGCGGGCATAGTCGAGCGTCGCGGTGTCGCGCTGCACCTGCGCTTTCGCCTGGTCGAGCGCCGCCTGGAAATCCTGCGGCGCGATCTTGTAGAGGAGGTCGCCCTTCTTGACGTCGGCACCGTCTTCGGCGACCTGCTCTTCCAGGTAACCCGGCACTCTGGCCTGCAGCGTGACGCTGCGGATCGGTTCGGTGCGGGCGGCATAGTCGAGATAGATCGGGATCGTCTTCTTCACCACGCTGGTCACCGGCACCGGCATGACGAATGCCGCGGGAGCGGGGGTCGCCGCTCCGGCCGTGCCGGCATTGAGGCTGAGGCTGCCCATATCGAGCAGGTGAACGCTCGCCACCGAGATTGCGCCCAGCGCGACAGCCGCGCCCAAAGCGATTTTCCATTTACGCATGTTCAGTCTCCAATCTTATTCGGCCGCTTGCGCCATGGGCGGCAAGGCGGGTTCGGCAGTTGGTTCGGAATGCAGGGAAGCGGGCTCGTCGTCGCCGCGCCGTTCGCGCAGCTGTTCGATGACCGCATAGAAGACCGGCACGAACACCAGCGACAGGATGGTCGCTGCCACCATGCCGCCGAAGACGGTCGTGCCGATCGATTGACGGCTGGCGGCACCGGCGCCGGTCGCGAACATCAGCGGCAGCACGCCCAGGATGAAGGCGAAGGCCGTCATCAGGATCGGCCGCAGCCTCAGCCGTGCCGCTTCCATCGCCGCTTCGACGATGCTGAGGCCTTCTTCGCGCCGTCGCCGGGCGAACTCGACGATCAGGATGGCGTTCTTGGCCGCCAGGCCGATCAGCATGACGAAGCCGATCTGCGAGTAGACGTCGATCTGCATGCCGCGCACCCACAGCACCACGAATGCGCCGAACAGGGCGAGCGGCACTGCCAGCAGCACCATGAACGGCATCGCCCAGCTCTCATATTGCGCCGCCAGGATCAGGAAGACGAAGACGATGGCGAGGCCGAAGACGACCGACGCGATCGATCCCGCCTTGAGCTCCTGGAAAGTGATGCCGGTCCATTCGAAGCCGAAATCCCTTGGCAGAGCCGTGGCGGCGGCCCGTTCCATGGCGGCGACCGCCTGGCCGGACGAATAGCCGGGCGCAGCGCCGCCATTGATCGAGGCCGAGGCGTTGTTGTTGTAGTGCGGCACCGTTTCCGGGCCGACGAACGGCACCAGCTTGCCCAGCGTGCTGAGCGGCACCATGCCGCCGGAGGCATTGCGCACATAGAGCCGCGAAATGTCGGCCGCACCCGCGCGTGCATCCTTGTCGGCCTGGATGGTCACCCGGAAGGTGCGGCCGAACAGGTTGAAGTCGTTGACGTAGAGCGAGCCGAGATAGATCTGCAGCGTGTTGAAGACGTCAGGCAGGTTGAGCCCAAGCAGCTTCGCCTTGGCGCGGTCGAGGTCGTAGTTGAACTGCGGCGTCGAGGTCGAGAATGGGGAGAAAAGCTGCTGCGGGTTGATTTCCGGCTGCTTGCGCGCCTCGGCGATCACGGCTTGCGTCGCATCGTTGAGGGCGGTGCTGCCACGACCGGTGAGGTCCTCGACGACGAATTCGAAGCCGCCGGTGGTGCCGATGCCCGGGATCGATGGCGGATCGAAGGAGAGCGCGAACGCCTCCGGGATCTGCATCAGCTTGCCGCGTACGTCGGCGACGAGCTTGGAGGCGCTCTGGTCGGGACCGCGCTCCTCCCACGGTTTCAGGATGGCGAATTCGACCGCGGAATTCGACTGCGCCGCGCTGGTCAGGAAGTTCAGTCCGCTGATCGAGCCGACGATGTCGACGCCGGGCGTCGCCTGCAGGATGTCGCGCGCCTTCTGCGCCACCGAGTCGGTACGCTCCAGCGAAGCGCCGTCGGGCAACTGGATGACGACGAAGAAATAGCCCTGGTCCTCGACCGGAAGGAAGGTCGAGGGAAGCTTCGCCCAGACGAAATAGGTGGCGACCAGCCCGGCCGCGAACAGGCCGAGCATGATCCAGCGCAAACGGATGAGGACGCGCACGCCATTGGCATAGGCATGCGACAGCCTGTCGAAGCCCGAATTGAACCAGCGGAACAGCACGAACTGTTCGCCATGGCGATGACGCAGGAAGGCAGCGCTCAGTGCCGGGCTCAGCGTCAGCGAATTGAAGGCGGAAATGCCGACCGAGATCGCCACCGTCAGCGCGAACTGGTTGTAGAGCCGTCCCGAAACGCCGGGGATGAAGGCGACCGGCACGAAGACGGCCATCAGCACGGCTGTGGTCGCGATGATCGGACCGGTGACCTCGGCCATTGCGGCTTTCGTCGCGGCCAACGGTTTCAGCCCGGCCTCGAGCTGTCGTTCGACATTCTCAACCACCACGATGGCATCGTCGACGACGAGGCCGATCGCCAGCACCATGCCGAGCAGGGAGAGCATGTTGAGCGAGAAGCCCATCATCTCCATGACGACGAGCGTCGCCACCAGCGACACCGGAATGGCGATCGTCGGAATGATTGTGGTGCGCCAGCTTTGCAGGAAGACGAACACCACGGCGACGACGAGAACCAGAGCCTCGCCAAGCGTGATCAGCACGTCATGCATGGAGGCCGAGACGAAGCGCGTCGTGTCGTAGTGCATGGCATAGCTGACGCCCTTGGGAAAGCGGGCGGACAGCTCCTGCATCTTGTCCTTCACGCGCTGCTGCAGATCGAGCGCGTTGGAACCGGGCATCTGGTAGACGGCGAGCACCACGGTCGGGTCCTTGCCGAAGAAGGCCGACGACGAATATTGCAGGGCGCCGAGCTCGATGCGGGCGACGTCGCGCAGCCGCACCAGCGAGCCGCTGGTGGTGTTGGCGCGCACCACGATGTCGCCGAACTCCTTGGGATCGCTCAACCGGCCGACGGCATTGACCTGCATCTCGAAAGCCGTGCCGGCAGGTGCCGGAGACTGGCCGATCTTGCCGGCGGCCACCTGGACGTTTTGCTCGGCAATGGCGTTCTGGACGTCGACGGCGGTGATGCCGAGATTGGCGAGCTTGTCCGGATCGAGCCAGACGCGCATCGAATAGCGCCGCTCGCCGAAGATCTGCACGTCGCCGACACCGGGCAGCCGCTTCAGCGGGTCCACCACTTGCAGATAGGCAAGGTTCGACAGCGCCACCGGATCGACGGAGCCGTCGGGGGAGGTGAGATTGACGATGAGGACAAAGTTCGGATTCTGCTTCTTGATCGTCACGCCGCCCTGGTTGACGATCGCCGGCAGCGACGAGGCAGCCTGCGAGACCCGGTTCTGGACGTCGACGGCGGCGGTGCTCAGGGAATAGCCGACATCGAAGGTGATGGTGATCGTCGAGGAGCCGTCGTTGGAGCTGGTCGACGACATGTAGGTCATGCCTTGCACGCCGTTGATCTGCTGCTCCAGCGGCGTCGTCACCGTGTCGGCGACCACCTGCGCGCTGGCTCCCGGATAGTGGGCGCTGACCACGACCTGCGGCGGTGTGATGTCGGGAAACTGCGAGACGGGCAGCAGGAAATAACAAATCGTCCCGGCGAGCACCATGATGATGGCGATCGCCGAGGCGAAGATCGGGCGGTGAATGAAGAAGTTTACCACGACACGCACGCCTCTCCGGCTGCTCTTGCCCTGCCGAACGCAGTGGCAACCCTGGACAGCTTCTGGCCGCGCCCGAACTCTTCCGACGAACGGAGCAACGGCACATCACCGCGCTGCGTGCCCGCAAGCCTGCGCAGCATTGTTTCGAAAGCGCGCGGATCGACCCCGTCGGCTTTCATGACCAGCCGGATCATCGGATCCCGGACGGCTTCATCTATGGTAAGATCGCGGCGCTGTGGCATTGGCCGGCTCCTTGTCTGTCGATTCGCAGCCCATGCTCGCGAACCGTTTTTCATCTCTTCACCGGCCGGAGCCGCATGAAATGCAATTTTTCGCCCGCCCCGATCTGGCCGGACCAGATCACGGTCTTGTTATTGACGGCGGGCGCCATAGGTGTTACCAGTAAGTAACGTGCTGGAAGTTACAGACCGGTAACACCCTAGTCAAGAGGTGGCCGAGGGATTTTTGGAAACGAAAGGAGATCAATGATGACAGACGGCGTCGTGGAGCGCCCTCGTCCCCGGGATCGGATCCTGGAAACGGCGCGCGACATGTTCCACAAGCACGGCATCAAGGGCGTCGGCGTCGACGCCATCACCGAGGCTGCCGGCACGAACAAGATGACGCTCTACCGTCATTTCGAATCCAAGGACGATCTGATCATCGAATGCCTGCGCGCCACCGCATCCAAGGCCGGCGCGATGTGGGACGCATTCGAGGCCGAGCATCCGGGCGACAAGCTCGCGCAACTGCATGCCTGGGTTCGCAAGGCGGCCGAGATGCTGACGGCCGATTGCCGGGGCTGCGACATGGCTAACGCCGCGGTTGAGCTGACTGAACCCGACCATCCGGCCAGGCGCGTGATCAAGGAGCTCAAGGAAGCCCAGCGCGAGCGCCTGGTGGCGCTCTGCCGGGGAGCCGGCATCGGCCAGGCCGAACTTCTGGCCGATACGCTTTCGCTGCTGTGCGAGGGCGCGCGCGTGAGCGTGCAGACCGTTGGCACCGAAGGCCCCAGCGCGCAATTGGTGCGCATGGCGGAAGGGTTGATCCAGTCGTTCAGGGGCGGAGCCGCCGCGGGCTGATCCATCGGCGAGGCTCATTGGCGCCGGACAGCGCGTACGCTTCCGGTTGCCGTACCTTTTGATCCTGCGAGAATTCCCTGCCGTTCCGGAAATGTCCGGCATGCGATAAAAAAGCCCGCTGCCGGGAGGAGGTGGCAGCGGGCTCGATTTCGAATGTGGTGCGGGAGGAGGTGCACCCCACTCAGCGCCGGCATCGCATCTGGGAGGAGTAGATGGCCGACGACCAGAAGCTATGAGTTGCCCAATGATTCGGCAATCGTGAATCGTGCATAGCAGCTGTGCAGATTCGCCGTATCGCTCGCGAACACCGTGACCGGAAGACCTTGCGGCCCGCGTCACTGCACCGGGACATTTTCCCGGAAGATCAGCCGCGGCTCGATGAACTTCCGCGTCAGGTAGGGCGCCGATGATGCGATCGAGCCAAGCAGGCGGATGACCGATTGCTCGGCGATCAGCCTGGCATTCTGGTCGATGACGACGTCGGCTAGATCGTCGACGAGATAGCCGCGCGTTTCCCTCGTCAGGTCGTGACAGATGAATACCGGCTTGCGGTTGGGCCTGGCCTCCCGGATGGCTTTGGCAACGCCGGAGCGTCCAGCTCCAATGCAATAGATGCCGAGCAGTTCCGGCTCGTTGCGCAGCGCCTTCATGGTTTCGGCATAGCTGGCATCGGGCTCGTCGTTGATCTCGACGGCGCTGCTGACGCTGAGGTTGGGGAACTCCTCGCCGAGCACGGAGCGGAAACCCATCTCGCGTTCCTCATGGCCGCGATAGGAGCGCGAGCCGACCACCATCGCCAGCTGGCCCTCGCGGTCGCCGAGAAAGCGCCCCATCAGGAGTGCGGCGGTCCGTCCGGCCACCCGGTTGTCGATGCCGACATAGGCCGAGCGGGGTGCCGCCGGAATATCGGACACCAGCGTCACCAGGCGGATGCCGGCCTCGACGATGTCGCGCAGGATGTTGCGCGTCCTGGGATGATCGACGGCGATGACGCCGACGCCGTTGGCTCTCAGCGACAGGTTTTCGAGGGCGGCCTGCAAGGCGTTCGGCGAGATTCCGGCGAGGTTGTGGATCCGGCAGGAGGCAACGAGCGGCAGGCGCGAGGCATAGTCCTCGATATGCCTGGCCAGATCCTGCATGAAGGCGTTGCTGCCGATCGGCAGGAAGAATTCCAGATTGGCCGGCCGGGACGGGAGCGTTACCTGGTCGGCGACCGGCAAATAGCCGAGCTGCTTGGCGGCCTCCATGACGCGCTGCCGGTTGGCCGCGCTGACCCCCTTGCGGTTATTGAGCACCCTGTCGACTGTCGCGGTCGACAGTTTGCAGCTCCTGGCGATGTCGGAGACGGTGGCTTTCATGCCGCAACCTATGCGCCGATGCGGTGGCACGCCAGGCGGGCGATGCGGCCTGAGCGCTCCCATCGTCCGGATGCCCACTCTGCTGCTTCGCCAGGACGGTTTGCGTCCATCCTCAATGCGGCGCCTTGCCATCGGCGATGGCGTCGCGGATTTCCTTGTCCGACATGCCGGTGATGATGCGTTCTACCTCCGCCACGCTGGTCGTCTTGGGGTCGATGTCCCCGGCCACCACCTTGCCGCGCCGCATGACGACGATGCGGTCCACCACCTGGAAGACATGGTGGATGTTGTGCGCGATGAAGATGCAGGAATGGCCGGAATCGCGCGCGCTGCGCACGAAGCTCAGCACGCCCTGGGTTTCGGCGACGCCGAGATTGTTGGTCGGTTCGTCGAGGATGATGAGGTCGCTGTCGAAATGCATGGCGCGCGCGATCGCCACCGCCTGGCGCTCGCCGCCGGAGAGCGAGCCGATCGGCGTGGTCGGCGGGATGTTCTTGGAAATGCCGACCTGCTTGAGCAGGTCGCGCGCGACCGTGTTCATCGCCTCCTGGTCCATGCGGTTGAGGAAGCGCGGCGGCTTGATCGGCTCACGTCCCAGAAACAAATTGCGGGCGATCGACAGTTGGGTGACCAGCGCCGAGTCCTGGTAGATGGTCTCTATGCCGTTGGCGATGGCGTCGCTGGTGCTGCGCAGGTTCACCTTCTTGCCGCGGATGAAGATGTCGCCGCTGGTCAGCGGCACCGCGCCCGACAGCACCTTGATCAGCGTCGACTTGCCGGCGCCGTTGTCGCCGAGCAGGCCGACGATCTCGCGCTCGTTGACGTGGAAATTGGCGTCCACCAGCGCCTGCACGCGCCCGTAGGACTTGCGGATGTTCTGCATGCGGATCAGTGGCTCGGCCATGGTTCACGTCCCTGCCTGATGCCGGCGTTCCAGCCATGAATGAAGCGCCATCATGCCAAGGATGATCGCGCCGATGAAGATGTTGTAGGCAAGGCCCGGCACGCCGATCAGCACGATGCCGTTGCGCATGACGCGCAGGATCAGGATGCCGAGCACGGTGCCGATGATCGTGCCGCGCCCGCCCGTCAGCGCCGTGCCGCCGATCACCACCATGGCGATGACCTCGAGCTCGTAGCCGGTGCCGCTATTGGGGTTGGCGGCCGAGGTGCGCAGCGAGGATATGACGCCGGCAAGCGAGGCCATGACCGAGGACAGCACGAACAGGCCGATCTTGACGCCGTTGACGTTGACGCCGCGCGCCCTTGCAGCGTTCGGGTTGCCGCCGGCCGCCTGGATCCAGTTGCCGGTGCGGCTTTGCGTCAGCACGTAGCCCAGCGCGATGGCCGCGGCGATGAACCAGAAGAGCGACATGTAGATGCGGAACGGGCCGATGAAGAAATCGCCGACCAGCGCTTCCGCCAGCCAACTGCCCTCGGCGCTCCAGGTACGCTGCGGAAAACCGTCGGTGACGAACAGCGCGGTGCCCCGCACCACCAGCAGCATGCCGAGCGTGACCAGGAAGGACGGGATCTTGAGCTGCGTGACGAACCAGCCATTGACCAGCCCGATGAAGGCGGCGACCAGCAGCGCGACGACGAAGCCGATCTCCAGCGAGGTGAGACCGCTGTTGAACAGCGTCCACATCAGCACCGGCGAGAAGCCGAACAGCGAGCCGACGGAAAGGTCGAATTCGCCCGACGTCATCAGCAACGTCATGGCCAGCGCGATCAGTCCGAGCTCGACGGTGAAAGCCAGCGTGTTGGAGATATTCTGCGGTGACAGGAAGTCGTGGTTGAAGCCCCAGAAGACGGCGATCTCGACGACGAGCAGCACGAAGGGGCCGAATTCCGGCCGCGCGATCAGACCTTGGACAAGCGAACGATTTTCCACGTGTAACCCGCGACTGGTTGGAATGGGCCGGACTGTCGGGCCGCGTCGAACGGCTCGATACCGGCAAAAGGGCAGGGCGCCGCACGCCGGTGACGTGCGGCGCTGGAGATCAGGGACTATTTGCCGGACAGGATCTTGTCGTAGACCCCGGCGGTGTCTTTCTCATAGAGCGCGCCGGTGATGACGTTGAAGCCCGGGGGAATGCCGCTCGCGGCCATGTTGGCGAGCGACAGCGCGACATAGCTGGTCGCCTGCGGGTCCTGCCACTGGCCGGCATTGACATAGCCGTTCAGCACTTCCTGCGTGGTGTCGAGCGAGTTGCCCCAGCCGACGACCGGAATTTCGCCCGGCTTGACGCCGACCTGGTCGAACACGCGTTTGATCGAGCCGGTGACGAGGTCGCCAAGGCCGATGATCGCCTTCACCTTGGCCTTGTTGGCGGTGAGATAGTCGACCATGCGATTGATCACTTCGGCCTGGTCGAGCGTCGCCTCGGTCACCTCATAGGTGATGCCGAGCGGCTCGAACACGCTCTTGATGCCTTCCTCCTCCTGGACGCCGTAGGTGGCGCCGGGAATCTCGACCGGCATCCAGACGAAGTCGCCCTTCTTCACCAGACCCTTGTCGACCAGATACTGCGCCCAGTGCCTGCCGAAGGTTACGTTGTCGCCGCCGACATAGGCGTTGAAATTGGCCTTGGGATCGGGCGTGTTGAAGTTGATGATCGGGATGTTGGCCGCGCGGGCTTCCTTGACGATCTCGACAAGGCTGCCCGGATCGGGGCTGGTGGTGGTGATCCCGTCGGCCTTGGCCGAGATCGCGGCCCGCACCGCCTCCTGCTGCGAGGCGACGTCGCCATTGTGGAACGAGGTGTTGACGGTGTTGCCGGTGTCCTTGGCCCATTGCTTGGCGCCGGCAAGGAAGTAGGTCCAGACCGGATCGGCCGGGCCGCCATGTGAAATCCAGTAGAACGTCTTGGCCTGCGCCGCCGCCGGAATGACCGTCAGCGCGACCAGCAGGCCGTATAGAACCACTCTTAGCCGTGTCAGCATTTGATTTCCTCCCGTTTGAAATTGATCAGTTTGAAACCGCCCTTTGATCGGGCAAGATCGCGTCCTCCTCGCCAACGCCGTGTTGGATGATCAGAGCATCCTCTTTTTCGACAAATGGCAAGCCTCCGCCTGTCAGTCGTAGTCAGCGCCTGACGGGGCGCCATCAGGAGACCCATCAGATTGCATCAGTTCGAATGATTTTTCGCGGCAGGCGATACCGGCCCCGAGGGTCGCCGGAGCGGTGGTTGACCGCCTCCGGCAACGCGAGGAGCTAGAGGAGGCCGGCCCTGGCAAGATCGCGCATCAGATGGCTGGCGCCGTAGGTCCAGTGCGGGCAGTCCGGCGACAACCGCACCCGGTTGACCAGCGCGCCGAACTTCTCCGACGAGATGGTGACGATGTCGCCGACCTTGTGGGTAAACCCCTTGCCCTTCTCGCCGCGATCCTTCGACGGCACGAACATGGTGCCGAGATAGAGCGCCAGGCCGTCGGGGTATTGGTGATGCGGGCCCATGGCGGCCGCGACGAGCTCTTCGGGAGAGCGGCTGATCTCGGCCATCGAGCTTGCGCCCTCGAGCTCGAACCCGTCCTCACCCTCGACCTTGAGGCGCACCACCGCGTTCTTCACGTCGTCGATGGAGAACGTGCCGTCGAACAGGCGGATGAAGGGGCCGAGCGAGGCGGAGGCGTTGTTGTCCTTGGCCTTGCCGAGGAGCAGCGCGGAGCGCCCTTCGACGTCGCGCAGATTGACGTCGTTGCCGATGGTGGCGCCGACGATCTTGCCGCTGCTGCCGGCGATCACGGCGATCTCCGGCTCCGGATTGTTCCAGGTCGAGACGGGATGCAGGCCGACATTGGCGCCGAAACCGACCGAGGCCATCGGCTGGCATTTGGTAAAGATCTCGGCATCCGGACCGATGCCCACTTCCAGATATTGCGACCAGGCGCCGCGCGAGATCAGCTTGGCCTTGATCTCCATCGCTTCGGGAGACCCCGGCTTGAGCTTGGACAGATCGTGGCCGATCAGCCCGGCAATGTCGGCGCGGATGGCATCGGCCCGTTCCGCCGAACCGCGCGCCTGTTCCTCGATGACGCGTTCCAACAGGCTGACGACGAAGGTGACGCCCGAGGCCTTGATTGCCTGCAGGTCGACCGGGGAGATGAGATAGGGCTTTGCCGGATCACGCGCGGCCTCGAAACTGTTGGCCGCGATATCGTCGAGCGAGCCGATCGGCTTGCCCCTGGCCGAGCGCACATAACCGGCCGGATCGGCCATCTCGCAGATATCACGCACGGTCGGCGCCGTGCTCGACGTGATATCGAAGACGGTGCCATCACGCACCGTGACCACCAGGGGATGCGAGGCATCGCTGCTTCTGGCGCGCCCGACAAAAAGGCCTTCGGCGGGCAGATGCATCGGGTTCGTCATGCGTGCGGTCCTCTGATCATCGAAAATGCGGCTTGCCGGTTCGGCGCGGCACTTTCACCGGATTCCTGTCAAAGGTCTATCCCGTTTGTGGTGATCCAGGCGCCATGTCTGCCGGCGTCGTCGGCCATTGGCCTACCGCAAGGAAGCACTCCTTGGGGGTTGGATGCATGCGGCGGTGCGGGAGCCCCAATGCCTGCGTCATTTTTTTGGGCTTGAGTTTGTTCTTGTTTTGTTCTAATATGCTCAACCTGAGTCAATTGGCGGACGAGATCAGTATGAGTGGGCAACCCGCATTCGGAACCGCGAGGAACGGCCAGGCCTTTTTTCGATGGGAGCAGGCCGGGAAGCATTTCCACCGGCTGTTCTTTGCCATCCTCGTCGGCAGCGCGATTGCTGGTCGTCTCGCGCGAAAGGCCCTTGCCTTGAACCGTGAGTTCGGATTGCAAGGCTGGCTGGTTCCGGAAAATCACATCCACATCTCGCTTGTCGGCTTCGGCGACCATGAGGAGTATCCGCAAGAACTGGTAGAGACCGCCTGTCATATCGGATCGATGATCGTTGCGAAGCCCTTCGAGGTCTCGTTCGATCGCCTGTCGGCCTTTGGCGGTGGTGCGCTGGTCCTGCGCGGCAGCGATGGCAATCCGTCGCTGCAAAAGTTCTGGCGTGATCTGACGGCGGTGATCTCGGACAGTCCGTTGAAACCCTTTCTCACCAGGTCCATCGAACCGCATGTTACGTTGCTTCGTGACGAAGTGGGCGTTCCCAGGATACGCGAGCGGTCGATCGACCCGGTCGGCTGGACGGTCCGGGATTTTGTGCTGATCCACAGTCTCATCGGGAAGGGCGTCTACAAGCAGCCCGGACGTTGGCGGCTGACCGGCCAGGACGATGCACTGCCCGCCATGTGAGAGCCTGGAACCGTCCCACATGCGCCGCGCGGTCCATCCTCCTGACAGGACATGTCAGCTATCAAGCGGAACGATGATGGCAGGCCGACGAGCTTTTCCTATTTGCAAGACGTCTGAACAGGAGGAACACATGACCAACGCGGAAATTGCGAAGGATTTCACGGCGCTTCTCAAGCGCGGTGACTACGAAAGCGCTGCCGAGAAATATAACGCCGACGACATCGTCAGCTATGAAGCGATGGAGGGGCCGATGGCCGTCTGCCGTGGCAAGGATTCTGTCAAGCAGAAGGGCCAGTGGTGGCAGGAAAACAACGAGGTCCATGGCGGCTCCGTCGAGGGCCCTTACGTCAATGGCGACCAGTTCGCCGTGCGCTTCACATTCGACATAACGCCCAAGGCCACGGGCCAGCGTGTCACCATGGACGAGGTTGGCCTGTACACGGTCAAGAACGGCAAGATTGCCGAAGAGCGCTTCTATTATTGAGCCGGGTTTTCCGGCTGTCGGCACGTTTCTCCGCATCCTAGGCGGCCAGGATCATGTCCTGGCCGCTATCCCCTATGCACGTCGTTCACGGATCGGCGACCGCCATTGAAGAAACTCACCCCTCGATGATTCCGCCGGCCGCTGGCAAAGCGCGCGAGGGCTGCTTAACCTGCCGCCAGATTCGAAGTCCGAAAGGCGCCTGTTTTGACGATCACCATGTACGGCATCACCACTTGCGACACGATCAGGAAGGCTCGCGTCTGGCTGGAGGGCCATGCAGTGCCATATCGTTTCCACGATTACCGGGCCGAAGGGATCGAGGCGGGCAGGCTGGATGACTGGGCCCGCAAGGTCGGCTGGGAAAAGCTGCTCAACAAGGGCAGCACGACGTTTCGCGAGTTGCCGGACAAGGATAAACAGGACCTGGATGAAAAGAAGGCCAAGGCCCTGATGCTGGCCAAGCCGACGATGATCAAACGGCCTGTGCTCGAGGTTGGCGACAAGATTTTGGTTGGGTTCAAGCCGGATGTTTACGAGACGGCGGTGGGCGGGAAGTAGAACAACACTCCGTACGCGGCGTTCCTTCGCCCCCCTCTGTCCTGCCGGACATCTCCCCACGAGGGGGGATGGCTGCAACGGCGGCTTTCGCAAATCGCCAATGTGGAAGCGGGGCGCGGCAACTGCCGATCTCCCCCCTTGTGGGGGAGATGTCCGGCAGGACAGAGGGGGGCGCTGCCCCGCCGGGGTCTCAAGGCTAACGCGCTCCCACCAGCTGGAAGTGTGATCGCTCAATCCCCGCGCAAATACCCCGCCAGCGCGACCGCATTGTTGTGCGCCTCGTCATGGGCGCCGTAGAGCAGCGTTACCTTGCCGTCGCGAAGCAGGGCGCGCAGTTGCGCCACCGCCTCGCCATTGCCGTCCAGTTCGGCACGATACCGCTTCTGAAACTCTGCCCATCGTTCAGGCTCGTGCCCGAACCACTTGCGCAGCTCGTCGCTCGGCGCGATCTCTTTCAGCCATAGCGCCAGCGCCGCGTCCTTCTTGGCGACGCCGCGCGGCCAGATGCGGTCGACCAGGACCCGCTGGCCATCGGCCTTTTCGGGTGCCTCATAGATGCGCTTCACCGCGATCTCGAAGGCCATCGGCTCTCCTTCGTGCGCTCCCGTCAGGCCCACTCGCCCTTGCGCATGACCGGCACGCGGCTGCCATCCTTGCCGACGCCGTCGATGTCGATCTTGTCCGAGCCGATCATCCAGTCGATGTGGATGAAGCTCTTGTTGCCGCCGCGCTCCGCGATCTCGGCCTGGCTGAGCGAGGCGCCGTCGACGAAGCACTTCGAATAGCACTGGCCGAGCGCGATGTGGCAGGCGGCGTTTTCGTCGAACAGCGTGTTGAAGAACAACAGGCCGCTCGCCGAGATCGGCGAGGAATGCGGTACCAGCGCCACTTCGCCAAGCCGGCGTGCGCCCTCGTCGGTGTCCAACACTTTCTTCAGCACGTCCTCGCCCTTCGAAGCCTTCGCCTCGACGATCCTGCCGCCCTCGAAACGCACCGAGATCTCGTCGATCAGCGTGCCCTGGTAGGAGAGCGGCTTGGTCGACGAAACATGGCCTTCCACCCGCCGCGCATGCGGCGTGGTGAAGACCTCCTCGGTCGGGATGTTGGGATTGCAGGTGACGCCGTTCTTGGCGGTGGAGGCGCCGCCCATCCATTCATGACCGTCGGCCAGCCCGACCGTCAGGTCGGTGCCCGGCCCGGTGAAATGAAGCGCATGGAAATTATGGCCGTTGAGCCATTCGGTGCGGCTGCGAAGGGCCGCATTGTGGGCCTTCCAGTTGCCGATCGGGTCTTCCACGTCCACGCGCGAGGCGGCGAAGATGGCGTCGGCGAGCTTGGCCACTGCAACGTCGTCGGCGTCATCGGGGAAGACCTGCTTGGCCCAGGCGAGATCCGGATAGGCGACGATGTTCCAGTTGATGTCGAAGCCGGTGATCTTTTCCAGCGCCGGCTGGTAGGCCATCGAATTGGCCTTGTTGGCGCGCGCCACTTTCGCCGGGTCCTGCGCCGACAGGAGCGAGGGATCCTCGCCGCGCACGGCAAGTCGCGCCGCATTGTTGGAGAAGGCCTTGGCCATGCCTTCGTAGAGCCAGCCGGCGGCCCGGTCGAAGCCGGCGTCGGCGCCATAGCGAAAGCGCGCCAGCGTGATCTCGTCGTCGTTGAAAATCGGCGTCACCAGCCCCGCGCCGGCCTTGTAGGCATGCTCGACGATACGCCTGGTCAGCGGCAGCGCGGCGATGGACGAGGTCAGCACCAGGTCCTGCCCGGGCTGCAATTGCAGCCCCACCTTGATGGCGACTTCCGCCAGCCTGTCGAGCTTCACCGGGTCGATCGTTGCGGAAACGCCGCGCGAATGTGTGGTCATGATCCTGCCTGCCGTAGTTTGATGTCGGACTCTACATAGACCGGCGTCACCGTGCTTTCCACCGTGATCGCGTCGCTCGTGCCCGTCTTCGCGGAGCCGAACCGCGCCATCGTCGCCTCGATCTCTTCCCTGATCCAGAGCTTGAAATCCCGCACCTTGCGGCTTTCGGCCTTGGCGGCGGAGGTCACCAGCCAATAGCCAAGCCCGCTCTGGGCGCGTATCCCGAATGGCGCCACGAGCCGCCCGTCGGCCACCGCATCGGCGGCGAGAAGCTGCCAGCCCAGCATCACACCATGGCCGGCAATCGCCGATTCCAGGCAAAGCATCGGATCGGTGAAGCGCGCGCCCTTCAGGAAGGTGACGGGTTCGACACCGGCCGCGGCGAACCAGCTTTGCCAGCGGATCATCGCCCGTTCGTCGGTGATCGCGCAGGTCTGGGCAAGGTCTTCGATCGATTTCAGTTTCTTCGCGATCGAGGGCGCGCAGACCGGGAACACCTCTTGTGCCAAAAGCAACTCCACCTTGCCGCCCGGCCATTTGCCGTCGCCAAGCCGGATGGCGATATCGATATCGGAATGGTCGAGGTCGGCCAGCCGCACAGAGGCGTCGATGCGCAACAGCACATTGGGATGCCGGGTGAAGTGATGCGACAGCCGCGGCAGCAGCCATTTCGAGGCGAATGCCGGCGCCACGGAAACCGCCAGCGTGCATTGGCGCGCCTCGTCGGCCAGCGCCACGGCCTGGGTGAGCTCGCGGAAACCCGCGCCGAGGCGCGTCGCGAACATGGCGCCGAATTCCGTCAGGACGAGCCCCTTGGCCGTTCTCTCGAACACGGCCTGACCGAGCTGCTGCTCCGCGCGCTTTATCTGCTGGCTGACGGCGCTGGCCGAAACGTTGAGTTCGCCGGCGGCCGCGGCAAGCGAGCCGAGACGGGCGACGGTCTCCACGGCGCGAAGGCCGTTGAGGTGGACGCGGTTGAGCATGGCCATTGAGTTTTTCTAAACCAGCGGGGCTGAAATCTCAATTGAAAGTGATGCCGAAAGCGCAGACTTTATCCCCAAGACAGGCCTGCGGAGGCTGAGATGTTAAGGCTGTTCGCGTCGCTCAAGATATTCTTCCCTGTGCACGAGCCGCCTTGCGGTGGCGAAACGGTCGCATGGCTGACCGATCCGCTGTCGCACCCCGTGCTGAGCGCCATGTCGGAGCGCGAGCTCGGCGACATGCCGTTCCGGCTGACGGCGCGTCGCACTGCCCACGAGACGGCGCAAGCGGGCTGCCGCTGATTGGTGCTTACGGCCCGGCGCCTGGCCCAACGCAAGCGCGTTGTGTCGCCGGTCCACGGACTTATTGTGCACCGCGATGACATCCGCTACCTCAACAGCGCTGCGGTTCGCTTTCGCCGGCATGATCGCCATGGCTGTCGCCATGGGCATTGGTCGTTTCGTCTACACGCCGATCCTGCCGGGCATGATGGAAGAACTCCATCTGTCGGCGGCCGATGCGGGCTGGATCGCGTCAGCCAATTATCTCGGCTACCTCGCCGGCGCCTTTGCCGCGGCGGGCGGTTGGGCGCATGGGCGCGAGCGCCTGCTGATGCTGACAGGTCTGGGCGCCAGCGCTCTGCTTGCCGCGCTGATGGGGCTGTCGGATACGATCCCCGCCTTTCTTGTCATCCGCTTTCTGGCCGGCCTGGCCAGCGCCTTCGTCATGGTGTTCCTGGCCAGCATTGTTTTCAGCCATCTTGCCGCGGCCGGCCGCAGCGATCTGCAGGCGTGGCATTTCGGCGGCGTCGGCCTCGGCATCGCCGTGTCCTCGGTGCTGATGGCGGCCCTGGTCAGCGACCATGCCGGCTGGGCGGCGGGCTGGCTGTGGTCGGCGGCGATCTCGGCTTGTGGCTTCGTCGTCGTGGCGCTGTTGGTGGACAGCGGGCCGTTGGCCAGCGGCGATACCGGCCGCGAGCCGGCGCTGCCGAAAGACCGCTCGCTGACCAAGGTGATCGTCGCTTACGGCTTGTTCGGCTTCGGCTACGTGGTGACGGCGACCTTCCTGGTCGCCATTGTCCGGCAAGGCGGCGGCGGACGCGTGTTCGAGGCGGTGGTCTGGATGGTCACCGGTCTCGCCGGTTTTCCCTCGGTCTGGCTCTGGCAGAAGATATCGGCACGGATCGGCCTTTACACGACCTATGCGCTGGGATGTTTCGTCGAGGTCGTCGGCATAGTCGCAAGCGTCGCGGTAGGCGGGCGCACCGGGCCGCTGCTCGGCGGCCTGCTCGTTGGCGGCACGTTCATCGCCATCACCGCGCTCGGCCTGCAGACCGCGCGGCAACTGGCGCCACAGGCTCCCCGGCGGACCTTCGCCTTGATGACGGCTTCGTTCGGTCTTGGCCAGATCATCGGCCCGATAGCCGCCGGGCTCCTGGCGCAGGCGTCGGGCGATTTCTTCCTTGCCTCGATCGCCGCCGCGGCCGTTCTGGTCGCCTCCGGCGTCATCACATGGTCGGCCGCGCCAAAATCGCCATGATTGTGGGTTTGCTCGGTGCCGGGCATCGGGCATGGGCATTTTCTTTCCCCCTAATGTGTGACTTTATGCCCGCTGAACTCAGCTGATTTGCGCAAAAATCGAGGAATTCGCCACAGTGTTCGTATCCTTCTTCCCGCAGCCGAAGCTGTTTTTCTCTTCGGCCGCCGTCTGGAGCCTTGCGGCGATCCTGTTCTGGTTTTTCGGGGGTGAGCAGCTGGGCGCCGTCTTCGGCCTGCCGCCGGCAGCAGCCGGTGCGCCACCCATTATCGGCATCGCCGTCCTGGTCTCGAAGCCGTTTCTCTGGTTCTACATCTACTTCGCGTTTTGTGTGTTGGCCTTCTACGCTTTCTGGAGCTGGTATTCTCCGCATCCGTGGCAACGCTGGTCGATCCTGATGACGGCGGTCATCCTGTTCTTCATCTATTTCAATGTGCAGGTCAGCGTTGCCGTCAACGCCTGGTACGGCCCTTTCTTCGACTATGTGCAGGGGCTGATGTCGGGCACCGGAAAGTCGACCAACGCCGAATTCTACATAGGACTGGCCGATTTCTCGTGGCTTGCTCTGGTCGGCATGAACGTGCAGGTGGTCAACGCCTTCATCGTCAGCCACTGGATCTTCCGCTGGCGCACGGCGATGAACAACTATTTCGTCGAGAACTGGGGCAGGCTGCGCCATATCGAGGGCGCCTCGCAACGTATCCAGGAGGACACGATGCGGTTTTCCCAGATCATGGAAGATCTGGGTTCCAGCTTCGTCCAGTCGATCATGACGCTGATCGCCTTCCTGCCGGTCATGATCCAGTTGCAGGCCCATATAACCGAGTTGCCGATCATCGGCGCGATCCCCCAGCCATTGGTGGTCGCGGCACTGGCCTGGTGTCTGTTCGGAACGATTTCGGTCATGATTGCCGGCATGAAGCTTCCAGGGCTGCAGTTCCGCAACCAGCGCGTGGAGGCGGCCTACCGCAAGGAGCTCGTTTACGGCGAGGATCATGCCGACCGGGCCCAGCCCGCCACCACCGCCGCGCTGTTCGCCAACGTCCGCCACAATTATTTCCGGCTCTATTTCCACTACATCTATTTCAATGTCGTCCGGTACACGTACCTGCAGGCCGACAATATTTTCTCGCTGCTGATTCTGGGGCCGTCGCTGGTCGCCCATAAGATAACGTTCGGCGCGCTGAACCAGATTTCGAACGCTTTCGGCAAGGTCACGGGTTCTTTGCAGTTCCTGCTCACCTCCTGGTCGACCATCGTCGAGCTGCAATCGGTGCATAAGCGCCTGCGCGCCTTCGAGGCGACGCTGCAGGGCGAGCCGCTGCCGGAAATCGACCAACGCTATCTGGCACGGCAAGGCGCCGAGGATCCCGCTTAAGTCAGGGAAGACCTGGGTGCGAAACGGGTTGGCGGCTCAGCCGCCGACCGAAACCTGCTTCTGGCCAGCACCCTGCCGCGAGATATAATCGCGAAAACTGATGCATTCGACGTCTGATTTGACGCAGACCTCGCCGGCAAAACGCTCCAGCGCGTTCCAGTAGGCGCCGTCATTCATCAGCGTGAAGTGGAAGCCGAGTTCCAGCGGAACGCGTTTGCCCTGATACTGCGCGTCGAAGGCGGCGCGAAACGCCTGATAGGTCCGGTCGGCGAATTCCGCCGCGCCGCTCGGCCGCTCGAAGCCGCCGGAATGCCTGACATAGAGATTGTAGTCCATGGCGATCACCGGCCGCGATTTCGGTCCCTCCGGAATCTGCGGCAGTGAAAAGCGGGTGATGCCGCCGGCGGTCGGCGGCTGAACAGGACCGCGCGAGACGCCGCTGGCGTCGAACCGGTAACCGGCGGCGGGCAGCGCCTCGTAGAGTGCCTTGCCCGTCGAAAGATAGGGCGCGCGGAAGCCGACCACCGCGTGCCGGGCGAAATCGCGCCAGCCATCGGGCTCGGGCGCAATCCCGTTGATCGCATAGGCGTTCTCGAGAATGTGCTCGAAGGCACCGAATTCCTTCAGCCAGTCGGCCTTGCTCCAGTCCTTGCCGTCGAAATGGCCGCAGGCGTGGCTGGCGATGTCGTGGCCTTCATGTGCGGCAAGCCCGATCTGTTCGAGCCGATCGGCCACTTCCTGTTTGGACGCGGCAAAGCCGATGTTGGACTTGCCCGATGTCTTGCCCGGCGCGGTGTATTGGTTGCGTGTTTCCGGCGACAGCAGGAAGACGCAGGACAGAAAATAGGTGAAATGCGCGCCAGTGCGCTGCGCCAGCGCCCGGCTGCGCTTCCATTGCGAGATGTCGCGGGCGCTGTCGAAGGAGATGATGACGACCTGCTTCGGCCTTGCCGGCAAGGGCGCCCGCGAGCCGGGTGGATCGGCGAAAGCCGCACCGGCCGTGGCAAGCGAAGCGAGACAGAACGCGGCAACGCGAGACGAAAAGGATATTGGCAACTGCTACTGGCCCCGAACGATTTCGGCCCCGCTATAGCGCAAATGTGGCGTGGGTGCGGTGGGCTTTTCGTCCGTTTGCCCCGCGAATGGGTGATTTTCCGGTCGAACCCCTTCCATGCCGACAAAATTTCGCTAAAACGCGGGCTCGCGAACGCCCCGTCCCGGGGCAGGAATGGTTTTATTGATGTCCGACGACAGTTTTATCCGTGAAGTCAACGACGAGATCCGTCGCGAACAGGCGCAGAAGCTGTGGGACCGTTTCGGCCCGGCCCTGCTTGTGGTCGCGGTGCTGGTCGTGCTCGGCACCGCCGCCTTCGTCGGCTATCGCTACTGGGACGAGACCCGCGCCAACCGTTCGGGCGATGCCTTCTCGCAGGCGTTGAAGCTGGCCAATGACGGCAAGAATGACGAGGCGCTAGCCGCGCTCGATCAATTGGAGAAGGATGGCTACGGCGCCTATCCGCTGCTCGCCCGCATGCGCGCTGCCACCGTCAAGGCCGACAAGGGCGACGTCGATGCCGCCGTCAAGGATTTCGACGAGGTGGCCGCCGACGCCGCCATTCCCCAGGGCATTCGCGACATGGCGCGGCTGAGGGCCGCGCTGCTGCTGGTCGATCACGGCTCCTTCGCCGATGTGTCGAGCCGCGTCGAGGCCCTGACCTCGGACACAAACACGCTGCGCCACACCGCGCGCGAGGCGCTTGGCCTCGCCGCCTGGAAGGAAGGCAAGACCCAGGACGCGCTGAAGCTGTTCGACCAGATCGCCGCCGATGACGGTGCCCCGCGCAACACCCGGGAACGGGCGACCCTGATGTCCGAGCTGATCCGCGGCTCGGGCAACGCGTCGTGACATATGAGCTTCAAAGTCGCCATCATCGGCCGGCCTAACGTCGGCAAATCGACTCTTTTCAATCGGCTGGTGGGAAGGAAGCTGGCGCTCGTCGACGACACGCCAGGCGTCACCCGCGATCGCCGCGTCCATGCGGCAAAACTTTATGACCTGCATTTCGACGTCATCGACACTGCGGGTTTCGAGGACGCCGGCGCCTCGACACTGCCCGGCCGCATGCGCGCGCAGACCGAGATCGCTATCCGTGAAGCCGACCTGATCTTCTTCACCGTCGACGCCAAATCCGGCCTGTTGCCGGACGACCGGACCTTTGCCGAGATCGTGCGCAAATCCGGCAAGCCGGTCGTGCTGGTCGCCAACAAGGCCGAGGCCAAGGGTGCCCAGGGCGGCATGCTGGAGGCCTGGGAGCTCGGGCTTGGCGAGCCGGTCCCGGTCTCGGCCGAACACGGCCAGGGCATGCCCGACCTGCGCGATGCGGTGATCGCCGCCCTTGGCGAGGCGAGGGCCTTTGGCGAGGATGAGGACGACGACGAGGAGATCGCCTCCAGCGAGGTGCTGATCGGCGAGGACATCGCCGATCCCGACGCCGAGGAGGTGCCGGCCTATGACGACACCAAGCCGATGCGTATCGCCGTGGTCGGCCGCCCCAATGCCGGCAAGTCGACGCTGATCAATGCGCTGATCGGCGAGGAGCGGCTTTTGACCGGACCGGAAGCCGGCATCACCCGCGATTCCATCTCGGTCGATTGGGACTGGCGCGGCCGCCGCATAAAGCTGTTCGACACCGCCGGCATGCGTCGCAAGGCCAGGGTCCATGAAAAGCTCGAGGTCATGTCGGTGCAGGACGGCCTGCGCGCCATCCGTTTCGCCGAGATCGTCATCATCGTGCTCGACGCCACCATCCCCTTCGAGAAGCAGGATCTTCAGATCGCCGACCTGATCATCCGCGAGGGCCGCGCGCCGGTGATCGCCTTCAACAAATGGGACCTGATCGACAATCCGCAGGAACTCTTGGCCGAACTGCGCGAGAAAACCGAACGGCTTTTGCCGCAGGCGCGCGGCATGCAGGCGGTGACGGTTTCGGCCGAGACCGGGCGCGGCCTCGACAAGCTCATGGACGCCGTCATCCGCACCCACAAGGTCTGGAACAGCCGCGTCTCGACCGGCAGGCTCAATCGCTGGCTCGAAGGCATTCTTGCGCATCATCCGCCGCCCGCGGTTGCCGGTCGCAGGCTGAAGATCAAATATGTCACGCAGGCCAAGACGCGCCCGCCGGGTTTTGTTGTCCAGTGCTCGCGACCGGACGCGATGCCGCAATCCTATGTCCGCTATCTCACCAACAGCCTGCGCGAAGCCTTCGACATGCCCGGCGTGCCGATCCGCATGGCGCTGCGCACATCCGACAACCCCTTTGCCGGCAGGGCCAGGAAGCGCTGAAGCCGGCGCATCGGTGCGGTGAGGAAATCCAAAATGCCGGCGGGACAGCGCCCCCCTCTGCCCTGCCGAGCATCTCCCCACTTGGGGGGAGATCGGATGTCGCGCCGGCTTTCGCCAAACGCCAACATTGCAGGAATGGCGCCTTCGGCGAGGCTGCCAATCTCCCCCCTCGTGGGAGAGGTCCGGCAGGACGGGCGCGCGAAGGATCGCGGCCTATCCTTCGTCCTAGATCTCTCCTGCATGTGGGCGGTGGACCAGCTCGGGTCCGTCAGATCGCCTTGCTCAGCAGTTAGGCGGCATCTTTTACGGTCGTGTTCACCTGCGCACTCTCAGGCAGCGCCTCGAAAGCCGACTGCAGCAGAATATCGCCCAGCCGCGCCGCTACCGGATCGAGCTCCGCGTCTTTCCGATGCAGGTGCAGCGCCATCCTCGGCAGGGCCGGCAGCCCGGCGATCTCCGGCGTCATCGCGTTGACGCTGGCCGGCAGGCCGATGTCGGTGCGGATCGTCAGCCCCAGCCCCGCGGCGACGGCGGCCCAGATGCCGCCCAAGCTCGGGCTGGAGAAGGCCATGCGCCAGGGCAGGCCGGCGCGGTCGAGCGTTTCGGTCGCCACCGTGCGCAACAGGCAAGGTGCTTCCAGCGCCACCAGTGGCAGCGGCTCGCCATGGCGCAGGTTGGTCTCGATGCGCTTTGCCGGGCCGATCCAGCGCATCTGTACGTCGGCGACATGCTGGCTGTAAGGCAGCGTCGCGCCGCTGTGCCAGGCAAGCGCGATGTCCAGGTTGCCCGAGATGATCCGCTCCGCGAGCTCATGGCTACGCGCGATGCGGGCTTCGATCTTGACTTTGGGGTGGGCACGGGCGAAGCGGCCGAGCACGTCGGGCAGCACCGCCTCGCCAAAATCCTCCTGCAGGCCGAGCCGTACCCAGCCTTCCAGCTCGACGTCATGGATGGCGGAAGCCGCCTCGTCATTGAGGTCGACCAGCCGCCGCGCATAGCCGAGCATGGTCTCGCCGGCTTCCGTCAGCGCCAGCCCGCGTCCCGACTTGCGGAAGATCGGCGTCGCCGCCTGCTCCTCCAGTTTCTTCAGCTGCGCGCTGACCGCCGAGGTCGAACGGCCAAGCCGGTCGGCCGCCTTGGCGAAGCTGCCAAGCTCCATCCCGGTGACGAAGCTCCTGAGGACGTCGAGGTCGAATGTCACGCGTCGCATGATAATCCCGTTTTTTAGGATTTTTGATCAAAAACTTCCTGATTTTATGGACAAAGCTATGGCGATAGACATGCACCGTCAAGGCCGGTCACCGGGCCGCAAACGGGAATGAAACCATGTCCGCCATCGTCACCCGCACCGATTGTCAGTCGGCGCCACGAGCCGCAGGCTCCGGCTCAAGGACCTTCACGCCCAACCACCGCTGGAAGGTGCTGGGTATCGGCGTCGCCGCCAATGCCGGTTTTTCCGCTACTTTCTCCGGCATACCGGCAACCGCGGTGCTGATGCGGCAGGGCTATCATCTCGGCAATGCTCAGCTCGGCCTGGCGCTTGGCCTTCTCGGTCTGGGCGTTGCGCTCAGCGAACTGCCCTGGGGCATGCTCACCGATCGCTGGGGTGACCGCCGTGTGCTTTTGACCGGGCTTGGCGCCACGGCGGCGTGGCTGTTCCTGATGGCGTTGCTCATCGTTCCATCCCCGTCCGGCGTGCCGGGCGTACATGTCCTGGCGGCCGCCTTGCTCGTCACCGGCCTGCTCGGCGGCAGCGTCAATGGTTCGAGTGGCCGCGCCATCATGGGCTGGTTTCGCGAAGGCGAGCGCGGCTTCGCCATGAGCATCCGGCAGACGGCGGTGCCGCTTGGCGGCGGGCTGGGCGCTCTTGTCCTGCCCTCGCTCGCCGCCACGCATGGCTTCGCGGCGGTCTATGGCCTGCTCGCCGTCTTCTCCGTGATCTCAGCCTTCTTCGCCTGGCGCTGGCTCCATGAACCGCCGACGCAGAATTCGGTCGCGTCCACCGTTTTTGCCGGGCCGCCGCCGCTGCGCAATGGCGAGGTCTGGCGCATCGCGACAGCCATCGGCCTGCTGTGCTTTCCGCAAGTGGCCGTACTCACCTTCGCATCGGTCTTCCTGCACGACTTCGCAGGCATGGGAACCCTGGCCACCAGCGCAAGCCTCGCCGCCGTGCAGGCCGGCGCCATGGCGATGCGCGTCTGGAGCGGCCGCTTCACCGACCGCCACGGCAACCGCCGGCCGTTCCTGCGCCTGTGCAGTGCGCTCAGCGCGCTTGCCTTCACGCTGCTTTGGCTGCTGGTCCTGCCCGGCCCGACCCTATCAGGCGGCCAGCCCGTCGTGATGGTTCCCGTGATGCTGATTGTCGCAGGCATCCTGGTCTCCGCCTGGCATGGCGTCGCCTACACCGAGCTTGCCACGCTTGCCGGCGCCGGCCATGTCGGCACCGCGCTCAGCCTGGCCAACAGCTTCGTTTTCATCGGCTTCTTCCTGGTGCCGGTGGCCATCCCCGGGCTCTTGCATCTCTGGTCCTGGCCCGGCGTCTGGTTGTCGGCCGCGGCGTGCGCGTTGATCGCGTGGCCCATCTTCCTGCGGCCGGGCCTGCGTGTCCGTCCCGCCGCAAAACCGCCCCACTTCGCAACCACGAGCCCTGAGCAGACCGGGAAAACCCGATCGAAGCTGTTAACGTCCCATCAAGGTTAATGCATCATTTTGCTCTCCAGTGGGGTCAGTAGCGTTCCTGGAGAGAGTTCCGTGCATCGACGTGTCTTGACGCGCCTTGTTGCCGTCGCCGGTGAGAAGAAACGCAGCCTTGTGGCGCCTTTCATCGTCGGCCTCGGCATCTGGATCGGATTTCCGACCGTTTCCGCCTACCAGGATATGACGAGCCTCGTTTCCGGCCTCGAGGCGCCCACCCGCTGGAATTCCTATGTCGAGAAATCCGTCGCCGGATCGGTCCATGCGGCCGAGATGCCGTTTGCCGACGACGCTGTGACGGGTTCGCTCTCCGGGTCGGGGGTGCGCCTGCCCGGCGTCGGCGCCGTCTCCTTTCGCGGCGAGGGCGGCAAGGTCAGCAACTCGCCCGACGAGGACCGCATCGTGCGCGCCGACAAGAAGGGGCGCATCGTCCAGATCTCTCCCGTCGCCCCGCCGAAGAACTTCAACGCCGGCTCGATCTTCGAGCGCACCTCGTCCCTGCTGCGTCCCAGCATGGACAGCGGGTTGAAGATGGCTTTCGCCAAACCCCGGATCAAAGGCAAGGAAATCCAGATTGCCGCGGCATTCCATGCGCGTGAGGACAAGAAGCCGGATCCCGGCGTGTCGCCCATGCTCGCCGCCCTGGTCAACAATGACCACCCGGATGTGCTGGCGACGGCCTATGCCCAGGCCGCGCCCGATTATGCCAAGGCGTCGCCCTTCGAGGCCCTGCTCCAGGACGAGGAGCCCAACAGCGGCCGTTTCATCCCGCCGATGGCCAAGGGCGACCATTCGTGGATCCAGAATCCGCTTCCGGCGAGTGTCTTCTCCAAGCCCGAGCAGAAATGCCTCGCCAACGGCATCTATTTCGAGGCGCGGGGCGAATCCGTGCGCGGCCAGGCCGCCGTAGCCCAGGTCATCCTCAACCGCGTCCGCAATCCCGCCTATCCCAATTCGATCTGCGGCGTCGTCTACCAGAACGATAGCTGGTTCAACCGTTGCCAGTTCTCCTTCGCCTGCGACGGCAGGAAGAAGCGCATCGACAACCCGGTCGCCTACAAGACCGCGCAGGATGTCGGCATGGCGGTGACCGCCGGCAAGGTCTTCATTCCCGAAGTCGGTTCGTCGACCCACTATTATGCCAATTACGTCCATCCGGGCTGGGCGCGCACGATGCAGAAGATGACCAAGATCGGCCTGCATATCTTCTACCGCACCTATGGCGGCGGCTGGAGCTGAACGCCCGATAGCCGCCGATATTTTCGCACGGCTGCGCGGCCTGGCGAAGAGCCGTCGCGCGGGGGATTCGCGCAAGGCGTCCGCGCCGCCATGGCGGGCACGATGTCGCACCTCGCTACTGCGTTGATTTCATTGTATAAAATACATGGTAAGGAACTTCCGCCCGTGGCTTGACGGGCGCAAACCCTCTAACTATGTTGCCGGCGACTTTAGAAGCGGACGGACGGTGACGGTCTGCCCGGGCAGGGGGGTTGCGATGGCCGACGAAACTGGGCCAGGCGGAACCGGAGAAACCGGCCGCGGCAAGCAGCACGAAGCCGCCATCCGCGACGACGAACTTGAGCGCCGCCGGCGTGAACTTGAAGCATCGCTTGCGACAAGACGGCCGGACCGGCTCGAGGGGAAAGACGCGAAACCAGTGACCGGGTACGGTCAGGCACTCAAGCTGTCCAGCGAGTTCATCGCCGGGGTGGTGGTCGGTGCCGCCATCGGCTGGATCATCGACCGTCTGGCGGGGACATCGCCATGGGGTCTGATCGTGTTTCTGCTGCTTGGTTTTGGCGCGGGCGTGCTCAATGTCATGCGTTCGGCAGGCGTTGTGGCGGAATTCGGACAGGGCGACAAATCGCGCTCTGGCCGCGACGACAGCAAGTGACCGCCGTTCAGGCGGCAGTTGGAAATAGCCGCCTTTCGACGGGCGGCATGGTAACAAGGCCGCATGCGGCACTGACGGGGTTTGAACGTGGCAGCTGACAAGGTCGATCCGATCCACCAGTTCCATATCAACAAGCTGATACCGATCGATATCGGCGGCTACGACTTGTCCTTTACCAATTCGGCGCTGTTCATGGTCGCGACCGTGGTCGTCGCCGCGGCATTCCTGTTTCTGACGACGTCGAGCCGCAGCCTCGTTCCCGGCCGGCTGCAATCGATCTCCGAAATGGCCTATGAATTCGTCGGCAACATGTTGCGCGACGCCGCCGGCACGCAGGGCATGAAGTTCTTTCCCTTCGTCTTTTCCCTGTTCATGTTCGTGCTGGTCGCCAACCTGCTTGGCCTGTTCCCGTATTTCTTCACCGTCACCAGCCACATCATCGTCACCTTCGGCCTCGCCGTCTTGGTTATCGGCACCGTGATCGTCTACGGTTTCGGCAAGCACGGCCTTGGTTTCCTCAAGCTGTTCGTGCCGCAAGGCGTGCCGGTGTTCCTGCTACCGCTGGTGGTGCTGATCGAAGTGATCTCCTTCGTCTCGCGCCCCGTCAGCCTCTCGGTTCGTCTGTTCGCCAACATGCTCGCCGGGCACATCACGCTGAAGGTCTTCTCCGGCTTCGTCGTCAGCCTCTCGGCGCTGGGCGCGGTCGGCGTCGCTGGCTCGGTTCTGCCGCTGGCGATGGCCGTGGCGTTGACGGCGCTCGAACTGCTGGTCGCCTTCCTTCAGGCCTACGTCTTCGCGGTGCTGACCTGCATGTACCTCAACGACGCCCTGCACCCGGGGCACTAATCAAAAGTTTCCGGCGCAAGAGTTTCCAACATTGCCGCCGGAATGGAATCGCAACGGAATTTCAGATCCAAAGGAGTTGAACAAATGGACGTAGAAGCAGCAAAGTACATCGGCGCCGGCATCGCTTGCCTCGGCATGGGCGGCGCGGGCATTGGCCTCGGCAACATCTTCGGCAGCTACCTCTCGGGCGCGCTGCGCAACCCGTCGGCCGCCGATGGCCAGTTCGGCCGCCTGATCTTCGGCTTCGCCGTTACCGAAGCTCTGGGCATCTTCTCGCTTCTCATCGCGCTGCTGGCCCTGTTCGGCTGAGCCCCTGTTTGGCTGAGCCGTTATTTGGCGAAGCTATGGGAAGATTGGACAGGCCGGCCGCGAGAGCGGCGGGTCTGATATCAGGGGATAGTCCATGTTCGTGACATCTGCCTTTGCGCAAGAGTCCGCGCCTGCCACCGAGGCAGGCCACGCTGCGACGGAAGGCGACACGCATTCCGGCACCAGCGTGCCTGCCGAAGCGCATGGCATGTTTCCGCCATTCGATCCGGCGACGTTTCCGTCGCAGCTTCTTTGGCTGGCGATCACGTTCGGGCTCTTCTACCTCTTCCTGAAGAGGGTGGTGGTGCCGCGCGTCGGCGGCATCATCGATGTCCGCAACGATCGCATCAGCCAGGATCTCGATCAGGCCGCGAAGTTGAAGGGCGAGGCCGACGCTGCCGTTGCTGCCTACGAGCAGGAATTGGCGGAAGCCAAGAAGAACGCCAACGCCATCGGCCAGCAGGCCAATGACGCGGCCAAGGCGGAAGCCGAGACCGCGCGTAAAAAGATCGAGGCTGCGCTCGACGAGAAGCTCGGCGAGGCCGAGGCGCGCATTTCTTCCATCAAGGCCAACGCCATGAAGGAAGTCGGCAGCATCGCCGAGGACACTGCCTCGGCGATCGTCGAGGCGCTGGTCGGCGGCAAGGCCAGCAAGGCCGAGATCGCGGCCGCGGTCAAATCCGTGGCCGGGTGAGGAGCGCATCATGGACGCCACATCTCTTGCAACGCTCTGGGCCACGATCGCCCTGGTCATCTTTTTGGCCATCGCCATCTACATCAAGGTGCCCCGCCTGATCGCCAAGGCGCTCGATGCCCGCGCCGCCAGGATCAGCAGCGAGCTCGACGAGGCGCGCAGGCTGCGCGAGGAGGCCCAGCAACTGCTTGGCCAATACCAGCGCAAGCGCAACGAAGCCGAGCAGGAGGCCGCAGACATCGTCGCCGCGGCCAAGCGCGAAGCCGAACTGCTCGCCGCCGAGGCGCATAAGAAGACCGAGGACTACGTCGCGCGGCGCACCGCTCTCGCCGAACAGAAGATCGGCCAGGCCGAGCGCGAGGCGATCGGCGAAGTGCGCGCCAGCGCCGTCGACATCGCCGTCGAAGCCGCTCGCACGCTGCTCGCCGGCAAGATCGACGCCAAGGTGGGAGCCGATTTGTTCAAGGCCTCGCTGCAGGATGTTAAGGCGAAGCTGAACTGAGCCTTGACCGACGCAGAACAATCAAAGCCGCCTGGGCAACCTGGCGGCTTTTTTGTTGGAGAACGGGGCGAAGCGCTGAAGCTGCCAATCTCCCCCCTCGTGGGGGAGATGCCCGGCAGGGCAGAGGGGGGCGCTGTCCCGCCAGCCTGTCAGACAATGCCTGCGCTGCCTTGCGACTTCTGCGTGAGTAGAGGTAGTTCTGGAAGGTAGCGATCTTTCGCGCCTCCCTCTGTCCTGCCGGACATCTCCCCCACGCTGCCGGCTCACTCCAACCCCGCGAAGTTTTCTTCTTCCACCTCGGCACCCTCAAGCCTGAACGGCGCGAAGGACACACGGTGCAGCCGCGCCACCGGCCCGTGCGTCTCGATCGCGGTGCGATGGCGGACCGTGGCGTAGCCCATATGCACTTCGAAGCCGTAGTGCTGGTGATGGCTGCCGCAGCCGCACATCATGCGGTCGCGCATCACCTTGGCGACGATCGAGGCGGCGGCGATGGATTGCGAGCGCTGGTCGCCCTTGATCAGCGCGCGCCCCGCGCAAGGCAGGCCCGGCGGCACGTCGCGCCCATCGGCGAGCGCGAGCTTCGGCCGCACCGGCAGGCCGGCGACCGCACGGCGCATCGCCTCCAGGCTCGCCTTGAGGATGTTGCTGCCGTCAATGCCCTCGGCGCTGACCGAAGCCATCGACACGCCAAGCGCGGAGCCGATGATGCGCACGAACAGCGCCTCGCGCTGCAAGTGGCTGAGCCGTTTGGAATCGTCGAGGCCGTCGGGGATGTTGGCGGGGTCGAGCACAACCGCAGCCGCCACCACCGGTCCGGCCAGCGGGCCGCGTCCGGCCTCGTCCATCCCCGCCACTGGCCACAGGCCTTCGGCCATCGCCTTCGTCTCGAAGGAGAAATCGGGTTTCTCGACGATTTCGAAGAGAGGCGGAGAATCAGAACGCGCGCGAGCCATGTTGCGGCGAGGTTCGCATCGGCTCTGATTCTCCGCAAGTCCCTCCGGGTCGGGTGGGGCGCCGGACCGGGAGGGCACCGTCTGCAGGCCGGGGCAGGCCGGACGGGATTTTTCGCCACGGCGGCAAACAGCCGTGGTCGTTCAAAGCAGCATCAACTGCTCCTGGTCCTTGCCGGCGGCGACGAACTGGTCGGTCCGCAGCGTGCGCCGCTCGGCATTGAGACCGAGCCGCTTGGCGGTGATCTCGAAGCGCCGGCCGATCTGCCAGGCGTAAGGACCCGCGCCCTTCATGCGCTTGCCCCATTCCGAATCGTAATCCTTGCCCTCGCGCATCGAGCGGATCAGCGACATCACATGGCGATAGCGGTCGGGATAGTGGCGCAACAGCCAGTCCTTGAAGATCGGGCTGACCTCGAGCGGCAGGCGCAGCACGACATAGCCCGCCTCGCGTGCGCCGGCATGGTGCGCCGAATCGAGGATGCGTTCCATCTCCTGGTCGGTCAGCCCGGGGATGATCGGTGCCACCATCACCGAAGCAGGGATGCCGGCATCCGCAAGCTGCCTGATCGCCTCCAGCCGCTTGCTCGGCGTCGAGGCGCGTGGCTCCATGGTGCGCGCCAGCATGCGGTCGAGCGTCGTCACCGACAACGCCACTTTGGCGAGGCCCCGTTCGGCCATGCGTGACAAGATGTCGATATCGCGCGTCACCAGAGCGGATTTGGTGACGATGCCGACCGGGTGCCCGCGCGCCTCCAGCACTTCGAGGATCTCGCGCATGATCCGGTACTGTTTTTCGATCGGCTGGTAGGGATCGGTATTGGTGCCGATGGCGATGGTCCTCGGCTGGTAACCGTCCTTCGACAGTTCCTTGTCGAGCAGGCGCGCCGCGTCCGGCTTGGCGAACAGCTTGGATTCGAAATCCAGCCCCGGCGACAGGCCCATGAAACTATGCGTAGGCCGCGCAAAGCAGTAGACGCAGCCATGCTCGCAGCCCCGATAGGGATTGATCGAGCGGTCGAAGGAGATGTCGGGCGATTCATTGCGGGTAATGATGGTGCGCGGCTTCTCGACCTGCACCTCGGTCTTGAAGGGAGGCAGTTCCTCCAGTGAGTTCCAGCCATCGTCGAAGACATGCCGGCTGACGGGCTCGAACCGACCGGACGGGTTGATGCCTGCCGACCGGCCGCGGTTGCGGTCCGGACGCACGCGCATGCCGCTCTGCTCGATCATCGCGTTGGCCATCTCGGCTCGTCCTGCTCCGAAGGCGGCAATGTCGGCGCGCATGATCGGTTCCATCTTCGCCCGCTCCCAGGGACTGTCCATGTTGCTTCGAATCGCTCTGCTCATGAATTTAATCCTATTTACCGAACGAGAACAAAGCAAGAACTTTTTATGGTGCGCCGCAAAAACTGGCGCTGCGTTCCGCTTTCCGCTATTCGGCAAACGATGCTCACCGTTCTCATCGAGACCCACAATGACGAGGAGGGCCTCGCCCGCACGCTGGCGACGCTGATCGGCGGCGCGGTCGAGGGCGTGGTGCGCGAGGTCATCGTCTGCGACACCGGTTCCACCGACCAGACCCATCGCGTCGCCGAGCATGCCGGGTGCCAGTATGTGACCGACGGGGTCGCGGCGGCCATCCGGCATGCGAAGGGCGATTGGCTGTTGCTGCTGGAACCGGGCGCGCGACTGGTCGATGGATGGATCGACGAGGTCGTTGCGCACACCGCGAAGCAAACCATGGCGGCGCGGTTTTCACGCACACGCGCCGGCCGCGCGCCATTCCTGGCCCGGATATTCTCGGGAAACCGGGCCTTGGCCGACGGGCTGCTGATCAGCAAGCGCCAGGCCGCGTCCTTGTCGAAAAAAGCCGGCAGCGCCGAGGCCCTCGCTCGCGGCCTGGCGACCAAGCGGCTGGATGCCGAAATCTGGGTCGCTCCGGCAAAACAAGAGCACCGCCCATCCAAATGATTTTGCAGCTGCTCTGTCTACGTGCGTTGCACATGTGACGCGCAGCTAGCTCCGATCACGCGGGTGCCGGCGCGCAGGCCGCGGCTGATGATGGAAGTGGTTTCGGCGTCTCGCGGCCCTGGCGCCGACGTTTCCACGGCGAGCCGGTCATTCGCCAAAACGCATCTCCACAGGCATCCAGCGAAGGCGACGTCTGGCTTGACGCTGTGCCTTGCTTTCCGCGTCGTAGTCGACAGGGATCGGTTCCTGACTGAACGACCGTTGATCGTCCAGGGCGTTGATGATGACGATTGCCCTGGCATCGTCCTCTCCGGCGATTGCGGCGGTATAGACGCCGCATTCGCCGCAGATCAGGTAGTCGGCCGTCCCCAATCCAAAACGGTATTTCTTCAATCGCCGGACGTCCTTGACTGAGATGATCAGCCTGCCGTCCGGATCGGCGACGGCGCGCGAACCATGCCTGGTACAGAACGAGCACTGGCAGGCGCGGACCTCGATTTTCGATGGATCGAGCTCGGTTGAAAATCGAAGGCGTATGTTGCCGCAATGGCACCCGCCACCATGCACAGTCATCGCATCCATCCCGTCGTCAACGGCGATGGCCGCCGCGAGACGATACGTCCTCCCGCATCCGGTTTGGAATGGTCTTTCGAAGGCGAAGGTGGTGTTCTGCCTGGCAAGAGCGGCGTGAACCCGGCGCCTTGCCTCCGTTTTACGGAGCCGACATGCCGCGCCGCAGGTGCTCGTCCAGGCGCGGCATGATCTCGACGAAGTTGCAGGGCATGTGCCGGTAATCGAGCTGCGCCTTCAAGATGCCGTCCCAGGCATCCTTGCAGGCGCCGGGCGAGCCCGGCAGCACGAAGACGAAGGTGGCGTTGACGACGCCGCCGGTCGCCCGGCTCTGGATCGTCGAGGTGCCGATCTTGTCGTAGGAAATGCGGTGGAACACCTCGGAAAAGCCGTCCATGCGCTTTTCGAAGATCGGCTCCAGCGCGTCCGGCGTCACGTCGCGCCCGGTGAAGCCGGTGCCGCCGGTGGTGATGACGACGTCGATGTCCTTGTCACGCGACCACGCCAGAACCTTGTCCTGGATCTTGTCGCGGTCGTCGGTGACGATGTCGCGGGCGGCGAGGATGTGACCGGCTTCCGCGATGCGGTCGGCCAGCGTCTGGCCGGACTTGTCATCGGCAAGGCCGCGCGTGTCGGAAACGGTCAGCACCGCAATGCGGACCGGAATGAAGGAGCGGCTCTCGTCAATCCTGGCCATGGGCGTCTGCCTCCGCGGTCATGCTGCGCGTCGCGGCGACGAACCAGTCGGGTTGCCGGGCGCGGATGTCGGCTGCCGCGCGCTTGGCGACGTTGCCGGTCTCGAACAGGCCGAAGCAGGTAGCGCCGGAACCCGACATGCGGGCAAAGCCGGCTCCGGCCTTGTTCAGCACCGAAAGCGCCTTGCCGATCGCGGGCTCTATGGCGCGGGCCGCCGGCTCGAGGTCGTTGCGGGTGATCTCCAGCCAGTTGCGCAGGCCGTGGAAGTCGACCACGCGCGGCAGCGGCGGCAGCGCTTCATTGTCGCGGCGCGACAGCGTGTTGAACACCTCGGCCGTCGAGACCGCCTTGCCGGGATTGACCAGCACCAGTCCGAGCGCCGAGAAATCAGGCACGATCGACAGCACCTCGCCGATGCCGCGTGCAATCAGCGGCCTGGCCGACAGGCACATGGGAACGTCGGCGCCGAGCGAAAGCCCGATCCGCGCCAGCGCGGTATCGTCGATGTCGAGTCGCCAGCTCGCCGCAAGCCCGCGCAGAACCGCTGCCGCATCGCTCGATCCGCCGCCGACGCCGGAAGCGACCGGCAGGTTCTTTTCAAGCTTGATCGAGACCGGGGGCGTGCCGCGAGGACCGGCCGCCTGCCGCAGCGCGTCGCGCGCCCTGAGCACCAGATTGCTGTCGTCGAGGGGAACATCCGGAGCGTAGCGGCCGGACACGCTGAAATCGTCTCGCTCGGCAAGCGCGATCTCGATCCTGTCGCCAAAGCGCGTGAACACCGCCAGGCTTTCGATCAGATGGTAGCCGTCATCGCGCCTGCCGGTGACGTGCAGGGCAAGGTTTATCTTGGCGGGCGCCGGCCACATCCGGACGCGCTGGCCGGATTCCAGGCTCTCGATTGCGAGTGAAATGAGGATCAGTCCTTGGCCAGCCGGTACTCGCCGGTCTTCGGATCCTTCACCAGCGTCCCCATCGCGCCGTTTGCCGTCTGCTTTTCGGTGCGCCGCACCTTGGCGGTCACGCGCTCGGCCTCGCGGATAAAGGTGCGGTAGCCAAAATAGGCGGCGATCCCGACGACGGCGAAGAAAATGATCTGCGGCATATCAAAACTCCTCCCACGCTGGGCCGGCGAAGGGCGGCCGGTCGGGTCGGTTGGCGCATGTCGTCCAAAGGCGGTTCCCGGAGAAAAACGACATGCATGGAACTTCGGGGTCCATGGTAGACGGTTTTACCGGGTTTTCAAAGCCCGAAGCGCGCCCACAAGGCGCGCTCTTGCGCCGCATCGATCACGCCGCCGGTGGCAGCGGCGGCAATGTCGGGCGCCGAAAAGCCCTTGCTCGAGCCGAACAGCCCGAAGCGGCCGAACAAACCGCGCGGCGCCGAGATCAGCTTGAGTTGGGTTTTCGCCCCGAACCGCGTCTTGAGCACGGACCGCATGTCGCCGAGCGCATCGACAAGCCCAAGCTCCAGGCCCCGCTTGCCGGTCCAGAATAGGCCCGTGAACAGGTCGGGATCGTCCTTGAGCCTGGTGCCGCGCCGCTCCTTGACCAGATCGATGAAGGTTTCGTGCACGTCGAGCTGCAGCGCCTTCAGCCGTTCGATGTCTTCCTTCTTCTCGGGCTTGAACGGATCGAGCACCGACTTGTTCTGCCCCGCCGTGTGGACGCGGCGCTCGACGCCGATCTTCTTCATCAGCTCCGGGAAGCCGAACGAGGCCGACACCACGCCGATCGAGCCGACGATGGACGATGGATCGGCGAAGATTTCGTCGCCGGCAACCGCGATCATGTAGCCGCCCGAGGCAGCGACGTCCTCGACGAAGACCAGCACCTTTCTGTTCTTCTCGATCGCCAGGTCGCGGATACGCTTGAAGATTAGCCGCGACTGCACCGGCGAGCCGCCGGGCGAATTGATGGAGATGGCGATCGCAGGCGCGTCGAAGGAAAACGCCTTTTCGATCAGCCCGGCGGTGGAGGCAAGCGACAGGCTCGGACGGAACGGGCCGCCGCCCGCCAGGATGGTGCCGTGCAACCGGATAACCGGAATGGTGACGACCGTGGAACGCCAGGATTTCGGCAGCAGGCGGTTGAAAAGGCGTTTCACTGAGGTCGATCTCCGCTCGATGGGTTGCCAGCATGTAGGAATTTCAAGGCCAACGGCAATGCCGCGGCCATCGCGGCGAGGTTGTGTTCAATCCCCGAACAAGGAGGCAAGGCCGTTGTTGATCATCTCGGTCCGTTCCGACGGACCGTCGCCCGTCTGCGCGTGCAGCATCAAAGGCGGCCGGATGGCGAGCTTGCCGCGCGCTCCGAGCGTTGCCCTGACGATGATGCGGATCGCCGCGGCATCGGGGCGGGGATGCACGGCCAGCATCTCGGCGTCGCCGAAGCGGCCCGCGATCGCATCGAGAAGCGAACCGAGTTGCTCGGGCCGCGCGATGACGGCAAGCCCGCCGCGCGGCCTGACCACCGCTGCGGCACTGCGGATCCAGCCCTCTAACAGCCCGTCCTCCATGACATGCGCTTCCTTTCTCAAGCGCTCGGGCGTGGCGCGGTCCTGCGCGGCGTTGAAGGGCGGATTCATGATGACGAAATCGAAATCATTGTCGCCGAGGCCGGCCGCCGTCCTGGCGCGGCCCGAAAGCGCGACATTGGCGACGAGCACGCAAGCGCGGTCGGCGAGATGCGCGTTGCCGGGATGCGCGAGCGTGGCCGCGGCGAAAGCCGCCATTTCCGGCGCGCGTTCGACCAGCACGGCCCGGGCCGTCGGGCAGCGCGCCAGAACGGCAAGTGCCGCGGCGCCGGCGCCGGCGCCGAAATCGGCGAGACGCCCGCCGAACGAGGATGGCACGGCAGCCGCCAGCATCATGGCGTCCATGCCGGCGCGATGGCCGCCATGCTTGGGCTGCACCAGCCAGAACCGGCCGCGATGGAAGGCGTCGACGGTGTGGGCCGGCGTGTCCGGGACGAGGTCGGCTGGCGCGGCGGACATTATTTTTGGCGGATCTCGTTGGCGATGCCGGCATCCGTCAGGATGCGCCGCGCGGCATCGGCCTTGTCGGCGTCGACCATGATGCGCCGCGGCAGGATGCCGAGCGAGCCGTCGAGTACGCTCATATTCTGGTCGGCCACGAAGCAGCCGATGCCGGCATCGCGCATCAGCGATTCGACGAAGGAGATGATGACGGCGTCGTTGGTGCGAATGAGCTCTATCATCGGACGAAACTCTCAGTTTGCCGCGTTCATGTAAACGCATGCGGGGCCCGAAACCAGAGTAGCCGCGCCAATTCGCCACTTGCCGTGGCCGCGTTCGCCGCCCTAGAGTCCGTAACGGAACCAAGGGTGCCGTCGCACGCGTTACATCAGACGGGAGAGTTTGTCGTGGGTGTCGTTCTCAACATCGAAAATGGAAAGCGGGAACCCGCCTCCATCAAGGATCTGATCGACCTGACGGCGGCCGACATGGGGCGCGTCAACGAATTGATCCTGTCGAAGGCCGGATCCGATGTCGAGATGATCCCGGAGGTCGCCAACCACCTGATCTCGTCGGGCGGCAAGCGGCTCAGGCCAATGCTGACGCTCGCCGCCGCACAGATGTTCGGTTATGCCGGCGAGGGCCACGTCAAGCTCGCCACATCGGTCGAGTTCATGCACACCGCGACGCTGCTCCACGACGACGTCGTCGACGAGAGCGGCATGCGACGCGGCAAGAAGACGGCCCGCATGATCTGGGGCAACCAGGCGAGCGTGCTGGTCGGCGACTTCCTGCTCGGCCAGGCATTCCGCATGATGGTCGATGTCGGTTCGCTGGAGGCGCTCGACATCCTGTCGAGCGCGGCCTCGATCATCGCCGAGGGCGAGGTCATGCAGCTTGCCGCCGCCAAGAACCTGGAGACCACCGAGGACGAGCATTTCGCCGTTATCAAGGCCAAGACCGCGGCCTTGTTCTCGGCTGCCGCCGAGGTCGGCCCCGTCATCGCCCAGGCGACGCGTAACGACCGCGCCGCCTTGCGCTCCTACGGCATGAACCTCGGGCTTGCCTTCCAACTGATCGACGATGCGCTGGACTATGGCGGCACCAGCAAGGATCTGGGCAAGAATGTCGGCGACGATTTTCGCGAGGGCAAGGTTACGCTGCCGGTCATTCTCGCCTACCGGCGCGGCAGCAAGGCCGAGCGCACCTTCTGGAAGCGGGCCATCGAGGACAATGTCACCGATGACGCCGGCCTCGAAAAGGCGATCGGGCTGATGACCCACCACGGCGCGATCGCCGACACGATCGGGCGTGCCCGTCATTTCGGCGAGATCGCCCGCGACGCGCTGGCGCCGCTGGAGGCGACGCCGCAGAAATCGGCGCTGATCGACGTCATCGATTTCTGCATCAGCCGAGTGAACTGAGCCGCTGCCCTTCACGCAGCCCTCCTTTGGCTCGTGCTGGGGAGAAATCCGTGAATCCGTCTCCGCCGCCTCGACAAGCTGCCCGGCTGCAAATTATCTATAAAACATGGCAAAGGGCACGGACGACACCATCGCGGTGCGCATCGGCAAGGTTCTGGCGGATCGCATCATCTCGGGCGCGATCGAACCCGGCGCGCGGCTGCGGCAGGATCACGTGGCCGAGGAATTCCACACCAGCCATGTTCCCGTGCGCGAGGCCTTTCGCCGCCTCGAGGCGCAAGGCCTCGCCGTCAGCGAACCGCGCCGCGGCGTGCGCGTGGCGGCTTTCGACCTCGGCGAAGTCAAGGAGGTCGCCGAAATGCGGGCGGCGCTCGAAGTTCTGGCGCTGCGCCACGCGGCGCCGCATCTGACCTCGGCTATTCTCGATCGGGCCGAGGAGGCCACCAAGGCCGGCGACAAATCCCGGGACGTCAGGTCGTGGGAAGAAGCCAACCGCGCCTTTCACCGGTTGATCCTGGCGCCATGCGGCATGTCGCGTCTTCTCGCCACCATCGATGACCTGCACGCCGCAAGCGCCCGTTTCCTGTTCGCCGCATGGCGCTCGGAATGGGAGACCCGCACCGATCAGGACCACCGGGCGATATTGGCCGCCTTGCGGCAGGGGAACACCGAATCGGCCGCGGCCACATTGGGGCGGCACGTGCAATGGATTGGCCGCAAGCCGGTCAGGACCGCCTCCGGCACCACGCGAGAGGCCTTCGCGATCGTCGGCTAACCGCCCATGCGCAAGGCATGCCTTGCCATCGTCCAAAAATTGTGGCTTCGATAATAGATCGAAGGCAGAAATTATCTATAATTTTGGACCGACCAAGGGAGTCCCTATGACCGACATCGCGTTCTCGTCCGCAAAACCGTCCTTCAGCCCGCTCCGGCTTAAGGAGCGATCGCTCGGCTGGCAGGCGGGCGCCGTCGTGCTCGGCACCCTGTTCCTGGCGCTGTCCTCCTATATCGAGGTGCCGATGGTGCCGGTTCCTGTGACGATGCAGACCTTCGCCGTGACGCTGGTCGGCGCGCTCTATGGCTGGCGGCTGGGCGCGATCACCATCGCCGCCTGGCTGATCGAGGGTGCGGTCGGCTTCCCGGTTCTGGCCGGCGGGGCTGCCGGCGTACAGCATTTCGTCGGACCGACGGGCGGCTATCTCTTCGCCTTCCCGGTTGTCGGCGCGCTGGTCGGCTGGCTGGCGGAGCGCGGCTGGAACGGCGGCAGGGTCGTGCTTGCCTTCGTCGCCATGCTGCTCGGCAACCTGCTGTGCCTTGCCCTTGGCACGGCGTGGCTCGCCGTCATCATCGGCGCCGAGAAGGCTGTCGCCTTCGGGTTCCTGCCGTTCGTCCTTGGCGGCCTGCTCAAGTCGGCGCTTGGCGCCGCCACGCTGATGGCGCTCCCGCGCGGCAAGGCGAAATAGCTGGCGCGGATGCGACAGGCTTTCCCTGTCGGCCTTATGCGCCGGGCCTGCCAAGGCTGCGAATGGAACGGCCTGTGCAGCCCGGTGGCGTCGGGTGGATATCACGGTGCACGCCTGCGGCGCCCCGCCTGCCGGCAACTCCTGACGCCGATGCGCCGGTTTCGGGCTGAAAACCGTTCTTTGCCGGCATGGTTTGTTAATCGGGTGACCCGATTGTGAATTCGAGGCGGATTGAAGCGTGACCCCAAAAAGGCCATGCTTTTCTCCGAAAGATCGAATCTACGTCGATCCCGCTGACGCGGAGATGGCGCCTGGCTGAAAGGGATACGATGCAGCAGGGACGTGCGCGCTGGCTGACAAGGCTGGCACTTGTGACGGGCATGGCGATTTCGGCGCTGCCGGCCTATGCCAAGCAGACCACCGAACCGGTGAAGATCACATCCTTCTCGGGAGCCTATCTGGCTGCCCGGATCGCCGAGGGTGACAACGACCTCGACAACGCCATCGCCTATTACAAGCAGGCCCTGGCCTTCGATCCGAGCGACACCGGCCTCCAACAGAGCCTGATGCTGTCGCTGATCGCGCAAGGCCGCTTCGACGAATCCCTTGTCTATGCCGACAAGCTCAAGGAAGTTCCCGACGTCGAACGGTTCTCGCGCCTGGCGCTGGCGGTCGATTCCTTCCACAAGAAGGATTTTTCCAAGGCGCAGTATTGGCTGAAGCTGTCGCTAGAATCCGATCTCGACCGGCTGATCTCCGGCGTCATGTCCGGCTGGGCCCAAGAGGGCGCCGGCGACCCCAGCGAGGCGATGGCATCCATCGACAAGCTGCAGGGGCCGGACTGGTTCGGCCTGTTCAAATCCTTCCACCGCGCGCTGATCGCCGACGCGTCCAATATGCCTGAGAAGGCCGACGCGATCTACGCCGCGACCATGCAGGACACCGCCGCCGGCAGTGCGGCTCCCGAAACCTGGATGCGCAATGCGCAGGCCTATGCCTCGTTCCTGGCCCGCAAGGGCGACACGGCCAAGGCGGTATCGGTGCTCGACCAGGCCGAGGCGTTTTCGCCGGGCAAGCTGGAAATCGTCGCCTTGCGCGACAGGATCAGCAAGGGCGACAAGATCCCGCCCTTCGTTGCCGGTCCATCCGACGGAGCCTCCGAGATACTGCTCGATCTGGCGACCGCGCTCAATCGCGGCGGCGGTGAGCCTTTCGTCAGGCTCTATCTGCAATATGCGCTGGCGCTGAAGCCCGACAGCGATGCCGCCCTGGTGCAGCTTGCCGCCGTTTCCGAACAGCTGAAGGACGGCGAGGGGGCCATCGCGCTTTACCGGCGGATACCGGATACCTCGCCGCTGAAGGAGCTTTCGGACCTACAGCTTGGCCTCAACCTTGCCGATCTCGATCGCCATGACGAGGCGATCACGCATCTGAAGGCCTTCGTCGATGCGCATCCCAACGACATGCGCGCCTATCTGGCGCTTGGTGGGGTCTATTCGTCGAAGGAGGATTTCCGTTCCGCCGCCAATCTCTACGACAAGGCCGTCGAGGCGCTGAAGACGCCGACCGCCGCCAACTGGAATATCTTCTACCAGCGCGGCATCGCCTATGAGCGGCTGAAGGAATGGCCGAAGGCCGAGCCGAATTTCCGCAAGGCGTTGGAATTGCAGCCCGACCAGCCGCAGGTGCTGAACTATCTCGGCTATTCCTGGGTCGACATGAATATGAACCTGAAGGAAGGCCTGGCGATGATCCAGAAGGCCGTTGATCTCAGGCCGAGCGACGGTTATATCGTCGACTCGCTGGGTTGGGCCTATTTCCGCCTCGGCAGGTACGATGACGCGGTCCGCGAAATGGAACGCGCGGTGTCGCTGAAGCCGGAAGATCCGGTGCTGAACGACCATCTCGGCGACGCCTATTGGCGCGTCGGCCGCAAGCTGGAGGCCACCTTCCAGTGGAACCAGGCGCGCGACCTGAAGCCGGATCCCGACGTGCTTGCCGCCTTGCAGCAGAAGCTGATGAAGGGCCTGCCGCCGATCGAGTCCAACACGGCGCAGGAAACCCCCAAGGTCAAGCCGGCGCCGGCCGCGCCGAAGGGCTAAGATGAATGATGTTGCTCGCGAGCGGGGCCCTTGTCGGGCCCCGTTTTCGTTGGCGGCCGTGTCAGAACAGCTTGCGGTAGACGACGAACCCCGAGCGCTCGCCGATCCTGTCGTAGAGCTTCATGGCGGTGTGATTGGTCTCGTGCGTCAGCCAGTACACCCGGCCCGAACCGGCCGCTTGCGCCCGCTCGTAGACGCCCTCGATGAGAGCCCGGCCGATGCCTTTGCCGCGCAAGGTCTCGTCGGTGAAAAGATCCTGCAGGTAGCAGTTCGGCGCGATCGCCGTGGTGCTGCGGTGAAAGAGGTAATGGACAAGGCCGACAAGCTGGCCTTCGCTTTCGGCAACCAGCGCATGCACCGGCTCATAGGCGTCGAAGAAGCGCGACCATGTCATGGCGGTGATCTCGCTTGCCAGCGCCGTCTCGCCCGAGCGCCCGTAAAACGCGTTATAGCCGTCCCACAGCGGCAGCCATTGCTCGAAATCCTGGCGCGTGACCGGGCGGACAGTGATGGAGTTGGGCATGGCTGACCTGTTGTCTGGCGAGGCGGAGTTGTGAGCGTTCACCAGAAAGCACGCGCTCATGGCCGGCAATGGGCCAGCCGCTCGCAAAGCTTTCGACATGCCTCGCGACGCCCGCGCCTTGCTTGACGCTTCGCCGCCGTGTCTCTAGGACGGGGCCGCAAGTCAGCCCTTGCAGCCGAGGCCCCCGTGACGATTGAAATCTCGACGATTGAAATCCCCGCCCATATGCATCCCAGCCGCTCCTTTCAGGGGCTGATCCTGACTTTGCACAATTACTGGGCGGACTATGGCTGCGTGATCCTCCAGCCCTACGACATGGAGGTCGGTGCCGGCACCTTCCATCCGGCAACGACGCTGCGGGCGCTTGGACCGAGGCGCTGGAACGCCGCCTACGTCCAGCCTTCGCGCCGCCCCAAGGACGGCCGCTACGGCGAGAATCCGAACCGGCTGCAGCACTACTACCAGTATCAGGTGATCCTGAAGCCCAATCCGCCGAACCTGCAGGAGCTCTATCTCGGCTCGCTAGCCGCGATCGGCGTCGACCCGCTGCTGCATGACATCCGCTTCGTCGAGGACGATTGGGAAAGCCCGACGCTCGGCGCCTGGGGGCTTGGCTGGGAATGCTGGTGCGACGGCATGGAAGTGTCGCAGTTCACCTACTTCCAGCAGGTTTGCGGCATCGAATGCGCGCCGGTTGCGGGCGAGCTCACCTATGGCCTGGAACGGCTGGCCATGTATGTGCAGGGCGTCGACAATGTCTACGACCTCAATTTCAACGGCCGCGACGGCGCCGACAAGGTCACCTATGGCGATGTCTTCCTGCAGGCCGAGCAGGAATATTCGCGTCACAATTTCGAATACGCCGACACGGCGATGCTGCTGCGCCACTTCGACGATGCCGAGGCCGAATGCAAGGCGCTGCTCGATGCCGGCGCGCCCGCATCGAACGACAATCTGCCTATGCACCGCATGGTGTTTCCCGCCTACGACCAGTGCATCAAGGCCAGCCACGTCTTCAACCTGCTCGACGCGCGCGGCGTGATCTCCGTCACCGAGCGGCAGAGTTATATCCTGCGGGTGCGCAATCTGGCCAAAGCCTGCGGCGAGGCGTTCTTGAAGACGCAGGCCGGCGGATTGGCGGCCTGAGCTTCAGGCATCCTCCCTCGTCAAATCGAGGGAAGCGTCGATCGAAGATAGAATCTGGCCGCTTGGGCCGGCCATTGTACGCAATGCTTGGCGCACACCCGGCATCGAGAAGGCGCCATGGGCCTGGGCTGCGAAGCAAGCGCTGAGCGCCAGGATTTGCAAAAGTCTGGATGCCGTTTTCATGGTCGTTCAGCCAATAGCTCTCTGCCTGAGCGTGGGTCGCTTCAGCGCTGCGTTCGGTTCATGGAAATCTTTGATCCAAGGACGGGTGGGATCATCCCGTCCCGACAGGACGCCCAAAATTTCTGGAAAGGGTGACAGCGGCCAGCCGAGTTGCTATGGCCCGCGGACCATTGCTGCGTGAGCTTCAACCATGCCTGACCTGCTTCTAGAACTTCGCTCCGAGGAAATACCCGCCCGCATGCAGCGCAAGGCGGCGGGCGATCTCAAGAAGATGCTGACCGACGGTCTGGTCGAGGCAGGGCTGACCTACGAGGCGGCGCGCGAGTACTGGACGCCGCGGCGACTGGCGCTCGACATCAGGGGCCTTACCGCGCGCTCGAAGGACATCCGCGAGGAGATCAAAGGTCCATCGACGACAGCGCCTGAACAGGCTGTCCAGGGTTTCCTGCGTAAGGCCGGGCTTTCATCAGTCGCCGAGGCACACGTCCATTCCGACCCGAAGAAGGGCGACTTCTATGTCGCGCACATTTCCAAGCCGGGCAGGGCGGCCGAAGAGATCATCGCCGGGCTGGTACCTGATATCATCCGCAATTTCCCGTGGCCGAAATCGATGCGCTGGGGGCCGGCCTCGGCCAAGCCGGGCTCGCTGCGCTGGGTACGGCCGCTGCAATCGATCCTGTGCACCTTCGGCCCCGAAACCGAGGAGCCTGTCGTGGTCGATTTCGAGATCGACGGCATCCGTTCGGGCAATGTCACCTACGGCCACCGCTTTCACGCACCCGGCGAAATCACCGTGCGTCGCTTCGACGACTATGTGAGCAAGCTGGAAGCGGCCAAGGTCGTGCTCGACGCCGACCGGCGCAAGGAGATCATCCTCGCCGACGCCCGCAATCTGGCTTTCGCCAACGGACTCGACCTTGTCGAGGACGAGGGACTTTTGGAAGAGGTCTCCGGGCTGGTGGAATGGCCCGTGGTATTGATGGGCGAATTCGAGCAGGATTTCCTCGCCATTCCGGCCGAGGTGATCCGGCTGACCATCCGCGCCAACCAGAAGTGCTTTGTGACGCGGCCGCAGGGGCAAGCCGAAACCCTTTCCAACCGCTTCATCCTTACCGCCAACATCAAGGCGAGCGACGACGGCAAGGAGATCGCCCACGGCAATGGCAAGGTGGTGCGCGCGCGCCTCTCGGACGCCCTCTATTTCTGGACGACCGACCAGGGCGATCTGCCTGATCTCGCCGAGCTCGAGGCGTCGGCGAAAAAGTTCGGGCTCGACCTCAAGAAGCCGCTCGACCAGCGCATGGCCCGGCTCGACCATCTCAATGTGACCTTCCACGCCAAGCTCGGCACGCAGGGCGAGCGGGTTGAGCGGATTGCCAGGCTGGCTGAAGAACTGGCGCCGATCGTCGGCGCGGATTCCGCGCTGGCGCGCCGCGCTGCGGTGCTTGCCAAGGCCGATCTCACCACCGAAGTCGTCGGCGAGTTCCCCGAACTGCAGGGCGTCATGGGCCGCAAGTATGCGCTGCTGCAGGGCGAGCATCCGTCCGTGGCTGCGGCAGCGGAAGAACACTACAAGCCTCAAGGTCCATCCGATCGCGTGCCGGCCGATCCGGTGTCAGTTGCCGTCGCTCTTGCTGACAAGCTGGATACGTTGGTCGGCTTTTGGGCCATCGATGAAAAGCCGACAGGGTCGAAGGATCCCTATGCGTTAAGAAGGGCGGCGCTAGGAGTGATCAGGATTCTGGTCGAGGATGGGGTAACATTTAAAACGAGCAACCAAATTCGTTCTTCATATCTCAACACTCTGATTCAGAAGCAGCACGGTGACGTCTACGTTTACGCCAGAATGTCAGGCGATGATCGAGCTTTTCTGACTATCAATCGAAATCGACTCGGCCCTGAGCTTGGGTCGAAATTCGTCGAACCCGTTGAATTCAATTCACAGACGCCAATTTACGTTGTTAAGGATCCGGGAAATGTACCCGCCGAGAGTTCGATTTCAGAAAGGATCAATGTCGCAGAAAACTCTGAGCAGGTGCTACCTTCATTCGCCGATTTAGCTTCCGATCTTCTCGCCTTCTTCCATGATCGCCTGAAAGTCTACCTCCGCGACAAGGGTGCCCGCCACGACCTCATCGACGCGGTCATCACGCCGCAGTCCGACGACCTCTTGCAGGTCGTGCGCCGTGTCGAGGCGCTGGGCTCCTTCCTCGACACCGAGGACGGCAAGAACCTGCTTGCCGGCACCAAGCGCGCGGCCAACATCCTGGCTGCCGAGGAGAAGAAGAAAACGCTCGTCGCCGAAACCGTTGAGCCGGCGCTGTTCCGCGAGGATGCCGAGAAATCGTTGTTCGCGGCGGTGAATCAGGCCGAGAAGCAAGCCGGCGAAGCGATTCAAAAAGAAGACTTTTCCGCCGCCATGCTGGCGCTTAGCGTTTTGCGCGAACCGGTTGATTCATTCTTTGAACGCGTTCTCGTGAATGATGAGGATCCGGCCGTGCGCGCCAATCGATTGGCGCTGCTCGCCCGCATCCGCGCGGCCACCGACCAGGTCGCGGATTTCTCCAAGATCGCGGGCTAGAGGGACTTCAGGCGGCGACGCTCGTCCACGGCGGCAAAAGCGGCCTGTCCGGCAATGGTGCCGGACGCCGGACCGACGTCAAGACAGTCGCTACTTGAGCTTGCCGACCCCAGGGACGGGCTGCTGCGCTGCCGCCGCGGGCGCGGCTGCCGGTGATGTCGCCGGGGTCTTCTGCCCATTCGCCGCCGGTGCCGCCGAAGTGGTGGCGGTTGCAGGAGCAGTGGCCGGCGCCTTGGCCTGCGTGGGCGTCGAGAAGGCGCTGCCGACGATACCGCCGCGAATGATCATCGGGTTTTGCAGGAAGCCGTGCCGCGCCTCGGGCGCGTTCGGGATCGCCGCCACCTTTTCATAGGTGACGTCAGGGTCACCGAGCGCCACAACCGATCGCATATCGCCCGCCTCGGCGGCGTCGGTAGTCTGCAGCACGATGATGGATGGCGTCGAGGCCGGCGCACCGGGAAAGACGAGTGACGAGGCCTGGGCGCCGCCGCCGGCCATCGCCGCCAGAGTGATAGCAACCGTTCCCCAGATACGCATAGACACGATGAAAGCTCCCCATTGCCCGGAAGCCGCACGATAGCGGGCCGGAATTGATGCCGGCTTTCGCGGAACCGTAGCATTTTAGGGATTGGTAAATCGCCAAGGGACGGGCTTGCCCCTTGGACGCCATCGTACTACGCAGCCGGCATCCGTGAGGTGACCAGAGTGGCTGAAATTCTTGCCGTCGACGAGGCGATGGAACGGGCATTGGCGCTGCTTGAAAGCGGCGACGTGGTCGCCATTCCGACCGAGACCGTCTATGGGCTCGCCGGCGACGCCACCAACGGCATCGGGGTGGCTCGCATTTTCGAGGCCAAGGGACGGCCGCGGTTCAACCCGCTGATCGCCCATGTCGCCGACATGGCGATGGCCGAGCGCGTTGCTTTGTTCGATCCGCTGTCGAGGAAATTGGCGCTTGCGTTCTGGCCAGGTCCTTTGACGCTGGTGCTGCCGCAGCGGCCCGGCAACGACATTCATCCGCTGGTCACGGCCGGGCTCGACACGATCGCCTTGCGCATGCCGAGGGGCTTCGGCGGCGACCTGATTGCAAGGCTCGGCCGGCCGCTCGCGGCTCCCAGCGCCAATTCCTCCGGCAGGATCAGCGCGACGACGGCGCAGGCCGTGGCGGCTGATCTCGGCGCCCGCATAAAGTTGGTTGTCGATGGCGGCGCGACGCCGGTCGGGCTGGAATCGACCATCGTCAAGGCCGAAGGGGGAAAATTGCGTCTGCTGAGGCCCGGCGGCATTGCCGCCCAGGAAATCGAGGCGGTCGTCGGCATGGAGCTGTTGCGCGGCGCCGACGCCGGTGTCGAGGCGCCGGGCATGCTTGCCTCGCACTATGCGCCTGACGCCGCAGTGCGGCTCAACGCCGGGACCGTCGGCGAAGGCGAGGCGCTGCTGGCCTTCGGCAAACGCCGCGCTGAAGGCTGGCAAAAGGCGGCCGCCTGCCTCAATCTGTCCGAGGCCGGTGACCTGCGCGAAGCGGCGAGCAATCTTTTCGCTCACATGCAGGAACTGGATCGCAGCGGCGCGCGGACCATCGCCGTCGAACCCGTTCCCTTCGACGGGCTCGGCGAAGCGATCAACGATCGGCTTTCGCGTGCGGCCGCGCCGCGTGACAATAGCTTGCCGCCAACATAGTTTCGTGCACATGACCGACATCGCCGAGATTCCCGACACCGCTCTCATCGACCGCTTCGCGGCGATCGTCGGCGAGAAATACGCGCTGCGCGACCAGCGCGATATCGTGCCCTACATCACGGAACGGCGCGGGCTGTGGCATGGCGCGACGTCGCTTGTGCTGCGGCCGGGTAGCGTCGACGAGGTCAGCCGGATCATGCGGCTGGCGACCGAGACGGCAACGCCAATCGTGCCGCAAAGCGGCAATACCGGGCTGGTCGGTGCCCAGGTGCCGGACAGGTCCGGCCGCGAGATCGTGCTGTCGCTGTCGCGGCTGAACCGCATCCGCGAGATCGATGTCCTGTCCAACACCGTGACGGCGGAGGCCGGCGTCATCTTGCAGACGCTGCAGGAAGCGGCCGATGCCGCCGACCGGCTGTTTCCGCTGTCGCTGGCCGCGCAAGGCTCCTGCCAGATCGGCGGCAATCTTTCCTCCAACGCGGGCGGCACCGGCGTGCTGGCCTATGGCAATGCGCGCGAGCTTTGCCTCGGCGTCGAGGTGGTGTTGCCGACGGGCGAGGTGTTCGACGATCTGCGCAAGCTGAAGAAGGACAACACCGGCTACGACCTCAAGAACCTGTTCGTCGGCGCCGAAGGCACGCTCGGCATCATCACGGCCGCGGTGCTGAAGCTCTTCCCGAAGCCGAAAGGCCGCGAGGTTGCGTTCGTCGGCCTGCCGTCGGCCGAGGCGGCGCTGTCGCTGTTCAGCCTGGCGACGGACCGCGCCGGCGCCGCGCTCACCGCCTTCGAGCTGATCGGCAAGTGGCCTTACGATTTCACGCTGGCGCATGCCCAGGGCGTGGTGCGGCCGCTGGCGCAGGATTGGCCGTGGTATGTGCTGATGCAGATCTCGTCCGGCCGTTCGCCGGAGGATGCCAGGGCCCTGATCGAGGACGTGCTCGGGGCCGGGCTGGAACAGGAAATCGTCGGCGATGCGGTGATCGCGGCCAGCCTTGCGCAAGGCGATGCCTTCTGGAATTTCCGCGAGGTGCTGCCCGACGCGCAGAAGCCCGAGGGCGCCTCGATCAAGCATGACATTTCGGTGCCGGTGGCATCGATCCCGCGTTTCATCGAAGAGGCTGCCGGCGCGGTGGCTTCGGTCAGCCCCGGAGCGCGCGTGGTCTGCTTCGGCCATATGGGCGACGGCAATCTCCACTATAACATCTCGCGGCCCGTCGATGGTGACGACCAGGCGTTCCTCGATCTCTACCATCCCATGAACAAGGCCGTGCACGACGTCGTGCGCTCCTTCCACGGCTCGATCTCGGCCGAGCACGGTATCGGCCAGCTGAAGCGGGACGAATTGATCGCCACCGCCCCGCCGATGGCGATCGACCTGATGCGCAGGGTCAAGCAGGCTTTCGACCCGGCCGGCATCATGAACCCCGGTAAGGTTATCTGATCCTTTCGGAATCAAGCGCGCGGTCGCATTCCGATAACCATCCCCGTGATCAGCAAAATTTAACCGACTTTCTTAAGCGCGGCGGTAAGGAGGCCGCGCTACTGTTTCCCCATAACGAGGCCGGGAAAACTGGCCCGGAGAGAACCGGACACCGGCTCTCAGGAGAAACAGGAAGGCATTCAATGAACACTGGACTGAAGCCAGTCTGGGCGGGACGCAACATGCGCCTCGACCCATTCCGCCTGCCGCAGGTGGTAAGCTACGCCACACGCGACGACTATGGCGACGTTACCTTCACCATCGACCACCGTGGCGCCGTGATCCGCCGCCTGCTGGAGATGAGCGGCGTCCCGGCGATCATCGCTCTGCCCGCCAATGCGTTCCGCGGCGTTGCCGCCCGCGCGATGGAGGATCCGGAAGGCAATGTCACGGTGACCCTGGAACTCCTGCACAACGATCCCATGCTGTCGGTGCCGCTGCTGGTCGCTGACGACCTCGACGACGTCGCCGCCGACTGGCGCGCCTGGGCCGACGCCTATCGCTTGCCGATGCTGTTGATCGAATCGGACGGCGTTGCCCGCACCCTGGAGGAATCGCTCGGTGCAGCCATCAAGACGCTGCCGCCGCAGGATCGCCGCAAGGGCCGCGTTTCCAACATGCGCCGCCCACGCTTCCTCGCCCGCCGCAGGGCGGGTGACCTAGGTCTCAGGCTGGTGATCGGCGGCGAGGAGATCATTGCAAGGGAGTAGGTTGGGCTTTCCTTCTCCCCTTGTGGGAGAAGGTGGCCGAGCGAAGCTCGGTCGGATGAGGGGTGTTCCAGCTTGGCATCGACGGCGCTCCGACACGCACCCCTCAACCGTCTTGGCGCTGCGCGCCAATCCACCTTCTCCCACAAGGGGAGAAGGAAACAAGCCGCTACACCAGCGGCTTCAGCGCCACCCACAGCGCGCCGCCGATCAGGCCGAGGAAGATCAGCCAGCCAACCTGGTTGTTCGACCTGAACAGCCGCAGGCATTGATCCGGATTGTCGATATCCAGCACCAGGATCTGCCGCGCCATGTGGGCGCCGGCGGCGATCAGTCCGGCCAGAGCCACGACAGGGGCCTGCGCCGACGCGAAGGCGATGGCGAAGCAGACAAGCGCGCCGCCGTAAAGCCCGGCCAGCCACGATTTGGTGTTGTCGCCGAACAGGCGCGCGGTCGAGCGCACGCCCACGATCGCGTCGTCTTCCTTGTCCTGGTGCGCATAGATCGTGTCGTAGCCGATCACCCACAGGATCGAGCCGAGATAGAGCATGACGGCCGGCCCGTCCAGATCGCCGAACTCAACCGCCCATCCCATCAGCGCGCCCCAGGAAAAGGCAAGGCCGAGAACCAGTTGAGGCCAGTTGATGATCCGTTTCATGAATGGATAGATGGCGACGATGACCAGCGAACAGACGCCGAGCAGGACGGCGAAGCTGTTGAACTGCAAGAGCACGGCAAGTCCGACCAGTGCCTGCAGGATGACAAACAGCCACGCCGCGCGCCGCGTGACCTTGCCCGACGGAAGCGGCCGCGAGCGCGTGCGCTCGACCTGATTGTCGATGTCTTCGTCAGCCAGGTCGTTATAGGTGCAGCCGGCGCCGCGCATGGCGATTGCGCCGGCCAGGAACAGCACGAGATACAAGGGTGCCGGCAGCAGCGAAAGCAGCGGATCGCCCGGGCGCGGATAGGCACTGGCCGCGAGAGCCGCGGACCACCAGCACGGCCACAAAAGCAACTGCCAGCCGATCGGCCTGTCCCATCTAGCGAGCTGTGCATAGGGCCATATCGGCCGCGGCAGCACGCGGTAAACCCAATGGCCGTTCGGCGCGTCGGCGACGCGGCCCTGGGCTGCTTTCGACTGAACCGTTTCCATGACGATGGAGTGGCAGCCGCCGCGCAAACCGTCAAGCGGCGAGCAGGACAGTGGCATTCGTCGGCGCTTCAGGAGGCGAAGATGTCGCGGGTGGAGAACCAGCCCTTTGCCACGTCGATGAAAGCCAGCACGGCATTGGGCAGGCGCTGATGCGTGTCATGGGTGAGGATGATGCGTTGCATGGGCAACGGATCGGAAAGCGGCTTGCAGACGAGAGGCAAGCCGTCATAGCTGCGGTCCCCATGCGGCCTCGTGTAGCTGACGGCGACGCCGAAGCCGTTGGCCACCATGCTGCGCTGGAGTTCGAACGAGCTTGTCTGCCTATCGGCGACCGGCGACAGGCCACGGCTGCGAAACAGGTCCAGCATGTGCTGCCAACTATGCGGCTGGTCCGTCGTGATCAGCGGGTAGGCGGCCAGATCGGCCAGGCTGACATCGGGACGATCCGCCAGCGCGTGTCCGGCCGGCAAAAGCGCATGCGGCCTGAGTTCATGCAACAGGATGCGGGCGAAATGCGAAGGCAGGCCAAGATCATAGGTGAGCCCGAGGTCGACGGCGGCATCGCCGAGGCGCCGCCCGAGCGTCTCGAAGGTCTCGTCGCGCACGATCACCGCAACCTCCGGATGGCGTTCCGAGAAGGCGCGGATCAGGGCCGGCGCGAAATAGGGCGCCAGATCTTCGAAGCATCCGAGCACCAGTTCGCCGCCGAGCGCCGACTTGTGCGAGCCGAGACCGATGAGTTCGTCCGTCTCGGCGAGAACCTGTTTTGCCTTGGCCACCACGGCGCGGCCGAAGGAGGTTAGGGTAACGCCGCTTCCGCGCTGGCGCACGAAGAGTTTCTGGCCGAAATCCTGTTCGACCGCGTCGATCGCCACCGAAATGGACGGCTGTGAGACGTTCAGCGCCCCGGCCGCGCCGGTAACGCTGCCGTGGCGAGCGACGGCAACCAGATAGCGCAGCTGCGTTAGGGTCAGGCTCATAGAGTGATACTATGTGACAGATGAGAAGTTATTATTTTACTGAATGAAAGAGGCTTGCGATAGTGGCGTCGATCCCTGAAAGGAGAACGCCATGGCTTCCCAGACTGCGCTTCGCGCGATCGACACAGGTTTGATCGATGCGCAGACGATTGCGGATTATCAGCGCGACGGCGCTGTTTGCATCCGCGGCGCTTTCAAGGGCTGGGTCGAAACGATTGCCGCCGGCATCGAGCGCAACATGCAAGACCGCAGCGCCACCGCGTCGGATATCGCCAATGGCCGCGGCAGCTTCTTCGACGACTACTGCAACTGGGAACGCATTCCCGAATTCGTCAAGCTGGTGCGCGAATCGCCCGCGGCCGAACTCGCGGCCGCGGTGATGCGGTCGCGCACCGCGCAGTTCTTCCACGACCACGTCCTGGTCAAGGAACCGGGCACGCAGAAGCCGACGCCCTGGCATCAGGACATTCCCTATTATTTCGTCGACGGCCGGCAGACGGTCAGCTTCTGGATCCCTATCGACCCTGTAAAGGAAGCAACGCTGCGGCTGATTGCCGGCTCGCACAAATGGGACAAGATGATCCTGCCGGTGCGCTGGCTCGACGACAGCAATTTCTATGCCGACGAGGGCGACTATCTGCCGGTGCCGGATCCGGACAAGGACCCCTCGCTGGAGGTGCTCGAATGGGAAATGGAGCCGGGCGATGCCATCCTGTTCGATTTCAGGACCGCGCATGGCGCACGCGGCAACCTGACCGCGGCGCGGCGGCGGGCGCTCTCGCTGCGCTGGGTCGGCGACGATGCCCACTATGTCGAACGGCCGGGGCGCACCTCGCCGCCCTATCATGGCCATGGCATGCAACCGGGGCAGAAGCTTCGCGAGGACTGGTTCCCGATAGTCTTCCAGAGCTGAGTTGGAAAGGCCCGCAACCGTGGAAGCAACTTATCTGCCGAACGCAAATGCCATCCGGCGTGCAGGCGGCACAGGCGGTCGCGCTCTGAGATAGGAACGTGACAACACAACGGATGTCATGACGATTTGATATGCGCCAATGATTGCCCCTGCCACAGACAGGATTAGAGATGCGGCACTTGAATCCTTCGGATCGATGCCCAACAAAGAGGACAGCAACATCAATATCGCTACAAACAATACCGTGACCAAGCCGAACGAGATGAGCAGACGCGGGAACGCATATCCGAAAACCTTGGAGCCGCGTTGGCCTGCAACGGCAAGCGTTTGATCATCATCGGCAATGACCGCAGGCAACATCGTACCCCATTTTGCGAACGCGGCGATGCCGGAAAAGACCCAGACAACAAGAGCTGCCAGAAGGGCGAAGGACGGACGAACGCCGCCGATGACCATAGCTACCGCAATCGTCACGGGAGCTATCGCACCGAGCAGGCCGAGTAACAGGCAACGTTTTACAAAACTGAAGAATGCCTTGGGTCTTTCCTTTAGCCAATCGGATACCTGGTCGGGGTCAAGCTGCGTCAAAACGGCAATGTGAGCAGGAATAGCCAAGAAGGTCGACGTCACTACGCCGATGAAGATTGAAGCTCCGGAGTTGATGTGTATGAACCTCTCGAGCAGCGCCAGCCCACCAGCCAAGCAGATGTATCCGACAACCCATTTCCGGTTGCGGGTATAAACTTCGAGCGAAGCCATCCAAATATTGTCTTCGAGCACCACCAGTCTCCTACCAAGCCCGGACGTGCAAGGAGTATCGGAACCATGTTGCGGCTTTCCTAATTGCAGAGGGAAAACTTTCTCTTTGCGAAATCTATGGGCTGGACTCGCAGAAGATCTCTGCATGGATCAAAATTCTTTTCGAAGACCAATGCAAATATCGCAAAGGCGGCCGGGCTGGCTAACGTTCCCGTGCGCAATTCCGATCAAAGCGCCCGGATGCCTTGACCCGTCGTCCAGAGAGCAATAGCGGGTTCTCTGGAAGATTACAGGCATCAAGAGGTGGCCATGAACGTCCTTCTTCTCGGCTCCGGCGGCCGCGAACATGCGCTCGCCTGGAAGATCGCCGCGTCGCCGTTGCTCACCAAGCTCTATGCCGCGCCCGGCAATCCTGGCATCGGCCGCGAGGCGGAGCTGGTCAAGCTGGACATCGCCGATCATTCCGCTGTCGCCGCCTTCTGCAAGGACCGAGAGATCGGCCTCGTCGTGGTCGGGCCGGAAGGGCCGCTGGTGGCCGGCATATCAGACGATCTGCGTGGCTGGGGCATCCGCGTCTTTGGCCCGTCGCGCGCGGCGGCGCGGCTCGAAGGGTCGAAGGGCTTCACCAAGGATCTTTGCGCCAGATACGATATCCCCACCGCCGCCTATGGCCGTTTCGCGGACCTGGCATCGGCCAAGGCCTATGTCGAGAAGATGGGCACGCCGATCGTCATCAAGGCCGACGGCCTTGCCGCGGGCAAGGGCGTCACGGTCGCAATGACGATGGATGAGGCGCTGGCCGCGCTCGACGCCTGTTTCGACGGTTCTTTCGGCACCGCCGGTGCGGAAGTGGTGGTCGAGGAGTTTCTGACCGGCGAGGAGGCCAGCTTCTTCTGCCTGTGCGACGGCACTACAGCACTGCCCTTCGGCACCGCGCAGGATCACAAGCGCGTCGGCGATGGTGATGTCGGCCCCAACACCGGCGGCATGGGCGCCTATTCGCCGGCCCCGGTGATGACGCCGCAGATGGTGGAGCGCACCATGCGCGAGATCGTCGAACCGACCATGCGCGGCATGGCTGCAACAGGTGCACCGTTCGCCGGCATTCTCTTCGCCGGGCTGATGATAACGGACGAAGGGCCGAAGCTGATCGAATACAACACCCGCTTCGGCGACCCCGAATGCCAGGTGCTGATGATGCGGCTGAAGGACGACCTGCTGGTGCTGCTCAATGCTGCCGTCGATGGCCAGCTCGCGCACATGTCGGCGCGCTGGAGCGACGAGGCGGCACTGACTGTCGTCATGGCCGCGAGGGGCTATCCCGGCACGCCCGAAAAAGGTTCAGTCATTCGCGGGCTCGATGAGGCCGCCAGCGAGGGCGCCCAGATTTTCCATGCCGGCACCGCCATCAATGGCGGCGCGCTGGTCGCCAACGGCGGTCGCGTCTTGAACGTCACCGCGATCGGCGCGACTGTCGGCGAGGCGCAGAAGAAGGCCTATGCCGCGCTCGACCGTATCGACTGGCCGCAGGGCTTCTGCCGCCGCGACATTGGCTGGCAGGCCGTGGCGCGCGAAAAGGCAGGAGCAAGCTGAACGCAAACATCCGGTCGCGCACTTTCAGCGTTTGCCCCGGTCGAGTTCGGTCGAACCGGTGCTCATCGGATCCGTCGCCACCGCGAAGGCGGCGTCGAGTTGCGCGGGCGAGCGCTGCCCGGCGCGCTTCCAGGCGACATATTGAGCGATGCCGAAGATTGGCCGCCGCGGCACCGTCTTCACGACAGGCATGCGGAACCCGTCGCGGAATTTCGACCAGCGCGAACCAAGCACCGCGACCATTTCCTCGAAACTCGGCGGCGTCGCCACGTCGGCGTAGATAAGGGTGGTCTTGCCGGCCAAAGCGGCTTCGCGCGGGAGCGGCACCGGTACGCTGGCGAGATAATCCGCCGGCACGTCGATCAGTCCGCCGAACGGCCATTGCCGGCGCAGCGTGGCGGCATCGGTCGGCGCGACGTTGACGTCGATGTCGTTGGGCGTCCCGGCTACCCGATAGGGGCAACGGAAGCGGCCGCAATTGGCCTGCGCCGAAAACTGCCAGAGCGCATAGCCTTGCCAGTTGCCGATGGGAAAATGCACGTCGATGTCAGGCTTGTAGCGCGCATACCAGAGCGGCAGCCGCGACAGCAGCCCGTACTTGTAGCTGTTGTCGGCGATATACTGGGCGGTCTTGCCATTGGTGTAGAGCACCGGGAAGCGGCCGATGCGCCGATGCACCTGGCGCACGAACGCCTCGGCGTCGTCGAGCGACATCCATTGCGCGGGATCGATGCCTTCGATGTCGAGGGCCATGAGGTCGTCCGGCGCGGGATCGGCGAAATCGAGGAAATTATTGGCCTGCTCGACGGGATTGCCGGGGCGGGCGAGGTGATAGGCACCCCATTTCAGGCCGAGCGCCTTGGCCACGACCTTGCGCGTCTGGAACAGTTCGCGTGTCACCGCATGGCGCTTCCACAGCGCCTTGCAGAGTTTTACCTCAGTATCGTCTCCGGAGCAGGAATAGGGCGGCGACATGCCGTCGGAGGCTTTGTTGATGAAGCCGACGATGCGCTTGTCCGTGGCAAGCTGCGCCCAGTCGATGGAGTTGTATTCGTAGGCGTCGACGACAAGCGCCCGATCGGCACTTTTCCACGGCTCGGAGAAATCCGAGGCCCTTGCCGCCGGTGTCAGCGCCATCATCGCCGCGAGAGCGATCGCTGGGCGGCGAAGAAGATGCGCCGTTCTTTTCAAACAGGGAATCCCCGTTGATCGAAGGCCGATCCTGAACCGCCATGGTTAAGGATTTGCTTTCAAGGCAATGCGGTCCGTCAGTCGAACAGCTTCAACGCCGTCGCTACCGATAGGAACAGCGACAATGGCCGGTCTTGAAATGGCCTGAAACCATGTTTGCAATAAAAAGTCGCGGCCTTGTCGTCCTTTGCGTCGACGATCAGTACGAAGGAGGCAGGAGCAGCTTGAGCGCAGCGCCGAAGTGCATCCACGATCAGTATCGATCCTACTCTTTGTCCCTGATATCGGGTATCGACTGCCAACCTTCCGATCAATATGGCGGACAGGACCGGGTAACGCGGTAGGCGTCTTGTCAGGTCTTCCGGCAGAGAAGCGATGGGCACACTTGACGCTGCAAGAGTGTAGTATGCGGCAATGAGATCGACATCACGGTCTGCGGCGACAAAGCAGTTGCTAACTCGGCGTTTGACGCCCTGGCTTGCCAGCTCGTGTAGATATTGGTCGAGTGCCAGCACGCCACAGCTGAATGCTTTACGATCATACGATCCGCCCAGCGGCTCGATGATCAAGCCTAGACTCACCGGGATTCGACGACAAGTCGCTTGTAGGCGTCGGCGGCTTTGCGCAGCGCTTCATTAGGTTCGGGCGGATTGAGAATGGCCTCTGCCAGAGCGAGCTGATCCTCGATGGACAGGCGGATGATAGCGGTCTCCGCAATGGTGTGTTGTGCAGCTTCCTGCGCTGCGGATACCACGAAGTCGCTGACGCTGCGGCCCTGGATTTCGGCGGCACGTTTCACCACACTCAGCATATCCGGGGATATCCGAGCTTCGAGACGGGAGGTACGGGTCAGTTGGTTTGTCCTTGCGATCGCCTCTAGCACAGTATGTACGGGATTTACCCGTACATATCGAGTGCGACGGTCAGCGCCGGCCGAATGGCTGAATTTCAAACGGATCCGGCGCCGGGCCCTGTTGCAACGTGCCTTCGGCCGCGCGTTTGCGATGATGGGCGAGCGAGCATTTCGGCGAGCACAATATGCCGCGATCCGACCAATAGGCGGCGCCGTTTGCCGGGTCGCCATGATAGTACGAGAACCCCGCCGCCCGGTAGGGCAGGCCGCATTCGATGCAACGGTAGGCGTCAGGTCTGGCGAGCATGAGTTGGTTTCCAGTTGGCTGGGTTCTGGTCTGTCGCCGGTCGATTTTGATCCGGCATCCATCGAATTTAATACGAGCCCGCGCGATTGCAAAATCAGCGTGACAAAATTTGACGTTTACGTAAAAAGAAGATGGGAGATCGCCCAAAGGCGAATACGGTTTGGGGCAAGCAGGTCCTAGGATCAGCCGGGCCGATGCATCAGGAGGAGCGAGCGGCATGTATCGGGCACCCGTCGAGGACATCGCGTTCACCCTCAAGCATGTGGCCGGCCTGAAGGCCGCCCTCGATGGCGGCACGTTCGGCGATCTCGGCGAGGATATCGTCGACGCCGTTCTTGGCGAAGCTGGCCGCTTCGCCTCCGAGGAGGTCGCGCCGCTCTACAAGATCGGTGACGAGCACGGCGCTGTGCTGAAGGATGCGGCGGTGACCATGCCGCCGGGCTGGAAGGAACTTTATCGCCGTTGGATCGAGGGCGGCTGGAACGCGCTCTCCGGCCCGGAAGACTATGGCGGCCAGGCGCTGCCGACCATGCTTGGCGTCGCCGCGCTCGAAATGTGGAACTCCGCTGCCATGGCCTTCGGCATCGGCCCGACGCTGACCATGGGCGCGGTCGAGGCGCTCGACAAGCATGCCTCCGAAGACCTCAAGACCAAATATCTCGCGAAGCTCGTCTCCGGCGAGTGGATGGGCACGATGAACCTGACCGAGCCGCAGGCCGGCTCCGATCTCGCCGCCTTGCGCGCGCGCGCCGAACCGGCCGGCGACGGCACCTACCGCATCTTCGGCCAGAAGATATTCATCACTTATGGCGAGCATGATCTCACCGACAACATCGTCCATCTGGTACTGGCGCGGCTGCCTGATGCGCCTGCGGGCACGCGCGGCATCTCGCTCTTCCTGGTGCCGAAATTCCTGGTCGGCGCCGACGGCTCGCCTGGCGCGCGCAACGACGTCTTCTGTTCGGGCCTCGAGCACAAGCTCGGCATCCATGCCTCGCCGACCTGCACCATGATCTATGGCGACGGTTTTCAGGGCGCCAGGCCCGGCGCCGTCGGCTGGCTGATCGGCGAGGAGAACAAGGGGCTGGCCTGCATGTTCACCATGATGAACAATGCCCGCCTCGCCGTCGGCATGCAGGGCGTGGCCGTCGCGGAAGCCGCGACCCAGAAGGCGATTGCCTATGCCAACGAGCGCCGCCAGGGCAAGGCGTCGGGCTATGGCGGCGCCGGCATGGCGCCGATCGTCCACCACCCCGACGTGCAGCGCAATCTCCTGACCATGAAGGCGCTGACGCAGATCGCGCGGGCGATCAGTTATTCCTGCGCCCATGCCATCGACCTGGCGCGGGTCTCGGATGGTGACCAGGCGGCCCATTGGCGCGACCGGGCCAACTTGCTGACGCCGCTTGCCAAGGCCTTTTCGACCGATATCGGCGTCGAGGTCGCCTCGCTCGGCGTCCAGGTCCATGGCGGCATGGGTTTCATCGAGGAGACGGGGGCCGCGGCACTCTACCGCGACGCCCGCATCGCGCCGATCTACGAGGGCACCAACGGCATCCAGGCGATCGATCTGGTGACCCGAAAACTGCCGCTCGGCGGCGGCGAGCATGTGCACGGCTACATTGCCGAGCTTGGCGCTGTCGCCAATGCCGTGCGGACATCGAATCTCGAAGGGCTTGGCCGCACGGCCGATGCTCTCGACAGCGGGCTCGACGATCTGACGCAAGCGACGCGTTTCCTGCAAAAACTGTCGGCCGCTGGCCGGACGGACGAGGCGCTTGCCGGCGCGACACCCTATCTCAGGCTGATCTCGCTTGCAGCCGGCGGCGCCTACCTGGCGCGGGGCGCCCTTGCCGATCCGGGCCGCGTCGCGCTTTGCCGCTTCTTCGCCGAGAACCTACTCGGCGAGACAAGTGCCTTGAAGGGGCACGTTGTCGACGGCGCCGCAAGCCTCGCCGCTGCCGGCAAGACATTGATTTCCGCTTGACGTTCACAAGGAAAGAACCGTGACAGACCATATCCTCGTCGAGCGCCAGGGCGCCATCCAGATCATCCGCCTGAATCGCCCGGACAAGAAGAACGCGCTGACGCACGCCATGTACGCCAGGATGTCGCAAACCTTGGCCGAAGGGGATGCGGATCCGGCAGTCCGCGTTCATGTCTTTCTCGGCGTGCCCGGCGCCTTCTCCTCCGGCAACGACCTCGCCGACTTCATGGTCGTTGCTACCGGCGGAGAAGGCGGCACGGAAGTCTGGGATTTCCTGATGGCGCTGGCCAGGGTCGAAAAACCCATCGTCTCCGGCGTCGACGGCATCGCGGTCGGCATCGGCACCACGCTCAATTTGCACTGCGACCTGACTTTCGCCACGCCGCGCACCGTGTTCAGGACACCTTTCGTCGACCTTGGCCTTGTGCCCGAAGCAGGATCGAGCCTCTTGGCGCCGCGCATCCTGGGCCAGCAGGGCGCGTTCGCGCTGCTCGGGCTTGGCGAAGGCTTCTCGGCCGAACGCGCCAAGGCCGCCGGCCTGATCTACGAAGTGGTCGAGGAAGGAGCGCTGGAGGCGTCGGTTCTGGCGGCCGCCGGCCAGATCGCGGCCAAGCCGCCGCAGGCGCTCAGGATCGCGCGCGACCTGATGCGCGGGCCGCGCGAGCACCTCGTCGCTCGCATCGGCGAGGAAAGCGAGCATTTTCGCGAGCGGCTGAAATCGGATGAGGCACGCGCCGCGCTGACGGCATTCATGACCAGAAAGAAGAGCTGAGTCCTCTTCAGGGATAAAGCCGCGTCTTGTCCCAACCGCCTCCGGCATTGCGCGAAAATACCACCCGGTCATGCAGCCGGAACGGCCTGTCGTGCCAAAACTCGATCGTCTTCGGCACGATCCGGAAACCCGACCAGTGTTTTGGGCGCGGAATCTCGCCGATGGCGTAGCGGGCAGTATATTCGGCCACCGCCTTTTCCAGCGCGAACCGGCTTTCCAGCGGCTGCGACTGTTTCGAGGCCCAGGCGCCGATGCGGCTGCCGCGCGGCCGTGTTGCATAATAGGCGTCGGCTTCGGCATCGCTGACGATCTCCACCGGCCCGCGCACGCGCACCTGGCGGCGCAGCGATTTCCAGTGGAAGCACATCGCCGCCTTCATGCTGCCCAGGATCTCCCGGCCCTTGGCGCTTTCGAAATTCGTGTAGAACACAAACCCGCCTTCATCGAACCCCTTGAGCAGCACCATCCGCACATCCGGCATACCCTCGGCATCCACCGTTGCCAACGCCACGCCGTTGGGGTCGTTCATTTCGCTTTTGGTGGCGTCGTCCAGCCATGCTGCAAAAAGGCGAAACGGCTCGGCGGCCTCGGTAAAGTCACCGCTTGTTAACTCAGTGTCACTCATAGTTTTTCTCAAATTTTCACCAAACAGGGGAGGTTGCCGATTGTCGCGTATCGCGCAAGCTTTTGACAGCAGGCAAGGCAGCCTATTTGCTTCAGCCAGCGCCAAAGCCGCGATCGTGATGATTGCCTTGCCGCTTGCCGCATGCGGCGCGGGCGGCTTCAGCCTTCAAAAGGCCGAGGTCGATCGCTCGATCCTGACCGGCAGCATTTCGGCGCCGGCCGCGCCGGCCGATTCGGACCGCGATTCCGACCAGACGACGATCGGCAACGCGGTGTCCTCCGCCGACATCGAGCAACTCCGCGGTCAAGCCGTGCCGTGGGCCAATGCCGGTACGGGTTCGCGCGGCTCCATCACCGAACTGGCGGAATTGAAGGACGGGGGCCAGACCTGCCGCCGCTTCAAGGCTTCGCGCGAAAGCTTTGACGGCGTTGCCATGTTCGCGGGCGAACTTTGCCTGGCCAGCGGCGGCGGCTGGCGCATGCAGGACTTCAGGACGCTTTGATCTTCCACCTTTGAAATAACGTCCAGCACTGGAATTTCTTCCTATGCGAGCGCATATAAGAGGCGACTATGGACTCACTCTTTCTCCAGGGCAGGAAGCATGCGCGACCCCTATGAGGTGCTGGGCGTTGCAAAGAACGCATCGGCCAAGGACATAAAATCGGCATACCGCAAACTCGCCAAGAAGCATCATCCGGATCAGAATCCGAATGATCCCAAGGCGAAGGACCGTTTTGCCGCGGCCAATCAGGCCTATGAGATCGTCGGCGACGAGAAGACCCGTGCCGCTTTCGATCGCGGCGAGATTGACGCCGACGGCAAGCCGCGTTTCCAGGGCTTCGAGGGCGCCCCCGGTGGTGGTGACCCCTTCGCCGGTTTTCGCCGCCAGCAGCAGGGAGCCGGCGGTTCGCGATTCGAGTTCCGCTCCGGACGCCCGGGCGGCGATCCGTTCGACGGCAACAGCGATATCTTCAGCCAGATTTTTGGCGACGTCTTCTCCGGCTCGCGCGGCGCCGGCGGGGCCGGAATGGGTGACCGCCGCCAGCCGGCAACCGCCGCCGACCTCAACGTCACGCTCGACATCACCATCGAGGAAGCGGCGAACGCTGAAAAGGTCACGGCGATGTTCCCCGACGGCCGCAAGGTGGCGGTCAAGCTGCCGGCCTATGTAGAGGACGGGCAGACCATCCGGCTGAAGGGTCAGGGCGAGCAGGGGCCGGGCCAGCCCGGCGACGCCTTGGTCAAGATCCGCTTCCGCCGGCATCCTCGCTACCGCCTGGACGGCCGCGACCTGCATGCTGATCTGCCGGTGGAGCTGGCCGACGCGGTGCTTGGCGCCAAGGTGGCCGTCGAAACGCCGACCGGCAAGCTCGCGGTCAACGTTCCCGCCTGGTCGAGCTCGGACAAGGTCCTGCGCCTGAAGGGCAGGGGCCTGCCGGAAAAGGCCGGCGGCCACGGTGATCTCTACGCCCATGTGCGCATCATGCTGCCGGAAGGCGGCGACAGCGCGCTCGAAGGGCTGTTGCGCAGCCAAAAAGGCTGATTGGCGGCTCTTGTCCCCGAACTGTCCCGTTTGAGCGCTTGAAGGGGCTCTGTGCCTGTGCGATAGGGCTCTCCACAAATAAGAAATCTTGCGGAGAGCACGCATATGGCGGGTGGACAGGGCCTGATGGCCGGCAAACGCGGCCTGATTCTCGGCGTCGCCAACAACAGGTCGATCGCCTACGGCATCGCCAAGGCATGCGTCGACCATGGCGCCGAGATCGCACTGACCTATCAGGGTGAAGCGTTCAAGAAGCGGGTCGAGCCTCTGGCTCAGGAACTCGGCGCCTTTGTCGCCGGCCATTGCGATGTGACCGATCCGGCGAGCCTCGACGAGGTTTTCGCAAATGTCGCCAATCATTGGGGAAAGCTCGACTTTCTCGTCCACGCCATCGCTTTTTCCGACAAGGACGAACTGACCGGCCGCTATGTCGAGACGACGCGCGATAATTTCCTGCGCACGATGGACATTTCGGTCTATTCCTTCACCACCATCGCCAAGCGCGCCGAGGCGCTGATGACCGATGGCGGTTCGCTTTTGACGCTGACCTATTACGGCGCCGAAAAGGTGATGCCGCATTACAACGTCATGGGCGTCGCCAAGGCTGCACTCGAGGCCAGCGTGCGTTACCTCGCCGTCGATCTCGGGGCCAGGAAGATCCGCGTCAACGCGATCTCGGCGGGCCCGATCAAGACGCTGGCCGCTTCCGGCATCGGTGACTTCCGCTACATCCTGAAATGGAACGAATACAATTCGCCGCTGAAGCAGACGGTTACCCAGGAAGAGGTCGGCGATTCCGGCGTCTATTTCCTGTCCGACCTGTCGCGCGGCGTCACCGGCGAAGTGCATCATGTCGATTCCGGCTATCACGTCGTCGGCATGAAGGCGGTCGACGCACCCGATATTTCGACGGTCAAGGATTAACTCCCTCCGCCTATCCTCCGCCCAGGCCCTGGCCCGACCTCCGGAAGACCCGATGTACCCGCTGGTTTATATCGTGCGCCACGGCCAGACCGCGTGGAATGCCGAATTCCGGCTTCAGGGGCAGGCCGATACCGACATCAACGCGCTCGGCCGCGAGCAGGCGAGCGCAAACGGGCATCGGCTGGCTGACCTGATCTCCAATCCCGCGGAGTTCGATTTCGTCGCCAGCCCGATGCGGCGCACGCGCGAGACCATGGAGCGCATTCGCGCCGCCATGAAGCTCGACCCCGCTGCCTATGGGACCGATCCCCGCCTTGTTGAAGTGAATTTCGGCGACTGGCAGGGTTTCACCTTTGCCGAGCTCGAGACGCAATTTCCGGGTGCGAGCAGGACGCGTGCGCTGGACAAATGGAACTTTCAGCCGCCGGGCAAAGATGCCGAGAGCTACCAGATGCTGCTCGAACGGGTAAAGCCGTGGTTCGACGCGCTCGAGCGCCAGACAGTCTGCGTGACGCATGGCGGCGTCATGCGCACCTTGTTTCGCTTCGTGCTTGACATGGCCGAGGACGATGCGGCGAAGCTGGCGATACCGCAGGACCGCGTGCTCAAGCTGGAAGGCGACAGCCTGGGGTGGCTTTAGCCCCCGGCACGATCCAGGAAGGCTCATGCCGGTTGCAGGTGCATAAATCGGCTGTAACGGCTCAACAAACGCCGAACAGCCGATTTGCATTGGAAGCCTAGTTGGAGTCGCTGTCCGGCAACTGCATATCGGTGACGACGTTTTCACCATTGGTCACGTCATAGGCGATGACGATGTCCATGCCGGGCTTCAGCGCGTCGAGATCGGTTTCCGCGTTCAGCTTGTAGGATTTGCCGTCGTCCAGCGTCAGGGTCAGCGCGTCCTTGTCGATCTTCTTGATCAGGCCTTCGGTCTGCCCGGCGAAAGCGGCGGTGCAAAGCAGGAATGTGGCGGCAACAGCGCCAATCAGGGTACGCATCATCGTCCTCTTTGGTATTGCGCCGGCATGGGTAGCGGCGGATCCTCAACGGCGAATGGAGCAGAGCAGAAACCAATCGAATGTGTCAAAACTAAATCCGAAGATCACGGTTTGACCCCTGTGGAAAACGCCAATAGAAGGCAGGCTTCAGTCGGCTCCGATGCCGGGCAAGGCACTTTGCGATGTCTCACAACACGTTCGGCCATCTTTTCCGCGTCACCACCTGGGGCGAAAGCCATGGGGCCGCATTGGGCTGCGTGGTCGACGGCTGCCCACCCGGCATCCGCTTCACGCGTGACGAAATCCAGGCCGAACTCGACAAGCGCCGGCCCGGCCAGTCGCGCTTCGTCACGCAGCGCCGTGAACCTGACGAAGTGAAGGTGCTGTCGGGCTTTATCCTTGACGATGACGGCGAGACGATGATCACGACAGGTACGCCAATCTCCATGCTGATCGAAAATGTCGACCAGCGCTCGAAGGACTATGGCGAGATCGCCCGCCAGTACCGGCCGGGCCATGCGGACTACACCTATGACGTCAAATACGGCGTGCGCGACTATCGCGGCGGCGGCCGATCCTCGGCGCGCGAGACAGCGGCTCGGGTCGCGGCCGGAGCCCTGGCCCGCAAGGTCGTGCCGGGCATGGTCGTGCGCGGGGCGCTGGTATCGATGGGCGAGAAGTCGATCGACCGCGCCAACTGGAACTGGAATTTCATCGGCGACGCGGACAATCCGTTCTTCACGCCCGATCCGGCGTCCGTTCCGGTCTTTACCCGATATCTCGACGGCATCCGCAAGGCGGGTTCCTCCGTCGGCGCCGTGATCGAGATCGTCGCCGACGGCGTTCCGGCCGGCCTCGGCGCGCCGATCTACGCAAAGCTCGACCAGGATATCGCGTCAGGCCTGATGTCGATCAACGCCGTCAAGGGCGTCGAGATCGGCAACGGCTTCGAGGCCGCCCGTATCACCGGCGAACAGAATGCCGACGAGATGCGCATCGGCAATGACGGCCAGCCGGTATTTCTGTCCAACAATGCCGGCGGCATCCTTGGCGGCATCTCGACCGGCCAGGCGATCATCGCCCGCTTCGCCGTCAAGCCGACGTCTTCAATCTTGACGCCCCGGAAGTCGATCGACAAGGACGGCAACGACGTCGAAGTGATGACCAAGGGCCGCCATGATCCGTGTGTGGGCATTCGCGCCGTACCGATCGGCGAGGCGATGGTTGCCTGCGCCATCGCCGACCATTATCTGCGGCACCGAGGACAGACAGGTAAGGAAGGCAGTAGGGCAGTAGGGCAGTAGGGCAGTATGTTAAGCTGCCCGCGAGACCAGCAATTTTTCCTTCCCCCTACTGCCTTACTGCCCTATTCCCCTACTCCCTTGCGAGCGAAGCGAGCGTTCATGTCTTACGACCAGAAGAAGATCGTCGAAGCAATCCGGGCCTTCGAGCGTGGCGAGATCGTCGTCGTCATGGATGATGACGGGCGCGAGAACGAGGGCGACCTGATCGTCGCCGCCGTCCATTGCACACCGGAAAAGATGGCCTTCATCGTGCGTAACACTTCGGGCATCGTCTGCACGCCGATGCCGCGCGAGGAGGCCAAGCGCCTCAACCTTGCGCCGATGGTCGCCGACAATGATTCAGCGCACACCACAGCCTTCACCGTCAGCGTCGATTTCAAGCATGGCACCACGACAGGCATTTCCGCCGATGACCGCACGCTGACCGTGCGCAATCTCGCCAATGGCAATGTCGGCGCCTCCGATTTCGTCCGTCCCGGCCACATATTTCCGCTCATCGCGCGCGAAGGCGGCGTGCTGATGCGCTCGGGCCATACCGAGGCGGCCGTCGATCTGTGCAAGCTCGCCGGCCTGCCGCCGGTCGGCGTGATCTCGGAGCTGGTCAATGACGACGGCACCGTCAAGCGCGGCCCGCAGGTCGCGGCTTTTGCCGAGGAACATGGCCTCAAGCAGGTTTCTGTCGCCGACCTCATTGCTTACCGGCAACGCAAGGAAACGCTGGTCGAACGCGTGGCATGCTCCGAGATCGACACGCTCGGCGGCAAGGCGCAGGTCTTCACCTATACGCTGCCCTGGGATTCCATGCACCATGTCGCCGTCGTCTTCGGCGACATCCGCGATGGGGAAGAGGTGCCTGTGCGTCTCCACTCCGAGGACGTGGTGACCGACGTGTTCGGGACCAGCCACCGGCTGGACGGCATCATGAAGGCGATGGGCGAGCGTAAGCGCGGCGTCATCGTCTATCTGCGCGAGGGCTCGGTCGGCGTCGCCCACCAGGAGCGCAACCGGCCGGCGAGCGGCGACCGCGAGGATCACGAAGAGGCGCGCCGCCGCGAGAATGAATGGCGCGAGATCGGGCTCGGCGCGCAGATCCTGAAGGATCTAGGCATTTCCTCGATCAAGCTGATCGCCTCGCGCGAGCGCCACTATGTCGGCCTTGAAGGTTTTGGCATCCACATCGCCAAGACCGAGATTCTCTGAAGTTCGACTGCGGCAGTAGCGTCCGATCCGCTGAACCGGACGCGTCATGGATCATTCCGCGGCAACGACGGCCGCTTCACACCCATCCAGCTCGCATTTGTGAGTGGCAAGGCTGCGTTGGCCGAGCAGCACCGTGACCAGGGCGATGCCGCCCGCGACCACCGAGACCCAGAACCCGTTCTGGGCGCCGAACGCATCCACCACGGCGCCGGCGGCGAAAGAGCCCAGCGCCATGCCGATGCCGATTCCCGTTGTCACCCAGGTAATGCCCTCGGTCAGCATCGCTTCCGGCACATGCCGTTCGATCAGGCCGAATGCCGTGATGAAAGTCGGCGAGATCGCCACGCCGCTGATGAAGACGGTCACCGCCAGCAGCGGCACGCTGTCGGCGGTGAGCGGCAAAAGCGTGCTGACCGCGATGATGGCGACCGCCACTGCCAGCTGGCGCTGTAGCGGCGTCTTCAGGTTGAGCGCGCCGACCAGGATGCCCAGCACGAACGACCCCAGCGCATAGACGCCGATCACCAGGCTTGCGGCACCGGCTTGGCCGAACTCCTTGGTGATCGCCACGGTGCTCACTTCCGTCGTCGCGAAGGTCGCGCCGATGAAGATCAGGGCGAAGGTTATGATCTGTACCGGCCGCAGGCGGATTGCCGAGCCCGCCGAACCATGGCCCACCGGCCGGACTTTCGGCTCGGTCGATCGCTGCAGGATGAAAGCTATCGAGCCCAAGGCGAGGAACAAAGTGCTCGCCAGCATGCCCGCTTCCGGAAATAGCGCCGCACTGAGGCCCACCGACAGCGACGCACCGGCGATATAGACCAGCTCGTCGGCCGCCGATTCGAAGGCGAAGGCGGTGTTCATCTCCGGCCGGCCGCGAAAAAGCTCGGTCCAGCGCGCGCGCACCATTGCCGGCATGCTGGGCATGGCCGCGGCCAGCAGCGCCGACACGAACAATGTCCATACCGGCCAATCCTGGTTGGCCGACGCAATCAGCAGCAGGAATGCCAGCACGGAGATGATGGTGGTGGGCACGACGATCCGTGTCTGGCCGAGGCGGTCGACCAGCCTGGAGATCTGCGGCGCCAGGAAAGCGTTGGCCAGCGCGAATGTCGCCGAGACGGCGCCCGCCAGCCAGTATTCGCCACGCGTCTGCGACAGCATCGCGACGATGCCGATCGGCGCCATGGCGATCGGCAGGCGCGCCATGAAGCCTGCAGCGGCAAAGCCCTTGGCGCCAGGGGCTCGAAAAATCTCGGAATAGGGGTTCTGCATGGTCCGTTCCTCGACAAAAGGCGATTCGGAAATTACATACGATGCGTATGAACACTAAATAGATCATACGTTGCGTATGTCAATTGGCATACGGAACGTATGTGGGTAAGGCCAGAAGAGATGCACAAGCCCCGCAAGGAAATGATCGCCGAAACGCGCGCCAAATTGATTGCCGCGGCCCGGCATGCGTTCGGAACGATCGGCTATGCCGAAGCGTCGATGGACGATTTCACCGCATCGGCGGGACTGACGCGCGGTGCGCTCTACCATCATTTCGGCGACAAGAAGGGGCTCTTGCAGGCGGTCATCGCCGAGATCGACGCCGAGATGGCGGCACGGGTGAATGAGGTTGCAGCGAAAGCACCGACCCGCTGGCAAAGCTTCGTCGACGAATGCACGAGCTACATCGAAATGGCGCTGGAGCCGGAAATCCAGCGCATCATGTTCCGGGACGGTCCGGCCGTGCTGGGGGACCCCGCGCAATGGCCGAACGCCAATGCCTGCGTCGCGTCGATGACCGATCACCTGACGACGCTGCAGGGCGACGGGGTGGTCGTCTCGGGCGTCGACCCCGAGACCGCGGCACGGCTGATCAACGGGGCGAGCAGTCAGGCGGCGCAGCGGATCGCCAATTCGAACGACCCGGAAGCGACATCAAAGACCGTGGTGGCGGCATTCAAGCAACTGCTCGAAGGATTGTTGAGGAAGGGTGCCACAGCCGCCTGAAGGCGGATAGCCGAGGTGCTTCCAGGTTCAGATGCTCAGGACAAGGCGCAGGCCGCCGGCAGCGCTGAGCATGCCGTAGCGGCAATCAAATCAAGGGTTTGACAGATTTTTCGCATGTTGCCGCCTTGAGGCGGGCGATCGTTGACTTGAGCGGCACTTCGCCCTGTCCGCAAAACGTCTCGCTCATGATCAGCTCGGGCAGCGGCAACCGTCGACCCCAGCCATGTGTTTCGAGGTCCGGTTTCGGCGCGAACTCGGAGACGCGGCCGATACAGAGATAGGCCACCGGCGTCACATGCTCGGGAATCGACAGAAGGTCTTTCAACGCCCGCGCCTCGATAATGCTGACCCAGCCGACCCCGACGCCTTCGGCGCGCGCCGCCAGCCAGAAATTCTGCACCGCGCAGACCGTGCTGTAGAGATCCATCTCGGGATTGTGCCAGCGTCCCAGCGGCGAACCCTGTGAGCGTCGGCGGTCGCAGGTGATGCAGATATTGAGCGCGCTTTCGCAGATGCCTTCCAGCTTGAGCTTGCGGTAGAGCGCCCGCCGCTCTTCCTCGATGGCGGGCAATTCCTGCTCGCGCGCCGCCAGGAACAGGTCGCGCACCTGTTCCCGTCGTTCGGTGCCACGAATGACGATGAAATTCCATGGCTGCATGAAGCCGACCGATGGCGCGTGATGGGCGGCAAGCAGCAGCCGCGCCAGCACCTCGTCGTCGACGGCCTCTGATGTAAAATGGCTGCGGACATCGCGCCGCGTGAACATTGCGCGGTAGACCGCATCGCGCGCCATCTGGTCGAATCCGTCACCCACGGGGATGGTCATATCGTCCGGCATCGCTTGTCCCCTTGCGATTGCAATCAACTGCCGTCCGCCTGACCATGCGGATGACGATGCCTGCCAGGCCGGTCTTCTGGCTCGGGATCAACCCGCGTCCGGCGCCTTCCCGTCATCGACAGTGGCACTTACCGGCGCGGTCCCCCTTACAGCGTTGGGCACGCCACGGGATCAAACCGTGTTCCCGATTCTCCCGCTCGCGGCGGGCACCAGGCAGCGGCCGGGACTTTACGACGAAGCCTCCGCGCCGCCAATCCCAGCGGCGACGCGAATGGACGCAGGCGCGATTTTCCCCAGCCATCAGGCCGCAACGCATGGCTATCGCCGCGCCGGGGCACTAGATAGGGAGCATGGCCACTCGTCTCTACACCCATCCGATCTTCCTCGAGCACATCACGCCACCCGGCCATCCGGAGCGGCCGGACCGCTTGCGCGCCATCGAGCGCGTGCTCGACGACGAAGCTTTTGCCGCGCTCGACCGCACTGAGGCGCCGGAAGGCGACGAGGCCACCATTCTCTATGCGCATCCCGCCGACTTCGTCGAACGAGTGCGCGCCGCCATTCCCGAGACGGGCATCGCCCGCATCGATGCCGACACAACGGCCAGCCCGAAGAGCTGGCAGGCGGCGATCACCGCGATCGGCGCCGCCAACGCCGGTGTCGACGACGTCTTTGCCGGCCGGGCAGACAACGTTTTCGTCGCCGCCCGACCGCCCGGCCACCATGCCGAGAAAGCGACCGCGATGGGCTTCTGCCTGTTCAACACGGCGGCCATCGCCGCACGTTATGCACAGCGCAAACACGGTATCGAACGTGTCGCCATCGTCGACTGGGACGTGCATCACGGTAACGGCACGCAGGATATTTTCTGGGACGATCCGTCCGTGCTTTATTGCTCGACGCACCAGATGCCGCTCTACCCCGGCACCGGAGCAAAGAACGAAACCGGCGCCGGCAACATCGTCAACGCGCCGCTTGCGCCGCAAACCGGCAGCGAGGCGTTCCGCGATGCCTTCCTGTCGCGCGTGCTGCCCTCGCTCGACAATTTTGCACCCGACCTGATCATTATTTCGGCCGGCTTCGACGCGCATCATCGCGACCCGCTGGCCGAGATCAACCTGACCGAGGATGATTTCGACTGGGCGACCGGCCAGCTCATGCAGCGCGCGGCGCGCCACAGCGGCAACCGGCTCGTCAGCCTGCTCGAGGGCGGCTACGATCTGCAAGGATTGGCATTTTCGGTCGCCGCCCATGTCGGGCGACTGATGAAAGGATGAATGATGGCTGGTGAAACCAACGAAGACGTCAAGGCGATGAGCTTCGAACAGGCTCTCGACGCGCTGGAGAAGATCGTCGATGATCTGGAGCGTGGCGATGTGCCGCTCGACCAGTCGATCAGGATCTACGAGCGCGGCGAGGCGCTGAAGGTGCATTGCGACCGGCTGCTCAAGGCGGCCGAGGACAAGGTGGAGAAGATCAGGCTGTCCCGCGACGGCAAGCCGATCGGGACGGAGCCGCTGGACGCGGATTGAGGCACGCAGCCGTCTCTCTGGTTTTTGACACGATCATGATTGAGGATAGAACGCATCCCGATTGAAACGGCTCCAGGACAAGAGGAGATACGGAAGCGATGTGCAGAAACATCAAGACCCTGTTCAATTTTGATCCGCCGGCAACCGATGACGAGGTGCGCGATGCAGCCCTTCAGTTCGTCCGCAAGCTGAGCGGAACGACGCGGCCTTCGAAGCAGAACCAGCACGCATTCGACCATGCCGTCGAGGCCATCGCGGCGTCGGCGCGCGAGCTTCTCGATTCGCTTGAAACCAACCAGCATCCGCGCAACCGTGAAGAAGTGGCGGCCAAACTGCGGGCGAGGGCGGCGATCCGCTTTGCCTGATCTGGCCAAAGCAGCCATCGGCGGCTGACAAGGAGAGTTCATGAGCTTCTTCCCCGGGAAGGACCCCGAAATAGGCGACGCCTTTGCCAGCGACCAGATCGAATTGATGGTCATTCCGAACGCGAAGGACATTGGCGGTTTTCAGGTTCGCCGTGCCTTGCCGACTGCCAGAAGGCGGCTGGTCGGTCCCTTCATCTTCTTCGACCGCATGGGGCCTGCCATCCTGCGCGCCGGTCAGGCGCTCGACGTCCGGCCGCATCCGCATATCGGTCTGTCGACGGTCACCTACCTGTTCGATGGCAGGATCAGGCATCGCGATTCGCTCGGCACCGAAATGGTGATCGAGCCGGGTGACGTGAACCTGATGACCGCCGGCCGCGGCATCGTCCATTCGGAGCGCACGCCGGAAGAACTGCGCGGCGCGCCGATGTCGGTCTCGGGCCTGCAGACATGGCTGGCGCTGCCGGACGGCAAGGAGGAAGTAGCGCCGGTGTTCGAGAACACCGCTGTCGCGCGGCTTCCCGACATCGACGCGGAAGGCGTCAGTGGCCGCATCGTCATCGGCGATTTCCAGGGGCTGCGTTCCCCGGTGCGGGCCGATTCCGAGACGCTCTACGCCGATCTCAGGCTGGCGCCGGGCGCCAGCGTCAAAATCCCGGCCGACGCGGAAGAACGCGCCATCTACACGCTGGAAGGCGAGGTCTCGATTTCCGGCGACGTGTTTCCGGCCGAACGGCTGCTGGTGTTCCGGCCCGGCGACGAGATCGTCGTATCCTCACAGGGCGGTGCCCATTTCATGCTGTTCGGCGGCGCCTCACTGGGCTCGAAGCGCTACATCTGGTGGAATTTCGTCTCGTCTTCCAAGGAGCGCATCGAGCAGGCCAAGCAAGAATGGAAGACCGGCCGCTTCGACATCGTTCCCGGCGATGAGAAAGAGTTCATTCCACTGCCGGAAGGCTGAGAAAATCGATGAGGGAGCCGGCCTTCCGCGCCATTTGACAGGCATTTACTTTCGCCTGACGGCGGCCTATCCCGCGCATGAACAGAAGCCTGGGCCTACCCGTGAACGCAACGCCGCATACGCCGCTTCTCGACAAGGTCCGCATCCCGGCCGAGCTGCGCACGCTTTCCGAAAGCGAATTGCCGCAACTGGCATCGGAGCTTCGCCTCGAACTGATCGACGCGGTGTCGCGCACCGGCGGTCATCTCGGCGCCGGGCTTGGCGTTGTCGAACTGACCGTGGCGCTGCACTATGTCTTCAACACACCCGATGACCGGCTGATCTGGGATGTTGGCCACCAGGCCTATCCGCACAAGATCCTGACCGGGCGCCGCGACCGCATCCGCACCTTGCGCCAGGAGGGCGGCCTCTCCGGCTTCACCCGCCGCACCGAGAGCGAATACGATCCGTTTGGCGCCGCCCACTCCTCGACGTCGATATCGGCGGGCCTGGGCATGGCGGCGGCCCGCGATCTTGCCGGCGGCCGCAACAATGTCATCGCCGTCATCGGCGACGGCGCCATGTCGGCCGGCATGGCCTACGAGGCGATGAACAATGCCGGTGCGCTCGATGCCCGCCTGATCGTCATTCTCAACGACAACGACATGTCGATCGCCCCGCCGACCGGCGCCATGAGCGCCTATCTGGCGCGCCTGGCCTCTGGCAAGGCCTATGTCGGCCTGCGCGACTTCGGCAAGAAACTGACCTCGTATCTCGGCAAGCGCGCCGACCGGGCCATCACCAGGGCCGTCGAGCACGCGCGCGGCTACGTGACCGGCGGCACGCTATTCGAGGAGCTCGGCTTCTACCATATCGGCCCGATCGACGGTCATAATCTGGACCATCTGATCCCGGTGCTGAAAAATGTCCGTGACAATGGCAAGGGGCCGGTGCTGATCCATGTCGTCACCCAGAAGGGCAAGGGCTACGCGCCCGCGGAGGCTGCGGCCGACAAATATCACGGCGTCAACAAGTTCGACGTGATCACCGGCGCGCAGGCCAAGGCTCCGGCCAACGCGCCGGCCTACACCAAGGTGTTCGCCGAAAGCCTGATCCGGGAGGCCCAGGAGGACGAGCGCATCGTCGCCGTCACCGCCGCCATGCCGGGCGGCACCGGGCTTGACCTGTTCGGCGAAGTGTTTCCGGCCAGGACCTTCGATGTAGGCATCGCCGAGCAGCATGCGGTGACGTTCGCGGCCGGCCTCGCTACCGAAGGCTACAAGCCGTTCGCGGCGATCTATTCCACCTTCTTGCAACGTGCCTACGACCAGGTCGTGCACGACGTGGCGATCCAGAAACTGCCGGTGCGCTTCCCGATCGATCGCGCCGGCTTCGTCGGCGCCGACGGCGCCACCCATTGCGGCGCCTTCGACACCACCTTCCTGGCCTCCCTGCCGGGCTTCGTCGTCATGGCGGCGGCCGACGAGGCGGAACTGCGCCACATGGTGCGCACGGCGGCAACCTACGATGACGGCCCGATCGCCTTCCGCTATCCGCGCGGCAATGGCGTCGGAGTCGACATGCCCGATCGCGGCTCGGTGCTCGAAATCGGCAAGGGCCGCATCGTCAGGGAAGGCAGCAAGGTGGCGCTCCTGTCCTTCGGCACGCGCTTGCAGGATTGCTTGGTCGCGGCCGAGGAACTGGGCGCGGCCGGGCTTTCGACCACCGTCGCCGATGCCCGCTTCGCCAAGCCGCTCGATGTAGACCTGATCCGCCGGCTGGCCCGCTCGCATGAGGTTCTGGTCACGGTGGAGGAGGGCGCCATCGGCGGCTTCGCCAGTCACGTTTTGCAGTTCCTCGCCCATGAGGGCCTGCTGGAAAGCGGCCTGAAAGTGCGCCCGCTTGTGCTGCCGGACGTGTTTGCCGACCACGCTAAGCCGGAAAAGATGTATGCCGATGCCGGTCTCGATGCCGCCGGCATCGTCCATACGGTTTTCACCGCCCTCGGGCAGGCGGTCCGCGCCCAGCGCGCCTGAATCAAAGTCTCAAACCTCTGGATCGGTTTGTCGGCTATTTGTAATAACGCATTGTTTACGCTGCTGTTTGGCGGTTTGATTACCGTGTCTCTTGGTCATTTTTGAACGGCGCCCTGCTAGATCCGCATCAGGCAGGGAGACAATTGGAATGAGGACGTTTCTGTACGGCACGGCCGTTTTTGCCGTGATGGTCGTGCCGGCTGCCGCAGAGACGCGATACGACCGCAATCTCGAAAAGGCGGCCGCGGGTATAGTCGCCGGCAAGATGGGCGATATCAGGGGCGGCTTTTCCTACAAGCAGGTGCCGCAACTGGTGCCGGACGCCGCACCAATGCCGGCTGTCCCGGTCGAGCATTCACGTGAGCAAGCGTCAGGCAATGCGGATGACGGCCTGTCTCCCGCTGTTGAGCGGCAGGTGCCGCGCGCCACATTTTAGCCCAGCCTAAAACCACATGTCGCGCACGCAACGGCCGTCGCGTGGAAGATCATCATAGGTATCGAGACCGTCGAAATGGTCGATCGGCAGATCGGCGACGTCCTCCGGCGGCGCCAGCCGCACATTGACGGCGATGCGTGTTCGACCGGAAGCATCGGCGCGCAATCCGCGCCAGGCCAGCACGCAGGCACAGGCCGGGCAAAACAGGATTTCCAGCGAAGGCGTGCCCTTTTCGGTCCGCCTGTAGCTTCTCGTCGGCCCCGCGACGCGGATCCGTTCATCGACATAGTCGTAGGCCCAGAGCACGCCGTAGCGGCGACAAAGCGTGCAGTTGCAGGCTGTGATCGACCCAGGGTCGCCTTCCAGCGTCCAGTGCGTCGCGCCACAGTGACAGGTTCCGGTCAGCACTTTCGACTTCCCCGTATAGACAGCAACCCCATTGTGCCGGCCCGCCGCGACGCTCGCAAGCCGCGCAGCGGCCTGACGCCCCGCATGCTTGCGATGATGTTTCTTGTTCCCCGCCCAATGTCCTTGCCTTCGCAGCGCGCATTCGCCATGAAGGCCGATGAACTCGCCCCTGCCAGCCAGCACCCGCCAGCGGCTCGACGACCTGCTCGTCCAGCGCGGGCTGTTTGCCAGCCGCTCACGTGCCCGCGACGCCGTCGAGCGCGGCACGGTGACGATCGATGGCGCCATTGCCCGCAAGCCTGGTCAGAACGTTTCTCCGCAATGCCTTGTTGTCGTCGACGATCCGGCCCAGGGCTATGTCTCGCGCGCGGCGCTGAAACTGATCGCCGGCCTCGATCATTTCGGCCTCGATCCGGCCGGCCGCGAGGCGCTCGACATCGGCGCCTCGACCGGCGGATTCACCCAAGTGCTGCTCGAACGCGGCGCGACCCATGTCACGGCGATCGATGTCGGTCACGGCCAGATGCATCCCGATATCGGCAATGACGCGCGCGTGACGGTCATTGAAGGGCTGAACGCCCGCGATCTCTCGGCCGCCGATCTTGGCGGCCGCAATCCGCACTTCGTCGTCTCCGACGTCAGTTTCATTTCCCTGAAGCTTGCATTGCCGCCCGCGCTCGCCATTGCGAAGCCCGGTGCCGCCGCGGTCTTTCTGGTCAAGCCGCAATTTGAAGCAGGCCGCGAAGCGATCGGCAAGGGCGGTTTGTTGAAAGATCCTTTCGACGCCGCCCGTGTCGCCGGCCTGCTGCACGATTGGCTGGATGCCGTCCCGGGCTGGCGTGCGCTCGGCCTGCATCTGTCGCCGATCGAAGGGGGCGATGGCAACCGCGAATTCCTGCTCGGCGGGGTCAAGGACCGATGAGCGCGCGCTTCACCATCGGCAAGCTCGGCGCGCAGGGTGACGGCGTCGCCAAGACCGAGACCGGAGAGGTCTTCATCCCGTTCACGCTGCCGGGCGAAACCGTCACCGCCGCGCGCGAAAGGGATCGCGCCGCGCTGATGGCGCTGATCGAGGCCTCGCCCCTGCGCATCGAACCCGCCTGCCGCCATTTCGGCGAGTGCGGCGGCTGCGCCCTCCAGCATCTAGAGGCGCAAGCCTATCAGCAGTGGAAGCGCGAGAAGGTCGTGCATACGCTGAGGGGCATCGATTGCGAAATAGGCGATTTGGTTGCCTGCGCGCCGCATACGCGCCGCCGCGTCGTGCTCGCCGCCCGGCGCACCGAAACAGGCATGCTGCTCGGCTTCAATCGCCATCTGTCGCCGGAAATCATTTCCATCTCCGAATGCCCGATCTCGCTGCCGGGGATCGTCGGCGCGCTCGACGGCTTGAGGGCGCTCGCCGAATTGATCTGCGCCACCCCGAAATCGTTTCGGATGGCGGTCACCGTGACGGGTTCCGGCCTCGACGTGGCGGTGCATGAATCGGGCAAGCTCGGCGAAAACCAGCGACGCGTCGCTTCCAATTTTGTCATTGCGCAGGGCTTTGCCAGACTGTCCATCGATGACGAGATCATCATCGAGCCGAAGAAGCCTGTCGTCATGTTCGGCAGCGTTGCCGTCGCGGTGCCGCCGGGCGCCTTCCTGCAGGCAACGGAGGCAGCCGAACGGACCATGGCCGATATCGTCGGCGGACATTTGAAACGTGCCAAAAAAATTGCCGATCTCTTCGCCGGCTGCGGCAGCTTCGCCCTGCGGTTGGCCGCGAGATCGGAAGTGCATGCGGTGGAAGGCGATGCGGCCGCGCTTTCGGCGCTCGATCGGGGTTCACGCTTCGCCACCGGCTTGAAACGCGTGACCGGCGAGCGCCGAGACCTGTTCCGCCGTCCGCTGACGTTCAAGGAGTTAAACGCCTTTGATGGCGTTGTCTTCGATCCGCCCCGCGCGGGCGCCGAGGATCAGTCAAAGCAGATCGCCCGATCGGATGTTCCATTCGTTGCCGCGGTATCCTGCAACCCGGTGACGCTCGCGCGGGATTTGCGCATCCTCATCGACGGCGGCTACGCGGTGAAAAGCGTGACGCCGATCGACCAGTTTCTGTGGTCGTCCCATGTCGAGGCTGTTGCCTTGCTGGAGAAGCCGCGAAAAAGACGCTAGGCGCTTAGCCCTGCTCAGCGAGACTGGCTGTCATGCAGTCTGCCCCGAAATCCCAGCCAGGTTTATCGCTAAAGTTGTGGATAATCGCCACTGCAGTTGTATCTGCCCTCGAAAAAGGCATAATCCAAATTGGGATAGGGGGGAGAAGATGATTTCATCGGGACTTGTTGCCGAGATTTTTGGCTCGGCTCTCATCATGGCGCTCACCGGTGCGGTGCTCGCTTGGATCTTGAGAAAATTCACGCGTATGGGGCTGGTGCCATCCTATGCGCTTGGCGTTGCGGTCATGACGTTTGTCGGCGCTGCGCTCTATGTCTCCGGCCACAATGGGACCGTCAACTACCTCAGTGCATGGTCCCAGTACGCGATCGGTGGCGTTGTCGGTTTCCTGATCCTGTACGCTACGTCGCGCCGGTCTGTGAGCAAGACCTAGCAGACTGGCCACGAGGCGGCTTCAAACCCTCGTGCCGCCGACCGTCATCTGGTCCATCCTGAGGTGCGGCTGGCCGACGCCGACTGGTACGCCCTGTCCGGCCTTGCCGCACATGCCGATGCCATTGTCGAGCTTCATGTCGTTGCCGATCATCGAAACGCGGTGCATGGCGTCGGGTCCGTTCCCGATCAGCATGGCGCCCTTGATCGGCTGCGTCACCTTGCCGTTCTCGATCATGTAGGCTTCGGTGCAGCCGAACACGAACTTCCCCGAGGTGATGTCCACCTGGCCGCCGCCGAAGGAGACGGCATAGATGCCGTTCTTGACCGAGGCGATGATCTCGTTCGGCTCCATGTCGCCCGATGTCATGTAGGTGTTGGTCATGCGCGGCATCGGCTGGTGCGCGTAGCCCTCGCGCCTGCCGTTGCCGGTGGCCCGCATGCCCATCAGCCGGGCGTTTTGGCGGTCCTGCATGTAACCGACCAGCTTGCCGTCCTCGATCAGCACGTTGCGCGCCGAAGGCGTGCCTTCGTCGTCGACGGTGAGTGAGCCGCGCCGCTCGGCGATCGTGCCGTCATCGACGACGGTGACGCCCTTTGCCGCCACCTGCTGGCCCATCAGGCCGGCGAAGGCGGAAGTCTTCTTGCGGTTGAAGTCGCCTTCCAGCCCGTGGCCGACGGCCTCGTGCAGCATGACGCCGGGCCAGCCGCTGGAGAGCACGATGTCGAAGGTGCCGGCCGGCGCCGGTATGGCTTCGAGATTGACCAGCGCCTGGCGCAGCGCCTCCTTGGCGGCATGCTTCCAGCTGTCCTCGACGAGGAAGTCGCCGAACGCCTTGCGCCCGCCCATGCCGTAGGAGCCGCTTTCCTGGCGGTCGCCGTCGCCGACCACCACTGACACGTTCACCCTGACCAGCGGCCGGATGTCGCGTACCACCTGGCCGTCGGCGCGCACGATCTCGACATGCTGCCATGACGAGGTTAGCGATGCCGAGACCTGGCGCACGCGCGGATCTTCGGCGCGCAGCCAGGCGTCGATTTCCTGCAACAGCTTCGCCTTGGCCTCGAAGGAAGGCGAGGGGATAGGGTTCTCATCGCCATAGAGATAGCGGTTGGTGCGGGCGGGCGCGGCGGCAAGCGTCCCGGAATAGCCGCCCTTGACGGTTGAGACGGCGTCAGCCGCGCGTCGCAGCGAGGCCTCGGACAGGTCGCTGGAGTGGGCATAGCCGCTGGCTTCGCCGGCAACCGCGCGCAGGCCGAAACCCTGGTCGGTGTTGAAATTGGCTGTCTTCAGCCGACCATTGTCGAACATCAGCGCTTCGCTCTCGCTGTATTCGACGAACAGCTCGCCATCGTCGGCGCCGTTGATGGTCTCTGCGACGATCTCCTTGACGCGATCGTCGGAAATATCGAATTGGCCGATAAGGCTGTTCATGGCGTATGTCCGTGGATGAATGGTTATATCCGGGATGTAGGCGCGAAGCCGTGCCCAGACAATCGCCAATCGTCATTCAGATGCAGGGCGGCGGCGTCCCGGATCCATCCCAGGTCCGGAAAACCTGTCGCTGATCGGCAGATCCTGGGTCGAGGCGCGGGAGTCTACGGCAGGGCTGCAAATCCGTCGGCAAAACCCTTGAGGTCCACCGGGATGCCGATGCCTTCTTCCGGCGTCTGGAAGACGATGAACGTGGCCGACGTGCCGGTCTTCAGCGTATCGAGCAGCGGCTTCTCGAGAATGACCTCGGCGTAGCAGCCGTCCTGGAAGCAGCGCACGAAATAGGCGCGGCCGATATCCTTGCCGTCGACATTGAGGCCGAGCCCGTTGGGCAAGAGCACACCGAGCGGCGCCAGCACACGCAGGATCTCCGCCTTGTTGTCGGCGGTGCGCAGCACGACGACCGACAGTCCCATCTCCGGGCGGTCCTCGGCGACGACGTTCTGCATCATCACGCATTGTTCTGACGTGGCGCCGGCCGGTGTGTCGCAGATGATCGACCACGCGCCATGGGTCGACTTGACCGTGCCGCTCGGCTGGGCCGCGTTGGCCTGGCCGGCGGCAGACAAGCCGGCGACGGACAAGGCGGTGAGAAAGATGACCTTCGCCAAGGGGCTCGAAAGCCCAAATCCCGACAGCCAAGAGTTCATGACGGCTCCATTGCGAATCACGGCACTTTAAGCCGCGCCAAAGCCAAGTAAAGGACGAGACAGCGGCCGAGCCGCTACGAAAATGCCAATGCGGCGCTTTTCCTAGCCAATTTCGCCCGAATTACGACGCCAGGCGCGCCGGCCGGCAGGAAGCAGCCGATCCGTCGGATATAGCCGATTCGCCATGGCGGCCGCCGCCTTCAAAGATGCATTCCGGCTTGCGCGCAAAAATGCCGCACGGTTTCCTCCGCTCCTTTCTTGCGGAGGGAAAAAGAGTATGGTTTGAACCAGCTTGAGACAGTCGGGATTCCCGTCCCGGCATTGTTCGTTATTCTCGTGGACACAGCCGCGAGGAACTGGGAGACGAAGAGGGCGATGAGAAATTTCCTGGCAAACGCCAAGTTTCCAGCAAGTGCCAAGTTTCTAAGCGCTTGTGCCGTTAGCACGTTTTTCGCCGGCACGGCCGCCCATGCCGATCAGCCTGTCGAGTGGGAGACGACCTTCCAGGCGCCGGCAACCGACATGATGCGCCAGATCGAGTGGTTCGGAAACTACACGATGTGGTTCATCATCCCGATCACCGCCCTGGTATTGGTCCTTCTGATCTACTGCATCGTGAAATTCCGCGCGAGCGCCAACCCGGTTCCGTCCAAGACCAGCCACAACACGCTGATCGAGGTGATCTGGACTGTCGGCCCCGTCGTCGTCCTGCTCTGCCTCGCCATCCCGTCGTTCCAGCTCTTGACTGCGCAGTACACGCCGCCGGAAGAAGCCAAGCTCACCGTCAAGGCGACGGGCAACCAGTGGAACTGGGATTACGAATACCAGACCGACAACACGCTCTCGTTCAACTCGGCGATCCTCCAGGATGGCGACCGTGCCGCCGCCGGCAAGGAGGATCGCAAGGTCTATCCGCGCCTGCTTGCCGTCGACAACGAGATGGTGGTGCCCGTCCACACAATGACCCGGGTGCTCGTCACTGCGACCGACGTGATCCATTCCTTCGCCATGCCGTCCTTCGGCATCAAGATCGATGCCATTCCCGGCCGCACCAACGAGACCTGGTTCAAGGCGGAGAAGGAAGGCCTCTATTACGGCCAGTGCTCGCAGCTTTGCGGCAAGGACCATGCCTTCATGCCGATCGCCATCCGCGTCGTCTCCGACGCGCAGTTCAAGACCTGGCTGGCTGCGGCCAAGACCGATCTGCCCGGCGCCAACAAGACGCTGATGGCCGAGGTCGATGGCCAGAACAAGGTAGCGGCCGCCGGCAACTGATGCCGCGGGTTAGCAAGATTTAGGGAACGGAGCGGAACATGGCAGACGCTGCAGCTCACGACGGGCACGACCACAAGCCTTATCATGGTTGGGTGCGCTGGGTTTATTCTACCAACCACAAGGACATCGGTACGCTCTACCTGATCTTTGCGATCATGGCCGGCATCATCGGCGGCGCGCTGTCGGTCGCCATCCGCATGGAGTTGCAGGAGCCTGGCATCCAGATCTTCAGCGGTCTTGCGCAGATGGTCTACGGCATGAACGGTGACGCCGCGATCGACGGCGGCAAGAGCATGTACAACGCCTTCGCCACGGCGCACGCGCTGATCATGATCTTCTTCATGGTCATGCCGGCCCTGATCGGCGGTTTTGCCAACTGGATGGTGCCGATCATGATCGGCGCCCCGGACATGGCGTTCCCGCGCATGAACAACATCTCGTTCTGGCTGCTGCCGCCGGCTTTCATCCTGCTGCTTATCTCGATGTTCGTGCCGAGCGCGCCCGGCGCCTACGGCGTCGGCGGCGGCTGGACGCTCTATCCGCCGCTTTCGACCTCCGGTCAGCCCGGCCCGGCCATGGATCTGGCGATCCTGTCGATCCACATCGCCGGCGCGTCCTCGATCCTGGGTGCCATCAACTTCATCACCACCATCTTCAACATGCGCGCGCCAGGCATGACGCTGCACAAGATGCCGCTGTTTGCCTGGTCGGTGCTGGTCACCGCATTCCTGCTGTTGTTGTCGCTTCCGGTTCTTGCCGGCGGCATCACCATGCTGCTTACCGACCGCAATTTCGGCACGACCTTTTTCGCTCCCGATGGCGGCGGCGATCCGCTGTTGTTCCAGCACCTGTTCTGGTTCTTCGGCCATCCGGAAGTGTATATTCTGATCCTGCCGGGCTTCGGCATCATCAGCCATATCGTCTCGACCTTCTCGCGCAAGCCGGTGTTCGGCTACCTCGGCATGGCCTACGCCATGGTCGCGATCGGCGCGGTCGGCTTCATCGTCTGGGCGCACCACATGTACACGACCGGCCTGTCGCTCGACACGCAGCGCTATTTCGTCTTCGCCACCATGGTCATCGCGGTGCCGACGGGCGTGAAGATCTTCTCCTGGATCGCGACGATGTGGGGCGGATCGATATCGTTCAAGCCGCCGATGCTGTGGGCGCTGGGCTTCATCTTCCTGTTCACGATCGGTGGTGTTACCGGGGTTCAGCTGGCCAATGCCGGTCTCGACCGGTCGCTGCACGACACCTATTTCGTGATCGCGCATTTCCATTACGTGCTGTCGCTGGGGGCGGTGTTCGCCATCTTCGCCGGCTGGTACTACTGGTTCCCGAAGATGACCGGCTACATGTATTCGCCTGTCATCGCCAACACCCATTTCTGGGTCATGTTCGTCGGCGTCAACCTTGTCTTCTTCCCGCAGCACTTCCTCGGCCTTGCCGGCATGCCGCGCCGCACCATCGACTATCCGGACGCGTTTGCGGGCTGGAACATGGTGTCGTCCTACGGTTCGTATATTTCGGCCGTCGGCGTGGTGATCTTCCTCTATGGCGTGTTCGAAGCCTTCCAGAAGAAGCGGATCGCTGGCGCTAATCCATGGGGCGAGGGCGCAACGACGCTGGAATGGCAGCTGCCTTCGCCGCCGCCGTTCCACCAGTGGGAGCAGCTGCCGAAGATCAAATAAAGCGGCAGCCCGGAATCGAAACCGCCGGCCTGCCGGCGGTTTCGGCCAAACGGAATATGGATTTGAGTACGCATGGCCCTTGTCGACGAAACCAGCATTGACGAAGCGGGCTTCCGCATGTCGGAAGCGACGGCGGGTGATTTCTTCGCCCTCCTGAAGCCGCGCGTCATGTCGCTGGTGGTGTTCACCGCCTTTGTCGGACTGGTCGCGGCACCCGTGACCATCAATCCGCTGCTGGCGGTGATCGCGATCCTGGCTATTGCCATTGGGGCTGGTGCCTCCGGCGCGCTCAACATGTGGTACGATGCCGATATCGACGCGGTGATGACGCGCACTGCCACCCGCCCGGTGCCGGCCGGCCGCATCCAGCCCCACGAGGCGTTGAGCTTTGGGTTGGTGCTTTCGGTTTTGTCGGTGATGACGCTCGGCGTGCTGGTCAACTGGCTGTCGGCGGCGCTGCTGGCCTTCACCATCTTCTTCTATGCCGTCGTCTACACGATGTGGCTGAAGCGCTGGACGCCGCAGAACATCGTCATTGGCGGTGCTGCCGGCGCCATTCCGCCCGTCATCGGCTGGGCCGCGGTGACCGGCACGGTCAGCCTGGAGAGCGTCGTCCTGTTCCTCATCATCTTCCTGTGGACGCCGCCGCATTTCTGGGCGCTGGCGCTGTTCAAGTCGCAGGATTATGAACGCGCCGGCATCCCGATGATGCCCAATGTCGCCGGCCCTGCGTCGACCCGCCGCCAGATCTTCGCCTATGCTCTGGTGCTGGCCCCGGTCGGTGTGCTGCCGTGGCTGCTTGGCTACACCACGCCGTTCTATGGCGTGGCTGCCCTGCTGCTCGGGCTCGGCTTTGTCTGGTATGCGTGGAAAGTGCTTGGCATGGCCGACGACGATCGCGCGATGAAGCCAGCCAAGGCGTTGTTCGGCTATTCGCTGCTCTATCTCTTCGCCATCTTCGCCGTCTATCTCGCCGATAGCGTCGTTGAACGTGCACTCGCGGTGGGTGGAGCATGAGCATGATCGAAGACAAGCTCGAAACGGTCACCTTGACCGAGCGCCAGCGGAAGGCCCGGCGCAACCGCTCGGTCGCCATCGGCGTGGCCTTGGCCGTGCTGGTCGTTATCTTCTATATCGCGACGATCGTGAAGTTCGGTCATAACCTCTCTGGCACGATGTGAGGCAGGAGATGGGTGTCGACACGAGCGCCAAACCGGCCAGGAACAACAGCAACCGCCTTGTGGCGGCCGTCTGCCTTGCCTTCTTCACGGGCATGATCGGCATGGCCTATGCCGCAGTGCCGCTCTACAAGATGTTCTGCCAGGCGACAGGCTATGGCGGCACGACGCAACGCGTCGAGAAGCAATATGCCGGCCGCGTGCTCGATCGCGAGATCACCGTCCGCTTCGATGCCAATATCGCCGGCGTGCCGTGGGATTTCCAGCCGGTCCAGCGCTCGATGACCATGAAGATCGGCGAGACGGTGCAGGCGCACTATCAGGCGACCAACAAGTTCGATCGCCCCATCACCGGCCGCGCCACCTTCAATGTCCAGCCTGAACTGGCGGGTCCCTACTTCAACAAGGTCGAATGCTTCTGCTTCACCGACACGACGCTGAAGCCTGGCGAAACGCTTGACATGCCGGTCCTGTTCTACGTGGACCCCGATATCGTCAACGTGCCGGAACTGAAGGACGTGAAGACGATCACCCTGTCCTACACGATGTTTCCGGTCGAGAAGAACAAGCCGGTCGCATCGTCGGAGCCGGTCCAGGGCAACAGCAAGACAATTTCGAATACCGAAGGAAATCTCGGGGGTTGATATGGCAGACGCGCACGCAAAACATCACGACTATCATCTCGTCGACCCGAGCCCGTGGCCTTTCCTGGGATCGATAGGGGCGCTCGTCACCGCCTTTGGCGGCGTTTGCCTCATGGAATACCTGAAGGGCGGCTCATTCCCGATCTTCGGCTTCAACATCGCCAATCCGTGGCTGTTCTTCATCGGCCTCGCGATCGTCCTCTACACCATGTTCGCCTGGTGGTCGGACACGATCAAGGAAGCGCATGAGGGCCATCACACGCGGGTCGTGTCGTTGCATCTGCGCTATGGCATGATCATGTTCATCGCCTCCGAGGTGATGTTCTTCGTCGCCTGGTTCTGGGCCTATTTCGACGCCAGCCTATTTCCTGGCGAAGCCCACCAATATGCCCGCACCGCGTTCACCGGCGGCGTCTGGCCGCCGAAGGGCATGGAGGTTCTCGATCCTTTCCATTTGCCGCTCTACAACACCGTGATCCTGCTGTTGTCGGGCACCACGGTCACCTGGGCGCACCACTCCCTTATCCACGGCGATCGCAAGGGGCTGATCAATGGCCTGGTGCTGACCGTCGGCCTCGGCATGCTGTTCACCATGGTGCAGGCCTACGAGTACATGCACGCTCCGTTCGCCTTCAAGGATTCCATCTACGGCGCCACCTTCTTCATGGCGACCGGATTCCACGGCTTCCATGTCATCATCGGCACCATCTTTTTGCTGGTTTGCCTGATCCGGGCCATGAAGGGCGACTTCACGCCCAAGCAGCATTTCGGTTTCGAGGCTGCCGCCTGGTACTGGCATTTCGTCGACGTGGTCTGGCTGTTCCTGTTCGCCTCGATCTACGTCTGGGGATCGGTCGGCGCGGTGATCGAAGCCCACTGATACCGGTCTGATGACTTTGAAGGGGCGGCTGCGGCAACGTGGCCGCCTTCTTCTTTTCGGCGCAATGCAATCCGGTCGGTTGCGAAGGCGCGCAGCGTCGACGCCGGCGGCATGATTATGATCCACGGCAGCCCAACGGATTCGGCGGCTGCTTCAATTGGTCGGCTGGACCGATGGCGGCATTGCCGTTACGGACTCCGGCATGGACGAAGCCTGCGCAGTGGTGGTCGATGGGAGACCCATCGGAATTGAGCGGTAAGCGATGAGCGACGACGCTTCGAGGAGTGAAGATAGGGCGATCTGGCCTCCGATCGACCCGATTTCGGCGGGCCTGCATGGACGCTGCCCGCGCTGCGGCGAGGGGCGGCTGTTTTCCGGCTTTCTCACCGTAGGCAAACGCTGCACCAGTTGCGGCCTCGATTATTCCTATGCCGATGCCGGCGACGGGCCCGCGGTTTTCGTCATCCTGATCATCGGCTTCATCATCGTCGGCCTGGCGCTCTGGGTCGAAGTGACGCTGAGCCCGCCGCTCTGGCTGCATCTGCTGGTCTGGATCCCGCTGGCGCTGGTGCTGTGCCTGACGGCGCTCCGGCTGATCAAGGGGGTGCTGCTCACGCTGCAGTACCGCAACAAGGCGGCCGAGGGCCGGCTGGATCGCGGCGAATGACCGACATGTCCACCAAAGACGGCGGTCGTTCGCGGCCAGGATCGGTATTGCTGCTCGGCATTGGCCTCGTCCTGCTCCTGATCCTGCTGGCGCTCGGCACCTGGCAGGTCCAGCGCCTGCACTGGAAGGAGGGTCTTCTCCAGACCATCGACCAGCGCACCCACTCGCCGCCGCTCCCGCTGGCCGAGGTGGAGAAACAATTCGCCTCGACTGGGGACGTCGACTACACTCCGGTGACGGTGACCGGCACGTTCCTGCATTCGGGCGAGCGGCATTTCTACGCGACATGGGAAGGCGAAGCCGGCTTCAACGTCTACACGCCGCTGGCCCTCGACGATGGCCGCTTCGTCCTGATCAATCGCGGTTTCGTGCCATACGATCTGAAGGATGCCGCCAAGCGCGCCAAGGGACAGGTCGCGGGCAAGGTGACGGTCACCGGTCTCGCTCGCAATCCGCTGCCGGCGAAGCCGTCGATGATGCTTCCCGACAACGATGTTCCGAAGAACATCTTCTACTGGAAGGACCGCGACGCAATGGCGGCGAGCGCTGGCCTGCCGGCGGGTGCCAAGCTGGTGCCAATCTTCATCGACGCCGACAAGACGCCCAATCCGGGCGGTTTGCCCATCGGTGGCGTCACCATCATCGACCTGCCGAACAGCCATCTGCAATATGCCGTGACCTGGTATGGGCTTGCCGCCGCACTTGCCGCCGTTCTCATCCTGCGGCTTTGCAGGCCAGCGAAAGAGGAATGAGCGCGACCGACCTGCTTGAAGGGCCATCGCCCTTGACAGGACAGGGGCAGGCACCTCATTTCGGCTCTGATCAAACGGCCCGGATTCATGCTTCAGACCACCACAAAGCCTCCTCTGACGATCCGCCTCTGCCAGCCGCGCGGTTTTTGCGCCGGCGTCGACCGTGCTATCCAGATCGTCGTGCTGGCGCTGAAGAAATATGGCGCGCCGGTGTATGTCCGCCACGAGATCGTGCACAACCGCTATGTCGTTGAAGGGCTGCAAAGCCTTGGCGCCGTGTTTATCGAGGAACTTTCCGAGATTCCGGCCGAACATCGGCAGTCGCCCGTCGTCTTTTCTGCGCATGGCGTGCCGAAGTCGGTACCGGCGGATGCCCAGGCGCGCAATTTGTTCTATCTCGACGCCACCTGCCCATTGGTCTCGAAGGTCCACAAGCAGGCGATGCGCCACCAGCGGCTCGGCCGCCACGTGCTCCTGATCGGCCATGCCGGGCATCCCGAGGTGATCGGCACCATGGGACAATTGCCGGAAGGCGCGGTAACGCTGATCGAGACCGAAGCCGATGCCGCAAGGCTTGCGCCGGCGGACCCGAAGGCGCTCGGCTTCGTCACCCAGACCACCCTTTCGGTCGAAGACACGGCCGGCATCATCCGGGCGCTGCAGGACCGCTTTCCCGACCTGCAGGCGCCGGCGGCGGAATCGATCTGCTATGCCACCACGAACCGCCAGGAAGCGGTCAAGGACACCGCCGCGGGCGCCGATCTCTACCTGATCGTCGGCGCGCCCAATTCGTCCAATTCGCGGCGTCTTGTCGAAGTGGCTGAGCGTGCGGGGGCTGCGATGTCGCTTCTGGTGCAGCGTGCCGCCGAGATTCCGTGGGACGACATCGGCGACATCTCGACGCTCGGTCTGTCGGCGGGGGCGTCGGCGCCGGAGATCATCGTCGACGAGATCATCGATGCGTTCCGCCAGCGCTTCGATGTCACGATCGACCTGGCCATCACGGCCACTGAAACGGAGGATTTTCCCGTCATGCGGGTACTGCGCGATGTCGAACTGACGGCGGCCGACATGGCTTTCGTCAACGGGGCGCCGTAAGGCACATGGCGGTCTACACCGACGTTGCGGAAGGCGAACTCGGCGCATTCCTGAAGCACTATCCGGTCGGCGATCTCCTGTCTTACAAGGGCATCGCGGAGGGCACCGAGAATTCGAATTTTTTGCTGCACACCTCCAGCGGCTCCTACATCCTGACGCTCTATGAAAGACGGGTGGAGAAGGCGGATCTGCCGTTTTTCCTGGGGTTAATGGGCCATCTCGCCAAAAAGGGCGTGTCCTGCCCGCTGCCGGTAACCGCGCATGACGGCAGCGTCATCGGCACGCTGGCGGGCCGGCCGGCCGTCATCATCACTTTCCTCGAGGGTCTCTCGCTCCGGCGACCGACATCCATCCACTGCGCCGAGGTCGGCAAGGCGTTGGCCGCCCTGCACCTGGCCGGAGCCGATTTTCCGATGGCCCGCCCCAATGCGCTCGCCATCGACGGCTGGCGCAAGCTCTGGTCGGCAGCTCGCGACCGTGCCGATGAAGTCGAGCCGGGCCTTGCGGCCGAAGTCGACGCCGACTTCGCCGACTTCGAGCGGAATTGGCCGAAGGGTCTCCCGGAAGGCATCATCCATGCCGATCTTTTCCCGGACAACGTGTTCTTTCTCGGCGAGAAGCTCTCCGGCCTGATTGATTTTTATTTCGCTTGCAACGACCTCTATGCCTATGACGTCGCCACCTGCCTGAACGCCTGGTGCTTCGAGAAGGATTTTTCCTTCAATCTCACCAAGGGCAAGGCATTGCTTGCCGGCTACCAGGGTGTGCGGCCTCTGAGTGATCAGGAAAAGGCAGCACTTCCGATGCTGGCACGGGGCTCGGCGCTGCGTTTCATGCTGACCCGGCTATATGACTGGCTGACCGTTCCCGATGGCGGGCTGGTGATGAAACGCGATCCAACCGAATACATCAGGAGAATGCGGTTTCATCGGACGATCAAATCTGCTTCGGAATACGGGCTGGCATGAGCAAACACGTTGAGATCTTCACCGATGGTGCCTGTTCGGGCAATCCCGGCCCGGGCGGCTGGGGCGCGATCCTGCGCTTCAATGGCGCCACCAAGGAACTATCGGGTGGCGAGGCCGAGACGACCAACAACCGCATGGAATTGCTTGCCGCCATCTCGGCGCTGAACGCGCTCAGGGAACCTTGCACGGTCGATCTTCACACCGACAGCAAATATGTCATGGACGGCATTTCAAAGTGGATCCATGGCTGGAAGAAGAACGGCTGGAAGACCGCCGACAAGAAGCCGGTCAAGAACGGCGAGCTCTGGCAGGCGCTCGATGAGGCAAATCGGCGTCACAAGGTCACCTGGATCTGGGTCAAGGGCCATGCCGGCCATATCGAGAACGAACGCGCGGACGAACTCGCTCGTGAGGGCATGGCGCCGTTCAAGAAGGGCCCGGTCAAGCTTGTTTCTACCCCACCCAAGCCGGTCGCGCAGTCCAAGCAGCCGGCGGTGGCAAAGGCGCGGCGTTCGACCCAAAGCTATTGAATTCCGGGTCGGCACCCTCCCCAGGCTGGGATCTCTATCATGCCGGTCCTGCACCATGTGACGCATCCCCAGGTTTGGACGCCAAGATTCCGGTACCGGGATGGGGCCTGTCCGATGTTGGACGCACGAGAGCGATTGCAATACTGGCTGCTTTAACCAACGCCAGCGGGCGTGCGCATAGAGCCCATAACGTTGCAGTTGCTCCGGGATGGGAGTAATATTTCCTACCAAAGAGCAATGGAGGAAACCGGCGTGGCGAATGTGGAAAAAATGAGCATTGCGGTGACGCCGCAGCAGGCAGCCGTCATGCGAGAGGCGGTGGAAGCGGGCGAGTATGCCACTGCAAGCGAGATTGTGCGGGAAGCAGTGCGAGATTGGCTGGCCAAACGCGAACTGCGGCATGAGGATATCCATCGGCTGAGGCAGCTGTGGGATGAAGGCAAGGCAAGCGGAAGACCCGAGCCTGTGGATTTCGACGAGCTGCGAAAGGAAGCTCGGCGAAAGCTGACGGACATTTCGCCGAATGGCCGTTAGGCTAGTCTGGTCACCCGCAGCTGAGCGGACCTCATCGACATCTACATGATGATCGGCAGCGAAAACATACGGGCAGCCGATCGTTATTATGATCGGCTGGAAGCGCGAGCCATGCAGCTGGCAGACCAGCCGCGCATGGGAATTAGACGACCGGACATTAGGTCGTCCGCACGAATGCTGGTGGAGACGCCGTTTTTACTGCTCTACGAAACAATTCCGGACACCGACGATGGCCCTGTTGAGCAAGTTGAAATCGTCCGGGTTGTGGATGGACGGCGAGATTTGAACCGCTTGTTCTAGCCATTCAGCGGATCAACAGTGCCGTGCCCCAAAGCCCGAGGGCGAACACGGTATGTGAAACCAGGTTGAGCGCCCGTACCTTCATCGGGTTGGGCCGCTTCGATGCTGCCCAGCCCGCGCCCATGCCAGGCGCCAGCAGGAACCAGCCGGCGCCGACGGTGACGATGCCGAGGATGAAAGCAGGCAGGAAGGTCGGCGCGACAAGCCAGCTCGCTCCGGCCACGACAACAAGGATGATGCCGTAGACGATGCCGACGAAGTAATGGAAAGCCCAGCCCAGCGCCTGCTCATGCGCGTACGGCGCAGCCTCGCCGATATCGTCGTGGAAAACCTTGTCGCGGAGGTGCCATACCCAGCGCCCGACCGGTCCCCAGTTCGGCCGCGGCTGGCCGAACGCCTTGTGCAGGAACAGGGCCCAGATATCCATCAGCAGCGTGGCGCCGATGCCAATCGCAACGGCGCGCCAGAAGATGTCAAACATCGTTGGAATCCCCCCACAAGTCCGGCAGTTCCGGGACGCGATCGCTTGTCGGCGAGGCCTGCGGCCGCAGCCCGCCTAACGGCCGCTGAAGCTTACAGCTGTCCCAGAATATGTGCCGCGCCGGATTCATCGACGCCGGGCTTGGTCTCGACATTGAGGGCGGTGACCTTGCCGTCATCGACGATCATCGAAAACCGCTTCGACCGAAGACCCATGCCGCCGCCGGAGAAGTCGGCGTCGAGGCCGATCGCCTTGGCGAAGTCGCCATTGCCGTCGGCGAGGAACAGGATCTTGCCTTCACCGCCGGTGAAGCGCGCCCAGGCGCCCATGACATGGACGTCGTTGACCGAAACAACGGCGATCGTATCGACGCCGCGCGCCAGGATGGCGTCGTGGTTCTCCAGATAGCCGGGCAAATGATTGTTGCTGCAGGTCGGCGTGAAGGCGCCTGGCACGGCAAACAGCACGACCTTCTTTCCTGCAAAAATCTCGGCCGTCGTGATCGGCTTGGGACCGTCGGCGGTCATCGTCTTGAACGTCGTATCGGGCAGTCTGTCGCCAGCGGAAATGGACATGGGTTCCTCGTTTGCGAGAATGGGGAAGGACGTGGCCTTGGGTAGCGAACTATGCGGTTTCCCGCAACCATCGCGGAGGGCTGGATCAAGGGAAAGGCAGAAGCCCTTCGACCGCGCCTGCCGAACTCGTCAGCGTATAGTGTAGTCCGCCATCCGTGGGTGTCGTCGAGGGCCGGTCGAGGATCGGCACGGTGAAGATCAGCTTGCCGTCCTTCTGGCTGCGGGCCGGCGAACCGAACATGTAGTCGCGGTCTCCTGCGACGAAGAAGTCCGCCGCTTCCGGATCGCCGGGAAAGCTCGCCTCCACAACCAGCGTTTCATGGTCGCCCGGCAGCACGTTGATGCCGAAGTCGGATCTTGCCGGCGCGGGCAAGGCGGCGAAGCTCGCCTTGACCAGCTCTGCGTCCTCGGCATTATCCGGGTCGGAGCCGGGGTCGACGGTCAGCCGCGTCTGCACAGGGATGCAGATCGTCTCGCAAATGCCGAGAAAAATGTCGGCGTCGATAACGGACGGATCCTTCGCGGTCGACAGCGTGAACGTCACCGGCAGCGAGACCGGATAGTCGTAGCCCGCCCATTTGCCGTAGCCGTCATCATGACGCTTCGGCGCCGGGAAGGAAAGGCTGGCATCGGAAATGTTGGTGCTGGCCGAGATATCGAGTTGCGGCGGCACGCCCGCGTCGCCCGGGTCGCGCCAATAGGTCTTCCAGCCAGGCTTGAGCGCGATGTCGAGAACGCCCCGAATGCGGCCGGCATCGTCGGGCTTGCCGCTCGTCACCAGCCGTACCTTGCCACCTTCGCTATTGTACCAGGCGGACGAAGAGGCGGCGGCCGGGAGTGTGATTGCCGATCCGATAACGGCGCCGAGCAACAGGATTTTCAAGCTTTGCATGGTGGTGATTTGATCGTCCGTTCATGGCCGTGCAATGATTTCATGGTCTTGCCGGTATCATATTTGCGTGACCTTTGCCGCAGGTAATGATCGGCCGGCGGCATGGGCTTGATCGAAAACCGGCGCGGTACATCTTTTCGGCGCCCGGGAAACGCGTTACGCTCTGATCATGGACTTGTTGCGCCACAAGAAGACGGCCGCCGGCAGCGGCTTTCTCGACGATCAGTTCCTCATTGCCATGCCCGGCATGAAGGACGACCGTTTCACGCGCTCGGTCATTTACATCTGCGCCCACAGCGATGAGGGCGCGATGGGCCTGATCATCAACCAGACGCAGCAGATGCTGTTTCCAGACCTTTTGGTGCAACTCGGCATCATGAACGAGCACGAGGCGATCCGGTTGCCCGCCCGTACCCGTGATTTCGTCGTTCGCAATGGCGGGCCCGTCGACCGCAGCCGCGGCTTCGTGCTGCATACGGGCGACTACCGGGTGGAGTCTTCGCTGACCGTTTCCGACGATGTCTGTCTGACCGCGACCGTCGACATATTGCGCGCTATATCGTCGGGCCGGGGACCCCGTCACGCGCTGATGGCGCTGGGTTATTCGGGCTGGGGCGCCGGCCAACTGGAAACCGAGATAGCCGAAAACGGCTGGCTGACCTGTCCGGCTACTCCGGAGCTTTTGTTCGATACCGACATCGAGCGCAAATATGACCGGATTCTTGCCTCGATCGGCATCGACCTCGCGCATTTGAGTGTGGCGGCCGGCCACGCCTGAGCTCCGGCGGCGTGAAAGCCAATTACGCCTGCGTCAGCGGATACTGTTCCTTCAGCGTCTTCAGCACCTGATCACCGGGCATCGGGGCGCCGAACATGAAGCTCTGCACATATTCGCAGCCCATCTGGCGAAGCTCCAGCGCGTCGCGCTCGTCCGAAATACCTTCGGCGACCACCGACAGGCCCAGCTCATGCGCCATGCTGACCATGGATTTGAGCAGCACGGCGCGTTTGGGCGTGTTGTCGTCGACGAAGCTCTTGTCGATCTTGATCGTGTCGAAGGGAAAGCGCGTCAGATAGGCGAGCGACGAATAGCCGGTGCCGAAATCGTCGAGCGACAGGCCGATGCCGAGCTGCTTCAGCTTGTTCAGCACATGGGCGGTCTGCTCGGGATTGTCCATGACCAGCGATTCCGTGAGCTCGAGCCGGAAGCAGCGCGGCTTCAGATTGGCCCGAGCAATAACGGAGCGAACATCGCTGACCAGGTCGCGGCGGATGAGCTGGCGGCTGGAGAGGTTGACCGACACCGACAGCGGCGCGTCGCCGATCTGCTTCTGCCATGCCGCCAGATCCTCGGCGGCCTGCTGCATGGCGAACAGCCCAAGCTGCACGATCAGCCCGCAGCTTTCGGCGACCGGGATGAAATCGGCAGGCGGGATCATGCCGCGGCGCGGATGGTCCCAGCGCAGCAACGCCTCGAAGCCGGCGACGCTGCCGTCTTCCAGCCGCACGATCGGCTGGTAGGCAAGCGTGAATTCGCGCCGTTCGATGGCGCGGCGCAGGTCGGATTCGAACTGCAGCCGGTCGGTGCCGACGGCGCGGAAGGCCGGACGGAACGGTTCGATCCGGTCGCCGCCGAAGCGCTTGGCCTGGTGCATGGCAAGCTCGGCGTCTTTGACCATGTCCTCGGCCGAGGTCTGCGCCGAGGTCCAGGTGATCAGCCCGATCGAGGCGGTCAGCACGATCTCGCGCTTGGCAAAGGTGATCGGAGCGTTGATGGCATGCTTGATGGCGTCCGCCACCGCGGCGATGCGGGCCGGGTCCTGTTCGGAAAGCAGCATCAGGGCGAACTGGTCGCCGGCGAAGCGTGACAGCGAGTCCTTTGGCTTCAACAGCCGGTGCAGGCGGCGCGCGATGGTGAGCAGGATGGTATCGCCGGCCGAGATGCCGAGCCCGTCATTGACCTGCTTGAAGCGGTCGATATCGATGACGAAGACGGTCGGACGCACTTTCTCTTCGGTCCGTGCGATCGAGATGATCGCCTCGAGCCGGTTCATGAACAATTCGCGATTGGGCAGGCCGGTGAGATTGTCGTGCACCGCGTCGTGCAGCAGCCTCTCCTCGGATTTCTTCTGCTCGGTGACGTCGACCATGGTGCCGACGCAGCGGATGACCTCGCCGTCCGATCCGATCACAGGGCGCGCGCGCAGAGCAAACCAGTGATAGTGGCCGTCGGCGCCGCGCAGCCGGAAGTTCTGCGCCACCTTGCCGCGCCGATGCTCGAGCACCACGTCGAGCGTGGTGCGGAACGTGTCGCGGTCATCGGCATGCAGCACCGGCAGCCAGTTGCGGGCAGCCCCCCCCAGACTGTTGGGGGCGAGGCCGAGCTGGATGCTGACGTCGGGCTTGGTGACGACGCGGTCGCGCAGCACGTCCCAGTCCCACACCGTGTCGCCCGAGCCGGCCACCGCCAGCGCCTGCCGCTCGAGGTCGGAAAACAGTCCCTGGTGCAGCGCGCCGCCGGCAAAGGCATGCTGCATGACGGTGAAGCCGATCAGCAGGATGATAAGGATCAGACCGCCGCCAAGCGCCGGCTGGGCGATGTCGTTGTCGAGCATGCCGGTTATCGCCATCCACGATCCGCATAGCCACAACAGCACCATCACCCAACTGGGCACAAGCATGATCGCGCGATCATAACCGCGTATGCCGAGGAAGATGATCAGGCCGAGCCCGGTCAGCGCGGTAGCGGCGAAGGACAGTCTGGCGATGCCCGCCGCGACCGCCGGGTCGACGATGGCGACGCCAGCGATCAAGAGCAGGCCGAGGATCCAGACCAGCGCCCCATAGCTGAAATGGCCGTGCCATCGGTTGAGATTGAGATAGGCGAACAGGAACACCACGAAGGTAGCCGCCAGCGCCACCTCCGTTCCCGCCCGCCACATCTGCTCGTTGCCGGGCGATATCTCGATGATTTTGTTGAGAAAGCCGAAATCGACGCAGATATAGGCAAGCACGGCCCAGGCGAGTGCCGCGGTCGCGGGGAACATGGAGGTTCCCTTGACCACGAACAGGATGGTCAGGAACAGCGCGAGAAGGCCGGCGATGCCGATCACGATGCCGCGGAACAGCGTGTAGGAATTGACCGAGTCCTTGTAGGATTCCGGATCCCAGAGATAGACCTGCGGCAGCTTGGGCGAGGCGAGTTCGGCGATGAAGGTGATCACCGTTCCCGGGTTCAGCGTCACCCGAAAGACATCGGCGTCGGGGCTGCTCTGGCGGTCGAGAGCGAAGCCTTCGCTGGGCGTGATGGCGGCGATGCGGGTCGAGCCGAGATCCGGCCAGAAGATGCCGGAATTGACCAATCGGAAATGCGGCGCCACGATCAGCCGATCGAGTTGCTGGTCGGTGGTGTTGGCAAGCGCGAACACGGCCCAGTCGCCGGTTGAGCGGGCGTCATTGGCCTCGACCTCGATACGCCGCACGATGCCGTCGGGTCCGGGTGCGGTCGAAACCTGGAAGTTTTCGCCCTGGTTGCGGTAGATTTCCACGGCGCCGGACAGATCGAGCGCGACATCGTCGCGGGCGATCTTGATCGGTTCGACGGCAAAGGCCGAGGACGCAGCGCACAGCGTCAGGATCGTCGCGAGGACAAAGGCGAACAGTGGCCCGTTGCGCAGGAATTTCGTCAAAAATCAGTCCTTCGTTCCAGCGCCTGGCGGATCGTCCGCGATCCGGGCGTAGAGGTAGTGGTCCTGCCAGATGCCATTGATCCTGAGGTAGGATCGCAGAAGTCCTTCGCGCCGGAATCCGGCTTTTTCAAGCACACGGATCGACCTGATATTGTCGGGAATACAGGCCGCTTCGATCCGGTGCAACCTCAGCGTATCGAAGGCGAAGCGGGTCACGACCTTGACGGCGTCGGTCATCAGGCCGCGGCCGCCGAAGCGCTCGCCGATCCAGTAGCCGACATGCCCGCTTTGCGAGACCCCGTGGCGTATGTTGCCGAGTGTAATTCCGCCCGCCAACCTGCCGCTCGACTTCTCGAAGATGAAGAAGGCGATCGCCGTTCCTTGCGCATAGTCCTCGCGGTAGCGGCTGATGCGCAGCCGCCATGCCGCCCGGTCAAGCTCGTCCGGCGCCCAGCGCGGCTCCCATGGTTCGAGGAAGGCCCGGCTTTCGCCGCGCACCGCCGACCACTCCCGGTAGTCATTGGTGAACGGCACGCGCAGCGTCACGCGGTCGCCCTTCAGTGCCGGCAGGTCGCGGCGAAAGAAAGGGAGCGCGAACACGGCGCTTGTGCAGGCTTAGACGGCGAGCTTGCGGGCCGTGGTGTGCGTGCCCGGAAGCGAATCGAGGATCGCTTCGTATGGCGCCAGCGTACCCACGGGCCCGACAGCGGTAAGCGTCGGTTTGGTCGAGAACAGCCGTGACGACAGGTCGGTCAAACGATCGACCGTCAGCGCCGAGAGCCGCTCCATCAGTTCCTCCTTGGCGATCGGCCGGCCGAACAAGAGCAGCTGTCGCGCGATCTGCGAGGCGCGGCTGGCCGGGCTTTCGGCCGACATGATCAGACCGGCGCGGTATTGCGCGCGTGCCCGGTCGAGCTCTTCCTGCAGGATGTTCTCGCCGGCCTTCTGCAACTCCTCGATGATGACAGGCACCAGTTCGGCGATGTCGCTCTGCCCGGTCGCTGCATGGACGCCGAATATGCCGGTATCGGAAAAGCCCCAGTGGAAGGCATAGACCGAATAGCACAGGCCACGCTTTTCGCGGACTTCCTGGAACAGCCTCGACGACATGCCGCCGCCGAGGATCATCGACAGCACCTGCGAGGCGTAGAAATCGCGCACATGGTAGGCACGGCCCTCGAATCCCAGCACGATCTGCGCATCCATCAGGTCGCGGTCCTCGCGGAAATCGCCGCCGACATATTGCGCATATTGCGGGATCGTGTTGTCGGCCTTGGTGCGGAAGCCGCCGAGCTGCTTTTCCACTTCGCGCACGAAATTGTCGTGCTTGATGTCGCCGGCGGCCACGATCACCATGCGCTCGGCGCCGTATTGGCGCTCGATGAAATCGTGCAATTGCTTCGAGGTGAAGGATTTGACGGTTTCCGGCGTGCCCAGAATCGAACGGCCGATGGTCTGGTGGCGAAAGGCAGTCTCGGTGAACCGGTCGAACACGATGTCATCGGGCGTGTCGTGCGCGGCGCCGATTTCCTGCAGGATCACGTGCTGCTCGCGTTCGAGCTCCTGCGGGTCGAATTCCGATTCCTGCAGGATGTCGGCAAGAATGTCGACGGCCAGCGGCACGTCGTCGGAAAGCACCCTGGCATAGTAGGATGTGGTCTCGACGCTGGTGGCGGCGTTGATCTCGCCGCCGACGTCCTCGATTTCCGAGGCGATCTCGAAGGCTGTTCGCCGCTTTGTGCCCTTGAACGCCATGTGCTCGAGCAGATGGGCCATGCCATGCTCTTCGTCACGCTCATTGCGGGCACCCGACTTGACCCAGGCACCCAGGGCAACCGATTCGATGCTTGGAAGGGTTTCGGTGGCGACTGTCAGGCCGTTCGACAGACGGCTTACCTCAACACCCATATGGTTCGTACTCCTTAACGCGCCGCTCGCGCACGGCGGCTGACGTAATCTTCCACCATTTTCAGGTCGGATGGAAGTACCGTGTATTTTTCCTCCGATGTCATCAACCCACCTAGCCATGCGGGCAGTGCGGGCGACACGCCGCTGGCGGCCTCGACGGCGGCCGGGAATTTTGCTGGGTGCGCAGTGCCCAGCACCACCATCGGCACTGCATTCGAAGCCTTGCCGGCCGCGACATGAACGGCGGCCGCGGTATGCGGATCTAGCAGGTAGTTGCTGGCCGCGAGCGTCGAGCGGATCGTGGCGGCGACCTCGTCCATATCGGCGCGGCCGGCATCGAATTCGGCCCGCATCCCTGCGATTTCCGCGGCTTCTATGGTGAAGGCGCCGGATTGTTTGAGCCCGGCCATGTAGCGCCGCACGGTCGCCGGGTCGCGGCCCGATGCCTCGAACAGAAGGCGCTCGAAATTCGACGACACCTGGATGTCCATGGACGGCGAGGTGGTCGCGAACACGCCCTTTGTGCGGTATTCGCCGGTCGCGAAAGTGCGTGCCAGTATGTCGTTGTCGTTGGTGGCGATGACCAGCCGCTCGATCGGCAGCCCCATTTTCTTGGCGGCGTAGCCGGCGAAGATATCGCCGAAATTGCCGGTCGGGACGGTGAAGGAGATCGGGCGATCGGGCCCGCCGAGCGACAGCGCCGAGGAGAAATAATAGACGATCTGGGCCATGATGCGGGCCCAGTTGATCGAATTCACCCCCGAAAGCGAGACCCGGTCGCGGAAGCCGTGGTCGTTGAACATGTCCTTGAGCAGGCCCTGGCAATCGTCGAAATTGCCTTCGATCGCCAGCGCATGCACGTTTTCAGCCTTCGATGTCGTCATTTGCCGTTGCTGCACCGGCGAGACGCGGCCATGCGGGAAAAGAATGAAGATGTCGGTGCGGCTGCGCCCGGCGAAGGCGTCTATCGCTGCTCCGCCGGTGTCGCCCGACGTGGCGCCGACGATGGTGGCATGCTGGCTGCGTTCGGCGAGCACATGGTCCATCAGCCGGGCAAGCAGCTGCATCGCCACGTCCTTGAAAGCCAGCGTAGGTCCATGGAAGAGTTCGAGGACAAAAGTGTTGGGGCCGGTCTGGACCAGCGGGCAGACGGCCTCGTGGCGGAAGGTGGCATAGGCCTCGCGCACCAGGCGCTCGAACACGGGCGCCGGGATTTCGTCGCCAAGGAACGGCGACAGCACACGGATGGCCAGGTCGGGATAAGCCAGGCCTCGCATGGCGCGGATCTCGGCCATCGAGAATTGCGGCCACTGGCGCGGCACATAGAGCCCTCCGTCGCGTGCCAGGCCTGTCAGCACGGCATCGCAAAACCCAAGCGCGGGCGCCTCGCCGCGGGTACTCACATATTGCATCGTCACAATTCCGTTACTGCCTTGGGTTTTCCGCCCACCGCAAGGTGGTTAATTTCTACGCTGGCTCAGTCGCATTTTTGCCGCGCGGTTGATATACGTCACCGGCTTTGCGAGAGGGAAGTGCAGTTTCATGGCGTTTCATACATTCAACGGTCGCTTTTTCGCGGGTCTTGCGCTCACCGGCTTTATGCTTGCCGCCGCCGGCTGCCAATCAGGCGACAACGGTATTCTGAACCTGGGTTTCGGCAAGAAGGACCCGACCGCGCCACCGCCGCCGCAGGACCCCAAGATTCTGGCCAGCCAGTTGAACGCTTATTGCCCGAGGGTGACGCTTCGCGACGGCACGGCATTCTTCAACACCTACGCCAACGAAGCCCGGAAGCCCAGGCCCAAGCTCAAGAAGACCGGCGACGCCGCGCAGGATGCCGCGGCCCAGGCTGAGGCCGACGCTGCCGCTGCTACTCCGCCGGACGATTCGGCGAGGATCATTTATCAGGCCTCGATCAGTGACGTGACCCGCGATTGCAGCCGCGCCGACGGACAGCTGACGATGAAGATCGCGGTCGCCGGCAAGATCGTGCCGGGGCCGAAATTCACGCCCGGAACCATCACCATGCCGATCCGCACCGCCGTGATGCATGGCACCGAGGTGCTTTATTCGCAGATCCACCAATATCAGGTCCAGGTTACCGATCCCTCGGTCGCCACCCAGTTCGTCTTCACCGATTCCAACATCGTCGTGCCGGCGCCGACGGCGCAGGATTATCAGGCCTATGCCGGCTATGACGAAAATGCGCCAAAGGCCGCGACCGACAAACCGAAGAAGGGCAGGAAGAAAGCCGCCGCGACCAACTAAGTCCGCGGCAGCGGTGCTCTTGAAGCCAAGCGGACGCTCACGCGTCCGCCGACCACTCGGATAAAGCGGCCAGCGTGCCGCTCAGTTCCGCCCAGCGGCGGATCACCGTCTCGGCGCCCGCCTCCGTCAGCGCATCGGCATGGCCGGGATAGCTATGGGCGGCGCCGGTGAAGCCGATGACACGCATTCCCGCCGACCTTGCGCCGGTGACGCCGTGCACGGAATCCTCGATGACGAAAGTGTTTGCCGGATTGGCGCGAAGCTTTTCGGCGGCCAACAGGAACACATCCGGAGCCGGTTTGGTTTTTCCGGTCGGCGTCTCCATTGCGGAGAAGATGCGCCCGGCGAAGAATGGCAGCAGATGCACCTTCTCCAGCATGAATTCTATCCGTTCCGAGCGTGAGTTGGAGCAGATGCAACGTTGCGCCGTCACCGAGGCGACCGCTTCGCGCACGCCCTCGATTGCACGAACGTCGCTGCGCAGTTTCCGGTCCACCAGCTCCTCGGCGCGATCGATCAGCGATACCTGGAACGGGATATTGGACTTCTCCTCGACCCGCATCAGGATGTCCTTGAACGTCAGCCCCGCATAGGTCTCGGCGATCTCCTCGGCCGAGATCTCGTATCCGGACAAGGTCAGGAGCTCGGCCTCGACCCGCGCGGCGATGATTTCGGAATCGACGAGCACGCCGTCGCAATCGAAGATGACAAGGTCTGGCTGGGGCATGGTGATCCGGGCAATGAGGGCGGACAGGCTTCAGGCGGCGCGGCATACACCAACGGGCACATCGGTGCAAACCGGCGGCGCCCGATCGTTGCCCTTCACCGAATATTTACGCTGATCGGTAACCATAACCGGGAGTAAACAGTAACGCGTGCCTTGGGTGTAAAAATGTCAGCCGTGCGTCTTGTCGACGAGCTTTCCCATGCTCCCCAGCAATCCGAATGGCTGGACACGATCCTGAAGGGCGACTGCGTCGCGGCGCTCGACCGGCTGCCCGAGAAATCCATCGACGTCATCTTCGCCGATCCGCCCTACAATCTGCAGCTCGACGGCGACCTGCACCGGCCCGACCAGTCCAAGGTCGACGCGGTCGACGACGACTGGGACCGGTTCGAGAGCTTCGAGGCCTACGATGCCTTCACGCGCGCCTGGCTGCTGGCGGCGCGCCGGGTGCTGAAGCCCAACGGCACCATCTGGGTCATCGGCTCCTACCACAACATCTTCCGGGTCGGGGCCAAGATGCAGGACCTCGGCTTCTGGATCCTCAACGACGTCGTCTGGCGCAAGACCAACCCGATGCCGAATTTTCGCGGCCGCCGCTTCCAGAACGCGCATGAGACGATGATCTGGGCGTCTCGCGACCAGAAGGGCAAGGGCTATACCTTCAACTACGAAGCGTTGAAGGCGTCGAACGACGACATACAGATGCGTTCCGACTGGCTGTTCCCGATCTGCACCGGCGCGGAGCGGCTGAAGAACGACAATGGCGACAAGCTGCATCCGACGCAGAAACCGGAAGCGCTGCTCGCCCGTATCATGATGGCCTCGACCAAGCCGGGAGACGTCGTGCTCGATCCTTTCTTCGGCTCCGGCACGACAGGCGCGGTGGCCAAGCGCCTCGGCAGGCATTTTGTCGGCATAGAGCGCGAGCAGGCCTATATCGACGCCGCCAATGAGCGCATCGATGCGGTGCGGCCGCTCGACGGCGCGGACCTGACCGTGCTCACCGGCAAGCGCGCCGAGCCGCGCGTCGCCTTCGTCAGCCTGATCGACACCGGGCTGATGACGCCCGGCGCCACGCTCTACGATGCCAAGAAGCGCTGGGCGGCCAAGGTGCGTGCCGACGGCACGGTGGCGATCGGCGACAGTGCCGGCTCGATCCACAAGATCGGCGCCGAAGTACAGGGTCTTGATGCCTGCAACGGCTGGACCTTCTGGCACTATGAACGCAGCGGCGGCCTGACTCCGATCGACGAACTGCGCCGCATCGCCCGGCTCGGCATGGAAAGGGCAGGGGGCTGACCCTTGTCCGATGCCGCGCCATGGCGTTGATTCAAAGGCTCAACGAAGCGCTGGAAGCGATTCAAATCACGCCTTGATTCCGAGCCGCTCAAGATCTGCCTTAAGCGTCTTGGCATCGGTGAACAGCACCGCCTGCCAGCCGGCCGCCTTCGCGCCGTCGACATTCTTCTGGCTGTCGTCGATGAACAGCGTCGCGGACGGTTCGAGCTCGAACGCGGCGACGTGATGGTCGTAAATGTCGCGATCCGGCTTGATCTTGCCGATCTCGCCCGAAATGGTGACACCGCGCGGACGATTGAGAAAGTCGAAGCGTTGGCGTGCTTCGGCCAGCGTATCGGCGGCGAAGTTGGTCAGCATGGTGACATCGTGCCCGCTGTCGATCAGGCCGACCATGATGGCGACGCTGTCGTCATAGGCATGCGGCACCATGTCGTGCCAATGGCGGCGAAAATTGCGGATGTTTTCCGCATGATCCGGGTAGTCGGCAATCAGCAGCGTTTCCGCCTCTTCCCATGTCCGGCCGCGGTCCTGCTCGATGTTCCAGTCATGCGTGCAGACATTGTCGAAGAACCATTTCCGTTCTGTCTCATCGGGAATAAGCCGGCTGAACGGGATGTTGGGATCGTAGTGTATCAGCACTTTGCCGATATCGAAAACGATGTGACGGATTTCAGTCATGCGGTCCTCGTTCAATGCGGGCGTTGCCTTTTCGTCGCGCCGGGTATTGCAGCCTCGATTGCCTTTTTCATGACAGTGGGCAGCGCTTCGCCCGAAATGTCCGCTGGCAGCGACCAGAAATGGCCGGCGGGCGTCTCACCATTGCTTCGGGCGAGGAACACTTCAAGCTCGAGCGCAAAATGGGTGAAGACATGCGCGATCCGGCCGGCTTGCCGCCAGTCGCCGGGAAAGGGTGCGGCGGCCGCTGTGGTTGCGCCGTCCAGCCGTGCCGTCCAGCCGGTCGTCGGCACCTCGGTCATGCCGCCGAGCAGCCCCTTGTCGGCCCGTTTGCGCAAAAGAATGGCGCCGTCGTTTCGCACGGCGACGAAAGCAGCGCCGCGCCGTAGCGGTTTGCCGGCCTTGGGCAGGCGCACCGGATATTGTTCGGGATCGCCTGAAACGACCGCGGTGCAGTCCTCCCGCAGCGGGCAGAGCATGCAGCGCGGCCGGCGCGGGGTGCAGATCGTGGCGCCCAGATCCATCATCGCCTGCGCGAAATCGCCGGGCCTCATGGCAGGAACCATGTGCTCGACACGGGCGCGGATGTCGGCCTTGGCTTCGCTCAGCGGCGTGGCAATGGAGAACAGGCGGGTTACGACACGCTCGACATTGCCATCGACGACGGCAGCCGGCCGGTCGAAAGCGATCGCCGCGATCGCTGCCGACGTATAGGCGCCGATGCCGGGCAATTCCTGCAAGCCGGCTTCAGTATCCGGAAACCGGCCGCCGCGCCCGGCCACCAGATCGGCGCAGGCCTTGAGATTGCGGGCACGGGAGTAGTAGCCGAGCCCTGCCCAGGCTTTCATCACGTCCTCGACGGGCGCCGCCGCCAGCGCCGCGATATCAGGCCATTTCTCGACAAAGGCGCGAAAATAGGCCTTCACGGCTTCAACCGTGGTCTGCTGCAGCATGACTTCCGATAGCCAGATCCGGTAAGGATCGGGCCGCACGCCACGGGCATGGTCGCGCGGGGTCACGCGCCACGGCAACTCGCGGTGATGCATGTCGTACCATGCGAGCAGGCGGGACGCGATAGACGCAGCGCTGCCGCTGTCGCCGGACGCAGCTTTGCTGCTGTCACTGGACGCAGCTTTCCTGCTGTCACTGGACGCAGCTCTGCTGCTGTCCTCTGATATGGCCTTGCGGGTCTGCTCGTGCGGTGCCATTGATCTCGTGTCGGCCTCGGCCGGGAAGAGTGGAGGTGGGTGGCTGGAGAACGCACATGGCAGGGAAAAAGCCCTTCGGCAATCCCGTTCCGGTGAGCGATCTCGCGACCGCGATCCTCGACCCGGTGCTGCGCAAGCGGGCGGGCATTTCGGTCAGCCTGGTCCAGTCGTGGGAAGAGATTGCCGGTTCGCGCCTGGCCGGCCATTCGCGCCCTGAAAAGATCCAGTGGCCACGGCGGCTGCACGAAGACGATCCGTTCGAACCTGCCGTACTGGTGATCGCCTGCGAAGGCATGGCGGCGCTCCATCTGCAGCACGAGGCCGGCGAGATCATCAATCGCGTCAACGCTTTTCTCGGCTTCACGGCCATAGGCCGTATCAGGATCGTGCAGAAGCCGGTTCTAAGTGAAAAAGCCCGGCCGAAACCGCCGGTCAGGCCTCTCAATGAAGCGGAAAAATCAAGACTGTCGCACATCGTCGGCAAGATAGAAGACGATGGCCTGCGTGCCTCGCTGGAGCGGCTCGGCGCCACTATTCTGGGACAAAGAAAGTCATAGCACCGTCGCCAATCTCGCGATTTCGTGATTATAAGCTTCAAGTTTCACGATTGGATTGGGGACGGCGATGCCTTAATTCGCGCCAACTCTCGCCTTTTCGTGCCTTTGCGTTGCAAAATCCAACCCTTGTCAGGTGATTCGTATGAACCGTCCTCCGTTCGGCAAAAGCTTGTCCCGCAGAAACCTGCTGTCTTCGCTGGCCGCCATTCCGGCGGTGGCCGTGCTCGCGGCATGCAGCGACTCTGGCGAGGAAGCCAAGGCGGCCGATGTGAAGCCTGCCGCTCCCGCCGCGCCAGCGACAGCGGCCACGCCAGCCGCCGTCAAGGCGCCGGAGGCCCAAGGCACGGTCGACATGGCCGAATTGCTTAAGCCCGGCGCATTGCCCGACAAGCAACTCGGCAAGGACGACGCCAAGGTCACGATCGTCGAATACGCCTCGATGACCTGCCCGCATTGCGCGCATTTCGCCGAAACCACCTTCCCGGAATTGAAGAAGAAATACATCGATACCGGCAAGGCACGCTACATTCTGCGCGAATTCCCGTTCGATCCGAGCGCCGAGGCCGGTTTCATGCTGGCGCGATGCGCCAAGGACAACTACTTCCCGATGGTGGATGTTCTGTTCAGGCAGCAGGCGAACTGGGTGGGTGTGTCCAACACCAAGGATGCGCTGCTGCAAATCTCCAAGCTCGCCGGTTTTACACAGGAGTCCTTCGAAGCCTGCTTGACGGACCAGAAACTTCTGGACGATGTGAGGGCGGTCCAGAAGCGCGGCGCCGACGAATTCAAGGTCGACTCGACGCCGACCTTCTTCATCAACGGAAAGACCTACAAAGGGGCGATGTCGATTGAGGAAATGTCGGCCATCATCGACCCTCAGCTCTGACGTCCTGGCAATGCCGAAGCGGCAGCGCTTCGGCATGCGCGGCCCTTTTGCCGTGCCGCGACCGTGCGCCCCGCCGCAAACCCGCGGCGCGGTTTCGCGTTCAGGGCGGCCTGAATGAAGTTTTCACGCCTTCGCCTCCTCGGTTTCAAATCCTTCGTCGAACCAGGCGAGTTCGTGATCGAACGCGGCCTGACGGGCATTGTCGGGCCGAACGGCTGCGGCAAGTCGAACCTCGTCGAGGCGCTGCGCTGGGTGATGGGCGAAAGCTCCTACAAGAACATGCGCGCGTCCGGCATGGACGACGTGATCTTTTCCGGCTCGGGCACGCGTCCGGCCCGCAACACCGCCGAGGTCACGTTGTTCCTCGACAACAGCGATCGCTCGGCGCCGGCAGCCTTCAACGACGCCGACGAATTGCAGGTGTCGCGCCGCATCGAGCGCGAGGCGGGCTCGCTCTACCGCATCAACGGCAAGGAAGCGCGCGCCAAGGACGTGCAGCTTCTGTTCGCCGACCAGTCGACCGGCGCGCGTTCGCCCTCGATGGTCGGCCAGGGCCGCATCGGCGAGCTGATCCAGGCCAAGCCCCAGGCGCGCCGCGCCCTGCTGGAAGAAGCGGCCGGCATTTCCGGCCTGCATACGCGCCGCCACGAGGCCGAACTCAGGCTCAAGGCAGCCGAGCAGAACCTCGAGCGCCTGGACGACGTCGTCGGCGAGCTGGAAAGCCAGATCGAAAGCCTGAAGCGCCAGGCACGCCAGGCCTCCCGCTTCAAGAACCTGTCGGCCGACATCCGCAAGGCCGAGGCGACGCTGCTCCATCTGCGCTGGACGCTGGCCAAGACCCAGGAAGGCGAGGCACGTTCGGCGCTGGCCGTCGCCACCGCCCTGGTCGGCGACCGCGCCGCCGCCCAGATGGCCGCCGCCAGGGAGCAAGGCATCGGCGCGCATCGGTTGCCCGATCTGCGCGATGCCGAAGCTGCGGCGGCCGCGGCCTTCCAGCGTCTGTCGATCGCCAGATCGCAGATCGAGGAAGAAGCCGGCCGCATCCGCGCTCGCCAGGCGGAACTCGAGCGCCGGCTCCAGCAGCTCGACGGTGATATCGCCCGCGAGGAGCGCATGGTGCGCGACAATGCGGATATCCTCGAACGCCTGCGCACCGAGGAAGCAGCGCTCAATTCCGAAAATGCCGGCGCGGCCGAGCGTGAAGCAACCACCCGAGCCGCCTTCGAACAGGTAGCCGCGACGCTCTCGCAGAGCGAAGCCAGGCTTGCAGCGCTAACCGCCGAGCGGGCCGAGGCCGCCGCTTCGCGCAATCAGGTCGAGCGGACGCTGCGCGAGACCGCCGAGCGTCGGGACCGTTTCGCCCGCCAACTCGCCGATGTCGACCGTGAATTGTCCGAAATCCTCTCCAAAGTCGCGGGCTTGCCCGACCCGGCAGAGAAGCGGCTTCTGGTCGAGGATGCACTGGCGCGGCTCGAAGAGAGCGAGGCTGGCGCGATTGCCGCCGAACAGGCGGTCGCAGAGGCGCGCGCGGCCGAAAATGCCGCCCGTCCGCCATTGCAGGACGCCAGGGCCGAACTGGCGCGTATCGAGACCGAGGCCCGCACGCTGGCCAAGATCCTGAACGCCGCCAGCGGCGATCTCTTCCCGTCCGTGCTGGAACAGATCAGCGTCGAGCGCGGCTATGAGACGGCCTTGGGCGCCGCCCTTGGCGAGGATCTCGACGTGCCGCTCGATCGCAGCGCGCCGGTGCATTGGGGCGAGGGCGCGGTCCAGGCCGGCGACGCCGCGCTTCCCGAAGGCATCAAGAACCTGGCCAGCGTGGTACGTGCCCCGCCGCAGCTTGCCCGCCGGCTGGCGCAGATCGGCATTGTCGAGAGCGCCGACGGCCGCCGCCTGCAAGGACTGCTCGCGCCCGGCCAGAGGCTGGTCAGCCGTGAGGGCGCGCTGTGGCGGTGGGACGGGCTGACCGCCAGCGCCGACGCGCCGACCGCAGCCGCGCAGCGCCTGGCGCAAAAAAACCGGCTGGCCGAGCTCGATGCCGAAGCGGTGCAGGCGACGCTTGTACTGCGCGAGGCCGAGGCGGCGCTCGCGCAGGCTGAACAGGCGCTTCGCGAGGCCAGCGAGGCCGAGCGCGCCGCGCGTCAGGCCGGACGCGACGCCCAGCACGGACTGGACGCCGCCCGCAACGCGCTGGCCGAAGCCGAAAAGGCCGGCGGCGAATTGTCGAGCCGGCGCGCCGCCCTGGACGAGGCCCGCGCCCGCATTGTCGACAGTCATGAAGAAACTTCGGCCGCCTTTGCCGAGGCGGAAATGCTGCTGCAGGACGCGCCCGATCTCGGCGACCTGCAGATACAGCTCGAACAGTCCTCGGCCAATGTCGCCCGCGACCGCGCCACGCTCGCCGATGCGCGTGCCGTCCATGAAGGATTGCGGCGGGAGGCCGAGGCGCGTTCGCGTCGGCTCGATGCGATCGGCATCGAGCGCAGCAACTGGCTGGAGCGCGCCGAGAACGCTTCGACGCAGATCGCCTCGCTGGGCGAACGCAAGGCAGAGGCCGAGGCCGAACGCGAGAGATTGGCCGACGCTCCCGACGAGATCGATGCCAAGCGGCGCGCCTTGCTGTCGCAGCTCACGGAGGCCGAGACCTTGCGCAAGACGGCAGCCGACCGTCTGCAGGAAGCGGAGAACAGGCAGGCGGAACTGGACAAGGCGGCCACCGGCGCGATCCAGTCGCTGGCCGAGGCGCGCGAGACCCGTGTCCGCGCCGAGGAGCGCTTGACCGCAGCCGACGAGCGCCGGCTGGAGGTCGAGGCGCGCATCCAGGAGACGCTGAACACTCCGCCGCATCTGGTCATCCGCCATACCGGGCTGGAAGCCGACGATCCGATGCCCGAAATGGCCGAGATCGAGCGCCAGCTCGACAGGCTGAAGATCGAGCGCGAGCGGCTCGGCGCCGTCAACCTGCGCGCCGAGGAAGAGCAGAAGGAGCTTTCGGACCGGCTGGAGACCATCGTCTCGGAGCGCGAGGACATCATCGAGGCGATCCGCAAGCTCCGGCAAGCGATCCAGAGCCTCAACCGCGAAGGCCGCGAGCGGCTTCTCGCCGCCTTCGACGTGGTCAACGGCCATTTCCAGCGGCTGTTCTCGCACCTCTTCGGCGGCGGCACGGCCGAATTGCAGCTCATCGAATCCGAGGATCCGCTCGAGGCAGGGCTTGAAATCCTTGCCCGTCCGCCCGGCAAGAAGCCGCAGACCATGACGCTGCTGTCCGGCGGCGAGCAGGCGCTGACGGCGATGTCGCTGATCTTCGCCGTGTTCCTCACCAACCCGGCGCCGATCTGCGTGCTCGACGAAGTCGATGCGCCGCTCGACGATCACAATGTCGAACGCTTCTGCAATCTGATGGACGAGATGGCCAAGACCACCGAGACGCGCTTCGTCATCATCACTCACAATCCGATCACCATGGCGCGCATGGACCGGCTGTTCGGGGTGACCATGGCCGAGCAGGGCGTCAGCCAGCTCGTTTCGGTGGATCTGCAGGCAGCCGAAGCCATGCGCGAGGCGAGCTGACGCGTCCTCAATGGGCGGATCATTTCAAGTCACTTGGTATTCGATGGATCGTGGAACGGCTCGAAGTCGACGTCACGCGATCCCGCACGGAAAGCCGCTACGCATGTCTCTTGGATGCTCTAACCAGTATGGCCGTGCTTGTGCGGATGATGCCTGGCCGACGACCAGACGAAATACAGCGACCCCAGCTTCAGCACAGGCACCCGACGATCCCGCTCGCGATCACGCAGTTCGCGATAGACCTTCACCTTCAGCGTGCCCCCCGGCAGTCTGATTCGCAGAGCCATGGCGGCCGCAGTATGCGCAGCTTTCCAGGCGGCTGAGAAGGGGCGGTCCAAGTCGGCCCTCTTGGCGCCGGGGCGTTCGGACGGCCGGTCGGGAATCATGTCTGCCCACCCGACGGCGACATATTTGCCATCTGCCAGGCCGGCAACTCGCGCCTGTGCTCGCGGCGCCGCAGCTCATTGACGTTGCTTCACCTTCAACGTGCCGTGCTGAAGCCTGATCTTAAGTGTCGTCGTGTCGTTCGCGCGGTAAGGCAGGCGATTCGACTACTTCTCACCTTGCGCGTTGCACGATCCAGGTCGCACAGATCGCGGCCAGCAGACCGCATGCCATGCCGACGCAATCGGCAACCCAGTCGAGCACGTCGAAATCGCGGCCTATCGCCGTGGTGCCCTGGAGAACTTCTATGGCAGCACCGACAAAAGCAAGGAAGACGATCAGCGCCGGCTTGTGCCGCGGCCAGCCGAGGCTGCCCAGGAAAGCCAGCACGGCGAATGCGCTGGCGTGATTGAGCTTGTCATAGTGGAAACCGATATCGATCCCGAATTGCTTGAGGCGATGTACCGGCAGCAGCGCGAGAACGAGGACGGCCGCGAGCGTGACGACAAAGGCAATCCGCTCGGCGACGGAATAGATTCTCATTCTGCTCCAACAACATGTCTCCGGTATAAACCGTAACCTATGTGTCCGGAACGGACCCTGTGCGCTTGGCTGGGGCGCCAGGATTCGAACCTGGGAATGTCGGTACCAAAAACCGATGCCTTACCACTTGGCGACGCCCCAGCAGCTGACATGCGTCGACTGCGCGCGGCCTTATAGGCTGTGCCGGTGGAAAGCTCAATGCTGGAGATTGCGACATTCCGGTTGATTCACGGTTCCGTTGGCGACGGCCGCACCGGTCGCGCCGCCTATTCTCCCCACACTGCCATCTCGTTTCCGGCCGGATCGGCAAAGTGGAACCGCCTGCCGCCCGGAAACGAAAAGATCGGTTTGACGATCGTGCCGCCGGCATTCTCGACGGCAGCCAGTGTCTCTTCCAGATCCTGGGAGTAAAGCACCGGCAAGGGCTTGGCGGTGGCGTCGCCGCTGTCGGCCTGGAAACCGCCGTCCAGTCCCTCGCTAAAGGCCGAATAGGTCGGGCCATAGTCGGTGAACGACCAGGCGAAGGCGGCGCTGTAGAAGGCCTTCACACTGTCCAGCGTCGCGCCGGTTGCCGGCAGTTCCAGATAGTCGAGTTTTCCGGTGAGCTTCATGAGGCACCTCTTTGTTCCCTGTATGTTCTAGCCTCGTGCCGTTGGAGTAGCAAGTCCTTTTGCCGTAGCTTTTGCTTAATCGATTGTAGCGGCCAAACGGCCTTTCCGACGCCTTGCCTTTCGCATTGCAGCATCATATCGCTCCAAAGTCGGGCATGGCGGGACTTTCCGTTTCGTCAATCTTTCCAATCTCCTGCAACCGGAGAGCAAAGCATGACCAAGTGGGTTTTCACCTTTGGCGATGGTGCGGCCGAAGGCCGGGCCGGTGACAAGAATCTGTTGGGCGGCAAGGGTGCCAATCTGGCCGAGATGTGCAGTCTTGGCCTGCCGGTACCGCCGGGCTTCACCATCACGTCGGAGGTCTGCAACGCCTACTATGCCAACGGCCGTGCCTATCCGGCAGGGCTTGAGGCTGACGTCGCCGTGGCGCTGGACCATATCGGCCGGCTCACCGGCCGCCGTTTTGGCGATCCGTCGAAACTCCTGCTTGTATCGGTCCGCTCCGGGGCCCGCGCCTCGATGCCCGGCATGATGGATACGGTGCTCAATCTCGGCCTCAACGACGAAACCGTCGAGGCGCTGGCCGTCGATTCCGGCGATGCGCGCTTTGCCTATGACAGCTACCGCCGCTTCATCCAGATGTATTCCGATGTCGTCATGGGACTCGACCACGAGGTGTTCGAGGAGATCCTCGAGGACCAGAAGGCCAGCCTCGGCCATGAGCTCGATACCGAACTGACGGCTATCGAGTGGCAGGGCGTCATCGCGCTATACAAGGCCAAGGTCGAAGAGGAACTCGGCAGGCCGTTCCCGCAGGATCCCCACGAACAGCTCTGGGGCGCCATCGGTGCGGTGTTCTCGAGTTGGATGAACAACCGCGCCATCACCTACAGGCGCCTGCACGATATTCCCGAAAGCTGGGGCACGGCGGTCAATGTCCAGGCCATGGTGTTCGGCAATATGGGCGAGACCTCGGCCACCGGCGTCGCCTTCACCCGCAACCCCTCGACCGGCGAAAAGCAGCTTTATGGCGAGTTCCTGGTGAATGCGCAGGGCGAGGACGTCGTCGCCGGCATCCGCACTCCGCAGAACATCACCGAGGCGGCCCGCATCGCCGCCGGCTCCGACAAGCCGTCATTGCAGAAACTGATGCCGGATGCCTTCCAGTCCTTCGTCACCATCTCCGACAGGCTGGAAAAACATTATCGCGACATGCAGGACCTCGAATTCACCATCGAGCGCGGCAAATTGTGGATGTTGCAGACGCGGTCCGGCAAGCGCACCGCCAAGGCGGCGCTGAAGATTGCCGTCGAGATGGCCAGGGACGGCCTGATCTCGAAAGAGGAGGCGGTCGCCCGCATCGATCCCGCATCGCTCGACCAGCTCCTGCACCCCACCATTGATCCGAAGGCCGCGCGCGACGTCATCGGCGTCGGCCTGCCGGCTTCGCCCGGCGCCGCCACCGGCGAAATCGTCTTTTCCTCCGCGGACGCCGAGGATCTCAAGGCGCAAGGGCGCAAGGCTATCCTGGTGCGTGTCGAGACCAGTCCCGAGGACATCCACGGCATGCATGCGGCGGAGGGCATCCTGACCACGCGCGGCGGCATGACCAGCCATGCCGCGGTCGTGGCGCGCGGCATGGGCAAGCCGTGCGTCTCGGGCGCCGGTTCGCTGCGCGTCGACTATAAGGCAGCTACGCTGATGTCGATGGGGCAGACCTTCCGCAAGGGCGACATCATCACCATCGACGGCGGCAACGGGCAGGTGCTCAAGGGCGCTGTGGCGATGCTGCAGCCCGAGCTTTCCGGCGATTTCGCGGCCATCATGGAATGGGCGGATGCGGTGCGGCGCATGAAGGTGCGCACCAATGCCGAAACCCCGCTCGACGCGCGCATGGCGCGCTCCTTCGGCGCCGAAGGCATAGGCTTGTGCCGCACCGAACACATGTTCTTCGATGGTGCCCGCATTGTCGCCATGCGCGAGATGATCCTGGCCGACACCGAAAAGGACCGGCGCGCCGCGCTTGCCAAGCTGCTGCCGATGCAGCGGGCGGATTTCCTGGAACTGTTCGAGATCATGGCCGGGCTGCCGGTGACCATCCGCCTGCTCGATCCGCCTTTGCACGAATTCCTGCCCAAGACCGAGGCTGAGATAGCCGAAGTCGCGGCGGCGATGAATGTTGCGCCGGACAAGCTCAGGCAGCGCACTGAGGCGCTGCACGAATTCAACCCGATGCTCGGCCATCGCGGCTGCCGGCTTGCGGTATCCTATCCCGAGATCGCCGAGATGCAGGCGCGTGCCATTTTCGAGGCCGCCGTCGAGGCCGGCCGCAAGGCCGGCGCGCTGGTGGTACCCGAGATCATGGTGCCGCTGGTCGGGCTTGTGAAGGAACTCGATTACGTCAAGGCGCGCATCGATGCGGTGGCCAAGAGCGTCATGGACGAAAGCGGCGTCAAGATCGATTACCTGACTGGAACCATGATCGAGCTCCCCCGCGCGGCGATCCGGGCCCATGTCATCGCTGAATCGGCCGAATTCTTCTCTTTTGGCACCAACGACCTGACCCAAACGACATTCGGTATCTCGCGTGACGACGCGGCCTCGTTCCTGGAGACCTATCGCCAGAAAGGCATCATCGAACAGGATCCGTTCGTCTCGCTGGACATCCATGGCGTCGGCGAACTAGTGCGCATGGCCGCGGAAAAGGGCAGGGCGACGCGGCCACGGATCAAGCTCGGCATTTGCGGCGAGCATGGCGGCGATCCGGCCTCGATCCGCTTCTGCGAGGAGGTCGGACTGGATTACGTGTCCTGTTCGCCCTACCGCGTGCCGATCGCCAGATTGGCGGCCGCGCAGGCGGCCGTTCAGGCGGCGAAGGCGGGCCGCGGCTGAGCGCTTGCCGCCGGTCGGAACGAGGAACTGCCGCAAGACGGTCAGATTGTCGCGTCTGGTGCTTTTCTGCTATCCAGCTCCCGATTTCCGCCTTCATGCGGGTCTTGGGATGGCCGCTTGAAACGCCGCTTGGAACTGTTTGATGCGCCTGCTGCAAAAAAATCTCTGTATCATGGCCATGTCATTGGCCATGGTATCCAGCGGCCATGCCGCATCGCTGGTCGAACCCATCCTGCACATCAAGCCGGATGCAGGCGGAGCCGGGCGCATTGCCTTGACCCTCGACGCCTGTGGCGGACGGACCGACAACCGCATCCTCTCGGCGCTGGTGGAAAACAGGATACCTGCGACCATCTTCGTCACCGGCATCTGGCTGAAGCGGAACGCTGCCGCCGTCGAGATCATGCGGGCGCATCCTCACCTGTTCGAACTGGAAAACCACGGCGGCCATCACATCCCGGCCGTCGACACGCCGCAGAAGATCTATGGCATACGCAGCGCCGGCAGTCCGGAAGCGGTTCTGGCCGAGGTCGAGTCGGGCGCCGTCGCCTTGGCCGGGACTGGCGAGCCGGCGCCGAAATGGTTTCGTGGTGCGACCGCCGAGTATAGTCCGTCGGCGATCGCCATGATCCGCAAGCTGGGCTTTAAGATCGCCGGCTTCTCGATCAATGGCGATGGCGGTTCGCTGCTCGGTGCCAGGGAAACCACAAGGCGCATAGAAGCGGCCAAGGACGGCGACGTCATCGTCGCCCATATCAACCAGCCGACCCATGCAGCCGGGGAAGGCGTCGTGCAGGGCCTGCTGGCGCTTAAGCAAAAGGGGCTGACCTTCGTGCGGCTCGACGATGCCGACGGCCTCGGCAACAACGGCACCACCGACTGATCCGCAGGACGGCACGCCCGGCCTCCTCGTTGGTCCGTTCAGCCTGGCTTGGCTTCGATGCTGACCTTGCTTGCGTAGAACGCCCCGTGGTTGCGAATTTCAGCCATTTCGTCGAAAGGTTGCTCATAGGCCCACATCGCATCCTTGCCTGCCTCGCCGGCAGGCAGCACGCTCCAGTAGCTTGCGTCGCCCTTGTAGGGACAATGGGTGGAGGATTGCGTGCCGCCCAGCTTGCTGAAATCGATGTCTGCGAACGGGATGTAGAAGGCGGCCGGGTAGGGCGCTTCCGTAAGCACCTTGGCGTTCGTCGATGAGGCGATAACCGTGTCGCCTGCACGCACGGTGACGGTGCCCTCATACGGTTCGACGGTGATGACCTTATCGGGATTGCGCCGGAAGCCGGGTGCCGGGTTGGCGGTCTTGTCCATGCTGTTTCTCCTCGTCTCAGCTTTAAGTGTGTCGACGAGGTTGTTTGCGCAAGGCCGACGGTCGCCGGCAATCCGCAATCGATCTCCAGCCGTGGGCGCTGCCGACGGTATTTTTAGCGATGACCTTGTCCGGCGAGGCTCAGGCCGCGGTTCTGAACGCGTCCATCAGGCCGGCATAGGCGGCAGCGATACCGGCCACCGGATTGCTGCTCCTGGACGCGGTCTCGACTTTCAAGTGACCGCCGCCGGTCGGCAGGGTGAGCAGCAGGAATTGACGATTGCCGCCGTCGCCTACCGATGCCGCGGCGACGTGCTCGCCTTCCCCTTCGCTCTGAACGCACATCTTGAACAGCAGCGTGCCGCCAACCGCTTCGAGCGCACCGCCGACAACTTCAACAAATTCGTCTTCGGAAACAGTCTTTGTGTCCGGCACCAGATCGCCCAGGCTTTCGGCAAGGGTACTTTCCAGTGCCTTATCGTCGAGCTGCGTGTCCATGCGAACCTCTTTCAGTCGCCAATCGCACCCCTTTGCCCATTAACGAAACTTAATGCCGACGATGGCCGGATTGTGGCGGATTCTCCTCTCGGTCGAGTAATTTAGTCTCCTCTGATATAATAGGTTTCAAGGCCGCCCGTCCTATTGCATGAGCACCAGGCATTCGGACTCCAAGAAATACGCGATGCGATCGCTTCCCTGCGACCGGCATCCGGATTTCCTTCGCCACCCGGCGGTGGCTGGACAATCCACCGGTTCGCTTCACAATGGGAACAAAAGCGAGAAGGTAAGGGAGGAACGAATGCTGGGGCTGATGCAGGAATGGCCGCTTCTTTGCCATAAGCTTATCGACAACGCCGAACGGCAGCATGGCGGGCGGGAGATCGTATCGCGCTCGATCGAAGGACCGATCGTACGCACCACCTACGCCGCCATCCATCGTCGCGCCCTGAAGGTCTCCCAGCGCCTGGAGCGTGACGGCTATCGCCTGGGCGACCGCATCGCGACGCTGGCCTGGAACACGGCGCGCCACATCGAGGCCTGGTATGGCATCATGGGCATCGGCGCGATCTATCACACGCTCAATCCGCGGCTGTTTCCCGAGCAGATCGTCTGGATCATGAACCATGCCGAAGACAAGGCGGTCTTTGTCGACCTGACCTTCCTCCCTTTGCTCGAGAAGATCGCCGGCGCGGTCAAGTCCCTGAAACAGGTGATCGTGCTGACCGACAGGGCGCATCTGCCGCAGACCATACTGCCCAGCGTCGTTGCCTACGAAGAATGGCTCGACGAGGCCGACGGCGACTTCGCCTGGAAGAGCTTCGACGAAGGCACCGCCGCCGGCATGTGCTATACGTCGGGAACCACGGGCGATCCAAAGGGCGTCGTCTACAGTCATCGCTCGAATGTGCTGCACGCCATGATCGCCGCCATGCCCGACGCGATGGGCCTGTCTTCGCGCGACACGATCCTGCCGGTGGTTCCGATGTTCCACGCCAATGCCTGGGGCCTCGGCCAGAGCGCGCCGATGGTCGGCGCCAAGCTGGTCATGCCCGGCTGCAAGATGGACGGCGCCTCGCTCTACGAATTGCTCGACACCGAGAAAGTGACCTTCAGTGCAGCCGTGCCGACGGTGTGGATGATGCTGCTGCAATATCTGGAGGAGACCGGCAGGAAGCTGCCCTACCTGAACAAGGTCGTCATCGGCGGCTCGTCCTGCCCGCGGATCATCACCAGGAAGTTCCAGGACAATTACGATGTCCAGGTCGTACACGCCTGGGGCATGACCGAAATGTCGCCGCTCGGCACACTGTGTACGCTGAAGCCGGACTATGCAGGCCTTCAGGGCGACGCCCGGCTCGATGTCCAGGGCAAGCAGGGTTACCCGCCCTTCGGCGTCGAGATGAAGGTGACGGACGACGACGGCAACGCGCTGCCTTGGGACGGCAAGACATTCGGGCGGCTGAAGGTGCGCGGCCCGGCGGTGGCCAGTGCCTATTATGGCGGCGCCGGCTCGGAGCAGTTCGACGACGACGGCTGGTTCGATACCGGGGATGTCGCCCACATCGACGCTGGCGGCTATGTGCAGATCACCGATCGCGCCAAGGACGTCATCAAGTCCGGCGGCGAATGGATTTCGACCATCGACCTGGAGAATCTGGCCGTCGGCCACCCAGATGTCGCCGAGGCAGCGGCAATCGGCGTTCCTCATTCGAAATGGGGCGAACGGCCTTTGCTGGTGGTTGTCCGCAAGCCGGGCAAGGAACCGACCAAATCCGATATCCTTGGTTTTCTCGACGGCAAGGTGGCCAAATGGTGGATGCCCGACGATGTCGCTTTCGTCGGCGAAATTCCGCACACCGCCACCGGCAAGATCCAGAAGATCACCTTGCGCCAGCAATTCAGGGATTACCGCTTGCCGACGGATTGACGCGATAGTGCGTGTCTCAGCCTGATGCCGTCGCAAAGGACAGCCCGGCGCCGCACGCCTTTCAGGCGCAAGGGGCACGATAGCATTTCCAACTGGCGCGTGATCCTTCTCGAAAATCGATTCCGATTTTGGTGACCATGCGCTAAGTCTTCGTTCGGCTTGGGATAACGCAGAGAAACATGGTCAGCATTTCCGAACGGCAAACATCGAAGGCTGCCGGATGGTCGCGGCGCACCGCTGCTTTTTCGGCGGTGCTTTTGCTGACCGTGTTCATCGGCCATTATTTCAACCTCGTTGAAACGCCGGTGTTCCTGTGGGTGCTGGCTATTGTCGCGCTGCTGGCGGCGCTGGCGCTGCTGTTCGCCGGATTTGCCTTCTCGAGGGTGTGGAATTTTGGCGACTACGGCGGCCGCGACATCACGGTCGGCGTCTTGCTGGCATTGCTGGTGCTGACCCCCTATGGCATCGCCGCCTATTGGGCGACAATCTTTCCGCCGCTCAGGGATATTTCGACCGATTTTGACGAGCCGCCGGCACTCGACGTCACCGCTCGCATAAAGGATATGAACGTGCTCTCGCCGCCGACGCCTGGCGAGCAGCGGTTGCAGACCGACAGCTACCCGCTTGTCACCGCGCGCAGCTACGACCTGCCGTTCGAGACCGTCGTCACTGCCGTTGAAACTGTGCTCGACCGCCGCGATTGGGATCTTACCGGACCCTATCCCGAGCTCGCCGGGCAGAGCGAAGTGACGATTACCGCCGTCGCCAGGAGCTTCGTGCTGGGCCTTCCCGCCGACGTGGCGATCCGCATTACGGACGACGGGGATACGGTCATAGTCGACATGCGGTCGGCTTCGCGCTACGGCCGCCACGACCTCGGCGACAACGCTGCGCGCATCACCGACTTCTTGGCGGAGTTGGACCAGGAAGTCGCCGGCCAGGTCGGCGCGGCTCCGGCCGAATAGCCTAGCTGCTGGACCTATGCGGGCGGCGTGAAAACGCCATCTATGGCCGGCGCGGCGTCTGTCGCTACCAGGCGGCGGGCCACCAGATCCTCCAGATGGGCAAGCACCGACAATCCGGCGGCGCCGTGCAGCCGCGGGTCGGTATCCCTGTAGATCGCCTTGACCATGTCTGCGATCGTGCGGTCGCCGACGCGGACCCGCTCCAATATGGCCCGCTCGCGCATTTTGCGATGGGTCTTCAACCCGCGCATGAAGCCGCGCGGTGCCGTCACCGGCCCGCCGTGGCCGGGCAGCAGCAAGCGGTCGCCGCGTTCGATAAGCCGGTCCAGCGAGGCCATGTAGTCTGCCATCGCCCCGTCCGGCGGCGCGACGATGGAGGTCGCCCACGCCATGACATGGTCGGCCGAGAATAGGATGCCGGTGCCCTCCAGTGCGAATGCCGCGTGATTGGCGGTATGGCCGGGGGTCAGGACCGTGCGGATCGCCCAGCCGTCGCCGGCGACCAGCGCGCCGTCCGGCAGCGCGACATCGGGCACGAATGACGTATCGGCGCTGGCATCGAGCGCGTTGATCTCGCCAATATGCAATGGCCTTGCCGGCCGGTGCGGCCCTTCCGCCAGCACCTGGGCTCCGGTTTCCTGCTTCAGCCGTGCCGCCAAAGGGGAATGGTCGCGATGGGTGTGGCTGACGAAGATGTGGCTGACTGGCCTGCCGGCGATGACGTCGAGCAAGGTGCGCAGGTGAGCTTCGTCATCCGGCCCCGGATCGATCACTGCGAGCGTATCGCGTCCGACGACGTAGCTGTTGGTGCCGTGGAAGGTGAAGGGACTGGGATTTCGGGCCGTGACGCGCTGCACGTCGCGCGCGACGCTGACGCCTCCGCCGTAGCAGGGATCGAAGCTGGTATCGAATTCGAGGGCCATGACGGTGTCGATGCCTGTTGCGGGAATGGCAAAACCGATTGCCGCATAGCACGCAAGCCAATATAGGAAAACGCAAGACCGCGATCATCGGATGGCGGCAATCGGATGGGGAAGACCATGGCAACTGCAACGACAATGCGCCCGCTTATTTCTCTGGCTCTGCCGCAAGATGGCGCGGCGCGGCTGGCAACGCAGCTTTTCCTGGCTATAGCCGGAACGCTGTTGCTGACGCTGTCGGCCAAGACCAAGGTGGTTCTGGGGCCCGTCGATATTTCGATGCAGACGCTCGCCGTCCTGCTGATCGCCGCCGCGTTCGGCCTGCGGCTCGGCGTCGCCACCGTGCTGCTCTATATGGCCGAGGGCGCGATGGGCTTCCCGGTCTTCCAGGGCACGCCGGAAAAGGGCATCGGCATTGCCTACATGCTCGGCTCGACCGGCGGCTATCTCGCCGGCTTCGTGGTCATGGCGGCGATTGTCGGCTGGGCCGCCGATCGCGGCTGGGATCGCCATCCCATCAAGCTTTTCAACGCGATGCTGGTTGCCGAGTTCGTCATGATGGCCATGGGTTTTGCCTGGCTGGCGACGCTCATCGGTCCGGAAAAATCCTGGCAGTTCGGCGTCGTGCCGTTCATCGTCGGTGATCTGATCAAGGTTGCTCTTGCCGCCAGCCTGGTGCCTGCCGTCTGGTCGCTGCTGAAGCGCTCCTGAATTTAGCGATCCACTGAGGCATTCCGGGGAAGAACCTGGTTCATCCAGGTCGGACGGATGTGACTGGCAGGTCTTGGCCAAGCAGCCAGCCAGTCACCACAGATACGAACATCCATTTACCTTCATGCGTCCAGACATTCTCGATGACCGGCAGTAAGTCAATCTATTAGCGATAGCTTTTGAATCGCATTCAGCGACGCGATTGATAAAAAATCCTGCCGATTGCTACAGTGTAAATAGATACTTGCTGGTATCGTTACAGTGTCGTAGTTGTTGATCTTCGACTGAGTCGAACAGCCAGTAGCGAGAGGCCCGATTCCGCTTTGCGAATGAACGGCCAAGCCAAGCGCATTATTGCAATGGTAATCGCCGACATGGCAGCTTCGAGGGGGGAAGAAGTTGAATGTCGCAACATCAACTCTTGTCGGAAGCCGGCACTTCCTGTTCAGAATTCGCTTTCAACTTATTGGCGGACTGACATTCGCGATCGTCGCGCCGGCCCTCATCCGGATTGCCTTCAAACCCGATGCGGTCTACGTCGCCAATCTTCAGGTAACCGTCGCCGCCGCGGTCATTGCGCATGTAGCAGGCTTCCTTGCCTATCGCCGCATTGGGAATTTCCCCGGCGTGGCCGCTGCCAGCTACATCCTACCGACATTTGTGCTGTCCTACGGGCTTGTTTTCCTGACCATTTTCTTTTTTCGCTTCGAATACAGCCGGTTTCAGGCGGCGGCCAGCTTCACCCAATCCACGCTCTGGTATTTTGGCCTGAGCCTCATAACGCGGCATCTCGACCCGTACCGGCTGGTCGTCATTCCCGGCGGGGATGTAGAGCGCCTAAGGACACTGCCGGGAGTGCACTGGTTCTGGATCACCTCGCCCGCCACCGTCATCGAACGGGCCAATGGCGTGGTCGTCGATCTGCGGGCCGACCTTGACGCCGAATGGGAAAGATACATCGCGGACCGGGCCCTTTCGGGCACGCCGGTCTACCACGTCAAGCAGGTCAGCGAATCGCTGACCGGCCGCGTCGCGATCGAACATCTGTCGGAGAACACGCTCGGCTCGCTCAATCCGAACCAGGCCTATCTCAAGATCAAGCAGGCAATCGACTGGATCTCCGCGCTTGTCATGGTCGTGGCCCTTTCGCCTTTCGTGGTGCTGATCGCGCTGCTGATCCGGCTGGACTCGGAGGGTCCGGTGCTGTTTCGCCAGCCCCGCATTGGCTACAGGGGCCGGATCTACACGGTCTACAAATTTCGCTCGATGAGGCAGCAAGCCGGCATTGGCAGCGACAAGGACAAGGCGATCACGAAACGTGACGACGATCGCATCACCCGGATAGGGCATTTTTTACGCAAGTTCAGGATCGACGAGCTGCCGCAGGCCATCAACATCCTGCGCGGCGAAATGAGCTGGATTGGACCACGGCCCGAGGCCGTCGTCCTGTCGCAGTGGTATGAGGCGGAATTGCCGTTCTATCGCTACCGGCACATCGTCAGGCCGGGTGTGAGCGGGTGGGCGCAAGTAAATCAGGGTCATGTCGCGGCGGTCGACGATGTGATGGAGAAATTACACTACGATTTTTACTACATAAAGAACTTCTCGCCTTGGCTTGATGTTCTCATCACCCTCAGAACCATAAAGACGATGATTACCGGCCATGGCGCGCGATAGCGGAGGCCGTGGCTGATTAAGGCTTGCCGGACAGGAAGCAAATGGACCTCGGCTCCAGGAAAATAGCTGTCATCGGGCTTGGCTATGTGGGTTTGCCACTGGCGGTGGCCCTCGGAGCGATCAGGGACGTCGTCGGCTTCGACATCAGCCAATCGCGTGTGGATGCGCTGAGGCGTGGCGAGGATCACACGCTTGAGGCCAGCAGAGATGAAATCGACGCCGCCACGCGGCTGCGGTTCACCAGCGACAAGGCCGATTTGCGGGATTGCGGAATTTTCATCGTCACTGTCCCCACTCCGATCGACAGGGCCAACCGGCCGGATCTGAAGCCCCTTGTCATGGCCTCCGCCACGGTCGGCGAGGTGATCTCCCAAGGTGCGGTGGTGATCTTCGAGTCGACTGTCTATCCCGGCTGTACGCAAGAGGTATGTGCGCCGCTGATCGAGAAACATTCGGGTCTGCGCTACAACGAAGACTTCTTCCTGGGCTACAGTCCTGAGCGCATCAACCCCGGCGACCGCGAGCACCGACTGCAGACGATCGTCAAGGTCACCAGCGGCTCCACGCCGGAGGTGGCGGACGCCATCGACGCCCTCTATGCCTCGATCATTCCCGCCGGCACGCATCGTGCATCGAGCATCGCGGTCGCCGAGGCAGCCAAGGTCATCGAGAACACGCAACGCGACCTCAACATCGCCCTGATGAACGAATTGTCGCTGATCTTCGGCAAACTGGGCATCGACACGTCGGAGGTGCTGGAAGCGGCCGGCACCAAATGGAATTTCCTGCGCTTCAGCCCTGGTCTCGTCGGCGGCCACTGCATAGGCGTCGATCCCTATTATCTCACCCACAAGGCTCAGGAACTCGGCTATCATCCCGAGGTGATTCTTGCCGGTCGCCGCATCAACGACGGCATGGGCCGGCATGCGGCGGACCAGACGGCCCGCCTTATGATGCGCAAGGGCATACCTGTCGTTGGCAGCCGGATTCTGGTCATGGGCGCAGCCTTCAAGGAAAACTGTCCGGACCTGCGAAATTCCAAGGTCGCCGACATTGTCGCGCAGCTGAGGCAGTACAATGCCGGCATCGATATCTGGGATCCTTGGGTCGATGCGCAGGAATGCGCGCACGCCTTTGGCGTAACGAGCGTTAAAGAGATGCCCGCCGCGCGTTATGATGGCGTTGTCGTCGCCGTGGGGCACGGGCAGTTTCGCACCCTGGGCGTTGCCGGCCTGCGAGCACTTTGCAAGGACCCAAGTGTCGTCTACGACATCAAGGGTCTGTTCCCCAGGGATGTTACGGACGGGCGGTTCTGATGAAGGTCCTGGTCACCGGCGCTGCCGGCTTCATAGGCTACCACGTCGCCAGGCGGCTGCTCGAACGCGGCGACGAGGTCGTCGGCATAGACAGCATCAACGACTACTATGATCCGCAGATCAAGCAGGCGCGCCTGCGGCTTTTGGCCGAAGCCAGCCGCAACACCAATGCGGGCTACCATTTCATCCACGGTAATCTCGCAGAGCGAAACGTGGTGGACGGCTGCTTTGCCGATCACGCCTTCGACCGCGTGATCCATCTCGCCGCCCAGGCCGGCGTCCGCTACAGCCTTGAAAACCCGCATGCCTATGTCGAGAGCAACATTGTCGCCTACGCCAACATGCTGGAGGCCTGCCGCAACAGCCGTGTCGGCCACCTGACCTATGCCAGCACGTCGAGCGTCTACGGCGCCAACACCGACATGCCGTTTTCCGAGCATCGCCCGGCCGACCACCCACTGCAGTTCTACGCCGCAACCAAGCGCGCCAACGAGTTGATGGCGCACAGCTACAGCCACCTGTTCGGGCTGCCGACCACCGGCTTGCGTTTCTTCACCGTGTACGGCCCTTGGGGTCGTCCCGACATGGCGCTGTTCCTGTTCACCAGGAACATCCTGGCCGGCGAGCCGATCAAGCTGTTCAACAACGGCAACCACACGCGCGACTTCACCTACGTCGAAGACATCGCCGAAGGCGTGATCCGCGCCAGCGACAGTCCCGCCGCGGTTAACCCCGCCTGGGATTCCGATCATCCGGATCCTGCGACGAGCAGCGCACCTTGGCGTATTTTCAATATCGGCAACAACAACCCGGTGAAGCTGACAGCCTATGTAGAGGCGCTTGAAAACGCGCTTGGCCGCAAGGCCATCGTGGAACTCTTGCCGCTGCAGGCCGGCGACGTGCCTGACACTTTTGCCGATACTTCGGCGCTGCAGGCGGCGGTCGGCTATCGCCCCGGCACGTCCGTGACGGAGGGCGTCGGGCGGTTCGTCGAATGGTACCAGGAGTATTTTGAGCGGAGGTAGGGGGAGGTCACGTCTTGTCCACAAAATCGATGACGGGATAGCGTCGTTGCTGCGGGGCTTTGTTCGCACGAACGTGGCCGTCTCAGAGTGTCTGGACCGAGCCTTGCCGCTACGGCTGCGCACGGACGGCAACCACGCCTTTGCTGCGGAAATCGCACCGGCGCTGCTTACACCTGACGCACTGGTCTATGATCTGGGCGGAGGAGCAAGGCCGCTTGTCGGCCTGGCCGAGAAGCGTCGTCTGCGGCTGGTCGTCGTCGGGGTGGACCGCGATGCCAAGGAATTGTCGAAGGCTCCAGACGATATCTATGACGAGCGGATCGAGGCGGACCTTACCTCGTTCAGGGGAAAGGGAGATGCCGATCTGGTCATATGCCAGGCCACCCTGGAGCACGTCCGCGACGGCGAAGGCGCATTTCGCGGTATTGCCAGTTGCGTAAGACCGGGCGGCACGGTCGCCATTTTCTCGCCTTCACGCAACGCCGTTTTCGCCAGGCTCAATCGGGTCTTGCCCGAGGCGATCAAGCGGCGCCTGCTGTTTGCGGTCTATCCCGAAAAGGGCAGGGGGCACGACGGCTTCCCGGCCTTCTATGACAGATGCCTGCCGAGCGAGGTGGAAAGGATCGCAGCGCAAAATGGCCTGGAGCTTGTCCAGCGTCATCTGTTCTGGAGGAGTTCATACTTCTACGCTTTCGTGCCGGCCTTCCTTGTCTGGCGCCTCTGGCTAGGTCTCTCGGCTCTTCTCATCGGGAAGGATGCGGCTGAAACCTACGCCTATGTCTTTCGGCGAAGACATTGATCACCCAAGCATATTCTCCGCTTTGGTGGACCCGAACGCGACGGGCGGTCTCCCCGTTATCCGGGTGGAGCACCGCTCGTCGCGCACGGTCAGGCGCAAGCAAAAAGCTTTCGCCGTGACCGGCCAGGAAAGGTGGTGAACCGAGTGACGCGCACGCGCCAAGACAAGAGATCGTCAGGCAGCCCAGACGCTCGGATTGCTATCTTCATTCCCTCTCTTCGTGCTGGTGGCACCGAGCGGGCAATGCTTACCCTGGCCAGCGAATTTGGCCGGCGCGGCTTGCCGATCGATCTGGTGCTTGGATGTGCGACGGGCGAGTATCTCGCTTTGGTTCCGAAGACGATAAGGATACAGGACCTCCGGGCCTCGCGGTTGCTGTTTTCCGTATTGGGCTTGATCCGGTATTTGAGACGGGAGCAGCCGCGGGTGATGCTGACGGCGTTACCCCATGCCAATATCGTTGGCATCATCTCGTCCATGCTGTCGCTGCGCCGGATACCGATCGTGATATCCGAAAGGAGCAATCTTTCCAGGACCGTCGCCGATACGAAGCTGGTTCGTGAGAAGTTCCTGCCATTCCTCATGCGGCTGACCTATGGTCGAGCCGACACGATCATCACTGTATCGCATGGCGTTGCGGAAGACCTGATCCGGAGCATCGGGATCCACCGGAGTTCCGTCAAAACGATCTACAATCCGCTGGACATCAAACATGTTGAAGAGCAGGCGGATGAACCGCTCGAACACCCTTTCGCGGTCGAGGATGGCAGGGTCTTGCTGGTGGCCGTTGGGCGGCTTGATTTTGCAAAAGACCATGCCACGCTCATAAGCAGCTTCGCACGGATTGCGACGAAGAGGCCCGTCAAATTGGCCATTGTCGGGGAAGGGCCGCTGCGGGGATCGCTTCAAACACTGATCGACGAACTCGAGCTGAATTCTTCGGTCGCTCTGGTCGGCTTTTCGAAGAATCCGTATCCGTGGATGCGGCGGGCAGCGTTGTTTCTTCAATCCTCCCGCAGGGAGGGATTTCCAAACACGATCATCGAAGCAATGGCTTGCGGGACCAATGTGGTGAGCACCAACTGCGAAAGCGGTCCGGCCGAGATTCTGGAGGACGGCAAGTGGGGACGTCTCGCCGCGGTCGGCGATGCCCAGGGTTTTGCGGCAGAAGTGATGGCCGCCCTTGATGAAACTGATCCTCCAGACGTCAGGCGTCGGGCGCGGGATTTCAGTGTCGAAAAGGTGGCCGACGCCTACCTGCTCGCGATGGGTGTCGATCCCACGAACGCCGTGGGGAAGGAGCGGTCGTATTAAGATCCTGCACGTCATCACCGGACTTGAGAACGGCGGTGCCGAGGCAGCGCTATACCGCCTGTGCACGGCCGAGCGCAGCCACTCCCATTTTGTCGTCTCGCTTTCGGGTGAGGGAAAATATGGCCCGTTGCTTCGCGCGGCCAAGATACCGCTCGCTTGTCTGGCGATGCCAAAGGGAAGGTTGAGTCTCAAGGGGCTCGCTTCGCTCAGGCGCGTGTTCTCGACCTATCGGCCGGACGTGGTTCAGTGCTGGATGTATCACGCCAACCTCGTCGGAGGCGTCCTGGCGCGGCTTGGCGGCATCAGGCCGGTTCTTTGGGGAATGCACAATTGCGGACTGGATCCGCGGGCGGCCTCCTTTACGACCAGAGCGGTGGACAGGATATGCGCTCTCATATCCGGTATCATCCCTGCTCGGATTGTCAGTTGCTCGCAAAACGCGTCGCAGCGCCACATTCATGCAGGATATTCGAGTTCGAACTGGACGATCATACCGAATGGCTACGATCTGGCCGTGTTCGAGCCGGACGACCGGGCGCGCGCACGGCTCCGTCAGGATTGGTCAATAGGCGACGGCCAGTTCGTTGTCGGAAATGTCGCTCGCTGGCATCCCGACAAGGACCACAAGAATCTCTTCGCTGCCTTGTCCAGGCTGTCGATGCACAAGGGCCTTCCCTTCAAATGTGTTCTTGCCGGCCCGGGTATGACGGCTGAAAACACTGCGCTTGCCGTGCTGTTGGAGCGCTATGATGTTCGCCACAAGGTGAAGCTTCTCGGGCCGAGCGACGACATTGCCGGTTTGATGAATGCATTCGACATTCATGTGCTGGCCTCCAGCAGCGAAGCGTTTCCGAACGTGGTTGCCGAGGCCATGGCATGCGGCACGCCATGCGTGGCAACGGATGTCGGAGACATCGCGATGCTTGTCGGCAACACGGGATCTATCGTTCCGCCGCGGAACCCTGACGCGCTATCGCGTTCCATCGAGATTATGGCTTCGGAAATCCAGGATACCCGGTCTTGGGCGAGCAGGCGGCAAGCATGTCGCGACCGCATCGCTGCGGATTTCTCGCTTGAGCGGATGGCGCACTCGTATGGCTTGCTGTGGGAGAAATCGTCCCTGGGCTGCTAAGGGGTGAGAACAATACGAATATTCAGATGGCGATGAACCGAAAGTGAAGCACCTAAAACGAGATTATTTTGTTTCGCCATTTGCGCTCACGCCGCAGATGTTGTTGCTTTTGTCGAGCTTGATCTACTTTGTGCCATTCGTTACCTGGGGATTTCAGTATGTGGATGTCGGCAGAAGGAAGTATGATTTCATATATCACGCGGGCACTGGATATGCCATTGCGCTTTCTCTTTCTTGCATTGCTGCCGCGATGCTGGTCTTCATGCCAAGGCGACAAGATTTCGAGGTCGAAGGCAACGTTCGGGGAGAGTCGATCGTAATAATTGCTATGCTGGTGGTGTTCGGAGGGATTTCGATGGCAAATCCGGCACTTTTTTCGGCCTCAAAGGCCGATGTTTTGTCATCTACCGGGCGGATCCAGTATGTATTTTACAACAGCTGCATCATCGGCGTTGTGTTCGGAGCCCTGTCGGGGTGGAAGAAATCCAGGCTGGTCATCATCTTGAGCTGCCTGGGGCTGATGCTTACGCTCTATATCGGGCATCGCTCTTCGGTTGCCATCGCGATTTTAGCTTGTTTGTACGTAAGGTACAGGAACATTTCCCTTCTTTTGATCAGGAAAAGATACATAATTGGAGGAATTGGCGCGTTCTTTTTTCTTGCAGTGTACAAAGCAGTATATGCAGCAATAAAAGCAGGAAATTTTGAACTTGTAGGTCAGAAAATACAGTTTGACCAGTTGTCCGATTCCGCTCTCGTGGGGTTGGAGCAGTTCGTGACATTGGCTCACCTGGATCTGGTCGTGAAATATGACTACACCTTGCCGTGCTCGAATCTTTGGCTGGTGCCTCTTTCCCTGTTTCCGTTCTCGGATACGGTCTTTGGCAAGGACGGATGCACCTACAACGAGCAGGTTCAGCCGTTTCTATTTCCGGGTTATAGTGGTGGCGTCGCTGCAAACATCTGGGCGGAGTTCTATGCCAATTTCGGGTATGCCGGATTTCCGCTGCTCGTTGTCATTCTGTCGCTCGTGTGTGTTGCCGTCGAGGCGATAATCCGCAATGTGCGCAGCGCGGCGCTCAAGGCCGGGCTGATCGTGGCTATCGTCCATCTCACATTCTACATCCAGCGCAAGGAGCTGCTTGGTGCGTTCATCTCCGCCAAGCGAGCCGTTCTCGTTGCGCTTTTCATATTTGGCTTGGTTTATGTGCACCGGAAGTGTTTTCCGCCGGTCCCCGCCGAGGTGATGCGGCAGGCGGCGCGGGCCTTGCGCCGAGACAATGGCTGAGGACGTGACGGCGGTCGCCAAGCCTTCCGGGTGGATACGCGCGCGGCGGGTCGCCCGCGACGTTACGTTTACGACGTCCGCAAGCGGAGTGGCCGCGTTGTGCTCCATCCTTGCACTGGCGCTCAACGCACGGTCGCTGGGACCGGGGAATTTTGGCACACTCGCCGTAATTCAGGCCTATGTAGCGTTCGTTTCCGGCCTCTGCACGTTCGAGAGCTGGCAGCCTGTGATCAGGCTGTGCGCGAGGTCGCCTTTGCGTCTGGGGCCGGCGTCATCTTGCGGGATCGCCCTCGACGTTTCGGCCGCCCTTTTCGCCACGGTCCTGGCGATAGGCGGGATCTTGCTGTTTGGAGAAGCTGTTGGCGTGTCGCGGGATAATCGCCTTCTGGCGATTATCTACAGCCTCACCCTGTTGGCGAGTCTTTCGGGTACGCCGAAAGGTGTGCTTCGGCTGAACGGCCGGTACGACGTCATTGCCGGCAATCAACTCATGCAAGGGATTGCCGTGGTGATTGCCTCTCTCCTCCTTTGGATCCTGGATGCCTCATTGCCGGCTTATGTAATCGTGCTGGCAGCGGTCGGCGCATTCTACAACCTGACGCTGTTCGTTCGCATGCTGCTCTATGCCAGGCAGGCGGACATCGAACTGTTCAACCCGCTTCGCTCCCGGTCCAAACGCCGTTTCTTCTGGGCGTTCCTTGCCATGGCCACGGGGACCAGTCTGCTCTCGACGCTTGTGAGTGCCAGGCGGCATCTCGCATTGTTCGTTGTCGCGGGCCTGCTGGGAGAGGTCGCCGCGGGCTCTTATTCGCTCGCATCGCGCCTGGCGGCGATGGTTTCCCGGCTGACTGGTCCCCTGAACCAGGTGATCTTTCCCGAAATCGCGAAACTGTCGAAGCAAGAGCCTCCTTCTCGTCTATACCGCTTGAACGCCCGCATCACCGTCGTTTCGGCGAGCGCTGCCGCCGGCATGGCGGTCGGGGGGGTGCTGCTGCAAAACCCCATCGTCCTTCTGGCTGGCGGTTCGGCCTACGCCGAAGCTTCGCTGCTCTTTGCCATTTTGTTCGCGGCCGAATGCTTCGGCCTCGCTGGAATACATCTCAATCCGTTGATCCAGGTCGTGGCCGGGACGAAGCCGCTTTTGAAAATCACGGTGCTGGCGATCGCGGTCTATGTTCCGCTTTGCCTGGTTTTGTCCGGATGGATCGGGGTCTCAGGCATCGCCTGGGCCGGCTTGCTCGTATCGGCGGCGGTCTATGCGGCGATGATAGTGGTTTCGCACCTATTGTTGAAAAGGCGAATCCGCATGGCGGAAGATATCTGAAGGCTGATGTTTTGAGATACCTGTTTTGCCTGCCAAGATACCACACCAATGCGGTACCCTGGGTTCGCATTCTGACTTCGGCGGGGCACCATGTTGCGGTCGACGTGGTCGGAACGAGCGTCACCGAGAATCACGCGCTTGTTTCTCCCAATTTGATGGCTCCATCCGCGCTGTCCCGTATGATCATGCGTCGGCGCTCGAGCAACATTCCGAATTCGCCTTTTTCCTCTCCCGGCGTCTTTTCCTACTGGAAGCGCTTGCGGGCCGAAGACCCCGACATCGTGATCGTTCGCGGTGTGACGCGAAGATTTTCCAGGGTCGCGGCACTCTGTTCAATCCTGCAAGGGCGCAGACTGGTCATCTACGACCAGGAGGACGCCACGCCTCGGGCATGGAGTGGCACTTGGGTTCGAAGAGCCGTCTTTCAGGGGCTGGGCATTCCGCATTTCACCTCGCGGCTATCACCGAACCCTGGCTCGCTCAGGGTCGGCGATGCCATGTCCCTGCCATTCGGGAGCCCTTTCGAGCCGGCCCGGACTGAAGGCCTGGAAAGCAGGCCATTGCAGTGGCCGCCTCGAATTTTGATGGTGGCAAAATACCGGGAGCGCAAGGGGCATAGTTTGCTTCTGAGGGCGTTGTCGGCGATTTCATCCATGCCCTTCTCCCTGACATTCTGCGGCGAGGAGGCAACGCATGCCGACACGGCTTTTTGTCAGGCCTTGCGGCGCGAGGCTCAGGCGCTTGGCGTGGCCGACCGGCTTCGGTTTCAGAACAACATTGCCCATGACGACATGATCTCGGTCTTTTCCGGTCATGATCTCTTGATATTGCCATCGCGGGCTGAACCCGCGGCGGTGTCTCCCATCGAGGCGGCCTGGGCGGGATGTGCCGTGCTGATGTCGCGAGACAGCGGCACGAGGCACTACATGCCCGAGGGAGCCGCTTTCGATTTCAACCCCGACGATCCGCAAGACATCGCACGCGCGGTCGCAGGGCTGATCGCTCGGCCGCAGGATCTGGGGCCTGCAAGGGACGCTTGCTTCGCGCGCATATCATCGCTCGCCAATGACGACGAAATCTTGCGGCTGTTCGAGACCTTTGGGCCGGACAGGGCACGATTGCATACGCGACGGTGAGCGAAACGGCATGGGGGAGGCGGGGACGATGCTTGGGATCGGAAGAAAGATAGTCATCTCCATCAACACGTCCTGGAATGTCGTCAATTTCCGCAAAGGTCTCATCGAGGCGCTGCAAGGGCAGGGCTATGAGATAGTGGTTGCGGCGCCCAGGGACGAGTATTCGCGCCTGATCCCGCCGATGGGCTGCCGGTATGTCGAAATCGAGATGGATAATTCCGGCACCTCGCCGTTTCGCGACATGGTGCTTCTGTGGCGCTACTGGCGCCTGCTGCGCCGCGAGAGGCCGCTGGCGTTTGTCGGCTTCACCATCAAGCCCAACGTGTTCGGATCGCTGGCGGCAAATCTCAATGGCATCCCGGTCATAAACAATGTTTCAGGGCTCGGCACGGTTTTCGTCCGTGGCGGCCTTCTCCAGAAAATTGCCAAGGTCCTGTACCGGCTGGCGCTGGCCCGTTCGAAAATGGTCTTTTTCCAAAATGACGACGACAGGATGCTCTTCCTCGACGAGCGCCTGGTTCGGAAGGAACAGACCGCGCTGCTGCCGGGCTCCGGGGTCGACCTTGTTCGCTTCTCTCCGGCGCCCCGCCAAAGCCAATCGTCCGGCGCGATCGTCTTTCTGCTCGTGGCCAGGCTGCTCTGGGACAAGGGCGTGGGCGAGTTCGTCGAGGCAGCTCGCCAGATGCGCCGCAACATGCCCGGCGCGCGCTTCCAGCTTCTTGGATTCCTCGATGTCGAGAACCGCACCGCAGTCAGCCGTGTCCAGGTCGAGCGATGGGCAGGCGAGGGCCTGGTCGAGTATCTCGGAACCACCGACGACGTCCGTCCCTTCCTCGGTGCCGCCGATTGCGTCGTCTTGCCCTCCTACAGGGAAGGAACGCCGCGCTCGCTGCTGGAAGCAGCCGCGATGGGCAAGCCGCTGATCGCGTCAGATGTGCCCGGCTGCAGGGAGGTGGTGGACCACGGCGTCAACGGCCTGCTGTGCAAGGTGAAAGACGCAGGCGACCTGGCGAGCAAGATGCTCGAATTCGCAATGATGGACGCCGCATCCAGGGATAAGATGGGCACAGAGAGCCGAAAGAAAGTCGAGCGGCAGTTTTCAGAACGGATCGTCATCGAGCGCTACATGGCGCAGATAGGGAAGCTCAATGCTCGCCAGGCGATGAACGGGCCGGCGTATAGTTGAACGCGGTTGAAGTGCGAGCCGAGAAGGTCAGGCATTCAACCAGGTGCCAAGCTTGTCTTGCTGCATTGCAGATCGGGACTCGGCTTTCGAGGTGCTCGGCTTTGATCAAGTTGGCTCGGTGTAATCAGGATGAAAAGGAAATCGTAATTTCTCTTTGGAGGGCAGACATCCATCGCCGACAGCTCGGGATTATTTATGCATAATTGCTAAAATGGCGTGTTGTTCAGGTCAAATTTCTCCGCATCGTGCGACACGGGTTGGAATTGTGGCAAAAAAATGTTAGGCGCTGATGTCACCACCTTTTGATCTGGCATATCCGGGATGATTTGAAGGAAAGGCGAAACGGATGAATGTCATCATTAGAACCGCAGTGAGCGCGTTGGTTGCCTCGAGTGGTTTCACTTCGGTTTCATCTTTCGCCCAGGATGTATCTTGCAGCTGCGCTGCCGCCTATCGCGGCCCGGCGAGTGCCATTGGATCCATTCGTTCCGCAGATGGCGACGTGATGGTCTCGCAGTCGGTCGGCTATAGTCGTGCAAAGGCGGGGAGCACTCTCGGTCTCGGCAGTCGGGTGGTAGTTGGTGCCAACGGTTCGGCATCCGTGCTTGTTGGCGGTTGCCACATGAATGTACCGGCGAATTCCAGTCTGGATGTTTCACGCGGCAACATCTGTCTGAAACTCGTGGATTCGGAGCGGACGGCGGCCATCCAGCCGTCCGGCGGCACAAGTGGGTTTGGGCTGCCCGAAGGGATTTTCGTCGGTGCGCTTGTCACCAGCGGTGTGTTGGCGGCGACGCAGGATGACGACAAAGCGGTCAGTCGTTGAGGTGCGGATCACCGTGAATGCTGGTGAGTTCTTTGAGCGTTGTTGATCGAAGGGGTGCGTAAGCGATTCGTTCCGGGGGGCGGATCGTTGGTTCGAAGGGGGGTAGAAATGACCGGGCGTCATCGGGTTGGGGTTGCTTTAGCTTTTGTCATGGTCGCCGGGGGAGGTGCCTTGTTTGCAGCGTCCGATGCTGTTGCCCAGTCGGCTCAGACATGTTCGTGCCTGGCCGCTGCGCCCGTGTCGGGCATTGTCGGCCAGTTCACCCAAGTCCAGGGGGAGGTGCAGATGGCGCAGGCCGGCGGTTACGCCGAGGTGGACGCGGGAGCGCCGATCTATCCAGGCGCGCGCATCATGACCGGGCCGCAAGCATCGGCTTCCTTGGCTGTCGGCGCCAATTGCGCGCTTGATGTTCCGGCCAACGCGACCGTCAGCATCGATCCGGTGCAAGGCGGTATGTGCGTCTCGCTTGATGCGCAGCAGGCTGCTACCGGACCTGCCAATTCCGGACCTGGCATTTTGCCGGTGCTGTTGGGCGCCGGCGCGGTTGGTGGCGGCGCCGCACTGGCTATTGGACTACAGGATGACGACGACGCAGTCAGCCGCTAGCCAAGGTCTGGTCTCGCCGGTTCGCGCAAGCTCGGGCACGATAGTGCAGAACCAGTTGCTCACACCATCGAAAAACGAGCGAAGAAGCCGGGAGCCAGCTGTGCGGGCCATTTCGATGGACTGCCCAAGCTGTTCAAAAGTGGGGCTCTGTGATGGGCATTCTCGATCTTGAGGGAAGTGGCGCGAGGATGCCGGCACTGCTTGCATTGCTCGCCCTCTCTGCTTGCGCGAGCAGTTCATCATCTTCCACGAGTTCTGTCGATGCGCTGCAGCCGACATCGTCCTCAACGGCGCTTGCCGGTGGCGGCGCGCTACAGATGGTGAAGGATCTGCCGGCACCGCAGAATACACAAAACGGCAGCGAGCAGCCGCTTTCTGCCAACGATGTACTCGAAGTCAGCGTATTCCAGGTCGACAACCTGAACAGGACGGTTCAGGTGGATGCCGGCGGCCAGATTTCCCTTCCGCTTATCGGGACGATGACCGCGGCCGGCAAGACGGTCCGCCAGCTCGAAAAGGACATCGAGACCGCCTATGGCGCAAAATATCTGCAGTCGCCGGATGTGACGATTTTCGTCAAGGAATCGATAGGCCAGCGCATCACGGTCGACGGCGAGGTCAACAGAGCCGGCATCTACCCGGTGTCCAGCAGCGCCTCCTTGCTGGATGCGATCGCCCTTGCGGGAGGCTTCAACGCCATCGGCGATGCCGGCAAGGTCTTCGTCTACCGCAATGTCGGTCAAAACAAGCTGGTCGCAAATTACAATGTCGAGGAAATCCGCGCCGGCAAGAATCGCAACCCGCGTATCTATGGCGGCGACGTGGTCGTGGTTTTCGCTTCGAAGTCGAAAATCGCAATGAACAATTTGAAGGATGCCTTGGGCCTCGCATCGAGCGCGGCCCGAATTGCGGTCATTCCGTAAGAGGGCCTGGCCGGCCAGGATACGGACAACCAGGATCACCTCGCGCATGCTCGATCGCAACAGGCAGTCCCAAATCGCCGGTCCTCGACATGGCCAGGCTTTGTCCGCGGACCTCTATTATGACGGGGCGCAGAATTATAGTCCTTACGGTCGAGACTATGCCGCTCACGACGAGAGATTCAATCCGCTCAAGCTGCTTTTCTATGTCGTGCAATATCGCTGGTTGATCGTCATGATGGCGGCGGCTGGCCTGGTTGCCGGTATCATAGTGACAATGATGCAGACGCCGAAATATCAGGCAACCACGCAGCTGGAAGTCCTGGTCCCTTCGGCAAAGGTTTTTCAGGACATCGAAGTGGTTTCCGAAAACAGCGACTTACGCGCATTTCTGACCGCTCGCGAGAAACTGAAGAGCCGGGCGCTGGCCCAGCGCGTCGTGTTTCAGCTGGGGCTCTCCGAAAAACCGGATTTCCTGTTCCCGACCCCGAGCTTCTCGCTCAGCAACATCTTCTACCGTGCATTCGGAATTTCCAAATCGCCTTCGATCCAGGAAAAGACCCCCGAAGAGCGAGAGGCGATGGCGATCAAGCGCGTTCTGAAGGATCTAACGGTCAACCTTGTGACCAACACCAGCTTGCTGTCGATCACCTTCATCGACCAGAAGCCAAGATATGCAAGTGACGTCGCCAACCAGGTCGCGCAGAGTTTTATCGATCAACGTCTCGACCAGACCAGCGAGACGTCCGATCTGGCGAGACAGTTCATCCAGGAACAGGTCCTGCAGGTCAAGCAGAAGCTGCAGAAGTCCGAGGAGGAACTGGTCACCTATGCGAAGGATGCCGGCATCACCGTCACCGGCGACGATAAATCGCTGATCGGATCGAACATCGAGGCGCTGAACACAGCGCTCGCGACCGCTATCCAGGATCGTCTTGATGCCGGTCGCGTCGTGGACCAGATAGACAAGGGCCGGGGCTCCAGCCTGTCACCGGTTCTGGAGAGTGATGGCTTACAAAAACTCAGCGAAAAACTCGCGGACCTCAAGAGCCAATATCAGCAGAAACTGAGCATTCTGAAGCCTGGCTTTCCGGAGATGCAGCAACTCCAGTCGCAGATCAAGGAGCTGACGCGGCTCTATAACAACGGCGTCCTGGCGATAACCGATTCGCTGCGCCTGAAGTACCAGGAAGCGCAGAACAAGGAAGCCGACCTCAAATCCAAGCTCGCCGAGATGGAAAAGCAGCAGGTCGTCTTCAATGACAAGAATATAAAATACACCATCCTCAAGCGCGAGGTCGATTCCAACCGGTCGCAATATGACAGCCTCATCACCAAGTTGAATGAAGTAGGTGTCAGCTCCGAGCTCAAGACGCAAAGCGCAGCCATCGTCGATTACGCGACCCTGCCCGTAAGTCCCTATTCTCCGCGCCTGATCATCAATCTGGCGATCGCGCTAGCGCTGTTCATGGCTCTCACTGCATCGATCATCTACATCATCGAGTTGCTGAACAACACCTTCACCAACCCCGAGCAGGTCGAAAGGGAGCTGGGGCTGGCCATGCTCGGCATCCTGCCGCTCGTCGATGACCGCGAACTGATGGCCAGCATCGCCGATCAGAAGTCCGGGCTATCGGAAGCTTATCGTTCGCTGCGAACGTCGCTGCAATTCTCCGGCGCGGAGGGCGCGCCGCGTTCTCTCCTGGTGACCAGCTCCGAGCCTTCCGAAGGCAAGTCGACGACCTCGTTCAAGCTCGGTCAGGATTTCGCCGCCCTCGGTGCGAAGGTCTTGCTTATCGACGGCGATCTGCGCAAACCGAATCTTCATCGGCTGTTCGGTCTCGACAACGCGATCGGGTTGAGCAATCTCCTGACGAATACCGTGCGCAAGGAAGATGTGGCGGGCATATTCAGGACGACCAAATATCCCAACGTGACCGTGCTGACGTCCGGAACGATCCCGCCCAACCCTGCGGATCTGCTTTCGTCGCCGAAGATGGCGCTGATCGTCACCAATCTCGGCAAGCGCTTCGACCTCGTCATCATCGACGCTCCGCCGATCGTCGGCCTGTCCGATGCGCCCATTCTCAGCCGGCTTGCCGAGGGCACGCTGGTGGTCATTTCCACCAACCAGGTGACGCGCAAGGCGGCCAAGACGGCGCTGAAACGCCTGCGCGCAGCCGGAGCGAATGTGATCGGGGCGGCAATGTCGAAATTCGCGGTGAACAAGTTCGACTACAACTACGCCTATAAGTACATGAACTATCAATATTACGAACATGGCGCGGGCACGCCGAAGATTGAGGGCAAAGTCGATGACGGAGCAGGCCAGCCCGCTCATGCAAAATCTCCGGCGTTCAAGCGTTTGGTTCGTCGCCTCCGTTCTGGTGTTGATGGCTTCGTCGATCGGGCTAAGTCGGCTCCTTGAGGAGGGAACGCCGAGCGTGTCTCTGGCATTGGACCCGCTGAACGCAGATGCCTTGATAAACGAAATTGCCGGCGAACTGAACGAAACGAGCGCCGATATCGGCGCCTTGGCGGCCAAGGCCAAGAATGCGCTTCGCTTCAATGTCGCGGACGCCCGTCTCTACAGCCTGATCGGCGAGATCAAATATCGGCAAGGCGAACAGACCCAGGCTTTCGAATTTTTCGACCAGGCGCGAAAGCTGTCCAAGACTGAAATCCATGCGCTGCAGAGGTCCATCGATCGCTCGATCGCGGCAGGCGATCTGGCGAGGGCCGTGGGCGAGATCGACACCTTGCTGCGCCGGTGGCCAGACCAGTTTTCGGCCATCACCCCAGGCTGGCCTGCCATCCTTTCCAGTTCCGACGGTTATCAGGCCGTGCTGGCAGCCCTGGAGGCAGAGGCGCCGTGGCGTGGTAAGCTTTTTCTCGCCCTTGGCCAGAACCCGCAAAGCTTGGGACCTGCAAACCAGCTGCTGCTCGATCTCGGGCGCACGGGTGCGCCGCCGACATCCAGCGAATTGTCCTCCGTTATCACCGGTTACATCAAGCAGAAGGACTATGGCCCGGCCTATCGGCTGTTTCTTTTCAGCCTTTCCGATCGGGAGCGGAAGCTGGGCGGCTATATCTTCAATGGCGGCTTCGAGCCGCTCTTCAGCGGCAAGCCGTTCGACTGGGTGATACACGACCGATCTGGGCTGGAGATCACCTTTGCCGGATCGCAGGGCGCGGGCGAAACCGACAGCGGGGCGACGGTTCGATTTCTAAACACGCCGGTCAAGAACGCCGCGCTTCAGCAATATGTCGAATTGCCGCCCGGTTCTTACCGGATGTCCATGACCGCGTCCGCGACAAATCTCAAACTGCCAAAGCAGCTGTTCTGGTCTGTCAGATGCGCGGACCCGTCAAGCGAGATAGCGCGCTTCAACATACCGGAAGGCACATTCAACCGGCGAAGCCTGAGCCTGGATTTCACCGTCGGACCGGCTGCGTGTCCGATACAGTTGCTGAGGCTGGAAACGGCCGCAATTGCCGAGAGCTGGCGGTTTCGATACGTCGGCACGCTGGTCATGCACAGATTGAGCATCGAAAGGGTCTCGTCGTGAGAGCACGGTCACGGCAGCCCGGGCAGTGGGACAAATACCTGCTTGGGTCGGTGCTTTTCCTGTCCCTGCTGATTGGCGGCGGCACCGCGAGCGGTCTCTATACCGAAACGCTGATCGAGATCGCGGCGATTGTCTCGGCCGCGGTCATCCTGTCACGGCCCAGCGGACAAACAATTCCCCGGGCGATCTTGTGGCTGATTGCTCTCGGCCTGGCCGTGTTCTGCTTCCAGATCGTTCCGCTGCCCGGGGCCTTGCTGGATGGGTTGCGGCCCGAGGTGCTGCTTGCCAAAACCTGGATGGATGGTGAAACGCAATCGCGCTTCGTCAGCGTCGGCGTAGGGCGCACGATCGAGTGCATGTTGTATTTCGCCGCCGCCGCGGCATTCTTCCTCAGCGTCACCCGCCTGCGCACCGAGCAGGTCTACGGCCTTGTTCCCTTCTTTTTCATGGGAGTCATCTGCAATGGCCTGGCCGCGGCGATCCAGTATTCGCTCTCCGATACAGTCGCCATAGAAGGATTGCTGCCGTTTACGATCAATGCGGGCCTGTTTGCCAATCAAAATCACTTTTCGGCCTTGCTCTTCGTCTCCATCCCATTTGTGGTCTATTACGGCCTGTTCCGTGGACATTTTCTGTCCGGATCGCTTGGGCTGACGATGCTGTTGCTGCTTCTTCTGGCAGCCGGCTCGCGCGCCGGCATTTTGATCGGACTGGTGACCACCGCGATTTCCGTTGTCTTCCTGTCCGCTCGCTCGAGGGCGGGCGGATATGGCATTCTTGCGGTTTTCATCGGGCTTTCCGTCTACACGATCGGCGCATGGGCGAAGATCGATGCGACAGCGGTCGATCCGGCTTTCGGCAGGGCGGAGTTTGCTCGCACCACGATCGAAGGAATGAAAGAGAACTGGGTGACTGGCGTTGGTTTTGGCAGCTTTCCGAAGGTCTATCAGATATACGAAAAAGCCGGAATGATTTTCAAAACTTATGTAAATCATGCCCACAATGACTACCTCGAATTGGCACTTGAGGGCGGCATACCGGTCGTTTTGTTAATGATTGTGTATGCCATATTGCTTTTCGCCTCGTCGGTCCGGATTCGCCGGGAGCCGTTACAGAAGGCTGCGTTTCTCTCGGTGTCGTTTTTGCTCGTTCACTCTCTTGTCGACTATCCCTTGCGAACCGCAGCACTCGCGATGACGTTTGCCTATTTGAATGCGATCGTCTTTCACAAGGGTTTTGCCGAGCGGCTGAACCAAAGGCGCGAGATGGGCGAGATAGGCCATCACGATGAAGACAATCTGCTTGTCCCGGCCAGGACCTCGGGCCCGGCAAGGCAAGGGCGGTTGGCCGGGGCCGGGGACACTCGCTCGGCTCCTTCGTCGGGCACCAGATTGACAAGCCACGGCAGGAAACCTAAGCACGGGCGGCTTGTGTCAGGGGAGGGGACTTAGGCATGTCAAGGAGAGTTTCTTGAAAGGAATTATCCTTGCTGGAGGCAGTGGAACGCGCCTTTATCCGCTAACGTTAGCGGTCTCCAAGCAAATACTCCCTGTATACGACAAGCCGATGATCTATTACCCGCTGAGCGTTTTGATGCTTGCGGGGATTCGAGAGATTCTGGTCATTTCCACGCCGCGAGACCTGCCGGTTTTCCGCGAGCTGTTGGGCGATGGATCGGAATTCGGGCTTGAATTGTCCTACGCCGAGCAGCCGCAGCCCAACGGACTTGCGGAAGCCTTCATTATCGGCCGTGACTTCATCGGCGCGGACAGCGTGTCGATGATACTGGGCGACAACATTTATTTTGGCGATGGATTGTCCAAGCTTTGCCGCACAGCGGCATCGCGCGAAAGCGGCGCTTCGGTGTTCGCCTACCATGTCGAGGATCCGGAGCGCTATGGCGTGGTGTCCTTCGACAAGACCACTGGAACCGCGCTCACGATTGAGGAAAAACCACAGAAGCCGAAATCCAACTGGGCCGTCACCGGCCTTTATTTCTACGACAACGAGGTTGTCGACATCGCCTCAAGGATTCGGCCCTCGGCTCGAGGCGAGCTCGAAATCACGGCGGTCAACAATGCCTATCTCGAGCGTGGCCAGTTGCAGGTGCATAGGTTGGGGCGCGGCTACGCCTGGCTCGATACCGGCACTCACGACAGCCTGGACGATGCTTCTTCGTTCGTGCGTACAATCGAACGTCGCCAAGGCATCAAGGTCGCCTGTCCGGAGGAAATCGCCTTCGAACAGGGCTGGCTGAGGGCTGAGGAGGTGTTGCAGCGCGCAACCCGCCTGGGAAAAAATGAATATGCCGCCTATCTGCGCCGCCGCGTGGTCGAGTTGTCGGAGGACTAGATGCTGGAGGTGAGACCCCTTGGCATCGAAGGTCTGCTCGAAATCATTCCGAAGCGGCACGGCGATGCCCGTGGCTACTTCACCGAAACCTGGAACGCCGCACGCTTCGCCGAGGCCGGCCTCGAACTCGCCTTCGTCCAGGACAATCACTCCTATTCCGCAGCGGCCGGTGTCGTCAGGGGGCTGCACTATCAGTTGCCGCCACGTGCCCAGGACAAGCTGCTGCGCGTTGTCAGAGGCAGCGTCCTGGATGTCGCGGTCGATATCCGCCGCTCCTCGCCGACATTCGGAAAATGGGTTGCCCTCGAGGTCTCGGCCGAGAAGGGCAACCAGATTCTGGTGCCCAAGGGCTTCGCCCACGGCTTCATGACGCTCGTGCCCGATACCGAGGTACTGTACAAGGTGACCGACACCTATTCGCCCGAACACGACCGCTCGATCCGTTTCGACGACCCCGCCATCGGCATTGAATGGCCGCCGCCGGCTGGCGGCTTCCAGCTTTCCGACAAGGACCTCAAGGCGCCGCTGCTCGCCGCCGCCGAGGTGTTTGCTTGATGAACATTGCCAGATGCATGGGGATTGCGGCATGAATTTTCTGGTGACGGGTGGGGCCGGCTTCATCGGTTCGGCGGTGTGCCGGCATCTGTGCGCCAACCCGGCCTACCGGGTGACCAATCTCGACAAGCTGACCTATGCGGGCAACCTGGCCTCGCTGCGGCCGATCGAGAATGCACGAAATTACAGCTTCGCCCACGCCGACATCTGTGACGAGCGGGCGGTGCTCGACATATTGCGCCGCGACGATATCGACATCGTCATGAACCTCGCCGCCGAGAGCCATGTCGACCGCTCGATCGATGGGCCGGGCGCCTTCATCGAGACCAACATCGTCGGCACCTACCGCATCCTCAATGCGGCGCTGGAATACTGGCGCGGCCTATCCGGCGACAGGAAGAGCCGGTTCCGCTTCCATCACGTCTCGACCGACGAGGTGTTCGGCGACCTGCCCTTCGATGGCGGCATGTTCGTCGAGGAGACGCCTTACGCGCCCTCCTCGCCCTATTCCGCCTCCAAGGCGGCCTCCGACCATCTGGTGCGGGCCTGGCACGAGACCTACGGCCTGCCGGTGGTGCTGTCCAATTGCTCGAACAATTACGGGCCTTACCATTTTCCCGAAAAGCTGATCCCGCTGGTCATCCTCAACGCGCTCGACGAGAAGCCGCTGCCGGTCTACGGCGCCGGCGCCAATGTGCGCGATTGGCTGTTCGTCGAGGACCATGCGCGCGCGCTGGAACTGATCGCCACCAAGGGGCAGCCGGGTGAGAGCTACAATGTCGGCGGCAATTCGGAACGCACCAATCTGGGTGTCGTCGAGACGATCTGCGACCTGCTCGACGCCAGGCGCCCCCGGGCCGGCGGCAAAAGCTATCGCGACCTGATCTCTTTCGTCACCGACCGCCCCGGCCATGATCGCCGCTACGCCATCGACGCCTCCAAGATCGGCCGCGAACTCGGCTGGGCGCCGAAGGAGAATTTCGACAGCGGCCTGGCAAGGACGGTCGACTGGTACCTGGACAACAAATGGTGGTGGGGCCCGATCCGCGAACAGCGCTATGCCGGTGAAAGACTGGGCGAAGCCCGCAAGGAGGCCATGTGAGGCTCGTTGTCACCGGGCGCGAGGGCCAGGTCGCGGCAAGCCTTCTGGAGCGCGGGCGCGAAGACGTCGAGGTCATCGCCATCGGCCGGCCGCAGCTCGACCTGACACGGCCCGAGACCGTGACCGCAGCGCTCGAGGCAGCTCAGCCCGACATCGTCGTGTCGGCCGCCGCCTACACGGCGGTGGACCAGGCCGAGGATGAGCCTGAGCTGGCCCATGCGGTGAACGCCGCCGGCGCCGGCGAGGTGGCGCAAGCGGCAGCGCGGCTCGGCGTGCCCGTCATCCATCTTTCGACCGACTATGTCTTCGACGGCACCAAGGACGGTCCCTATCTGGAAACCGACGCGACCGCGCCGATTGGCGTCTACGGCGCCTCCAAGCTTGCCGGCGAACAGGCCGTGGCATCAGCCAATCCGCGCCACGTGATCTTGCGCACTGCCTGGGTCTACAGCCCGTTCGGCAAGAATTTCGCCAAAACCATGCTGAGGTTGGCCAGCGATCGCGACGAGATACCGGTTGTGGCCGACCAATGGGGAAACCCCACTTCCGCGCTTGATATCGCCGACGCGATCCTGCATGCGGCAGCACGGCTGCACCGCAACGAGGATTTCGCCGCGTGGGGCATCTATCATCTGGCCGGCACGGGCGAGACCAACTGGAGCGGCTTCGCCCGCCATATCCTGGACACAAGCGGTGGGCTCGGGGGCCCCTCCGCGCGGGTACGGGACATTGCTGCGACGGACTATCCGACCAAGGCGCGCCGCCCCGCCAATTCACGGCTGTCGAGCGCGAAGTTTGCCTCCGTGTTTGGATGGCGTGCACCGGACTGGCGGCTATCGACTGAAGCGGTGGTGCGGCGTACCTCCGTCTGAGAGCCCGTTCCGGGTCACGGACGGGCGAACCATTTGCCAAGTGGGAAGCCGACTGGTCCGCAGCACACGGCCGACTAGTCCTAATTGAACAACGATTCGTCCGGCTCTCGCCCCGCATCGCGCAACGCGACAAGCCCGGAATAGGCTTTCATCGCCTCCTCGACGCCCATGATGCCTGTGGCCCTGCCACGATGCATGACAATGCACTTGTTACAGAAATCACGGATGAGGCTGTCGGAATGCGATGCCAGCACCAGGACTCCAACACTGCGCATGAAGCTTTCGAGGCGTTCGCGGGCTTTGTGCATGAAATGGGTATCGCCCGCGCCGATGCCTTCGTCCAACACCAGTATGTCAGGCTGAATGGCGGTCGAAATAGCGAAGGCCAGTCGCGCCTGCATGCCGGTGGAGTAGGTGCGGATCGGCATATCGAGATAGCTGCCGAGTTCGGTGAAGCTCTCGATTTCGGGGATGAGCTCTTCGATTTTGCTCCGGCGCAGCCCGAGCAGCAAGCCGCGTATGCGAATGTTCTCATAGCCCGTGGCTTCGGCATCTATGCCGAGACCCATATCGAACAGTGATCCAACGCTGCCTGAGACGTCGATCGATCCGGTGGTGGGGTGATAGATACCCGAAATAACCCGCATCAATGTGGACTTGCCTGCACCATTGGTTCCGATGAGGCCAAGCCTGTCGCCTGCGGCGAGATCAAGGCTCACGCCGCTGAGCGCCCGTATGACCACTGTGTTTTCATCGGCGGAGTTGATCCTGCCTCCTGTTCCAGCCGACAGGATGGTATTTTTGAACGAGCGTGACCGCGCCGAATAGATCGGGAGATCAAGGGTCACCGATTTGAGAGAGACACGTGCCATCCGCCAGCTCCGCTATACCCAAAGCGCCAGGCGCTTGTAGGCTCGATTATAGATCAGAGCGGCCACCATCCAGCCGACTACCGCCATGACCATGCTGCCGACCCACTGCAGCGTGAGAGGCATATTGCCCAGCATCGGCTCCCGAACCAGCTGGATAAGCCAGTAGAGCGGATTGTAATCTATGGCAGCGAGATAATTGGGATTGCTCGAACTGGGCTCCCAGAAAACCGGCGTCAGGAACATCAGAAAGCTGAGAAAATTCCCGACCACGAGCGGAATGTCGCGGAACCGCGCCGAGACGGTTGCAAGGATCACAGACATCCAGCCGAGGTTGAGAATCAGGAGGGCCAGACCCGGGATCGCCATGAGCAGATTGGCGCTCATCGGGATTCCGGTCAGCAGCACGACGAATGGATATAAGATCATCGTGTGGAAAAATATCAGCACCTGCACCCAGAGGGTTCGCAATATGTTCGCGCAGACCGGCTGGGGAAGGCTCTTGATATAGGCTGCGCGCCCGATCAGCGCCTGACAGGATTCGGCCAGGGCCGTGGATAGAAATTGCCAGATCATTATTCCGACGATTATGTATGCGATCAGGTTGGCGATCGGGCGTCCCTGGATGGACGACATCATGAATCCGATGCCGCCGGCAACAGCCGCCGTGCTGATCACGATCCAGAATGGCCCGATAGCCGAGCGCCGGTAACGCTGGCGTATATCGAACGCTCCGAGACTGAGCCAGGATTCGAAGGCGGCAATGGCAGCCAGAATATCGCTCGTTCCTGATCGCGGCGGGGTCGTTGCGGGAGCACCCGAGACAGTCATGATATCACCAGTGGCAATTCGGCGGGAACTCCGGCCTGAGGAGCTAGGCGAAGAGACCCTGCCTGCGCATAGCATTGAGGCAGGCCAGCGATCCCCGCAGGATTGCGCGGCTCGCGCCTGGCGTCGAGGGGCAGCGCTTAACATGAGTTTTGCAATAAGCCAAGGCGTGACCCAGTGCTTGCCCAGAAACAGTGTCGGTGGCAGGATACCTTGTACGAGTAAGTATATTAAGTATAGATATCACAAATAGGTATTTATAACGGAGGCTTCTTCGAAGAAGAACGCAACGATGCAATTGCGGGTCAGAGCACGGACCGCTGGACTGGACGCCTTAAACGAGAATTCGTCAGGATACAGGAACGGATGACACTGCCTCGGCCGACGGGCTAACCCGCGAGCCGCGCCCACTACCGGTTAGGCGTCCGCTCAAAATGATGAACGGTTTTTCCACCCATCGGTACGACAGCATGGCAACCGGGATTGTTGCTGCCACCACGAGCGCGGCCAATGGAACTCCGGCCTCAAGCGGATAGTCCTTTACCCATGGGTCAATCCATTTGAGAATCCCGCCGAGCAGAAACATCATGGGGGCCGCAAAAAGGTAAAAGCTGTAGCTAATCCGGCCCATGAACACCGAGATCGGCCTATCTAAAAACCGTCCCAGACTTCCGGCTTGACCATAGTACAGCAACGAAACCAACAGTGCAGCGGATACCCGATGAACGACTGTCGCATAACCGGGATAGGGGATGACATAGTTGGCTATCATCATCACGATCAATGCAACGATCCAGGAATGTCTTGGCAGGTACCTTGCGACAAGTTCACCAACGTGTGTCGGAACCAGCATGCCTACAGCGAAACATGACCAGTACGTTCGGAGAAATTCAGGTGGTCCAGGAGGAATTATATGGTGGAAGGCAAGAGAGATGGCTATCAAGGCAATAATTAGGCCGACCTCGCGGAAATAGGCGAAGCCAACAAAAGCCAGCAGGATCAATGGTCCCGCCAGCATTTCGACGTTCAACGTCCAGGTCGAGCCGTTGGGGGTGAAATCATAGAGAATTACGTTCCGTCCAAGGTCGGACAGCGGAATAGGATAGACCCAAGCGTTGAAAATCATCCACGCCGGAATCAGGCAGACAAGCAGCGCAGGGTAAATCCGCAGGACTCGCCTGATCAAAAAGTCTTTCGCTGTGGTGCGCAATGGGCCATCTGCCCGCATAAGGCTTTTGCTCAAAACCGCACCGCTCAGAATAAAGAAAATGACAACCGGTGTAAGGCCATTGAACAATGTGAAAACGACCTTTGTCAGCCGGTCGTAAGTTCCGTCGATCTGCCAGAACATCTGAAAATAAATGCGCCCGACCTGGGTGTAATCGACCGACGTGATGGTGTGGAAGACGGCCACGGACATAGCCGCATAGCCTCGCAAACCATCCAGTTGAGCATTGCGCCCGGACCCTTCGGAAGAGGCCATAAAAACTTGCCTTACGAGAGTTTTGACTGGGCGCGACCTACCTTACATGAGACAGTTTAACAAGCTTGGTGTTCGCCCATCAGCGTGGTTTTGTCTCGAGCATGCTGAATGACCGGTTGTTGGTGCTTCTGAGCGATTCGTCGTTTGCCTTGTACATGGTCCACCAGATCGGCATCGGGCCCCCGGGGCCACAAACCCCGATACCATCTTGAGATTGAGGGACATGCTGAAAGAAACCGTTATCCTGGTCGGGTCGCGGTCATTTTATCCGCTGTCTTGCACATTTGCTATGAAAAAGCCCGTCAACAACTGGCTTCAGCGGTGTGGAAAGGACGGTCGATCATGTTGGCCGATAGACAAGTAGCGGGCATTCGTGGCACTAGAAGCCCGGATTCGAGGAAGGCAGAGCAATGACTTGGTCGATTGTATCGGTATCGCCCTCCTAATGACCGCATGACCGCCGCGCTATGGAATGTTTGCCCGGAATGGCAAATGGCATGCATCGATGCGCAGATGGATTGGTGGGAGGTTTGAATATCGGCCGATGACCGATGACGAAGCATGGCACGACAAGGACTCAAAGATTTGGTGACATCGAACCGAAACCGCCAGCTCGACGGTCTTCGTGGATATGCGGCAATTTCAGTCGCCTTTTTCCATACCATCACGGCTCTGGATCACTCCCAAGTCCAACGCATCGAATGGACTGTTTTCTGGAATATTCCGGACTTCTACGGACGGTTGACAAAGATCGTCTTTGCCCTTTTGAATGGAGAAACCCCGGTGGTCATCTTCTTCATTCTGAGCGGCGCAGTCCTAGTCAAGAGCCTGATGCGCAGTTCCGAACCTATGCCACCGACCGCGCGGCGGTTTCTGGTGCGCCGGTTCTTTCGTATTTACCCTCCGCTTTTGCTCTGCCTCTTGCTCTGCTGGGGGGCTTTCAATCTGATCGTACGGCCGATCTCGTTAGCCGAACTTGTCAGGAACGTCTTTCTGTACGAGTTCCAAGTCAACGGAGCGACATGGACGCTCAATGTCGAGATGTTAGCCGCTCCCGTGATTTTGGTCGCCTTTACCGGATTTCGATATTTCAAAGAAGCCGGCTTGGCCTTTGCCCTGATCGTGATATGGGCCGTTTTTTCCTATGCGGGTCAGCCCGATCTAGCCAAGTCGTTTAGGTGGGTCTGGTCTTGCTTCGCTCTTGGAATGCTGATCCCAACGAGGATTGGTGGTTTTGCTGCGTACTTATTGCCGCGCTACGCATGGATCCCGGCAACCGCTGTGATGCTTTTCGCCCGACACATGATTCCTGACGTAGGCGCCTCGATCATCGTTCACCGTCTCGCGGCTGCAACACTCGTCACGTGCATCTACTATGGCAAGGCTGGGTCGCTCGGACCGTTCCTTGAACGTCCGGTTTCGCTTTTTCTCGGAGACATTAGCTACAGCTTCTATCTCTACGCTGTTTTCGTGATGGAAATAATCGACCATCCTTTCCAGGCATGGCCGTGGGCGACCGCACACCCCCTTGAAGTCGGCTTGCCGCTATCCGTTGCCGTCGTCGCATTGACCATCCCCATTGCAATCGTGTCATTCCGGTGGACCGAAAAGCCCTCGATCAGGCTTGGCAACTGGATTGCAGGGAGAGAGGGCCACGGACCCGAAAACACGACAAGGTCGGCCGCACCGGCCTCTTACGGATAGAAGCTCGCACCATCCAGACCGGTCCAGGTGGCATTTGCCGCGCCAACCCAGTACATCACCGTTCGTTCTGACCCTATACCAACAATGGTTCCGATGCAGTCACGCCGAAGATACGAACCTCGATCGAGGGACGGAAGTCGACAGGTAGAGTGCCGAAGTCACCAAAGCGTTCCAGAAGTAGTCGTGGCGCTCTTGATCACACGTCGTCAGAGATCGGCACCACGGCATCGACGATCGGCTTCGGCGGTCCGTGGGACAACGGCTTGGCGGCGCCGGCGGTACCGCACCTTCATCTGCCGCGGGGTTCCGGTCGTCGGATCTCCGGGCCCGAGCCAAGCGCAGGAAGCTTTTGCAGGCTAGCAATCCCGCAGAACTGCGTGGCTCGCTGTAGGCGCTGGCAACTCCTAAGGTGAGTGTTGCAATAAGCCAGGGCATCACCTAGTGCTTTGCCCGGAAGCGAGATCGGCGATTGGGATGCTGGTAGGAACTGGTATCTCCAATATAGATTGTCGGATCTCTGTAGATATAGTGTATAATTCCGGAGAAGAAGACGATGGCTGGAATTGCCGACGAGTTGGAACCCGTCTTGTGGATGGATTTGACCGCCACATTGCACGCCACTGGCGGAGTTGTCGGCATTATCCGCGCCGAAATGGAGCTGGCGGTCGGTCTTTATCGCAATCGGGCAAATGTCCGATTCTTTTGCCTGCAAGACGAGGCGCTTGTGGAAGTGCCGGCCTCTGATCTCGATTGGCTTTTGTCCTCGGAAAATGTGGCGGATGCGTTTGTGGCGCGGCTGAAGGATTCGGGTCGCTCCGGCAAGCCTTCCCCGGTGAATGGCTTCGATGCCGTGCCATCCCACATCCGTAAGGAAATTCAACGGGTCAGCCAACTCGATATCAGTCGTTTCAAACGGTTTCGGACGGGTCGCGCTCTGTTGATAAACGCAATGCAACCCGGCTGGCGAGGTGTTATGCGCGTGGCGACAGCGCCGGCTGTGGCAGTGGGAGTAGCGTTCTCCAAAGCAGGGGCAATCGGTCGCGCCGTCCGCGCGAAGATGAGGCGCAGCGGAACCCATCCCGTAGAATCCGTTCTTGCTGAACCTGTCGTCTCTTTTCATCCGGCCAAGGTTTTTCATCCGTTCAAGGATGGAGATATCGTCTTCAGCGCCGGGTTCATCTTTAACGACAAGGAAGAAGTGATAGAGCGGGTCAAGGCATCGGGAACGAAGATATATCTGGGGTATCTCATCTACGATACGATCCTTATCAACCCGGTTACCAAGCATCTTTATCTCGATATTGGATTCACCACGTTCCAGGCCTATTTCGACTGGGCCGCGCAAAATTGCGATTTCCTGATTTATGGTGGCCAGACTGCGTTAAATGATTCGCAGCGAATACAGCGCGAACGTGAATTGCCGGTACCCCCCGCAGCCGCCATTCAGTTTGGCAGCAATCTTGGCAACACACTCAAAGCCAGCGAGGACGATGCAACGGTGCTGGCAAGACTCGGTCTTTCCGGCAAGTTCATGATGACGGTTGGCAGTATCGAGGGTCGCAAGAACCACGAGACTCTCTATCGTGCGTACGTGATGCTTCTCGATAAGATGGGAGACGCAACTCCACAACTCGTGTTTGCAGGGCGGCCCGAACCCTATTCGGCGATCGAACTGATGGACACGCTTATGCGTGACCCGCGCATTCACGGCAAACTGTTGGTCATGCAGCCCTCCGACGGCGAACTCGATGTTCTCTACCGGAATTGCGAATTCACTCTGCTGCCGACGCTTTATGAAGGCTGGAGTCTGACGCTTCCGGAAAGCCTGGGATACGGCAAGCTATGCCTGTGTTCCGATGTCGAACCGCTTCACGAAGTCGGAGGCGATCTGGTCGACTATATCGCGCCCTGGGACGTTGTCCGTTGGCGCGATAAGATGGAATACTACGCGACTAATTCCGAGGTTCTGGCCAAACGCAACGCGACAATCGCGACGCGATGGAAAAACACGACCTGGAACGACTGTGCCATCGCGCTCAGCCAGAAGATCGCTGCACTGCACCGTGACCGCCTTCCGGCTGTTCACGCTCTGGCGATAGCACGCCCAGCGACAACTCGGCCGATATGGGTGGACCTTACCCTGAGCTATCTCTGGCCGCGTCCAGGAATCTCCGGCATCATCCGGGCGGAGCTACTTTTAGCAAAGGAACTCTACAGGATAGACCCGAGTGTTCGCTTCTTCGCCTGTGATAGAGGGCGAGCGTTCGAGGTGCCCAAGGAGAATCTTGAGTGGCTTTTCCACGGTGAAAATCTGAGCTCAGATTTCATCCAGTTCAACAAGATCATGGAGGAACGTGCGCAACAGGGAATTTATCGAAGCCCCTATATGAGCGTGGATAGCCTTAGCAATAAGAAGCGCCGCGAAAATGCTCTGGCGCTTCTGCGAAAGGGTCCGCAACTGCGCAACGTGTGGGACGCCCGTGAAGGCTCATTGCTGATCGCCAGCGTGCTGCCTAGAGAGTTACAGTCTTGGCTGTACCATAAGGCGGCGAGCCGTCGCCAAACGAAAATACTGGAGGACACGCCTTCGGATGCACCGGTTTTACAGGCGGGCGATATGAGCCTTTTTCAGGATGGGGACATTGTATTCTTTGCCGGCATCGACTGGACGTTGATATCGCTCAAGGTATTGCGCGATATGCCGGATCGTCAGCGGGTGTTTCTCGCCCATGTTCTCTACGACATGACGCCGACGATAACGCCGCATCTGCATGTCAGCCAGAACCCACCGATCTATCTCAAGTTCCTGGAGTTGGTTTCCAACACATTCGACTTTATCATCTATGGCGGGAAAACAGCGCAACGCGACGCAACGCTTATTCAAAAGCAGAACGGGTTCGAGTCCCCCGACAGTATTCCGGTCCATTTCGGAGGCGATATTGTTAAGATGGATAGCACGCAAGAGCGGGACCGTGAGCTTTTGCAATCGCTGGGCGTGACCGGAAAGTTTCTGCTGGCCGTCGGCACGATCGAAAACCGCAAGAATCACGATACGCTCTACAAGGCTTACCTCACTTTGCTGGAGCGTGGCGGGGACGTGCCACAGATGATCTTTGTCGGTGGGCATGGTTGGCATACAGACTATTTTATGAGCCGAATAACCCGTGATGACCGGGTGAAGGACAAGATCATCATTTCACGCGCCAATGACGCGCAGCTTGACGCTCTTTATCGCCATTGCGAGTTCACGCTTCTGGCAAGCCTGTACGAGGGGTGGAGCCTGACTCTGCCGGAAAGCCTCGAATACGGAAAGTTCTGCCTTGTTTCCGACGTCGAGCCGCTGCGCGAGGTGGGCGGTGATCTCGTCGATTACGTTCTGCCCTGGGATGTGATGGGGTGGGCGGACAAGATCCGTTACTATCTCGATCATCCGGCACAATTGAAGAAGCGCGAACGTGCCATCAAGCGCAACTGGAAAACCTATAGCTGGGCAGATTGTGCGAAGGACGTGTACGCGGCATTGCAAAGCAATGCCGATGCCCACTTCGCCAGGCTCGCCGGCACAGACTCGCTCGCAAAGACGTCTCAACCTGTGATTTCCCGTGCGAACCCGGCTAGGCGCGCGCAGCCATGATTTCACAACCGGGCGCGGGAAAGGCAATGGAATTGCAGGTCTGGACAGCACCAGGCGACCCCGAAAGCCTTGATCGTCGCAGTGTGAAAGACCGTCCGGCGGCGGCAGCCCACCGCGCCACCGGCCAAGCCGCAGTTTCCCGTGCTTTGACCGTTTCGTAGAACGCTTTTAAAAGCTGACGGCAGGGCCTGCCTGTGCGAACAGCGTCAGGTTCCGTCCCGCCGCAATGACCGCGTCCAGCGCCATGTGCGGCTGGATTCGATTGCCAGAATGCGCTCCCGCGCGACAGCCAAGGCAGCCTCTGCTGCCGCCAACTCAGATTGCAGGTCGGTTGATCGCTGCCTTGCACGCGCATGCTTGTCACGCCAGTCCTCGACTTCCGCGCCCAGGGCTTCGTTGACCGTGCCGAGTGCGTGGATTTGGGTGTGCAGATCGCTCGCCTCGCCCTGAGCGACCGCCAATTGCTCCCTTAGGCTCTGGACTTCATCTTTGCCTGCCGCAAATGCTCGATCCAGGTTTGCATAGTGCCCGGATGCCTCCTTCAGGCTGTCGAGCAGTTCGGCCTTCTCGGCCCTGAGTGCCTGTACGGTGTTGAGCAGTTCGGTTTTGTCGGTCTCTGCAACCCGGTCTTGCTCCTGGGCCTGTTCCTCCAGCCGCCGCACGATCCCGCGATATTCGGCTGCCGCCGACGCATCGGCCTGTGGCTCGGCTGACCAATAATCGTCGCCGCAAAACGCCAGCAACGCCTTAGTGGATACGCCGGATTGCTCCAAAAGCTCTATCGCACGCGCTTCCTGCGTCCGATAAAAATCCAGTTCGCTTGGCTGATACCAACGCTGCGGCGCATGGACACCTTCAAGATCGATGCCAGGGACGTCAAGCGCCTCCAATTGGCTCCCGGCATTCTGACGCAATTCGGGATTCTTCGTCATCCGATCGATGTCGAGTACCAGGTCGGCGTGGTCGAGGGCGTGACACAGCGCCAGCCCCCACAGAACGCAATGTTCGAGATAGCTGTCGGCGGGCGACCGATGCACACGCGAAAAATGGCCAAACTCTGCCATGATGTCGGAAGCGGAGAACGGCACAAAGGCTATAGCCTCGCGCAATGCCAGAATACTGGCTGGCGGGTTCGCCGCATTGACGCACAGCGCGCGCGCGCGCTCGAAGAATTCGTTGACCTTGTAGGACCACCACGTATCGCGCGGATTGCGGATCAGCACCAGATGCACCCCGCCCAGCCGTTCACGAAGTTTCGCGATCCGCATACCCGTCCGACATTCCTGAAATACCGGCCGGCGCGGAGAAACCTCGATGAGTGCATCGAAAAAGGCGGCCGTATCGACGCCATCGGCCGTGCCAAAAAAATCGTCATAGAGCATCGGCTTCTGCAAGACGTTCGCCCATGCGGCGTAGGTATCGTGCAGTTCCTGGAAATAGGGTTTTCCGAGATCTGGATGTCGCAATTGCGAAGCGAGCACCTGGCTGGACTGCAGCAGGACTTGCGGGTCTCGCTGCCCCAACAACGCCACTTCGTTCAGCGGCTCCTGGAATGCGTAGTAGAGCTCGGTCTGCTTGCGGAACAGCGAGTAGACGTAGGTACTGCTCGAACGCCAGGACGAGTGGATGAAGATCGGCGGCAAGCCTTTGTCGACTGCAATTTTTTTCATTGAATGCTTCCGCATGCCCGCACTTGGGTTCGTTCAACAAGAACAGTCCGGCAGAGCGGAATCCGCGCGGAAGTGCCCTGCCAGAACCTGTAGTCGTTGATTGTGTCGAATTTAGCTCGCCGCCCGATCTTGTCTCACCGGCTGGAATTTTGATTTCGATCTTGGTGAATGTGGCGAATTCTCTATTCGCCTATGTATAGGCGCTCCGGCACATCTACCCTCTTCGTTTCCGGCACGGTCGAAGGCTTGCGGGTCATGAATGGTCTTTCGACCACAATGTATGAAGCCATCGCGACAGCCACGGCAATCACAAGCATTACTGCGCTCAACGTCATATAGGCAAAAATCGAGCTTGTATTGAACAGTTTGGCGGATACCTTGATGACATACCAATTAATGACCAAATGCCACAGGTAAAGAGAATAGCTAATCTTGCCTATCAGCTGGACGGACGGCGCAAAGATCCATTTCTGAGGATTGTGTTTGCTGGCCCAAAAATAGAGGAATATGCCAAATGACACCAGCAGCAAAGGAATGCTGCGGACGGGCGCGATCGGAACATCAAGGCCCCGGATATAAAGTGCAATAACGGCAATCCATAATATGGCGAAGTAAGGTGACGCCAATATCCTCCCAAGCGTATCCAACACTTGCGGCTTCAATCTGTCGGCGTAGGACATTAGTCCACCAAGGAAGAACGCAAGCAGGAAAATTGCGTCGGAATTTCCCCCGACAATCTGCCGCGGATCCATGAAGACCATTATCAGAAATATGAGAAAGCCGGTGATCGCAGGCAGGGATTTGAAACAGGATGCCAAGGGCAGCCAAAGGTAAAATAGCCACTCCCATTTGAGCGACCATATGACATTGATACGTTGCACCGTCTCCGGGAAAAAAACGTCGTTTGTTCCGCCGAAACCAAAGGCAAGATTGCGGACGAGCAGCATGATGTGATCGAAGGTGAGGCTAGGCATCCTGGCAAGGACAAGCCAGTCAAAAAACATCACCGTGCCAACCATGACCGTCGCCGCGGGAACCAGTCTTCTCAGACGCTTGGGAAAGAATGTGGTGTAGTTAAAGCTACCCGTCAAAACCTGCGACCAGAACAGATGGCCAGTCAAAAAGAAAAACAGGATAACCCCAACTGCACCCGGGAATGAAGGGATTGGGGAGCCTGGTATGAGGTTTCCAAAATACATCATGGAGTGAGTGGTGAACACCATCATAGCTGCGATGCCGCGCACAGCCTCCAAAGGATGAGAAAACGCCTTTCCGCCGGACGGTTCTACCTTGGCCCAGCGATTGAATAGTGTGGCGACAGGCAGCGCCAACGCATAAAGAGCGCAGGAGTACACCGCAAAAAGAACTTCAAACGCCATTCATCTTACCCGGCATGATCGCGAGAGCCTTGTGCGCCCATAAACCAGCAACCAGCAATTCACCAACTCAATTCGACGGAAAAAGCTGATTGTGGTTGGTCACGCCCGGCGAAATATCCAACAACTGCACCGGACTGACCCACATGGATGAATGGTGGATCGCCCTAGGCAAAGAGCTGCAGGATCAGTAACCCATCCAGACGCGGGGCGTAGCATGACCAACTTTGCCAGTCTAGACAAACTTGAAATCGTCGGCGATGAGATGGCTCGGCGAAAGTGATCGAGGTGTTGGTGTCGAAGGTGAACACTGTGCTGGAGCCAACCTGCTGTCCGATGCCAATGATCTCCGAGAACCCTATCGTAGCCGGCGGTCGTCAGGATGTTCAGAACATCGGCCGCGCCCGTTCCGGCGATGAGGCGTCACCTGCTCGATTCAGGGAATACGCATTGAATTCGCGCGCTGGTTCGTGCCAGACAGGAGCGCGGCGTTCGGGCCATTTGCGCCGGAGTGCGGTCATTTGTGATGACAATAATGAGGCAGTCACTTCGTGAGCAAAATACTCGTTACCGGGGCTTCGGGTTTCATCGGCACCCGCCTGTGCATGTTGCTTCGAGAGCAGGGGCATACGGTGTATGGCGCGAGTTCCGGCGCGGAGCCCTTTCAACAAGGTCCCGCTTTTTCCCTTGAGAGCGCTGAAGCGGTATGGGCAGCGGTGGCCCATGCCAATCCGGATATCGTCATTCACCTGGCGGCGCTTGCCACGGTCACGGGCAACGAAGCAAGCGCCTACTACGAGATCAACGCGCTGGGCACCGAGCGCCTGATCAAGGCCGTCGACCGTCTCGGGCGGCGCACACGGCTTATCTTTGTCAGCACGGCCGGCGTCTATGGCAACCAGCCGTCCAATGTGCTCAGCGAGGATATGCCGCCTTTGCCGGTCCATCACTACGGACTGAGCAAGTTCGTTGCCGAACGGCTGACCTTTCTGGCCGCCGAACGGCACGACATCACCATCGTGCGGCCATTCAACGTCATCGGCAAAGGGCAGCGGGCGGACTTCATCGTTCCCAAGCTGGTCGACCATTTCATCCGGCGTGCGCCTGTCGTGCGTCTCGGCAATGTCGATGTCATCCGTGATTATATCAACCTCGACGCGGCATGCTCGATCCTGATCGAGGCGATCGGGGCGCCAGCCACTTTCGGTGAAGTCGTCAATCTGTGTTCGGGACGCGGAACGAAGCTGCGCGAGCTCCTGGAGGATCTGACCGGCCTGACAGGCCACAAAATTGAGATAGAAGCCGCGCCGGAATTCACGCGCAAGAATGAGGTGTGGCACCTTGTCGGCTCTGTCGAAAAGCTTAACCGCTTGCTGCCAAACCGTCTTCCGCCTTTGCCCGTTCGCGATGTCCTGGCGCAAATGCTGACCTGAAATCCAGAGCATCGGACTGAAAAGTGCGAATCTTTTTCGGATGATTCCGATGCTCAAGTAGGAGATAGAGTGGCGTCAGATTCCCATGAACGGGCGCCGATCTGGTTCAACCGCAAACCGTCAAACCCGGCCAAACTCGTCCTCGATGCGAACGATGTCGTCTTCGCCCAGATAGGATCCGGTCTGCACCTCGATCAGTTCGAGCAAGATCTTGCCGGGGTTCGCCAGCCTGTGCGTGCATCCAAGCGGAAGGTAGATGGATTGATTTTCCGTCAGCATCGAAATCGTACCGTCGATCGTCACTTCGGCTGTACCTGAAACAACGATCCAGTGCTCGGCCCGGTGAAAATGCTTTTGCAGGGAAAGCTTCTTGCCGGGCTTGACGAAAAGCCGCTTCACCTGGAAACGATCACCGTTCAGAACGGAAGAATAGCCGCCCCAAGGGCGGTATGCAGTGCGGTGGATCTCTGTAAGGTGCGACGTCTCCGGCAACGCTCTAAGCTCGCTGACAATACGGCCAACACTTTGCGCATCCGACAATTTCCCAACGAAAATCGCGTCTTCGCTGGCAACGACGACGACATCGTCAAGCCCGTGCACCGCGACATAAGCCTTCTCCGAAATGACCAACGATCGCTGCGTAGACGAAAGGCCGACGCGGCCGACAATGACATTGTCGTCGCTGCTCTTTTCACTTGCTGTCCAGACGGCGTCCCAGCTGCCCATGTCGGACCAGGAAAAATCAACGGGAACAATCGATACAATCGAAGATTTTTCAAAAACAGCGTAGTCGATCGAAATGCTGGGAGAGGCCTCGAACGATTTTCTGTCCAGGCGCACGAAATCCAGGTCGACAACCGATTTATCGACCGCATCCCGCGTAGCGGCCGAAATTTCGGGTGAGAATTTTTCCAGCTCGGAAAGGAAGGTTTCTATCCCAAACATGAACATGCCGGAATTCCAGAGGTACTTGCCTGAGGCGAGCATTCTCTGAGCTTCTTCAATGCCTGGCTTTTCCGTAAACCGCGCCACTTCATGGACGCTGGCGGAGCGCTCCTTGCCGGTCTCGATATAGCCGAAACCTGTTTCTGGCCGCGTCGGCGTGATCCCAAATGTCACCAGCCTGGCGCTGCGGGCTTCAGTCGCCGCCGTATCGACGGCAGTCCAGTAGCTTTCGTCGACAACAATGGAGTGGTCGGACGGAATGATCTGGACCACCGCGTCCTCGCCGAACTTTTGAACCGCGAAATGCGACGCCGCGGCGATCGCGGCGCTGGTATTGCGGGCGACGGGTTCCAGCAAGACGCCTGAGAGTTCACATCCGACCTCGGCTGCCTGCTCGGCGACGAGAAACCGATATTCATTGTTGGTGATAACGATCGGATCGGCATAGCGCGTGTCAGCGACCCGCTTCAGCGATTCCTGAAACAGGCTGTGCGGCCCCAACAGTGGCAAAAACTGCTTTGGCCGCGCCGAGCGCGACATCGGCCAGAGGCGCGTGCCTTGGCCGCCAGCAAGAATAATCGGAACGATCAATCCGGACATACATATTCCTCATCGAAGACAATGGAGCGTTTTAGGCAGCAAAATGCGCAAGGCAAGCGCAATTTCGCTTCTCTCCACGGCCTGTTATTTTCGCAGTCACCTTGGATTACGATTGTGCCACTGCCGCCGCCGCTCTCTCTAGGCCGGATTGCAGGATCATCTTGGAGCGTTCGGCATCGCCGGTCTCTACATAGCAACGCAACTCCGGAGCGTTTCCGGATGCGCGAAAGTGGACTGTGTCGCCATTCTCAAGTGTCATCCGAACGCCATCCATCGTGTCCGTGCCAGCCAAGTCGCCGAAATCGGCAAGAAAGTCGGCGGCGTATGACCGGCTTTCAGCCAGCCGGGCGAGGAGGGGAGCGCTCTTCTGCGATGGAATGTTCTTGAGCCTGTCGCTGACTGTGAACCGGGGCGGCAGATCGGCTGCCAGTGCAGCCACGCTTCGCTTGTTCTGCTGCGCCAACGCCAGGACGGCAATGATCGGCAAAAAGGCGTCGCGAGTGGGCAGCGCGCTCAGCACGAACCTGTCACAGTCGATATTGGAGCCAAGCAATACGCCGCCATTGGCCTCAAAGCCAACGACAAGGCGCGAACCTTCTTTTGAAGCGCGCACCATGCCTTCGATCACATAAGGCGAGCCAACCCGCGTGCGTTTTACCGATGCAAAGAGGCCGGACGCTTCGATTGCGGAGGTGGACGTGACGGGCGTGACGACTGCATCGGCGCCCAGCCAGCGAGCAGTCAGAATGCCGATGACATCGCCGCGCACAAATGCACCACTGGCGTCTGCAATCATGGGGCGGTCGGCATCCCCATCGGTGCTGACGACGGCATCGACGCGCATTGAAGCGCAGGTCTCACGCACCAACGCCGCATCTTCCGGTCGAACAGCCTCCGTGTCGACTGGAATGAAGGCTTCCGCCCTGCCAAATGGAATGCAGGAGGCACCGAGACTGGAAAGCACCTCCACGAGAAGATCGCGCGCGACTGAGGAGTGCTGATAGACCGCTATCCGCAGACCGGACAAATCGACATGGCTTGCGAGGTTGGCATAGCGTTGCTTGTAGCGATCCAAGGCTTCCGGGCTGAAGGAGGCTTCGGAACTGATAGGGGCTGATGGAGTGTCGCGGCGCGTGGTCGATCCGTCGTCAAGCTGGTCGATTATGCCGGCCTCGTCCGCTTTGTCGATTTCGCCTTCTGCCCGATAGAATTTCAGGCCATTGCGATCGTCGGGTATGTGGCTGCCGGTCACCATGATCGCCGGCCGCCTTATTCGGGCAGCCTCGAGCGCCAGCGCGGATGTCGGCAAATGCCCGCAATTCAGCGGCGTAAATCCCTGTTCGGCAATGGCTCCGAGGCAGGCAGCGGCGATCCGGGCGCTGCTGGCCCGCAAATCCTGTCCAACCAGAATCGGACCATGTTGCCTAGTCGCTCCTATGCTGCGCAGGTGGACAATGAACGCGCTTGTGTATCGTTGGCAAGCCGCATCGGTCAGATCGGTGACCAACCCACGCAGCCCACTTGTACCAAATTTGAGGTCGCTCATGTCGGTCCATGGCAGCTGGAAGGAACGGGAAATGGCGTATCTATAGCGGCGAACTGAGCTACTATGGCACGACGACATCCGTCAACCGCGTCGGCTGAAAATGGAGCCGGCATCCGTCGAAGGCATTCTTGTCAACTCGGGCGCCCGCGGCAGCAACAGCCACTCCTCCGGTTCGGCCCTCTGCTGGCTGAGACCGCCAGCCGGTGGATGCTATAGCGTGCGGCAAAGCGTCAGCGATTGCTCTCCGGCCTGATGCCCGGGATCGTCAATTCAGGATCATCCGAGCAGATTTCGATAGAGCGTAACGTAGCTGTCGATCATGGCGCCTGCCCGCAGGTGCGCCTGATAGTGCACCCGTGCCGCGTCGCCCATGCGGCGGGCAGCATCCCGGTCGGTCCAAAGCGCGCGCATGGCCCGATCCAGGGCAGGCACATCGGCTGGTGGAATGACGATCCCGGTTTCGCCGTCGCGGTTGACGAAACTTGTTCCGGTGCCGAGTTCGCAGCTGATCATCGGCCGCCCGGCCATCGCCGCTTCGACCAGCGCCAGGCCAAACGCCTCGCTGCGGACATGGGACGGAAACACGAAGGCCAGTGACAGGTGCAGCAAGGCGGCTTTGTCTGCATCGGAAAATTCGGGCACGTGAACGATGTTGGGAAGGTTGGCGTCACCCACGGCCGACGCCATATCGCCGTTGCCGGCGACAACGACCGGCAACCGGTTCTGCCGCGCGGCTTCGATCAAGAACTGCAGGCCCTTATAGTAACGCAAGGAACCGCAAAAGAGAAAAAAGCCTGATCCCACCCGCGCGCGCCATTGCTCGACCAGTGCTGGGTTGGGAGCCAGTATCGCGGGATCATCGAGCCCGATTGGAATGACCGTGGTTTTGGCCGCGTAGCGCTGCAGAACAGGGCTGCTCGCCAGGTAGTTGGGCGAGGTCGCGACGATCGCATCCACGCGGTTGAGAAAGGCGAGCATGAGCGGCCTGTAGAATGGCATCAGAAGGCGCTGCTTGACGATATCAGAATGGTAGGTGACGACGCTGGGTTTATTGACCCGGCTGACCAGATGCACCAGGTCCATGAACGGCCACGGGAAGTGGTAGTGGATGATGTCGGCGTTTTCGGCAAGTTTCTTGAAACGGCCGAACGCGTTGATCGAAAGGCCGGTGGAGGCGACATAGAAATCGAGCTTGGCCTTGTGCGCGAAATGTGAACCGGCCACCATTGCTGCGGTTTCGGACGATCTGCTGAGCGAGAGAACGTCGCTTTGAACATCGTGGTGGGCAGCACCTTCTGCTATGGTCCAGATAACGCGCTCGACGCCTCCGAAACTGTCAGGAACATAGGTTTTGAAAAAATGCAGGACCCGTATCATGTACGGTCCGCGCGTTGTGCCATCGCCTGCTGGAAACAGTCGACCAGCTTTTGGGCACTGTTGGCCCAGTCAAACCGCGCCGCATTGGGCTGAGTTCGCGCCGACAGCGTCTCGTAGAGCGGCTCGTCGGTAAGAAGACGAAAAAGGCCATCGGCGATCGAGTTGATGTCGAAAGGATCGACCAACACTCCGGCGCCCCCAACGACCTCAATCATCGACGAATTGGCCGAAGTCAAAACGGGTTTGCCGACCCGGTTTGCCTCAATGATCGGAAATCCGAATCCCTCATAGAGCGAGGGGAAGGCAACAAACCGGCAATGCCGGTACAGGCTGTCCAGCATCGCCTCGGAAACGAAGCCTAGCACTTTCACGGATCCTATAAGGTCGAGTTCAGCAACCAAGTCGGCGACATTGCGCTGCCGCCAGCCGGGCGCGCCGGCGATTGCCAGCGGGCATGCACGACGAAGCTCCGGAGCAAGCGCAGCGTAGGCCATCAGCAGGCGTTCAAGATTTTTGCGGGGCTCGAGTGTGCCGACAAAAAGCACAAAAGGTCTGTCCAGACCCTTGGGCAGGGAGGGCGTTGTTGAGTTTGCCGCCACGTCGGCGGTCGTGCCGGGATAGACGATACGCATTTTGGCGTGGGGCACCGCCAGCACGTCGTGAAGCGCGTCGGCCGTCGCGTTCGAATCGGCGACAACGATGTCCGCTGTCGCTATGGCGCGCGGCATCAACAGGCGATCTGCCAACCATCCCGAGCGGCGCATGGTCTGTCCATGATAGTACCAGACCAGGTCATGGATGGTGACTACCCTGGCAACCGTTTTCAGCATCGACAACGGCAGGCGATGAGCCGGCCCCCAGAACACGTCCAGCTTGTCCTCGGCTATCTGCCGGGGAAGGGTGATCTGTCCCCAAATATGCCGTTGGATCGCGCTGGTACGTGCTGGCGCGTCGACTCGCGACGTAACGATGAAATCGGAGGGCAGCGGCTGAGCTGGTGGCGAGGGCATATAGAGAATGAGCTGGTGGCCGGCCAACGACAAATGCCGGGCCATCTCTATGAGATAGCGCCCGATGCCGCTGAACGATGCGGTCAGGTTGCGGGCGTCGATGCCGATTTTCATTGTAACACGCACCTGGACGGCGTTGCGTTCGAACGATGATTCGCATGACGTCCGCATAGCCTTCGGCGCGATTCGAAAATGCTTTCGGCAAATCCCGGTGGGGCTTCGGCGAGACGGTGGAAACCGCTAACGTCGTGTCTTGTGCACACTGCCAAACACCATGAATTGCGGGGTGTTCGGAAGTGGACAACCCTGTATTGATGCCCTATGGGAGGGGCATGAATAGCAGTCGATTTTCTGGGAGTAGTCGTTGAAAAAGGCATTGATTACGGGCATTACCGGCCAGGACGGAGCTTATCTCGCGCAGTTACTACTGGGCAAGGGCTATGAAGTCCATGGACTTGTTCGCCGGTCCAGCCATGCGGAAGTTACCGACCATCGGTTGCGCTGGCTTGGCATCGAGAACGACGTCCATTTCGTCGACGGCGACCTTAGCGATCTTGCCGGCCTCATGCGCACCTTCAAGCTGGTAAGGCCCGATGAGGTCTATAATCTTGCCGCGCAGTCGTTCGTCCATTCGTCGTGGCAGCAACCGCTTCTCACTGCCCAGATAACCGCTCTTGGCGTCACCAACGTGCTCGAATGTGTTCGGCTCGAATGTCCGGAAGCGCGTTTCTATCAGGCTTCGTCTTCGGAGATGTTCGGCCTTATCCAGGAAGAGATGCAGAGCGAAACGACACCGTTCTACCCGCGCTCGCCCTATGCGGTCGCCAAGCTCTATGGACACTGGATAACGATCAATTATCGTGAAAGCTTCAATCTGCACGCTTCTTCAGGTATTTTGTTCAATCACGAATCGCCGCTCCGCGGCAAAGAATTCGTTACCCGCAAGGTTACGCATGCGGTCGCCCGCATCAGTCTTGGCCAGCAAGACGAGCTCAAGATGGGCAACATCGACGCCAAGCGGGATTGGGGGCATGCCCGAGATTACGTGAAAGCGATGTGGCTGATGCTGCAGCAGGACAAGCCTGATGACTTCGTCGTGGCCACCGGACGCACCACGACAGTGCGTGACATGATCCGTATCGCCTTCAACCATGTCGGCCTCGATCCTGATGCCTATGTCAAGATCGACCCGGCGCTGTTCCGTCCGGCGGAGGTCGAAGTTTTGCTCGGCAATCCCGCCAAAGCCAAGGCCAAGCTTGGCTGGAGCACCAACATCACGCTCGAAGAGATGATTGCCGAAATGGTGGACGCCGATATCGCCCGTTTGAAGCGAAACGCGTAAGGTCTTCCCATTCGGCCGTATGTGCTCGTTGGGATCAGCTTGAAACGAATTCGAAGTGCATCCGGCGCATTGCCTTGATGTTCCTTCATCCAAGGTCAACTGCAACTCGCGCTGCTTTCGGGCATTTCAATTGCCCGGTTGGGACCGGGGCTTGGCTCACAGGATTCCCGGATGACTCCGATGAATCGCAAAAAAGACCCATTCACAACCATTGTGACGGTCATGGCAACGCATTCGCAAGAAGGTTGAATGCCGCGCTGTATCGGAGGCCGTGCCCCTTGGAAGGGAACTATCGGCCTGTCCTTACGACCTAGCGTTGTTCTCCGAATTGAAATAAACATAAGCGTCAGCTTAACCAAGCGTTGTTTGAAAAAAACATCTGGCTATGATCTCAGCCCCGCAGTATGCGATACACAGGACGGCGGGGCCGGAGATGGTGCGTTGAAGGGGCGGCGAATGATCTTGGTGTCCGCACTTTGCCGGTGCCTATAGCCGAGAGCCTGGAGTCTAGTGCCGTTCTATGAATTCTTACCTCGAAGCTGTCTTCGGACTCAGGCCGGGAATGCGGCGCGCCTTCATCATGGTCCAGGACGTAGTTATGGTCTTGGTCGCGGTAGCGCTCAGCCTGGTTTTGTCGCGCTCGGATCTCTCGTTTGATGCATTCTCCCGCGAGGGTCTTGCTACCTGGGCGAGTATCGTCCTCATAAGCCATCTTCTGTTCAGATATTCCGGGCTCTACACCACGGTCTGGCGCTTTGCCTCGACGCCGGATTTTTTCAACATCCTCAAGAGCTGCTCGATTTTGACGCTAGTTCTTTATGGCGCTTCGTTGGTGGTTCGTGCTTTCCAGCCGGTCGCAGGCCTCAATGAGCGTCAGTTTATCGTCTTCTTCCTCGTCTCTTTCACCATCATCTCGGCGCCGCGGCTGTTCTACCGTTTCCTGCGCGACGGTGCGAGTTGGGGTATCCTGAACCGCAAGACCGACAAGACGCAAGTCAAGCAAGCGTTGTTCGTCGGCCGCCTCGGCGAGGCCGACTTGATCATTCGCTTCACGCGCACGGCGCAACCCGCGGATTATTCCATCGCCGGTGTCATGGCGATTGAGCACGGTGTTCCGCAGGGCACTCGGATCCAGGGCGTTCCCGTGGTGGCCACCCGCCCCCGCCTGATCGAGGTGCTGGAAGAATACGCCAAGGGTACGACGAGCCTGGACCTGCTGATTTTCGGCAGCGGCGCCGAACATGAGATCGAGGAGTATTCGGAGCTCGTCCGTGTTGCCCGGCAAGGCGACATAGCGGTGGTGCAGTTCTCAGGGCTTTCGCAGCTTGGTCAGGAAGGAAAGCTCGTTCTCGACGAGGTCGAGATGGAAACGATCCTGCGCCGCCCCACGGTTCCGTCCGACATCGAACGCATCGGGGCCTTCGTCGGCGGCAAGCGCGTCCTGGTCACCGGCGGCGCCGGTTCCATCGGCCGCACCCTGGTCAAGAGGTCACTGGAACTGGGCGCGGAGGCGGTGCTGGTCGCCGACAATTCCGAGTTCGGCATTTTCCAGTTGAGCCAATATGTCGAAGAGAAGGACCACGACCGCCTCAAGGTCCGCATTGTCGATGTCGCCGACCGGCGCCAGATGACGCGTGTCGTCACCGAGTTCAAGCCGGACATCGTTTTCCACGCCGCGGCACTGAAGCATGTGCCTTTGCTCGAGGAAAACTGGGATTCGGCCATCCAGACCAATGTCTTCGGAACGCTTGTCTGCGCCGAGGTTGCCGCCAAATGCGGCGTCAAGCAATTCGTGCTTATTTCGAGCGACAAGGCCGTGGATCCGACATCCGTGCTGGGCCTGACGAAGCGGGCGGCCGAACAGATCGTCAGCGCCTTGCATGAAACGCCCGCCGGCGAGCCCGGCGCACGGCGCCCCGCCACCAAGTTCATAGCCGTTCGGTTCGGCAATGTCTTTGGCAGCAATGGCTCGGTCGCAACCATATTCCAGGCGCAGATCGAGGCCGGGGGTCCGGTCACCATAACCGACCGGCGCATGACGCGCTATTTCATGACCGTGGCCGAAGCCGTCGACCTCGTCATCATGTCGGCGGCCGATGCCGCCTCGCGGCAAGCCGGCGACGACTACGCCGTCTACATGCTCGACATGGGCAAACCGGTGCCGATCCTCGAAGTTGCCGAGACCATGATCCGCATGTCCGGAAAAAGCCCATACACGGACATCCCCATTCGCTTCACCGGAATCCGGCCGGGTGAAAAACTCCATGAAACGTTGCACGGTGAGGATGAGGAGCTGGTCGAACTCGGCATTTCGAAGATCTTTGGCCTGAGCACCGATGTCGCGGAATGGTCCGATGTCCAGGCGGCGCTTGCGGCCCTGCAGCAATCCGTGAAGAGCCAGGACAAGGCATCCTCGCTCACTGTGCTTGCGGGTCTTGACCATACCAAGAAGGCAAGAGGGGACGTGCCTGAGGCCGTGATCCCGAAAGCGGCCGGGCAGGCGAACTGATGCTTCAAAAGACGCTGGCCCTCTTCGGCGCTTGAGCAGCCTGCGCAAGAGCGGCATTTATCGGCGGACCTTCGGGACCCTGGGGCGCTGGCTGGCATTCCTCTGCGGGCGCATCTGAGCAGGCGAGGGGTCGAGCTTGGTCGAACGATAGCCTCATGCTACGTCGAGCGGATTCGTATTTTCGTCTTTGGTTTGGGCAACGAGCACTATCGGCGGTTCATGAAGACAGCCAAGCAAATCTTCGATCTTGCCGGCGCGGCGCTGCTGCTCCTGGTCACGTCGCCCGTCCTGGCGCTCGCTGTCCTGGCTGTTCGTATATCGTCGCCCGGTCCGGCCATCTTTTCTCAAACGCGGGTTGGCCGCGATGGCGTGCTCTTTCGCTGTCACAAATTGCGCACGATGTATGTCGGCACGCCCTCCTTGCCTTCGCACGAGGCGCCGGCGAATGCCGTGACGCCGGCCGGAAAGACCCTGCGGAAGTTCAAGCTCGATGAACTGCCGCAGTTCTGGAATGTTCTGAAGGGCGAGATGAGCTTGGTCGGACCGCGTCCCTGTCTGCCGACGCAAACCGAGCTGATCGAGTGCCGCCGACGGCTGGGCGTTTCATCGGCGCTTCCCGGCATCACCGGCCTGGCACAGGTCAAGGGCATCGACATGTCGGACCCGGCCCTATTGGCCGAAACCGATGCCGACTATCTCAAGGTCGCGTCGATCGGCCTTGATCTTCGCATCCTGCTCGCGACGATTTATCCAGGTTGAGCTTGCCTGCTGCGCGCCGCGATTTCGCTTAGACGATCAAGCGTCGCTGTTTCCGGCAGCCAGCCCTGCGAGATGAGCAAGGAAGGGTCGCATATCTGTGTCGCCGTCATGCTCTCCCAAAACGCCCGCTTGCCTAGCGCCACCGCGGCCATCCGCATCAGGCTGGCCGGTACGGCAGTCAGGCGCGCCGGCCGCCCAAGTCCCTTACGGAAGGCGCTTACGACGGCCGCCATCGACACCGGAGACACGTCGCTGGCTAAATAGGCAGGGCTAAGCGGCCCCGGATGAGACAACAAATGCCGCACGGCTTGCGCCGCTGCGTCGGCCGACACCAGCGAGCGGGTTCCTGTCAGAATACCCGTCGGCAGCGGCAGGCTCGTATCGGCGAGGCGTAGCAGCATCGCCAGATTGCCTTTCATGCCGCTTGCGTAGGCGGCAGGCAGGCGCAGCACGACGGCGTCGGCGCGGCCGTGCGATGCATAGGCGTCCAGGACCCTGATCTCGCCCTCGCGTTTCGAGCGCCCGTAGGCGCATTGCGGATCGGGGACCGTATGCTCGTCTATCGTTGCACTGACGCGGGCGCCGATCACGGCCCGGACCGATGACAGTTGGATGAAGCGTCCGCTTGCCTGCATGGCAGCGGCATGCGCCAGCCGAGCGCTCAACTCCGCGTTGGCCGCTCGGTAGTCGGCTTGGGTGGCCCCGCCTTGATCATTGTTCAGGCCGGCGCAATGAACGACGTCCGTGACATCACGAGTAACGGCAAGAAAGGCCTCGGCCGGCGCATCGAAACGCGGCAAGGCGACGATGTCGCTGCCCGAACCAAGCCTTTCGGGATAGCGCGAGGCGAGGCGAACCTCCACGCCCGCCTCGCGAAGCCTTTGCACGACGAGACGTCCGATGAAGCCCGATGCGCCTGTGACCAAGACCTTCATTGCCTTGCCCGGAGCCGTTATTGCGTGACTGGCGGATGTGGCATCTCTTCCGGCAACGGGGCCTGGCGGCCCGACGCAAGATAGGTCCCGGACACCAGGAAGACCATGAATACCGAGTCCAGGATGTCTTGGCCGATCAGGATGCCCGTCATTCCGGCCGTCAGATAAGTGATCACCAGGACGACGACCATGGTGGCGCCAAAGCGCTCGATCGGGTCGGCGCTGTTGCGCAAGACCCGGGCGGCGTTTCTGGCGGCGACGACAAAGATCGCCGCCAAAGTCACGGCGCCCAGGATGCCCGCCTGCACCAATGCGGTCAGAAAACCGTTGTGGAAATGGTTGTAGCCCTGCGACTTCGCGAACAGGTCTTGAAAACCTTGGTTGATCAAAGGCCGACTGGCACCCACTCCATGTCCGAACAAGGGCATGTCGCGGAATGCCTTCAGGCCGATGTCCCAAAGGGCAACACGTATTCCAAGCGAGGTGTCGGAATTGCCGTGCGCCCCAAGCGCGTCCCAATCAGAGCGCAGAAAATCGAATCTGTCGGATATCGTATGGAAGCCGATAGCGGCGACCGCGACGCCGATAGCCGCCAGCAGAAGCAGCAGACGGACGGCATTCTTCCCTTTCAGCCAATGCTGGTTGATCAACAGCACGGCAATGCCGGAAATCAGCAGCGCCAGCCAGATGATGCGCGTGCCGGAATAGATGATGGCGATCGTTCCGCCGAGCGCTGCGCAGATCAGCGCACTCCTGTGTCTTTCGATGCCCGACAGGGCACCGGCCACGCAGGCCATCACTGCAAGGCAGACGACCGTGGCGAACACGATCGCATTTCCCGCTCCGCCCTCCGCCCTCATCCCGATCCAATATTGCTGGATGATTGCCAACAGCAGCGCGACGAAACAGGCGGCCATGCTGCTGAGGATGATGATCCGGACAAGGGTTGTTTTCTGCGTAATGCTCCAGGTTGAATAGGAGAGGGGGAAAAACAGGAAGGTGACGAGCGGAATGAGATGCGGCGCATCCCTGACGATTGCGTTGTTGGCGAGCGAAGCCAGGAGATTTGCCGCGCAATAGGCATAGATCGCGACCGTGAGCGCCATCATCGCTCGGTCGATGTTGAAGCGCCTCTTTTTCGAGGCGATCAAAAGAACCGACCACAGGCCGCCGCCGTTGAACACGAAGCTCACCGCCGACCCCAGGACCGGTGGAAAAAAGAAGCAAGCGATGGAAAAATAGATATTGATCCGCGAGGGCGAGAATTGCTGCCTTATCGATGAAAGCTGGCTCAAGGGCGGCTCACCATTCTCGGACGCTTCACACGGCGGATTGTCTGACGGCGGCGAACATAGCCCTGCCGAAATTGCCCGTGTCGCATCGTGCATCTGCCCGCTTTCAGTGGCCGGTATAGCGGCTTGGGTCTTTTCCTGAAAGTGCATCAGGGCCGATTGCCACCGAAAATCGGCAGCCGCTGACAGACGATCGGATTGGGCGCGGCGAGACTGCGTGCTTTTCATCAAGCAATTTTTTCCCCCGCATTTTCTCAGCCGCCGGCGTGACAAGCAGGAATTTCCGGATTTTGACGCATGGATGGAAAATTCATTCCCGAACCACTCCTTGCCGGGCGCGTCTTGCATTGTTCTGGGCAGCGGCGATCTGCTAGAACGCCCGCAAGAATAACATTGTCCAGAAGCAAGCTTGAACCGGGCGCGAAGCTCGATGATTTGATGCCAGGTCTTCTGTCGGAAGGCACGAGAGAACGCTAGACAGGCCATGACAACAGCGCTTACGCACCTGCAGCGGCTTGAGGCCGAGTCAATCCACATATTCCGTGAAGTCGCGGCCGCCTTCGCCAAGCCGGTCATGCTCTATTCCGTAGGCAAGGACTCGTCCGTGCTGATGCACCTGGCGATGAAGGCGTTCTATCCCGCCAAGCCGCCCTTTCCGTTCCTTCATGTCGACACAACCTGGAAATTTCGCGAGATGATCGCCTTTCGCGATCAGATGGCGCAAAAACTCGGCTTCGATCTCCTGGTTCACGTCAACCAGGATGGCGTGCGCGACAACATCAATCCCTTCGATCATGGCTCGAACACGCACACCCATGTGATGAAGACAGTGGCGCTGCGCCAGGCGCTCGACAAATACGGTTTCGATGCCGCCTTTGGCGGCGCTCGCCGCGACGAGGAAAAATCGCGCGCCAAGGAGCGCATCTTTTCCTTCCGCAACGCCCAGCATGTCTGGGATCCGAAGAACCAGCGCCCCGAAATGTGGAAGATCTTCAACACCCGCATCGCCACGGGTGAATCGATCCGCGTCTTTCCGCTGTCCAACTGGACCGAGCTCGACATCTGGCAGTACATCCTGCAGGAGAACATCCCGATCGTGCCGCTCTATTTCGCCAAGCAGCGGCCGGTCGTCGAACGCGATGGCATGCTCATCCTCAAGGACGACGATCGCATGAAATTGCGCCCCGGTGAGACGGTCGAGAACCGGCTGGTGCGCTTCCGCACGCTCGGCTGCTACCCGCTGACCGGCGCCATCGAATCGGAAGCCGACACGCTCGAGGCCATCGTCGGCGAGATGCTGACCGCGCGCACCTCCGAACGGCAGGGCCGCCTGATCGACCGGGACGAAGCCGGCTCGATGGAAAAGAAGAAGCGCGAGGGGTATTTCTGACCATGCGCCACATCATGGCAAAGAGCCTCGCACCTACCGACGGCGTCCGCGACTATCTGGCGGCGCAGGAGAAGAAGTCGCTGCTGCGCTTCCTCACCTGCGGCTCCGTCGACGATGGCAAGTCGACGCTGATCGGCCGCCTGCTGTCCGACACCAAGCAGATTTTCGAGGACCAGCTCGCCGCGCTCGAACGCGATTCGCGCAAGCATGGCACGACCGGCGACGACATCGATTTCGCGCTGCTGGTCGACGGCCTCGAAGCCGAGCGCGAGCAAGGCATCACAATCGACGTCGCCTATCGCTTCTTCGCCACGCCAAAGCGCAAATTCATTGTCGCCGACACGCCCGGCCACGAGCAGTACACGCGCAACATGGCCACCGGCGCGTCCACCGCCGACCTGGCGATCGTGCTGATCGATGCGCGGCAAGGCGTGCTGCGCCAGACCAGGCGCCACTCGATCATCGCCTCGCTGCTCGGCATCCGCCATATCGTGCTGGCCGTCAACAAGATCGATCTCGTCGATTTCGACCAGGCGGTCTTCGACCGGATCACGCAGGACTATCAGCAGTTTTCGCGCGATCTCGGCTTTGAGACCATCGTGCCGATCCCGATGTCGGCGCGCTACGGCGACAACGTCACCGGCCGCTCCGACAGGATGGAATGGTATTCCGGCCCGACGCTGATCGAACATCTCGAAACCGTTTCGGTCGACGAGGCCGCGGCCGAGTTGCCGTTCCGTTTTCCGGTGCAGTACGTCAACCGTCCCAATCTCGATTTTCGTGGCTTCGCCGGAACGATCGCCTCGGGCGCGATCTCGCAAGGCGACGAGGTCGTCGTCGCCAAGTCTGGCAAATCCTCCCGCGTCAGGCGCATCGTCGCGCAGGGTGGCGACCTTGCCCAGGCGGTTGCCGGCCAGGCCATCACGCTTGTCCTCGATGACGAGGTGGAGATTTCCAGGGGCAACATGCTGGTGGCGCCTGCCGCACGCCCGCAGGTCGCCGACCAGTTCGCCGCCAACATCGTCTGGTTCGACGAACATGCGCTGCTGCCGGGCCGCTCCTATATCCTGCGCACCGAGACCGACCAGACCAGCGCCACCGTCACCGATCTGAAATACCGGGTCAATGTCAATGACTTTGCCCGTGAAGCTGCCAAGTCGCTCGAGATGAACGAGGTGGGCATCTGCAACATCTCGACGCGCACGCCGATCGCTTTCGACCCCTTCGCCGAGAACCGTACCACCGGCGCCTTCATCCTGATCGACCGCATCAGCAACGCCACCGTCGGCGCCGGCATGATCCTGCATTCGCTGCGCCGTGCCGAGAACATCCATTGGCAATCGCTCGATGTCGGCAAGCGGGTACGTGCCGACATCAAGAACCAGCGGCCCGCCGTGTTCTGGTTCACCGGGCTGTCGGGCTCGGGCAAATCGACCATCGCCAACCTGTTCGAGAAGAAGCTGTTCGCCTCCGGGCGCCATACCTACATTCTCGATGGTGACAACGTCCGCCACGGCCTCAACCGCGATCTCGGCTTTACCGACGCCGACCGCGTCGAAAACATCCGCCGCGTCGCCGAAGTGGCCCGCCTCATGGCCGATGCCGGGCTGATCGTCATCGTTTCCTTCATTTCGCCCTTCAGCGCCGAGCGGCGCATGGCCCGCGAATTGATGGCCGAAGGCGAGTTCGTCGAAGTGTTCGTCGACACGCCGTTCGAGGAATGCGCCAGGCGTGACCCGAAAGGCCTCTACGCCCGCGCGCTCAATGGCGAGATCAAGAACTTCACCGGTGTCGACTCGCCTTACGAAGCGCCGGAAAAACCGGAAATCCATCTGAAGACACTCGGCAAATCGGCCGAGGAGATGGTAGATGCCCTGGAACACTGGCTGAACGAGCGTGACATTGCCGAAGACCAATACGACAATGGCGGCGGCATCTGACGACAGGTCGATGCTCGAAATTTTCGAGGGGCTCGCTTTGGCGGCCGGCCGCGAGGTCATGCGTGTGTTCCACGCCGGCTGCGCGGTCGACCAGAAATCAGATTCCTCGCCGGTGACCGAGGCGGACCGCGAGAGCGAGAAGATCATTCTGGCCGGATTGCGTGCCGCCTTTCCCGACATTCCCTGCGTGGCCGAGGAAGAAGCATCCGCCGGCATCGTGCCGCCGGACCTGGACGGGGCTTTCTTCCTGATCGATCCGCTGGACGGCACCAAGGAATTCGTCAATCGCCGCACCGATTTCACCGTCAACATCGCGCTTGTCCGTCATGGCGTGCCCGAAGTCGGCGTCGTCTTCGCGCCCTGCACGGGGCGCTTCTTTTCCGGGCTGCCGGGGAGGGCGGAATGCCTCGAAATAGTTGGCGACTACCGCATCGCTTCTCGCCGGCCGATTTCGGTGAGAGCGGCTGCGACGCCGCTGGCTGTGGTTGCGAGCCGCTCCCACAACACGCCCGAAACCGAAGCCTATATTCGCGACCTAGGCGTCGCCGAGATCGTCTCTGTCGGCTCGTCGCTGAAATTCTGTCTGGTCGCCAATGGCGAAGCGGACATTTATCCGCGTTTCGGTCGTACCATGGAGTGGGATACCGCAGCCGGCGATGCCGTGCTGCGCGCCGCCGGCGGCATCACGCGCACGCTGGACGGACAGCCCTTGATGTATGGCAAGCGAAACCAGGGCGGCGATGCGGATTTCGCCAATCCGCATTTCATCGCCAGCGGCAGGGCAGGGGCAAGCCCCGCCTGAAGCCGGCTGGTTACTCGGCCGCGGCCTGCGCCGAGTTCGATCCGACATAGTTGCGGATTGTCTCGATGATCCGGTCCTGATCGGCTTCGCTGAGATAGGGGTGCATCGGCAGGCACAGGATGCGCTTCGGCAATTGCTCGGATACGGCAAGGCCGGTCGGCGTTCTCGGATAGTCGCGATAGGCGATCTGCTCGTGCAGCGGCTTCACATAGTAGATGACCGACGGAATGCCTTTTTCGCCGAGATGAGCCTTCAGCCCGTCGCGCTTGGGCGTCTCGATGGCGTATTGCGCCCAGGCCGAGCGGCTGCCATCCAGGTTGCGGGCTGCCGTGACGACATCGCCAAGCCCTTCCGCATAACGGTTCGCCACCGTTTGCCGGGCAACCATCTCGTCCTCGAGAATGGCGAGCTTTTCGATCAGGATCGCGGCCTGCAGCGTGTCGAGCCGTGAATTGATGCCGACCCGGATGTTGTCATATTGCGTCTCGCCCTTGCCGTGGAAGGCGAAGGAGCGCAGCTTGTCGGCCAAGGCATCGTCGTTGGTGAACATCGCTCCACCGTCGCCGTAGCAGCCGAGCGGCTTCGCTGGATAGAAACTGGTCGAGCCGACCGTGCCGAACGACCCGCACATCTTGCCGTCCGCCGAACCGCCCATCGACTGGGCGGCATCCTCGATCACCATCAGGCCCTCCCGATCGGCGATCGCCATGATGGCATCGTAGTCGGCGGCAAGGCCGAAGAGGTCGACCGGAATGATCGCCCTGGGCTTCAGCCGGCCTTCGTTCTTGATCATCGTGATCGCCGCCTCGAGGCTGGCGATATCGATGTTGTAGGTGTTGGGATCGACGTCGACGAACACCGGCTCGGCCTTGGCGAGCGCTACCACTTCCGCCGTGGCGGCAAAAGTGAAGCTCGGAACGAACACGGCATCGCCCGGGCCGATCCCGGCGGCGAACAGCGGCAAAAGCAGTGCGTCGGTGCCGTTGGCGCAGGCCACGACATGCTTGACGCCGACATAGGCGGCGAGCTTTTTCTCGAATTCGGCTACCTGGGGACCGAGGATATAGCGGCCGTCCTCAACGACATGGTCGATCGCGGCCTTCAGCCGGTCGCGGATTCGTTCGCGCTGTGCGCCAAGATCGATGAACTGCATGTCGTCCTCAAACGATTTTTAACCAGGCGGTCTAGCCTCGGCCCGCTGGTATCAGAGTTGCGCCTGCCGAGAAAGCCGGGCGCGCGGAGCGACAGATTGCCCGGTCATGGCGGTCTGTTACCGGATTTCCCGGTGCTGGTCAGCCAGACGCCGGAAATCCGGGCTTCGTCGGGCGCAATTACGGGTTTATAACCCCAGAGTCGACCCTGCGAAACATAAAGTGATCGACCGGCTCAATCCATGTTGGGCCTTTACCGAGGCCCGAACCTGGGTCACCCAAGGCCTGAGAAGGGCAAGTCCGCTGTGCCGCAGCTATCCGAGGATAGGAATTTTTTCTTGACGGGGTGAAGGCAACTATGCTATATCTTTGCCTATGGTGCTGAGTTGCGCCAGGGACCCGCCGCACAGGCGGGTTTTTCTTTACCACTTCATCAACAGCGCGCCGGGAAGGTTCCAGGGAACCCGTTAATTCGGAGTCGTTGCCCTGGAGCGCTGCTCAGGCGATCTCATGCCGCCAGGGCGGATTGGCGCCGGCCCGCGCCACGGTTACCGCCGCTGCCTTGGCACCAAGCACCAGCGCCTTGCGGATAGCGTCCTGCGATAGCCCGGAGATTGCCGCCTTCGTCAGCAGGCCTTGTTCGTGCAGGGAGGCGAGGATGCCGGCATTGAACGTATCGCCGGCGCCGACCGTATCGACCACCTCGACTTTTTGCGGCGTCACGCTGACCATGTGATCCCTGGTGTAACCGACGGCGCCTTCGGCGCCATGGGTCACGACGATCAGCTTGGGGCCGCGGTCGAGCCAGTTGCGCACGACATCCTCGTGCGAGCCGGCTTCGTCGAACCAGTGAAGATCTTCATCCGAGAGTTTTACGATATCGGCCATCGCCATCATCTCGCGAATACGCTTCAGATGCTTCGCCTTGTCCGGGATGAAGTTCGGCCGGATGTTGGGGTCGAGCATCATGACGCGACGACCATGCTCGCGCTTCATCAATTCCTCGTAGGCGGCGCCCGCCGGGTCCGAAATAAGGCTGATGGCGCCGAACAGCATGGCCGCGATCTCCGGACCGAGTTGCGGCAGATCCTCGACGGTCAGCATGCGCCCGGCGGTGTTCTCATCGTAGAAAGTGTAGGTTGCCTGGCCATCGTTCAGCCGCACGAAGGCGAGGGTCGTGGGCCGGGGCGAAGTGTGCGCATAGGTGGAACTGACTTTGCTCGCCCCGAGCGCTTCGCGGAGTTGGCCGCCGAACAGGTCCGACGACAGGCCCGAGAAGAAGCTGGCAGGAGCGCCCAGCCGACCGAGCGCAATGGCGGTGTTGAACACCGCGCCGCCGACATAGGGTGCGAAGGCCCGTTCTCCCTCCGTCGTCGTGCGCGGCAGCATATCGATCAGGGCCTCGCCGCAGCAAAGGATCATTGTCTTGTCGTCTCCGGCGGATGGATCACGCCCTTGCGGATGATGATGTTGGCGTAAAGCCTGGGTTCGCTGGTCGCGACGATGGCGTGCGCGGCCCTGACGCGTGCATAGAAGTCGGCACCGGCCAGCGCAACCACCTTGCGCCCGGGCGCGCGTTTTGCACACAGCACTTCAATTTCATGATGCACGGGATCGGCGAGCGAAGGATCGCCCTTGGCCGAGGCGCGAAACAGCGCCTCCGGCACGACGTCATCGACGGGCAGCACGCTCAATATGGCGTCCAGCACCGGCATGAGATGGTGGCCGTCGGCCCGCACCAGCCGCCTTGCCTGCTCTTCGGCCGGGTAGTTTCCATCGACCAGGGCGATTTCGTCGCCATGCCCCATCGCACGCAGGATCGCCAGAAGCTCCGGACCAAGCAGCGCCGGAATTCCGATCAGCATTCAGATGCTCCTGGAAATCGTGGTCGAACCGATCAGGAAGCGCTCGGATAGTGGCAGGCTGGCGCCGCCGAGAGCGCGCGCGTGAATGCCGACGGTGCCTTCGCGGACGTTTGGCAGTTTCAATCCCTCGGCATCGATCGTGTCGATGGTTGCGATGACCGCGTCGACCAGCCTGCGGCGCACCTCTTTCGGCATCCAGCCGTCGATCACCGCCGCCTCGAAGTCGATGACGGACGACGCCGCGACGATGGCATAGGCGAGCGCCCGCGAGGCGTTTGTGATCCAGTCGTCGAGCTCGGCGCCGATCTCGCCCCAGTCCTCGGGCGACGTCCACAGATGCGACGCCTCGACGCCACGCGCATTGAGCGCTTTTTCGAGCATGGCGATCGAGGCCACGTCGATCAGTTGGGTCGGCTTTCCCTCCGGTCCGGGCACCGGCATGGAGCCCAGCGCGCCGGCGTTGCCGGTCGGACCGCCAAAGAGCCGTCCGTTGAGGACGATGCCGCCGCCGGCAAAGGCGCCGATATAGAAATAGACGAAATCACGCGGGGCGCCTGCCTGGCCGAAGACCAGCTCCGCGCCGCAGGCCGAAGTGGCGTCGTTCTGCAGATAGACCGGAAAATCGCAGCACGACTGGATCTCCGCGCGGATATCGCGATGGCGCCATTCGTCCATGACGTCGCGCGGCGCGCCGGCGGTATCGGCCCAGTTCCAGAGCTCGAACGGCATGGCGATGCCGAGCCCCGCTATGCGCTTGTCCTGCGCGGGCGAAAGCTCGCCACGCATCTTCTTCATGCCTGATGTGACGAAGTCCACCGTCTCGCGCGGGGCAGGGTAGCGGTAGGAATGCTGCAGCATCGAACGCACATTGCCGAGGAAATCGATCAGCACGAGTTCGGCGCTGCGGCGGCCGATCTTCAGGCCGATGAAGAAGGCACCTTCAGGATTGAGCGCCATGGGGATGGAGGGCTGGCCGATCTTGCCGCGCAGCGGCGCCTGCCGCAGCAGCAGGCTTTCCTCCTCCAGCTCGCGCATGATGACGGAGACGGTTTGCGCCGACAGTCCGGTCATGCGGGCGATGTCGGACTTCGCCAGGCTGCCATGCTGGCGCACCAGCGACAGCACCAACCGCTCATTGTGGTCCCGCATGCCGCTCTGGTTGGTGCCGCGGTGAATAAGGCTCTCATTCGCCTCGGGCGAACCATGCCTGGCAATGGCCGTCTCCACCCTGTTTCCTCCCGTCTTTCCCCTCAATGCTTTTGGGGCAGAATGTGGGAACGGCGCAAGGCTGTCAATAATAAATAAGAGTGATTTAATTATTGACAGAGAGATCGGTCTGGTGTCATTTGAGGCAGGCATCCGTACCGGGAGAGGTTGCTTGGATGCCGGAGGGGTGCCGGTTGGCCGGCATCTGAAATGTTCCACTGGGAGGAAATCGTGACCAATACAAAACTGTTGAAGTCCACCGTTTTCGCGGCGGCTGCTCTGGGCCTGATGGCATTCGCCTCGTCCGCATCCGCGGCCGGTGTCGGCGCCTGCCTGATCACCAAGACCGACACCAATCCCTTCTTCGTCAAGATGAAGGAGGGTGCGACCGCCAAGGCCAAGGAGCTTGGTGTCGACCTCAAGACTTATGCCGGCAAGATCGACGGCGACAGCGAAAGCCAGGTCGCGGCGATCGAGAGCTGCATCGCTGACGGCGCCAAGGGCATCCTGATCACCGCGTCGGACACCAAAGGCATCGTGCCGACGGTGAAGAAGGCGCGTGATGCCGGCCTGCTGGTGATCGCGCTCGACACGCCGCTCGATCCGATCGACGCCGCCGACGCGACCTTTGCCACCGACAATTTGGAGGCCGGCAAGCTGATCGGCGCCTGGGCCGCCGCGACGCTCGGCGACAAGGCCAAGGACGCCAAGATCGGCTTCCTCGACCTGACCCCCTCGCAGCCGACAGTGGACGTGCTGCGCGACCAGGGCTTCATGATGGGCTACGGCATCGACGTGAAGGATCCCAACAAGATCGGCGACGAGGATGACGCGCGCATCGTCGGCCATGACGTCACCAACGGCAATGAGGAGGGCGGCCGTAAGGCGATGGAGAACCTTCTGCAGAAGGATAACACCATCAACGTCATCCACACCATCAACGAGCCGGCCGCGGTCGGTGCCTATCAGGCGCTCAAGGCCGTCGGCCTGGAAAGCCAGGTGCTGATCGTCTCCGTCGATGGCGGCTGCCCCGGCGTGAAGTCGGTGGCCGAAGGCGTCATCGGCGCGACATCGCAGCAATATCCGCTGCAGATGGCGGCGCTCGGCATCGAGGCCATCGCCAACTTCGCCAAGGACGGCACCAAGCCGAAGCCGACCGAAGGCAAGAACTTCTTCGACACCGGCGTCAATCTGGTGACCGACAAGCCGGCCAATGGCGTGAAGTCCATCGACACCAAGGAAGGCCTCGCCAAGTGCTGGGGCTGATGCCGGCCTGACCGGCAACGAAAAACGGAGCGGCCGGTCTTGATCCCCGGCCGCTTCGGGTGGACGATTGTCGCGTGACCGCGAACAATCCCGGCAGGAGACCGGAAAGGCGTGGACGGGTGTCGCCGCGTGGCTGATACCCTACGGGGAGGAAACATGTCTCAAGCTCAGGAATTCGAGAAGGTTCTCTCGGGCAGCGACACGAGCGTTGCCGCGTTTGACGAGCATAAATCGGCGGTCAGACGCATCCAGCATTTTCTGCATTCGACGCCGGCCGCGGTGCCGCTGATCGTTCTGGTCCTGGCGATCATCGTGTTCGGCCTCACCATTGGCGGGCGTTTCTTCTCGTCCTACACGCTGACGCTGATCCTGCAGCAGATCGCAATCGTCGGCATTCTGGGTGCCGCCCAGACCCTGGTCATCCTCACCGCCGGCATCGACCTGTCGATTGGTGTCATCATGGTGATTTCAGCCGTGATCATGGGCAACTGCGCCGTCAATTACGGCTTACCGACCGTGCTCGCCGTAGCGATCGGTCTTGCCGCCGGCGCGGCTTGCGGACTGGTCAACGGACTGCTGGTCGCCAACATGAAGCTGCCGCCCTTCATCGTGACGCTCGGCACCTGGAACATCGTCATGGCCACCAACTTCATCTATTCGGCCAATGAGACGATCCGCGATACCGATGTCGATGTCCAGGCGCCCCTGCTTCATTTGTTCGCCTTGAGCTTCAAGGTCGGCTCGGCGGTGCTGACCGCCGGCGTCATCGCCATGGTCCTGCTTGTTCTGCTCCTCTGGTACGTGCTCAACCACACGGCCTGGGGCCGCCATGTCTATGCCGTCGGCGACGATCCCGAAGCAGCCAAGCTGTCGGGCATCCAGACCAAGAAAGTGCTGATCGCGGTCTACACGCTCGCTGGCCTGATCGCGGCTTTTGCAGCCTGGGTATCGATCGGGCGCAACGGCTCGATCTCGCCGTCCGCAGCCGTCACCGACTATAATCTGCAGGCCATCACCGCGACCGTTATCGGCGGCATTTCCCTGTTCGGCGGCCGCGGTTCGATCCTGGGCACGCTGTTCGGCGCCATGATCGTCGGCGTCGTCTCGATGGGCCTCAACATGCTGGGCGCCGACCCGCAATGGAAGGTGTTGCTCACCGGCGTGCTGATCATCGGCGCCGTCGCGATCGACCAGTGGATCAGAAAGGTTTCGGTGTAGCCATGACCCAACATCCCATTCTCACCGCGCGCGGCCTGGTCAAACGCTATGGTCGTGTCACCGCGCTCAACAATTGCGACTTCGATCTCTATCCCGGCGAGATCCTCGCCGTGATCGGCGACAATGGCGCTGGCAAGTCGACGCTGATCAAGGCGATCTCCGGCGCCGTCGTTCCCGATGAGGGGACGATCGAGCTCGACGGCAAGCAGGTGCTGTTCAGGTCACCCATAGAAGCACGTGAAGCCGGCATCGAGACCGTCTACCAGAACCTGGCGCTGTCGCCGGCGCTGTCGATCGCCGACAACATGTTTCTCGGCCGCGAGATACGCAAGCCCGGCTTTGTCGGCCAATGGCTTCGCATGCTCGACCGTCCGGCGATGGAAAAGCGCGCCCGTGACAAGCTGACTGAACTCGGCCTGATGACCATCCAGAACATCAGCCAGGCGGTAGAGACGCTGTCGGGCGGCCAGCGCCAGGGCGTGGCAGTGGCGCGCGCCGCCGCTTTCGGCTCTAAGATGGTCATCATGGACGAGCCGACGGCAGCACTTGGCGTCAAGGAAAGCCGCCGCGTGCTGGAACTCATCCTCGACGTGAAGAAGCGCGGTCTGCCGATCGTGCTGATCTCGCACAACATGCCGCATGTCTTCGAAGTGGCAGACCGCATCCACATCCATCGGCTGGGTCGTCGGCTGTGCGTCATCGATCCCAAACAACATACAATGTCCGATGCCGTCGCCTTCATGACCGGTGCAAAGACGCCGCCGGAGGCGGCGCTGGCGGCCTGAACTGCCAAATTGCCGCTGGGTAAGTCGGCTCCGGCTGACTTAAATCGATTGAACGTTTGCTGCAATGCGGTAGCATGGGCTGGGATGAATGATGAAAGCCGGTATGATCGTGGCAACCGCACGAGAGGCAGCATGACGCGCACGATGACATCCGATCCCCTCCCGCCACTGCTTGAAAATCCCGATCCCAAGACCCTCGCAAGGGAAGTCTTGATGGCCCTCAAATACAGGGTCGGCAAGGACACCACCGTCGCCACCCAGTACGATTGGCTGACCGCCTCCATCAAGGTCGTGCGCGACCGCATCGTCGATCGCTGGATGCAGGCGACGAAAGAGGCCTACGCCCAGCAGGAAAAGCGCGTCTATTACCTCTCGCTGGAGTTCCTCATCGGCCGCCTGATGCGTGACGCCTTCTCCAATCTCGGCCTGATGGAGAACATGCGCGAGGCGTTGTCGTCGCTGGGTGTGGAACTCGACCTCATCGCCACGCTTGAGCCGGATGCAGCACTTGGCAATGGCGGCCTCGGCCGGCTTGCCGCCTGCTTCATGGAAAGCATGGCCACCGTCGATATTCCCGCGCATGGCTACGGTATCCGCTACGCCAACGGCATGTTCCGCCAGGAGATCCATGACGGCTGGCAGGTAGAATTGCCCGAGACCTGGCTCGATCACGGCAATCCCTGGGAGTTCGAGCGCCGCGAACGGTCGTTCGAGGTCGGGTTCGGCGGCTCGGTGGAATCGGTCACCACCAGGGATGGCCGGCTGGAACGCCATGTCTGGAAGCCGACCGAGCATGTGCTGGCCGTTGCCTACGACACACCCGTCGTCGGCTGGCGGGGGAACCGCGTCAACACACTGCGGCTTTGGTCGGGCATGCCGGTCGATCCGATCCTGCTCGACAAGTTCAACGCTGGCGATCACATCGGCGCACTCGCCGAAAGCAACAAGGCCGACGCGTTGTCGCGCGTGCTCTATCCCGCCGATTCCCACATGGCAGGGCAGGAACTCAGGCTGCGGCAGGAATATTTTTTCTCCACTGCTTCGCTGCAGGACATCGTGCAGCGGCATCTCAGTCAATATGGCGACCTGAAGTCGCTGCCCGACAAGGCGGCAATCCACCTCAATGACACCCATCCGGCGATCGCCGTGCCGGAGCTGATGCGCCTCCTGATGGACGTCCACGGCATGGATTTCGACCAGGCCTGGGACACCACCAAACGCACCTTCGGCTATACCAACCACACGCTGCTGCCGGAGGCGCTGGAAAGCTGGCCGGTGCCGCTGTTCGAGCGGCTTTTGCCGCGCCATATGCAGATCGTCTACGCCATCAATGCGCAGGTGCTGCTCGAGGCGCGCGCCACCAACCAGTTCTCCGGCGAGCAGATCAGCCGCATCTCGCTGATCCAGGAGAATGGCGACCGCCGCGTGCGCATGGGCAATCTCGCCTTCGTCGGCTCGCATTCGATCAACGGCGTCTCCGCGCTTCATACCGAGCTGATGAAGGAAACGGTATTCGCCGACCTGCACACGCTTTATCCCGACCGCATTAACAACAAGACCAACGGCATCACGCCGCGGCGCTGGCTGATCCAGTGCAATCCAGGTCTGACCGCACTCGCCCGCGAGGCGATCGGCGACCGCTTTCTGGATGACATCGAGGCCATCAAGGGGCTCGATGCCTTTGCCGACGATACTGCTTTCCGCGAAAAATTCGCCGGCGTGAAGCGGCAGAACAAGGTGAAGTTGGCCAATCTCGTCGCCGAGCGGCTCGGTATCAGACTCGATCCCTCGGCGCTGTTCGACATCCAGGTCAAGCGCATCCACGAATACAAGCGCCAGCTCCTGAACATCCTCGAGGCGGTCGCGCTCTACGACCAGATACGCTCGCATCCGGAGCGTGACTGGATGCCGCGCGTGAAATTCTTCGGCGGCAAGGCGGCGCCCAGCTACCACAACGCCAAGCTGATCATCAAACTGGCCAACGATGTCGCCAGGGTCATCAACCGTGATCCGGCCGTTCGCGGCTTGCTCAAGGTGGTTTTCGTGCCGAACTACAATGTCAGCCTCGCCGAGATCATGATGCCGGCCGCCGACCTTTCCGAGCAGATCTCGACCGCCGGCATGGAGGCTTCGGGCACCGGCAACATGAAGTTCGCGCTGAACGGCGCGCTGACCATCGGTACGCTCGACGGCGCCAATGTCGAAATCAAGGAGTGTGTCGGCGACGACAACATCTTCATCTTCGGCCTGACCACGGCGGAGGTCGCCGAGCGCCGCAACAATGGCTATGATCCGCGTGCCGTCATCGAGGCATCTTCCGAACTGTCGCAGGCGCTCGCGGCCGTTTCATCGGGCGTCTTTTCGCCCGATGATCCCAACCGCTACCGCGATCTCATCAACGGTCTCTACGACAGCGACTGGTTCATGGTCGCGGCGGATTTCGACGCCTATGCCGCTTGCCAGAGAGACGTCGACGCCGTCTGGCGCAACAGTCCGGACTGGTACGCCAGGGCAATCCATAACGTTGCGCGCGTCGGCTGGTTCTCTTCCGATCGCACGATCCGCCAATACGCGAAAGACATCTGGAACGTGCCTGCCTGATGTGGTTGCATGAAGCGACGAACGATGTGGTCCTGGGTGTGAGTTCGAACGCCGAATTTATACCTTAAAACAAACATTTGGTGCCCGGGGAGGGACACTGCCCGATGAGGAAACCGCGCGCGACCGCTGCGACAAGCGGGCCGGACGGATCGGCGCCGGCCAGCGATGTCGCGGCGATTGTCGCCGGCACGCACGGCGATCCGTTTGCGGTCCTCGGCGTCCATGAGGTCGGCAAGAACCTGTTTGCCCGCTGCTTCGTTCCGCATGCGGAGTTCGTCACCGCCTATACGCTGACCGGCATGATTGCTGGTGAACTGTCCAGGCGTGACGATGGCGGCTTTTTCGAAGGCAAGCTGTCGATCAGGAAGCGCCAGCCGTTGCGCTATCACGCCAGGAATGCCGGCGGCGACTGGTGGCTGACCGATCCCTATTCTTTCGGCCCGGTGCTCGGTCCGATGGACGATTACTACATTGCCGAGGGCTCGCATCTGAGGCTGTTCGACAAGCTCGGCGCGCATGTCATCGAGCACGAAGGCGCCACCGGCGTGCATTTCGCCGTCTGGGCCCCCAACGCAAGGCGCGTCTCGGTGGTCGGCGATTTCAACGACTGGGACGGCCGCCGCCATTCGATGCGCGACCGCCGGGACACCGGCATCTGGGAGGTGTTCATCCCCGATATTGCCGCCGGCAGGCCCTATAAATACGAGATCATCGGCCCCGATGGCGTGAGGCTCCCGCTCAAGGCCGATCCGTTTGCCTTCAAGTCCGAACTGCGCCCGGCGACCGCTTCGGTGACCGCTGCGTCGCCCGCCCATCAATGGGGCGATGAGGCGCATCGCAGTTTCTGGCGCAATGCCGATCCCCGGCGCGAGGCCATCTCCATCTACGAGGTCCATGCCGGCTCCTGGCAGCTTCGCGATGACGGCGCGTTTCTGTCATGGGATGAACTGGCCGACCGGCTAATCCCTTATGTCGTCGAGACCGGCTTTACCCACATCGAGTTTATGCCGATCTCCGAACATCCCTATGATCCTTCCTGGGGCTACCAGACGACAGGCCTCTACGCACCGTCGGCCCGCTTTGGCGACCCGTCCGGCTTTGCCCGCTTTGTCGACGGCGCCCACCGTGCCGGCGTCGGCGTCATCCTCGACTGGGTGCCGGCGCATTTTCCGGTCGACGAGCATGGCCTCATCCATTTCGACGGCACCGCGCTCTACGAACATGCCGATCCGCGCCAGGGTTTTCATCCCGACTGGAACACGGCGATCTACAATTTCGGCCGCCGCGAAGTGGCGTCGTTCCTGGTCAATAACGCGCTGTTCTGGGCCGAAAAATACCATGTCGACGGCCTGCGCGTCGACGCGGTCGCCTCGATGCTTTACCTCGATTATTCGCGCAAGGCAGGCGAGTGGATCCCCAACGAGAAGGGCGGCCGCGAGAACCTCGAGGCGGTCAGCTTCCTGCAGAAGATGAACAAGGAGCTCTACGGCCACCATCCAGGCGTCATGACCATCGCGGAGGAATCGACCTCGTGGCCGAAGGTCTCGGCGCCGGTCCATGAAGGCGGGCTGGGCTTCGGCTTCAAGTGGAATATGGGCTTCATGCACGACACGCTGGAGTATTTTTCCAAGGAGCCGATCTTCCGCAAACACCACCACAACGACCTTACCTTCGGCCTGGTCTACGCCTTCTCGGAAAACTTCGTGCTGCCGCTCTCGCATGACGAGGTCGTGCACGGCAAAGGCACGCTGCTTGGCAAGATGGCCGGCGACGACTGGCAAAAGTTCGCGACCTTGCGCGCCTACTACGCTTTCATGTGGGGCTACCCCGGCAAGAAGCTGCTGTTCATGGGCCAGGAGTTCGCGCAGCGCCGCGAATGGAGCGAGGCGCGCGCGCTCGATTGGAATCTTCTCGAGTTCCGCTCGCATCGCGGTGTCTGGCAGGTGGTGCGCGACCTCAACTATCTCTACCGCTCGCGTCCGGCCCTGCACGGACGCGATTGCGAGCCGGAAGGCTTTTCCTGGTTGATCGTCGACGACAGCCAGAATTCCGTCTTTGCCTGGCTGCGCAGCGCGCCGGGAGGCAATCCGGTCGCGATCATCTCCAATTTCACGCCTGTGCCGCGCGACAATTACCGCGTGCCGCTGCCGAAAGCAGGCACATGGCGCGAAATCATCAATACGGACGCTTCCGAATATGGCGGATCCGGCAAGGGCAATGGCGGCGCCGTCGAAGCGCGGGCGGAGGAGGGGGGCATCTCCGCAACGATGCTCTTGCCGCCGCTGTCGACGATCATGCTTGAACTGGTCGCGGAATAAGCCATGTCGAGACCGGGTAACTTGGGAGGGTAGAAATGGCAAACTCGAAACGAACCCAGCCGCTGGCCCGCGACGCCATGGCTTATGTGCTGGCCGGCGGCCGCGGCAGCCGCCTCAAGGAACTGACCGACCGGCGCGCCAAGCCGGCGGTCTATTTCGGCGGCAAGACGCGCATCATCGATTTTGCGCTCTCCAACGCCCTCAACTCCGGCATCCGCCGCCTCGGCGTCGCAACCCAATACAAGGCGCATTCGCTGATCCGCCATTTGCAGCGCGGCTGGAACTTCCTGCGGCCCGAACGAAACGAAAGCTTCGACATCCTGCCGGCCAGCCAGCGCGTGTCGGAGACGCAGTGGTATGAAGGCACGGCCGACGCGGTCTACCAGAACATCGACATCATCGAGGCCTATGGTCCGGAATACATGGTCATCCTGGCCGGCGACCACATCTACAAGATGGATTACGAGATGATGCTGCGCCAGCATGTCGATGCCGGCGCCGATGTCACGGTCGGCTGCCTCGAAGTGCCGCGCATGGAGGCCACCGGCTTCGGCGTCATGCATGTCGATGCCAAGGACAACATCATCGCCTTCGTCGAAAAGCCCGCCGATCCTCCCGGCATTCCTGACAAACCCGAGTTCGCCCTGGCCTCGATGGGCATCTACGTGTTCAAGACCAGGTTCCTGATGGAGCAGTTGCGCCGCGACGCGGCCGAGCCCGGCTCGAGCCGTGACTTCGGCAAGGACATCATTCCCTATATCGTCGAGCACGGTAAGGCGATCGCCCACCGCTTCGCCAAGTCCTGCGTGCGTTCGACCGCCGAGAACGAGGCCTACTGGCGCGACGTCGGCACCGTCGATGCCTATTGGGAAGCCAATATCGACCTGACCGACGTGACGCCCGAACTCGACCTCTACGACCGCGACTGGCCGATCTGGACCTATGCCGAACTGAAGCCGCCGGCGAAATTCGTCCATGACGAGGATGGCCGGCGCGGCTCGGCCGTGTCCTCGCTGGTGTCGGGCGACTGCATCGTCTCGGGCGCCACGCTCCGCAAAAGCCTGATCTTCACAGGCGCGCGCATCAATTCCTATTCGACGCTGGAAGAGGTCGTCATGCTGCCCGACGTTCATGTCGGCCGGAACGCAAAGTTGAAGCGCGTCGTCATCGACCACGGTGTAAGGATACCGGAAGGGCTGGTGGTCGGTGAGGATCCCGTGCTCGACGCCAAGCGCTTCCGCGTTTCGGAAAAGGGCATCTGCCTGATCACGCAGGACATGATCAACAAGTTGTCAACCTGATCAGGTTGATCAACAAGCTGTCACTTTAGGGTGGTTTGTGCATGTCCTTGCCCAAGAACCGCTGCACGGTTGTGGGCTACATGCACCAGGAGCGGTTCGGTAAGCGCATGCAGGTTCTGTCGGTCACGCCCGAGATCTTTCCGCTGATCAAGACCGGCGGGCTTGCCGATGTGACCGGCGCGCTGCCCGTCGCGCTGGCCGCCAAAGGCGTGACCATGCGCACGCTTATTCCGGGCTTTCCCATGGTGATGGACGCCTTCAAGAAAAAAAAGTCTGTCTACAAGTATCCGCTGCTGCAGGGCGGCAAGGCTTCGGTCCATTCCGTCCAGCTTGCCGGGCTCGATCTTTTCGTGCTCGATGCGCCGCATCTGTTCGATCGCCCCGGCGGTCCCTACGGCAATGCCGCGGGTGCCGATTGGCCGGACAATTGGCGCCGTTTCGCAGCGCTCAGCCAGGCCGGCGCCGATATCGCCGGCGGCGCCATCTCCGGCTACATGCCCGATATCGTGCATGCCCATGACTGGCAGTCGGCGATGACGCTGGCCTATATGCGCTATGGCAAGGCGGTGGGCACGCCGTCGATGATGACCGTCCACAATCTCGCCTTCCAGGGGCAGTTCGGCGCCGGCATCTTCGGCGAACTCGGCCTGCCGACGGCGGCGATGGCGCTTGACGGCGTGGAATATTATGGCGGCGTCGGCTTCCTCAAGGCCGGCCTGCAGGCCGCCTGGGCAATCACCACCGTCAGCCCGACCTATGCGCAGGAAATCCGCTCACCCGAATTCGGCATGGGTCTCGACGGCCTGATCAACATGCGTTCCAGCGATCTCTATGGCATCGTCAACGGCATCGACACCGCCATCTGGAACCCGGAAACCGACAGGCATCTGGTGTCGAACTATACGGCCGCCTCGCTCAAGGCGCGCGCGCCCAACAGGGCCGCTGTCGAGGACCGTTTCGGGCTCGATCGCGACGGCAGCCCGATCGTCTGCGTCGTCAGCCGCCTGACTTGGCAGAAGGGCATGGATATATTGGCGACGGCGGTCGACGGCATCGTTGCGACGGGCGCGCGGCTGGCCATTCTCGGCTCGGGCGATGCCGGCCTCGAAGGCGCGCTGCTCGCCGCTGCCGCGCGCCACCGCGGCCGCATAGGCGTGGTCGTCGGCTATGACGAAGGCCTGTCTCATGTCATGCAGGGCGGCTGCGACGCCATCGTCATCCCGTCGCGCTTCGAGCCTTGCGGACTGACGCAGCTTTATGGCCTGCGCTATGGCTGCGTGCCGGTGGTCGCCCGCACTGGCGGCCTCGCCGATACCATCATCGACGCCAACGAGGCGGCGATTGCCGCCGGCGTGGCGACCGGGTTCCAGTTCGCGCCCAACGATGGCAGCGCGCTGCTTCACGCCATCCGCCGCCTGGCCGACGCCCATGCCAGCCCCGCGATCTTCGAGACCATCCAGCGCCAGGGCATGAAGACCGACCTGTCCTGGGATCGAAGCGCTGACAAATATGTTGAACTCTATCGCCTGCTGCTTTCGAAAAGGGTTGCTTGAAGCATGATACGCACCGTTCCCACCAAACCCTATTCCGACCAGAAGCCCGGCACGTCGGGGCTGCGCAAGAAGGTGCCTGTGTTCCAGCAGGAGCACTATGCCGAGAACTTCATCCAGTCGATCTTCGACGCGCTGGACGGGTTCAAGGGCAAGACCCTGGTGATCGGCGGCGACGGCCGCTTCTACAATCGCGAGGTCATCCAGAAGGCCATCGCCATGGCCGCCGCCAATGGGTTCGGCAAGGTGATGGTTGGGCAGGGCGGCATCCTGTCGACGCCGGCCGCTTCGCATATTATCCGCAAATACAAGACGTTCGGCGGCATCATCCTGTCGGCCAGCCACAATCCGGGTGGCCCGCATGAGGATTTCGGCATCAAGTACAATGCCGGCAATGGCGGTCCGGCGCCGGAAAAGCTGACCGATGCGATCTTCGCCAGGAGCAAGGCGATTTCCAGCTTCAAGACCGCCGACATCAATGCGATCGACATCGACACGATCGGCACCGTCAAGGCCGCCGGCATGACCGTCGAGATCATCGACCCGGTCGCCGACTATGCCGATCTGATGGAAAGCCTGTTCGATTTCGACGCGCTGCGCAAACTGTTCAAGTCGGGCTTTCGCATGCGCTTCGACGCCATGCACGCGGTGACCGGTCCCTACGCCAAGGAGATCCTCGAACACCGGCTCGGCGCGCCCGATGGCACCTGCCGCAACTTCAAGCCGTTGCCGGATTTCGGCGGCCACCATCCGGATCCGAACCTGGTCCATGCCAAACATCTCTATGACGAGATGATGGGACCGGACGCGCCGGATTTCGGTGCCGCCTCCGACGGTGACGGCGACCGCAATTTGATCATCGGCAAGGGTATTTTCGTTACCCCGTCGGATTCTCTCGCCATGCTTGCCGCCAACGCCCGCCTGGCGCCGGGCTACAAGAAAGGCTTGAAGGGCATCGCCCGCTCGATGCCGACCAGCGGGGCCGCCGACCGCGTCGCCGAAAAACTCGGCATCGGCATGTATGAGACGCCGACCGGCTGGAAATTCTTCGGCAATCTGCTCGATGCCGGCATGGCGACCATCTGCGGCGAGGAAAGTGCCGGCACCGGCTCCAACCATGTGCGCGAGAAGGACGGCCTGTGGGCCGTGCTCCTGTGGCTCAACATCCTCGCCGCGCGCGGCGAGAGCTGTAAGCAGATCGCCACCGAGCACTGGGCGACCTACGGCCGAAACTACTATTCACGCCATGACTACGAGGAAGTCGAGAGCGCGCGCGCCAATGCGCTGATCGACGAACTGCGCGCCAAGCTTGGCTCGCTGCCCGGCACCAGCGTGCGCGGCCTGAAGATCGCCAAGGCCGACGACTTCGCCTATCACGATCCGGTCGACGGTTCGGTGAGCGAGCATCAAGGTATCAGGGTGCTGTTCGAAGGCGGCTCGCGCGTCGTCTTCCGGCTTTCCGGCACGGGCACCTCCGGCGCCACCTTGCGCGTCTACATCGAGCGCTACGAACCGGACAAGGCCAGGCACGATCTCGACACGCAGGCAGCGCTCGCCGATCTGATCGCGGCAGCGGATGACATCGCGGGAATCAGGAGCCACACCGGCCGCAACAAGCCGAGCGTGATTACTTGAGGGTGGTGCTGCGTGCGCCCATAGCTGCTCGCAGAGTATCAGGCGAGACAATGACGGGCGTATGGCGCTGTACCCCCCTCTGGCCTGCCGGCCATCTCCCCCTCAAGGGGGGAGATCGACAGTTTCAGCGCCTCGTTCCTCATGCTGCCTTGGCCGTTAGCGAAAGCGATGAAGCAGTTCGATCTTCCCCCTTGAGGGGGAGATGCCCGGCAGGGCAGAGGGGGGTGCCTCGCGCCAACCTGGGCGACATTTTCCCGTGAACCAATTCGGTGCCACCATCACCCGCGACGGCATCCGCTTCGCCGTCTGGTCGTCATCGGCGCATCGCTTGTGGGTCTCGATCTTCGACGGCCAAGGAAACCGCGAACTCGACCGGCTGGAACTGCGGCCAGAAGGGGACGGCGTACATGCACTCTTCGTCTCCGGCCTTGCCGAGGGCACCCGCTACGGCTTCCGCGCCGATGGCGACTACGCTCCCGAGCGCGGATTTTGGTTCGACCCCGACAAGCTGCTGACCGATCCCTACGCCATCGAAATCGACCGACCCTATGCCTATCATTGGCGCCTCGCTGCGTGCCGCAACGAGGGTGCCGACACCGCGCCGCTGATGCCGAAGGCCGTGGCGAAAGCCCTGCCCACGGCTGTGCCTGTGTTGCCGCCGCTGTTCCGTCCCGGCGGCCTGATCTACGAAGTGCCGGTGCGCGCCTTCACCATGCGGCATCCCGATATACCGGAAAGCCAGCGCGGCACGATCGCCGCACTTGCTCATCCGGCTCTCATCGAGCACCTGCAAAGGCTCGGCGTCTCCGCCGTCGAACTGATGCCCGTGACCGCGTCGATCGACGAGCGGCATCTGCCGCCGCTCGGGTTGAGCAACGCCTGGGGCTATAACCCTGTCACCTTCATGGCGCTCGACCCGCGCCTGGCGCCTGGCGGCCTGGCCGAATTGCGCGACACCGTTGCCGCGCTGAGGAAAGCCGGCATCGGCACCATTCTCGACCTCGTCTTCAACCATACGGGCGAAAGCGACAGGCTCGGTCCGACATTGTCGCTGCGCGGCCTCGACAATCAGGCCTACTACCGGCACCTGTCGGATGGCAGGCTGGTCAATGACACCGGCACCGGCAACACGGTCGCGTGCGACCATCCGGTGGTGCGGGAAATGGTGCTCCACACGCTTCGCCATTTCGTCCGCCACGCCGGCGTCGACGGATTTCGTTTCGACCTGGCGCCGGTGCTGGGACGCGTCGGCGGCACCTTCGAGCCCTCGGCGCCCTTGCTTGAGGCGATCGCCGCCGATCCTGTCCTTTCAGATCGTGTGTTGATCGCCGAACCCTGGGACATCGGCCCCGACGGCTATCAGCTTGGCAATTTTCCGCCGCCTTTCCTCGAATGGAACGACCGCTATCGCGACGATGTCAGGCGCTTCTGGCGCGGCGATGCCGGCGGTGTCGGCGTGCTCGCCACACGGCTTGCCGGCTCGTCCGATATTTTCGACGGGGCTGGGCAGCCGACCAGCCGAAGCGTCAATTTCATCGCGGCCCATGACGGCATGACGCTGGCCGACATCGTTGCTTACGAGGAGAAGCACAACGAGGCCAATGGCGAGCAAAATCGCGACGGCCACAACGAGAACCTGTCCTGGAACAACGGCGTCGAAGGCGCGACGGACGACGCGGCAATTGTCAAGGCGCGCTTCAGCGACCAGTGCGCGCTGCTCGCCACGCTGTTCGCCTCGCGCGGCACCATCATGCTGACATCAGGCGACGAATTCGGCCGCAGCCAGAAGGGCAACAACAACGCCTACGCGCAGGACAACGCCATCACCTGGCTCGACTGGGCAGGCCGCGACCAGGCGCTGGAAGGCTACGCATATGCGCTGGCCGCGTTGCGCCGCGCGGTGCCGGCGCTCTCCAATACGCATTTCCTCACCGGACAGCCGCTGGCGGGTTCGGACACGGCCGACGTCACCTGGCTCACCGAGACGGGGGCGCCGCTTGGCGAGGAGGAGTGGAACGATCCCGCCCGGCATCGCCTCGTCATGCTGCTCGGGGGCGTGGATGGCCGGCTGGCCGTCATGATCAATGGCGATCGCCGCCAATGCGTCTTCACTTTGCCCGCACGAGACGGATTTCAATGGCATCCCGCCATCGAAGCGCAAGCGATCGATCTTTCTCGCGCGCTGCCGGGCCGCAGCGTGAATTTCATGATCGAGCGCGGGGCCGGAATGGCCGACACAGGGAAAGGATCGTGATGGCTGACGATAATGCCGAGCGGCCGGTCGACTGGTGGCGCGGCTGCGCGATTTACCAGGTCTATCCGCGTTCCTTCCAGGACACGACCGGCGACGGCAGTGGCGATCTCGCCGGCATCACATCAAGGCTCGCCCATATCGCCTCGCTCGGTGCGGATGCTGTCTGGCTGTCGCCCTTCTTCAAGTCGCCGATGGCCGATATGGGCTACGACGTGTCGGACTATCGCGACGTCGATCCGATGTTCGGCACGTTGGAGGATTTCGACATTCTGGTTGCCGAAGCACACCGGCTCGGCCTGAAGATCGTCATCGACCAGGTGCTGTCTCATTCCTCCGACAGGCACGAATGGTTCGTCGAAAGCCGCGCCAGCCGCGACAATCCAAAGGCCGACTGGTATGTGTGGGCCGACGCCAGGCCCGACGGCGGCGCGCCCAACAACTGGCTGTCGGTCTTCGGCGGCCCCTCATGGGAATGGGATGCGACCCGCCGGCAGTACTACCTGCACAATTTCCTCGCTTCGCAGCCGGATCTCAATTTCCACAATCCCGAGGTCCAGGACGCGCTCCTGGATACGGTGCGGTTCTGGTTGGAGCGCGGCGTCGACGGCTTTCGGCTGGACACCGTCAACTACTACGTCCACGACCGCTGGCTGCGCAGCAATCCGCCCTTGGCGTCGAGCGTTGCGGGCACCAATACCGAGACCAACACCTACCTCTACCAGGAGCACCTGTTCGACAAGACGCAGCCGGAAAACCTGGCGTTCCTGCGGCGCTTTCGGGCGCTGCTCGACGAGTACGGGGATCGCGCCGCCGTCGGCGAAATCGGCGATGAGGGGCGCTCCCTGCAGACGCTGGCCGCCTACACCTCCGACGGCGACAAGCTGCAGATGTGCTACACCTTCGATCTGCTCGGCCCGCAATTTTCGGCGGCGCATGTGCGCGGCTGTGTCGAGGCTTTCGAAAATGCTGTCGCCGATGGCTGGGTCTGCTGGGCGTTTTCCAATCATGACGTCATGCGTCATGTCAGCCGCTGGACGCGGCCTGGCGACGATCCCGACACGGTGGCCAAATTCTCGATCATGTTGCTCTCTTGCCTGCGTGGCTCGATCTCACTCTACCAGGGCGAGGAACTCGGTTTGCAGGAGGCGGAACTTGCCTATGAGGACCTGCGCGATCCGGTCGGCATCCGCTTCTGGCCCGGTGTGAAGGGAAGGGATGGCTGCCGCACACCCATGGTCTGGGAGTCCGGCGCCAACAATGCGGGCTTCTCCACCGGCAAATCCTGGCTGCCGGTGCCGGAAAGCCATCGCGCTCGCGCGGTCGATGTACAGAGCGGCGATGAGCAATCGGTACTTTCCGCTTACCGTTCGGCGCTCGCTTTGCGCAAGCGGCATCCGGCGCTGGTCGGCGGTTCGATCCACTTTCTCGACGCCGAAGGCGACGTCCTGGCCTTTGTCCGCGAGCACGGCGATGAGAGGCTGCTCTGTGCCTTCAATTTCGCCGGGGAACCGGCCAATTGGCCGCTGCCGCAAGGCTTCGGAGCGGTTGCGAAGCTTGGTGGCGATGCCTCGCTCGCCGGGGAGGCCGGGCTTTTGCTGCCGGCACTCGGATGCTTTCTTGGACGGCTTGCCTGATTCAGCGCGAGCCGGCCACCTTACTGGACAAGCACGGCACGTCCGCACGTTGCGCCGGTGACCCGGACGTCGGCCTCGCCGAGACGCACGCCAAGAGCTCCGAGCAGATTGGTAAGCAAACTGTCGACCGGGGCCGACACGCCGTTCAGAAGCGCCACCACCGGCGGCTTCACAAATCCCAGAAGGCTGTTCAGATTCAGCGGCAGACCCAGTAAATTCGCGGTCAGCGACAAATCGCTGACCAGCGACGTAGTCAATGACTGGGTGAAATTCTGCGTGTAAGCGGTCCTTATCGTCTTGGCATCGATATCAGCCTTGTTGAAGGTCAAAGTCGTCGGCGTGTTGTTGGCCATGTCAAACGCCGCTGAGCCCACCACGGACAGCACGGGGATGATCAGAAGTTTCACGGCCGCGATCTCGGTGTTGGAAAACGTCTCCTTGCTGGTGAAATCGGCAAAGCCGGCGCTGCTGCTGTCACCGAGATGCCCTTCGACGATACCGGGGCGCGTAGCGATGGTGACCTTGATACTGCCAGGGCCGGTCGGACAACTTATGTCGGCGAGCTTGGCCTCGGCATAGGCGACTTCGACATGCAGAGGCAGGCTGACCGACACCAGGGTGATGCCGCCTCCGACATTGCTGTTGCCGGCTCCGATCTTCACCACCAGCTTGATGCGGGTCTGGGCCGTCCGCACAATGGTACCGACTTCGCCGACCGTCAGCCATGGCGTGGATTGCGGCGGTTCGCCGACGGCGATGGCGAGCGTGCTCGACAGCACCCCCGGTATGCCGGTGCTGAGACCGAGGTCGATCTGCTTCGAACCGTTTGCCAGTCCGGCGGCGGCCATCAGCATTCCCATCGCGCTGGCGTCAACGCCAAGGCCGGCCGGCCTTTGCCCGAGGCCGAGGCTGCCGACGGAACCGAGGTCAATGAGATGGCTGAGCGGAATCTTGATCGTGCTGGTCGATTTGGTCGCGATGGTTTGCAGGGCGGCCTTGGCCGTGTTGCCAAGCCCGGGAACATTGGCCATGGCGATGGCGACCTGGCCGACTGTAGCCTTCGAGGCCAGAACGTCCGAATAGGTCACACCGGTCAGGTTCAACTGCACCGCCAGGGCATCGACGAAGGAAAGCACGCTGACATCGGCCGAGATCAATCCGTTGTAATCCATGACGCTGAGCGAGATGTTGCCGCCGAGGAGCCCGCCGAGAAGCGCGTTAAGGATGGGGCTGTTGCTGGTATTGACGCTGAGCAACCTCGATCCGACCGAGAAAGTGGCCTGTGGCGTCATGCTGGCGGTGGCCTCGGTGCCAATGACGGGCGTGGGGATCAGCGAGCTTGCGAAATAGCGGTTGGGGATCTTGCGCAGGGTCAAATGGACCGCGTTGTAAGGCGCTGCGCCTGCCTGGAAGCGTTGACCCACATTGACCGAGGAAGCCCCGGCATACCGGCCGGGCGTGACCGTCACGACGGTTTTGCCGACCGCCGCGGGGATGGTCTGACCCGGGCCTTGAACGACGACACCTGGCATGCCGTTGTCGGTGAGCGTGGTCACGACCGCGGTCTGGACGTTGTCGATGTTCGAAGCCGCGGTGATCGCTGCCAGGTCGACCATTGCCTGTGCTTCCCGGCGCTCGGTGTAGATGGAGGCCTCGTCGATGGCGACCGCCGCCAGCGCCAAGGCAACGGGGGCGCTCAATGCGGTCATGACGGCGAAGTTCGCCTTCCTGTCTCGCATCATCGACCGCGCGAGCCAGCCGGCACCCTTGCGCGCATCCAGAGCCATTAGATACCTCCCACCCTGATCGTGGACTGGCGCTTAATCGTGGTATCCGGCATGGCTATGCCCGGAAACAGACTCCAGATCGGCAGGTTGCGGGCATCGTACTGGATCGACACCACGAACTGATTGCCGTCGGCCGTGCTGTCATTGGCCTGGTAGGTCAGCTTGCTGGCGTCGACGAAGGGATATCCACCGGCATTATTGGCGAGAAACGAGGCCACCAGCGTCTGCCGCTCGGTCTGGTTCAGCCCCGAGATGGCCGTCCGGGCGGCGTCCGCCGCGATCTGCTGTATTGAATTGGCCGCGCCGAAATAGATACCGTATGCAACCATTCCGAGCAGGAGAAGGATGAATATCGGTGACAGCAGAGCGAACTCAACCGCCGAAGTTCCCGAAGTGTCTGTCTGGAATCGGCGCCCCGGGATCCGGCGAATGAGGTTCTGAACCATGCCGCCGAGCATGCCAAAGTTCGCATGCAGAAAGCGAAAACTCTAGGCGCAACCTGGAAGTGTGTATGATTGAAAAGCTGCGCTAATTTAGCCGCGGCTTCTTTGATTCCTGGCTATTGACTTAGGGTCAATCAGTACTCGGTTGAAAAGAGCTTGCCGCCTGTCTAGTCTCCTGCCACCAGCCGACGGAGGGAACCGGCGGCGCGCTCAAAGGGGCCAGACATCGGTCCCGGGGCGTCAACACGCAAAGGCGCGCCGTTGGCAGCGCCGACAGGGAGAAACTTCATGCTGAAAAACATGCTGAAGGCGACGGCATTCGCCACAACCATGGCGCTGGCCGCCGGAACATTTTACACGCCGGCCTTTGCCGAGGTCGTCTACAACAGGGGCACTGCTGCCGAATCCGAGTCGGTTGATCCGCATAAGACCTCGACCGTCTATGAAGCCAACGTCTTGCGCGACCTGTTCCAAGGGCTGGTGATGCAGGACGAGAAGGCCAACGTCATCCCCGGCGCCGCCGAGAGCTGGACGGTGTCGGATGACGGCACGGTCTACACCTTCAAGCTCAGGAAGGACGGCCAGTGGTCTGACGGCAGCCCAGTGACGGCCGAAGACTTCGTCTTCGCTTTCCGTCGCCTCGAAGACCCGGCCACGGCCGCCGAATATGCCTCGATGCTCTATCCCGTCAAGAACGCCGAGGAAGTCAACACCAAGAAGGGCAAGCCCGAGGACATGGGCGTCAAGGCGATCGACGCGACAACCCTTGAAGTGACGCTGAAGGCGCCGACGCCCTATTTCCTCGAAATGCTGACCCATCAGGCGACCTATCCGGTCAACAAGGCGTCCATGGACAAGCTCGGCGCCGACTGGATCAAGCCGGGCAATCTCGTTTCCAACGGCCCCTATACGCTGGCCGAGTGGGTTCCCAACGATCATATGAAACTGGTCAAGAATCCGAAATTCTGGGATGCCGGAAGCGTCAAGATCGACGTCGTCAACTACATCCCGACAGAGGATCGCTCGTCGGCGATGAAGCGCTTCGAGGCCGGCGAACTCGACAGCTACGACGATCTCCCGACCGAGCAGCTCGCCGACCTCAAGGCCAAGTTCGGTGACCAGATCAAGGTGGGGCCGTATCTCGGCACCTACTACTACGCGATCAAGACCGACAAGAAGCCTTGGGACAATGTCGAGCTGCGCAATGCCATCTCGATGGCCATCGACCGTGATTTCATCGCCGAGAAGGTCTGGCAGAACTCAATGCTGCCGGGCTATTCGATGGTCCCTCCGGGCATCGAGGGCTACACGCCGGCAATGGCCAAATATGCCGACATGTCGCAGATCGACCGTGAGGACGCAGCCAAGAAAATCCTCGAGAAGCTCGGCTACACGCCGGAGCATCCGCTGAAGATGGAGATCCGCTACAACACGTCGGAGAACCACAAGAATACGGCGGTCGCCATCCAGGAACAGCTGAAGCCGCTCGGCGTCGACGTCACGCTGCTCAACACCGACACCAAGACCCACTACTCCTTCCTCGAGCAGAGGGGCGACTATGACGTGGCGCGCGCCGCCTGGATTGCCGACTACAAGGATCCGGAAACCTTCCTGGGCATCTCGCGCAAGGCCAGCGGCAACAACTATTCGGTCTATGACAGCCCGCAATACGAGGCGGCCATGGACAAGGCGGCCGCCGCCGGCGGCAAGCCGGAAGAGCGCATGAAGGAACTCGCCGCCGCCGAACGTATCCTCGTCGATGACGTCGGCCAGATTCCGCTTCTCTACTATAGCTACCACGATATCGTTTCCCCGAAGCTGCACGGCTTCGTCGACAACGTCATGGACGTGCATCCGTCCCGCTTCATCTCCAAGGATTGAAAACCTTGATCGACCCGCCGCCCGTTCGGGACGGCGGTTCGATCTGTCGTCGCAGGGGGCCCGAAAGTCGAAATCGATTTTCGTAGGCCACGATGCGAAGATGAGAGGTGCCAGAGCGCTGCGGGCGTCCGGTTGGATGCCCGTCACCCTGGCCGAAGCAGGGCACCGCCGATGCTACGCTACATTTTCAGGCGGCTTCTGACCGCCATTCCGACGCTATTCGTCATCGTGACGTTGGCGTTCTTCCTGATGCGCGTCGCACCGGGCGGCCCGTTCAACCAGGAGCGCGGCCTGAGCCCAGAGATCAGGGCCAATCTTGAAGCCCAGTTCGGGCTCGCCGACCCGCTCTGGCTGCAATATGTCCACTATCTCGGCAATCTCCTGCGCGGCAATTTCGGCCCGAGCTACAATATGCCAGACTTCACCGTCACCGAGCTTTTCGCCAAGGGCCTGCCTATTTCCATTCAGCTCGGCGCCTCCGCGCTGATCCTGGCGCTGCTGCTCGGCAGCGTGCTCGGTACCATTGCGGCGCTCAACCAGAACAAACTTGGCGACTACACGGTGATTGCGCTGGCGACCGCCGGCAGCACCATCCCGACCTTCGTCATCGCGCCGGTGATCCAGCTTGTGTTCGGATTGACCTGGAAGCTGTTGCCGATCGGCGGCTGGGGCGATGGCGCGCTCATCAACAAGATCGGTCCCGTGCTGACGCTTGCCCTGCCGCAGATCGCCATCGTCGCCCGCCTGATGCGCGGCTCGATGATCGAATCGCTGCGCTCGCATCACATCCGCACGGCGCGCGCGCTTGGCCTGTCCGACTGGTCGGTGGTGGTCAAGCATGCGCTGCGCGGCGCCGTCCTGCCGATCGTCTCCTTCACCGGTCCGGCTGCCGCCGCACTGCTCACCGGCTCGATCATCGTCGAGACGATCTTCTCCATTCCGGGCGTCGGCCGCTACTTCGTCGATGCCGCGCTCAACCGCGACTACACGCTGGTGATGGGGACGGTGGTGGTCATCGCTATCTTCACCATCGTCTTCAACCTGATCGTCGACGTCATGTACGCCGTGGTCGATCCGAGGGTGCGCTATGACTGATATCGCGATCGCCGCACCGGTCGTCGGCCGTTCGCTGTGGGGCGATGCCTGGGCGCGCCTCAAGGCCAACCGCGCCGCCATGTTCAGCCTCTACTATCTGATCCTGATCGCTGTGATCAGCGTGTTCGGACCCTGGTTCGTACCGCACCAATACACCACCATCTATGGTGATTATGTGCGTACGCCGCCGAGCCTGTCGGCCTATCCCAAGGCGGACATGATCGAGACCGCGCTTGATGAGGCGATCAGGCGCATGCGCGTCGACATCAAGGAGTGGCGCCAGGAGGGCAATCGCGTCTTCGTCACTGTCACCTCCAGCAAGGCAATCGACGACCGCAACATCCGCTATCTCGACCGGTCCGATGCCTTCGATGACACCAGGATCGAAAGCAAATCGCCCGATGGCCTGGAAGCGACGATGAGCGCCTCGGTCAAACAGCAATATTTTCTTTTCGGCACCGACAACACCGGGCGCGATCTGTTGTCGCGGACGCTGATGGCCGGGCGCGTCTCGCTGGCCATCGGTCTGCTCGCCGGCGTCGTGGCCGTGGCCATCGGCGTGCTCTACGGCGCCACTGCCGGCTTTGCCGGAGGCAGGGTAGACGAGGTGATGATGCGCATCGTCGACGTGCTTTATTCGCTGCCCTTCATCTTCTTCGTCATCATGCTGGTGGTTTTCTTCGGTCGCAACTTCGTGCTGATGTTCCTGGCGGTCGGCGCCGTGCTGTGGCTCGACATGGCTCGCATCGTGCGCGGCCAGGCGCTGTCCATCCGCCGCCAGGAATATGTCCAGGCGGCCGAGGCCATGGGGGTCGGCCAGCGCGGCATCCTTTTGCGCCACGTCATTCCCAACCTGCTCGGGCCGGTGGTGATCTACATGACGCTGCTGGTGCCACAGGTCATTATCCTGGAGAGTTTTCTATCGTTCCTCGGGCTCGGCATCCAGGAGCCGATGACCAGCTGGGGCGTGCTGATCTCGGTCGGCGCCAAGAACATCGGCACCGCCAACTGGCTGCTTCTGTTCCCTGCCTTCTTCCTGGTCTCCACCTTGTTCGCCCTGAACTTCGTCGGCGACGGCCTGCGCGATGCGCTCGACCCCAAGGACCGCTAAGATGGACGCAGCAGAGACCATTCTCAGCGTAAAGGATCTTCGCGTGCGCTTCCGCACCCTCGACGGCGCGGTCGAGGCGGTGAAAGGCATCAACATCCATGTCAAGGCGGGCGAAACCGTCGCTGTGGTAGGCGAATCCGGCTCCGGCAAAAGCCAGACGATGATGGCGGCGATGAGCCTGCTGGCCTCCAATGGAGAAGCCACCGGCAGTGTCGATTATCGCGGCCGCAATCTTCTGACGCTGAGCAAATCCGAGCTGAACAAAGTCCGCGGCCGCAAGATCAGTATGATCTTCCAGGAGCCGATGACCTCGCTCGATCCGCTCTATTCGATCGGCAACCAGCTGATCGAACCGATCCGCCGGCATCGCGGCTTGAATGCGGCGCAAGCGCGCGAGGAGGCGCTCAACCTGCTCAGGCTCGTGCATATTCCCGATCCCGAACGGCGCATGAAATCCTATCCGCATGAAATGTCGGGTGGCCAGCGCCAGCGCGTCATGATCGCCATGGCTTTGGCAAACGATCCCGACATCCTGATCGCTGACGAACCGACGACAGCGCTCGACGTCACCATCCAGGCGCAGATCCTCATGCTTCTGGCCGAGCTGCAGCGCAAGCTGGGCATGGCGATCGTCTTCATCACACACGATCTCGGCATCGTGCGGCGCTTTGCCGACCGGGTCTATGTCATGCGCTCCGGCGAAGTGGTGGAGGAGGGGGACGCGCAAGCGATTTTCGCCAGTCCTCAGCATGCCTACACCAAGATGCTGCTGGCGGCCGAGCCGACCGGAACGAAGGCGCCGCCGCCGGCCAATGCGCCGGTCCTGCTCGAAGGCAGAAACGTCGAGGTCACCTTCCGCATCGGCGGCGGCTTTCTGGCCGGCGAGCCGCTGATGCTGCGCGCCGTCGACCACATCTCGATCAGGCTGAGGCGCAATCAGACGATCGGCATCGTCGGCGAATCAGGTTCTGGAAAATCGACGCTTGGCCGCGCTTTGCTGAGGCTGTTGCCGAGCGATGGCGTGATCCGCTTCGGCGACCGCGATATCTCGACCGCCGACCGCCAGACGATGCGGCCGCTGCGGCGTCAGTTGCAGCTGGTCTTCCAGGATCCGTTCGGTTCGCTGTCGCCGCGCATGACCATCGGCCAGGTCATCACAGAAGGGCTGCTGGTGCATGAACCGAACCTCTCGGGCAAGCAGCGCGACCAGCGCGCCGTCGAGGCGCTGCGCGAAGTCGGCCTCGATCCCAACTCGCGCAATCGCTATCCGCATGAATTCTCAGGCGGCCAGCGCCAGCGCATCGCAATCGCCCGCGCCATGATCCTCAAACCCAAGCTGGTGGTGCTGGACGAGCCGACCTCGGCCCTCGACCGCTCGGTGCAGAAGCAGATCGTGGAGTTGCTGCGCAAGCTGCAGGCCGACCATGAGCTGTCTTACCTCTTCATCAGCCACGATCTCGCCGTGGTGCGCGCCATGGCCGACTACATCATCGTCATGAAGCAGGGCAAGATCGTCGAGGAAGGGCCGACGGAAGACATTTTCAGCAATCCGCAGGCCGCCTACACGCAGACTCTGATGAGCGCCGCGATCGATGTCACGCGGTTTCGTTTGAGTGCGTGAGGCGAGTCGGGCAGCGGCACCTCAGCTCAATTCGCCAGCCCTGGGCATTTGCGCGCCCTGGCGGCGGCCATGGCCGCTTGCTGCTGCTTTAGCCGATCGATCCTGGTCGTTTCGCGATTGGCGACGGCGGCCTTGACGCTTGAGCCGCCCAGCAGCCATCTGGGAACACTGGTGCTGGCGACCTTGCCGCGCGTGATGGCTGTCTGCGAGATGCCTTTGGCGGTTTCGCCTATGGCGCTGTTCAGTTCGGCGCATGTCATCTTGTCGTAATTCGCCGGGTCGATCGATCCGCTGGTCGACGCGCAGCCTCCGACAAGGGCGAGAAGGATCACGGGGATGAAGGGCCTGCTGGGGGTCGACTGCAATTTCATGTCCACGACCTTACTCCAGCGTAAGCGACCATGGCCACCCTCCGATATGCTCGCATCCATACGTACGCCGAAACGAACCGGGATCATTCACATTCACGACGGTCCCGAGTTCGGCCTCGGCGGAACCCTTGAAAGAGACCTGCGAGCCCCACCTGCGTTGACAAATATTCCTGGCTGGTTGATGGCTGAGGCGATATCCTATATCAGCGGACAGAACGAGCTTGTCATTGCGCGGCTATTGCCTAGATCGATCGTTTGTCGAAAATTTTGGATTCTTTTTGGCTGAAATGGAATAGTCATTCCATGAAAAGTTGGATCAAGAATTCAAAAGAGCCGGCAAAGGCGCTGCCGAAGGCTGGCAACGTACAATCAATACTCATAAATCAGACGAAGTTTATCGGGGATGTTGTTCTAACTTCGGTTCTGGTCAGGCATCTGCGGGCAGAGTTTCCGAACGCGACGATCACCATGCTATGCCAGGCGGCGCTGGCGAAATTCGTTCTGGAGCAAGGCATCGCCGACAGCGTGGTTTCGCTCGATCGCGGCAAAATGCGCGGCTCCCCTTTCGAGCGCATGTCCGGAATGTCCAGGCTCCTGCACGATCTGAGGAAGTCGGATTATGATCTTATCATCGATCTGTCCGACTCCAAGACGTCACGGCTCGTCATGCGCTTCGTCAAGGCGCCCTTTCGCGTGGGCTATGTTCCATCGGAGCAGCCCCTGAAATTCTGGGAGCGCCAAAGCGCCAACATCTTTGCCGCCACATACGGCCATGGCGGCGAGCACTATCTGCATCGGTACCTGTCGCCGCTGTTTGCCCTTGGCATTCCTGTGACCGATCCTATCCCGTCCCTGAAGCCCACCGAATCCGGTTCGCGTCAGGCAAAGCAGCTGCTTGCCCGACACGAATTGGAAAGGAAGTCGTTTGTCGCCGTCCATGCCGGCGCCAGTTTCCCAGGGCGTTGCTGGCAGCCTGACCGTTTCGCTTCAGTCCTGGGAGAGATTTACCGGCGAAAGGGTCTGCGGGCGGTCATCGTTGGCGGCCCCGACGAGGCAGGTATCGCAGGCAAGGTGTTGGATGCGGCAACATCGCCGATCGTGAATCTCGTTGGCCAGGCACCCCTGACCACCCTTTTGCCCCTGCTGGGCGAGGCCCTGATCTTCCTTGGCAACGAGAGCGGACCCATGCACCTGGCCGCGGCCATGAAAACGCCCGTCGTTGGCCTGTTCGGTCTGACCCAACCTGACATCTGGGGGCCTCTTGGCGTTCCTAACCGTACGCTGCAGCCTCCGATGCCATGCAAGTGCATAGCGCCGGGCCTCTGCAAAGTGGGCAATGCAGGGGGCGTTTATTGCGTTCAACGGCTTGACGCCGCCGACGTCACGAAAGCGGCTATCGAACTCATAGACCGCGTCAGCTAAAGCAATTCCAGAAAAAGTGCGCAGCGGTTTTCCGTCCGCAATTGCGTAAAGCAAGCAGTTGGAGCGGGCGGTCCCATCAAACGCTGAGCCGCTGTTGCGGGAGCGACAAACACGCGAAGTGCTTGTTTTTTCTGGTCGGAGTGGCAGGATTTGAACCTGCGACCCCCTCGTCCCGAACGGGCGGGATGGCCAGCAAAGGCGTGAATTTCCGCGCTTTTTCAGGCGCCGCTGTGGCGCTTGTTCACGTTTGTTTCCGGGGTTTCTGTGGGGAAACTGTGGGGAGCGGCGGCTTTGTTCCCCCTTGGTTTCGCGGCGATCGGCACCACGTTGTGCGGCAGCCGGCGCGACCGCGCCTTGGACGTGATCGCCTCGGCGGCGTCTGCCTGGAAATCGGGATGATGATGACCATAGGTCTGGATCAACATCTCGACGGTCATGCCAAGGAATCCTGCGGCCGCCCACGGGTCGGCGCCCCGCTGCATCAGCCATGTCGCCGCGGTGTGGCGGAAGACGTGCGGGGTAATGTCGGTCTTGAATGCACGCCGAGTGCTGCCATCGTCGGCGGGCACGTCTTCATACCAGCCGAGGCCGGCCGCTTCGACCACCGACCGGAAGGCCTTCTTGATCGACTGGACGGGCTTGCCGTTCCACTCGACGACGTAATCTTGCGCGATCATGCGGCCGATGTTGGCGCTCTTGCCGCGTCCCTTGGTCTTGATATCTAGGGGAGTGACTGTCCATCGCCTGATATGCGCAAGCAGTCTGTCCGGCAATCTGACCGGAGGCTGCCGCTTTTTGGTCTCACGCTGGCCGCGCGCGCGGCGATAAAAGATGCCGCGATCGAGGTCGATGTGGCCCGCACCTTCCATCGGCCTGACCGCTGCGCCGCAGATCGCGCCCGAGCGCGTTCCGGTGTAGAGCGCGACCAGGATAAAGCGAGCGACATGACGCGCTACCTGCCGGTCGCTGGGCTTGCCCTTCCATGTCTGGCGCATACGCCATGCGGCGTGCAGCAATGCCGCAGCTTCGTCACGCGTCAGCCAGCGTTGGCGAGGATTGGACTTGTCCGGCAGCACGATCGCGGGCGCCGACGTGACATACCCTTCGCGATGATAGTGATTGACAGCCGAACGCAGATCTTCCAGCTGGCGACGGGCAGCGGCGCCATTCCCATGAGCCTTGGCGTAGTCGCGGCATAGCTTGCCGTTGACGTCACCGAACGTCCGTTCGCCAAACCATTTCAGGACTGTCACAAGGCGGTCGGCAGTTTCACCCGGGTCGGCATGCGCCGGCGCGACATCCGTCAGGTAGACGTTGACCGCATCGGCTATCGGGACGGAATCTGGATCACGGCCGCGCTCTCGCGTCGGCTGGTATTTTGCGGTGATGTAGGCGGCAAGCGCTTTTTCAGCGCGTTCGCGGTCGCCAGTGCCGCCGCAACCGCTGGTGAATTTCTGTCCGTCGCGGATGAACCATCCTGCCCGGTTGCGCAAGGATCCGTCGGCCTTGCGGCTTTCGTCGCGCCAGACGAGACGCGCGCCTTTCGAAGTCCGCGACATTTTTCCCTCATCAGTTCGATGTCGGCGAGGGTCACATACTCCTTGCCGGCGATCATTTCGGTCACCAGGCGGCCGGCGTCGCGCTCCTTGCGCAGGCCCGGCGCGCCCATGGTGCCGTCAGGAAAGGCGATCCTGGCGGCGATGTCCAGTCGCAGCGGCGTGGTAGCTGTGTATTGTTCGGGCACATTCACGGCCGCACCTTCTGGATGGCATTGCCGCTGGTGACCATCGCCAGGCCGTCGGCGAATTCGACCCGGATGGAGTTGAAGCGGGCGGCAGCCGGGCTGCCGAAGCCGAGCAGGGCGAAGGAGGCCAGCGCAGGCTTGCTGCGCGCGGTGACGGCGCAGCGCTGACCTTTGCGGCCATCGCGGTCCCAGCGATAGAGGTAGGGCAGGGCCGCGATCACCACAGATCCTCCGAATAGAGGTTCGGCGGCCATTGGGGCTTGATGATCTGGCCAGCCGCCCTGGCTACATCAACGGCTTCAATCCGTCCGACGAAGCGACCCGTGCTGGTCAGAAAGCCTTGATCGTTGGGCTGAACCAAGACGCCGCTCGCGATGTGCAGTGGTTTGAGGATATCGCCGTGGCGCGCGGGCGCTGGCAGCGAGACGGTCAGGCCGTATTGCCGTACCGCTGCCGCGACGATGCGTTCACACAGCGACATCAAGTCGGCCTCCAGTTCCAGAAGCCTTGCGAACCCTTGGCGGGCTGGATCGGCTGCAACGGCTCGATGTAGGTCAGCGGCCATGCCCAGTTGGCATGCTCGTTGCGGTCACTGTCGTTCAGCTGGCTGACGCCGAACTCGGCCACGATGTCGAAGGCGCGCTTCGGTTCGCCGAGCGAGGCTGTGCCGAGGATGGAGGCCAGCGGCAGGGCGGCGGGGTTGGAATGCCAGCGCTCTAGCATGGCCAGCGCCTCCGGCTTCAGCCCCGTCGACCAGGCCTCGGGCGAGCGCAGCCGGATGATCAGATCCTTCAGCTCGGCCTTCCTGACCGGCCGGGCGCCGGCGTGGATGGCTATTCGTGTGCCACGCAGCGCGCGCGGCGCCGGCCAGCCGCGGAACTCATAGGGCTTGACGCCTGCCATGATTAACGTAGCCCATGGCTGCCAGATGGTCAGCGCTTTCATGCTGCCTCCGCTTTTTCAACGGGCCACGCAACGCAATCTCGCGGGAGCAGGGCGCGACGCAACGTCGTCATCGTCTCCTCGCCGTAACCCCAAAGGTCGCCGTCGCAGATATACTGTGGCCATGGCCCGAAATGCCCGGCCGGAACACGTTCTCCGGTCCTGATGTAGCGAGCGAGGTCCTCCACAATGCGCTGAAGAGTGCCTCCGTTGCTGAAGTGCCGCCAGCGGCCCCGATAGGCCACATAGATCCGCTTGTCCGTGTACTCGTCCCGAAACCACAACTTGCCATCGATCGTTGTCTCAAAGCGAGCAACACGGTTGAAGCACGGGCTGTAAAAGAACCGCCTCCCGTAGATCGAGATCGTGAGAATCAGGTAGTTCGCGTCGGCGATGCGCTGCGTCTTGGTCAGGGATCTCATGACACTGGCAACTCCCGATATTGGGGCATGCCGTTGTGCTCGACACCGTCCAGCAGGCGGCCGGCGCGCTTCTTGCCGATCCGGGTCATTGGCTGTTCGGGCTGCCAATAATCAGTCGCCGTGATCCAGTTTTCCGGATCGTCCCAACTTCCATTCGTCTTTTCAAAGCGCTGCTTGTCGACATCCCAGACACATGTTGGGAAGCGGCTCTGCTCTGCATCGTCATCCGGAAAGTTCTCGCACTTTTCGAAATCCGGCATCCAAGCGCCCCACTGCTTGAAGAAGAACGGCACGCCGGTGGCGGCGCACTGGTCGCGGATCAAGCGCGGCCATGAGGGATGCATCGGGCGGGCGTCGGGACCGCTTTCGCCGCCGGCGATGACCCAGTCGAGCGGACGCAGGGTTTCCAAGCCGGGAGAGAAGCTGCCGCGCGTTAGGAAACCGGCCCCGATGTCGAGACGATTCGGCGATAGCGCCCATGCAATATCAAGCGACCCGAGCAGCGGCTCGGCCGAGACGAAGCGAATCTTCGCGGGCGTGCCGATCAGGTCTGGCACGCGTTCGTCGGCGCGCTTCTGATCCTCGGCCGAGACGCCGCACCACACGTTGTGAAGCGGCCAGGAATAGACCTCCGCCGGCTTGCCGGTGAAAGTGTACCAGTTGGCATAGATGTCATCGAGGAGATCGCGTCGCGACAGGAACTCGCGCATCCTGTCGGAGCGCTTGGTCAGCACCTGATAGGTGTGATGGTCGGCGGCGGCCATGACGGTGAAGACGTCGAGGATCCATTCGTCCGGCACGTTCTCGGCGAAGAGATCGCCGTGGGCGCAGACGAAGATGCGCCGCGGCTTCTTCCAGTCGAGCGGCTGGTAAAGCCACTGGCGGTTGAGCCGCACCTCGCCGGTCCAGACCGGGCCGGCCTTGGTGTCGCGGGTCAGGCCTTTGCGGCTGTCGATGTGCTTCAGCCGCGTGCCGGCAAGCTTCATGGCGTAGCAGTTGGTGCAGCCGGGCGAGACGACGGAACAACCGGTGATCGGGTTCCAGGTGGCGTCGGTCCACTCGATCGAGGAATGATCAGCCATGGTCACACCCTCATTGGCATCAGGACGAAAAGCGGCTTGAGGGCGGGGTCGCCGTCCTCGGGGCGGATCAGGGTCGGCGAGCCGGCAGTGTCCAGGCTGAAGGTCAGCCGCTTTCCTTCCGCGGCGCCGAACAGGTCGAGGCAGTAGCGGCCGTTGAAGCCGATCTCGACCGCTTCGCCTTCGGCGACATCGATCGCGATCTCGTCATTGGCGCTGCCGGCCTCGGGATTGGTCGTGGTGAGCGTCAGCGTCTCGCCGGCGAAGCTGAACTTGACGGCGCTGCCCTTGCCGCTCGAAACGGTCATGACGCGATCGACCGCACGGACCAGCGCATCCTTGTCGACGGTGAAATGGTTGGCGTTTCCGGTCGGGATGACGCGCCGGTAATCGGGGAAGGTGCCGTCGATCAGCTTCGAGACCAGCGACACGCTACCGCTCGTCAGCCGAATGCGCGTGTCCGAGACCTCGACTTTGACCGGTCTCTTGTCCTCGAGGATCTTGCCGATCAGGTCGACCGTGTGGCGCGGGATGATGATAGCCGGCATGCCGGCCGCGCCTTGCGGTGCCTGCGCCGTGAACTTCGCCAGGCGGTGGCCGTCCGTCGCGACGGCGTGCAGATGCTCGTCGACATGCCAGTGGATGCCGTTGAGATAATAGCGCGTCTCCTCGCTGGAAATGGCGAACGACACCGTGGCGAGCATGGCGCGCAGCGCGCCGGCATCGAGCTCGAATGTGTTGGCATAGCCGGCCTCGCTCATGGCCGGGAAGTCGGCCGCCGGCAGGACCTGTATCTTGAAGCGGGCGCGCCCGGCGCTGACCGTGGCGAAATCCTTTTCCGCCGCTATCGCGATCTCGGCGCCGTCGGCCATCTTGCGCACGGCGTCGTGGAGCAATGTCGCCGGCAGGGTGAAGCTGTCATCCCGGCCGGCCTGACAGGCGAGGCTGGTGCGCAGCTCGCAATCGAGATCGGTGCCGGTCAGGGTCAGGGTGCCGGCCGAGGCGTCCACGGCCAGCAGGATGTTCTGCAGCACGGGAATGGTGCTGCGCCGTTCGACGGCCTTGATGACGAGCGCGAGCGCGGGAAGCAATGCCTCCCGCGCCAGGATGATGGTGTCCGCCTTCACGCCGACATCTCCGGCGTGCCTTCGAAGGTCGGCAGGTTGGTCTTGTCGCGGGCTTCGGCCAGCACGTCGCGGACATGCTGGGTGATGAACTGGTCGGGCCGGTAGATCTGATAGAACCAGATGACCTTGCCGCCCGCCGGCCGGTAGCGCAACCGCACCGGGATGCGCACTTTCTCGCCCATGAAGAAGGGTGCGATGTTGAGCATGAAGATGCCCGGCACCTTCAGCGGCTTGCCATCCGCGCCGCTGTGGCTTTCTTCCCAGGCGATCTGACCTTCGCCGCTCTGCAAAGTGGTCGAGGCCTTGACCTTGCTTTCCACATTGACTTGAAGCCCGCGCGAAAGCTCGACCAGCTGCGCCGGCGTGGCGATGGTGGTGGCGAAGTCGCGCTCGTACTGGATCCTCTCCTCGTCGGTCGGCGACGAAAGCTCGGCGATCCGATCCTCGAGGAACCAGGCGAAGTCGCCCTGGTCCATCTTCTGGCCATCGCCGCCCACCCACTTCTGCCATTCGTCCGACAACGGGAAGGCGTAGTGCACCCGGTGCTTGCCGAAGTCGGGGTGGCCGGGCCCCAGCTGGTGGTAATCGACGATCGTCGTCAAGGTCGGCTTGCGCCAGTCCATGTTGGCGAAGATGGCGCTGTGCTCGGTCTGGTGCCGGAGCGTCAGGTTGCAGTAAGATTCGAAGGTCTGCGCCTCTGCCCGACCGGACTTGCGGGCCGGGTGCTGGCGGTACGGTTCGAAGAGTTGGGCAATGCCTTCGATACCGGGCAAGCTGCCGCGCTTGAGCAATACAGGAACGGCTTCCGGCAGGCCCGGTAGCTTTCCGGTGTTGACCAGCGGGGCGATCTCGACGCCATCCGCCTTGGTGCCAAGCGCGGCCATGATGTCGAGGTCGGCGCGCAGGGCGTCGCCTAAAGCGTCGGTTTTCTTGTCAGTCATGGAAAGGTCGTCGTCGGTGATCCAGTAGAAAGAAGATCCGCGCGGCGCCTTCGGCACCTTGGTGTCGATGCCGGCCTGTACGTTGACCGAGCCGGCCTCGACCTCGAAGTCGAGCGTCAGCGTGACCTTGCCCTTGACCTTGGCCTTGCGGCCCATGGTGTCGGACAGGTCCTTGAGCTTGGTCAGCGTCTCGGTGATGTCGCCGGACAGCGCGGCAGCGAGTTCGCCGCCCTCCAGCATGCCGATGATGGTTTGTGCGTCTCTGATCTTTTTCATGTCCTCGCGGCCGTTCCGCGCCCGCCTTGAGCTTGTCCGATCCGGAAGCGCCCGGGCGCTGGCCTCCGGACGGGGCGGCGAACGATCGCCGGCCCGCAGTCGCGGGCTAGAAGGGGATGGCGTCGTCGAGCTGGCGGCGTGTGGCTTCACGTTCGTCGAAGTCTGTGAGCAGGACGCTCATGACCTTAATGGTCTCATGAGCTCGCTCGACCCTGTTGAGCGCGGCAGTCAGTTCGCGATCGTACTGCGCCAGGCGGTTGTTGAGCCGCGAGACCTCGGATTGGAGGACCAGGAGTTTCTTCTGCTCGGAAGCCGTTACGTTCTCGTTGACGGTCTTTGCCGCATTCCTGGCAGTACGATCACTGGCGACAAGCCGTCGAGCGCGATCTCTATCGATCGCCTTCGCCTTGGCATCCGACACCGCCATCATCTTGCCGTCTATCCTGCGCTTCTGCATCGTCCAGTCCACTCCATCAAAACGGGATTTCGTCATCCAGGTCGCGCGAACTGGATTGCTGGTGGTCGGCGGGGCCGCGCTCTGGGCGGGATGAGCCGCTGCGCTGGGTGCCGTAGTCGCCGGGGTCGCGGGCCGGGTGCTCGGCCTTGTCGAGCATCTGGATTTCGCCACGGTATTTTTGCAGCACCACTTCGGTGCTGTAGCGGGCCTGGCCGGATTGATCTTCCCATTTGCGGGTCGAGAGCTGGCCCTCGACATAGACCTTCATGCCCTTCTTCAGATACTGCTCGGCCAGTTTGGCGAGGCTCTCATTGAACACGACGATCGTATGCCACTCGGTCTTTTCCTTGCGCTCGCCGCTGTTCTTGTCGCGCCAGCTTTCGGACGTTGCGATGCGGAAGTTGACCACCATGTCGCCGCTATTGAGGCGGCGGATTTCCGGGTCGGCGCCGAGATTGCCGATCAGGATGACCTTGTTGACGCTGCCGGCCATCTAGAGGCCTCCTGCCTGGAGCCGCAGCCGTTTGGCCGTTTTCTTCAGCGTGGACGTGCGGCCGGCTGGGAAGCTGCGGCGCGACATGTACTTCTTGGCCGCCTCGCGACCTCGCCAGATCGCAGGTGTAAGCTTCGGTACGAGCTTGCGCCTCTTCTTGGCACGGCTCGCTGTAACAGCCGGGCGCGCCGGCAGGATGGCGGCGAACGACTGGGCGCTGGTCGAGATGGCTGAAGCAAGCAGGGCGGTGGCCAACACGGAGCCGCGCAGAGAGATTGCCATTCAGGTGGTCCTTTCGTCGGATGGAACAGGCGAGGCGATGGTGGCCGCCTGATCTTGCGGAGTGAGGCTGGCGATCTGCGCCTCTATGTCGGCGATCAGATCGTTGCGCAGGCTGGCGCTGAAGGCTGCCGCGAGGATGATCTCGCTGGAGCTGTAGAGCCGCTCGCCGATCAGGACCCGCAGCGGTTCGCCGCTGCGCAGGCGCTCGGCCGTGTCGTGATACTGCCGGATGATCGCCTCGCTCACGACGGCCTCGCGACGATGCCGAGATAGCGCTCCAGGCGATCGAGGAAGGCGATCTCGGCCTTCATCGCCCCCCACGGTTCGATCGCACCGGTCAGGCGCGGCGGCGGCAGGTCGAGCTTGGGCAGGCACCGCCTGTCGGCCTTCGGCCCGAACAGCGCCAGCGCCTCGGCGACCAGCATGCGTTCGTCCATTTCACGGACCTGCCGCACGTAAAGCGGCATGCGCTGGATGTCGGGCAGTTGCGCCGCCTCGTAAATGGCGAGGTCGAGACACCGCTTGACCTCCCCGACCGCGCGATGGACGAGCTTGTCGATGAAATCGGGCCGGTCGAGATTGGCCGAGGCCGCGAGCTTCGCCACCCAGTACTGGATGATGTCGACGGCCGGGCGGGTGATGTCGCCGAACGGATATTCATGGCCGTCGTGGATCAGGAAATAGCCGGCGAGCACGCTGTCGCCGGTCTCGCGGAACAGCGCGTCGGCGCCCATCACCGAGTGCTGCGCCACGACATAGGCCTGGCAGCGATAGATGCCGTTGAAGCGGGCGATCTTCGACAGCGCATTGGCCATGTCGGCGAAATTGATGTCGGCGGCCGTCGGGTTCATCAGGTCGAAGGCCGACCCATCGGGGCGGAAAGCCGGCAGGATGGCTGCCGACGTCGGTTCGTGGCGCTTGGGGATGCGGATAGCTTGGTTCACTGGGCCACCCGCGGCAAGGTTTCTTCCACGGCCGTCAGCACCGCCTTGCGGATCGTCGGGAAGATCGGCAGGCGGTCGAGATAGGCCGACAGCACGAGGATGCAGCGCTCGCGCTGGCCGGGCCAGGGGTCGACCAGCAGCGCGCCGCGCGCCGCGCAATATTTACCCCAGGCTATCGTCAACGCCTGCGTCTGCGTGGTGTCGCGCGGCAGCGGCAGCCGGTTGGGAATGGCTTGGCGCGCCTTCTCGACAATGTCGGCCATCAGGTCGGGACGGATCGAGACCTGCCTTGTGCTGCTTTCGGTGGCGAGCCTGGAAGCCTCGTCCTTGAATTCGAGGATCTCGGCCCAGGTGAAGCCGGCGCCGACCAGGTCCTTGGGGCGAACCCCGCCTCCGGCCGCGAACAGGTCGCGCAGGGTCTCGGCCATTTCCAGGCAGCGCGGGTGCGCCTCGCCGCCATTCTCGGGAAGATCGGGACGGGTCTGCAAGGACGGGCGATGATGGTCAAGCATGGGCGGCCTCCACTTGGCTTCCGGGGGGGGCTTTGGCGATGTCCTCGAGGAGTTGCTTCTGCCGGTCGAGCGCGGCAAAGACGCGCTGTTCGTTTGCCGGCGTGTCCGCCGCGTCATAGGCATCGGAGGCGTCGAGCATTTCCTGCATGGCGTCGACCAGCTTGGCGGAGAACCCCCAGCGGTCGGCCTCAAGTTTCGGCATGGAGCGCTGGAAGGTAGCATTGATCGCTCCGACGACCTGGGCGGCATAGTTGTCGATGGCGACCCGAAGCTGGTTGTCGGACAGAAACTCACGCCAGTCCTTCTGGACGCCGGGCCAGGCATCGTAGCCGAACGCTTCCAGCGTCTCGATGAGGTCGCGCCGCTCGGCCGACATGCCTGCGGGGAATTCGCCGACATTCATCAGACAGCCCTCAGCATGATGGCGGCGCAGAACAGGATCGACGCCACCGCCAGGAACGAAGCGAGATTCTTGGCGAGGCTACAGTGCTCGTGATAGCCTCGCGTCCGGCTCAGGCGCTCACCTTCGATGACGCCGAGATTGCGGGGGGCTTGGACATGCGAAGACTGATGTTCGCGGCGGCGGTCATAGCGACTTGCGCCGGCCAGGCGCGTGCAAGTGACGTGGCCGAGGCGATCATCGATCCGATCGCCGAGGCGATGGCGCTCGATGGTCTGTGCGACGCCCTCAAACCCTCCGAAGCCGGTCTGGTCGCCTATTTGGCCAAGAACGGGTTCATCGAAGAGAACGCCGGTCCGGAATTCAAAAAGGGAACGCCTCTTCGTGACTTCCTCGACATGCGGGCCGCCGAGTACGAGCTCCAGTTCCGGGGCCTGTCTGAAGAAGGGCGTTGCGCCAAAGGACGATACTTCTTTGGACCGGCTGGCACCAAGGTGCCTGGCTTGCTGATTGGCAATTGAAGGGGGCACGAAACGCTCCATCGGCTGTGCGATGGGCAAAGTGTGAATTACTCACATTACGATGTCAAGCAATAATGTGATAAACTCACACATCGTGCCGCGGACGTGAGAAATCAGCTAAGGCTTATGAAACCCGTTTGCGCGGCTTTTTCGCAAGCACGGTCGCAAGTTCGCCGGCCAGACCAAGGACTTTCTCCCGGTCCTCAGCGTCGAGATGCGCAACGTAGGCAGCGATAATCGCACCGAAGCGTGTCGCCAGGTCTTCTCCGAAGGATCGTTCCAGCCTGTCGTTGACCTCGCGGTTGAGGCTCTTGTGGCCCCGAACCGCTTCCAGCCTCGACTTCAGTTCGGGCGAAAGGCGGACATGAAAACTTGGGCGCGGCGGTCGGGACATGGCTCCGACTTATCGCCGAAAGGTCAATCGTTCGAAATCGTTCCAGATTTGGCCGAAATCTGGTACTACTTTCCCCGCTATTCACAGGGCATCGTTACAGGTTGAAATAATCTGGTGATCGATACGTAAGGGTTGTAGACGTATCAAAATGAGACACCGGGCGGCATGAAAAACTTTGTTTGACAGCCTAGAGGAAATTGTTCCTAATTTCGGTGCCGTACGGTTTGGGAGAGAGAGCAGGTGATCCAGTACGAATCGCGCGAAGCGGCGGGCGAACAGGCGATGGTAAAGTTGAGGGCGATTGCGACTTCGCCTAAGTCGAGGGCGGCCATAATCGCCAAGCGCATTGACAGGGACACTCGCTCGATCGCCGCTGCAATGAGGGAAATCCACGGGGGACGCTGGCGCGTGCTAATCGATCACGATGTCGGCGTGGTTGCAGTTTCGCGAGATTTTTCGGCGCCGCTCGGCTCGCCGAGTGCAAATCTGGCGTAAGTAATTACGGCAGCCTGGACCTCCCGCGGCGCCGTCGCCAGGCGCGTGAAAACCTCACGCAGTTCGTCGCTGCCGTCGATGTCTTGGGGCAAGCCTTCGCCGGTGATCAGCCAAGCCTCTCTGACCCGGAAGGCGCGGGCATACTCTTTCGCCGCACGGGTGATGCCGGCCCTGCCGTTTTCGTGTTGGGCATAGGTATTATAGTTGAAGCCAAAATAGCTGGCGGCAGCCTTTGCGCTGTCGAAGCCGCGCATCTCGCGGGCCTTTTTTAGGCGCGCCGCCTGCTCGTCTATTCGGGTGATATCCGTCATGACGTGACTTTTTCACATATCTGATGTGAGTTTCTACTTGACAGAATGATGTGACTTTCTCACACTATCGGTCATGATGGATCAACCAATCGACGTAGAAGCCCTGCGAGGCAGGCTCGAATGGACGCAGCAACAGCTCGCGGATCATTGCGGCGTCGATCGCTCGACGGTCTCCACTTGGGAGACACGGCCGCCGACCAAAGGGCCTGCATTGATCCTCCTGCGGCAGCTTCAAGCCTCGCTTGAGGCCGATCCCTCCGATTTCGATGCCGCTCGCCCCGGTGGCGTCGCGGCCGGCTCCGATCCCCAAGCCGGAGCCGGCCATTATTCCTGCGCGGTGGCCGAATGACCGCCGTCCGCTGCTCACCCTCCTTGACGCTGCTCCAGCCGCCGGCCGAGCCTTCGCGCAAATTGCCGGCGCAGACGATGCTTCTGCTGAAGCTGTTGTCGGCCTATGCCGGGCGCCATCCGGCCGACCTCTTGTCCCGGCTGCTGCGCAACGAGGCAAAGCGCGTGCTGCGCTGGTCCCCGATGGAGGCCGGCGATGCGTGACAGTCTTTTCCGGCAGGGTAGGGAAGCGGCATCCCGCCTGGTTCATACCCAGGAGATCGCAGGTTCGAGTCCTGCCCCTGCAACCGATACCCCCCGAGCGAGAGGACCCGAGAGAGCTGGCCTTTGGCAGCTCTCTCGGGGGCCGCCCTGACAGTGTGATGTGATTGCGGGTTTCCATGCCTGCGAGTTGAACACCATCCGACCGGCCGCCGCACGGAAACAGATTTCCCGACTGTTTCCTTGACAGCTTGGCCTTGCCTCTGCGGAGCTGATGATGAAACTGCCGCGACCGACATCCGAAGCCGACCGCCTCGATCTCAAGGCGGCGACGCGGCAGGCGCTTGACATGGCGCGGCCGGCGAAGTTCGCGCTGATCACCCGCGTCGACACGCCCGCCCTGTCCAACTACGGCAGCCCGTCCGAGCCGGACAAGTTCATGCCCATCGACATCGTTCTCGACCTGTGCCGCGACATCGGCGCGCCGGTGCTGATCGAGGAAATGGCGCGCCAGCTCGGCTTCAAGCTGGTGCCGCTGGAGCCATGCGAGGGCGGCGATCCCGGCATCGCCGACATCGCCGCGGTCAGCAAGGAAGCCGCCGATGTCGTCGGCGCCCTGGCCGCGGGCCTGTCGGGTGACGGCAAGCTCGATGGCGCGCAGCGCCGGGCGGTTCGCACCGAGATCAGCGAGAACGTCACCGTGCTGCGCCGCCTCGAGCGGAAGATGGGCGGTGCGGCATGAGCGGCTGGACGCTGGCCGAAGCCGAACTGCTGCGCAGGCTCGCGGACGAAGGCCTTTCGGCCGGAAAGATATCCGCGCAGATGCCCGGCCGCAGCCGCAACTCGATCATCTCGAAGCTCGCTCGCGGCAAAGGCCGGTTCGGCAAGCTGGCCGGCCAGCCGACGAATGATGTGCGCAGCCGCCGGCGCGAGGCGCCGCCGAAGCTGCGGCGGACACCAAGGCCGCCCGTCAAGCCGAAGGTCGTCCACGCCAGCCCGGCGCGCCAGATCCTGGCCGAGGCGCCGCCGATCGTTCCGGTCGCGAACCTGCCGGCAGCGCTGCCGATCACGTTCCTCGAGGCGATGAACCGCAAGCGCTGCCTGCACTATGTCGGCGACCCCTTCGCGGCCGACGGCCCCGACATGGCGGTGTGCGGCGCCGAGCGCTCGGAGCTGTCGGGCCTGAAACCGTATTGCCGCAGGCACCTGGCGAGTTCGTTCCGGGCGGTGCCGGCATGAGGGCGATCGGCTTCGAGACCATCCATGGCGTCGAGGGCGAGCATGAGACGCCGTTCCTGACGCGGCTGCGCATCGGCCGGCTGCGCCTGCACATCTTCCACCGTGGCGATGCCGACCCCGACCCGCACGATCATCCCTGGGATTTCTGGACCTTTCCGCTGACGCCTTATGTCGAAGAGGTGGCGACGATCGGGGGGCTGGAGCCTGTCGGCGAATACGATCCATGGGTGTCGCGCGCCATTGTCGTGACCATGGCCCGGACGATCGTGCCGGCGTTCCGCTGGTCCTATCGCCCGGCCGAATACACCCACCGCGTTCTCGGCCGCTATGACGAAGCGGCCACGATGGAAGCGGCGATGGAGGCTTTCGTCTTCGGCGCCGGGCGCGCGGCCCCGCTGTTCAAGCCGGGCAAGATCGTCACTATCGTCTGGCAGGGCCGGTCTACCCGCAAATGGGGTTTCCTCAAGCAGCGTGACGGCAACTGGTGCTGGACGCCCTGGCGCGAATACGTCTTCGGCGGCGGCAAGCACGCGCCGTGCGAACCGGAGGGCGGCGAATGAGCACGCTGATCGATCCGGAGCTGAGGCGGCTGGTTCTCGCTGAAGTGCGCGACCAGGGCTTCGTAGAGCGTTTCGTTGAAAGCATCGAGGCGATGCTCGATGATGGCCGCCTGGTGCCGGTAAGGATGCCTGACGGGTCGCTGGGGGTCCGCCTGGGTGTCGGCGTCGGGAGCACACGGCAATGACCGCGCATCCCGACTATGCCGAATTCCTCAAGGCCAAGGTGCGGCTGGCGCCGTCGCTCGGCTTCGCGGTCGATCCGGCGACAATCAATCCCGACCTGAAGCCGATGACGCAGGCGATCGTGCCATGGGCCTGCCGCGGCGGCCGGCGCGCGCTGTTCATGCGCTTCGGGCTGCACAAGACGTCGACGCAGCTGGAGATCCTGCGCCAGTCGATGATGCATGCCGGCGGCCACGCGCTGCAGGTGACGCCGCTCGGTGTCCGCCACGAGTTCTTCCTCGAGCAGGCAAAGCGCCATCCGGACATCGAGCTGAAATTCGTCAACCGCCCCGAGCAGATGGAAGAGCCGAACAGGACAGGCGCCGGCACCAAGCTCATCCACCTGACCAATTACGAGACGATCCGCGACGGCAAGCTCGACCCCTGCCGGTTCACCGCCGCTTCGCTCGACGAGGCCGCCTGCCTGCGCGGCTTCGGCGGCACCAAGACTTTTCGCGAGTTCATGGCGACCTTCGCCGGCGACGATCGCAAGAACGGCCTCAAGCATGCCGGCGTGCGCTATCGCTTCGTCGCCACCGCCATCCCCGATCCGAACGATTATATCGAGCTGCTCGCCTACGCGGCCTTCCTCGGCGTCATGGATGTCGGCGAGGCCAAGACCCGGTTCTTCAAGCGGGACAGCACCAAGGCCGACAAGCTGACCTTGCATCCGCACAAGGAGGACGAGTTCTGGCTATGGGTCGCGAGCTGGGCCTTGTTCGTCCAGATGCCGTCCGACTTGGGCTTTTCCGACGAGGGCTACGACCTGCCGGAGATCGACGTGCGCTGGCACGAGATTGCATCCGACCATGGTGCCGCCGGAATCGAGAAGAACGGCCAGGCGCGCATGTTCGCCGACGCTGCGCATGGCGTCGTCGACGCTGCCAGAGAGAAGAAGCGCTCGCTCGACGCCCGTGTCGACAAGATGATGGAAATCCGCGCCGAGGATCCTACCGCGCATCGCATCATCTGGCACGACCTCGAGGCGGAGCGCCAGGCGATCGAGGCGGCGATCCCGACCGTCAAGTCGGTGTGGGGCACGCTCGATCCCGAGCCCAAGGAAAAGCGCATCATCGGTTTCGCACGAGGTGAATTCCAGGAGCTGGCGACCAAGCCAGTGATCAGCGGTTCCGGCTGCAATTTCCAGGAGCATTGCTGGTGGAACATCTATCTCGGCATCGGCTTCAAGTTCCACGACTTCTTCCAGTCGCTGTTCCGCACCCAGCGCTATGGCCAGCAGCACCGGGTCCGCGCCGACCTGATCTACACCGAGGCCGAGCGCGGCACCCGGCGCGAACTGGAGCGCAAATGGCGCGAGTTCGAAGCGCAAGCCGCCAAGATGTCGGCCATCATCCGCAAGCACGGACTGGCCGAGCAGGCGCTTGACGGCGCCATGAAGCGCTCCATGGGGGTCGAGCGGCGCGAGGTGCGCGGGGAAAACTTCCTGGTCGTGCACAACGATACGGTGGAGGAGACCAGGTCGATGGCCTCCGACAGCGTCGACCTGATCGTCACCTCGATCCCGTTCTCGACGCAGTACGAATACACGCCGTCCTTCAACGATTTCGGCCACACCGACGACGATGCGCATTTCTGGGCGCAGATGGATTTCCTGACCCCCGAGCTGCTGCGTGTGCTAAAGCCCGGGCGGCGCGCGGTCATCCACGTCAAGGACAGGATCGTGCCGGGCGGCATCAATGGGCTCGGCTTCCAGACGGTCAGCCCGTTCTCCGACGATTGCTCGGCGCATTTCCGCCGGCACGGCTTCGCCATCCTGTCGCGGGTGACGATCGGCACCGACGTCGTGCGCGAGAACAACCAGACCTACCGGCTGGGCTGGACCGAGCAATGCAAGGACGGCACCCGCATGGGCCACGGCATGCCGGAATATCTGCTCGAATTCCGCAAGCCGCAGACCGACCGCTCGCGCGGCTATGCCGACGAGCCGGTGGTGAAGGCGAAGCCCGACTTCGTCTCCATCATCGATCATCGGCCGGTCGAGCCCGGCGACGACGACTATGACGGCAAGATGATCCGCGCCGTGCCCGGCACGGGCTACAGCCGCGGCCGCTGGCAGCTCGATGCGCATGGCGTGTGGCGTTCGTCCGGCAATCGGCCGCTGCTGCCCGACGAGCTGGCGCGCCTGGTCAAGCTGACCGGCAAGGGCTCGGGCAGGGCGATCTATCAGGGCTGGAAGAAGTTCTGCCGGGAGTTCGTCTACGACCATGCGACCCATGTCGAGTTCTGCGAACAGCTCGACGAGGCGGGGCGCCTGCCGCCGACCTTCATGATCGCGCCGCCGCACAGCACCCATCCCGAGATTCGCACCGATGTGGCGCGGATGCGCACATTGAACATGCTGCAAAAACGCAAGGGCAGGGAGATGCATCTGTGCCCGCTGCAGTTCGACATCGTGGAGCGGGCGATCGAGGACTATTCGATGCCGGGCGAGACGGTGTTCGATCCGTTCGGCGGCATCATGACCGTGCCCTATTGCGCGCTGCGCATGGGCCGCAAGGCGATCGGCGTCGAGCTCAATCCCGACTATTTCGCCGACGGCGTCACCTATGCCCAGATCGCAGCAGCCGGCGACATCGGGCCGGCCATGTTCGACCTGATCGAGGCCGAGACCGAGCTTGAACAAGGGCAGACCGACGAGGCGGCGGAATGAGCAACGTCGTCGCCTTCCCGAGATCGGGTGTGCCGCGTTGGCGAGCGGAGGTCACCTATCGCTCCGACCTTGGGCCGCTTGAGATCGTCCACGTCTTCGAGGAGATCGAAGATCTGGCGGCCCTGATAGAGCGCGGTCCCGACTGGCGGTGCATGGTTTCCTGCGAGATCACGCTCAATCGAAGCGGCAAGGAATTCGAAAAACTGACGATCGAACAGGCGGCGAAGCTATGAGCCTAGCCGCTGCCCCGATCGTCAAGGACGCGTTCGACCCCAGCCATGTCGACTTCGACGTGTTCGCGATCTTCCTCGAGGCGCGGCGTATCCATCGCGGCAAGTCGGCCAAGCGCGTCGCTAGGGAGGCGGCGGTCGAGCTTGACGCCGTGCTGCGCGCCGCGCGCGGGCGCAACCCCGGCAGCCGCGAGTTCTTCGCCCTTTGCGACTGGATAGGCGAGGCGCCGGCCGTCTTTCTGAAGAAGGAGCTTCGCCATGGGTAGGCTCGCCACCTACGATTATCGCGGGTTGGGCAGGCTGTTGCGCGCCAGGCTGGAGGATGACGGTCGCGGCTGGCGCATCTGCGCCGCCGAGATCGGCGTCTGCGCCTCCGACCTCTCACGCATCTGCAACGGCCAGAGCGTCTCCGCGCCCAAGGTCATCGCCGTCTGCGACTGGCTGAAGCTCGCCGTTCGCGCCTTCTACGATCCGCCGGAGAAGCCCGATGCCGACCGTGAAACAGCGGCAGTGTTTCACGGGAAGAGCACTGAAACAGCGGGGGCGGCCGATGTCGCTTGAGCCTCTCCCCAATCAACAGGGCTACGTCTACTGGGTCCAGCTGGTGAACGGGTTCGGCCCGCTATCCAAGGCCTTCGCCGTCGTCTTCGAATGCCCCTTCGCGTCCACCGCCGATCTCGACCGCGAGTTGCGCCAGCACGGCGTCGTCAACGGTTCGCGGCTGGACACGGTCGATGACGGCAAGGGCGGCCGCCTGATCCGCAAACGGACCGATTTCATGTTCGGCGTCGCCGGCCTGATCACCGTCCAGTCCTATCACAAACCATGCTGGGAGCCGGCAGAATGACCCCTTTGACCAAGGCGCCACGCCACGGACCCGGCTTCGGCACGCCCGCCAGCGTCGATCCGGCGAAGCTTTTCAAGCTGCCGCTGCCGATGCAGGCAGAAGGTGTGCGGCTGCTGTTCGAGATGGGCCAGACCATGGACCAGGTGCGGGCGCGCATCGGCCTGTCCCGCAAAGCGGTCGAGCAGCTGTTGCAGGTCGACCTGCCGTTCCGGCGCGGCGGCGATGTCAATGTCGTGGCGGAGGGCGTGTGATGCTGCTCGACTTCGAAGCCCGCGCGGCGCAGATCGACTATCCCCCGCTGATCATGGACAGCTTCGCCGGCGGCGGCGGCGCCTCGACCGGAATCGAGATGGCCTTGGGACGCTCGCCAGACATCGCGATCAACCACAATCCGGCGGCCCTGGCGCTGCATGCGGCCAACCACCCCGAAACGCTTCACCTGTCGGAAAACGTCTACAAGGTCGATCCACTGGACTATGTGGCCGGCAAGCACATCGGCCTCGCCTGGTTCTCGCCCGATTGCAAGCACTTCTCCAAAGCCAAGGGCGGCAAGCCGGTCGAGAGAAATATTCGCGATCTCGCCTGGATCATCCCGGGCTGGGTCGAACGTATCCAGAAAAGTGGAGGCGGCATCGATGTCGTCATTCTGGAGAACGTCGAGGAGTTTCAGGACTGGGGGCCCTTGGTGGAAACCGAAAAGGGTCTGATGCCCAATCCGCAATCGCGCGGCCTTACCTTCCAGAAATGGTGCAAGGCGCTGCGCGCGCTCGGCGGTAAGATCGAACATCGCGAGTTGCGCGCCTGCGACTATGGCGCGCCGACGATCCGCAAGCGCCTGTTCATCATCATCCGCTTCGACGGGAAAAAGATCGTCTGGCCGAAGCCTACGCATGGCAAACCTGATGATCCTGACGTTATCGCAGGACGGAAACTGCTATGGCGCACCGCGGCGGAGATCATCGACTTTTCGCTGCCATGCCCTTCAATCTTCGACACGACTGCGGAGGTGCTGGAAAAGCATGGGCTGCGCGCCGTGCGCCCCCTGGCCGCCGCGACAATGAGCCGTGTGGCGCGCGGCGTCGACCGCTATGTGCTGAAGGCCAAGCGGCCGTTTTTGGTCGATGTTGCGCACGGTGAGGTATCGCCTTCCGGCGTCAAGCGTTGGGGGAATGGGTTTCGGTCCGTCGATAATCCGCTCTCAGTCGTCACCGCAGGCGGCATCAATCATGCCGTTGTTGCGCCGACGCTGATCGGTTGCGGAGGGCGCGCTGGGCAGAGCCGTCCTCGCGGCGGCGATGAGCCGATGGCGACGCAGACGGCCAAAGCTGACGTGTGTGTGGCGGCGGCGTTCCTCGCCCAGAATAACTATCAGGAACCCGGCCATGACGCGCGGGAGCCTGTTTCCACAATCGTGCAGAAGGGCAGCACGCAATCGGTAGTGAGCGCCTTCATATCTCGCCAGTTCGGGACCTCGATCGGCCACGATATGGACGAGCCGACGCATACGGCAACGGCGAAGGTCAACAAGTCGATGCTCGTCGCGCCGTTCATGCAGAAATACTACGGCACCGGCGACGGTGCGCGCGTCGACGATCCTTGCCATTCCGTGACCACGAAAGACCGCTTCGGCTTCGTGGAAGGTAAACTCGGCTGGCGGCCCTTCACCGAAGCGCAGGCGGCGCAGGCGCGCCAGGTTGCCGCCTTCATGCGCGCGCACGGCTTCTGGGACGAACGCGAGTTCGTGACCATCGATATCGCCGGAGAAACTTTCACCATCGTCGATATCGGCATGCGCATGCTGACGCCGCGCGAACTGTTCTGCGCACAGGGCTTCCCGCCTGACTACATCATCGACCTTGAATTCAACGGCAAGCCGTTGCCGAAAAGCGACCAGATATCTTGTTGCGGCAACAGCGTCTCGCCGCCAATGGCGGCCGCGCTGGTGGCGGCAAACTGCGGTCATCTGATACGGTACCGGGAGGCTGCGGAGTGAAATCGGCCTCAGCTTACGTCTTCTATCATGCCAATCTCATCGAAGAGAAGCAGCACGTCATTCCAAACTGCGTTGGGGCCGGTGTTTGCCACCGCAATGGGTGGGAAGCTTGCAAGGTAAAAATTATCCCCTTTTCGAAGGTCCGGCATGGCTTGATTGAAGACGATCTGCGTTTGCGAAAAATTGCAATTTTCGAAGAGGTGTTCCGCCAAATCGTCAGTATGAATTCGTCCGAATTCGCAATTAGTAAACCGGCACCTATCCCACGCGCAGGAGCTAAAATCCTCAATAATACAACCGCTGAATTGCACGTAAGAAAAGGCTACCGACCCACAGCCTTTGGCAATCCGTTGGCCAACCATGAGTCCTCCGGAATACATGACGCGGGCAACGCCTTCGACCATGTGCCAATTGGCATAATAGTCCTCATGAACGGCTGCAAGTTTCTCATCCATCTCGAAATGGATGCTCTCGTTGAGAAGCGCGGAGTGTTTCCTGAAGCCCGCGTTGAGACCGGCTATGGCCTGTTGGACCAGTCGCCCGCTGTGGTCCTTGTGCCCGTACGTGCGGATGAACTCAAGAAGCAAACGTCTAGATGGATCTTTGAATTTAGGAGTGTCTGCTGCCGCGACGGCCTCGAGAGTCGCAAGTCCCGCCGATCGCTTAGCTTGATTTTCGTCGGCAATAAGCTCGGCGCCTTTCTGCATCAACGATGCGAGGCCCGACTCCTCGTTGATGGCAATTTGCCTTGTGAGCCCCTCGATTTGTCGCTGACTAATATTGGCTTGCCTCGCCGAGATCAGCCCTCGCCAAACAACCGTGGCAAAAGTGATGGCCGCAACGGCAAGCACTCCAAGGGGCGAAACAGTTTGAACTCGTTGCAGCAGATCAGGGCCTGTGCTTGCCTCAATCACCCATCCAGTCAAAAACGCTCCGCTAGCCGTGAAGAGTATGGCACCAGCGATGGCCATACTAAGCCAAGTATCCTCACGCTCGTAAGCGGCTCTGCCGTCATCGTCCCGTTCGGTCATAACCCATCCCCCACTTCGACGTCTCGTTCGTACAACTTTGATCGGGCTTCATCTACCGGGCGCCGCCCGTGAGCGAGGCCATAAAACTCTTTATCGAGGATGCACGCGCCGTGTCGATCGAGGAGACGGCGAAGATCCTCGGGTTGAAATTCTCCGGCAAGCGGCACGAGCATGCGCAGCCATGCCCGAACTGCGGCGGCACCGATACCTTCGCCTTCAACACGGCCAAGGAAAAATGGAACTGCCGCGCCGGCGGCATTGGCGGCAATGACGGTATCGGCATGGCCGCGCATTGCGCCGATCTCGATGTCAGGCGCCGCGATGGCTTCCTCGAGGCCTGTTCGATCGTGCTCGACCGCGATATTCCGGACGAGGGCGAGCGTGAGAGCGACGAGGATCGCGCTGCCCGCCTGCAACGGCTGGAACAGCGACGCCTGCAGAACGAGGCGGACGCGACCGCGCGGTCCGATAGCCAGGCCGATTTCCGCGAGAAGGAACGCGCCAAGGCGCGCGGCATCATCAAGGCGTCGATCGTGCTGTGTTCGGTGGCCGCCCCGCCGCAGGGCCGGCACTACCTCCGGCATCGCTGCAACGGCTTTCCCGATGCGTCCTGGCTGCGTGTCGGCGCCAACGTCCCCTATTGGCACGGACAGGACGAGCGCGGCGGGCCCCTGGAGTTGTTCTCTGGCCCGGCGATGGTCGCATCGTTCATCGGTCCCGGCCTGGTCGAGATCGGCTGCCACATCACCTGGATCAACCTGAACGAACCGCCAAAATTCCGCCCGAAGCTGTTCGGTCTCACCAGGGACGGCATAGCGGCTGGGCTTGTCGAGTGGGCCTTTGGCGACGCGCCGCCCCCGGATGTCGATGTCGCCGACGGGCTTTATGAACCGCTGCCGGCCAAGAAAATGCGCGGCTCCAAGAAAGGCGGGCTGATCCCGATCGCCGGTCATCCGGAGGCACGGCGCTGGGTCGGCGGCGAGGGGATCGAGAACGGCGTGGCCTTCGGCATCTGGGAGGGGTGGCGCCAGGACACGTTCTATTTCGCTGCCGGCGATCTCGGCAATCTCACAGGTCCGGCCGAGCCGTCCTCGCGCTTCGCGCATCCGATGTTGAAGAAGCCGGACGCCAAGGGCGTGGCGCGCGCCGTGATGGTGCAGGGTCCGGTGCCAAAGCGCGACCAGGGGGTCGAGGATGCCATGTGGGTGGCGGATCACGTCGCCGAGCTGGTGCTGCTTGCCGATGGAGATTCGGAGCCGGTGATGACGGCCGCCGCCATGGCCAGAGCGCGAAAGCGCCATGCCCGGCCGGGGCGTCTCATACCGATCGTCTGGCCGCGCGCCGGATATGACTTTTCACGCATGGCTGTCGAGGCGGGGGAATAGTGGGCAAGAAAAAGACCGGCATGCCTGACGAGGTGGCCACCATTCTGGAGGAAGCGACGCGGCAGGCGGAGGCGGCGGGTTTACCCCGCACCCCTCTCGATCTCGATGCAGGTGTCGCGGAACTGGATGATGGCGAGCCCGGCACTGGCCCGCGGCGCGGTAGCAAGGTCGACCTCGAAGTGGTCAAGGCCTGTGCCGGCCTCGACCATTCCGACACCGACAATGCCGAGCGGCTACTCGCCCATTTCGGCGAGGATCTTCTGGTGCGCGCCCAGTCGAAGGCGCGCAAGGCCGCCTATGCGGTCTGGACGGGCACGCACTGGGATATAGACACCGGCGAGCCGCGCGCCCTGGCGGTGGCGCAGAATGTCGGCGGGCGCATTGCGCTCGAGGTCGAGTACATCGATTTCACCCCCGCCGAAAAGCAGGCGATCGAGCGCGGGCTCGAAGCAATGAAGAAGCCGGAGGAGGAGCGCTCCCCTGGCGAAAAGAAAGTGGCCAAATTGGCCGAGCGGGCCAACGCCAATCTCGCGGCGCGTCTCAGCCGGCGCATGAACCATGCCGTGTCGTCGAAAAACAAGGGCAGGCTCGAGGCGATGCTGGCGTGCGCCGCGCCGCATATCCAGCGCGGACCCGACGAATTCAATGCCGACCCGCTGAAGGTCGCGCTCGCCAACCATACGCTGTGCTTCAGGCGCGTGCTGAAGCGTGTCCGCAACCCGGCTTTCGATGATCCGGATGACAGCCGCGAGGACGTGCCGGAGTTCATCCAGGCCGCGGATGCCGAGCTGAAGGTGGTGAACGGCCATCGCCGGCAGGACATGATCACGCAACGCGTGCCGGTCGATTACGACCCGCAGGCCCAATGCCCGAAATGGGACGAGTTCCTGCGCGACAAGCTGCCGATCGACGATGTTAGGCGCATGGTGCAAGTGGCGTCAGGCCTCGGCCTGGTCGGGCTCACGGTGCAGAAGCTGTTCTTCCACTACGGCAAGGGCGCCAACGGCAAGTCGGTCTACATGGAGACGCTCTGCCGGCTGCTGGGCGAGGTGGCGGTCACACTGCCGTCCGAATCGTTCATCGGCGAGGGCAAGGCCGGCGGCGCGGCCAATCCCGATATGGCCAGGCTCTATGGCCGCCGCTTCCTGCGCGTCAAAGAACTGCCCGAGGGCGAGGATCTGCGCGAGAACCTGGTCAAGGACCTGACCGGTGGCGAGCACTTCACCGTGCGCGACCTGTTCGAGGGCTATTTCGATTTCAAGCCGGTGTTCATCGGCCACATGTCCGGCAACGGCTATCCCAAGATATCGGGCACCGACAACGGCATCTGGCGACGCATGGCCGTCGTGCACTGGTCGAAGATCATCGCCGAGGCCGACCAGCGCGAATTCGAGGAGGTGGTGGCCGAGTTCGTGCCCGAATATCCGGGCATCCTCAACTGGCTTATCGAGGGCGTGAATATCTTCCTGCGCGAGGGGCTGGTGATCCCCGACGCGGTGCGCCTGAAGACGCAGGAATACCGGGACGAGATGGATCGGACATCGGCCTTCTGTGCCCGCTGCGTCGTGCCCGACAGCACGGCCGAGCTGACCGCCAAGGAGTTCTATCAGGCCTATGTCGACTTCACCATTGACGAGGGCGGCAAGCCGATCTCGCTGACCGCCTTCGGCCTGATCATGAAGAAGAAATACGACAAGGTCGACGGCCGCATCGTCATCTATCGCGGTGTCCGCCTCGTCGACGTGCCCGCCTCGAAACAGGGCAGTCTCGGCTCCGGCTCCAACGATTTCGAGGGCCATTTGCGATGATCCCCGCACCCCTGCCGACACCTCGCAAACCCGCCTGCAAACTGGCGGATGCATTGATTTCGTTCAGTTTTCCGCCGCGACAGTTGCGACAGTTCGCGATACCACGCGACACTTGCAACGGCGGGAATAGAGTAACAAAATCAAGTGCTTGCGATAGTTTGCACCAGTTTTCCGGGGTCTATAGGTGTGAAGGGGGGTCGGGGGGAACGGCAAATCTTGCGTCTATGCATCCTCGAAACTGTCGCTACTCCCGCACATCCTCCGCAACGAATTGAAAACATTCGATAAGTCGCTCTCTGCAACTATCGCTAAACTCTCGCAAAACTCTCGAAAACTGTCGCAAGGGAATTGAGATCGATGAAAACCGTGATCATTGAAGAGCTGCTGACCTGGGCCTTTGTCCATGAATTGCCGAAGGGCGGTGGCGTGGATGGTCTGGACAACGCCAATTCGGCCTGGCGCATGCTGGAGGCGTCGTCATGGGGCAAGATCACAAGCTTTGCCGAATTGGGCGCTTTGATCGACACGGGCGGCGGCGGCAACAATTACTTCATCGAGCAGGGTGAGCCGCATGACGATGCGGTGACTGTCGGGCGCGCCGTGGCAGGGCTGGCGCGGTGCGATGTCGCCATTCCGGCGAACTGGCATGCCTTGGCCGACTGGCCGGATACGGAAGGCATGGCCGATGCCGCGGTCAAGCGCGCGGTGGATCGCTATTTGGTCAGGACGCCGCACCGTCGCGCCGCCGGCATCGTCAGCCTCGTCGTCGGCACAGCCATCCTCGGCCGCGAGCCGGACTTCGGTGCGGAGCCGAGCAAGGTCAGGATGGTCGAGCGCGGCGGCAAGCCGGCGTGGTTCGTCACGCGCCGCATGAGCCATGAGGACGGCCAGAGCTATGATCTGGAGGTGGACGGCTACAACCCTCGCACCCAGAAGCCGGTCAAGGGCGCTTACCGGAAGTACGAATTCTCGGTCGATCCGAGCGGCGACATTCTCGGCCGGCTCGATTACCAGATCTGGGTTGCCGCGCTGCGCAGGCTGGAGGCGGAGATCGCAACGGACCTGACGGCGCACCGGCTCGTCCATTCCGATCGGTCGATGACGCCTTGGCTGGACAGGGACAGGCCTGGCGTGGCCATCGTCGAAAGGGCGGCTGAGCGGTCCGCGAAAAAAACTGCGGCTGCTTGTTGACGTGCGGCAGAAACTTGACATACACCTGAACACGGTAAATCAGATCACAGCCCGCCCGGCCAGCCGAGGCGGGTTTTTCATTGGTCCCGCGACATGGCTGGCTTGAGTTTCACCAATGCCCGCGCCGGTGGCGTCGGATATTCGGCTGGCGGACCTGCCGTCTCGATGGTGTTCGACTTCGACCGCCTCTTCCTGCGGGCCGATGACATCGAGCGCAAGCAGTTGCCCTTCGCCACCGCGCGGGCGCTGACCTGGACGGCGCAGGCGGCGCAGAAGGATATGCGGGCGGCCATGGGCAAGGTCTTCGACCGCCCGATCGCCTATACCCTGCGCGGCGTCACGATCGAGCCGGCCCGGAAGGATCGGCTTAGCGCCACCGTGCTGCTGAGCGGTTATTCGCCTGGCAGGCTTCCGGTCGGCGCCTACCTCTATCCGCAGGTGTTCGGCGGCAAGCGCGGTCAGAAGTCGTTCGAGCGGGCCTTGAGCAGGGCAGGGCTGTTGCCGTCCGGATGGGTGACCGTGCCGGCTGCCGGCGCCAAGATCAACGCGGCGGGCAACATCACTGCTGGTCAGATCGTGCAGATGCTGTCCGACCTGAAGCTCCAGTTCGACGCAACGGCCAATCGCAGCAAGCGCTCTGTCGTTCGCAACAAGAACTACAAGCGTCAGCGCTTCTTCGTCCCCGCTCCTGGCTCGCACCTCAAGCCCGGTGTCTGGATCAGGGATGGCAAGGGCTCGATCCGTCCGATGCTCCTGTTCGTGCAGGAGCAGACCTACGCGCCTCGCCTCGACTACTATGCCATCGTGAGGGAGAGCGCCGAGCGCAACTTCCCCGAACTGTGGACGAAGTCATTCGGTCAGGCGATGGCATCGGCCAAGCGGTAGACCACAACAGTCGACCGATTACCCCACAAGGCAGCCGCAACCCCACAAGACCGGCTTTTGGGTCCTTCCCCGAGGCCTCCAACCGCGGGTATTTGGGACCGCGTGGGGTCGGTAGTCAGCGTCGATTTTTGAAGCCTAAAGTTGGCGCTAAACTCAGGCCTAAAGAGCGGTAAAGTCGGCGGAATTTTGCAGATGTCGACCGAGACCAAGACCGAGTTTGCCGCGCGCTGCAATGTCAGCCCGGGCCGCGTGTCGCAATGGATCGCGGCGGGCAAGATCAAACAGACATCGCTGTCGGGCGAGGGGCGCTCCGCCAAGATCGTCATCGCCGAGGCGCTGGCGGACCTGAAGCGCAATCTCGACATCACGCAGTCGATCGGCCTCAACGGGCTCGGCACGAAGCTCAACGGCGGACCGCCGCCTCCGATCTCCTTGCCGGGCGCGCCGTCCCCTGAAACGCCGTCCAACCAGTCCGAACCTGCCCGGCCCGACGACACCGCCGAGCAGATCGCGAAGGAACGCCTGGCGCTCGCCAAGATCCAGACGCGAAGGGCGGAGCGCGAAGAGGCGCTTGCCGATGGCCGCTACATGGTTCGCGAGGACGCCGAGGCGCAGATCGCCCGCACCGCCTCGATGGTGCTGACCACGGTCGAGAGCGGCTTCAACGGCATGGCCGATGCGCTCGCGGCGGAGTTCGGCATCCCGCGGCGCGACGTGTTGCACACGCTGAACAAGTCGTTCCGCGCCGTCCGCGAGGCCGCCACGCGTGCTTTCGCCGAGAAGGCGGCGGCGATCGCGAAGGCCGAGGCGGACGTACACGAAGATGAAGAGGAGGACGATCAGGACTAGTCCGATCGCGAGGTCAGCAGCATGAGCTTTCACGATCGGCACCTCGCCAATGCCGAGGCCTCGCTGTACCAGGTGCTTGGCAGCATCTTCGCACCGCCGCCGCCCGTCGACTATCTGCGCTGGGCAAAGCGCAACATCGTCTTCTCCGAGCGTATCACCGCGCGGCCGGGTCCCTACAGCGAGGAGACGTTCCCGTTCTTCTCGGAGATCCTGACGGCGCTCGGGCCGGACGATCCCTGCCAGATCGTCACCTTGCAGAAATCGGCGCAGGTCGGCGGCACGGTTGCGGCGAACATCTTCACGCTCGGCACCATGGACATGGACCCGTGCGACCTGCTGTACGTCCACCCGACGGACAGCAATGCGATCAAATGGTCGAACCAGAAGCTGGTTCCGCTTCTGAAGGAAACGACCTGCCTCGCGCCGCTGTTTCCGCTGACCAGCCGCGAAGGCTCCAACTCGAAGCTCTACAAGGAGCGGAAGGATGGACGCGGCGCGATCTCGGCCGCCGGCGCCAATTCGCCGTCGAACCTGTCGATGGTGTCGCCGAAGCGGCAGGTCCAGGACGATCTGGCGAAGTGGGAGAACAACCAGGCCGGCGACCCGGAAGCGCAGGCCGATTCCCGATCGAAGGCGTTCCTTGCCCGCAAGGTGCTCAAGATCTCGACGCCGCTGGTTTCTCCCGGCTGCCGGATCACGGCGAACTACGAGGCCGGCAGCCAGGAGCGGTATCACGTTCCTTGCCCGCACTGCGGTCACCTGCAATCGCTCGAATGGGAAGCGATGCGGGACCACATCGATCCGACCCACCCGGAGAAGGCCGCGTTCCTGTGCGTCGCCGAAGGGTGCGGCGGCTTCATCGAGGAGCATCACCGGGCGGAAATCTGCCGGCCGGTGCATCTCGGCGGCAAGGCCCGGTGGATCGCGAAATATCCGGAGCGCAAGCGCCATCACCGGTCGTTCTTCCTGTGGGTGCCGTACTCGCCGCTGGAGAGTTGGGAGGCACTGGCCCGAGCCTACCTGAATGTCCGCGCCGGCGGATCGGACGAGCAGAAGCGCGACCAGGAGGCCGAGCAGGTCTTCTGGAACGACTGGCTGGGCCTCGCCTACGAAGCGACCGGCGAGACGCTGCCTTGGGAGGATCTGCGCGACCGCGCGGAAGAGATCGGACACCGCAAGGGTGTCATCCCGAAGGGCGCCTTGACGCTGACCATCGGCGTCGACGTGCAGGGCGACCGTGTCGAATGGCACCTGGTAGGCTGGGGCGCCCGCCGGCAGCGCTGGACCATCGACTATGGCGTGTTCGACGCCCAGACGGTGCCGCCCGGCGGCAAACCGCATTCGGGTCACATCTCCGAACCGGAAATCCGCACCGCGCTCGACAATCTGCTCAAGCGCGAATGGCCGGATTTTCTCGGCAACCGCCGCGCGGCCGATCTTCTGGCCATCGACGGCAACGCCTGGACGGCGGACGTCTGGGAATGGGCCAAGCGACACCCGCTGTCGCGCGTCATCATGACCCGCGGCGTGCCGAACGAGACCGCCTCGCTGCTGGCGATGGTCAAGAAGGAGCGGGATTCGAAGGGCCGCGTCGTCAAGTACTCGCGCAAGTTCTTCAACCTCGCGGTGTCCATTCTGAAGATGGGGCTCTATCGCGGCCTGAAGAAGCAGGACCCGGACGAGGTCGGCTACGTCCATCTGCCCAAGGGCCTGCCGGATGACTTCTTCCGGCAGCTCGTTTCGGAGCGACGCCTCCAGGAGAAGAGCCGTTCCGGCATCGTGTCCTGGCGCTGGCTGCTGCCGGACGGGCTGCGCAACGAAGTGCTCGACACGATGAACATTGCCGAAGGCGCGGCGATCCGGCTCGGTGTCCGCCAGCGCACCGACGACGAGTGGGAGACGCTCGCCGCGACGATCGAGGTGCCGCCGACCGAGGCGCAGCTCGACCTCGAAGAATTCACGCCGCTGCCGCTCTTCGAGCCGGCGGCCATTCCGGCCACAGAGAAGCCGACCGGCCTCTCCGTGGCTGATCTGATGAAACAGTTGAACAGGTAAACCGCGATGGCTTTGACCGACGACGAAAGGGCGGTGCTGACCGCACGCCTGGCGTCCGCCGAGGCGGCGCTGCATAGCCTGATGATCGGCAAGGCGACGGTGTCGCTGTCCTATGACGGCGAGAGCGCGACGTTCAGCCAGACCGACGAGGCCAAGCTGCGCCGCTACATCGCCGATCTGAAATCGCAGCTCGGCCTCGGCTGCAATCCGTATCGACGGGGCATCCACGCATGAGCGCCATTCTCGATCGCTTCGGCGCGCCGATGAAAGCACAGGCCATCATCCAGCGCGGCGAGCCCTTTGGCCGCTCCGCGTATGAGGCCGCGAGCTATTCGCATCAGGACATGGCGGGATGGCTGCCGCGCTCGGTCTCGGGGCAATCGGCGCTGACCACCGAGCGCGACCTCATCAGCGACCGCGTGCAGGATATCGCGCGCAACGATGGCTGGGCCTCCGCCTCGATGTCGCGCTCGCTCGATCTCGTCGTCGGCTCCGGCTGGCGCCTGTCCGTCGACCTGCCGGCGAAGCTGCTCAACCTCGAGCCCGACGAAGCCGACGAGATCGCCGACCAGATCGAGGAGGCGTGGACCTCCTACGCCGAGGATCCCGGTTTCTGGTGCAATGCGTCACGCCAGGGGCCGATGGCCGCCGTTCTCGGTCTTGCCTACCGCCAGCGTGTCGGCGACGGCGAGGCTTTGGCCGAAATCTGCTGGGACGAAACGCGCGGCGGATCGTTCGCCACCTTCGTCAAGATGGTCGATCCCGACCGCCTGTCGAACCCGAATGCCACCTTCGACACGTCGGACCGGCGCGCCGGCGTGCAGCTGGACGAGCACGGCGCCGCGATCGGCTATCACATCCGCACGCATCATCCCGACGACGATGCGGTGTGGGGCGCGAGCTTGCCGGAATGGACCTTCGTCGAGCGCGAAACGGAGTGGGGCCGGCCGGTGATGGTGCATGCCTTCGAGGCAGACCGCGCCGGACAGTTCCGCGGCGTGCCGCCGATGGCACCGATCCTGCGCAAACTGAAGCAGATGGTCAAATATGACGAGGCCGAGCTTCAGGCCGCTATGGTCAATGCCGTTCTCGCCGCCTTCATCACGTCGCCGGGCAATCACGACGATCTCGCCGAGGCGATGACGGCAAAAGACATCAGCGCGCTCAATCTCGACCGGCTCAAATCCTACCAGGAAGCGCCGCCGCGCATGCCGGGCGGCACCGCGCATTTCCTCTATCCCGGCGACCAGGTGACGCTGACCCAGCCCGGGCATCCGAATTCCGGTTTCGAGGCCTTCTTCCGGGCCGGCCTGCGCAACGTCGCCTCGACGGTCGGGCTGACCTACGAGCAGCTGACCATGGACTGGAGCCAGGTGAACTATTCCAGCGCCCGCGCCGCGCTGCTGGAGATCTGGCGCGGCCTGACGGCGCGCAAGGACATGTTCGCGGCCCAGTTCATGGGCCAGATCTACCGGGCTTGGCTGGAGGAGTATTTTGACCGGCGCCTGATCAAGCTGCCCGCCAAGGCGCCGTCATTCGAGGCGATGTCGGCGGCATGGGCCCGCGCCGACTGGATCGGCCCGGCTCGCGGTTGGGTCGATCCACAAAGGGAAGCCGAAGCCGCCGGCATGCGCTTGTCGCTCGGCATTTCCGATCTCGATCGGGAATGCGCTGAGCAGGGTCTCGACTGGAAGCAGGTGACGCGCAAGCGCGGGCGCATCCGCCGCATGATGATCGCCGAAGGCCTTGATCCCGATGCAGGCCGCGTCGAGGCGAGAATTCAGACCGAATCGACTGTCGACACGGAATCGAACGACCAGCGCGACAAGCGCGAACGCGAGGAGGCGGCATGATGCGCACCTATCCCCTCCAGGCATCGCGCTTGTTCAACACGCCGCTGCTTGTCCATCCCGGCAAGGCGGAGATCATCTGCCGCGCCGTCGGCCGTCGCGTTCTCGGTGCACAGTTCGAAATCCGCGCGCCGCAGGCCGGCGTGCTCGGCGAGCCGATCCGCGACGACACCAATTATGATTGGTTCACCGGCGAGGAGACGAGTTCGCTCGAAAGCGTGCGTCGTGTTGGCAATGTCGCGGTGCTGGAAATCGAGGGCACGCTCGTCGCCAAGGGCAAATGGACCGGCGCCTATTCCGGCATGACCTCCTATGAGGGTATCAACGCGCAGGTCTCGGATCTTCGTGCCGATGCCGGCGTCAGCGCCGTCGTGCTGGAGGTCGACAGCTTCGGCGGCGAGGTGGCCGGCGTTTTCGATTGCGCCGATCAGATCGCAGCGCTCGCTGCCGAGAAGCCGGTGATTGCTATCCTCACCGATCATGCCTGCTCGGCCGGCTTTCTGCTGGCGTCCGCCGCGCGCTCCATCATCGTGCCGCGCACAGGCATGGTCGGATCGATCGGCGTCATCTCCATGCATGTCGACATGTCGCGCGCGCTCGACGAGGCCGGCCTGACGGTCACCATCCTGGCGGCCGGCAAGAACAAGGCGGACGGCTCGCCCTATGCGCCGCTGCCCGATGCCACGGCGGAAAAGTTCCGCACCGAGATGGAAGCGCTTCGCGACCTCTTCGCGGAGGCGGTCGGTCGCTATCGCGGCGACCGGCTGCCGAAGGCCAAGGCCCTCGCCACCGAGGCCGAGACCTACGTTGGACAGGCGGCGGTCGACGCCGGTCTGGCCGATGCGGTGGCAAACCCGACGGAGGCCTTCCGGGCCTTTGTAACCGAGATGGCCGGCTGAAGCCCGCCAAACTGGAGAACAGCACAATGAGCAGCCTGATGAACGCAATCCGTCGCGCGACGGGCGGCAAGCCGCGCCTCGAGGACGACAAGCCAGCCGAGACCGACGAAGACAAGGCCGAGGCCGTCGACACCACTGACGGCGACGACGAAGACGAGACGGATGACGACGAGCCCGACGCCGAGGATGACAAGGACGAGCCCGACGCCGAAGACGACAAGGACGACAAGGACATGTCGGCCGCCGATCGCGCCACCTTCGCCAAGGGCCGCAAGGCCGAACGCAATCGCATCGGCACGATCCTCGGCTCGAAGGCTGCGGAAGCCAATCCGACGCTCGCCGCGCATCTGGCATTCGCCACCAACGATCGCGCCGCGAAGGCGATTGCGGCGCTGAAGGCCGCCGGCCCGGCGGCTTCGGCCACCAATCTCGCCTCCCGCATGGGCAGCCGCGCCTCGCAGCTCGGCCGTGGCGGCGAGAAGCCGCGCAGCAAGGATGCCGGCGCAGCCTGGGACGGTCCGCTGGCAGCCGCCGGCGTCAAGGTCAAGGGCAAGTAGCCAACTCTGAGAAAACCTGCCGTCGCGACCAGCCGCGGCGGCCATGACATTCCCCGCTCGACGACGCCGGCTCGCCGACATGCCTTCGGGAAAAAGCGTCCGGCGTCAGAAAAGGAAAGGAAAGTGACATGACGACCTTCACGGAAGGCCCGCGCACCGCCGAATTCCTGATCTCCGAAGCGGAACATTTCCGCTCTCGCGATGTCGGGACCATCGACGCGACGGGCGGAGCGCTCGAGGCGGGCACCGTTCTCGGCAAGGTGGCGCTCGGCGCCGCAACCGCCGCCGCCAAGGGCGGCAACACCGGCAATGCGACCATCTCGGCGGTGACCCGTGGCCCCGGCGCCAAAGTCGGCGTCTATTCGGTCGACTTCACCGCCGCGACCAAGTTCGACGTGACCGATCCCGACGGGTTCCGGATCAAGTCCGGCACGACCGGCATCGCCTATGCCGACGATCTTGGTTTCACCATCACCGCCGGCGCCACGCCGATGGTGGCCGGCGACGGCTTCAACATCACCGTCGCGGCCGGTTCGAACAAGTTCAAGCGCCACGATCCGGCCGCCGTCGACGGCAGCCAGGTCGAGGCGGCGATCCTGTTCGAAGCGATCGGCGCCGTCGAGGATGAACGCACCGTGATCTCCCGCGCGGCGGCCGTGAAGTCCTCGAAGCTGATCTACGCCGCCGGCGCCAACGACGCGCAGAAGGCCAAGACCAAGGCCGCCCTCGACGCCCGCGGCATCGTCGTCCGCTGATCCCGCGCCCGGCGCTCCGGTAGCGCCTGGCGCCCTTCATCCACATCCGGCGCGAGCCGGTTCCCAACACAACAACGCGGCATGTCGCCGCCGATGGAGAAACCGCCATGCTGTCCATGGACGCATTCAACGACAGGGCCTTCTCGATGGTCAGCCTCACGGCGGCTATCAACAAGGTTGATTATGTGCCGAGCCTGCTCGGTTCGCTCGGCATCTTTGAGGATGTTCCGGTCTACACCCGCACCATCGCGGTCGAGAAGAAGGGCCAGACGCTTACCCTGATCCCGACCTCGCCGCTGGGCGCGGCGCCCCGAGAGACCGATCGCGACGGCCGCGACATCAGGGACCTCCGCACCACGCGCCTGGCCGATTCCTTCACCATGTACGCCCACGAGATCGAAGGCATCCGCGCCTTCGGCACGGAAAGCGAATTCGAATCTCTCCAGGTCGAGTATGCGGGGCGGCTGGGCAAGGTGCGCAGCAACATGGAGCTCACGCACGAGTACCATCGCCTCGGCGCCTTGCAGGGCAAACTGCTCGACGCCGATGGCACCACCGTCATCTACAATTATTTCACCGAGTTCGGCATTGCCGAGCCCGCCGCCATCAACTTCCATCTGGATGTCGATACCACCAACGTCTGGAGCATCTGCCAGGACGTCAAGCGCTTGGTGATCCGTGCGTCGAAGGGCGCTTTCACCCTTGCCTCGCGCGTGCATGCCATCGTCGGCGATGATTTCTATGACGATCTGGTCACGCATCCCAAGGTGGCCCAGTTCTACCTGCAGTGGCAGGCGGCGCAGGCGCTTCGCGAGACCCAGGCCTTCGAGAGCTTCGAGTTCGGGGGCATCGTGTTTCACAACTATCGCGGCACCGACGACAATTCGACCGTCGCCGTCGCCGCCGGCGAGGCGAAGTTCTTCCCGGTCAACGCGCCGGGCGTCTTCGTCAAGGCGATGGCGCCGGCCGAGTTCGGCCCCTTCGTCAACACGCGCGGCCAGGATACCTACGCGATCAATGTCGTCGACAAGGATCGCCAGGCCTGGACCAAGGGCGAGCTCTATTCCTACCCGCTCTACATCTGCGCACGCCCCGACGTCCTGCAAAAGGGCGTCAACCACTAATCAGGCCGCGCGATCGATCAACAGCCGGGCGTCAACGCCCGGCTGCTGGCGATTGGAGATAAGGAAAACCAGCGATGACTGCAAAAGCCTCAATTTCGATGAACGTCTCGGGCGGACAGCAAGGCGCCGATACGTTCGGCGGCGGACCGTTCTGGAACGGCGCGATTGCGTTCGCCGCCGCGCTGGGTTCCGGTGTCGCGGCCAAGCAGATCGATGTCCTCTACATGGCGGAACGGTCGGTGGCCGCCTCGGCGAACGATGACATCGATCTCGCCGGCGTTTTGACCGATGCGCTCGGAGCTGCTGTCGCTGCCGCCGAGCTGGTCGGGATCATCGTGGTCAATGAACCCAAGGACCGCGCGACGGCGAGGAATCTCTCCAGCCTGACGCTCGGCGGCGCGACAAATCCCGTCCCGGGCTTTGCGGCGGCGATTGCCCCCATCGAACCGGGCGGCATGTTCGCCGCGTTCTCGCCTGGCGCCGCCGGCCTTGCCACGGTGACGGCGGCGACCGGCGACAAGATCCGCGTCGCCAACGGCGCCGGAGGAACGGCAAAGTACCAGATCGCCATCCTGGCAAGGTCCGCCTGACCGCCAGTATTTCTCTCCGACCTTCGATAGAGGAGCCACCCATGGACAATGCCCAAACCATCCGCGTAAAGGCCGTGAATTCCAGCAACCGCGGCAAGGTGCTGCGCACCCATGGCGGCACTGTCGAGGTGCCGTCGAACGGCTCGATCGAGGCGGACATCCTGCCGCTGACCGAGGAGCAGATCGCGACCTATCGCGATGTGCACAAGGTCGCCATCACGCCGGTTCGCGCCACGCCGCGCAAGCCCAAGGGCGGCAAGCAGCCCGACCTGCTGACTGACCGGGCGGCTCTGGAAGCCGCCGTGGCGGAGGCCAGGGAGGCGTTCGAGGCGGCGCAAAAGCACGGTGACGCCGCCGATATCGCCGAGGCTCAACAGGCCGTGGATGAGGCCGAACGCGCTCTTGCCGCCGCCTGACGATGGCGACGCGTCCATCTCTGTTCTTTGGCATGGGCGAGGCCTTCGTCTCGGCCTTCGGCGGCGATCATGAAGCCCTCATCACGGTGGCGGTCGGCGACGTCAGGCGCGTGCCCTGCATCTTCCGCGAATTCCGCTCCGGCGGCTTCGCCGAGGAGCAGGGCGCTTCGGTCGAGGGCGTCACGCATACTTTGGCGATCGACGCCGCGGCCGATCCCGGCGTTGAGCAGGAGATGCCGATCCTGGTCGTTCCGGTCGGTCTCTCGGCCGGGGAGGCCTTCATCGCCGCCGGCGTGCATCGCGATGGCCGCGCCATGACGCGCGTCCTGCTTGCCGCTGCTTGAACAAGGTACCAATCCGATGCATGTCCGCGAACAGATCGCGCAGCGCTTCGACGCGCTGCTGGCTGACATTCCCGATTTCGCCGACACGTCGGGTCCGCGCACCCGCGACATTCCGGAAGAACGGCTGCCGGCCGCGACCGTCTTTTCGGCGCGTGAAACCGCGAGTGTCGATCATCAGACGTCCGTCACCGATATCGCCTACCGGCGCCAGGTCGAGTTCCTGATCGTCATCCATCTCGCCGCAGGTGCGCTGCGCACCGCCTTCAACGCCCTCTGCGTTCCGGTCGAGGCCGCGCTTCTCGCCGATCCGCGTCAGGGCGGCCTTGCGCGCGACACCACGCTCGCCGGCAGCGAGTTCGCCATCGACCCGCAGACCGCCCGGCCGCTCGGCTTCGGCTTCGTCCGCATTCTGGTGACCTATGTCGCCAGCTCCGCCAACCCTGAAACCCCGCTCTGAAGGAGACGGCAATGGAACTCGGCAGAACACTCACCATCGCCCGCCACACCACCAACACGCCAACCGCCGCGACCGATCCGGCCGAATACGATTTCGTCTGCGGCGGCCGCAGCCGCTCGTTCGACATGAGCGCCAACCGGTTCGACCGCACCATCCCCGACCTGACCAATCCGGGCGCGCCGCTGGTCAAGGCCGAAGGCTCCGGCATCCAGAACCGCACCTTCCAGATCTCCGGTCTCCAGATCAACAACACCGCCGGCAAGGGCATGCTGGAAGACGCCCGCCAGGCGCGCGACTGGTACTACCTGATCTCAGTGCCGGGCTGGGGCGACTTCTCCGGCAAGTACAACGTCTCGATCACGCTGGCCGGCGAGCTCGAGGGCGACATGACCTATGACGCCAACTTCTCGCTGGCCGACGGGTCGACCGAAGCGTTTACGGCTGAAGTCTGATGATCAAGCTGCCCAACCCGTTGCGCGGCGAGGCTTCGCTGAAGATCGGCATTGTCGATGTCGTCGTCGGCATCGAGTTCGATCGGCTCGCCGCCTACAGCGAGGTGACCGGTATCGACGAAATGTCGTCGGTGCTGCAATCCCTGATCTCATTCAGCCCACGGCGCGCCAAGCCGGCTCTTGACTGTTTTGTCATCGACGGCGACGCAATCGCGGCCAAGGCGGCGCTCACGGCGGCAGATGCGACGGCATGGCGAAAATCCTTCACCATGGCCATTGCCGCGCATCTGGCAAAGGCCGACGCCCGTGGGAAGGAACAACCCCAGGGAAACGTGCAAAGCCCCTGACAGTCAGGGGCTTTGTTGAACTGTGGCAGCAAGTGGCCACCGGGCCGCTCGGATGGTCGCCAGCCACCTTCTGGCGCTCGACCCTGGCCGAACTCGTCATCGCCCTTGAGGGCAAATTTCCAAACAGCAAACCGCGACCCTTGACTGGCGAAGAGAGCGCGGCGCTCGAAGCGCAATTCCGCGCAAAGCAGATGAAGGGACGAAAACACCATGGCGCGTCCTGATGTCGAAGCCTTCATAACCGCCAACGCCAGTGGCTTCGAGAAAGCCATGCGCGACATCCGCCGGCTGGTCCAGCAGACGGCACGTGGCGCTTCATCGGACTTCAGTGTGTTGCAATCCACCATCGCCACCATGTCGCGCGGGGTTGTAGCCTCTCTGGCGGCGATCGGTGTCGGCTTCTCGTTGGACGGGGTGAGAAAGGCGATCAAGGAGGTTGCCGATATAGGCGATGTCGCGGACAAGGTAGGCCTGACCACGGACGCGCTTCAGGAGCTTCGTTACGCGGCCGAGAAGACCGGAGCGTCGACCGATACACTCGATCAATCCATGGCCGGTTTTGCCAAGCGGATCGCCGAGGTTGCCGCTGGTGGCGAAAATGACCTGTCGCGTGTGCTGAAGGCCAACAATGTCCAGCTCCGTGACCAGGAAGGCAATCTTCGCAAACAGACCGATATCCTCGGTGACTATGCGAACCTGATCAAGAATGCCCGCACGGAGCAGGATCAGCTCCGGCTGGCGACGATCGCTTTCGGAGACAGGGGCGGAGACTTGGTCAACACCTTTCGCGGCGGCGCCGGCGCGATCCGCGACATGAGCGACGAGGCGCACAATCTCGGACTTGTCTTGTCGACCGATATGGTGAACAGCGCCGACGAGATTGACAAGAAGTTCGACGCGCTCGCCAACACTGTCGAGGTCGGTTTGAAGGGCGCCATTATCAGGGCGGCGCAGGATCTCGAGAACTTCATCGACAAATTTCAGTCTTTCGAAAACCAGAAGTCATCGAGCCTGGATGATCAGCTTGCGTCCATCGGCAAGCAGCGCCTCGATATCGAGAACCAGATCAAGCGCTACCAGAACGGTGAACAGCCGGACGATGGTATTTTCGGAACGTCGCTCGGCCAGTCAACCGCCGATGATGCCATCCGGGACCTTCAGCGCGAAAACGAGGCGCTCGGAGCGCACGAGAAGCGCATTCTGGACGTCGTTGCCGCACGGCGGCAGGAAGCGGAGGCCCGCAAGGCACAGGCGGCGGCGACGCCGCCCGAAAAGCCGACCGTCATTCCCCCTGCGCCGAAACCCGCTACGAGCCATCACGCGACCGGCGACGACAAGGTCCAGGATGACATCCAGGCGGTCAAGGATCGCACGGCTGCCCTGTTGAACGAACAGCAGGCGCTTGGCCTGTCGTTCAAGGAGCAGCAGCAGCGCCAGGTCTCGCTCGACCTCGAGCAGCAGGCGCTGAAGGATGTTCGCGAGGAGGCCCGCCGCAAGGGCGACCAGGACTGGCAGAACGCGCAGCTGTCGCCGAAGCAGGTCGCCGACATCAATGCCGTTTCGGAAGCCTATGCCGAGCAGGCCGACCAGCTGCGCAAGGCAAGTCAGACGCAGCAGCTGCAGCGCGATGTGTTGCAGGGCGCCTTCGGCGACCTCCGCTCGGCGCTCGATGACGGCAAGCTCGACTGGCAGGATCTTGGCGATGTCGCCATCAACGCCTTGAACAAGATCGTCGACAAGATCGAGAACGATCTGATCGACGCCATCATGCAGGCTAACAGCGCCGCCGGGGGCGGCGGCGGTGGAGTGCTTGGCACCATCCTCGGCGGTATCGGCAAACTGTTCGGGGGCGGTACCGGCGGCGGCGGCATCCCCTGGTCCGAGGACATATTCAGGGCCGGCGGCGGCCCGGTCACGGCCGGCCAACCCTACATCGTCGGCGAGGAGCGTCCCGAGCTGTTCGTGCCGCGCGTCAGCGGCGTCATTGTTCCCAAGGTGCCGGACATGGACCGCTATTCCGCCGAGGCCGCAGCGCCGAGCGCTTCCGTAACCTATGCCCCGAATATCACGATCGGGCCCAATGCCCAGCCGGGCGTGGCGGAGCAGTTGCAGGAGGTGATGGCGAAAGAGCGGCGCGAGTTCACCGCCAACGTTGCCAAATCGTTGCGCGAAATGAAAATCAAGGGCATCCGCGCGTGACCATCGATCTGCCTGCGGTTCGTTTCCTGTTGACGCGGCCGGCCCTGGTCGATTCCGTGTCCGTCGACCGGGCCGGCGAGCGTTATATCGGCTTCACCGAATACGCCGATTCCTACTGGCAAATCCCGATGCGCACGAAGCCTCTCGAAGCCAGCGAACTGATGCTGGTGCAGGCCTTCGGCGCGCTGGCCAGGAAGGGAAAACTCACTGTCGTATGGCGCCCGGTCGATATCAGCCTGCCGCAAGCCTATTGGGGCAACCCGACCGCCCCGGCCTTGGCTGATGACGGCAACCTGGTCTCGGTGACGAACGGCTTCACCGTTGCGCTCGACGGCGTCGTCAACGGCCTGACCATGATGCCGGGCGATCTGTTCTCGCTTCAGAAGGATGGCTATCGCTCGCTGCACCGCGTCGTCGTCGGCGCCGTCGCCGCGGCTGGAGCGATCGGCCTCACCGTCGAGCCGGAAGTCCCCGGCTACATCACGGCCGGCGCCATCGCCAAGTTCCTGCGCCCCGAATTGAACTGCCGCGTGGTGCCTGGCTCCTTCACCATTCCCGACGATCACAAGCCGGTTGTCGCCTTCACCTTGGTCGAGGTGCCGAAATGAAGAAAGCCACGAAGATATTTCGTGTTACAATGGCGAGCCATCCGGGCGCCTATTGCGGCACGGCTATCTCCGATAGTCGCCAACCCATCGAAATTCGCTTGGTTGATCTGGTTGGTCGAGGATCAGCCTGCCGTATTGGAATAGGGACTTTCCAAGGATCGACTGAAACGGGCGCCCTTGATAGGGAAACGTCATCTCGACAGCTTGAATCTCCAGCTTCATGTCGACCCCTTCCAGAATAACATCGAGATCGTACAGCGGAGAAACACCCGATTCCCCGCCGATCCCGTGCACGATGATAGAGCTTCCATTCTTGGCAGCGCCGATCTTTCGCAGGAAGTCCATTGGTAGATGGCAGTAATCAGTGCCAGTGTCGACCATCCCCCAAACCTGGATAGCACCTGTGAGGTTTGTCGAGTTCTCATCCCGTTTAGCGCAGGCAATGCGCAGGCATGGCATCGCCATGGACCGGTCTCTCGTAACTCTACCGTGCTCATCGAACCAAACAATCTTCGCGATCCCTGACACCCGTATTCCCCCCCATTTGTCCGCGCGAGGCATAACCTATCCATTCGATTGGAGAAATCCATGACCTTCCCGACCCGATTGCAGGACCTGCTTGAGGAAGGCCGCGTCGTCATTCGCGGCATGGTCAAGTTCCAGCTCGGATCCGGCTTCCATGGCATGTGGCTTGGCAATTACGACCTGGTCTATGACGATGGCGCCGGTCCGATCACCTACAGGCCGAACCAGCTGCTGTCCGCCGAACCTCCAGAGGGCTCGCTTGGCATGGAGGCGACCGAGTTTGTCGTCTCGATGCCTGCCGCGACCGACTTCGGCGTGACGCCGGACATCCTCGCCCTCATCGAGCAGGAAGACTACAAGGGCCGGCCCTGCTGGATCTACGAGGCCTATATCGATCCGGACACCCGCGAACTGCTCTATGTCGAGCAGGAGATGGCCTTCGGCTATGTCGACTTCATCGACCATGTCCAATCGGGCGGCGAGCTTCGGCTGGAAGGCCATGTCATATCCGGTGCGGTGGACAACCATCGTGACGGCTACCGCTCGGCCAGCAATGAAGACCAGCAGCTGATCTCGGCCGGCGACCTGGGCTTCCAATACGCCACCAGTATCAAGACCGAGAAATTCGACATCACCTTCTGATCGTCACCTCTCCCGGAACCAGCATGACCACGACACCTCGTCTTCACGACTGGGATCGCCGCCTCGCGCGCGTGACCGAAAAGCACCTCGCCATGGCTGGCGAGTGGGGCGTTTCCGATTGCCTGCAAACCGCAGGTGATGCCGTCGAGGCCGTCATCGCCACCAATCCGTTCGCTGAGGTCGCCGGCAAGTACAAGACGGAGCCAGGCGCCGCCCGGATGCTGCGCAGGCGCGGCTTTGCGAATGTCGAGGAGGCGCTGGCCAGCCTGTTTGCGAAGATGCCGCGGCTGATGGCGCGCCGTGGCGATCTCGTCGTGGTGGAGCGCAACGGCGATCTGTGCGCCGGCTACATCTGCGAGTACGGCGCGGCGGTAAAGACGGAGGCCGGGCTGACCTTCGTGCCGCAGACCGAAATCCGCTCGGCTTTCCGCGTGGGTGACTGATGCCTTTCCTCGGGTCGATCGTCACCACCATTGGCGGCGTCCTTTCGGGAGCGTCGGCGTTCCTGAGTTCGGGAACGATCCTGGCCGGCGTGGCGCGCCTCGGCCTTGGCATCGCCGCGCAATATGCCGTCGGCGAACTGATCGGCCAGCCCTCGGCGCCATCGCAGGTCACGCACCTCCAGGCGCAGTATGGCGAAAACCTGCCGCGCACCGTGGTGCTGGGCAAGCGGGGACTGGCCGGCCATTTCATCTACCGGAACGCCTACGAGACCGGCAACCGCAGGGTCCAGGACGTCTATGTCCTCTCCCACTTCCGGATCAGCGGCGTCACCCGCGTTCGCTACGATGGCGCGTGGAAAACTCTCGGCGGTGCGGAAGACCCGGAAAGGGGATTCCGCATCCAGGACATCGATGCCGAAATATGGGTCAAGGTTTATACGGGCGCGCTCGACCAGGCCGCCGATCCGAACCTCATAGAGGAGAGCAACCCGCCCGGCCGCTGGACGGTTGCGCACCGGCTTGCCGGCCTAGCCTACGCCGTCGTCACCCAGCAGCTCGACCGGGAAAAACTGCCCAACCCATGGGATGCCTTCTTCGAGGTCGAAGGCGTTTGCTACGATTGGCGCCAGGACGATTCGGTCGGCGGTGACGGCGATCAGCGCTGGAGCGATCCCACGACGTGGGGACCGTCCGCCAATCCGATCATCCAGGCCTATAATCTGGAGCGCGGTTTCTACCTGGGCGATCAGCTGATTGTCGGCAAGGGCATCGCGGCGTCACGCCTGCCTCTTGCGAACTGGACGCTTGCCGCCAACATCGCCGACGAGGCCATGGCCAGCGGCCCGCGATACACCTCGGCCTATATCGCCTCGGCCGGCCAGGGCGTCACCCATGCCAACAACATGGAGCCGATCCTGGCGACGTGCGCCGGCTCCTGGTACAACGGGCCAGCTGGTGAATACCCGATCGCGGGCGCGAACCAGGCCGTCGTCGCCACCATCACCGATGCCGACTTGCTGGTCGACGAGGACGAACGGATTTCGCTGAAGCGGACGCGGTCCGAGCTCGTCAACACCATCGCCGGCACGTACTACGATCCGACCACTTTCTATGAGCCGTTGCCGCTGGCGACGCGCACCGATGCGCCCGCCTTCGCAGCCGACCGCGAACGGCTTGCGGCGTCGATCGGCTACGAGGCGGTAACCGATCCTGCCGTCGGCGACCGGCTGAACGATATCGCGCTGCGCGCCAGCCGTTATCAGGGCAATGCGGAAATCTGCCTGCGGCCGAAATTTCTCGGCCTGAAGGTCGGACAGTGGATCAGGTGGCAGAGCGACAAAGCCGGGGGTTTTGACAAGAGTTTTCAGATCCTGCGCCGCCGGCTCGGCCCGCTCGGGCCAAAGGCCTGCCGCGCCGTCTACCTGACCTTGCAGGAGGTTGGAGAAGGCATATTCGACCCGACCGCCTACACGACCCAGCCGCCCGATTCCGTGGTGCCCGGCGCACCAGACTATCAAAGCGAACTGGTCAATTTCCAGGTCAGTGGCATCGTTGGAGAGGCAACCACCGGTTCGAAGCGGGCCGCCATCCGCGCAACCTGGAATGCGCTCGAAGACATCACCATCACCTATGTCGATCTTGAATACGGCCCGATCGACGCGACCGGAATGGTGCCGACCACCACGATAAGGAAGCCGGCTACGGCCGACCAGACGAGAGAGGATTTGTACGAAGGCGTCATGTCGTCGTCGCTGTGGGCGGTGCGCTATACCTTGCGATCGTCGCCGCCGCGCACGTTCTTCCCGTCCGCGTGGTTCGAGGTCGACACGCTGGAAGCGCGTCTCGGCGACGCCGACGTCTATCTCCCGGGCTTGGTAGACGAGATCAACCAGGCAACCGCCGACCAGCTTGCGCCTCTCAACGTCAACATCCGCGACCTGATCGACGAAGCGCGGCGTGTTGCCCGCGAGGCGTCGAACCAGGACGCCGGGCAATATCTCGACCGGCAAAGTTCCTTGACGCAGGTCAAGTCGGTCTACGACCGGGTGACCGCCGATTACCAGTTGCTGGTGACGGCCGCGACCGGGCCGGGATCGGCCATCGTGCAGCGGCTGGAAACGCTCGAAGTAGCTCTGCCCGGTCTGGCCACTGTCTCGGCCCTGAATTCGATCGGCCTGGTGGCGACCGACATCAACGGCCAAATCACAGGCGTAGGCACCTCGGTCTCGGGGCTCCAGGCGACCGTTGGCAACTTCTCGGCCTCCAACCTGTTTCGCGCCTATGTGAGCGCCACTGAGGCTGGCGCACTGTCCACCATCGGTATCAGCGTGGCGGCCACTGCGGGCGGCGCGACCTCGCAGGCGGCGCTGCTCCTCTCCGCCTTGGCCGGTGGCGACAGCATGCTCGGACTGGTCGCCAGCAAGGTCTACATCACCGACGGGACAAACAAATACAATCCGTTCGTGTTCACGGCCGGCGTCGCCTATCTCGAAAATATCGTCGTGGGCACGCTCAAGTTCAATCAGCTCTCTTCCAACAACAGCAAGCTTGTCATTCGCGGCTCGGGCACGCTTGCCGATATCTCGGTGTTCGTATGAAGCGCGTCTATTGGGGAAACGTCGCCGGCGTCGGTCCGGTCCTCAAGGGCTTCTACAGCGATGCCGACGATCCGCTGACGACGCCCGACACCGCCACAGGGAAGTTCTTCTTCAATTCCAATATCCAGACCATCGGCTACATTCTGGACATTGTGGCGGTCAGCCCTGACTTCGTCACGTATCCGGCAGCGGGCGGTTCGGGGCTTAACCCCAACCGCTACTATCTGCCGGCCGGTACCGACGAAGACAATTGCCAAATCAGGATTTCCAGTTGGATGAACGACGGAAATTCCTTCCAGGTGTTCGCCTATTACCAGTCCTGGTTCACGGCGACCTATGGCCTCTCTTACCTGCCTCTCGTCGAATACCGCTTGGCGCTCGACTACGTGACCAACAAGTTCCGCGGCCCGTATCTGGATCTGCGGCAGGGACAGGCCACCGGCCAGGGTAAGATCTTTTCCTGGTCCGGCGCCATATCGCAAATGTTTATCGATCTTGACTCCGGCTACGACAGCGGGGCCGGCGCCAATCGTGCCAGCGTCAAAGTGGGTGCGCTCACATCGTCCGGGGCGGCGCCGCCGACTTCCCGAGCCCTCATGTCCGTCTATGCGCTCCCTGCGGAGGCGGACGCGATTCCGAACTTTGCCGGAAACGCAGTTTCGGGCCAGGAGCCCATCCGCATAAGCCCGTCGATGTTCCGGATTGCTCTTCCTGGCTATACGGTCGCCGACACAAATCTCGACCATTACATCGTGCATGAGAACAAGGTACCGGCGAAAATCATGCGGTCCGGGTCTGTCACCGTGCCGGCGCTCGGCACCGTGAACATCACGACACGCCTGCCGATGACCGATACGACCTACATGGACTTTCTCTGCAAGAAATCGAGCGAGGCCACCTACTGGAACCCTCCCTTCATCGACAGCTTCAACTCGCACGCCAACGACTTCACCTACACCATCTCGGGATCGACGCTGACCATCGTCAGCACCTGCGATGTGTCGATCGACATCCTCTATGTGATCTACGCCGATTCAGGCGATGCCTATACGACAGGCGGCAGCAAGGTCACGGTGAGAGCTTCTGATGCCGTGGGCGAATACTATCAGATAAAGCGGCCGGGCTCTTCCGATGCCGCGCCGGGGCTGAATGACATCCTGTTCGACACCAGGCTGTCGTATCTGCCGATCCTCAAGGAGGGGTTTCTTAATTTCCCTGGCGATTTTCCGACGGACATTTCCGGCGGCAGCGACCGGTTCAAGGGCGTGCGCAAGGCGACGGTCACGGTTCCAAACCCGCAAGGCTTGGCGCTCTTTCCCAAATGCGGGTCGGTCTATAATGCGCCTGCGCCTCAAGATTACGACGAACCTCGCGTGATGTGGCAGCACCATTCGATCTTCGTCAATGTGGGATCCGATTCCGGCAAGTCGGCAGGTGGGTCGACATGGATCAACCCGACGAGCCCGACGAGCGTCGACATCTACACGTCGGGCAACCAGCCCTGGGCGGTCGCCAATGGTTCCTATAGCTCCTACAACGCCCAGCTGAAGGGCGTTCGCTACTATATCTTCGGCGTCCCCAACAGCCTCTGACCACTACCCTTTACCATCTTCGCCCTGCATCAGCGGGGTTTCCAGTCATGGAGAACAGCATGTCCGATCCCAACCAGGTGCAGATCCACCCGCTCGCCGCGCTGTCGGAAGCGACGTTCGATTGCGAGGTGCATCGAAACCGGCGCCTCATGCTCGCCGGCGACATCCATACCTTGACCCAGATGGTTGCGGAGCGCGACGCGAGGATCAAGGAGCTTGAGGCCGAATTGGGCGAGTATCGAATCCGCGGCGATGGTGGCGCCGACGGGCAGCGGGAGGCCAAATAATCATGGCCACTCCCCTCTACGCCGTCGGCACAGCCACGCTGACTGCGGGGCAGACTGCCATGGTCGGCCAGACCACGCTCTGGCTCGGCAACGTTCGGCCCTACGATATGGTCATCGGCCAGGACGGCAGCGTCAATCTGGTCTTGACCGTCAACAGCAACACGAGCATCACGCTGCTCTTCCCGTGGGCCGGCGCGACGCAGACCGCTCAGCCTTATCGCATCCTCTACACCGCCGACGATCCGTTCACGCAGACCTTGGTGCGGCAGGTGATGCAGACCTTGGCGGCCAGCGCCCTGGTCGCACTTGGCGGGCTGGTGCCGACGGCACGGCAGGGCGTCTATTTCGACGCGGTGGCGAATGCAGCGTTGTTCAGCCTCACAGACTTTGCCCGAACGCTGCTGGACGATGCCGACGCAGCGACCGCGAGAACCACACTCGGTGCGCAAGCTGCGTTGGGGTATACGCCGGTCAATAAGGCCGGAGACAGTGGCGTCGGCACAACAAGTTTCACGAACATTGTCAATGTAGGTTTCTTCAGCGCGACTGGTGTCTCTGCCGGATTTAACATTGCCGGCAGCAGCGGGCGCTTGAACGTTTCGACCAATTCGCCAACAACGCAGGGCCTCATCGGCTTCTACAACCCGAATGGAAACGTTGGCTTTATCGCCACGACCGGATCAGCCACGAGCTATAGCACCTCTTCGGATTACCGACTGAAGACCGATATCGAGCCTTTAGTGGAGTTCACTCTTTCCGGCGACCAATTCGATTTGGTGCCCGATGCGCTTTTGCGCGTGCTGGCGCTGCGTCCTGTTCGACACAAGTGGTTGGCTGATCCCAATGGACCATCTACGCACGGTTTTGTCGCCCATGAGGCGCAAATCGTCGTGCCTCATGCCGTGGTGGGCGAAAAAGACGCCGAAGTTGATATCGGAAACATTGTCACTCCCGACAAGACCATCATCACTGATGCAACCGAAGATGAAGTGACTGAAGGTTCGGCGTGGACAAAGACCGGAACTCGACCTCTATATCAAGGCATCGATCCTTCGAAGATCGTCGCTGATCTCACTGCCGGTCTTCAAGCGTTGACAGTTCTTGTGTTGGAGCAACAAGCGCAGATTGCGGCCCTCACCCCGCAATCGGAGTAATCGCTAAAGGGGTTTCCAGAAGACGCTCTGGAGCAGATTGGGCCGATGTACCATGGGGGCGCGCCTTCCACATCTTTCTCAGGAAGCGCTCGGTCGGCTTCTCGAACAGCAAATGCAGGGCGATGGCCAAAGCAATGGCTATCGTTCCTGTTATCGCCAGGATCTGCAAGGCGCCCCAATTATCGATCACTTGGTTGGTGCCATACGTGTCGAATTGCCATTGCAGGTACCGTGCGATCACCATCTGGTGAACCATATACAGGGCGAAAGATGCATTGCCGAGCAGCACAAGGGGCGGCCACGACAGGGCGCGAGAGATGGATCCGGTTCCATGCGCGAAGACGAAAATAGCCAGTGCCATCGACGGCACGTAATAGAGATCTAGTCCAAGCTGACCTGCGACCATCGGGGCGAGAAACACACATAGACCGATGCCAGCAATGGAGGCGATTTCGGCCGCCGTCACAGCGTAGGCAGGTATCGCCCATCGGTGCGAGACGAAAGCCCGGTATACAATCATCCCGGCAAGGAAATCAGCCAGCCGCATGACGGGGTTCACGTAGAACAGCCACAGGCCAACCGTCCCGTCAGGCTGTGGAGTTTGCAGTTGGATGAACACGACGGCGACTATCGCTGTCAGGATGAAAACCAGAACGCGCGTCGGCAGCCCGACCAGCAGGCAAAAGCTGAGATAAAAGAACATCTCGACTGAGATTGACCACGATACCCCATTGAATGAAAAGTACGTGAACACGTCGGTTGACCATGCATGAAGAAGCGACAGGTTGGCTAGGAGCCTGATAAGGTAGACGGCTTGCCCATCCCAGGGGTGAAACATCACAATTGATGCTGCCAGTGTCAGCCAGTGCAAGGGGAATAGCCTCGCGGCGCGGCAGTACAGGAAATAGGAAAAGGCTGCTCTGCCTTCTCGCTGCCGGGCACTGAAGCTGTAGCAGATGATGAAGCCCGACAGGATGTAGAAGAACTGAACGCCGGATAGCCCCTCATGGAAAACGGAGTAAAGTGCTCGAACATCCGGGTCGGAGCTGGTCTGCATGAACTGCATGTGATGCAGAAGCACCGCGAACGCTGCGAAAAATCTCAGCGAAGTTAGGCTGTCGATATGTCGCATCAGTCTCCCCGGTGCCAACTGCGGCTGTTCTATTCGGCGGGCGCTACTTTGCTCATTCGCAGCCATGGTGCCATCCAGAACGTCGCCACTTTGTTGCCCATCCAGATCGACGGTTTCTCAACCCATCGATACGACGCCATTGCGATCGGGATGGTCAGCAAGACAACCACAACGGACAGGGGTAGGCCGACTTCAAGCGGATGGGAGACAGCCCAAGGCCATGCCTTGAACGGACCGTCAATGATCTGCATCACGAATACTGCGTAGAGGTAGAAGCTGTAGCTGATTTCCCCGAGGAAGAGGGAGATCGGGCGTTCGAGGAATTCACCAAAACGCCCGGCCTTGCCATAGTAGATGGAGGTCACCAGAGCGGCCGCGGCAATGCGATGAACCCAGAAAGCCGAGCCGACATCCTCGATCATATGCCGGGCAAAGAACATCACCGCCAGCGAGGGTATCCACGCATATTTCGGCAGCAGATAGGCCGCGAACTCGCCAACCCTGGTAGGGATCAGCATCCCCAGGGCAAAGCATGTCCACACAAGTCTGATGTTCACAGGCGGCGCCGCCGGGTAGACATGGACGAAGGCGGCCGAGATCGCGATGATCGCCAGGACGAACCCGGCTTCCTTGAAATACCGGAATGCGAAGAACGCGACCAGGATCAAGGGCGCGGCTAGCATCTCGATATTCAAGGTCCACGTCGCGCCGTTTACCTTGAAGTCGTAGAGGAAGATGTTCTTCACCAGATCATCGACCGAAATCGGCCTCGCGATGAGATTGAACGCCGTCCAGCACGCCAGGAGACACAGCAGCAGCGGCGGATAGATACGAAAGAAGCGGCGGACGAGGAACTGCCACGCCACGACCGGAAATGGGCCATCGCCGCCGCTGCGCATCAGGCTTTTCACCAAAACCGCGCCGCTGAGAACGAAAAAGATAACGACAGGCGTTTCTCCGTTCAAAAGCGCGAAGACGAGCTTTGTCAGGCGCCCGTAAAAATCCGGGATCTTCCAGTATACCGTCCACTCGATGCGCTGGACCTGGGAGTAGTCGAGCGCCGTGATGGTGTGAAAGAAAGCCACGGAGATGGCGGCATAGCCACGAAGGCCATCTAGCTGGCGGTTGCGGTTACCCGCTGCTGTCGAGGCTACCAAATCACCGAATCCATATCGTCCCAGGCCTCATGGGCGGTCATCGGTCTGAACACCCAATGCGTGCCGGTCCAGCGCTTCATTTTCTGCCCGCCGGATACGCTGATCCATCTGCCGTCACGATTGGAAAGGTAGGCCCATCGCGCGACGACGACCAACAGAAACCCTATCCAGGCCAGTGGTCGGAAATCCATCGGGATGATTCTCCTGGCCTTGATGCAGCGCTTGTCAGAAAAACGACTGCGCGCCGAGCGTGAATGCATGGTGTCATCGAGCGAGGCCGCACCCCACTGGTTCGGTTGGTCACTACCCCGCTTTGAGATTGGCCGCAATGCTTAAGTTGCTCTTGTGCAGCACTTGCCATGCCCGCCAACGCGCCTGAGCGGCGCGCGAACACAAAAGCACACAGATAAGTTCTAGACTCCGGCCCGAAACCAGTTCGTCCGACCGCTGACGAACTCCGTCACGCGGACCCATTCCCCTGATGTCGGCTCCCGGTCTAGTCCGGATTTGACCGGACCAAGCGTTTCCGCCGCTTCGACCATACTGCCAGCCTGAACGTCGATGCGCGTCACGGCTTTGCCGTCACGCATCGTCTCGACCGTGTACCTGACCTTGATATCCCCCATCGGCCCCTCCCGGCGCCGACCATAGTCAAAATTCGAAACCGAACAACTGCCCGCGAGGGTGGAAAGGACTTGCTATGTTCGATGGATCGACCATCGCCGCGATCGGCGATCTCGCCGCACAACTGAAATGCTCACCTTTCGCGCTACAGGCCGTTGCCGAAGTCGAGAGCGCCGGCCAGGTCTTTGCCCTGGTCAAAGGCCAGCATGAGCCGCTGGTGCGCTGGGAAGGCCACTATTTCGACGAGCGGCTGTCGGCTGCCGATCGAGCGGCGGCGCGCGCCCAGGGGCTCGCCAGTCCCAAGCCCGGCGGCGTGAAGAACCCCAAATCGCAAGCCGACCGCTGGGCGCTGATCGCCCGCGCGGCCAGCATCGATCGGCAGGCGGCGCTGGAATCGTTTTCGATCGGCCTCGGCCAGGTGATGACGGCGCACTGGAAGAAGCTCGGCTTTGACAGCGTCGACGACCTGATCAGGCTGGCCCGCCGCGACGCAGCCGGGCAGATCGATCTGATGGCGCGTTTCATCGATAAGTTCGGGCTGGACGACGAGCTGCAGCGGCTCGACTTCACCGGGTTTGCCCGCGGCTATAACGGCAGCGGCTTCCGCAAGATGGGCTACCACCTGAAAATGGCGGCGGCCTACCAGCGGCTCAGCGGGGCGGCGCCGGTCTCGGCCGCCACGGGTATGCTGCGCATGGGCTCGACCGGCGCCAGAGTAAGGGACCTGCAGACTCTGCTGCTGCGCGCCGGCTACGCGGTCAAGGTCGACGGCGACTATGGTCCCTCGACGCGTGATGCGGTGAAGGATTTCCAACGCGCGCAGAAGATCACCGCCGACGGTGTGGCCGGCCCCGAGACCTTCCGGCGCCTCGAGGCGTGGAAACAGAGCCCGGCCGAACAGCCTGGCCAGCAGCTTGTCAGCCAGGTGCCGGAGGTCAAGGACGCGACCAAGGCCGGCGGCCTGATGGTGCTTGTCGTGGCGGCGCGCGACCAGATCGCCGAAACTGCGGGTTACCTCACCGGTATCGAAGCAGACACGGCGCAGACGGTCGCCAACATCCTGCTCGCCGGATCCGGAGCGATCGGCCTTGGCCTTGCCGCCTATGCCATCTTCGGCTGGCTGAAGAGCCGCAAGACCGACGAGGGCGACATCGAGACGGTGGGCGATGCCGCCGCTCTCGATCCGGTGCTTGCGTGATGCGGACGCTGCACCTCGGCGCCGCCGTCGTGGCGCTGCACGAGAATGGCCTGACGGTGACGCACCTGATGGACGGCAAGGAAATCCCGGCCGTCCCGCAGGATACCGAAGACTATCGCGCCCGTGCCCGCGAGCTCGGCTATGGCGGCGACACGGCGGCCATGAGCCGCGATCATGAAATCGGCCATTCCGTGCTGGCCTGCCTTCTCGGCCTGCCCGAAAGCCCGACGCTGCGCGGTGTAGCCGACGAAAGATTCTGGCGGCACTGGCGCGCGGAGGAGGCCGCCGTGCTCGCATTCCAGGCTTATGCCCGGATTGTCGGTGTCGACATGGTGGAAATTGCCGATCGTCTTGAGAGAGCGGCTCGCGCAAGCTTGGTGGGGGAGCGCGCATGACCTGGCTCATCACCCTTGTTGCGCGCCTGCTCGGCGTCTCGCCGGCCGTCGCCAGCATCATCGCCATCGTAGCCGCTCTGGCGGCCGTCTCCGGCACGCTCTGGGGCGGCTACGAGCTCATCAAGCATTGGGGCGCGCAGGAAGTGCGCGACCAGATCCGACAGGAGAACCAGGATGCGATCAACAAAGGCATTGAGGCCAGCCGGTCTTTTGACGACTGCATTGCTGCTGGCGGGGTGTGGGACTTCCGGCGTCAGCGGTGTTCCCGCGCTACGCTCGGCCCTCGGTAGCAGCCTCGCCGGTGCGCAGGGCAAGACGGTCGAGGATCAGAACAAGATCGACCGGACGATGGCTCCGGGATGCGCCGTGAAGCTTTACACGCCGGCTGAGTGCGACCGGCACACCAGGGCCAGCGCTGCGCGCCGGGCAGAGCTGAAGGCATGATCATCCTGCGAATAGCCGGCGGCATCCGCCAGCACTTCGGCATGCGCGTCACGGAATGGATCATGACCGCAGCGCTGTTCGGCTGGTCGGCGGTGCTCGCCGCCGATCCCTCGACCTTCTCTTCGGCGCGGTCGTTCACGGTGATAGCGAGCTACGGCAGTGAGGCGACCTGGGCGAACATATGTCTGTTCGCCGGCCTGCTTCGCCTGGGCGCGCTGACGGTGAACGGCACCTTCCGCCAATTCCGGTTCTCGCCGCATCTGCGGGCGGGCGCCTCGATCGCGTCCTGCGTGTTCTGGGGGCAGATCGCCCTTGGTGTTCTCATGGCCTGGCTGACCGTCGGCGGTGCTGGCGGCGACGGCGTGATCGCCTATTCGACTTTCATGGCGATCGAGATGTGGAACCTCTTTCGAGCATGGGCTGATGTCGGTGCTGGCCATCGGAGGCATTGATGATCTTCGGCATTCCGGCGGAGCAGCTCGTGCCCATCGCCAACTTTATCGGCCTCGGCCTCCTTGGCGTGCTTGCCGCCTTCGGCCTGGGCTATGGGCGCAAGAACGCGACGCCGGCCGAGCGCCAGGTGGAAGTTGCCGGCGCACTTGTCGACAACTCCGCGGTCAAGGAACTGGCGGAGGCGATCGAGGCCTACACGAAAGAACTGATCGAAGGGCGCGCAGACGATGAAAAGCAGCGCGCGGCCCTGTACCGGCTGATCGAGGTCGGCAACCGCTTCGTCGACGAGGTCGGTGACCTGCGCCGCGACGTCGGCGATCTCGCCAAGGAGATCGCGCGCGCGAAGTGATCCGCGCCGTTTATGTTACTGCATAACAAAATCGCCCGCCTCGGTTCGCCGGGGCGGGGTTTTTGCGTTTCAGGCTATGCCTTGATGCTCGGCGCCGGGGGCTTCGCAGTCGTCTGTAACTGCAATCTCTCGACCGTGGCGACAATTGCGGCGGCGATCGCCTCGGCCTCGCCCATCAATGTCGGGCTATAGAGCCCGTTGACCATCTCTTCGCTGGGCAGCACGCCGGGCGGACAGTGCTCCTCGATCGTGCGCCTGATCAGCGTCAGCGCGGCCTCGGCGTCCTTGATATCGATCTTCATCCAAACCATTCCCGCATTCAGGCCGGCTTGGTTTCGCCGGGGCGGGCTTTCATTGGCCGCGCAACATGCCGCAAGCCTTCGCTGCGGTCAGAAACGCTTGCCTGGCGGCCTCTGGCGTCCTGGTACCTTCCTTGGCCGCTATGCAGGCTTTGACCGCCGTCTGCCATTGGGCGTTGCGCTTGTGCCATGTCAGCAGCTCCTCCGCCGCGGCATCGACACTGTTCACCTCGCGCGTCACGCCGACGCGCTTCGTCTTGACGGGAACAGGCGGTGAAAACCACAACATCGGCATGGCATATGTGACGGCGCTAAAATTCGTCAAGGACGCCTTGACGAAACAGGAAAATGTTCCTTTTCTGTTCTCATGCCAGAGACCTATGCGCCAAAGCGGAAAGACTACCCGCTATCGAACCTCAACGACGGCCTGCGCCTGGTGCGCGTGCGCTGCGGTTACTGCAAGCGCCAGCACTGCTACTATCCGGATGACCTGATCCGCATCTTCGGCGATGTCGACGTCGACTCACTCAGCTGGCGCATGCGATGCGAGAACGATCCTGCCCACGGCCATCCGCATGTCGAAGCCTTCGCCCCAACTGGCAGGGAAGCCGTAGGCCTGGTGATCCGCCGCTTGAAGGCGCTCAAGATCCAGACGGTTCCAGTGTGGAAGGAGGAGCGGCGGTGATGCCGCGACGCCAATCTGTGGGGAAATCTGTGGGGTGCCGGGAGCAACAAACACGCGAAGTGCTTTGTTTTTCTGGTCGGAGTGGCAGGATTTGAACCTGCGACCCCCTCGTCCCGAACGAGGTGCGCTACCAGGCTGCGCTACACTCCGTGACCAGACCGCGGGCTTATAGCCGCCGCATCTGGTTCCTGCAAGCGTCAATGGCAGCACTTCTGTCGCATTTCGCCAGCTTTCTTCGCGAGCCTGTTTCAGCGCCTCGAATAAACGTCGCTTAAGGCTTCCGTGTTAGGGGCACCGTCGGCGACCGTTTGCGCGATTTGTGTTTTCAGCCGCTCGGAGATTGCAGTCTTGACCCTCAGGGTCGTTGGCGAAGCACGGCCCAACAGTTTCGGATTGCCGGAGCTTGTCGTGGTGGTGGAGAGCCCGGTATCGTCGCAGCGGCGCCGGCAGATGTTCGACGCTGTGCTGCGCCGCAGTCCGGAAGTCGGCGCCTGCAACCAAACCTTTTGACAAGGGCATCATGAGCCAGCGCATCGTCAGTTTCGTCATCAGCGGCGGCGTCGGCTCGCGGCTCTGGCCGCTATCGCGCGAGGACAATCCCAAGCAGTTCCACGATCTTTCGGGCGACGGCTCGATGCTGGCAAAGACCTTGCGCCGGCTGGCATCACGGCCCAGCGGCGAGACGCCCATCTTCATGATCGCTTCCGAACGCCATGCCGAGCGCGTCCATGCCGATCTCGCGGGCATAAACCTTGCCGGCGGCGGTCCGCTGTTCGAACCCATCGGCCGCAACACCGCCGCGGCGGTGGCGCTGGCAAGCCTGCGCACGCTCTCCGAATTCGGCGACGAACTGGTGCTGGTGGTGCCGTCCGATCACGAGATTTCGACCGCGCGGCAATTCTGGCAGAGCGTCGAGGCGGGTGCTGCCGCTGCCAATGCCGGGCGGCTGGTGGTGTTCGGCATCAAGCCGACACAGCCGGAGACCGGCTATGGCTACATCGAAGTCGCTGCCGAAAGAGAGGGCGTGTTCGACGTCTCGCGCTTCGTCGAAAAGCCGGACCTTGCCACAGCCCAGGCCTATCTCGAAGCCGGCAATTTCCACTGGAACACCGGCATCTTCCTGTTTCGCGCCGGCGCCATGCGCGATGCATTCGCGGCTTTCGAGCCGAAGATCTGGCAGGCGACCGAAGCTGCCTACAAGGCTGCGACATCGGATCTTTCCGGCTTTTACATGCCGCTGGACCTCTATGGCGCCATTCCTTCGACCTCGATCGACTACGCCATCATGGAGCGGGCAAAGGACATCGCCATGGTGCCGGCCGGCTTTCGCTGGAACGATCTCGGCTCCTGGCAGTCGCTGCTCGATGTCGGGCCTGCCGATAGCCAAGGCAATGTCATCGCCGGCGACGTCGTCGCCATCGATTGCGAGAATTCCTACATTCGCAGCGATGGCCGGCTGCTGTCGGCCATCGGCATGAGCGACGTCGCCATCGTCTCGACATCGGACGCGACCTTCGTCGCCCCGGTCAGCCACAGCCAGCACGTCAAGAAGATCGTCGAGCAGCTCGAAAAATCCGGCCGGCTGGAAACCCGCTTCACGCCTGCCCACGACCGGGTCATCGAAAGCGGCGCCTGGCGTCGCCGCGTCCATCACTGGCTGTTTCAGGAGACGCTTCCGCTGTGGTCGATATCAGGCGTCGACGAACGCTATGGCGGCTTCCACGAGGCGCTTGGCTTCGACGCCACGCCGCTGATGAAGCCCAAGCGCATGCGCACGCAGGCCCGCCAAGTCTACGCCTTTGCGGTCGCCAAGCAACGCGGCTGGGACGGCCCGGCCGCCCGGCTCATCGCCCACGGCATCGACTTCATGGCCGGAAGCGGCCGAACGGCAAGGGGCGGCTGGGTGCGCACCCTCGACATCGACGGTTCGGTCGCCGACCCGGTCGAGGACGCCTACGATCATTCCTGCGTGCTTCTGGCGCTGGCACATGCCCATATGTCGGGCCATCCGGATGCGCTGCGGCTCGGCGAGGAGACCTTCGCCTTTCTCGATGCCCATCTCGAGGATAGCCGCATGACCGGCTTTCTCGAAACCTCGGACGGGCAGGGCGAGCGGCGCTCCAATCCGCACATGCATTTCCTGGAAGCCTTCCTCGCTTGGCACCAGGCGACAGGCGAGCGCCCTATCTGCGGCGCGCGGCGCGCATCATCGACTTGTTCCGCAGCCACTTCTTCGATCCCGAAAGCTGGACGCTGGGTGAATATTTCGACGCCGGCTGGAGGCCCGTGGCGGACGAGAAGGGCACCTGGACCGAGCCCGGCCATCATTTCGAATGGGCCGCGCTGCTTGTCGATTTCGCCGCACGCAGCGGCCAGGCCGAACTGAGTGGCTTCGCCAGGAAACTCTATGCCTCGGCGATCGCCAATGGCCTTAACCGCGCCACAGGCCTTGCCTATGGCGCGGTCTCCCGGCAGGGTCTGCCGCTGGACCTGATCTCGCGCAGTTGGCCACAGGCCGAAGCGGTCAAGGCGGCGATTGCGTTGGACGGTTCTGGCGGACCCGACCTCAAGCCGGAGATCGAGGAACGCGTAGGCCGGCTGTTCCGCTGGCACATCGATCCGGCGCCGCTGGGTCTGTGGATCGACCGCGTCGACGAGCGCGGCCGCTCGCGGGCATCAGACGTGCCGGCCAGCATTTTTTACCATCTCGTGTGCGCGCTGACGCAGTATCTGGATGGGACTGCCGAGAAGGGCGGCTGAGAAAGAGTCGCTGTCCCGACGAGATTTTGCTCAATACGGGCTGGCCACATCCCCGGTCTCGACATAAACCGCCTTCAGCTGGGAATAATGCGCCAGCGCGGCCAGCGAATTCTCCCGCCCGATGCCGGATTGCTTGACACCGCCGAAGGGGATTTCGACGGGGGTCAGGTTGTAGGCGTTGATCCAGCACGTGCCAGCCTGCAGCTCGGCGATGACGCGGTGGGCGCGCGGCAGGTCGCGCGTGAACACGCCGGCCGCGAGGCCGAACTCGGTGTCGTTGGCGCGCTCGACCACCTCGTCCTCGCCGTCGAATTTCAGCACGCTCATGACAGGCCCAAAGATTTCCTCGCGCGCGATGCGCATGCCGTCGGTCACCCCGGTGAACACAGTCGGCTCGATGAAGAAGCCGCCTTCAAAACCTTGCAGCGAGGGCACGTTGCCGCCGCAGGCGAGGGTGGCGCCTTCTTGCTCGCCCGCCGCGATGTAGGAGACGACCTTCTCCTGCTGCGCCTTGCTGACCAGCGGCCCCATCTGGGTTTCGGCATCGAGCGGATCGCCGATGCGGATCTTCTTGGTTCGCTCGACGAGCCGCTCGACGAAGCGGTCATGGATGCCCTTCTGGACGAAGACGCGTGTGCCGTTGGAGCAGATCTGCCCCGTCGAATAGAAATTGCCGAGCATGGCCCCGCCGATGGCATTCTCGAGATCGGCATCGTCGAAGACGATCAGCGGCGACTTGCCGCCGAGTTCCATCGTCGCGTGCTTCATCTTCGAGCCGGCTGATGACAGCACCTTGCGGCCGGTCGGCACCGAACCGGTCACCGACACCTTGGCTACGACATCGTGGCCGACGAGGCTGGCGCCGACATCGCCATAGCCTTGCACGACGTTGAACAGCCCGTCGGGCAGGCCCGCCTCACTGTAGATCTCGGCCAGTGCCAATGCCGACAATGGCGTGTTTTCCGATGGTTTGAACACCATGGCATTGCCCATCGCGAGCGCGGGCGCGGATTTCCAGCCGGCGATCTGGATCGGGTAGTTCCAGGCGCCTATGCCAACGCAAACCCCGAGCGCCTCGCGCCGCGTGTAAGCGAAAGCCCCGCCCAGATCGACGGCCTCGCCATTGTAAGCAGCAACCGCGCCTCCGAAATATTCCAGGCAATCCGCGGCCGAAGGGGCATCCGCCACCAGCGTTTCCTGGATCGCCTTGCCGGTGTCGAGCGTCTCGATGCGGGCAAGATCGGCATTGCGGGCGCGCAAGATGTCGGCGGCGCGGCGTAGAATGCGGCCGCGCTCCACCGGCTTCAGCCGCGCCCAAGCCGGTTGCGCGGCACGCGCCGCCTCGATTGCGAGTTCCAGCACGTTCGGCGTCGCCGAGCGTAAAAGGGCGATGGTCTCGCCGGTTGCTGGATAGATGACCGGCAGCGGCGCACCTTGCTCGTCCTCTATGTAGCGTCCGTTGACATAGTGCGATGCCGTTGGCTGGGCGCGCATGGGCTTCTCCAAATCGTCTTTCGCGACATGCCGATCGTGCGGTTGCACGATCATGCTCTATCTGTCGGACGCCTGCCAGCGGGGATTGATCCATGGTTCCTGGTTGGAAGGCGCCAGCGGCGTGCGGCCAAGAATGTGGTCGGAAGCCTTCTCCCCAGTCATGATCGACGGCGCGTTGAGATTGCCGTTGGTGACGCGCGGGAAGATAGAGGAATCGGCGACGCGCAGGCCCTCGACGCCGATCACGCGGCATTCCGGGTCGACGACGCTCGCGGCGTCGTCGGCGCGGCCCATCCGGCAGGTGCCGCAGGGATGATAGGCGCTTTCGGCATGATCCCTGATGAAGATGTCGAGGTCGTCGTCCGACTGCACGTGGCTGCCGGGCGAAATTTCCTGTCCGCGGAAGCCGTCGAACGCCTTCTGGCCGAAAATCTCGCGCGTCAACCTGATGCAGTGTCGGAACTCGCTCCAGTCGTCGGGATGCGACATGTAGTTGAAGTGGATCACCGGTTTCGAATTCGGATCCGGCGAGCGCAGCGTCACCGAGCCGCGCGACTTCGAGCGCATTGGCCCGACATGCGCCTGAAAACCATGCGACTTCGCCGCCGCCTTGCCGTCATAGCGCACCGCCGCCGGGATGAAGTGGTACTGGATATCAGGATAGTCGACGCCGGCGCGCGAGCGCACGAAGGCCGCCGCCTCGAAATGATTGGTGGCGCCAAGGCCGGTCTTGAAGAACAGCCACTGCGCCCCGATCATCGCCTTGGAAAACGGGTTGAGCACCGAATTCAGCGTGATCGGCTTTGTCGATTCCTGCTGGATATAAAGTTCCAGATGGTCCTGCAGGTTGCGGCCGACGCCGGGTCTATCGGCCACCACCGCAATGCCGTTTTCCCTGAGATGCTCTGCAGGCCCGATGCCCGACAGCATCAGGATTTTCGGCGAATTCATCGACGATGCCGCGACGATCACCTCACGTCGCGCCTTAACGACTTGAATCTGTTTGCGAGCTTCGATTTCGACCCCGATGGCGCGTTGATTCTCGATGATCACCCGCCGCGCAAAGCCCTTGACCAAGCTTACGTTTTTGCGCCTGAGCGCCGGCTTCAGATAGGCTGATGCCGCCGACCAGCGGCGGCCACCGAAAATTGTCTGCTCCATCGGGCCGAACCCCTCTTGCCTGGAGCCGTTATAGTCGTCGGTCAGTTCGAAGCCGGCCTGGCGGCCCGCTTCGACGAAGGCGCCATAGAGCGGATTTTTCCGCGTGCCGCGCCGCACGTGCAGCGGCCCGCCATGGCCCCGCCAGCCGTCCTCGCCACCATCCGAATCTTCCATGCGCTTGAAATAGGGAAGCACGTCGGCAAAACCCCAGCCGGCGGCTCCCTGTTCGGCCCAGTGGTCGAAGTCGCGGGCGTGGCCGCGCACGTAGACCATGCCATTGATCGAGGACGAGCCTCCGATCACCTTGCCGCGCGGCGTTGCCAGCACGCGGCCGCCGAGATGCGGCTCCGGTTCGCTGGCGAAGCCCCAGTCGTAGAGGCTCATGTTGAGCGGGATCGACAGCGCCGATGGCATCTGGATCAGCGGCCCGATATCGGAGCCGCCGAATTCGATAACGATGACAGAGTGCTTGCCATCCTCCGACAGGCGATAGGCCATGGCCGAGCCGGCGGAGCCGGAGCCGATGATGACGAAATCCGCTTCAAGCATTGTTCATATGCGCCCATCGTTCATATGCGTGATGAAATCGGCGAGCGAGACATTGCCGCCGGTAGCCACCACAAGGACGGTCTTGCCGGCCACATCCACCTTGCCGCCGAGCAGTGCCGCCAGCGAGGCAGCTCCGGACGGCTCAAGCACCAGCTTCATCCGCTCGAAGGCGATTTTCATTGCCCGCCGCACCAAGGCGTCGTCGACGGTGATGCCGCGAACGCCGGCGGTTCTGACCGCCGCGAACGGCGCGTCGCCGGGCCGCCGCGACATCAGCCCGTCACAGATCGAGTTCGGGGCGAGCGGCATGGTCTCGATGCTGCCATGCGCCAACGAGGCGCCCATGCCGTTGAAACCTTCGGGCTCGACGCCGATGGTTTCTGTGGCCGGCGACAGATAGTGGAAAGCGAGCGAAACGCCGCCGATCAAGCCGCCGCCGCCGACCGAGCAGAACAGCACGTCCGCCTTCGCGCCCTTGGCAGAAAGCTGCTCCAGCGCCTCCAGCCCGGCACCTGCCTGGCCGGCCACGATTTCCGGATCGTCGAAGGGATGCAGCAATGTCAGCCCTTCGGTCTCGGCGATCTCGCGCGCCTTGGCGGCGGCGACTTCCTCACGCGCAAGCTCGCCGTGATCGGTAAGCACCACGCGCGCGCCGTAGCCTGCTGTGGCGTCGCGCTTGGCGGCCGGCGCGTCGATCGGCATGACGATCGTGACGGGAATGCCGAGCGCCTGGCCGGCAGCCGCCAGTCCTTGCGCGAAATTGCCGGAAGAATAAGCGACGACGCCCTTCTTGGCTTCGTCGGGCGACAGCCGCTTCAGCCGCCAGTAGGCGCCCCGCACCTTGAACGATCCCGCCCATTGCAGCGATTCCGCCTTGACGAAGACGCGAGCGGCGCCGGTTTCCCTGGCGAGCGCCGCCGATTCCAGCAGCGGCGTGATCTGCGTCGCCTTGGCGGTGACTGCATACGCTTGCTTCAGGTGGTCGAGTGAGGGAACAAGCGTAGCCATCATTCGCCTCGCGGATACCGTTTGCTCTCCTCGAGATTGTCGAGGTTCATATGGTTGCGCATGTAGCGCTCGGACGCTTTCTGCAGCGGCTGGAAATCCCAGGGGTAGTAGGCGCCGTTGCGCAGCGCCCGATAGACGACCCAGCGGCGCGCCTGGCTTTCGCGCACCGCAGCGTCGAAAGCGGCCATGTCCCAGCGCGCCCGCACCTTCTCCATGAACGCCGCGACCAGCGGTTCGTTGGCCGGATCGGCGGCGAGGTTTTTTCGCTCGAGCGGATCTGATTGGAGATCGAACAGTTGCGGCGCATCGAGCTCGCAATGGACGAACTTGTATCGGCCCTCGCGCATAGCCACCAGAGGCGCGTATGAACCCTCAGCCGCATATTCCATCAGCACAGGCGCGCTGCGCTGCTCACCGTCGATCAGGGGCAGCAGCGATTGGCCATCGGTCCATGGCGCGACGGCATCGATGTCGATGCCGGCGAGGTCGCAAAGCGTCGGCGTCACGTCGAGATTGGAAACCGGCGCTTCGATCAGACCGGCCGCAACGCCCCTGCCGGCAACCATCAGCGGCACCCGCGCCGAGCCCTCGAAGAAGCTCATCTTGAACCATAAGCCGCGCTCGCCGAGCATGTCGCCATGGTCGGAGCAGAACAGGATGGTGGTGTCGTCAAGCATGCGCGTCCGCTTGAGGACGTCCAGGAGCTCGCCAAGCTTGTCGTCGACATAGGAAATATTGGCGAAATAGCCGCGCCGCGAACGGCGCACCTGCTCAGGGGTGATCTGGAACGACGGATAATCGCTGGCGACATACAGCCGCTGCGAATGCGTGTCCTGTTCATCATACGCGATGAAACCGGTTTCCGGGTCGAGCGCCTGGCAATTTTCGTAGAGGTCCCAATATTGCTTGCGCGCGACATAGGGATCGTGCGGATGCGATAGTGAGACGGTGAGGCACCATGGCCGGCGCTCCTCATCGTCCTGTTCGCGTGAAAGCTGGTAGAGCTTCTGCGTGGCGAGGAACACGACCTCGTCGTCATATTCCATCTGATTGGTGGTTTCCGCAATGCCGGCCCCGGTCACCGAACCCAGATTGTGATACCACCAGTCGATGCGCTCGCCGGGCTTGCGATAATCCGGCGTCCAACCGAAATCGGCGGGGTAGATGTCCGTGGTCAGCCGTTCCTCGAAGCCGTGCAACTGGTCCGGCCCGACGAAGTGCATCTTGCCCGACAGGCAAGTGTAGTAGCCGGCGGCGCGCAGATGATGAGCGAAGGTCGGGATCGACGAGGCGAACTCGGCGGCGTTGTCATAGACCCCGGTGCGCGACGGCAACTGGCCGCTCATGAACGCGGCACGGCCGGGCGCACAGAGCGGCGAGCCGGTGTAATTGTTGCGGAAGCGCGCCGAGCGGGCGGCCAATGCCTTCAGATGCGGCGCGTGCAGGAAGTCAGCCGGCCCGTCCGGAAAGAAAGTCCCGTTGAGCTGATCGACCATGACGACCAGGAAATTTGGTTGCTTGCGTGTCACTGCCTCTGCCGTCCGCTGAGTTTCGTTTCGAGATAGTCTTCGACCAATGCGATCGCGGTCGCGGCATCGGGCACGCCGTCCTTGAGCGCGCGCCTGATGTAGAGCCCGTCGATCATCGCCGCCGTCGCTTCGGCGACGCGGTCGGCCTCGGCTCGGGGCAGGATGCCGGCCAGCCCGCTCATCAGGTTCGAATGCAGCCGCCGCGCATAAATCCTGAGCAGCCGGCGCAACGCAGCCGATTTCTGCGCCTCGACATAGAAGGCGAGCCAGGCGGCGATCGTTTCGGCCCGGAACTGGATCTCGGAGAAATTGACGGCCACCACCGCCGAGACGCGTTCGCGTGGGGAACCGGCGGATTGAAGCGCGCGCCGCATGTCCGCGGTCAGTTCGGCCAGGATATGCCGCATCGTCGCGAACAGCAGTTCATCCTTGGCGCCGAAATAATGATGGGCCAGCGCCGACGACACGCCGGCGCGCCCGGCGATCTCCGACATCGTCACGTCAAGCGAGCCGCGCTCGCCGATCGCCGAGATCGTCGCGTCGATGAGCGCTTTGCGGCGCAGTGGCTCCATTCCGACTTTCGGCATGCTGTTCCCGATGTTTCGGCCGAAGATTATTTTTTATTGACGGGTCAATCAACAAAAATCCAGCCCGAACGACAACCGATTGTCGGCTCTGGCTCATCCCGCGCACTGGAAAACGGTTCACTATTGAACAATATTGAATGCTCAAGCCGCGATATGACGTGTTAGGATCCGCGGCAGATGGAGATTGCCATGACCGCATGCATCGTCGGCTGGGCGCATTCGCGTTTCGGCAAGCTTGAAGGCGAAACGCTGGAGAGCCTGATCGTCAAAGTGGCAACCGAGGCGCTCGACCATGCCGGCATTGGCCCGGACGATGTCGACGAGATCGTACTCGGACATTTCAACGCCGGCTTTTCCGCGCAGGATTTCACCGCCAGCCTTGTCCTCCAGGCCGACGACCGGCTGCGCTTCAAGCCGGCGACGCGCGTCGAGAACGCTTGCGCCACCGGTTCGGCCGCGGTCAGACAAGGCATCCGCGCCATCGATGCCAATGCCGCCCGCATCGTGCTGGTGGTCGGCGCCGAGCAGATGACGACGACGCCCGGCCCCGAGATCGGCAAGAACCTGTTGAAAGCCTCCTATTTGCCCGAGGATGGCGAGACGCCGGCCGGCTTTGCCGGCGTCTTCGGCAAGATCGCGCAGGCCTATTTCCAGCGCTACGGCGACCAGTCGGATGCGCTTGCCATGATCGCCGCCAAGAACCACAAGAACGGCGTCGACAATCCCTATGCGCAGATGCGCAAGGATTTCGGCTACGAGTTCTGCCGGCAGGAGAGCGAGAAGAACCCCTTCGTCGCTGGCCCGCTGAAGCGCACCGACTGCTCGCTGGTCTCCGACGGTGCCGCCGCTCTCGTCCTCACCGACACGGCGACGGCACTGAAGATGCGCCGCGCCGTCACCTTCCGCGCCAATGAGCACGTGCAGGATTTCCTGCCGATGTCGAAGCGCGACATTCTCACCTTCGAAGGCTGCGAGCAGGCCTGGAGCCGCGCGCTTAAGAAAGCTGGCGTGACGCTTGACGATCTCTCCTTCGTCGAGACGCATGATTGCTTCACGATCGCTGAACTGATCGAATATGAGGCCATGGGCCTGGCAAAGCCCGGCGAGGGCGCCAAACTGGCGCTGGACGGCACGACCGCAAAGGACGGACGGCTGCCGGTCAACCCGTCCGGCGGCCTGAAGGCGAAGGGTCATCCGATCGGCGCCACCGGCGTGTCGATGCATGTGCTGAGCGCCATGCAGCTCGTCGGTGAGGCGGGCGGCATCCAGGTGCCCAACGCCAAACTTGGCGGCATCTTCAACATGGGGGGCGCGGCGGTCGCCAACTACGTTTCCATTCTCGATCGGATTCGGTAAAAGCGACCCGCATCCGCGGGGGCAACATGACAAATCCGGTTCTGATCGAAGTTCTGCGTGGCGCCATCGTCGAGAGCGCCCACCGGGGCGCGGTCGCGGTTTTCGATGCCGATGGCACGCCGGTTCTGGAAATCGGCGACACGTCGAGGCCGGTGTTTCCGCGCTCCGCCGTCAAGGCCATCCAGGCGCTGCCGCTGGTCGAAAGCGGCGCCGCCGATGCATATGGCTTCGGCAACCGCGAACTGGCGCTGGCCTGTGCCTCCCATTCGGGCGAACCGGCCCATGTCGAACTGGCCAGGTCGATGCTCGCCAGGGCCGGGCTGGACGGGTCGGCGCTTGAATGCGGCACGCACTGGCCCTCAAACCCTGATGCGGAGATAGCACTTGCGCGTGCCGGCGGCTCGCCCAACGCGCTGCACAACAACTGCTCCGGCAAGCATTCGGGCTTCCTCTGCACCTGCGTTCACGCGGGCATCGCGCATGGCGGCTATGTCAGGGCGGATCACGCCTTGCAGGAGATGGTGCGCGACGCCATGCAGGCGGTAACAGGAGCCCGCCACGGCGCCGACGAGCGCGCGACCGATGGTTGTTCCATCCCGACCTACGCGGTGCCGCTCAGGAGTTTCGCGCTGGGCTTTGCCCGGATGGCGACCGGGACGGGTTTTGCACCGGTGCGAGCCAAAGCTGCAAACCGTCTGCTGGCCGCCTGCATGGCAGAGCCGTTCTTTGTTGCCGGAACGGACCGCGAAGACGTCGCGTTGATGGAAGCCGCCCCCGGGCGGATTTTTGCGAAAGGTGGCGCTGAAGGCGTTCATTGTGCCGCAATTCCCGAACTGGGTCTCGGCATCGCGCTCAAATGCGACGATGGCGCCAGCCGTGCCAGTGAAGCAATGGTTGCCGCCATCCTCGCAAGGCTGTTGCGCGCGGACCACGCCCTGGCGGCGAGGCTGCTCGAAATGGCAAACGCACCCATCGAAAGCCGGGCCGGCGCCAAGGTCGGTGCGCTGAGGCCGACGGCGGCGCTGGCCTGAGACAGGCGCTTCTCAACTGACGTGATTGCGCTCGACGGTCAGGTGCGGATAGCCGGTATCGCCTGACGCGGCGAGATCGCCCGTGGCCGGGTCGGCCCAGCGCTGCCCGACAATGGCGCCGTTGCGTGCGCCGTCGATGACATTGTCGGAGATGATGGCGGTTCCGGCACCGTCGACCACGCTGACGACGATGCCGGTGCCCGCCTTGCGGATGATGTTGCCGGTGGCCACGACGTTGCGCAGATACGGTCCCCAGCCGATCGACATCCCGTAGAGCGGCGCGTTCTCGATGACATTGTTGGACACGGTGGTGTCGGCCTCGACGCCGATGCCGATGCCGAATCCCGGCGGGTCGGCCGGGTAGGGACCTGATGTCGACAGGTTGCGCACGATGTTGCCGGAGCAGACACCCATGCGTCCGCCTTCGTTGAAATTAACGATCGAGATGCCGTTGGCGGCTCCATCGACGATGTTGTTGCTGATGACGGCGCCCTCGAACGAGAATTCGGAGTAGACCGCCGTTTCGCCGGAGCGCATGCAGGTGTTACCTGATATCTGCAGATTGCTGGCGCTGTTGGCGCGGATGGCGGAGAATGCGCAGTCCGAAACGATATTGCCGGAGACGATCACGTTGGCGGCGCGGAAGGTATTGATGCCGTTGCCGTTCTGGCCTGTGCCGCCGCCGCGCGCCGCTATGCGTTCGACCCGGTTGCCCGTGACGATGGTGCCGTCCTCCGCCGCTTGCCAGCGGTGCACGAGGATGCCGCCATTGGCGCAGTCGGAGACGGTGTTGCCTGTGATCGCCAGCCCTGCGGCCTCGACCGAATAGATGCCGGCGTCCGCCGCTCCGGATATTTCCGTGCGCTCGACCCGGCCCGCCGCGTGCTCGAGCGCGAGCCCATTCTTGCCGCTACCGGTTATCTGGCAATTATCGACAATGAGATGCGCCACGCGGCGCAGATCGAGCAGTCCTTGCGCATAGTCGCCCATCGAGCGGTTTGAGCCGTCGAGGACCAGGCCGCTGAGCTCGATGTGATCGGCTTGTTCGGCCATGAACAGGTGACCGTCGCCACCATAGACGATGCGTGTTGCGCCAGGCACGCCGCTAAGGCGCACCCGGCCGGGCAGCGTCAGATTGGATACGACGTAGGTGCCGGGCTGCAGGAACACCGGCATGTCCCGATCGCTGGCCTCGCGCAGCAGCTTGGCGAAAGCCTTGCTCTGATCGTCAAAGGTGCCGGGTTGCACGCCAAGCTCGGTGGCGTTGATCGATCCGCGCATCGAGGCTTTCTCGGTGCCGGGCAAGCTCGCGGCGGCTGCCTTGCCCAGCGAAAGCCCGAACACGGCAAAACCGGCTGTCCGCACAAGCAGTTTGCGTCTGTTCAACATCGGCACAGGTCCTGGCGTTTTACACGTCTAGTGGCAGGATTCATGCCAGCCGGGCTCCTGCGTTCCCGCCGAGGGGCAATGACTTGTGAAGTCGTGAGGGCGGGCATAAGTTCAAGGAATGAGCAGAGCCTTTACCCGCGAGGAAGACAGCGAAAACGCCATCGCAGGCGTCGGCGAACGGCCGATCAGCCAACACCGCAACCTGGTGACGGAGCGTGGCCTGGCAATGATCGAGGAGAATCTGGCCGATCTGCGCGACATATTGGCCAAAGCCGAGCGCCGGGGAGACCGCGAGCGCATCGCGCTGGTGTCGCGCGACCTACGTTACTGGACCGCGCGGCGCGAAAGTGCCGAGCTTTCGGTGCCCGAGCCCGGGAGCGACGTCATCCGCTTCGGCATGGGCGCCACGCTCGAAGCCGAGGACGGCAAGAAGGTGCACTGGAAGATCGTCGGCGAGGACGAGGCCGACCCGTCGAAAGGCAGCATTTCCCATGTGTCTCCAATGGCGATTGCTTTGTTTGGCAAGAAGGTCGGCGATGTCGCCACCGTCAACGGCAAGGAATGGGAAATCGTCAAGCTGAGCGCGGGCGGCTGAACCCCAACGTCAGTTCTCAGTCTGCACGATGTGGTCGCGAAAGAACGCGGCGGCACCGGCTTCATCGATCTCGCCGGCGGCGATAGCCATCACGAATTCATAAAGCGTGCCGTTGTCCGCCGTCAGGACGTGACCGTTGACGATCAGGAAGGCGCCGGCGGCGACAATCGCCGTGCGTTTGTTGCCGTCGACAAAGGCATGATTTCTGGCAATGCCGAAGACATAGGCTGCTGCGAGATCTTCAATCGACGGAGTGCCGTAATTGGCCTTGTTCTGGGCCCGGGCCAGCGCCGATTCGAGTGCATTTTCATCCCGCAAACCTTGTGCGCCGCCATGCCGGCGCAATTGCTCGGCATGCATCGCTTCGACCGCGCGGCGCGACAGGAACTCCCAGTTCATTCGGCGAGCTTCTGAAGCGCGACCTTGTACTTGTCCATGACCTTGCGAGCAGCTTCCATCTGCCGCTCGAAACTATCGTCGACCGGTTTGAGGACGATGTCCTTGTCCGTTTCGAGAACCTGAAGCTGATCACCGGCTTTGAGATTCAGGCGGTCGAGTAGCTCCTTGGGCAGGATCACACCTTCGGAATTGCCGATCTTGCGAATGGTGGTGTTCATGCTGGATTGCTCCTGTTGCAACGTCAATTATAACTCGACCGCCGCGCCGTTGCAACAGATATTATAACTTACGAATGGGAGGAAGGCCCGGACACGTTCATTGCCGAGAATTCACGATACCAGCAGCCGGTCCATCAGCCGCTCCGCCGCTTCCGGGATCACGGTACCGGGCGGGAAGATCTCCGCCGCACCCGCTTGCAGCACGGCATCATAGTCCTGCGGAGGGATCACGCCGCCGGCAACGATCAGCATGTCGCCGTGGCCGAGCCTCTTCAGCGCATCCCTGAGTTCCGGGATGAGTGTCAGATGTCCCGCCGCCAGCGATGACGCGCCGACAATGTGCACATCCTGCTCGTGGGCGAGCTTCGCGATCTCCTCCGGCGTCTGGAACATGGCGCCGACGGTGACATCGAAGCCCAGGTCGGCAAAGGCTGTGGCGATCACCTTCTGGCCGCGGTCATGTCCGTCTTGTCCCATTTTGGCGACCAGGATGCGCGGCTTGCCGCCGGTCTTCTTTTCGAACGCGCCGATCTTCTCCTGCAGCCGGTCGACGGCCGGGTTGTCGCCGAGCGCTTGGCGGTAGACGCCGGAAATCGTCTGCACCGAAGCGACGTGGCGGCCAAAGACCTTTTCCAGCGCCAGCGAAATCTCCCCGACCGTCGCATTGGCGCGCGCGGCATGGATGGCGAATTCGAGCAGGTTCTCGCCGCTCTCGGCCGCGCGGGAGAGTGCTGCGAGCGCATTCTCGAGCACTGCCACGTCGCGGGTGCCTTTCAACCGCTGCAGCTTCGATAGCTGCCGGGCTCTTACCTCGGCATTGTCGATCTTCAAGACGTCGACTTCGATATCCGTGCCGGGCCGGTGCGCGTTGACGCCGACCAGCATCTGCTCGCCTGAATCGATGCGCGCCTGAGTGCGGGCGGCTGCCTCTTCGATGCGCAGCTTCGGAATGCCCTTCTCGGTCGCCGCAGCCATGCCGCCGAGCGCCTCGACCTCCTCGATATGGGCAAGCGCACGCGCCGCCAGATCATGCGTCAGCCTCTCGAGATAAGCCGAACCGCCCCACGGATCGATGATGCGCGTGGTGCCGGATTCCTTTTGCAGGATCAACTGCGTGTTGCGGGCGATACGGGCCGAATGATCGGTCGGCAGCGCCATGGCCTCGTCGAAGGAATTGGTGTGCAGCGATTGTGTATGGCCCTGTGTGGCGGCCATCGCCTCGATCATCGTGCGGATGATGTTGTTGTAGGGATCCTGCGCCGTCAGCGACCAGCCAGAGGTCTGGCAGTGGGTGCGCAAGGACAGCGAACGCTCGTCCTTCGGCGAAAAATTCTTCATCATCAGGCTCGACCACAGCAGCCGCGCCGCCCTGAGCTTGGCGACTTCCATGAAGAAGTTCATGCCAACAGCCCAGAAGAAGGACAGGCGCGGGGCGAAGCGGTCGATGTCGAGCCCGGCGGCGACGCCGGCGCGGGCATATTCGATTCCGTCGGCGATCGTGTAGGCGAGTTCCAGGTCCGCCGTCGCGCCGGCCTCCTGCATGTGATAGCCGGAGATCGAGATCGAGTTGAATTTCGGCATGTTCTTCGACGTGTAGGAGAAGATGTCCGAAACGATCCGCATCGAGGGTATTGGCGGATAGATATAGGTGTTGCGGACCATGAACTCCTTCAGAATGTCGTTCTGAATGGTGCCAGTGAGATCCTTCTGCGCAACGCCCTGTTCCTCGGCCGCCACGATGTAGAGCGCCATGATCGGCAGCACCGCGCCGTTCATGGTCATCGACACCGTCATCTCGCCGAGTGGAATGCCGTCGAAGAGCTGGCGCATGTCGAGGATGGAATCGATGGCCACGCCCGCCATGCCGACATCGCCGGCCACCCGCGGATGGTCGCTGTCATAGCCGCGATGCGTGGCGAGATCGAAGGCGACCGACAGGCCTTTCTGGCCGGCGGCAAGATTGCGCCTGTAGAAGGCGTTGGACTCTTCCGCTGTCGAGAAACCGGCATATTGCCGGATCGTCCACGGCTGCTGGACATACATGGTTGGATAGGGTCCGCGCACGAAGGGAGGCATGCCCGGATATGTGTCGAGATGCGGCAGCCCCTTGAGGTCGCCCTGATTGTACAGATGTTTGACGGCAAGGCCTTCCGGCGTCATCCGCTGGCCCTTGATCTCGCCCGGCGCCCGCCGCGGCGGCGCCCAGCCGACCTGGCTGAAATCCGGAATCAAGAAGCGGCTCCGATCGCTTGATCGATGCGGACCGGAAACAGCGGCTCGCACATGACGATGCCTTCCGTGAAGGCAGGTCGCCGCTCCGCGGCCAGCGTCTCGACCGCGCGCTCGATTTTCTGCGGATAGAGCGTGGCGCCGACGATGGCGCGCTCGCGGGATCGGAAGGCGGCGGCGCGCTGGGAGGCGGCGGTGCGAACGCGCTCCTGTATGTGTCCCTCCTTAAGGCTGGACAGCACGCCGCCCTCGGCCTCAATCGCCTGCAACTCGGCCCAGGCCGCTTCGCAGAGGCCAGCGGTGAGCGCTTCGACGCCACCGGAGCCGCAGGCGGGATCGGCGACCTGATCGATGTGGCTTTCATTGGCCATGATCAACTGCGCGTTACGGGCCACGCGGCGTGCGAAAGGCGCCGGCAGGCCATGCGCGACGGTGTGCGGCAGGATGGCGATCGAATCGGCTCCACCCGCCGCCGCGGCGAAGCAGGCGATCGTCGTGCGCAGGATGTTGGTCTCCGGATCCAATGCCGTCATCATGCGAAACGACGTCTCGGCGTGAATATTGGCCGTCGAAGTCGGGATCGAGCAAGCCTCTTGGACGCGAGCCCACAGCCTGCGCAAGGCCCTGACCTTGGCAATCGACAGGAACTGATCCTGGTCGGCGCTCAGCGCAAACCCGATATGGGGCGCCGCGTAGACGAGCGGTTGCCGCGCTTTCTCAAACATCCTGAGATAGGAGACGGCCGAAGCGAGCATGATGCCAAGCTCCTGCGCCTCCGTGGCGCCGGCATTGTGGAACACCCGCCCATCCGCCTCTAGCAGCACGCCGGGTACGCCCATCGAAAAGAAATGCGCCAGCGATTGCGGCATGGATTCCTGCAGCGCCTCGATCGACATACGCAACCGGCCGGTTCCGGCCAGGATAGCCGCCGGATCGATGCCGAAGGAGAGGTTGAGCTTTGCCGGGTCGGAGCGGCGCTTGCCAAGGAACGCCACCAGCCAGTCGGCCATGGGGCGGCTCCACGGATGGGCGTCGATGCGGATCTGGACGCGGTTCAACGGTATGCCGTCCAGAACCGTTTCCAGCGCCTGCGCCGTTCTCGGCAGGCCGTAGCCGAACGCGTTCGGGGCGCCTTCGAAGACGAGCGACAATCCCGTCGCACCCTGCGCGACGTCCTCCAGCGCCTGGGCTTTGGCGCGACCGATGTCGGGATCGTCGATGCGTTGGCTGACGATCCACGGCGATCCGGGGTTGGCGCGCACGATGGGCTCCGCCGCCGCCGCGCGCTCATAAATCGGTTCCACGCGGATGCCGTCATCGGTGTGCGAGACCAGTTTTTCCTCGAAGGATGCGCCGGCGAGCGCCTTTTCAGCCAAGGCCAGCCATCGCTGCCGGTCGGCATTCGGAAGTTCGTTATCCCTGGTCAAGGCTCCGGCGCTCATCCACTGTCCTCGTCACTATGCGGCCGCATCAGCCTGGAGCACTTCAGTCTACGGGTCCCGGTGCGATACCGCAATGCAATGCGCTTCCAAGACTCGAATTCGATCCCTCGAGCGTACACCAGCCTTCGAGCACGAAGCATGAACGATTGCCAAACACGGGCAAAATCCGCAAGCTCCAAAAAAGGCCATTTTCGCTGACTGCCATTGTCGCTGTGCAGGGGCGCCACTATACCTTCGGGCAAGGGGCTGGTTCTATACACAGCAGTTTGCGGAGACCGGACATATGGCTGACGACACCATTTTCATCGGCGCCAGCCGCAAGCCCGACGACAGCTATCAGCGCGGGGAAAAACTGCTTTTGCAATATGGCAACCGTCACGGCCTGGTGACCGGTGCCACCGGCACCGGCAAGACGGTTACCTTGCAGATATTGGCCGAGGGATTCTCCAATGCCGGCGTGCCGGTGTTCTGCGCCGACATCAAGGGCGACCTCTCCGGTATCGCCATGATGGGCACGGCGCAGGATTTCCTGGTCAAGCGCGCCGAGCAGGTCAAGCTCGACCCCTATGACTTCCAGGAATTCCCCGTCATCTTCTGGGATCTGTTCGGCGAACAGGGCCACCCCATCCGCGCCACCGTCTCCGAGATGGGCCCGCTGCTCTTGTCGCGGTTGATGAATCTGTCCGAAGCCCAGGAAGGCATTATGAACATCGCCTTCCGCATCGCCGATGAGGAAGGCCTGCTGCTGCTCGACCTCAAGGACCTGCAGGCGCTGCTCGCCAATATCGCCGGGCGCGCCGAAGAGATCAGCGCCCGCTACGGCAATGTGACGAAACCCTCGGTCGGCGCCATCCAGCGCACGCTGCTGGTGCTGGAACAGCAGGGGGCGGCGAATTTCTTCGGTGAGCCGGCATTGCGCATCGCCGACATCATGCGCACCACCCGCGACGGTCGCGGCGCCATCAGCGTGCTGGCCGCCGACAAGCTGATGATGAATCCGCGGCTCTACGCGACGTTCCTGCTTTGGCTGATGTCGGAACTGTTCGAGGAACTGCCCGAAGTGGGCGATCCCGACAAGCCGAAGCTGGTCTTCTTCTTCGACGAGGCCCATCTGCTTTTCGACGACGCGCCGAAGGTGCTGATCGACCGCGTCGAGCAGGTGGTGCGCCTGATCCGCTCGAAGGGCGTCGGCGTCTATTTCGTCACTCAGAACCCTCTGGATATTCCTGAAAAGGTCTTGGCCCAGCTCGGCAACCGCGTCCAGCACGCGCTACGCGCCTACACGCCGCGCGAGCAGCAGGCGGTAAGGACCGCAGCCGAGACGTTCCGGCCAAATCCGGATTTCGATTGCGCGACTGTGATCACGCAACTGGGCACCGGCGAAGCGCTGGTTTCAATGCTGGAAGCCAAGGGCATCCCGTCCATGGTCCAGCGCACGCTGATCCGCCCGCCGTCGTCACGGCTGGGGGCGATAACCCCCGCCGAGCGCCAGAAGCTGATCCAGGAAAGCCCGGTGATCGGCCAGTACGATGAGCGTGTCGATCGCGAATCGGCTTTCGAGATGCTGCAGAAGAAGGCCAAGGACGCTGCGGATGCCGAGGCACAGCAGGCCGAGGCCGGCCGTTCACGCTGGACCATTCCGGGCTTCGGCAATGATGCCCCGCCGCAGCAGCCCGGCGGCAGACGCTCCCCTCAACCGCGCCCGTCCAACCGCCAGACGGTGGCGGAAGCCGCGATCAAGTCGGTGGTGCGCTCTGTCGGCTCGTCGGTCGGCCGCGCCATCGTGCGCGGGATACTTGGCAGTCTGTCGAGGGGCAGATAGGCAAGCGCGATCGCGCAACGGCCATGCGGGGATAGGCTGATGTGGAGGGTGAAGGCGGCGAGTCGCCGCATTCACCTCCCTCCGATCAGAAAATCGCGTCGGTCACCGCTTTCACCGGGCCAAGCAGCACCGATCCGTCCGGCACGCCGGCATCGATCGGGATGGCCTTGTGGTTCGCCGTCGCCACCATGGGCTGGCTGGCGTCGCTGGTCACGATGACCGGGGTCTTCGAAGGCACGCGGTCATAGAGGTCTATAATGTCCTGGTTCATCAGGCGCACGCAGCCGGACGACACCGACTTGCCGATCGAACGCCATTCCGGCGAGCCGTGCAGTCGGTAGAGCGTGTCGACGTTGCCCTGGAAGAGATAGAGCGCACGTGCACCGAGCGGGTTTTTCAGCCCGCCCGGCATGCCGCCATTGTCGGCGCTGTATTGCCTCAGTTCCGGCTGCCGGGCGATCATCTCGTCCGGCGGCGTCCATTTCGGCCACTTCTGTTTCCACTGGACGACGGCATCGCCAGACCATTCGAAGCCGGCGCGGCCGAGGCCGACGCCGTAGCGGATCGCCTGGCCGCCCGGACGAACCAGATACAGGAAGTGCCCGGTCGTATCGACGACGATGGTTCCCGGCTTCTGGCCGGTCGGGTCGGGCACGATCTGGCGCAGGAATTGCGGATCGATCCTGTCGACGGGAATGGCCGGCACTTCGAAACCGCCATCACTGACGGCGGCGTACATCGTCACGTAGTCGGCGAGCGGCGGCTCGACGTAGGCCGGTGGCGGTGGCTCGACTGGCCCGGATCCGGTGGTGGCGCATGCGGAAACCGCGATCGAGGCGGCGCCCAGGGCTGCGGCGTTGAGAAAGCCGCGACGGCTCAGGCGATAGGATTCGATTTCGGCTGGGAACATGGTTGCCTTCTTTAAGTCTGAAATCGCAACAAAGCGTGAATATGCCGACCGTTGCGAGGGTGCCTGATCAACACTTGGGCGCGATAGGCGGTTCCGAATCTGGCCTCAAGGTGGACAAACAAAGGCGAAGCTGTGACCGCGTCGCCACTGTGGCGCTACGGTCACAGGAGTGTGCGGGCTAGAGTGAAAACCAGGCTTACTTTTGGGCCGCATGCGTTAGCCACCTGTGACAAGGGCATCGAGCGACGGCAGGATCAGGGCCGGTGGAAAATCCCGATACTCCTCCGGCTGGTTGGAGCGGTTGATCCACACGGTGCGGAAGCCGAACTTGGTCGCGCCGGCAATGTCCCAGCGGTTGGACGACTGGAAGGAGACCGCACCCGGATAAAGGCGCCAGCCCGTGGTGACCATGTCGTAGACCGACGGATCGGTCTTGAAGCGCCGTACCGCATCGACGGAATAGATATCGTCCAGCACCTGATCGAGCGCCGCGGATTTAACGGCTGCATCCAGCATTTCCGGTGAACCGTTGGACAGGATTGCCAGCTTGGCGCCGGACGCCTTGAGCGCCTTCAGTACGGCGGGCACTTCCGCATAGCAGTCCAGCCGCCAATAGGCGTCCAGCAATGCCGCCTTGAGGCCGGGATCGGCAGAGGGCACCTTGTGCAACGCGAAATCAAGTGCCTGCTCGGTGAGTTGCCAAAAATCGGCATAGGCGCCCATCAACGTACGCACCCAGGAATATTCGAGTTGCTTGGCGCGCCAGATCTCGGACAGCAACTGGCCGTCCGGTCCGATGGCGTCGGCGTGGCGGCGCACGGCGGCATGAACATCGAACAGTGTGCCGTAGGCGTCGAAAACATAAGCGGCGTATTGCATGGCAACAGTTTTGAGGCGAGGCGGGGCAAGGTGCAAGTCTTGATTGCAGCGCGCCGTCCGTGGCCTCAACAAAACTCCGCGATGCTGGTTGACGACGCCGGCCAAAGCGTCATCCAATGCCGCAACACGAGATTGGATCGAAACGGGACAAGGCAATGACACTGGCGGCTGCCGCACTTTCCGCGACATGGACTTTCGTCGACGGCGACTGGTACGAGGGCAATGTCGCCGTTCTGGGTCCGCGCAGCCACGCAATGTGGCTCGGCACCAGTGTGTTCGACGGCGCCCGCTGGTTCGAGGGTGTCGCTCCCGATCTTGAGCTTCATGCCGCGCGCGTGAATGCCTCGGCGATCGCGCTGGGTCTCAAGCCTTCGATGACGGCCGAGAAGATCGTCGGGCTGACCTGGGACGGATTGAAGAAATTCGATGGCAAGACGGCTGTCTATATCAGGCCGATGTATTGGGCCGAGCACGGCGGCTATATGGGCGTGCCGGCCGATCCCGCCTCGACGCGTTTCTGCCTGTGTCTCTACGAATCGCCGATGATCTCGCCGACCGGCTTTTCCGTGACGGTATCGCCGTTCCGACGCCCGACTATCGAAACCATGCCGACCAACGCCAAGGCCGGCTGCCTCTATCCCAACAATGGCCGTGCCATCCTCGAAGCCAAGATGCGCGGCTTCGACAACGCCCTGGTGCTCGACATGCTGGGCAACGTCGCCGAGACCGGAACCTCGAACATCTTCCTGGTCAAGGACGGCCACGTCCTGACGCCGGCGCCGAACGGCACCTTCCTGTCCGGCATCACCCGCTCGCGCACGATGACGTTGCTTGGCGAGTACGGGTTCAAGACCACCGAAAAGGCGCTGTCGGTGCGTGAATTCCTCGAGGCGGATGAGATTTTCTCGACCGGCAACCATTCCAAGGTCATTCCGATCACGCGTATTGAGGACCGCAGCCTGCAGCCCGGGCCGGTGGCCAAGAAGGCGCGGGAACTCTATTGGGATTGGGCGCATTCGACGGCGGCGGGCTGATCCGCCCAGGCTTTTTGTCGCAATGCGCCCGGTTTCCGGAAACTGTGTGACAGTTCTCCGGAACCCGCTTAGAAAGAGCACCCGGCGCTTCACTTTTCGGAGTTGTCCGAACCCAATCCAGACCTATCTTAGTCCGGTATCGACACCGGATTTTCCTTGAGGGAGTACCTTCCATGGCTTTTGAATTGCCCGCTCTGCCTTACGACTATGAGGCCTTGCAGCCCTATATGTCGAAAGAGACGCTGGAATATCACCACGACAAGCACCACAAGGCCTATGTCGACAACGGCAATAAGCTTGCCGCCGAAGCCGGCCTTGGCGATCTGTCGGTAGAAGAGGTGGTCAAGCAGTCGTTCGGCAAGAATGCCGGCCTCTTCAACAATGCCGCTCAGCACTACAATCACATCCATTTCTGGAAGTGGATGAAAAAGGGCGGCGGCGGCAACAAGCTGCCGGGTGCGTTGCAGAAGGCTTTCGACAGCGATCTGGGTGGCTACGACAAGTTCAAGGCCGACTTCATCGCCGCCGGCACGACCCAGTTCGGTTCCGGCTGGGCCTGGGTTTCGGTCAAGGATGGCAAGCTGGCGATCTCGAAGACGCCGAACGGCGAGAATCCCCTCGTCCATGGCGCGACGCCGATCCTCGGCGTCGATGTCTGGGAGCACTCCTATTACATCGACTATCGCAACGCCCGGCCGAAATATCTCGAGGCCTTCGTCGACAGCCTGATCAACTGGGATCATGTTCTCGAACTCTACGAAAAAGCGAAAGCCTGATCGAGATTAAGAAAGCCCCGGCACCCCCGGGGCTTTTATTTTTCTGTACCGGGATCCCACAGCAGCAAAGGTCTGGCAAAATCGTCGGGGGAAGGAATATTCCTCCCGCCACGTCCGTTAACGTCCTGTCCCGAAATGCCTTCATCATGGAGCCAATTGAATGAGAAAGCTTGTCATCGCCATCTCTATGCTCGCGTTCGCCGGTTCGGCGGCCTTTGCTGACCCGATCCTCGACCGCCAGGCCCTGATGAAGGAACGCGGGAAGATCGTCGGTGGCCTGTCGAAAGTGGTCAAGGGTGAGGAGCCTTTTGATGCCGCCGCCGTACTGACTGCGCTGCAGGCGCTCCAGGCGAACGCGGAAAAATTCGACGCCGACGTCCTGTTCCCGGCGGGCAGCGACACGGGCGACACCACGGCGGCGCCGAAGATCTGGCAAGACATGGCCGGCTTCAAGGCGACAGAAGACAAGTATCTTGCCAACGTCAAGGCTGCGGTCGCCGCGGCCCCAGCCGACGTGGATTCCCTGAAGACGCAAATCGGCGTCATCGGCTCCGACTGCGGCACCTGCCACAAGGGCTACAGGGTCAAGAAAGGCTGATCGCCGGCCATGGCATGGCTGAGGAAGTTGGTCGGCGCCGCACTCGTGCTCGGCGGCGTCGGCGCGGTTGCTGCGTGGACGCTTTCGGCGCCGGTGAAGCTCGATGCGGAAACCATGGCCAAGCTCGCGCCGGGTGACGCGGCCAGAGGCAAGCGCATTTTTTATGCCGGCGGCTGCACCTCCTGCCACGCAAAACCCGGTTCGAAAGGCGATGGGCGGCTCGAACTTGTCGGCGGCCTTGAACTCAAGACCCCGTTTGGCACGTTTGTGCCGCCCAACATTTCGCAAGACCCCAAGGACGGCATCGGCGCGTGGTCGGCCGAGGATCTCGCCAATGCCATGCTGAAGGGTGTCTCGCCGTCGGGCGAGCATTTCTATCCGGCATTTCCCTATACGTCCTACGCGCGCATGAAGCCCGCCGACATTGCCGATCTCTATGCCTTCCTGCAGACGCTGCCGGCGGTTGCCGGCCGAGCGCCGGCCAATTCATTGAGTTTCCCGTTCAACATCCGTCGCGGCATCGGCTTGTGGAAACGGCTCTATCTCAGCCAGCAGCCTGTTGTGTCCCTGCCCGAAGGCGCGCCTGGTCCTGTGATTGCCGGTCGCTACTTGGTTGAGGGACCGGGTCATTGCGGCGAGTGTCACACGCCGCGTGACCTTGCGGGCGGGACAAGGAAGAGCGAGTGGCTGGCTGGAGCCACAGCCGCCGAAGGCAGCGGCGTCGTCCCCAACATCACCTCCGGGGAGGGCGGTATCGGCGACTGGTCGCAGGCCGACATCGCCAACTATCTCGAAACCGGCTTCACGCCCGATTTCGACTCCGTCGGCGGGGCCATGGTCGATGTGCAGAGGAACATGGCCCAACTGGCGCCCGAGGACCGCGCGGCGATCGCGGCCTATCTCAAGGCGGTTCCGCCGCATCCGAACGGCTATCCGGCGCGAAAAAAACCGGCGAACTGACTACGGGTGGCGATCGCCCAGGAAGTCGAAACCCGCCTCGAAGAAATGATTGTAGTTGCAGGTCAGTTCCTCGCCGGCCGCGATGTCGCGCAACGCAAAGCTTTCCTCGGGCGAGGATACGTCGCAATTCGGCTCGTCGGCGTGGTTCATGTAGCGTGCATCGTCGGCCTCGAAGACGATATAGTTCGGATCTCGTCTGTCCGGATAGGCATAGCGGTCGAGATAACTCTTCACCGGTCCTGTCTGGCTCTCATAGGTCTCGACCTCGATGAGCCGGTCGAATCTCGGATCCAGCTTCCAGATCATCGTGCCGCGGGAAATGGCATTCTTGGCAAAGACACCAATCCCCTGGATGGGGGATTTGTCGAGATAGACGTCGACGAGCAGCATGGCAGGCCCTTGTGCGATTGTGGGCTGTCATGGCCCGGGACAAAACGCGCCTTGGGTAGCGCGCGGGCATCGCAATTGCGAGCGAAAACCAGCAACACGGAATTCAAAAACCACTGATTGCCCGGCTCGCCGAGAAGGCCGCGCCGGTCACCGTTTCGCGTCAGCGCTGCTGAAGCGCCAGCCGCACGCCCAGGCCGCAGTAGATGCCGCCGACAATCTTGCCCTGCCATTTCAACACCGTGGGATTTCGACGCAGGAAAGTGCCAAGCCCGCCTGCGCTCATCGCGAAAACCACTGTGCTGAAGAGGCCCAGCAGAACAAAGATGATCCCCAATACCGCCAGCTGAAGCATCACCGATCCGTTTTCGGGCCGCACGAACTGTGGCAGGAACGCGAGGAAGAAAAGCGCCGTCTTGGGGTTGAGCATCTCAGTCAGTATGGCTTGCCGAAACGCCTTGCCCGCCGATATTGGGAGCCTGCCGGCGACGAGATCGGCCGCTGTCTTTTCCATGATCGCGCGAATGCCGAGATAGACGAGATATGCCGCACCGATATACTTTACGGCGCTGAACAGCACCGCCGATGTGGCGATGATCGCCGAGATGCCGACCATGGCCGTGAAGGTATGAAACACGTCGCCGGCCGCGATCCCTGCGCCGGTTGCGATGCCGGCTTTGGTTCCCGAACTCGTTGCCCGCGCGACCGTCAGCAGCGTGGCGGGGCCGGGAATAAATACAAAACCGAGCACCACGGCGACATAGGTGGTCAATGTGGCCAGGTCGATCATTGCTCGTATCCTCCTCGGCGTTCGTCGCCGATCAAGTCACGCCAGGGCCGAAAGGCAATGACCGCTTCAGCCCTGCGGCCCTGTTGCCTTGCCTGTCACTTTCAAGGCGAATGAGTATGTGTAGGCGATCTCTTCCAGCCGGGAAAACCGGCCGGAAGCGCCGGCATGGCCCGATTCCATGTTGATCTTGAACAGAACCGGATTGTCGCCCGTCTTGCGCTCGCGCAGCCGCGCCACCCATTTGGCCGGTTCCCAATAGGTGACGCGTGGGTCGGTGAGACCGGCGAGTGCCAGGATCGGCGGATAGCCGAGCGCAGCGACATTGTCATAGGGCGAATAGGCGGCGATCGTCCGGTAGTCGTCCGCCGACGCGATCGGATTGCCCCATTCAGGCCACTCCGGCGGGGTCAGCGGCAGGCTGGCGTCGAGCATGGTGGTGAGCACATCGACGAAAGGCACCTCGGCAACGATGCCGCCGAAACAGTCCGGCGCCATGTTGGTGACCGCGCCCATCAGCATGCCGCCGGCGGATCCACCTTGCGCGACGATGCGGTCATGCACAGTGTAGCGTTCGGCGACCAGATGGCGTGCACAAGCGATGAAATCGGTGAAAGTGTTCATCTTGTGCGCCCGCTTGCCGTCATCGTACCAGCCATAGCCCTTGTCCTTGCCGCCGCGGACGTGGGCGATCGCAAAGACAAAGCCGCGGTCGACCAGCGAGAACCAGTTGGTGTTGAAGGCCGCCGGCACTGTGATGCCATAGGAACCGTAGCCGTAAAGCAGGCAAGGCGCGGAGCCGTCCAGCGGGGTATCGCGGTGATACAAGAGCGAGACCGGCACCAATTCGCCATCGGCCGCGGGCGCCATCAGCCGACGCGTGACATAGTGCTCCGGCTCATGGCCGGACGGCACCTCCTGGGTCTTGAGCAACACGCGCTCGCGGGTGCGCATGTTGTAGTCGAAGACCTGCGCCGGCGTCGTCATCGATGAATAGGTGAAGCGCATGATCTCGGTGTCGTATTCCAGGGATCCCGACAGGCCGAGCGAAAACGCCTCCTCGTCGAAGGAGATCAGGTGTTCCTCACCGGTTGCCCGGTCGCGCACGACGATGCGCGGCAGGCCCTCCTTGCGCTCCAGCCTGACCATATGGTTCTTGAAGCCGATCACCGACAGGATCAGCCGGCCGGCCTCGTGCGGAACCAGCTCCTGCCAGTTGGCGCGGATCGGATCGCTCGCCGGCGCCGTCATGATCTTGAAGTCCTTGGCCCCATCGGCGTTGGTCAGGATGAAGAAAATGTCGCCGCCTTCCTCCATCTCGTATTGAACACCGGTCTCGCGCGCCGCCACCAGCTTCGGCTCGGCAAACGGCTCACCGGCGTTCAGCAGCCGGTATTCCGAGGTCTCGTGGTCGTTGATGGCAACCATGATCCATTCATTGGAACGCGTGCCGCCGACATTCATGAAGAAGCCGGGATCGTTTTCCTCATAGATCAGCCGGTCACTTGCCGGATCCTGCCCAAGCGCATGGAACAGCACCTTGGAGGGGCGGTGGCTGGGGTCGAGCCGCGTATAGAAAAAACCGTCATTGCCAGCGTTCCACACCCCCGAACCGCCTGTGTCGGGAACCGTGTCCGCGAGTTCCTTGCCGTCGGAGAGGTTGCGCACCCGAAGCGTATAGAATTCGGAGCCCTTGTCGTCGAACGCCCATAAAAGCTTGCCATGGTCGGCCGAATGATCGACGCCGCCAAGCCGGAAATAGGCCTTGCCTTCGGCCTCGGCATCGCCGTCGAGCAGGATATGCTGTGCGCCGCCGTCCCGCGGCATGCGGAAATAGCGCGGCTGCTCGCCGCCGAGTTTGAAGGAGGAGCCGTACGCGTAGGGTCCGTCCTTCATTGGCACGGAAGAATCGTCTTCCTTGATGCGGCCCTTCATCTCCTTGAACAGCCGCTTCCGCAAATCGGCCGTGTCGGCCATCAGTTTCGACTGGTAGGCGTTCTCAGCTTCGAGATGGGCGCGGATGCCCGCATCGAGCAATGCGGGATCCCTGAACATCTCCTGCCAGTTGTCGGCCCGCAGCCAGGCATAGTCGTCCGTTCGCGTGATACCGTGATGCGTGTCGAAAACCGGCCGCTTCTCGGGCGTTGGCGGGGTGACATCTGGGAATGCAGAAGTTTTGGTCATTGCGTCTCGCTTTGGAAATGTCCTGAATGGCCAATGAACACGCCGATCAGCGCGGGTTCAAGAGCCGGGCCTTATTGCTGCGCCGGGCTCCAGAAAGTGGGCCGGGAGGAGAAATGATGAATATCTATGCTCGCACCGTCGCGGCTCTCGCCGTTGTTTCCGCAACCATGGCCATCGCCGGCCAATCTCATGCGACCGTATTCGCCGCTTGGCAAGTGGCCAACGTGCCGTTCGGCGACACGCTCAACGTGCGCAAATATCCCTCGGGCACCTCCCAGAAACAGGCCGCATATCCGAACGGCACCGTTTTGCAGATGACCGGACGATGCACCGGCGGGACGAACCTGCTCGACATCGCCAATCAGCCGGCATGGAAGCAGCAGCAGGCGGTTCGCTTTCGCTGGTGCGAAGTCTGGCATGATCCGGACAAGAACGGCGGTTTCGTCACCGGGTGGGCCTATGGCAAATACATCGCTCCGTATTGAGTAATCCCGAGCTGGTCGGCTGCACTGCGCGTGAGGGCCGGCAATGGCAGAGGTAAGCAACCTCTGGTTTTGCGAAGGAGGGTGAGCAACCAAGATTGCCGGCGCGATCGCCAAGCAAAGCAAAGCACTCGGAGATGCTTTGTGAGTTAGCGCGAATGTAATGGTTAGCTAACGCCGCGTCACCGGCCGTTGGTTTCGCCTGCGAAATATCGAAAAATTACATCGTGCACGAAAGATTGAAGCTGATTCGGAAATATTTGATCAACATCGCTCAATATAGTGCAAGGATCGAATTGACTTACTTGCTAGGTAGGTTCATTGATGCCCCCGCGACGCGAATCGCAGAAGCTCTGTCTGCACAAAATTCGTGCAATGCCTTGCCTGTAAAAAAGGGCGCACTAAACTAACTCTCGTTGGGGCCTGAAGACCATGGATATTGTCGAAACACCTTCCAGAAACAGCGACGCGCTGATCGAGCTGACCGCCGACGTGGTGGCTGCCTATGTCAGCAACAATCCCGTGCCGGTCGGCGAACTGCCGAATCTAATCTCCGATGTCCATGCTGCTCTCGGGCGTGTGGGCGGAACCGCCGAACAGCCGCCCGCCGACAAGCAGAAGCCGGCAGTGAACCCGAAGCGCTCGGTTCATGACGACTACATCGTGTGCCTTGAAGACGGCAAAAAGTTCAAGTCGCTCAAGCGTCACCTGATGACCCACTATGATCTGACGCCGGATCAGTATCGCGAAAAGTGGAACCTCGACCCGAGCTACCCGATGGTTGCCCCGAACTACGCGGCCGCCCGCTCCCAGCTCGCCAAGAAGATGGGCCTCGGCCGCAAGCGCAAGGCCCGCTAAGCATTTGCTGCCAGGTGAGTACACTTGGCATCGCAGAATGCGGTTCAAACGATAGATAGAGCCGGATGGACAGTTCAACCGGATCGACATCGGCGCCTTCGGGCGCCGTTTTACTTTGCCGGCCGGGCCGGGACAGCGCTGGTACCAGTGCGCGGCATGATGCGATCGGCTGATCGCAGAGGCGATATCAGGCCGTCTGCTCGAGTGCGGCCTCTGCGTCGCGCCTGATGCGCTTGACCATCGAGCGAAGGCCGTTGGCGCGCTGCGGCGACAGGTGCTCGTCCAGGCCGAGCGCCTTGAGCGTCGCTTCCGCATCGATTTTCTGGATTTCGCTGGCGGTCCTCCCGGAGAACAGCGCCAGCATGATCGCCACCAGCCCGCGTACGATATGGGCGTCCGAATCGCCCCTGAAAGTGATGACCGGATCGCCGCCCGGTCCCCGTTCGGTGGTCAGCCAGACCTGGCTGACGCAGCCCGGCACCTTGTTGGCGGCGGTGCGTTCCTCATCCGGGAATGGCGGCAGCGCCTCGCCGAGTTCGATGACATAACGATAGCGGTCCTCCCATTCGTCGAGGAAAGAGAAGTCGTCGCGGATCGTCTGGATCGTGGTCGTCATGACAGGGATATAGTCATCCACCATCGCCGCGTCACGGAAAAACAAGGACACCGCGGGCGTCGAGAGGCAGACTGCCCGCGGTGCGCCGTCGAAACGGCTTAATTCTTTACCGGCAGGTTGACCGTCTCCGGCAAGACGACTTCTTGCGGAACGCTGCCAGTCATTGTGGAGATGTCGGGGCCTGCGGACTTGTCGTCCAGCATGGCGGCCGCGATCTTGGCTGTCTCCTTGGCCCTTGCGGTGATGGTGTGCATTGCCGACTTGCCGGTCTCACAGACATCGGGCTTGCGTTCGCAGATGCCGGCGATGTCGCCGACCGCGTCGCGGGCCGCGAACAGGGCCTGGATCGGTCCTACGCTTTCCTGGCCCGGCTCGCCGGGGCCGACGCCCAGCGGCAGTGCCAGCAGCACTAGCGAAAACCAGAAAGCCATTCTCATCAGGAAGAACATGTTCGCCTCTCGTCGTGACCGGATCATGCATCCATGAGCATGACCTCTTTTGTGGGCGGGATATTGGCACACAGGCGCAAAGGACGGCTTGCGGGTTAGCCGAGAATTTTCTTCAAATTTGAGGCAAATTCGAAACGAAGCGTTTTGCTGTCGATTTGTCTCAGATTGGGATCATTTTTCTTATCATCCATTAACCATATACTCCCTTGTTTCTATTGCATTTTCCACAAAATCAGGCGGTCGGTGCGCTGCGGCTGGCCACGCCACGGGCGGTCCCTGCGGATAACCCTCCGTTTACTATGGTGGCATTTGCCCGGGTTTTCGGGCGCTCCCATCCCGATATTCGCCGTGGGCCGAGCCTTGGGTCGGCCCTGCCTTATCCATTCTTTAAAGGCTGGGTGCGAGTTTCAGAGTCAATCAAAACGATCTGCAAAAGCAGAGCTGTTCACGACGAGTGCGGGTGCGTTGAGTTGATGCCGATCAAGGCCAGATACGTTGAATTGCCTGGCGCAATGGCGGCCGGTTGCGAACGTATGGTCCATCCCTCCATTCTTGGGCTGGACGACCGCGAGCGTCAGCGCCGCTTTATCGGCGCCATGCTGGCCGCTCCGTTCTTTGCCGCCGGTGCCGCGGTCACGCTCGTCACGTCAGGCATGGGCGCAGCCGTCACCGTGGCCGCCATCTTCGCGGCCTTTGGTCTCTGCTGGTTCATCGCCTTGCTGGTGGCCGCGACCGGAAGGATGGATCTGGCCGGCCGGGCGGCGCTGGCGATCGCGGGACTTGCGCTCGCCGGTCTTGTTGCCGCTGCCGGCGGGCTGAGCTCTCCAGTCGCGATGCTTGTCGTGGCGCTGCCGTTCGAAGCCTGGTGGATCAGCGCCTCTCGCCGCGCGGCGCTGTGGGGGGCCGTTTGCGCCGTCGTCGCCATTCTGTTGCAGCCTGTGGCGGCAACCGTCCTCCCGCACGCCGGGGTGCCGATCGCCGCGTGGCACTGGCTGCTGCCATTGGCCTGGGCGCTGACGCTGGTGCCGCGTATATCGGCGGTTCGCAATGCGGCGGCTGCGGCCGACGTAGGGGACCCCGGCGATCGTCTCGAAGACATGATCGACGCGGTGGTCCTGCGCGTCGCCCGCCATGGCGAGGTTATCGATGCCTCGGCAAAGGCACGTACGCTATTGAAACTGCCCCCGGAACTGCTTTGCGGAACCGGGCTTTTCGATCGCGTGCATCTGTCGGATCGCGTCTCCTATCTCAGTGCCTTGGCCGACATGCGCGACGGGGCGCTGTCGCGCAGGTTGGAGTTACGCGTCAGGCTGCCGCAGGACGGCAATGGACAGAATGGCAATGGCCCGGCGGACAACTATCGGCCGTTTTCGCTCGAACTGATGCGCGCGCAGGAGCAGGGCGACGTTTTCACGCTTGTGCTGCGCGAGAACGACGAGGTCGCCCGCTTGCGTGAAGACCTCGGTGCCGCCAATGACGCCGCGGCCGCCGCCGAAGTGGCGAAAGGGCGCTTCCTGGCGGTGGTGAGCCACGAACTGCGCACGCCGCTCAATGCCATCATCGGATTCTCCGACATGCTGCTGCACGAGATGTTCGGCGCCTTCAAGGATCCGCGGCAGAAGGAATATGTCGGTCTGGTGCACGATTCCGGCCAGCATCTGCTTGCCGTCGTAACCTCCATCCTCGACGTGTCGCGGATCGAATCCGGCGTCTATGCGACCGAACCGGAGCCATTCCGCTTCATGGAAGCCGTCGACATGTGCCAATCGATGATGCGGCTGCAGGCGCAGGCCAAGAACATCGATCTCAAGGCGCAGATCGCGCCGGACGCCGGCGAAATCAACGCCGACCGACGCGCGGTGCAGCAGATCCTCATCAATCTCGTCTCCAATTCGATCAAGTTCACGCCCGATGGCGGCGATGTCGTCGTCGGCGCCAAGCGGATCGGTTCGCGCCTGCATTTCTGGGTCCGGGACACCGGCATCGGCATCGCCGAGGAAGATTTCGCCAATCTCGGCAAGCCGTTCATGCAGATCCAGAACGACTATACCCGCCGTTTCGAGGGGACCGGCCTTGGCCTGTCGCTGGTCAAGGGGCTGGTGGCGCTGCACGAAGGCACCATGTCGATCGAAAGCATGCCGGGCGAGGGCACCACGGTCACCATCAGCCTGCCGGTGAACGGACCGAAAGGGCGCCCGGCGGACAAGGCCGGGGTGCTGACGATGCCGCTGGCGAGGGCGAAAGGGGACGGAAATGGCGCGCTCCGCAAAACAGCCTAAGGCGGCCAAGCGCCGCAGCAACGCCTTCCAGGACGGGGCCGTCGCCATCGGCGGCATGATTTCGCGCAATCCCGTCCTGGTAGGAGGGTCGACGGCATTCCTGGTGACGCTGTTCTACGTTTCGGCGAATGCGCTGTGGTACCAGCCTTTTCCGCATACTGGAGCCTTCTTCGCGACCCGCAGCATACAGGGCGTTCCGCATGCGGCCGCTGATGAGCCGGAGACCACCTTCAATATCGTGCGGCCAGGTACCGCGCCGGCGCCGGTCAAGGGCGATCCGGTGGTCGAGCAGGTGCAGGGCATATTGAAGGATCTCGATTTCTACGCCGGCACGGTCGACGGCATTTCCGGACCCAACACGCGCAAGGCGATCCAGGCCTATCAGCAGAAGGTGGGGCTCAACACGTCCGGCGAGATCGACGCGCTGCTGCTCGATCAACTGGGCGCGACCCCGAAAACCGCCGCCGTGCCGAAACCGCAACCGCGTCCCGAAGTGTCGCAGGCGGTTCCAGTGTCGCTTCAGACCGATACGGCTTCCCAAGCGCCGGATCCTCGCATTGTCAAGATACAGGCCGGGCTCAAGGCCTTCGGCAATGACGACATGCAGCTCGACGGCGTCGTCGGTGCCCGTACAAAGGCGGCCATCAAGGAATTCCAGTCGCTGTTCGGTCTGCCGCAGACCGGCGAGCCCGACGAACTGGTCTATGTCAAGATGCGCGAGATCGGCCTGACCAACTGACGGCGCAGATAACGGGTCGCCCAGCGGTGTAAATACCGATAGATAGTCCGCATGCTGTTCGGACTTTTCTCATGCGCGTGACCACGGATCTGTGGGTATCGGCCCTATTGCGTCGGGTTTTCGGCGCGGGCGGATTTGCCGCCGTGGTCAAGCGCGGCGCGACCGAAGCCGGCGCCGTGTTCGTCCTGACGCGGAGCCGGCTTGGTGAAATCGCCCTCTATGGGCCGGCGCCGCAGACGAGCTACGATTCGGCCAAGCCCGACGACCGTTTCTTTAGCCTTCTCGCCACCGCCGCCGATGCTTTGGTGCTGGACGCCAGGCTGGAACGCGAGAAGAAATTCGATCCCGACATCTGGGTGGTTGAGATCGAGGCCGGCGCTGTTCCTGTCGAGGAGCTTATTTCCGTGAAGATATCCTGAGGCCAGGGAAGGCCGCTGCATCGTCGCTGTTCGACGCCTCGCGGCTGGCGCTGTTGGCGGGGGCGGCGTCGCGAACCACATCTGACGGGGTCTCGGCCTTCCATTCCCGCACCTTGTCCAGCGCCGCGTCGCGGTGCAGGAGCCGGTAGCGATCGAGGAAGGTGCGGATCGCCTGCGGATTCGGAAACTCGCGGGAGTAGACGGCAACCGTGATCAGGAATGCCCGGTCCTCGCTGAGGTCGAGCGAGCGCAGCGCCGCCAGCAGTGGCATGTAATTCTGGTTCGCCGTCAGCGACCTGGCGGTTGAGAAATCGATATCGAGCGCATCGGCGAGCGCGGTCTGGAAGAAGGCGGCGTTTCCGGTCAGCGCCGTCTCCCGCAATCTGGCATAGGTGTCGGCTCCGGTGAACGGACCGACCTGCGCCGACTGCGCCTCCTCGCCGGTCCGCATCATGGAGCGCAGCCTGCGCCGGGCATTTTCGGCACCAACGCCCGGCGTCTGCTGCTTCGCCGCGCTGTCGGCGGCCGGCGCCTTCAAGGGAGCGGTTTGTGCCGGGGAGGCTTCCGCTTCCGGATCGCGCACCCGCACCAGCGTAGGCCTTTCCAGCGCCCTGATCAGATCGGCGATGGTTGGATTCAGGTTCTTGCGGCGCGCGATCGCGCGCGCATGCGGCAGCCCGTGCCGGCCGATCAGCGCAATGAGGTCGATGTCACCGACTGCGCGCGAGCGGATGAGCAAGGGGGCGGCGATGTCCACCGGCTCCTCGCACAGGCGTCGCACCAGCCCGGCAGGAGCGTATTCGCATTCAGAGAGAGCCGCCGCCACGTAGCGGCGCGATTCGACGGAGACGTTGTCGAACAGCGGCAGCGTCAGATCTTCCAGTTGGCCGATTTCACGGCGGGACGGCCGCGTAAGCGAGCAGAACGCAGACACCGCTGCGCGGAACAGCCTTTCGGCCTTTCCCGATTCCGTCCCTACCGCGATTTGCCTGAAGTCCGAAGATGACACGAGGGATACGCCCGATACTCTATACACGCTTGACCATGCTCGACCGGAACGTGTCGGTTTCGCGATTGCCTCGGTCAGGATGTCCTGACCTTAGAACAAAGATCAATTTAGCCGGGATCCGTTAGCGCTCCGTTAACCCTCTGCCGGCCTTAATGATATTTGGAGGCGTTGCGTTGTGCTCCGGGGCAACCGAGAGGAATACGCGAACCATGGGCATGGTACTGTCTTTCGTGCCGAGAACGGCACCGACCAATCGAGCAAAGCAAACCGCCGAAATACCGGCGGCGGTGATCATCTTTCCCGGCATCCGCTATGAGCGGTCCGCCGCGGCGGAAGCGCGGCCAGCCGGCCCTGACAAACCGGGATCGCCACGCACGCCAGTGCCGCATCACTGAACTGATGCGGATTGTCCGGGCCGCGGGTCTAAAAGTCCTGCAGCTCGCACGAACTCTGCTCCAGAAAGCGCGAGACGATCGACTTCCAGCTGTCGTCCGGCACGAAGCTGCGGATGACGAATATGCCCTCGTCGATCGGCGCTTCGACGAAGATCGCTCCCTGAAGCTCCTCGGGAAGGTCCCTGCGCATGTCGATCATCTGCGCCGGCGTCAGCACCACGGCATCCAGCTTGCCCCCGGTCGCCGTGTGGTCGTTGAATGAATAGATGTTGTGGCCGTTGCGGTCATAGACCGACACCGACCAGAAGGGCACATTGCCCGGCGCCCTGATCCTCACCATTCCCTCATCCAGATCGAACCGGCAAGCCGTCGCATAAAACAGCGGGTCGACCGATTTCACCACCGGTGCGCCGCCCGCCTCGGCATCGAGCCGGGTCATCCGGTAGAGATCCGACGCCAACGACAGCCGCGACCAGGCATCGCGTTCCGAGAATTCAGGCACCAGAAGCAGCACGACGATATGCACGATGCCGGCGCCGACGAGGCCGAGAAGGACGGCATGCACAAGTCTGCGCATCGCGGCGTAGACACTACGCATCGCAGCCCACCTTGGTGATCTTGGGCAGCGAAACATCCGACAGACCGGTGCTGCTGGCGATCGGCGTGTCGTAGAATGTCAAAACGAAATACATCCTGCCGGAACCGTCGGTCAGCAGCCAATTGCCAGGCATCGGGTGATGGCCGACGGAAATGAGCACCGAATTGTCGGATTGGCGCAGCACGCCATAGGATTGAAGCGCGGCAAGCCGCGATTTGCCGGTCTCGACCACGCTGAGCGATTGGTCGGCGGCATAGAGGGTCCAGAACCGGGCGGTCGGAAATCCGCCTTCGATCGTGTAGGTGCATTCGCGCCTGAGCTCTCCGCCAGCTGCGTCGTCCTCGGCGACAAAGGACAGCCCTTCGGCGCGGCCGAGCGCGAGCACGCCCTCGCGCGCCACGCGGGCCTTGGAATAGGGGTCGGCTGTGGGTGTGCCGATATCGGGAAAGGCGGTCCACTGGCCGATCCTGATCGCCCCGACGCCATCCTGCATGTTCAGCGCATACCAGACGCTGGCGCCGCCGCCGCCAATGGCTATGGCAAGCGAAAGCAGCGTCAGGAAGGCGTTCTTGAGCATGAAAGGCCGGGCGCATGAAGAATTGCCGCTCGGGGATATCGCGGCGCGGGGTCGTGTGGCAAGCCGCAGGACGCGGATTCGGAAGGTGCGGCTTTTGCTTCTTCGCGAAGACAGAAGGGAAAAGGCGCCGCGATCACAGCGCCGACAGCGTTTCGGGCGGAGCCGACGTGCCGAGCCTGCGCGCCGTTTCGAACAGGTGGGTCATGTCCCTGAGCGTCTGCGTCGTGCGGCTGGACAGCACCGGCGGCCGTTCGGCGGCGGCATCGGCCGCTGCCTGTTCCTCGCTCTTCTTCTGCGCTTCCGCGGCCTTGGCCGCGATCTCCTCGTCGACGAAGGGCTTGTCGATACCGGGGATAGGCTTGAGGTCGATGTTCTGATGCGCATAGACCATGAGCCGCTGCCACACCATCGCCGGCAGCGAGCCGCCTGTCATGTTCTTGGTCGGCGTGAAATCGTCATTGCCCAGCCAGACGGCCGCGGTGTAGTTGCCGGTGAAGCCGACGAACCAGGCATCGCGGTAGGATTGCGTCGTGCCGGTCTTGCCGGCGACGACGATGTTGGGTATCTGCGCGCGCCTGGCGGTACCCATCGCCGGTACCGCGACAAGCATGGTGTTCATCGATTTCAGCGCCTGCTCGGACAGCACGCGATGCGGCGGCGGCGCATCCTTGGCGAAATCGTAGACCACCTCGCCGGTGCGGGTGACGAGCTGCGTGATGCCATGCCTGGAGCCGACGAAGCCGTTCTGCGCGAACACGCTGTAGCCCGTCGCCTGGTCCATCACGGTCATGCCCGAGGTGCCGAGCACCATGGTCTTGTGCGCTTCGAGCGGCGATTCCACGCCGAACGATTCCGCCATCGCCTTGATCGGCCCGATGCCGAGATAGTCCTTGGCAAGCCGCACGGGCACGGTGTTGATCGACTTGGCCATGGCCACGATCAGCGGAACTTTGCCCGCCGACTCGCCGCCGTAATTGTGCGGCGACCAGTTGCCCCAGCTGATCGGCCCGCCTGATACGATCGAATTCGGCGTAAAGCCGTGCTCCATAGCCGTTGCATAGACATAGGGCTTGAAGGAGGAGCCGGTCTGGCGCAGCGCCTTGGTGGCGCGGTTGAATTGGCTGGCGCCATAGTCGCGGCCGCCGACGATCGCGCGCACCGCGCCGTTGGTCTCGATGACCACCACGGCGCCTTCGGTGACGTTGTACTCCTTGCCGAACTGGCGCAGGTGAAACTCCACCGACTCTTCTGCCGCCTTCTGGATGTTGGCGTCGAAGGTGGTGTGCGCCACCAGCGAGTGCTGGCCGGGCTTGGCGATCTTCTTGACCTCGTCGAAGGCCCAGTCGAGGAAATAATCGGGGCTCTTCTGTTCGCCGCGATCGACGACATCGGCCGGATGCAGCCTTGCCTGAAGCACCTGGCCCTCGGTCATGAAGCCGGAATCGACGAGATTGGACAGCACCACATTGGCGCGCGCACGCGCGGCCGGCAGGTTGATGTGCGGCGCGTATTTGGTCGGGGCCTTGAACAGGCCTGCAAGCATTGCCGCCTCGGCGAGATTGAGGTCCTTGACGCTCTTGCCGAAATAGAAGTCCGCGGCCGCCTCGATGCCGAACGTGCCGCCGCCCATATAGGCGCGGTCGAGATAGAGCTGCAAGATTTCCTTCTTCGACAGATTGGCTTCGAGCCACAGCGACAGGAAGGCTTCCTTGATCTTGCGCTCGAAGGTGCGCTCATTGGTCAGGAACAGGTTCTTGGCCAGCTGCTGCGTGATGCTGGACCCGCCCTGGACGACGGAGTTTGCACGCACATTTTCGAAGATTGCGCGCGACAGGCCGAGAACGTCGATGCCATAATGGTCGAAGAAACGCCGGTCCTCGGTGGCAAGCACCGCCTTGATGACGTGGTCCGGCATTTCATCGACCGGCACGGAATCGCGCTGGATGATGCCGCGCTGGCCGATCTCGTTGCCATAACGGTCGAGGAAGGTAACGGCGAAGTCGCCCTGGGCGCGCCAGTCGCCGGCCGTGTCCTGGAAGGCGGGAATAGCCAGCGCCAGCATGACGACGATGCCGCCGGCGCCAAGCGTGAAACCTTCGCTCAACAGCTCGACGATGCCACGGCGCCAGCCGTTGACGCGGAAGCGCCGCGAGAAAATCGTCGCGCCCTCCCAGAACTGGCGCGCCTTGAACCCGATCTCGTAGAGAGAGGAATCGATCCATGCATCGAGCGCCAGCAGCCGGGCGGCGATCGGACCTCTTCTCTTAGGCGGTTCAGGACTGACCATTCAAAAACCCGGACGGCTATGGCACGGCCTGAAAACCAAGCGGGCAGTTTCAGGGCGACGCCGCCCTGACTATTCATCCATTTGCGGACGCCCACAAGGGTGGCGAGGACACACCTGCAGGGTTTGTTGATGGGGGCGGTTGCAAACCGCCATTCACCTGCCTGACGCTGATCAGGCGGGCGAAGGTGGGGGTTGCCCTTCCGGACTCAGGCCGCCTCGCGCTTCAGCGCCTGCGCCATGCAGTGGATGCCGCCGCCGGTCTTGGAGATCTCGCTCATGTCGACGGCCGCCACTTCGAAGCCGCGCGCCTTGAGTTGACCGATCAGCGTCTGGCTGGATGTCGGCGCGATCACCCTGTCCTTGCCCAGCGACATGAAGTTGCAACCGAGCGCCATCGTGTCCTGGAACGGCACGTCGATGATCTCGTGCCCTTTGCCCTTCAGCCAGTCGACGATCCCCGGCTCGGTGCAGGCGAGGCAGACGGCGGTGAGCTTTTCTGCGATCGGCACCACCATCAGGTCGATATGGACATAGTACTCGTCGATGAAGGCGATGCGTGTTTCCCAACCCTCTTTTTCGAACCAGGCCTGCACTTGGCGAGCGCCTTCTTCCTGCGTGCGGGCGCCGCCGCAGCCGATCAGCACCACGCCGTCCTCGATGACGTTGAAATCGCCGCCCTCGAAGGTGCCTGCGGTGACCATGTCGTAGATCGGGATGCCGAGTTTTTCATAGGTTCGGATGGCGGCATAATTCTCGCCGCGCCGCCACCAGTTGGCCATGGCGGTGATGATGGCGCCGTAGGGCGTCATCACGCTGGAATCGCGGGAGTAGACCTGCATCGGCAGCTCCGGCGTCGGCTCGTGCCAGTGGATGTTGACGCCGAAATGCTCGTAGGCCGCGACCAGATCCTTGTGTTGTGCCTGCGCGATCTGGATGTTGCAGGGCGCCTCGCGCAGGTGCTTGCGCGACAGCGAGCTGGTCGAGAGATGGCGCAGGAAATTGGGCGAGCCGAGCAGCACGTCGGTCAAGACGTCGGTCTCGTTGGCGAAACCCCATGATGTCAGCGGCTTGGTGCCGCCGGCCGGGTTGCGGCGCTGCAGCGAAAACGGCTCGGCGATGATGCGGTCATGAACGGTCATTCGGTTCTCCTCGGGCGTTTGCGGTCATTGCTTGCTTGGTATCCACCAGTCGCGGCCGCGCGGCGTGGTGACATATTCCGGCCAGCGGAAGTTGATGGGCGGATCGTAGTCGCAGAGCGGCGCGATCCAGGTCGAACCGCCAATGCCGCCGCCGGTCCGGGCGACGAACTCGTCCATCGCCATGCCGCGCGCGGCCTTGTCTTCCAGCAGGCGAAGGGCCGATAGCGCGATGGTCTTCGCCGCGCAGGTGACCATCGGGTCGATAGTGGCCGGGATGCCGCCCAGCGCATTCATCGCCCAGGCTGGAAAAACATGACCGTTTGCCGAACGCAGGGCAGGGCGGGCGACATAGAAACGCGCCGTCGGCGCGTGCCAGCTCATGTCGGTGTAGTCGTCCGAGGTCGAGTTCACCTGCGATGGCGGCAGATCGCGGCGCAGGATCGCCTCCGCCTCCTGCGGCGCAATCAAACGCTCCAGCTCGTCGATGAATGGATTTTCGCTCGCCACCCCACCGGCATTGACCTGGATCTCGCGGGCGATTGTCTTCGCCGCCTCATCCCATCGGGGTGGGCCGACGCTCGCCAACGCCTCATAGGCGATTCCGGCCATGGCATGATTGGCCAGCCCCGGCCGCGACTTCGAAATCCAGTGCCGTTCGTAGCGGCAGCCGCTGATCGCGGCGGCGGCCGAGGCGTTGCGGTCGAGCACCGCAGTGACCTGCTCGGCCATGCGAAGCGTCGGAACGCGGATCATGTACTGGATCTCGGCAAGACCCGCCGGCAGATTGTCGGCAGTGGCCTGGCCCGCCGTCAGGATCGCCTCGCTGATCGACCAGCCGCCCTGGTGCGGCAGCATGGAATCGCGCAGCGCCTTGGATGCCATATACATCGTCATCAGCGCGTCGTTGGCGCCGGGCGCGCGAACCGCCGAATGCGCCTGCGGGATCGGGGCGCCGTCGCCCGCGGCGCGTGCCCAATTCTGCGGCTCGTCGCAGATGAAGCGATAGATCATCGCGTAGGCCGCGCCGCAATGGGTGTCCCAGCGCGCCGTGTTGCAGAGCGGCAGCATATAGAAGGGATGGAAGGAGATCATGCCGGCAAGGCCGTCATAGTAACCTTTGGCTGCATGGATCGGTTTCGAGCCGCGCACCTTCTCCGCCGGCTCGCCGGTGAAGCGCAGCGTGCCTGCAATGCCGTGGCGCTGCATGGCGGCCTTGGTGGCAAGCAGACCGCCCAGGCTGGCCATGCCCAGGCCCGAATGTGGATCGGTATGGCCGCCGGCCTCGATGCCGAGCCCCGGGCGGGGCCGCTTCACCGTGGCGGCGTCCTGACAGTTGCCGGGCACGGCGTCGTATTCGGCATACATGCCGATGGTCGGACCGTCCCCATTGGTCCAGTGGGCGCAGAAGGCCGTCGGCATGCCCGCGGAGCCCTCCTCGACCGAAAACCCCTCGCGCTTCAGCCGATCGACATACCAATCTGCCGACTGGTACTCGCGCCAGGCGGTCTCGCCGAAGTCGAAGATGGTACGCGTCCAGGCCGACAACAGCGGCTGGATGCCGTCGAGGCAGGCAAGAGCGGTTTCTTGCGCCGATGTCGTCACCGGTTTCTCCATACCCAAAGAAAGCAGTGAAGCGGCTCGCCAAAAAGTGATATGTTTTCCCGGTTCGTGCAAATTCGGTTCACCTCTTGAGAATTCCATCGACGCAGGCGCTGCGCGCCCTCGACAGTTTCGCCCGTCATGGCAGCGTCTGGCGCGCCGCCGACGAATTGCACCTCACCCGCAGCGCGGTCAGCCATCAATTGCGCTTGCTCGAACGCGACCTCGGCTTCGATCTGCTGGAGCGCATCGGCAAGGGCGTGGCGCTGACGCCGCGCGGCCAGCGCTATGCCGCGGACGTGCGCAAGGCGCTGACCGTGCTCGGCGACGCGGTGGCGCAAAACGCCGGCACCGGCGTCGGCGGCTCTTTCGCAGTCTCATGCACGCCAGGCTTTGCCTCGCTGTTCTTGTGCACCCATATCGGCGAGTTCCGGCAGATGTATCCGGATGTGGCGCTGAGCATACTGACGCCCCGGCGGCTCGACGACGTCAGCAATCCGGACGCCGACGCCTTCATTGCCTTCGGCGTCGGCAACTGGCCGAACCGCGTGGTGGAATTGCTGTGCGAGATCTCGTTCACGCCGCTCTGCAGCCCGACGCTGCTCAACAAGGTCGGCGGCTTTTCCAAGCCGGCCGACGTCCTGCGCGCCAACCTGCTGCACCTCGGCGATACGGAGGACTGGGCGCGCTGGCTGGCGCTGGCCAAGGTCGAGAACCCCGACACCGAGGGCGGCATCTTCTTTTCCGACATGAACCTCGTTTTCTCAGCGGCGATCGCCGGCCAGGGCATCGCCATGGGCGACGAGCTGACCAGCCGCCGGGCGCTGAGCGAAGGCCGGCTGGTCAAGCCGTTCGAGACCTCGATCCCGTCGCCGCGTTCCTATTTCCTCGTTTCCGAGCACGCCAAGGCGGGGCATCCGGTACTGGAGGCATTTGGGGGATGGTTGCGGTCGAAACTATCGGAGAACAGGCTGCGGACATATTGAAATCAGCCGATCTTCCCACGAGGGGTGAAATCGGCGGTTCCAGCGTCGCCGACATTCATTATAGATGAATCAAATTTGCCGATCAGGCGAAAACTATTCGGTTGCGGTGAGCCTTCGCGCTGCCTACGATTTCCCCAGCCACCAAGGAAGAGGCAGGATGCAGCAACCCGGCCGGGCCGCAGAGATCAAGGCGAACGGGATCGGCAAGAGCTTCGGCTCGTTCCGTGCGCTGGACAATCTGACGCTCAATATCGGCCGCGGCGAGTTTTTGACGCTGCTCGGCCCCTCCGGCTCCGGCAAGACCACCTTCCTGATGATCCTGGCCGGCTTCCTGCAGCCCAGCGAGGGCCGCCTGTTCAGCGACGGCGTCGATATTACCGACCGGCCGGCCGAGCAGCGCGCCGCCGGCATGGTCTTCCAGGGCTATGCGCTCTTCCCGCATATGAGCGTCGAGCAAAACATCGCCTTTCCGCTCAAGGTGCGCAAGAAATCGGCCGCCGAGATCAAGCGTAGCGTCGGCGAGATGATCGAGCGCGTCGGTCTGCTCGGCCACGAGAAGAAGCTGCCGGCGCAGCTCTCCGGCGGCCAGCAGCAACGCGTGGCGCTGGCCCGCGCGCTGGTGTTCGAGCCGGGCGTGCTTTTGCTCGACGAGCCGTTCTCGGCGCTGGACAAGAGCCTGCGCGGCCAGATGCAGGCCGAGATGAAGCGCCTGCACCAGGAGACCGGCACCACCTTCGTCTTCGTCACCCACGACCAGAGCGAGGCACTGGCGCTCTCGTCGCGCGTCGCCATCTTCAACCATGGCAAATTGTTGCAGGTCGGAGCGCCTGACGAGGTCTATGACCGGCCCGCCAACCGCTTCGTCGCCGAGTTCCTGGGCGAGATCAACATGCTGCCGCTGAAGGGCGTGCGCGCCGCCGATCATGGCGCGACCGCGCTCTGCGAAGACCGGGCAATCAAGCTGCGCGGCAACGCCGAAGCGGTGGACGGCAACGCCATCCTGGCGATCCGGCCGGAACATATGTCGATAGCGCGCGAGGCGGCGGCAGGCGAGAACGGCATTGCCGCCACCGCGGTCGGTTCGACCTATCTGGGCGCGGCGACCAAACTCGACCTTACGACACGCCAAGGTGCGAAAGTGACCGTTTCGGTGCCGAACGAGGTCGCGGCCGCGGCACTTAGCAAGGGCAACTCCGTCTGGCTGACCTGGCCGGCGGAAAAGGGCTTCCTCCTTCCGGACGGAGGACAATGAGCACCGGCGCGGCCTGAATTCGCCGCACCGGATTCCGGATTCGATCAACGAAAACAAAGGGGAACTAACATGAACGATACCAAGAAACAGGCCCTCGAAACGCTGTCCGAAAGGACAAAGCGCGGTGAGATATCGCGCCGGCAATTCACGCAACTTGCAGCCCTCGTGCTTGCCGGGACGCCGCTGCTGCGCTCGACCAAGTCCTTCGCCGCGGCGAAGGAACTGGTGCTGGTCAACTGGGGCGGCGACGCCATCACGGCTTACGACGCCGCCTATGGACAAGCTTTCACCAAGGACACCGGCATCACCGTGAAGATGGATGGCTCCGGCCCGACCGAAGGGGCCATCGCGGCACAATTTAAAAGCGGTGCGCCGACCTGGGACCTTGTCGACGTCGACCCGTTCTCGGCCATCACGCTCGGCGCGCAAGGCATGCTCGAGCCGATCGACTACACAATAGTCGACAAGAAGAAGATGCGGCCGGGCTTCGGCTGGGATTACGCCGCCTCGACCTATTTCTTCTCCTACGTGATCGCCTACGATTCGCAGAAATACGGCAGCAATGCCCCGACCGGCATGGCCGATTTCTTCGACGTGAAGAAATTCCCCGGCAAGCGCTCCCTCTACAAATGGGGCGTGTCGAGTTGGGAGGCGGCTCTTCTCGCCGACGGCATCGCGCCGGCCTCGCTTTATCCGCTCGACCTCAAGCGCGCGCATGACAAGATCGCCGCGTTCAAGGAGAACGTCGTCGCCTATTGGGGCGGCGGCGCGGAAAGCCAGAGCGTGTTGCTCAACGGCGAAGCCTCGATGGCCATCGTCTGGTCGACGCGCGCCTCGCTGATCGAGCAGGATTCGGGCGGTCAGATCAAATTCATCTGGGACCAGGGCCTGATCTCGCCCGGCGCATTGGCCGTGCTGAAGAACAACCCCGGCGGCAAGGACGCGGCGATGAAGTTCATTGCCAGCGCGCAGGACCCGCAAAAGCAGCTCGTCATGTTCGACAAGCTCGGCCAGGGTCCGGCCAACCCCGCCGCCGATGCGCTGGTCCCGGCCGATAAGAAGCGCATCAATCCGGTCGATCCCGAGAATATGAAGAAGCAGATCCCGCTCGACATGGATTGGTACGCCAAGAATTACGGCGCGGCGCTGGACGAATACACCAAGATCATCTCCGCCTGACCGGCGCTGGGCTGACATGAGAGGCGTTCTCTCCGACAGGATGGGCGCGGCGCTATTGATGGCGCCGCTGCTCCTGTTCCTTGGCCTCGCCTATGCCTGGCCTTTCCTCGGCGTGGTGAAGTGGAGCTTCACGCTGCCGACGCCCGGGCTTGGCCAGTACGGCGCGCTGATGACCGACCCGCTGGTGCAGTCGGTGTTCGTCCGCACGCTGCGCATCGCGGCGATCGTCACCATTGTGTCGGTTGCCGCTGCCTATGCCATCACCGTGGTCTGGGTGCGCGGCAGCCCGGTGCAGCGGGTGCTGGCCGAATTCTGCATCCTGGTGCCGTTCTGGATATCGGTGCTGACGCGCGCCTTCGGCTGGGTGGCGCTTCTCTCCAACCGCGGCCTGATCAACACGTGGCTGCAGTCGATCGGTTTCATTAGCGAACCGCTGACGCTGGTGCGCAACGAATTCGGCGTCATCGTCGGCATGACGCATTTCCTCATTCCTTTCGCCGTCTTTCCGCTGGCGTCTTCCATGCGCAGCCTCGATGAGCGTGTGCTGCTCGCCGCGCGCGGGCTGGGTTCCAGCCGCATGCGCACCTTCTGGACGGTGTTCGTGCCGATGACCCGCTCCGGCATCATCGGCTCCGCGCTGATCGTCTTCGTCTTCTCCCTCGGCTTCTTCGTCACGCCGGCGATCCTTGGCGGCGGCCGCAGCGTCATGATCGCCGAATTGATCTATCTCCGCATCTTCCAGAGCCCGGACTGGGGGCTGGGTGCCGCCATCAGCGTGGTGCTGGTGCTGTTCGTCGGCGTTCTGATGGCGCTGCTTTTCCGCTACGTCAGACCAAAGCAATTGGTGTAGCGCGATGCCGACCTATCGCCCCGGTCCCGTTTCGCTGGCCCTCGCCGTCCTGGTGGCGCTGTTCCTGCTCCTGCCGCTGCTGGCCGTGATCCCGGTCTCGCTGACGCCGAGCCGCATGCTGGCGATGCCGACGGGCGAGTTGTCGCTGCGCCATTACCGCTCGCTGGTCGAGGATCCGCGCTGGCTCCAGTCCATCCTGCTTTCCATTAGGATCGGCATCGTCAGCAGTGTCATCTCGACGGTGCTGGCACTGTGCTTCAGCCTTGGCGTGTGGATGTTCCAGCCGCGCTTCACCGCGGCTCTGGTCGGCTTCGTGCTGTTGCCGATGGTGGTGCCGCCGGTGGTCTCGGCGGTGACGCTCTATTTCCTGCTCACCTCGATCTCCGGCGTCAGTTCCTTTTTCGGCTACGACACGTGGCTGGGTGTGGCCATGGCGCATTCGGTGATGACGGTGCCCTTCGCCACGGTGCTGATCCTGGTCTCACTCAGTCAGCTCGACCGTCGTATCGACCTCGCAGCGCGGGGCCTTGGCGCAAGCGTGTGGGAGCGCGCCACGCGCATCATCATGCCCAACATCAAATTCGGCATCGTCACCGCGGCACTGCTGTCCTTCGTTCTCTCCTGGGAGGAGATAGGAGTCACGCTGTTCATCACCTCGGTCAACGCCATCACGCTGCCCAGGCTGATGTGGATGGGCCTACGCGACAATATCGACCCGGCGATCGCCGCACTTTCGGTGATCCTGATCGTCATCACCGTGCTGGTGCTTGCAGTGCGCAGCGTCGTGGTGCGGCTGCGCGGAGGACAATGACCGGGGGCTGGCTGCCTCACGGGATTGTCACCGAGGTAACTGCTAGCAGAAGCACACCGAGACCCGGCCGAACCTACCCAAATCGCCGATGACTTCGTCGCCGGCCTCTATGCTGATCGGCGTCACGCAAGTGCCTGTAATCACCACTTGCCCCGGCTGGAGCGCTATGCCCAGCCCCGACAATTCGTTGACGATCCAGGTCAGCGCAATACGAGGATCGCCCAACACGGCTGCTCCTGATCCGTTATGCTGCGACTTTCCAGAGACAGAAGCTGCCACCGGGTGCTTCGCGAGATCTACGTCGCGCCAATCGTCTTCCACCGCCTCGCCGATGACGAACAGATTGGCACAAGCATTGTCGGCGATGAGCTGCGGCGCCCCGACAGCGCAGAAATCCTCATAGCGGGAGTCCGGTATTTCGATCGCCGGATGCAAACTCGCCACGGCGTCCATCACATCACCGATTTCATAAGGCGCCGGGCGAGGCGGCAACTGACGGCCGAACCGGAAGGCGAATTCGATCTCGGCGACACGCATCTTGCTAGTCGCCAGGGAAACGGAGCCACCGACCTCGACTGCCTTCTCGGCGAGGAGGCGCCCGGCCATCGGGCCATCGACATTGATATGCCGCTGGCCGGCCAGGCTGGTTGCCGCGATCTTCCAGCCGAAGAGTGGAGCCACTGAGCGATCCATCACATGCGACTGGATGGCGTAGCCTTCGGCCCGCGTCTTCGGCCGCAATTCCTCGGGTATGGCGTCGAGACGAGTGCCCTGGTCCCAATGGCCTACCAGGAGGCGCGACGCGGCCCTGGCCTTTTCTGGATCGAGCATGATCAGCTCCTGAAATCTAGGAAAATGAGCCGCTGCCGGGCGTTGCTGATGCTTGCGGTGCGCAACGGGTATCCGCTATGCGTCGTCGCTGACGAGATTATCAGGAAGTCGTATTTTCGAAATCATCGACATTCATCATCGTGACGACGAATCGGCAATCATGTCCGTACGGTAAATGGCTATATATGGCAAAGCGTCTAGAACGCGGAAGAGCTTCTGGCATGCTAGGGTCGGTAGCGCAACGGGCGAGGGAGAAAAACGATGACGGCGCCCGGCGATTTGCAGCAGGGATTGTTTCTGAGGCTGAAAAGCGATCCGTCCCTGTCGGCGCTGCTGGGCGGCGCCGGGTTGCGGCAACAACCAACCGACAACGCCGCCTTTCCCTATGTGACATGCGGCCAGACCTGCGCCTTTGACTGGGACACTGGCGCCGAGAACAGCGACGATCAACTAATTACGCTGCATGTTTGGTCGAAAGCCCATGGCGACGCCGAAACGCGCGCCATCATGGATGCCATCGAGGCCCGCCTTGCCGACGCGGTGCTGGAGGTCGGCGCTCGCGGCCAGACACGCCTGTCGCTCGAATTCAGCGAGGCACGCTATGACGAGGAACTGCTTGTCCATCACGGCCTGCTGCGTTTTCGGGCGCTGACCCAGGAAAACGCCTGACGCGCGCTTTCAATATGAACGAAACGGAGTCTAGACTGGAACTTCATGGGTTTCATCGAGTTGGGCGATGAAATCTCAATTGTTTGTCTCGCGTTGCAGGGGTGTGGCGAGCATGGTTTCAGCGGCGGTCACCGTTCATTTCACGTTCAGCGCCGATGCGTTACAACGCTGGCCATGAGAACGCTCCGCTCCCATTTCCGAACCGCGACCCTGGCGCTCTGCGCCGGGCTGATTGCGGCGCCGGCAAGCGCAGCGCCGGCAGCCGCGCAGGATGAACCGGTCGTCGTGGCGGCGGCCGACTGCTACGCGATCGGCCAGCGGGTGGCCGAGCAGAATGGCGGGACCCTTGCCAAGGCTTCGCAGTCGACGCGAGGTGGGCAGCCGGTCTGCGTCATCGTCGTGCTTGTCCCCGGCAAGGATGGGCAGCGTCCGCGCCGCTCCGAGATTGTCGTCCCGCAGAACTGACCCCATCGTTTCCCAGACCGGCGGAATCGGCCTATAGCTGGAAGCCATCGGTCAACAGGCAGTGGTCCCCGCATGCGCGTACTGGTCGTCGAGGATGACAAGGATCTCAACCGGCAGATATCGGATGCGCTGGTCGACGCAGGCTATGTCGTCGATCGGGCATATGACGGCGAGGAGGGCCATTTCCTCGGCGACACCGAGCCCTATGACGCGGTCGTGCTCGACATCGGCCTGCCGCAGATGGACGGCATCAGCGTGGTCGAGCGCTGGCGGCGCGGCGGCCGCAAGATGCCGGTGCTGATCCTGACCGCCCGCGACCGCTGGAGCGACAAGGTCTCCGGCATCGACGCCGGCGCGGACGACTATGTCACCAAGCCGTTCCATATCGAGGAGGTTCTGGCGCGGGTCAGGGCGCTGATCCGCCGCGCCGCCGGCCACGCCTCATCCGAACTGACCTGCGGGCCGCTGCGCCTCGACACCAAGGCCTCGAAGGCCGATGTCGCCGGCGTGCCGTTGAAGCTGACATCGCATGAGTTCCGCCTGCTTGCCTACCTGATGCATCACATGGGCGAGGTCGTCTCGCGGACCGAACTGGTAGAGCATCTCTACGACCAGGATTTCGACCGCGATTCCAACACGATCGAGGTGTTTGTCGGACGGCTCCGTAAGAAAATGGGCATCGACATGATCGAAACCGTGCGCGGCATGGGTTATCGCATGCGTGAGCCGGAGGCGTAAGGCGGAACCGCTCCCTACCAACCCAACCGTGAGCAAGCGGCTCTCGCTGCGCTTGTGGCCGCGCTCGCTGACGTTCCGCGTCATCGCCTTTTCCACGGTCTGGGCGATCCTGACCCTCATCGTCATTTTCACCCTCATTACCACGCTCTACCGCCAGGCCAGCGAGCGCGGTTTCGACAGCCTGCTTTCGGCGCATCTGTTCAACCTGATCGGCTCCATCGGCATTTCCGATACCGGCGCTCTCACCGGCGCTCCGGATCTCGGCGACCTCCGCTTCTCGGAACCGAATTCGGGCTGGTACTGGTCCGTCGAACCCGCCTCGGAAGGCGTGCACGGCAATCTCCACTCATCATCGATGACCCGGACGATCCCGTCGCCCGACGTGGCGGACGTTCCCTTCAACGCCAATTTCCAGCGCAGCTACGCGGCGCAAGGCATCGATGGCGAGGAGTTGGTCGTGTTCGAGAGCGAATTCGTTCTCGATGCCAAGAATCGCGCCGCCCGCTTTCGCGTCATGGGCAACAAGACCGAACTGGAACAGGAGATCGCCACCTTCCAGCGCCGCCTCCTGACCTACCTTTCCCTGTTCGGCGTCGGCATGATCGCCATCAACGCCATTGCCATCCTGCTCGGCTTGCAGCCACTGCGAAGGGTCAGGAATGCGCTCGCCATGGTGCGCGAAGGCACCGCGCAAAGGCTTGACGGCCAGTTTCCAGCCGAGATTGAACCGCTTGCCAACGAAACCAATGCCTTGATCGAGAACAACCGGCGTATCGTCGAGCGCTCGCGGACTCAGGTGGGCAATCTCGCCCATTCCCTGAAGACGCCGCTGGCGGTGCTGCTCAACGAGGGGCGGGCGCTTGGCGGCGCCAAGGGGCAACTGATCGCCGAACAGGCCGCTTCCATGCAGAAGCAGGTCGATCACTATCTCCAGCGCGCCCGCGTCGCGGCGCAGCGCGACAGCGTCGTCTACCGCACACCGATAACGCCGTTGGTGCAGCGCATGGCCAGGGTCTTGCAGAAGCTCAATCCGCAGACCAAGCTGTCGTTGTCGCTGCCGCCGATCGAGATCGTCTTTGCCGGCGAGCGCGAGGACCTCGAGGAGTTGCTCGGCAATCTGCTCGAAAACGCGATGAAATGGGCGAAGAGCGCGGTTTCGGTCTCCGTCGTTCCCGTGGGTGACAAGGACGACAACATATTCGAGATCGCCATCGAAGACGACGGGCCGGGCATACCCGAGGAAAAAGCGCGCGAAGCGTTGAAACGTGGACGACGCCTGGACGAGACCAAGCCGGGCACGGGTCTCGGCTTGGCCATTGTCGCCGACCTCGTCAACGAGTATGGAGGCGTACTGCTGCTCGAACGGTCCGGCATGGGCGGATTGAAGGCGGTAGTGCGATTGCGGAGCCTTCAGTGATGCCTTTCCCCGGCCGATCGACATTGACGGACTGGGCATGTTATGGCGGCGCACCGATTGGCTCCGTAGCGGGCCCAACGGCCAAATTTCCGACAAATATCAACATTATAGGCTCGCCGACTTCTCCGATGACGCGGCCCCCGGCTCATCCATGACAGGCTCCAGCTCAAGAAAACCGGTTGTTGGCATGAAGATTCGCGTCGCACTTGTTTCCGCATTGATGGCCGTTTCCGGCTGCACCACCTTGGGCGGCAAGGCTCCCACCATCGCTGCGACGCCGGCCTCCACGCCACCCAGCAGCGGCAAAGTCGCCACGACGATTATCTCTGCGATGGGCGGCGGCCTCATTGGCGGGTCGATCGGCAGCGGGCTTAGCGACGCCGAAAAGCGCAGCGCGCTCGAGGCGGAATACAAGGCGCTCGAATACACCACGAGCGGCCAGAAGGTGACGTGGAAGGGCACCCAGGCGTCCCGCTATGGCGAAGTGGTTCCGGCTCAACCCTACCGCGTCGGCTCACAGGACTGCCGCCAGTATACGCAGACCGTCTTTACTGGCGGGGCAGGCGTCACGGCGCGTGGAACGGCTTGCCGCAACGCCGATGGCAGTTGGACGCCGCTCACCTGACGGCCTAGCCGGTCCATTTCGGACCCGGCCGATTGATGTCGATGAAGGATATGCAGCGCGCCCGCCGTCAAAGCGTCGCAGTATGCTTGTGTTGGCAGGGCAAGGCTATGCCGTTATTGGAAGAACCATGCTGTTCTGGGTCATAGCCGCAATCCTGACGCTGGGCGCCAGCCTGGCGGTGCTGCTGCCGCTGGCCGGTGGCGCCAGAAGCGCGTCTTCAAGCGGCGAGCACGATCTGGAAGTTTATCGCGATCAACTGTCCGAACTCGACCGCGATGCCGCCCGAGGGCTGATCAAGCCTGCCGAAGCCGATGAGGCGCGCGCCGAGATCGCCCGGCGCATCCTTCGCCTCGACAATACGGACCAGGCCGGCAGCGCATCCGTCGGACGCACATCCGTCGCGACGCGGCTTGTCGCCACCGCGGCCGTGCTGGCGGTGCCGCTGGTCAGTTGGGGCTTGTACATCAATATCGGCTCGCCCGATCTGCCCTCGCAGCCGCTCAGCGAGCGCCTGGCCAAGAATCCGGCCGACAGCTCGGTCGACGAACTTGTGGCTCGCGCCGAAGCCCACCTTACCGCCAATCCGTCCGACGGCAGGGGATGGGACGTGTTGGCGCCGGTTTATCTGCGCATGCAGCGCTTTTCCGACGCGGTCGCCGCCTATCGCAACGCCATTCGCCTCGACGGCGACAGCGCCGTTCGCCGAGCCGGTCTCGGCGAGGCGATCGCCAGTGCGGCCGGCGGCATCGTTTCGGCGGATGCCCAGGAGGCCTTCGAGGCGGCCCTGAAGCTTGACCCCGCCAATGCCAAGGCCGGCTTCTACCTGGCCATGGCCCTGGCGCAGGAGGGCCGCAGCAAGGAGGCGGCCGCGGCCTGGCAGGCGATGCTGGGCACGCTGCCGAAGGATTCGCCATGGCGCGGCGCGATCGAGCAGGCGCTGGCCAAGTCCGGCAGTTCCGGCGCCGGCAATGCAGGCGTCGCTTCGAGCGAGCCGGCAAACGGACCGACCGCGGGCGATATCGATGCCGCTTCATCGATGTCGCCGCAGGACAGGGAAGCCATGATCAACACCATGGTCGCCGGGCTCGGCGAGAAGCTGCGGCAGAATCCGCGCGACCCGGAAGGATGGATGCGGCTCGTTCGTTCCTACATCGTGCTGGGCAAGGCCGACCAGGCGCGCGAGGCGCTGAGCCGCGCTATTGCCGTCTTTGGAGCCGACAGTGACGAAGCCAGGAAATTCACCGCTTTTGCCGCTTCGCTCGGCCTGACGGCGACGCAATAGGGCTGGACCGTACAATGACGCGCAAACAGAAACGATTGTCGGTGATCGCGGGCGGCCTGGCCTTCCTCGGCGCCGCCACCGGCCTGACATTCTATGCGCTCGGCCAGAAGGCGTCCTATTTCTACATGCCCGCCGATCTGGCCACGGCGACGGTGCAACCGGGCCAGCGCATCAGGCTCGGCGGCCTGGTGGAAAAAGGCACGATCCAGCGCGGGCAGGGGGCGACAGTGGCGTTTTCGGTGACCGACACCCATAAATCGGTCAAGGTCACCTATACAGGCATCCTGCCTGACCTATTTCGCGAGGAGCAGGGGGTCATCACCGAGGGCACGTTCGGCCCGGATGGCGTCTTTGTGGCCGACAGCGTTCTGGCCAAGCACGACGAGCGCTACATGCCCAAGGAGGTGGCCGATGGGCTGAAGGCCAAGGGCGTTTGGCAGGAGAGCAAGAGTGAATAGGCAGGCTCGATATAGCCGGGTTGGCGATCATGGTTGAGACCGGACATTTCGCGCTTGTCCTGGCCTTCGCGCTGGCCCTGGTGCAGACGGTGGTGCCGCTGTTCGGCGCCCGCACCAACAATCAGCGCCTGATGGCGGTCGGCGCTCCCGTCGCGATCACCGGCTTTGCTTTGACGGCGCTGTCCTTCGCCGCACTGGTCACCGCGTATGCGAGTTCCGATTTCTCGGTCGCCAGCGTCTGGGAAAATTCCCATTCGCTGCAGCCGATGATCTATAAGATCACTGGAACCTGGGGCAACCACGAAGGCTCGATGCTGCTCTGGGTGCTGATCCTGACCTTCTTCGGTGCGCTGGTCGCCGCCTTCGGCTCCAACCTGCCGGCGACGCTGCGCGCCAACGTGCTTGCCGTGCAGGGTGCGATCGGCGCGACATTCTTCCTGTTCATCCTGGCGACGTCCAATCCCTTCGCCAGGCTGTCGCCGGCGCCCATCGAAGGGCGCGATCTCAATCCCATCCTGCAGGATCTCGGCCTGGCCGTTCACCCGCCGTTGCTCTATCTCGGCTATGTCGGGTTTTCGATCTGTTTCTCCTTCTCGGTAGCCGCCCTCATCGACGGACGCATCGATGCGTCCTGGGCGCGCTGGGTGCGGCCGTGGACGCTGGTCGCCTGGATGTTTCTGACCGGCGGCATCGCCATGGGATCGTACTGGGCCTATTACGAACTCGGCTGGGGCGGCTTCTGGTTCTGGGATCCGGTCGAGAACGCCTCCTTCATGCCGTGGCTGGCGGGCACCGCGCTGCTCCATTCGGCCATTGTCATGGAAAAGCGTTCGGCGCTGAAGATCTGGACGCTGCTGCTCGCCATCCTGACCTTTTCGCTGTCGTTGCTCGGCACCTTCCTGGTGCGTTCGGGCGTCCTGACCTCGGTGCATGCCTTCGCCACCGATCCGACGCGCGGCATCTTCATCCTGTGCATACTGACGCTGTTCATTGGTGGATCATTGACGCTGTTTGCGGTGCGTGCCTCGAGACTGACGGCTGGCGGCCTCTTTCATCCGGTTTCGCGCGAAGGCGCGCTGGTGCTGAACAATCTGTTCCTGACCACGGCCACCGCCACCGTACTCGTCGGCACACTCTATCCGCTGGCCGTCGAGGCCCTTTCGGCCGACAAGATTTCGGTCGGCGCGCCGTTCTTCGACCTCACCTTCGGACCGCTCATGGTGCCGTTGCTGGCCATGGTTCCGTTCGGGCCGCTGCTGGCCTGGAAGCGCGGCGACATCTTCGCCGTCGCGCAGCGCCTGATGGCGGCGTTCGCGGCAGCGCTCCTGGCAATGCTGGTCACCGCCCTGTTCATCGACGGCGCTTCGGTATTCGCGGCCCTTGGCGTGGGTCTTGCCGTCTGGCTGATCCTCGGCGCTCTCACCGACCTCGCCGTTAAGGCAGGGTTCGGCAATGTGGCCGCAAAGGTCATGGTCAGGCGCCTGCTCGGCCTGCCGCGTTCGGTCTTCGGCACCGCGCTTGCCCACCTCGGTCTTGGCCTGACCACGCTTGGCATCGTCGGCACGCTTTGCTTCGGCACCGAGAAAATCCTGTCGATGCATGCCGGGCAAACCGTCGAATTGTCGGGCCACACTCTGCGTTTCGTCGGGCTCCATCCGGCGCAGGGACCGAATTACAGCGAGGATCGCGGCCGCTTCGAGCTGATCGGTGTCGGCGGCAGTCCCGTTGGCGAAATCAGCTCGGCCAAGCGCTTCTATCCGGTACGCCAGACGACGACGACGGAATCCGGCATCAGGACGATGGGCCTTTCGCAGCTTTATATTTCGCTCGGCGACGAGGGCAATGACGGATCGGTCGTGGTGCGCCTGTGGTGGAAGCCGCTGGTGACGCTGATCTGGGGCGGCGGCCTGGTCATGATGGTTGGTGCGGCCATGTCGCTGATGGACAGGCGCCTGCGCGTCGGCGCACCCTCGCGCCGCCGCAAGCAGACGGGCGCCATGAGCCCCGCGGGCCTGCCATGAAGGCGAAGTTGTCCATCGCGTCGCTCGTGATGGTGCTGGCGCTGTCCTTTGCTGGCACGGCGCTGGCGGTGAAGCCCGACGAGATGCTTGCCGATCCGGCGCTGGAAGCGAGGGCGCGAGCGCTGTCGGAAGGGCTGCGCTGCATGGTCTGCCAGAACCAGTCGATCGATGAATCCGATGCCGACCTTGCCCGTGACCTGCGCGTTCTGGTGCGCCAGCGCCTGGTCGCTGGCGATACCGACAAGCAGGTGATGGACTATGTGGTTTCACGCTACGGCGAGTTCGTGCTGTTGAAGCCGCGCTTCGACCTGCGCAACGCTCTACTTTGGGGCACGCCGGTGCTCCTGCTTTTGGCCGGTGGCCTGTTTATCGTACTCAACGCCAGATCGCGCCGGACACTGGCGACGAAATCCCTCTCCGCCGACGAGCGGGCGGCACTGGAGGCGATCCTGCGCCGCGATTGAGTGCAGGCGGCGATCGTTCGCCAACATTACCAAAGTTTCATGCGTCGGAAATGGCGTCGTAATGTACGCCGCTCTAATTCTCTTCCTCAGGATGCCGACAAGGCGCGTCCCTTCGAAAAGAGGATACGAGACCCCATGACTATTGCTCCCAATTCATATTCCCGCACCCGCAAGCGTCTTCTGGCTGCCGTCGCTTCCGTCGCCGTTGCCGGCGCGATAGGCGTTGGCGCGTTGACCAGCGGGACCAGCCCCGTTCTGGCCGATGCCGTGCGTGTCGAGGCGCCGCAGGTCCCCAGCTTCGCCGATGTCGTCGAGCGCGTTTCGCCCGCCGTGGTCAGCGTCAAGGTCAAGGCCAAGGTCCAGCCCACGGCCGATGACGGTTCCGACGACCAGGACGGCTTCGACAATTTGCCCAACAATCCGCAGCTGCGCCGCTTCTTCAAGGAATTCCGCGGCTTTGGCGATCAGGGCCAGAACGACGACGGTCCCCGCCGGTTCGGGCATCGTGACCGCGGCCACGGCGAGCCGCGCCCGGTGGCTCAAGGGTCGGGCTTCTTCATCTCCGAGGATGGCTATCTCGTCACCAACAACCATGTCGTCGAAGAGGGCACCGCCTTCACCGTGGTGACCAATGACGGCAAGGAACTCGACGCCAAGCTGGTCGGTACCGACCCGCGCACCGACCTCGCGGTGCTCAAGGTCGAGGGTGGCGGCAAATTTACCTATGTCGACTTCGCGGATGACTCCAAGGTTCGGGTCGGCGATTGGGTCGTGGCCGTCGGCAACCCCTTCGGTCTCGGCGGCACCGTCACCGCCGGCATCGTCTCGGCGCGCGGCCGAGACATCGGCGCCGGTCCCTATGACGATTTCATCCAGATCGACGCGTCGGTCAACCGCGGCAATTCCGGCGGCCCCACCTTCAACCTCAGCGGTCAGGTGGTCGGTATCAACACCGCCATCTTCTCGCCTTCCGGCGGCAGCGTCGGCATCGCCTTCGACATTCCTGCCTCGACCGCTAAGCAGGTCGTCGAGGATCTGATGAAGAGCGGTGCCGTGCAGCGCGGCTGGCTCGGCGTCGAGATTCAGCCGGTCACATCGGACATCGCCGAATCGCTCGGCCTGAAGTCCAACAACGGCGCATTGGTGTCCAGCGCTCAGGACGACGGCCCCGGCAAGAAGAGCGGCATCACCGCCGGTGACGTGATCACCCAGGTCGACGGCAAGGATGTTGCTTCGCCGAAGGAGCTCGCCCGCCTGATCGGCGCCTATTCGCCGGGCAAGTCGGTTGACGTCACGGTCTGGCGCGACGGCAAGAGCCAGAGCGTCAAGGTCGAGCTCGGCAAGCTGCCTTCAAGCGACAAGCAGGCCTCGGCCGACGACAAGCCGGCGGCTCCGGCCAAGGCCGATACGCTCGCCGATCTCGGTCTGACCGTCACCAAATCCGAGAACGGCAAGGGCCTGGTGGTGACCGATGTCGATCCCGATAGCGATGCCGCCGACCGTGGCATCCAGCCGGGCGACGTCATCACCGCGGTCAATTCGACGGAAGTCAACGGCACCGACGACGTCACCAAGGCCATGGATGAAGCGGTGAAATCCGGGCGCAAGGCTGTCCTGATGCAGATTACCCGCGACGACAACAACCGCTTCGTGGCGCTGCCCGTCGCCAAGGGCTGACAACGACTTTCCGGCGCGGCGGTGTCAAACACCCCCGAGCCGCCGCACGGGAAAGTATGGAGCCGAGCGCGTTAGTCAGTCATCGTGCTCCCCTCCGGCGGCAGCGGGCTTCCCATCGCCCGCTGCCGCACTCCGCCCGCGGACCATGCGCTCAGGCTTGAGCGGACAAGCGGAGCGCTTTGGTGGCAACGGCATGCCGGCAGCATGTCTGGGACAGTGACACCAGAGAACCAAGACTTTATCGCGCACGGCCTGGATCATCTTGATCGCGATGCGCTTTGGCGAAGGCTAAAATGCAGATGCCGGCTACTCAATCTTCCAGCGAAATCGCGTATAACGGCCCTATGAAGATTCTCGTCATAGAGGACGATCGCGAGGCTGCGGATTATCTGCAGAAAGCTTTTACCGAGGCCGGCCACACCGCGCATGTGGCGGGTGACGGCGAGACCGGCTTCGCGCTCGCCGATGCCGGCGACTACGACGTGATGGTCATCGACCGGATGATGCCGCGCCGCGACGGCCTGTCCGTCATCGCCGGCCTGCGCTCCAGGGGCAACACCACGCCGGTGCTGATCCTGTCGGCGCTCGGCGAGGTCGACGACCGGGTTACCGGCCTGCGCGCCGGCGGCGACGATTATCTGACCAAGCCCTATGCCTTTTCCGAGCTGCTCGCCCGCGTCGAGGTGCTGAACCGCCGGGCCAGCGCCAAGGAAGCCGAAACCGTCTACCGCGTCGGCGATCTCGAACTCGACCGGCTTTCGCATTCGGTCAAACGCGCCGGACGCGAGATCACTTTGCAGCCGCGCGAGTTCCGCCTGCTCGAGTATCTGATGCGCCATGCCGGCCAGGTGGTGACGCGCACCATGCTGCTCGAAAATGTCTGGGATTATCATTTCGATCCGCAGACCAACGTCATCGACGTCCATGTCTCGCGACTGCGCGGCAAGATCGAAAAAGGCTTCGACAAGCCCATCCTGCATACGATTCGCGGCGCCGGCTACATGCTTAGGGCCGGTTAGGCGGCGGCATGGCCCTTTCCGTGCCCGCCATCATGAAGACGACGGCTGCGCGGCTCTCGGCGCTCTATCTTCTGCTCTTCGCACTCTGCGCCGTGCTGCTTGTCCTCTACATGACCTCGCTGTCAGCGCGCATGCTGACCGCGCAGACGCAGGAGACCATCAATGACGAGGTGCTCGGCCTTGCCCGCGCCTATCAGCGCGGCGGCCTGCCGGTGCTGGTCCGCGTGGTCGAGGCCCGCTCGCGCCAGCCCGGCGCCAATCTCTATTTGATCGCCGACACCAACGGTCAGATCCTGACCGGCAACGTGCAGAGCCTGGAGCCGGGCGTCATCGAAACCGAAGGCTGGACGACCGAGCCGTTCTCCTACCGCCGTTTCGGCGAAGGCGAACTCGACCGGCAGCGCAGCACGCCCTCCGATCAGGCCACGCCGCAGCCGGGCGATACGGCGGTCCGATCCAAAGGCGAGAAGGGCCACAACGCGATCGCTCTGGTGCTCCGCCTGCCGAACCAGATGATCATGCTGGTCGGCCGTGATCTCGGCGAACCTGAGCGGTTCCGCGCCGTTATCCGCCGCTCCCTGATGCTGGCGCTCGGCATGATGGGGCTGGGCGGACTGCTGATCTGGTTCTTCGTCGGCCGCGCCGCGCTGAAGCGCATCGATGGCGTCTCGGAAGCCAGCCGCCGCATCATGGGCGGCGATCTTTCGGGCCGGCTGCCGATGACCGGCGCCGGCGACGAGTTCGACCGACTTTCCGAGAACCTCAACGCGATGCTAGCCAGGATCGCCATGCTCAACGAGGGGCTGAAGCAGGTTTCCGATAACATCGCGCATGACCTGAAGACGCCGCTGACCCGGCTGCGCAACCGCGCCGAAGCGACGCTTTCGGGCAAGCACAAGACATCGGACTACCGCCAGGCGCTGGAAGGCACCATCGCCGAGTCCGACCAGCTCATAAAGACATTCAACGCCATCCTGATGATCTCCAGACTGGAGGCGGGTTATTCCTCCGAAAGCACCAGTCGCGTCGATCTGGCCGCAGCCGTGCGCGATGTCGTCGAACTCTACGAGCCGGTGGCGGAAGAGGCTGGCGTTTCGCTCGAAGCCGCGGTCAATGGCGCATTCCTTGTCGACGGCAACCGCGAGCTGATCGGCCAGGCGCTGTCCAACATCGTCGACAATGCGATCAAGTACTCGATCGATTCCACCTCCAAGCCGGCGGTTCGCGTGACGCTCGAACGCATGCATGGCGAAATCAGGCTTGTCGTCACCGACAACGGCCAGGGCATTCCGGACGATGCCGATCGCGCCCGGGCGACGGAACGGTTCGTGCGGCTCGAGAAGAGCCGTTCCCAGCCAGGTTCCGGGCTTGGCCTCAGCCTCGCCAAGGCGGTCATGACATTCCACTATGGCCGGCTTGATCTGTTGCCTGGTAATCCCGGATTATCGGTGGTCATGAGTTTTCCCGCGCGGGAGGATCATTGATGACGGCGGCTGCAAAGCGGATGGCGAGGGACTGGCTGTTGAAGCCGGCGGCAAGGCTTGCTCCTCTGGACGACAGCCGGGCCCGGCAGGAGCTGGCCGAGATCGCCACCTTGGCACGCGAAGAAGGGTTGACGCGGCTGGCGAAATTCCTGGCTGGAACGGGTGAGGCGCAGGACTTCCTGGCCGCTGTCTTCGACCTGTCGCCGTTCCTGCGTGACACGGCGCGTCGCCGGCCGCAGATATTGGATGGGCTTTTCGACCAGCCGGTCGAGGCCCGGCTGAAGGCGATCATCGCGGCGATCGACCAGGTATCGTTTTCCGAGGCGATCTCCGAATCCAGATTGATGATGGAACTGCGGCAATGGAAGGCCGATGCGCACTTCCTGATCGCTCTGGCCGATCTGGCCGCCGAGGCCGAGACCTCGCTTACTGTGCGGCGGTTGAGCGACCTTGCCGATGCGTGCACGCGCGCTGCCGTCGATTTCCTGCTGCGCGACGTGCATGACCAGGGCAAGCTGAAGTTGCCGGATCCCGCCAATCCCTCGGACCGGTCGGGCTGGATCCTGCTCGGCATGGGCAAGCTTGGGGCGCATGAGCTTAATTTTTCCTCCGACATCGACCTTGTGGTCTTCTTCGACCCGGAAGCGCCGGCCGTCGTCGATCCGCTCGATGCGACGGAGTTGTTTTCGCGGCTGACGCGCCGTCTGGTGCGAATCCTGCAGGACCGCACCGAACATGGCTATGTCTTCCGCACCGACCTCAGGCTGCGTCCCGATCCCGGTTCGACCCCGCTGGCTATCCCGGTCGAGGCGGCGCTGCGCTACTACGAGGCGCGCGGCCAGAACTGGGAGCGCGCCGCCATGATCAAGGCGCGTCCTGTGGCCGGCGATCTGGACGCCGGCGCCGCTTTCCTCAAGGAGCTCCAACCCTACATCTGGCGCAAATACATGGACTATGCCGCGATCGCCGACGTCCACTCGATCAAACGCCAGATCCACGCCCACAAGGGCCATGGCGAGATCGCGGTCAAGGGCCACAACGTCAAGCTCGGGCGCGGCGGCATCCGCGAGATCGAGTTCTTCGTCCAGACGCAGCAGCTCATCGCCGGCGGCCGCTTCCCGGAACTGCGCGGCCGCGAGACCGTGCCGATGCTCGGCCAGCTGGCCGCGCGCGGCTGGATCACCGCCGAGGCACGCGACGCACTGGCCCGACAATATTGGTTTCTGCGCCGGGTCGAGCATGCTATCCAGATGGTGGCCGACGAGCAGACGCACACCCTGCCGGAGGATGATGAAGGGCTGGAGCGAATCGCGCGCATGTTGGGCTTCGCCGACGCGGCTGCTTTTTCCCTGGGCTTCCGCGCCTCGCTCCAGCAGGTCGAACGTCACTACGCGGCGCTGTTCGAAACCGCGCCGGAGCTTTCGGCAGGCATCGGCAATCTGGTTTTCACCGGCGACGTCGACGACCCCGATACGCTGCAGACGTTGCACGGTCTCGGCTTCCAGCGAACGAGCGACATCTGCCGCGTGATCCGCGGCTGGCATTTCGGCCGCTACCGCGTCACCCGGTCGGCCGAGGCGCGCGAACGGTTGACGGAACTGACGCCGGCGCTGCTCAAGGCTTTCGGCCAGACGCGCCGGGCCGATGAGGCGTTGATCCGTTTCGACGAGTTCCTCGCCGGCCTGCCTGCCGGCATCCAGCTCTTCTCGCTGCTCCAGTCCAATCCGGCGCTGCTGAAGCTTATGGCGACGATCATGGGCGCAGCACCCCGGCTGGCCGCGATCATCACGCGCCGTCCACATGTATTCGATGGGCTGCTCGATCCCGCTCTTCTCACCGAATTGCCGGATCGTGGCTATCTATCGGCACGGCTTACCGCGTTCCTCGAAGGCGACCGCGCCTATGAGGACGCTCTCGATCGTCTGCGCATCTTTGCCTCCGAGCAGAAATTCCTGATCGGCGTGCGGCTGCTCGCCGGCTCGATCGATCCGGCCCGTGCCGGCCACGCCTTTTCTGATCTGGCCGACCTCACCATCGCGGCCGCGTTGCGCGCGGTCATGGCCGAATTCGAGGCGCGCCACGGCACAATCGCCGGCGGCGTGGTTTCGCTGCTCGGTATGGGTAAGCTCGGCAGCCGTGAATTGACGGCGGGGTCGGACGTCGACCTCATCCTGCTCTACGATCACGATGCGGACGCCGAGGAATCCGACGGTGAAAAGCCGCTGGCGCCCTCGCATTACTACACCAGGATGACGCAGCGCCTCATTTCCGCCGTTTCCGCGCCGACCGCGGAAGGCGTGCTGTATGAACTCGACCTGCGGCTGCGTCCGTCCGGCAACAAGGGGCCGGTGGCCACCCACATCGACGCCTTCAAAAAATACCAGCGCCAGGAGGCCTGGACCTGGGAGCACATGGCGCTGTCGCGGGCGCGCGCCATTGCCGGAGATGCCAGGCTCTGTGCCGAGGTCGAAGCCGACGTTGCGGCGGTGCTCGCGCAATCGCGCGACGCAGCAAAGGTGAAAGCGGAAGCGTCCGACATGCGCGCCATGATCGAGAAGGAAAAGCCGCCGCGCGACCTCTGGGACATCAAACTCATTGCCGGCGGCCTGATCGATCTCGAATTCATCGCCCAGGTGGCCGTCGTCACGGGCAATGTCGAACCCGGCCGCAGGGTCACGGCAACCGCGGAGGTGTTGTCGCGCCTTGCGCCACAATTCGCAGCCGCCGATATCAGGGACGAGCTTGGCGAGGCCTACCGGCTCTATCTGGCGCTGACCCAGGTGATCAGGCTTTGCCTCACCGGCCAGTTCGAGCGGAACGATGTGCCGCCGGGGCTTTCGGATCTGCTTCTGGCAGTTACCGACTTGCCGGATTTCGGTGTGCTGGAAGCACATCTCAAGGAGACGTCGCGGAAGGTCAGGAAGGATTTCGACCTTCTGCTTCGTGCCCGGCGGCCGTGATCAATGGCCGTGCGGATCGCATCGGGGGTGACGATGCAACAGGAGAAGACCATGAGAAAGACAACCAAGCTCGCATTCGCCTTCATTGCGTTGGCAGGGGCCGTCGGCACTGCGGCCTATGCCGAGAACATCGACAGCGCAAATATGCGTGAGCGCACGATGATGCGCCTCAACAAGGCGATCAAAGATAATGACGGCACCATCAGCTTGGACCAGTTCTCAAGCGTCATGGATTCGCGGTTGAAGAAGCTGGTTGCCGACAATGGCGGCAAGCTCACGGTGGAGCAGCTCGCCGCCGCGCTGGAAAAGGCGCGCTTCGAGCGCATGGCCAGGCGCATCATCGCGCGTTACGACACCAAGGGCGACGCTACACTGACGACGAACGACATCGCCAGTCGCGACAAGAAGCTCTTTGCCCTGCTCGACAAGAACAATGACGGAAAGATCAAGAGGGGTGAACTGCCAAAGGGCGGCCGCTTTGGCCTACACCGTCAGTGGGATGACGAAGGCGACGACGACAGCATGCAATAACGCCTTCCGGCACGGGCTTCGGCGACGTCGCCGGAGTCCGTTGCTCAAGCTGCGACCTTGACCACGGGCGTCGCCTTCTTCACCGGAATGCGCACCGACACAATCGTGCCGACACCTTCGGTTGAGCGGATTTTCAGGGCACCGCCTTGCAGTTCGGCCAGAGAGCGCGAGATGGCGAGTCCGAGGCCGGACCCGGCATGGCTCTTGGAGAACTGGTTCTGCACCTGTTCGAAGGGCCGTCCGAGCTTGCCGAGCGCCTCCTTCGGGATGCCGCAGCCATTGTCCTCGATCGTCAGCACCAGCGCGCCTGAGGTGTTGCGTGCCCTGACCGATATGTGGCCGCCCTGGCCGGTGAATTTCACTGCGTTGGACAAAAGGTTGATGACGATCTGCTTGATCGCGCGGCGGTCGGCGAACAGCGTCAGCGCGTCTGCGATGCGGGTCTCGACGGTGATCGCCTTCTGTGCGGCCTGCAGCGACACGACCCTAACCGTTTCGCTGATCAGCGGGCCGAGATCGATCTCTTCGCGGTCGAGCGAGAATTGGCCGGCCTCGATTTTCGACATGTCGAGAATGTCGTTGATGACGCCCAAGAGATATTTGCCGCTGCTGTTGATGTCGGTGGCGTATTCCTCGTAACGCTCCGATCCCAGCGGGCCGAACAGCCCCTGTTCCATCAGCTCGGAGAAGCCGATGATGGCGTTCAAGGGCGTGCGCAGTTCATGCGACATGTTGGCCAGGAATTCGGACTTGGCCCGGTTCGCCGCTTCGGCGCGCTCGGTTTCCTTCATGTATTTGCGGTTGAGCTCGACCAGTTCGCGCGCGCGCTCCTCTTCGGCCCGGCGGGCGAGGCTGAGATCGTGGATGGTCGCCATCAGCCGGCGCTCGCTGTCGACCAGCTTCTCCTGATGCAGCTTGATCTGGGTGATGTCGGATCCGACCGAGACGATACCGCCGTCGCGGGTTCGGAGTTCGTTGACCTGCAACCAGCGGCCGTCGGCCAGCTGCCGTTCGAAAGTCGCGCCGCCCTGCGGCCCATTGCTGTTGGCAAGCCGCCGGTCGGAAGCGAAAGCGAGCATGCGCTCTTCCAGCGTGGCGCGCACGGCGCCTGGCATCACGTCACGGTCCGAAAGGCCATTGTCCTTCTGGTATTTGGAATTGCACATGATCAGCCGCTCGGCGGCATCCCACAGCACGAAGGACTCGTTGATGTTCTCGATCGCCGTCCTCAGGCGCAGATCGGCTGCCTCGGAACGAAGCACCAGGTGACGCTGCTCGGTGACATCGACGGCGATGCCGATCAACTGGATTTCGGGCGCTTCCGGATCCATGACCTGCGCCCTTGCGCGCATCCACACCCACTGGCCGTCGGCATGCCGCATCCGGAACACCTGATCGATATGATCGATCTCGCGCGCGACGATCTTGTTGGCGAGCTGGAACAGGTCGCCATCGTCGGGGTGAATGATCTCGTCGACCTCGCCAAAGGACAGCATCGTGTCGCACGGCTCGTAGCCCAGCATGTCGTACATCGAGCGCGACCAATACATCTTGCCGCGCACCATGTCCCAGTCCCACAAGCCGCAGCGGCCGCGTACCAGCGCCATGTCGATGCGTTGATGCGCTTCCAGGTAGATGCGGTCGGCCGCCTGCGCGCGCGCCGCCTGGCCGAAATAGGCATAGAGGATGATGATCAGCACGCCGGCCGTCAGCACGAACAGCGTGACGTTCAGCGAGACTGTCTTGCGCCAGGCGTCGAAAACCGCGTCCTGCGGCACCAGCGCCGCTGCCGCGCCTTTGCGACCGTTCGCCAGGCTGACCGCCGCATACCAGTCCTGCCCGCCAATATCGACCTCCATCACTCCGGCGCGGTCGCCGAACATGAACAGAGGCTGGCCGCCCTGGGCGAGGCTGTCCAGCGAACGGCCTTGCCAGGACATCGAGCGCGGCGTCACCGCGGTGATCTTGAAGGCGCCGTCGGTGACGACAAGAACGTGGCCGCGGCTCATCGCGCCCTGGCGGTTGGTCGTTTCCAACAGGTCCTGGATGGCGCCCGACGCGGTGTCGGACGTGGTGCCGGCCAGCGAACTCGCCAGTTGACTGGACGCCAGCATCAGGATCGCCTTGGCGTTGCGCTCGATATCGTCGCGTTCGTTCATCAGCGACAGGACGCGCAGCGCCGCGATCGCGATCAGGAAGATGACGATGAGAGCCGGTATCGATCGGCGCAGCAATGGCTCGGCGGCCAGAAGCCGCTTGTAGGCCGGTTCGGCAATGAGCCGCGCATTCCCGGCAAGGCCGTCGCTTCGCGGCGTCTCGCGACGCGCAAAAGCTATCCCTCCGGGCGCGCCCCACGCGTCCGCCTTCGCCATAAATGGCACTCCCCGATTTGCCTATGCTGTCTGATGATCCGGCAAACGCCGCACTTCCGAATCGTCATTAAAGAATCAAAGGTGATTCGCCTTGTCCAGTGGCCCGGCGAAAAAACATTAAAAATAGACTAAAATAGTGGCTTTTCTGCCAACCGAGCAGGGCATGCGATGGCGATCACCGTTGAAAGGGAGTAATATTAGAAATCACGCATATTCCGTGCGGGATTGCACATTGGGAGGAAAGCATGAATCGCAGATCTGCAATTGCTCTCGGCGTGTCAGCGGCAGCGGTAACGCCTTTGTTCGCCCTGGCGGCGTCGGCAAAAACCAAGACATACGGCCCGAAGGAGGGCAAGGAAATTGCGCCCGGCATCAGAGTGGTGGAGGTCGGCACGGGAAACTCAGACATTCCTGCCTACAAAAGCATCTCAATCGTCGATGTCGTGTTTCAGCCCGGCGCACATGCCCCGGCGATGGTGATGGACAACGACATGGTATGCATCGTCACTGCCGGCGAATTCACGATCAAGAAGGCCGACAAGGAGTTCAAGCTCAAGGAAGGCGACATGTACACTTGCGCCAAGGGCAAGACCGACGAGGCGACGAATACGAGCGCCGAGGTCGGCGTGCATCGCATCGCCATGTTAATATCCGCGTAGGGAGGCGGGAATCCGTTCGAGCAGCGGAGGCACAGCCCGACGGGCCGGTGGCGTTGCCTTGGCATTGCCGCCGACCATCATGGTGGCCGCTTGGATCTGGCTCACGCCAGCGTACGCTCGACAATATCGCTTAAATCCGCCGACAGGTTTTCGGCATTGGCGATCGAAAGCAGCGCTTCCCTGGCCTTGGCCTGCCGGCCAGGTTCGAGCGAACGCCACGACCGGAGCGCCGTTGCCAACCTTGCCGCCACCTGCGGATTGCGTTTTTCGACCTCGAGCACGGTCTGCGTGAAGAATAGGTAGCCTTCGCCGTCGGCGCGGTGGAAGCCGGTCTGGTTGGCACTGGAGAATGTGCCGATCAACGAGCGCACCCGGTTCGGATTGGCCATCGAGAAGGCCGGATGCGTGGTCAGGGCGCGAACCGTCTCCACCGCTTGCGGACCGGGTACGCTGGCCTGAATCTGGAACCATTTGTCCATGACCAGCGGGTCGGACGCATATGTCTCTTCGAAAGCCGCCAGTGCCTTGTTTGCCTCCGGCGAACCATGGTGGCGATGCGCGAGCACGGTCAGTGCCGCAGCGCGGTCAGTCATGTTGGTGGCCGACCGGAAGTGCTCCGCCGCAAGCCCGGCGCCGCCTGACAGCAGAGAGAGATAGTCGAGCATGACGTTACGCAGCGCCCGCCGTCCGGCGGAAGTTGCGTCCGGGCTGAACGGGCCGGCGCCGGCAAGCCGCTCGTAGAGGCCGGCGAACGCATCGCGGTTAGCCCTGGCGATTGCCAGCGCCAGCGCCTCGCGGGCAGCGAAGATGGCGTTGGGTTCGATGTTCTTGCCGATGTCGCGGGCTATGTCGGTCTCGCCCGGAAGGGAAAGCGCTAGCGCCCGGTAGGCCGGCTCCAGCGTCTCGTCGCTCGCGATCCTGCCGGCAAGCTCGGTCAGTCGCGCGGTGAAGCCAGGCTCAGCGCCGCCGAGAATCTGGCGGAAGGCCAAGATCAATGCATCCGTAAGCAGCGTGTTGAAGGTCTGCCAGCGCGAGAAGCTGTCGCTGTCATGGCCGGCAAGGAAAAATTGGTCATCGGTCTTCTGCTCGACGGCAAGCGTTATCGGCGCCGAGAAGCCGCGGTTCAGCGAAACCGCCGGACGCTCGGCGACGCCTGAGAAGCGCACCACATGCCGGCGCTTGCGGATGTGGATGATGCCGTCCTCGACGCTGGCGCCGTCGACCGCGTCATAGGCGACCGGCTCGCCATCGGCGCCAATCAGACCGAAGGCGAGCGGGATGTGCATCAGCCGTTTGCGGCTTTCCGACGGGGTCGGCGGCACCGATTGCTCGATTTCCAGCGTGAATTCCCGCTCCGCCCGGTTATAGGTCGAGCTCACCGCCAGGTTAGGCGTGCCGGCCTGATGGTACCAGAGCGCGAATTGCGACAAGTCGCGGCCGGACACCTCCTCGAACACTGTCAGGAAATCCTCGATCGTCGCCGCCGTGCCGTCGTGCCGCTCGAAATAGAGGTCCATGCCGGCGCGGAAGTTATCAGGCCCGAGGATGGTACGGATCATGCGCACCACCTCCGAGCCTTTTTCGTAGACGGTCGCCGTGTAGAAATTGTTGATCTCGCGATAGCGGCGCGGCCTGACCGGATGCGCCAGCGGCCCCTGGTCCTCGGGGAATTGATGAGCGCGCAGCGTGCGCACCTCGGCGATGCGCTTGACCGCACGCGAACGTTGGTCGGCGGAGAATTCGTGGTCGCGATAAACGGTCAGCCCTTCCTTCAGGCAAAGCTGAAACCAGTCGCGGCAAGTGATTCTGTTGCCTGTCCAATTGTGGAAATACTCGTGCGCGATGATCGCCTCGATATTGGCGAAATCGGCGTCCGTCGCGGTCTCCCGGTCGGCCAGCACGTATTTGTCGTTGAAGACGTTGAGGCCCTTGTTCTCCATCGCGCCCATGTTGAAGTCGGACACGGCGACGATGTTGAAGACATCGAGGTCGTATTCGCGGCCGAATGCCTCCTCATCCCATTGCATCGATCGCTTCAAGGCATCCATGGCGTAGCCGGCGAGCTTCTCCTTGCCGGGCTCGACATAGATGCCGAGCTCGACCGTGCGGCCGGACATGGTGACGAAACTGTCGGCGACCCGGCCGAGATTGCCGGCGACCAGCGCAAACAGATAGGATGGCTTGGGGAAGGGGTCGTGCCAAATGGCATAGTGCCAGCCATCGCCGAGATCGCCCTTGTCGACCGGGTTTCCGTTGGACAGAAGCAGCGGCGCCTCGTCGCGGCGGGCTTCGATCCGCACCGTATAGACGGACAGGATGTCGGGGCGGTCGAGGAAATAGGTGATGCGGCGAAAGCCCTCTGCCTCGCATTGCGTGCAATAGACGTTGCTTGAGCGGTAGAGGCCCATCAGCGCTTCGTTGCCCGACGGCACCAGCTCGGTCTCGATCGACAGCCGAAAGCGACGCGCGGCCGGGGGCTTGAGGATGGTCAGTCGGTCGGGCGTCACGGCAAAATCCGTCGGCTTGGCTTTCCTGCCGTCGATCTCGACGCGCCTGAGCGTCAGCCCGTCGCCGTCCAGCACAAGCGGCGCAGAGGCCGTGACGCCATCGCGGCGCTCGACGGTCAAAATTGCCGTGACGATCGTCGCCCCTGGCGAAAGACGGAATTCAAGGCTCGTTTCCGGAATGAGATAGTCGCTGGGGCGATAGTCTTCGAGTTTGAAGACCTGGCCAGTGTCGGTGCGCATCCCGTGGTTCCTGTCTTTCCGGGCCTGTCCTGCCCGTCCAAAAATTTGAAGTCCGCGCTCTTTACACGAACCGGCGCCTCGACAAAACTGCGAGAAGGTCTATTCAGACCCTCCTTTCCAACATCGCGAGGCAGTCATGGCCGCCGTCTACGACGTCAGGCATATCGAGAGACCGGCAACGCCGGCGCGCACCTGGGCAGCCATGCGGGAAGCGGCGGGAGCGTGACAGCAGGCCCCGGCAACAGTGACAATACCGTAGGGTACAACACGCTCACTGGCATTATGCTGAAGATCGTCTCGGTGGCGGTCTTCGTCGGCATGTCGACCTGCATCAAGGCGGCGGGCACCGTGCCGGCGGGACAGATCGTCTTCTTCCGCTCCTTCTTCGCTATCTTTCCGATCATCGCCTTTCTGGCTTTCAAGGGAAATCTCGGCACGGCTTTCAGTACAAGCCGTCCGTTCAACCACATCGCGCGCGGCGTCGTCGGCGTCTGCGCCATGGGGCTCGGCTTCTTCGCGCTGACGCGGTTGCCGTTGCCGGAAGCAATCACGCTGAATTACGCCCAGCCGCTGTTGGTGGTGGTGTTCAGCTCGATTTTCCTCGGCGAAGCCATTCGTGTCTATCGCTGGAGCGCGGTCGCCGTCGGTCTCGTCGGTGTGCTGATCATCTCCTGGCCGGAGCTGACGCTCCTGAGTTCCGGCGAGGCGCTTGACGACCAGGAGGTGCTCGGCGTCATCGCCGCATTGATAGCGGCGGCGATTTCGGCCGTCGCCATGCTGCTCGTGCGCAATCTCGTGCAAAGCGAGCGCACCGCCACGATCGTGCTTTGGTTTTCGGCGACCGCGAGCGTCATGGCGCTGCTGTCGCTGCCGTTTGGGTGGCAGGCGCTGACGCCGGGGCAGGCGGCCCTTCTTGTCGCCGCCGGCTTCTGCGGCGGCCTCGGCCAGATCCTGATGACCTCGGCCTATCGCCATGCCGAGGCATCGGTGGTGGCACCGTTCGAATACACCTCGATGATCCTCGGCGTCGTGGCCGGCTACCTCGTCTTCGGCGATGTCGCCACGCTGAACACGCTGACCGGCGGCCTGATCGTCGTTGCCGCCGGCATCTTCATCATCTGGCGCGAACGTCAACTCGGCCTGGAACGCACCCGCACGCGCAAGGCCGCCCCACCGCAGGGGTGATCAGCACCGTTAGGCCCGCTCTTTGGCCAATCTTACCAGCGCCGTCCGCGTCTGCTCGTCGGCCGGAAAGAAGGACTCGATCGCCAGTTCCGACAGCGTCACGTCCAGCGGCGTGCCGAACACGGTGATGGTGCTGATGAACGACAGCACCTGATCGCCATGGGCAAGCCGCAGCGGATGCACGATGCCGCTCGGCTCGACCGGCGCCGGCCGCCCGCTCTTCAGGCCGGACGGATAACCGCGCAATTCACGCTCCAGTTCGATCAGCACCGGATCGCCTGACGCGTCGTTCTGGTGCTTCAGGCGTTCCAGCAGGTGCGCCCGCCACTCCGCGAGATTGACGATGCGCGGCGCGACACCTGCAGGGTGCAGGCTGAGCCGCAGCACGTTGACTGGCGGCTTGAGCAGCGAGGGCTCGGAAATGTCGGCCAGGAACGGCCCAATGGCAGTGTTTGCCGAAACGAGGTTCCAGTGCCGGTCCACGGCGAGCGCCGGGAACGGCTCGTGCCCTCGAAGCACCGTCTCGACCGCCGCCATGGCCGGTGCCAGCGAAATGTCGGTCAGCGGCCTTTCGCTGAAGCTCGGCGCAAAGCCCGCCGCCAGCAAGAGCTGGTTGCGCTGGCGAAGCGGGATCGAAAGCTGCTCGGCCAGGTGCAGCACCATGTCGCGCGAAGGCGCGGCCCGCCCGCTCTCGACGAAGCTCAGATGCCGCTGCGAGATATCGGCTTCCGTGGCGAGGTCGAGCTGGCTCATCCGACGTCGGGTGCGCCATTCACGGATGAGGCTGCCGGCGGAGGTTTGAGGAGATGTCATGAAGGCATGGTTAGGGCGACGGCAGGCGCATTTCAATTACCCGCGAAGTCATGGAGAGGTGAGCGCTCTTAGCTTCGCCTTCACCTCGAGAAAATCCCGCCAGGCCAGCTTCTTGTGCGCCGGCGTCCTCAATAGATAGGCCGGGTGCAGCGTCGGCATCGCCGGAATAACGACGCCGGACGCTGTCGTGTGGGCGCGCCAGTTGCCGCGCAGCCGCAAGATACCTTCGCTCGTATTGAGAAGGGTCTTGGCCGAGGGCCCGCCGAGATTGACCAGCACCTTCGGCTTGACCAGTTCGATCTGCCTTTCGATGAACGGCCGGCAGATCTCGGTTTCGTGCGGCGTCGGCGTTCGGTTTCCCGGCGGCCTCCAGGGGATGACATTGGCGATATAGACGGATGTCCGGTCTAGCCCGATCGCGGCCAACATGCGGTCGAGCAGCCGGCCGGAGCGGCCGACGAAGGGCAGCCCTTCTATATCCTCGTCACGACCGGGCGCCTCGCCGACCAGCATCACCGATGCATCCGGGTTCCCGTCGGCAAAGACCAGGTTCTTGGCGGTGAACTTCAGGTTGCAGCCGTCAAAAGTCGACATGTGCTGGCGAAGCTCGTCCAGCGTCGAGGCAGCCGAGGCCAATTGACGAGCCAGCGCCGCCTGCGCCTCGTCGGGCACCGCCGAAATGGGCGGGCGCGCCGGCGGAGCGTTAGGCACGGCGCTCGCATCGAGACGCGGTCGGGCCGCGGGTCGCTCCGGTGCTCTGCTATCGCTCGGCGCGACAGACGGCATCCGCTCCGCCGGCTTGGGCGCGGCTTCCGCGAAGCGGTTCACCGGCGCGTCCTCCAACGCCTCGTCGACGCCCGCGCTGGCATAGAAGGCGAGCAACTCGGCGACATCGGGTCGGCTGTTTGGGGAAGCGGCAGTCATAGCGCCACCATCGTTCGACTGGTCGCATATTGCAAGTTGGTGATTGGGGACATTGGCACACCGGGCAATGACGGCCTGTCTGTGGCGGCGTCATAGCTCACCGCAACCTAACCCGTCGGTATGCGCGGGTCCTGCACCAGATAAAAGGTCCAGCGCGGCGTATAGTCGGTGATCAGGAATTCGAACCTGGCGGTCTTGAGCGGGTCGACCTTGCCGTTCTTGAACAGCAGACGGTCATACGGTTCAAAATCTCGGTCGAAATCGGCAAAATTGCTCGACCAGATGTTGTCAGGCGTCTTGTTGCGCTGGTCGAACGAAAGTCCGTCGCCGAAGACGCTCGGCTGATTCAGGACCTCCTGAAGCTCGAACTGGAATTCGATCCAGGCCTGGCCGCTGTTGTTGAGCACGTCCAAGCGCAAATACATGATGCCGTTGGCGAACTCGCCCGCCTTGCCGAACGCCTGGATCGGCTTGGTTGCACGGATGGTCAACGTTACCGGCGTCGCCGAATTCAGCTCTTCGGTGATGACGAGCGGATCGTCCTTGGTGCCGGTGCCGGAAGCGCCGGTGATTTCGAACCCGCCAAGCTCGTCGGAGAAGGAGTAGGCACCGGTGGCCCAGACTTTCACCTCGTCGGCAAAGGCATGGACCGGCGCCAGCAGGGGGAGGGCCGAAAGGAACGCCCGGCAGGCCCTGCCGGGCGTCGATGGGAAGCGCGTTGATGAGAAGCCGGCTGGCCCAGGAATGCGCATGGTGCGAAGTATGGCCGATAAGCAAGCCGTCGAACAATTAAAAAACGTACGCGTCGCCGGCAGGTCGACGCAAAACGGGTGTCCTTCGGCACGATGCGCGACTTTTTGGCCAAATCCACGTTGTCACAGACGCGCCGGTTTCCTGTCGCGACTTGATGCGCTATGCAGCGCGGGAGCCAGCAAGATACGCGCAATAGCGACAAGCCAGTGCGGAGGGGTTGATGAGCGATATCGAACGCGAAAGCATGGAATTCGACGTGGTGATCGTCGGTGCGGGCCCGGCCGGCCTCGCCGCCGCCATCCGCTTGAAGCAAGTCAATCCCGAGCTTTCCGTGGTCGTGCTGGAAAAGGGCGGTGAGGTTGGCGCCCATATCTTGTCAGGCGCCGTCGTCGATCCGATCGGCATCGACCGGCTGCTGCCGGGCTGGCGCGACGAACAAGACCATCCGTTCAAGACGCCGGTCACGGCGGACCATTTCCTGGTGCTTGGCCCCGCCGGCTCTTTCCGGCTGCCCAACATGATGATGCCGCCGCTGATGAACAATCACGGCAACTACATCGTCTCGCTTGGCAATGTCTGCCGCTGGCTGGCGGCCAAGGCCGAGGCGCTCGGCGTGGAAATCTATCCGGGGTTCGCCGCGGCCGGCCTGCTCTATAACGAGGAAGGCGCCGTCACCGGTGTTGTCACTGGCGACATGGGCGTCGAAAAGGATGGCACACACGGCCCGGGTTTCGCGCCGGGCATGGCGCTGATGGGCAAATATGTGCTGATCGGAGAGGGCGCGCGCGGCTCGCTCGCCAAGCAGTTGATCGCCAGGTTCAGGCTTTCCGAGGGCCGCGAGCCGGGCAAATACGGCATCGGCCTCAAGGAACTGTGGCAGGTCAAGCCGGAGAAGCACAGGCCGGGTCTCGTCCAGCACTCCTTCGGCTGGCCACTCGACCTCAAGACCGGCGGGGGCTCTTTCCTCTATCATCTGGACGACAATCAGGTGGCGGTAGGCTTCGTCGTCCACCTCAATTACAAGAACCCCTGGCTGTCGCCGTTCGAGGAGTTCCAGCGCTTCAAGACCCACCCGGCGATCAGCGGTACTTTCGAGGGCGCCAGGCGGTTGGGCTATGGCGCGCGCGCGATTACCGAAGGCGGCTGGCAGTCGGTGCCGAAACTGTGCTTCCCGGGTGGCGCGTTGATGGGCTGCGCCGCCGGCCTCGTAAACGTCCCGCGCATCAAGGGCTCGCACAATGCCGTGCTGTCGGGAATGCTGGCGGCCGAGCATGTCGCCGAGGCCATCGCGGCCGGCCGCGCCAATGACGAGCTCTCCGCTTACGAAGCGGCCTGGCGGGCGACAGACATCGGCAAGGATCTGAAGAAGGTGCGCAACGTCAAGCCGCTGTGGTCGCGCTTCGGCACCATCGCCGGCGTTGCCATTGGCGGGCTGGACATGTGGCTGAACACTTTGTTCGGCTTCTCGCCCTTCGGCACGCTGAAGCACGGCAAGGCCGACTACGCCACGCTAGAGCCTGCCGCGAAGCACAAGAAGATAGACTATCCCAAGGCCGATGGCCTGCTGACCTTCGACCGCTTGTCCTCGGTGTTCCTGTCCAACACCAACCACGAGGAAAACGAGCCGGTGCATCTGCTGGTGGCGGACATGGAGCTGCAGAAGCGTTCCGAGCATGACGTCTTTGCCGGACCTTCGACGCGCTACTGCCCGGCAGGCGTCTACGAATGGGTCGACAAGGACGGCAATGCCGCTGCCGATCCGGCGGCAAAGGACGTGCGCTTCGTCATCAACGCGCAGAACTGCGTCCACTGCAAGACCTGCGACATCAAGGATCCGAACCAGAATATCGACTGGGTGCCGCCGCAAGGCGGCGAAGGCCCGGTCTATCAGAACATGTGAGCGTGCCGGCTAAGCTGTCACGAAGAACATGCGAGCGGCGGCGGACTTGTCTGTCGCCGTCGACCGCCTGCCTCGATCAAGCCCGTTGAAGCCTCCCGCCGAGTGTGGTCTGCTCGGATCCGACAAAGGAGGCGGACATGCGCCTGACCAGCCCGACGATGCTCGCCATGGCCTTCATGCTGCTTTGCGCATCAGCCGCATCGGCGGGCACAAAGCTCACCGTTCACATCCGCACCTATGATGTCGCTGGAAACACCGGAGCCGCCCTTGTCGAGGCGATGGACCGGCTGGGGCCCAAGCACGGCTATATGACGCGCGCCATCGCCGAAACCGGTTACGCCGTGCATTGGGATCTCGATATCGTCCGGCAGGATGGAGCCTGCCATCTGCGGCAGGCCAACGGGACGCTCAACCTGACCTACACTTTCCCGCGGCTCTCGTCTGCAAGCCCGGTCCTGCGCAAGCGTTGGGACCGTTTCATGGTCGGCGTTCGCAAGCACGAGCAGACGCATGGCGGTATCGCGAGGCGGATGATGCGGGCCACCGAGACCGCGCTTGCCGGCCTGCGGCGCCCGGACAACTGGTTCTGCACCGGCACGCACCTCGAGGCGCGGCGCCGGATCAAGGCCATCTATGTCGAATATGAAGGCAGGCAGAACGCTTTCGATGCGCGCGAGCATCGCGGCGGCGGGCCTGTCGAGCACCTTGTCGAAGCGTTGACCAGGCCCTGAGAATGCCGAAGCATCAACCGCGCGGATTGTTTTGAAGGTCGCTCGCCGCGAGCGCGCTCTCATGCTCGTCATGGGGCTGCCTGTCGTCGGGGCGAAGCGAGAACTCCACGAGTACGGGAAGATGGTCGGAGCCGGTGTCTTCCAGGCGCGTTGACGACAGAATGGTCACGCCGCCCTTGCTGAACGCCTGGTCGATCGGGAGGCCTGCATAGCGGCGCAGGAAGTCGGGCAGCTTCCGGTGAATCCAGGTCGACCCGGCCGACGGCATGACGGTCAGTCCGCCGAGAGCGGCGACGCGCCGCACCGCGGCGCTCCATGGCACCGCGTTGCAATCGCCGGCCATGATGGCGGTTTGGCCGAGCGATGAAAGCTGCTCCGAGAGTTCGCCGATCTGCCAAAACTGTTCCCGCGGCCACGGCCAGCTGAGATGGATGGCGGCGACGTCGGCGCTTCTGCCGCCGAAATCGATGGTCGCAATGGCCATTGCACCCCGGCGCTCGCAATGTGGCGCGGTGCCGGCGACAAAGGGTCGCCGCGAGAGCAGCGCGACGCCGAAAACGCCGTTGGGATAGGGACAGAGGATCCGGTATGGATAGGCGCTGGCGATATAGCCAAGCTCCGTCGCCCACATCGCCGACACCTCGTCCAGGGTGATGACGTCGGGATTGGTCCGGCCGATCAGTGACAGCACTTTCTTCGGCGTCGGGTTATCGTAGCGCAGATTCATCTGCAGCAGGCTGTAGACTACCTGGTCGGTGGATTTGGCGACCGCCTGAACCGGCCATGGCCGGGGCAAGGCGGTCGAAGCGGTGGCAAGGGCTGCCACGGCAAAAACCAGGGCCGCGGCCGCTTGCAGGCGAAACGATGTCGCCAGCAGCGGCAGCGCGCAAAGCGCCATCAGCACGGCGAGGTGGATGCGGAAATGCGAGAATGAATCGAACGCCGGGTGCAAGGCGCCGAAGAAGCCGGCCACCAGCGCGACCGAGAGCGTCATCATCACGATGAATACCAGTGAAGCCGCCATGTCTCGACTGCGTTTCATCGGATCAGATCTGCATGAGTTGCCAGCGATTGTCTTCGATCGGTTATCGGCAAAAATGCGGCTCAATCAAGATAGCGAATTGCTGGCAAGATAGCGAATCGCCGGCCAGACGGCGAATGGCTCTGGCAGCGCGCAGATCGGCTACTGGAAGGCCGTTTCCGAAAAACTTCTGAGCTTGCGCGAATGCAGCCGCTCCATCGGCATTTCCGAAAGCTTTTCCATCGCCCTGATGCCGATAGTCAGGTGCTGCGCCACCTGCCGCTTGTAGAACTCGGTCGCCATGCCGGGCAGCTTCAGCTCGCCATGCAGCGGCTTGTCGGAGACACATAAGAGCGTGCCGTAAGGCACGCGGAAGCGAAAGCCATTGGCCGCGATCGTTGCCGATTCCATATCAAGTGCGATCGCCCTCGACTGCGAAAGCCGCTGCACCGGTCCGCGCTGGTCGCGCAGTTCCCAGTTGCGGTTGTCGATGGTGGCGACAGTGCCGGTGCGCATGATGCGCTTGAGATCGTACCCCGATAGGCCGGTGACTTCGGCCACCGCTTCCTGCAATGCCACCTGGATTTCGGCCAGCGGCGGGATCGGCACCCAGACCGGCAGGTCGTCGTCCAGCACGTGATCCTCGCGCACATAGGCATGCGCCAGCACATAGTCCCCCAGCGCCTGCGTATTGCGCAGGCCCGCGCAGTGGCCGAGCATCACCCAGGCATGCGGCCTCAGCACCGCGATGTGGTCGGTGATCGTCTTGGCGTTGGAGGGGCCGACGCCGATATTGACCATGGTGATGCCGCCATGGTTCGGCTTCTTCAGGTGGTAGGCCGGCATCTGTGGCAGGCGCTGCGGCGCCACCCCTTCGCTCGGCGCGCTCTGCCCGGCTTTGGTGACCACGTTGCCCGGCTCGATGAATTCGGCATATCCGCCGCCGCCATTCTCCATCAGGTCGCGGGCGCGCGCCACGAACTCGTCGATATAGAACTGGTAATTGGTGAACAGCACGAAATTCTGGAAATGCTGCGGCGTGGTCGCGGTATAGTGCGACAGCCGGTGGAGGGAATAATCGATCCGCTGCGCGGTGAACGGCGCCAGCGGCCTTGGTTCGCCGAACGCCACTTCGAACGTGCCGTTGGCGATCTGGTCGTCTGTACCGTCGAGATCCGGCACGTCGAACAGGTCTCGGATCGGCCGCTGGATACGCTCGGCCGCCGTTCCGTCGACATGTGTGCCTTCGAGAAAGGCGAAATGCAGCGGGATGGGCGTTGTCGATTCCGAAACCGTGACCGCGACCCCGTGGTTGCGCATGATCAGACGCAATTGCTCGACCAGATAGCGTTCGAACAGGCTCGGCTGGGTGATGGTGGTGGAAAAATGCCCCGGCGTCGGCATGTGGCCATAGGCCTGGCGTGAATCGATCTGGGTGAACGAGTTCGTCGTGACGCCGATCTCCGGGTAGAAGGCGCGGTAGCGCTTGCTGCTGTCCCCGCCGGCGGCAAGCGCCGCGAAGGAGTCGCGCAGGAACTTGGTGTTGCGGTCGTAGAGGGCTTGCAGCGCCGCGACCGCCTTCTCGGCGGTGTCGAAGCTTTGCCGGCCAAAAGGCTCGGGCATGACCACAGATTCGATGGCCTGGGGATAGATTCGCTTTTCCATGGCCCAATATAGAGATTTGGAAAGGCGGTTGGGAGGGGTGTCCCGATCGAAGGCGCAATTTATCCGCGCTGCAGGCTGACCAGCAGTACGAAACCGACGCCGGATTTCTTTAGTGCCGGGGCGTCGATCGTGGGCTCGGCATCGGCACGCATCATCGGCACGGCCAGGACCGGTGCGGCAAGGAACGCCAGGATGAGCGCCGCCCGCGGCAGAAGCCGAACGGTTTTGAAGAGGTTGGCGGCGATGCGGTTCATGGTCTTGGCTTTTCTTTCGAGGTCTTGGTTTGGTCAGGTCTTTGGTTTCTGTCTTTAGGGGCGAAGGCTGGTCGGGCAGGCGAGGCGGCAGGTTCTGGAACTGGCCTCGTCCCAGGAACGGGCCGAACGGCCCGCTTCGGCGACGAGGATGGCGAAGAACATTCCAAACAGGCTCACCAGCAGGCAGACGATGGTGAAGCGGCGGGCGAGCATTGGTCGTGTCTCCTTCAACACGCAGGAGAATGCCCGGGCACGACTGAACCGGCTCTGATGCCGGCGTTCATCTGCCGTTCAAATTGGTTGATGGATTTTGAGGCGGCGCTGGCCATAAGGAGCATGGCCGCCGGCACGGCATGCCAGGATCATGGAACGAAAACGGGGCCTGCCGGCCCCGTTTTCATGTCGCAAGGATGGGGTCGATCAGAGCTTGTGCCAGGTCTGGCTCTTGCAGATCAGCCCGCCGAGCACGCAGCCGCTCATTTTCAGCGAGGTGCCCGACAGTGTCGCCTTGCCGGAGTAGGTCTTGTCGTTTGCCGGGTCGGTTATGCTGCCGGTGTATTTGTTGTCGCCGGACGCCTTGAGCGAACCGATGGTCTTGCCGGCATATTTGCCAGACTTTAGCGTGATGGAAAATGAACCCGAGCCCCCGATGGCCGCGGTATCGCCGGCCTGCGTCTTCCAGTTTCCCTCGATCGGATCGGCCCAGGCCACACCGGTCAGGATCAAAGTGGCCGCCAGGGCCAGGCTTGCTTTTCGAAACATCTTTCCTCCCTTGGATACCGGGCAGAAGGCTCCACCTCACCGGTCTGCCGCTTACGCAAACGTAAGCTAATCCAGCTTCCAGCAAAACAAAAGCGGTGCCGCTGCGGAAGCCCCGGCGATTTCAGAACCGCCAAAAGAAGCAATGTCGGCAGGGAACTGAGTGCATACGTAACCTCGTGTTTGTTTCGCGTGGTTAGCGGAGTGTTGATTCCGGTCGCGGAAATTCTCGTCAAATTTGGCGCAATCGGGCTGAATCGCTGGCTTTGTATCCTTAACGAATTTCCATGTTTACCTATTGTTTTAGCTTTGTTTTCCTCAAATTAAGCACGCCATTTAACGACGGATTCAAGCCTGCGCGGCATTCTCGAAAGCATCGAACGAGCGGCCCGGACAGACAAACGGAGGCAGCTCTCGGGAGCCAGACAGGGCCGGAACAGGGGATTGAAAAATGGCACGTTTTGAAATGCTTGAAGCAGGCTTCGGCGCCATGGGGGCAACCGCCCAAGCCGACATTCTTTTCGAACTGGGGATGATGTATGCGACGGGCCGCGATTGCGAGACCGACGTCGTGGCCGCCCACAAATGGTTCAACATCGCCGCGATCAAGGGTTCGGCCCGCGCCGCGGAATTGCGCTCGGAACTGTCGGCTGCGATGTCGAAGGTCGAGATCGCCAAGGCGCTGCGCGAGGCCCGCGAATGGATGACGATGCACTGAATATAAGGCAGGGCGGCCTTCCGGTCCGCCGGACAAGGACAAGGCCGCGGTAAGACGGCCACGCGACAAAACCAAGAACGCGGCACGCCCGACAGGGCCAGCGGCGCGGCGGCCATGATCCGGTTTTCGGAAAAGAGCAGGGCCAGCAGGAAGACAGGGAAGGCGAGTTGGGTTCGAGTGCGGGGGGCGCTTGAGAAACAGCTCGACAGGCAAAGCCGCGACCGGCCGGAACAAGGCCGGCGCGGCTTTTGCCTTTTTGCTCCAGCGATGCTTCGCAGGCCCAATCGAGCGCCGCCAATGCGCCTAGACAGGCCACACGAAGGATGAAATTGTCCGGCCTCTCTGGAAGAAGCGTGGCCGGGGCGGCCGCGCGTGAGTGGAGGAGTCATACCACAATGAAAAAATTGAGTATTTTGAACGCGGCCATTTTCGGCCTGATGATGAGCACGCCGGTCGCCTTTGCCGACGACATCACCTTTTCGGTGGTCGGTCCGATGACCGGACAGCTCGCCACCATCGGCGATCAGTTCAAGCAGGGCGCGCAGGCTGCCGCCGACGCGATCAATGCCGCCGGCGGTGTCGACGGTCGCCAGATCAAGCTCGATATCGAGGATGACCAGTGCGACCCGAAGCAGGCGGTTTCGGTCGCCAACCGTATCGTCGCCAACGGCGTCAAGTTCATCGACGGCCACGCTTGCTCGGGATCGAGCATTCCGGCTTCCGCCGTCTACGCCGAAGCCGGTGCCCTGATGATGAGCCCGGCCTCCTCGAACCCGGTGCTGACCGACGCCGCGGCGAAGGCCGGCTGGCCGACGATCATGCGCCTCTATACGCGTGACGATGCCCAGGGCGCCTTCATCGGCCCGTGGATTGCGAAGAAATATGCCGGCAAGAACGTCGTCATCCTGCATGACAAGAGTGCGTACGGTCAGGGTGTTGCCGATGCGGTCAAGGCGACGATGAATGCCGGCGGCCTGAAGGAAGTGGACTATGAAGGCATCAATGCCGGCGAAAAGGACTATTCGGCGCTCGTCACCAAGCTCAAGGACCTCAAGGCAGACGTCGTCTATTTCGGCGGTTACCACCCGGAGGCTGGCCTGATCCTGCGCCAGTCGGCGGAACAGGGCATCAAGTTCCAGCTGATCATGCCGGATTCGATAGCCTCGCCGGAGTTCTGGCAGGTTGCCGGCCCGGCCGGCGAAGGCACCATGTTCGTCTTCCCGTCGGACCCTCAGGCAAAGCCGGAAGCCAAGGCAGCCGTCGAAAAGATCAAAGCCGGCGGCTTCGTGCCGGAAGGCTTCACGCTGTTCTCTTACGCCACGATCCAGGCCTTTGCGGAAGGCATCAAGCGTGCCGGCAGCGATGATCCGGCCAAGGTCGCCGAGGCGCTGAAGAACGGGCAGCCGATCAGCACGGTCGTCGGCAATGTCACCTTCGACGAAAAGGGCGACCTCAAGAACGCCAGCTACGACATCAACCAGTGGCACGACGGCAAGTACGCGCCGATCCAGCCGTAATCGCTGCCTATATCGATGATGGCCGGGCTCGTCCCGGCCATTTCATTTCTGCATGTGTGTCTTGCCATGGACATATAACGGCGGTCGACATTCTACGGCGCCTCTCTCGGTCCGGCAGGACAGGGATGCTTGGCATCCGGCAGCGAGGCTGTCAGCCTTGCATATCCTCGAACCGCACCAGCACGGTGCCCTCGGTAACCTGGGCGCCCTCGGTGGCGATCTCGGCGATCATGCCATCATGCGGCGCGGCGATGGTATGCTCCATCTTCATCGCCTCGAGAATAAGCAACGGTTGCCCCTTCATCACCGTATCGCCCTTTGTCGCCCGCACCAGCTTGACCAGTCCCGGCATCGGCGCGCGCAAGCTGCCTGACGCCGCCGCCATATCATCGCTTCTGGCCAACGGGTCCGGTACCGCGAAGGTATAGCCGATCGCGCCTTCGAATATCGTGATGTGGCCTGGCCAGCGGGCAAGGCGAGGAACGGCGCGAAGGTCATGCGAATTGGCGCTGTCATAGGGTGCATGGAGCGACACCTGGGAACGCCGGTCTGGCCCTACCGAAACCTTTGCCAGAATATCCTCATCGCCAAACCTCAGCCGGATCCGTCGCGCCATGCCATGGAAATGCGTGTAGCCGGCAAGCGACGACCATGGATCGTCCGATGGCGCCAGCACTCCCGCCCCGGAGGCCGCAATGGCCGCGGCCGCGACCGTTTCGCCGCTCGGCGGCGCAATCTCGGTCAGCGCCTGCTGATGCCGGCCTATCAGGCCGGTATCGACATCGCCCGCCGAAAAGTCCGGATCGGTCACCAGTGCGGCGAGGAAGGCGGTATTGACGATCGAACCGGCGACCTCGGTTCGCGTAAGCGCCACGCCGAGTGCCTCCAGCGCAGCCGGCCTGTCCCTGCCATGCACCACCAGCTTGGCGATCATCGGATCATAATAGGGAGAAATGGCGTCGCCGGCCCGCACGCCGGTTTCGACACGCATGGCCGCCCCTTGGGGGACCATGTCGGGAAATTTCAGATGATGCAGCGTGCCGGTCGCAGGCAGAAACTCCCTTGCGGCATCCTCGGCATAGAGGCGCGCCTCGAAGGCGTGACCGGCAAGCTTTATCTCGCCTTGCGTTTTCGGCAGCTTCTCGCCGGATGCGACGCGCAACTGCCACTCCACCAGATCGGTGCCAGTGACCATCTCGGTGACCGGGTGCTCGACCTGCAGCCTCGTGTTCATCTCCATGAACCAGAAGCGGTCAGGCTTCAGGCCTTGCGAGGCATCGACGATGAATTCGATGGTGCCGGCGCCGCAGTAGCTGATCGCCTTGGCGGCTTTCACCGCCGCCTCGGTCATCGCCTTGCGCAACGCTTCCGTCATGCCAGGGGCGGGGGCTTCCTCGATAACCTTCTGATGGCGTCGCTGCGCCGAGCAGTCGCGTTCGAACAGATGGACGGCATTGCCGAAATTGTCGCCGAAAACCTGCACCTCGATGTGGCGCGGTTTGTCGATATATTTTTCCACCAGCACACGGTCGTCGCCAAAAGCGGATTTCGCCTCGCGTCGTGCGCTGGACAGCGCTTCGGAGAACTCATCGGCATGCTCGACCCGGCGCATGCCCTTGCCGCCGCCGCCGGCGCGCGCCTTGATCAGCACGGGGTAGCCGATTTCGCGTGCCTTGGAGGCCAGGATCACGATCTCCTGCGCCTCGCCATGGTAGCCCGGCACGACGGGCACGCCGGCCTTTTCCATCAGACGCTTGGCGGCATCCTTCAGCCCCATGGCGCGGATAGAGGCCGCCGACGGGCCGATGAAGGTGAGCCCCGCGGCCACCACCTGGTCGACGAAATCAGGATTTTCCGACAGGAAGCCATAGCCGGGATGAACGGCCTGCGAGCCTGTCGCCAAGGCAGCCGCGACGATCCTGTCGCCGCGCAGATAGCTGTCGCTGACGGGCGAGGCACCGATATGCACCGCCTCGTCGGCCATCTCGACATGCAGGGATTTCGCATCGGCATCGGAATAGACGGCGACGGTGCGCACCCCCATCCTGCGCGCCGTGCGGATCACCCGGCATGCGATCTCGCCCCGATTGGCGATCAGGATCTTTGTGAACATGGAGCCTCCGTGGCCTGCGTTTGCCTCGAGGATGCAACGGCCTCGCGGTATAGCTCCGCCATTTGTTCGTCGAAGCAGCAGAAGATGACGGTCTGCGGCGTCGTATTTCGGCTCAAGAAGCTGTTTACGGCGCCGACAGCGATTGCTGCCGCCTCATCCCTCGGATAGCGGTAGATGCCCGTCGAGATCGCCGGAAAGGCGACCGAGCGGCATTCCTTCTCGACGGCGATTTCGAGCGAGCGCCGGTAGCAGGAGGCGAGCAACTCCGCCTCGCCCTTGCCGCCGCCCTGCCAGACCGGACCGACCGTATGGACGACGTAGCGGGCCGGCAGCCGATAGCCCCTGGTTAGCTTCGCATCGCCGGTCTTGCAGCCGTTGAGCGTGCGGCATTCGGCGAGGAGTTCCGGCCCCGCCGCCCGGTGAATGGCGCCGTCGACCCCGCCACCGCCGAGCAGCGAGGAATTGGCCGCATTGACGATGGCGTCGACATCCAGCTTGGTAATGTCGCCGACGTGAATGCGGATCCTGTCCTGCACCTCGCCCATCTCACATCCTGAACACGCCGAAGCGCGTTTCCTCGATCTCCGCGTTGAGCGCGGCGGAGAGGCTGAGCGCCAGTACGTCGCGCGTCCTTGCCGGATCGATGATGCCGTCGTCCCATAGCCTTGCCGAGGAATAGAGCGGGTGGCCTTCATGCTCGTATTTCATCAGGATCGGCTTCCTGAACTTCGCTTCCTCCTCGGCGCTCCATTGGCCGCCCTTGCGCTCGATGCCCTCGCGCTTGACCATGGCCAGCACCGTCGCCGCCTGCTCGCCGCCCATCACCGAAATGCGGGCGTTCGGCCACATCCACAGGAAGCGGGGCGAGTAGGCGCGCCCGCACATGCCGTAATTGCCGGCGCCGAACGAGCCGCCGATGATCACGGTGACCTTGGGCACGCGGGCGGTGGCGACTGCCATCACCAGCTTGGCGCCGTCCTTGGCGATGCCGCCTGCCTCATATTTGCGCCCAACCATGAAGCCGGTGATGTTCTGCAGGAAGACCAGCGGAATCTTGCGCTGGCAGCACAGTTCGATGAAGTGCGCGCCCTTCAGCGCGCTTTCGGAAAACAGCACGCCATTGTTGGCGATGACGCCGACCGGCATGCCGTGAAGATGGGCAAAGCCGGTGACGAGCGTGGTGCCGTAATTCTGCTTGAACTCATCGAACTCCGAACCGTCGACGAGGCGCGCGATTACCTCGCGCACGTCATAGGGCTGGCGCAGATCCGTCGGCACGATGCCGTAGATCTCATCTGCCGGATGAAGCGGCGGAATCGGTTTCCGCACGGCAAGGCTTACTGTCTTGTTCCGATTGAGGTTCTTGACGATGCGCCGGCAGATGGCCAGCGCATGTTCATCGTCGAGCGCGTAGTGATCGGCGACGCCGGAGAGCCCTGTATGGACGTCGGCGCCGCCGAGATCCTCGGCGCTGACATCCTCGCCGGTGGCGGCCTTCACCAGCGGGGGGCCGCCGAGGAAGATGGTCGCCTGGTTGCGCACCATGATCGTCTCGTCCGACATTGCCGGCACATAGGCGCCGCCCGCCGTGCACGAACCCATGACACAGGCGATCTGCGGGATGCCTGAGGCGGACAGGTTGGCCTGGTTGTAGAATATGCGCCCGAAATGCTCGCGGTCGGGAAACACCTCGTCCTGGTTGGGCAGGTTGGCGCCGCCGCTGTCGACCAGATAGACGCAAGGCAGATTGTTCTGCAGCGCGATCTCCTGCGCCCGCAGATGCTTCTTCACCGTCAGCGGGTAATAGGTGCCGCCCTTCACCGTGGCATCGTTGACGACGACCATCACTTCCGTGCCTTCGACGCGGCCGATACCGGCGATGATGCCGGCGGACGGAATGTCCTCGCCATACATCGACCACGCGGCGAACTGGCCGATCTCGAGGAAGGGCGAGCCGGTGTCGAGCAATTGCGCCAGCCGCTCGCGCGGCAGCAGCTTGCCGCGCGCGACGTGCCGCTCGCGCGCCTCCTCCGAGCCACCGCGCTCGACGCTCGCACCCTTTTCCGCAATATCGGCGACCAGCGCCCTCATGCGTTCGGCATTGGTGTGGAAGGTATCGGAGGAAGGGGAGATCTGGGTCTGGAGGACAGCCATGCTATACCCCCTCCGCCATGATCTCGCGGCCGATCAGCCATCGCCGGATTTCGCTGGTGCCGGCACCGATTTCGTAGAGCTTGGCGTCGCGTAGCAGCCGGCCGGTCGGATAGTCGTTGATGTATCCGTTGCCGCCCAGAAGCTGGAGCGCGTCAAGCGTCATCTGCGTTGCTTTTTCGGCGGCAAACAGAACGCAGCCTGCGGCATCCTTGCGACTGGCCTGGCCGCGGTCGCAGGCGGCGGCGACCGCGTAGACATAGGCGCGCGCGGCGTTCATCGTCGTGTACATGTCGGCGAGTTTGCCTTGCACCAGCTGGAATTCCCCGATCGCCTGGCCGAACTGCTTGCGCTCATGCACATAGGGCACGGCGACGTCGAGACAGGCGGCCATCAGGCCGATCGGGCCACCGGCCAGCACCGTGCGCTCGTAGTCGAGACCGGACATCAGAACCTCGACCCCACGCCCTTCCTCGTGCAGCACGTTGTCGAACGGCACCTCCACATTGTCGAAAACCAGTTCGCCGGTGTTGGAGCCGCGCATACCGAGCTTGTCGAGCTTTTGCGCAACCGAAAATCCGGCTGAAGCCTTTTCGACGATAAAGGCGGTGATGCCGCGCGCATGGCGCTCCGGATCGGTCTTGGCATAGACCACCAGCGTCTCGGCGTCCGGGCCGTTGGTGATCCACATCTTGGTGCCGTTGAGCACGTACCGGTCGTTGCGCTTTTCGGCGCGCAACTTGAGCGAGACGACGTCGGAGCCGGCGCCGGGCTCCGACATGGCCAGCGCGCCGACGCGCTCGCCCGAGCAAAGCGGCGGCAGGAATTTCTCCTTCTGCGCCGGCGTCGCCCAGCGGTTGATCTGGTTGACGCAGAGATTGGAATGAGCGCCGTAGGACAGGCCGACCGAGGCCGAGGCCCTTGAGATCTCCTCGACGGCGATCACGTGGGCGAGATAGCCCATGCCGCTGCCGCCGAACTCGGGATCGGCGGTGATGCCGAGGAGCCCGAGATTGCCGAGTTCCGCCCAGAGATGCGCCGGGAATTCGTTCGAGCGGTCGATTTCCGCCGCGATCGGCGCGATCCTGTCCTGGGCGAAGCGCCGCACCAGGTCGCGCAACGCCTCGATGTCCTCGTCATGCCCGAAGCTGAGCGTGTTCGTGTACATCCCGGTTCCTCCTGCCGCACGACCCCGAAAAATCGCCTTGGATTTTCGGAAAGGTCATGCGCGAAAATCAAAGTGCTACAGCATCCTTTGCGCGTCCAAACGGACGCGCGGCGCTGTAGGCGTCGGTCCTCGCGCCGACGAGCCGCATTGTCATCGAAAGATATATCGCCGTGACTTCAGCGATCGACAGCCGCTCGCCCGGCCTGAACCAGACGATGACGCCAGTCATCATCTGGATCAGCGCCATGGCGGTGAGGCCGGTGTCTTCGACGCTGAACACACCTGCCTCGGCGCCGTCACGCAGAATGGCGCGCAGTTCCTTCTCATAGGCCGTGCGCATCCGCAGTATCTGCGTCAGCCTTTCGGGCGACAGGCTGCGCAGTTCCATGTTCGAAACATGCGTCGCATGGCGGCGGGCGATGTGGAAGGCGATGTGGTTCTCGACATAGGCCGAAAGCCGGCTTGCCGGATCGGCATCGGCGGGCCGTGCGGCGTTCCAGGCTGCGATCAACTCCTCCATATGTTCGCGCATCAGCGTGAACAGCAAATCCTCCTTGGTCGGGAAATAGCGATAGAGCGCGGCCGCCTGCACGCCGACTTCGGCCGCCAGCTGGCGCATCGACATCGCCTCATAGCCGAGCCGCGCGATCAGGTTGACCGCCGCCTCGCGGGCTGCCGCCTCGGTCTTCCCGCCATCGGATCCGGTCGTGCGCGCCAAATGAGCCTCCTTGACGTGAATTAATAAAACGAACGTTCAATTAATTCAAGAGCTATGCCGAAACCCGCGTCACGCGTCGATCCGGAAGCCGGTAAGGAGATTGCCGGACGCCGCGTCTTCAACGTCAACGCCGGAAACGGACGCTCCCGGCGGTCCTTTCCAAAGTCGTTCGATCATGGTCGAGACGGCCTCGCCTGTGCCGGCAATTTCGGCGGTCACCGAGCCGTCCGCTTCATTGCGCACCCAGCCTGCAAGCCCAAGGCTGGCAGCCTGGCTCCGGACCCAGATCCTGTAGCCGACGCCTTGCACCTTGCCGCGGGCCTGCACACGCACTGCCTTGCGATCGTCAGCCATGTGTCTCTCCTGAGGCTTGTCTGCAGAATCTGGCGCAGGCGAGGGGGAATGCAACAGGCCGGTCGAATGAGAAAGGAGGGCCGCGTCAAAACTGAATTTAGTTGACTCAGTCCACTAAATTTCTCACACTGTGGGCCGTCACAATCTAGGGCTGAACGCAGATGCTGGACCAACGCAGCGCTTTGGTGGCCGATATCAGGCACTTCAACCGTTTCTACACCCGCACCGTTGGCCTTCTCGACGAGACCTTGACGCAGAGCCCGTTCACGCTCACCGAGGCGCGTGTCCTGTTCGAGCTTGGCCACCGGCATCGCCCGGCGGCGGAAATTGCCGGCGAGCGAGGCTTCCTTTCGGAAGCATTCGACATTGATGTCGGCCCGGCCGCTTCCGACATCGCCAAACAACTGCGTCTCGACGCGGCCTATCTGACGCGGATCCTGCGAAAATTCGCTAGTGAAGGCCTGACCGAGACCCGGACCGATCGGGTCGACCGGCGAAGGCGTATCCTGTCGCTGACGGCAAGGGGGCAGGCCGCCCTTGCCGGTCTGCAGGCCGCGGCGGACCGCGACACCTCACGGCTCATCGAGAACCTGCCCGACCACCGCTTGGCCGAACTCGGCGACGCCTTGCGCAAGGCGGCGGAGCTGCTGGGCGATCCGGCGGCCGAAGGCGAGGCGGCCGCCCCGGCGGTGACGTTGCGTCCGCATCGCGTCGGTGACATTGGCTGGGTGGTGCAGCGTCAGGCCCAGCTCTATGCCGAGGAATATGGCTGGAACATCGAGTTCGAAGCCTTGGTTGCCGAAATCGGGGCCGACTTCATCCGCAATTTCAAGCCAGGGCGCGATTTCTGCTGGATCGCCGAACGCGCCGGCCTGCCGCTCGGCGCAGTGTTTCTGGTTCACCAGGACGACGAGGTCGCGAAGCTGCGGCTGCTGCATGTCGAGGCGGCGGCGCGCGGTTTGGGTATCGGCAAACGGCTGGTCGCGGAATGCGTGAACCAGGCGCGTGCCTGCGGCTACATCAAGCTCGTTCTGTGGACGAATGACATTCTGGTCGCCGCCCGCGCGATTTATGAGCGCGCCGGGTTCAGACTGGTTTCACAGGAGCGCCATCTCAGTTTCGGCAAGGAACTGACCGGCCAGAACTGGGAACTCGATCTCTGACGGGCCGGCAAGTGTCGCCGCGATGGCAACACTCGTTCAGTTTCCACGGGCGGCGGCCAGTGCGCCGGGCAGTTCCTCGGCAAAAATGTCGAGCTCGTGGTCCAGTCCGACGCTGACGCGGATGCAACGATCGAGCCCCGGCGCCATCGGCTTGCGGATGAAGACGTCGCGCGACAACAGGCCTTGCAGGATCTTCAGCGCGAAAGCGCCGTCGCGGCCGCAATCGATGGTAACGAAATTGGTCGCCGACGGCAGCGGCGTCAGCCCGTTCTGTTCGGCTATCTGCGCGATGCGCCGGCGCCCTGCCGACACCCGCGCCACCACTGAATCCAGATAATCCTGGTCGGCGAGCGCCTCGACGCCCGCGACCTGCGCCATGCGGCTGACGCCGTAATGATTGCGGATCTTCTCGAAATCGCTGATCACCTGGGCCTCGGCGACCGCATAGCCGCAGCGTATGCCGGCAAGCCCGTAAGCTTTCGAAAAGGTGCGCATGCGGATGACATTCGGCCGCGAGACGTCGATGGGCGGCAGTGCGGAGGCTGGCCCCAATTCTCCATAGGCTTCATCGAGCACGAGCATGGTGGTTTCCGGCAGCGCTTCGATGAAGCGCGTCAGTTCGGCCGCTTCCCACCAGCTCCCCATGGGGTTGTCCGGATTGGACAGATAGACCAGCGGCGCTTTCTCCCTGGCGGCCGCAACCAGCAGTCCTTCCAGATCCTCGTGGTCGTTCGCATAGGGGACGGTGACAAGCCGCCCGCCGACACCGGCAATGTGGAAGTTGAAGGTGGGATAGGCGCCGAGCGAGGTGACCACCGCATCGCCAGGCGCCACATACATGCGCGCCACCAGACCAAGCAGGCCATCGATGCCTTCGCCGACCACGACGTTCTCGACCTTCAGACTATGATGCGCGGCCGCGGCCACCTTCAGGTCGTGATTGTCCGGATCGCAATACATCCACATGTCGCGCGCGATCTCGGCCATCCGGGCGATGACGCGCGGCGACGGCCCGAAGCTGCTCTCATTGGCGCCGATGCGGGCGCGGAATGCACGCCCGCGCTCGCGCTCCTGCGCTTCGGGGCCGACAAACGGCACGGTCGACGGAAGCGCTGCAACGAGCGGCATAAGGGGAGGGCGCAGACGCATGGCAAAAGCTCGCGTGAGGGAAGGGGCTTCTTGCTAGCGCGGTCAGTAGGCGGGTGCAAGTTGCGCGAAGCTAGATCCGCGATGCTGGATTCTTTCCTCTTAAGCGAGACGCAATCAGCAACCGTTTGCTGCCTGCCTGATCCAAACACCTGGTGCGCTCCCTCCGGTGCGGAATCGCGCAGTAGTAAATCCAATAAAAAACCCGGCGGTTGCCCGCCGGGTTTCGATGTCACGAAGCGATAGCCCTTAGAACGAGCGCTGGAAGCGGAGGATGCCGCCGATGCTGCTCTTCTTGTCGGCGCCGGTAAAGTTGGAGAAGTCGGCGTCGTCGAACTTGCCTGCATTGAGGTAGTCGACTTCGGCCGTGACCGTGAAGCCCGGGACGACGTCGTAGGCGATGTTCGCCGCGATGCCCAGGTTCTTCCAATCGTCATACGACACCTGCGCGTTGAACGAGGTCTTCTCGTTGAACTTGTAGGTACCGCCGCCCCAGACAGCCCAATTGCCGCCCCACTGCTTGTAGAAGCCGCGGCCGCCAGCAGGGGTAAAATAGGTCGGGTCGTTGAGGTTGTCGTCGGTGCCGTAGCCGCCCATGACCCACAGCGACAGTGCGTCGTTGACGTTCACGTCCAGGCGAACCTTGCCGGCGACTTCTTCGTAGTTGCTGTCATAAGCGACGACGCCGGTGATGGCGCCCCAGCCCTGCGTCCACTTCAGACCGCCGACGACATGCGGAACGTAGCTGTCGATCGTGCCGACAACGCCCTGGCCTTCTTCGAGAGAGACCACGGCCGAGAAGCCGTTGCCAGCGTCGAAGTAGTACTGGACGACGTTGGTGTCGAAGTCACCGTAGGGAACCAGCGTATCCTGGATGACGTTGCCGGCGTAGCCGATGAACGTATCGAAGGCCGATTCGTCCTTACCGACGCGCAGGCCACCGAGCTGGATCCAGGCGAAGTTCAGCGAGACGTCCTTGTTGTGGGCGGTGTTGTCGACCTCGATGGCGTTGTCGTTGCCGAAGTTGAAGCGGGTCTCGGTGTAGGTCTTCAAGGTGCCGAGTTCGGTTTCCTGGCCGGTCCAGGTCTTCAGCGTGAAGCGGGTATTTTTGTGCCAGGTGTCGTTTACCGAGCCATCCTCGTGGTCCGCAGTCTTCGAACCATTGAACGTGCCGACGTCGCCCACGCCGATGTCATAACGGATGTAGCCGCCGACGCGCAGGCAGGTTTCGGTGCCGGGGATGTAGAAGTAGCCAGCGCCGTAGACGTCGCAGATCTTGACGTATTCAGCGGGCTCCGGCTCGGCGACGACGACGGCGTCGGCGGCGCGCGCACCGGAAACTGCGATCAGGGCCGCAGCGGAGCCGAGAAGAAGGCTCTTGATGTTCATTTTCTGACCTCCAGTCAGAATCGAGAGCTGAGGTCCGCGAAAAATGGCGCGCAACGCCATTTCTCTCGTGATTTCAACGAGGTAATTAAAAGGCCGTCAGCGACGCGCTGTCCGCCAAAAACGTTTGCTCGCGAAAGCCTTGCCAGATCCGGTCTTGAAATACCGCTCGAGTTGCCGTGCGCTGGCCCCGGTTTCAACCGCAATGTAGGTCTTCAAGATCACAGGCAGATAAGCCTTGGTCGACGTCACATCGCCCGATCGATGCGATTCGAGTCGGCGTCGAAAGTCGTTTGTCGATCCGACATAGGTATCGCCGTTACGGAGCAGCAGGAAATACACGTACCACATGGTCCCCTACGCTACTTCGTAGCTTCGGGCGACACTCCTACGCCCTGCGGGCTTAGGGTGGCGGAGAGGATGGGATTCGAACCCACGAGAAGCTTTTGACCTCTACTCCCTTAGCAGGGGAGCGCCTTCGACCACTCGGCCACCTCTCCGTTGCGCCGCTGGATAAAGAAAAGCGCCGGCACAATCAACAAGCCCCAGCCAATATCTGGGAAAAAGAAGACATTATACGGAAAAATAAGAACGCACCGGGCTGGGGCCTTCCGCGATGTGGCGGTTCCGCGGCGATTCCCTGGCTGGCGGCTCAAGGCCTCGCCATGATTCCGTCAGCCGATCGCCGGATTCGCCCGTAAACAAGGGGCTGGGGCGGGTCGAAGGTTAATGAGAGCTTTCTGAGTGAGGCCAAATCGTGTCATTTGTGCAACAACGTTGGGGGATAGCAGCCGCACAGCCCTTTCGCCGGTACGATCGTGGTTGAACCCCGTCTGCTCATGGGTAATGTCGATTTCGAAGGAGCGGCGCGGTGCGCATCTTTTTCGGTAGTGGGGATGGGGCAGGGAACGCTGTCCTTCAGCAAAGAATACCCAGACCCGTTTTTTAACTTTTGACTGGAGGTCAGAAAATGAACATCAAGAGCCTTCTTCTCGGCTCCGCTGCGGCCCTGATCGCAGTTTCCGGTGCGCGCGCCGCCGACGCCGTCGTCGTCGCCGAACCGGAGCCCGCTGAATACGTCAAGATCTGCGACGTCTACGGCGCTGGCTACTTCTACATCCCCGGCACCGAAACCTGCCTGCGCATCGGCGGCTACATCCGTTATGACATCGGCGTCGGCGACGTCGGCACGTTCAATGGTTCGAAGACTGCGGACCACGAGGACGGCTCGGTAAACGACACCTGGCACAAAAATGCCCGCTTCACGCTGAAGACCTGGACCGGCCAGGAAACCGAACTCGGCACCTTGAAGACCTACACCGAGACCCGCTTCAACTTCGGCAACGACAACGCCATCGAATTCGCCAACACCGCCCACAACAAGGACGTCTCGCTGAACTTCGCCTGGATCCAGCTCGGTGGTCTGCGCGTCGGTAAGGATGAATCGGCCTTCGATACGTTCATCGGCTACGCCGGCAACGTCATCCAGGATACGCTGGTTCCCTACGGCGACTTCGACACCAACGTCGTCCAGTACTACTTCGACGCTGGCAACGGCTTCTCGGCCGTGGTCTCGCTCGAAGAAGGCCAGGGCGTTGTCGGCACGATCGACAGCTACGTTCCGCATGTCGTCGGCGGTCTGAAGTGGACGCAGGGCTGGGGCGCCATCACCGGCGTCGTCGCTTATGACAGCAACTACGAAGAAGTCGCCGGCAAGGTTCGCCTGGACGTGAACGTCAACGACGCATTGTCGCTGTGGGTCATGGGCGGCTACGGCACCGACGACAACCTCAACGATCCGACCTACGCTATCGCTGCTGGCGGCCGCGGCTTCTACAAGCAGTGGGGCGGCAACTGGGCTGTCTGGGGCGGCGGTACCTACAAGTTCAACGAGAAGACCTCGTTCAACGCGCAGGTGTCGTATGACGATTGGAAGAACCTGGGCATCGCGGCGAACATCGCCTACGACGTCGTCCCGGGCTTCACGGTCACGGCCGAAGTCGACTACCTCAATGCAGGCAAGTTCGACGACGCCGACTTCTCCAACTGGACCGGCGCCGACAAGAAGAGCAGCATCGGCGGCATCCTCCGCTTCCAGCGCTCGTTCTAAGGGCTGGCTCCATACAGGTGAAATCCAGCCCGGGCGCATCAACGCCCGGGCTGTTTCTGTCTCGTGACTGGATCAAGGCAAACAGAAGGAACAGGGGGTAACGGTAGCTGAATTGGATCCGTGAGTGGTTTCGTGGGATCCGCCGCCTGGTGGATGAAATCACAAATGCGTGATTCAAAACTCTTGAAAGGACGCTTCCATGTGGGTTAGGTGGTTGACCTGTCCACTCGGGGGTGTGGCAAATGATGACGACCGAAGCGATTCAAGAGGGTGAGCCCTCCGATCATTTTTCGATGTTTTCTTCTCAGAATTCAAAGTTTAACTACACCTACAATAAAATACGAGAAGTAAAGTCGCATAGGGTTGGAGATCTTTTTTCAGCATATCGAGATATATTGTGGGATGATGGGCGGCATAAATACAATGTCAGTTCGTTCATCGGCGAGATAGACGAGATTCTGCTCGGGGAGCGTTTCAGCGCCTTTGATCAGAGTACCCTGGACAACCTTATTGGCACCTTGCGCCAGCGCGGCAACAGCAACGCAACCATCAATCGGAAGATGGCTGCCCTCAGCAAACTGCTGCGCAAGGCCTACAAGATGGGAGATATCCACAGCCTGCCCGAGTTCCGCCGCCAGAAGGAGCGGTCGGGACGGATTCGTTTCCTTGAAAGGGACGAAGAGGCCAGGCTGTTTGCCGCCATCAGGAGCCGCAGCGAGGATGCTTACCGGCTTTCCGTCTTCCTGGTCGACACTGGCTGCCGCCTTGGCGAGGCGCTCGGGCTGATCTGGAACGATGTCCAGGAGCATCGCGTCTCCTTCTGGATCACCAAGTCCGGCCGCAGCCGCACCATTCCGATGACCGAGCGTGTCAAGGAAGTGATCAAGCTGCCTCCCGGCGAAGGTCGTCGGCCGAAAGGCCCGTTCACCACATTCAGCCAGGCTCAATACCGCGCCATCTGGAACGACGCGAAGGCCGAAGTCGGTCTGGCCGCCGACGACCAGGTGGTGCCGCACATCCTGCGCCATACCTGTGCCTCGCGTCTTGTCCAGGGCGGTATCGACATCAGGCGCGTGCAGATGTGGCTTGGCCACCAGACCCTGTCGATGACCATGCGCTATGCGCATCTGGCCACCAACGATCTCGACGGCTGCGTCACCGTGCTGGAAGTACCCCGGTCTGGCGGCGCCGACAGCGCGAAGGCAGCGCCCGAACCGTCCCCTCGCGCCGCTGCGCGCCGTGCGGCAGACGAACCGGTTGCCGTGAAGACCACGGCCAAGGCAATGAAGAAGGCCTCAAAGTCCCGATAAGTTCACGCTCTGAAGGGGCTGTAGGCGACCAATCCCGTGGGTCCCCCGATCCGCGGGTCGTTGGGGCATGCTATCCAGGCTGCGAAGCCTGCCCTCGGTCCACTGCTGTCGTTTGCCTTGCGGGCAACGGTTTTTAAAGGCGAGTCGGCAGCCGCTCGGCTCTGTCGAGGAAAGCGGCGATGTCGCCCGGCAAGGTTCCGGTTTCGAGGAAAGGGGCATGGCCCTGGCCTTCGACGGTGATCGTCTGCATGGCCGGATGGTGCTCTCGCATCTGCCTGTGTGTGTCCACCGACAGCAAACTCGAATTGGCGCCGCGTATGGAGAGCATGGGAAGGGCCGACAGCGCGTCGAATTGCGGCCACAGCGCCGGCAGCGGCTGCGTCAGGTCGAGATTTGCAACCGTGTCGACCAGCTTCGGGTCGAAATCCGGCAGCAGGCCTTGATTCGTTTCGCGGTAGAGCGCCAGCACCATGCGGTCCCAGTCCGCATCGGTGAGCGCGGAAAAATCCCGGCCATGAACGCGGCGCTGGGCCGCCACTGCTTCGGCGAAGGTCTTCGGCTTCGGTTCGCGCTCGAGATACGACTGGATAAGGGCAAGGCCGGCCGGCTCGATCACCGGTCCGATATCGTTCAGCACGATCGCTTTCAATATGACCGGCCGCAGCGCGCCCAGGACATGAATGATCAGGCCGCCGCGCGAGGTGCCGATGAAGGCGGCTTCCTCGATTCCCAAGGCCGCCAGTCCGGCAAGAATGTCGTCGGCTTCGACGCCGACAGTATAGCGGCTGACATCGGGATCATAATCGGACTGCCCGCGGCCGCGATAGTCGAAGGCGACGACCTTGCGCGAGCTCCCGGCTTTGCCGGCCAAATAGAGCGCGAGTTCATGGAAGTCGCGTGCATTGCGGGTGAGGCCGGGCAGGCAGACGACTGGCCAATGTCCCGAATTTGCTTCGCCATAGATCCGGGCATGGAGCTTCAGCCCATCCGGCGCGGTGTAGAAGAAATCGGAGAAACGTTCGCCCGCCATTGGAATGCTGTCCCTTGCTCTCGCCCGATCGTCCGTCTGCTACAGGCGGGGGAAGGGATGGTCAAATGGGGCAGTTACTTCTCCTCTTGCGGCCGAAGGTGGCGAGGCCCTTCACTCAGCCAAGGCGGGCGGATACGCGCGAGGCCAACTCCTCTCGCAAGGAGGAACGAAAGCCGTCAACTCCGCCCGTTCACAAGATCTCCCACAATGTCGTACTTGCCGGAAATACGCATCTTGTAGACCTCGTAGTTCTCCATCACGCGCTGCACGTAACTTCTTGTTTCCGTGTACGGAATCCGCTCGATCCAATCGACTACGGCGTCGATGTCCTTGCCGCGCGGATCGCCGTATTTCGCCACCCATTGGGCGGCGCGGTTGGGGCCTGCATTGTAGCCGGCGAAGGTCAGCACATAGGAGCCGTTGAAGCGGTCGAGCTGCTGGCCGAGGAAGGCCGAGCCCAGCGTCGCATTGTAGCCGGCATCGGTGGTCAGGCGTGCCTGCGAGAATTGCAGCCCGGCCTTCTTCGCAAGTTGCTTGGCGGTTGCCGGCATCAGCTGCAGCAGCCCCCGCGCGCCGGCGCTCGATATGGCGCCGATGTTGAATTCGCTTTCCTGGCGGGCGATGGCATAGGCCAGTGCCTTGCCCGAACCGGAAATATCGGCGCTATCGGGGATGACCCCCAAAGGATGCGACAGTGCGCCGACATCGATGCCACGCGCGCCGGCGATCTTGCCGATCTTGAGCGACATGAAGTGGTTGCCCTGCTTTTCCGCCAGCACCGCCAGCAGCGCCAGTTCGCCCGGGCTGGTCAACTGTCCTGCGAGGTCGCGATAGAGAGTCTCGGCATAGCGGTCGTAGCCTGCCTCCTGCAATCGCTTGATGGCGGCGACGGCCTCGCGGCCGGCAAAACTCTGGCGATCGGCGGCGCTCGGCGTGGGATAGGCGATGTTCAGCACCGGGCGACCAATGCGCTCGGCGGCGAGCTGGCCGTAGAATGTCGTGCCGTAGGCCGCCGCGCGCGCAAAATAATCCTTTGCGCTACCCGGGCCGCCAACTTCGGCGGCGCGGCCGAGCCAGTAATAGGCGCGCGACAATGTCATCGGCCCCTGCGCAAGGTCGGCGATGCGCGCGAAATGGGTTGCCGCAAGCCTGGGATCGTTCAAGCCGCGCAGCGCGTACCAGCCGGCATGGAATTCGGCTTCGGCGGCGTTCGCTGTGCTTTCGGCCGCATGCATGGCGACGATCTTGTAGGCGGCTTTCATGTCGCCCTTGTCGACCAGCTCGCGCGACAGTACCCGGCGCTCCACCCACCAGGCATCCGGGTCGACCAGCGCTTCGCGATCCGTCGGCGCCTTCATCACAATGGCGGCGGCGTCGGCAATATTGTCTTGCTTGCGCAGATATTCGGCCTGCGCGAAGAAATAGCCGGCCGAACGCTGGGAAGCCGGTACCGCCTTGAGCAGCTTGGCGGTGTTCTTGTCGCCCTTGTCGGCGGCCGCCCAGGCGGTGGCCAGTTGCTGCGCTTGCGCCAGGCCGGCGACGCGCTGCGCCGCGCCGACCCGGTCGGCGTAGAACATGCGCTCCATGCGGAACCGGTGATCGGCCGCCGGGATCAGCCCGCCGAACTCCTTGATCAGCGCTGTCTCGTCCTTGGCGTCCAGGATCGCGGTGCGCCAGAACGGCACCAGCACCGAAAGCGCCGCCTTGGTGTTACCCTGCGCCACAAAGGCGCGGGCAAGAAGCATGACGCCTTCGAATGTCTGCGGCTGGCTGCCGTCGAACGCTTGCACGACGACGTCGGGGGCGGGGTTTTCGCGATAGAGTGCGCGTTCGCTGTTCTTGCGCAGCGCGGTTGTCCCCGGCCAGTTGGGCAACATCTTCGCTGCGGCCGCAATGTCGCCGCTCGGCACCTTGTCGCCGCCATAAAGCGCGATTGCCCAGGCAAGGATGTGCTGGTCGAGCGAACGGGCGGGAAGGGCATCTCGCGCGGCGCGGGCACCGGGAATGTCGCCCGCCGCCAGTGCGTCCAGACCGCTCTTCAACTGCACAATGCTGGCAGAGGGGGCCTCATCGCGTGGACCCGCATCTTGCGAGCCTTGCATGCCGGGCATCGGAATGGCCGATGTCAACTGCACGTCGACGCTGCCGCCGATCGCCATCTCCGGCATCAGCGCGACGACCGCGCCCAGGAGCGCGAAAAGATGAGGCCGCCTAGTCGGCATCGTTCAGCCTTTACACATCACCAGCAGGCGCGGAAGCTTCGCGACCTGGACCAGACCGTAAGCTTAGGTCATGAAGGGCCAGTTAACAAAAGGTTATCGAGGCCGTTCGAATTGCGTTTGCTGGCAGCATGGCAATGCTTGCCGCGCAACCATGTCGAGACTATGGTGCGCCGCCTCGCTTTCGGCTAGAAGGCGCGACATTAAGACCAGAAACGAAAACCCATGCATATCGCCCAAAAGTGGCTACCGGTTTTGGGATAACGATATGCGTGAACAAAGAAGTCCCAAGGAGTTGGACGACATGCTGAGAGGCTCGCTGACCGCGCTCGTGACACCGTTCGAAAAGAGCGGGCGTTTCGACGAGAAAGCCTTTCGCGCCTTTGTCGACTGGCAACTTGCGGAGGGCACGACAGGCCTTGTTCCCGTTGGCACCACCGGCGAGTCACCGACGCTGTCGCATGACGAGCATCGTCAGGTGGTCAAGGTCTGCATCGAGGCGGCCAGGGGCCGCGCTCCGGTCGTCGCCGGCGCTGGCTCCAACAACACCGCGGAAGCGATCGGCCTGGTCCAGTATGCCGAACAGGCAGGCGCCGACGCTGCACTTGTCGTCACTCCCTACTACAACAAGCCGACGCAGCGCGGTCTCTATGAGCACTTCGCCGCCGTCGCCAGGGCAACCAAGCTGCCGATCATCATCTACAACATCCCGCCGCGGTCGGTCATCGACATGATGCCGGAGACGATGGGCCGGCTGGCGCACGACTTCAAGAATATCGTCGGGGTCAAGGACGCGACCGGCAAGGTCGAACGGGTTTCCGAGCAGCGTATGACTTGCGGCAAGGATTTCATCCAGCTTTCCGGCGAAGATGCATCCGCGCTCGGCTTCAACGCGCATGGTGGTGTCGGCTGTATCTCGGTGACGGCCAACGTCGCGCCGCGGCTTTGTGCCGAATTCCAGGAGGCGACGCTGTCCGGCGACAGCGCCAAGGCGCTGGAATTGCAGGATCGCTTGCTGCCGCTGCACAAGGCGATCTTTATCGAGCCCGGCGTGTCCGGCGCCAAATATGCGCTTTCGAAGCTCGGCAAGGTCGAGAACGTGCTGCGTTCGCCGCTGGTCACGGTCGAACAATCGACTGCCGAAAAGATCGACGCGGCGATGAAGCACGCCGGCTTGATAAATTAGGGATGAGGCGCCACCTCTCCGCATTATGAATCAAGTCAGAAAAGCCGATCCCAACAACAAGACCGTTGCGGAAAACCGCAAGGCGCGGTTTTCCTATGAGGTGCTCGACACGGTCGAGGCCGGTCTGGTGCTGACCGGCACCGAGGTCAAGTCGCTGCGTCAGGGCCAGGCCAACATCCAGGATAGCTACGCCTCGGTCGAGGGCGGCGAGATCTGGCTGATCAACTCCTACCTCCCGGAATATCTGCAGGCCAACCGCTTCAACCACGAGCCGCGCCGGCGCCGCAAACTGCTGCTCAACAAGCGCGAGATGGCCAAGTTGTCGCAGAGCGTCGACCGCGAAGGCATGACCTTGGTGCCGCTGAAGATCTATTTCAACGACCAGGGCCGCGCCAAGCTGCTGCTCGCCGTCGGTCGCGGCAAGAAGTTGCACGACAAGCGTGAGACGGAAAAGCAGCGCGACTGGTCACGTGAGAAGGGCAGGCTCTTGAAGGAGCGCGGGTGACAACCATCAGGTGGTAGCCAAGCGGACGAGTGTTTGGCTTCAGGCTCGAGCCAAGGAGCCAGAAAATGCCGGAGGGGACAGTCTTGAAGAACCGGATCATCCTCTGGGGATCGGTCGGCCTGGTTTTTGCAATCCTCATTGTCGCTGGCGGCTTCTTCTATTTCCATGCGTTTTCTCCGGATCGCGGCAAATATCCTGTCAGGGGCATCGACGTTTCGCATCATCAGGGCCGGATCGACTGGCGGCGCGTTGCCGCCGCCGACGTCGCCTTTGCGGTCATCAAGGCGACCGAGGGCGGCGATCATGTCGACGATGCCTTCGCCACCAATCTGCGCGAGGCTCGTGCTGCTGGGCTCGCTGTCGGCGCCTATCACTTTTTCACCTTCTGCCGGCCGGGCGCCGACCAGGCGAAGAATTTCATCGCCGTGGTGCCGCACGACCAGCCTTTGCTGCCGCCGGTTGTCGACATCGAGTTCGGCGGCAATTGCCCGCAGCGTCCTTCGCCCGAACACCTCGACGCCGAACTCCAGGCCTTCCTCGGTCCCGTTGAAGCCGCCTTTGGCAAGAAGGCTATCATCTATCTGACGGACGATGCAGCAACGGCCTATGCCGGGCAGATCGCCGCCCGCCCGCTCTGGCTTCGCTCACTGCTGCTCGAGCCGGGTCGCGACGATTGGGTCTACTGGCAGTACCACAACAGGGGCCGCGTCGAGGGCATCGTCGGTGACGTCGACCTGAACGTCCTGCAAGGCGGTCAGGAGAAACTGTCCGCATTGTTCGCGCCGGCGTTGTAAGGCAATTCCAGACTACAAGTCGAGGAACGCCGCGATCTCGCTGAAAACGTTGACGAACATCGCTTCGGTCAGCACCCCGGTGTTGGTGTTGTAGCGCGAGCAGTGATAGCTGGAAAACAGCGTGATGCCGCCGGCCTCCTGCCGCCCGCCATGCTTGAAGGGATAGGCGGCGACGCGCTGGCCCAGTGCCCGCACGGTCGACTGGTGCGCGATCGAACCAAGTGCCAGCACGGCGCGCAAATTGGGAAACCGTGCGATCGTCGGCACAAGGAAAGTCCGGCAGGTGGCGATCTCGGCGCCCACAGGCTTGTTCTCGGGCGGCACGCAGCGGACGGCGTTGGTGATTGCCGTTCCAACGAGTTCCAACCCATCGTCAGGCCGCGCCTTGAATTCGCCGCGCGCCAAGCCGTGCGCGATTAACGTGCCGTAGAGCAGGTCGCCGGCATAGTCGCCCGTGAAAGGCCGGCCCGTGCGGTTCGCTCCGCGCAGGCCGGGCGCAAGCCCGACGATCAGCAGCCGAACCGAATCGCCGCCTTCGGGCGGCAAGAAGGTCGGAACCGGGGCGTTGAACCACGATGGCTCGCGTTGCCGCCACTCGGCAATGAAGCCATGCAGCCGCGGGCAGAGCGGGCAGTCGCGATCGGGTTCCGGGGAGGCAGCGAGACGTGCGGCCAACGCCGCCGTCCTCAGTACTCGTCCTCTTCCGTCTCGGCCGGTTCGGGTCGGCGCACCGGCCTTTCGGAGGGATCGCGGCCCACTTCGTTCTTCAACGTCATCAGGTCGATGAAATGATCGGCCTGGCGGCGCAGATCGTCGGATATCATCGGCGGCTGCGAGGCCATGGTCGAGACGATCGACACCTTGCGCCCGCGCCGTTGCAGCGCCTCGACCAGCGTGCGGAAATCGCCGTCCCCGGAGAAGATGACATAGTGGTCGACGACATCGGCCAGTTCCAGCGCATCGACGGTCAATTCGATGTCCATGTTGCCCTTGATCTTGCGGCGGCCGGTCGAGTCGGTGAATTCCTTGGCCGGCTTGGTCACCACCTTGAAGCCGTTATAGTCGAGCCAGTCGATCAGCGGCCGGATCGAGGAATATTCCTGATCCTCGACCAGGGCGGTGTAATAGTAGGCGCGCAGCAGGTAGCCGCGTTTCTGGAAGCTCGACAGGAGCTTGCGATAATCGATGTCGAAACCGAGCGCGCGCGACGTGGCGTAGAGATTGGCGCCGTCGATGAACAGGGCGATCTTTTCACGGGGGTCGAACATGGAAAAATTCCTTTTCGAAATAAGCGGCCGTCAAAACGAAATGCGACTATCAGTAGGGCTCGCAATAAACCGGCTGACCTTACGCTTTTCGAAATAACGCCAGTTTTGTGGCAATCCAAGGGTGCGTTGCCGCACTGCAAGCAATTGTGATCGCCGGCTTGGTACCGGGCGCACCGGACCTCGACTGAAACCGGTTTCGGGGGAAATCCGGCAAAGCAATGACAGATCGTCCGTTCTCCGGCCCCGGCATTCCATAATGCTTGTATTTCGGCGGCGTTCGGGTTATTGACCGCGCCTGTTTTCCATTAAATCCAGGCATGAAAGGGGCAAATCCATGGCCCGCGTAACCGTTGAAGATTGCATCGACAAGGTCGACAACCGCTTCGAACTGGTGCTTCTGGCCGGCCACCGTGCTCGTCAGATCAGCCAAGGCGCGCAGATCACCGTCCCGCGCGACAATGACAAGAACCCGGTCATCGCACTGCGCGAGATCGCCGACGAGACACTGTCGCCCGATGACCTCAAGGAAGACCTGATCCATTCGCTGCAGAAGCATGTCGAGGTCGACGAGCCCGAAGCCGATGGCGAGGCGATCGCCGATCAGACCGGCGCAGCCGTCACGGCCGCCGATACCGATGATGCCGAGGACAACATCGCCTTCGATCGCATGACCGAGGAAGACCTGCTGGCCGGCATCGAAGGCCTGGTGCCGCCGGAAAAGAGCGACGACTACTAAGACTGCTTCGCGGAGGCGCCTGGAACAACCTTCCGGTACTTCCGTCCCGGCAGTTTCGTGGCTATCTAGTACCAACTGTCGCAAATACCAGATGCAGTTTTGGCCGCGCTTGGCATAATGCGTGAATCTGGTATTTGCGACAGTTGGTGCCGGACATGCGCCGTGCAGCAGTGCGGCGCATGATTCATTTCATCGCCGAGAGATTCCGCCCATGATGCGTCAGTATGAGCTTGTCGAGCGCGTCCAGCGCTACAAGCCTGACGTCAACGAGGCGTTGCTCAACAAGGCCTATGTCTATGCCATGCAGAAGCATGGCCACCAGAAGCGCGCTTCCGGTGACCCCTATTTCTCGCATCCGCTCGAAGTCGCCGCCATCCTCACCGAGATGCACATGGACGAGGCGACGATCGCCGTCGCCCTGCTGCATGACACGATCGAGGACACCACGGCGACCAGGGCCGAGATCGACGAACTGTTCGGGCCCGAGATGGGCAAGCTGGTCGAGGGCCTGACCAAGCTGAAGAAGCTCGACCTCGTCTCCAAGAAGGCCGAGCAGGCCGAGAACCTGCGCAAGCTTCTGCTGGCGATCTCGGAAGACGTGCGCGTGCTTCTGGTCAAGCTCGCCGACCGCTTGCACAATATGCGCACCCTCGACCATGTGCCGGAAGCCAAGCGCCTGCGCATCGCCGAGGAGACGATGGATATCTATGCGCCGCTGGCCGGGCGCATGGGCATGCAGGGCATGCGCGAGGAACTGGAAGAGATCGCCTTCCGCTACATCAATCCGGAAGCCTATCGCGCCGTCACCGCCAGGCTCGCCGAGATTTTCGAGCGCAACAAGGGTGTGCTGTCCGAGATAGAGAAAGCGCTGTCGGCGCTGTTCGAGAAGCACGCGATCAAGGCCAGCGTCAAAAGCCGGCAGAAGAAGCCGTGGTCGGTGTTCCGCAAGATGGAGGCCAAGGCGCTCTCCTTCGAGCAATTGTCCGACATTTTCGGCTTCCGCGTCGTCGTCGACAATGTCGAGGACTGCTATCGCGCGCTTGGCGCCATCCACACCGCCTGGTCGATGGTGCCCGGCCGTTTCAAGGACTACATCTCGACGCCGAAGCAGAACGATTACCGGTCGATCCACACCACCATCGTCGGGCCGTCGCGCCAGCGCGTCGAGCTTCAGATCCGCACCCGCGAGATGAACAAGATCGCCGAATATGGCGTCGCCGCCCATTCGATCTACAAGGACACCGGCGGCAAGGCGAACGGTGCGGCCCATTCGATCTCGAAGGAAACCAATGCCTATGCGTGGCTGAGGCGCACGATCGAACAGCTCGCCGAGGGCGACAATCCCGAGGATTTTCTTGAGAACACCAAGCTGGAACTGTTCCAGGATCAGGTGTTCTGCTTCACCCCCAAGGGCATGCTGATCGCGCTGCCGAAAGGTGCCACGCCGATCGACTTCGCCTATGCGGTGCACACCGATGTCGGCGACACCTGCGTCGGCGCCAAGGTCAACGGCCGCATCATGCCGCTGATGACTGAACTGAAGAATGGCGACGAGGTGGAGATTATCCGCTCCAAGGCACAGGTGCCGCCGGCCGCGTGGGAATCCGTCGTCGTCACCGGCAAGGCGCGCGCCGCCATTCGCCGCGCCACCAAGAACGCCATCCGCAAGCAGTATTCGGGTCTCGGCGCGCGCATTCTCGAACGGGCTTTCGAGCGGGCCGGCAAGAATTTCACCAAAGAAAGCCTGAAGCCCGTCCTGCACCGGCTGGCGCGCAAGGATATCGAGGACGTGCTGACATCCGTCGGCCGCGGCGAATTGGCGTCCACCGATGTCATGAAAGCCGTCTTCCCAGATTACAAGGACGAGCGCGTCACGCCGGCGGCGCCCAAGCAGCGCGAGGAAGGCTGGTCGAAGATTCGCAACGCCGCCGGCATGCTGTTCCAGATCCCGGGCCGTGCCGCGCGCAAGGACAAGGACCAGCCGCGCGACGGCGCGGTGCCGATCCGTGGCGTGCGCGGCGACCTGCCGGTGCGTTTCGCGCCGGAAGGGGCGGTGCCTGGCGACCGCATCGTCGGCATCGTGCAGCCGGGCACCGGCATCACCATCTATCCGATCCAGTCGCCGGCGCTGCAGGCTTTCGACGACCAGCCCGAGCGCTGGATCGACGTGCGCTGGGACATCGACGAGCGCACCAAGGAACGCTTCCCCGCTCGTGTTTCCGTCACCGCCATCAATGCACCGGGATCGCTCGCCGACATCGCCCAGGTCGTTGCCTCGAACGATGCCAATATCCATACGCTGTCAATGGTGCGCACCGCGCCCGATTTCACCGAAATGCTGATCGATCTCGAAGTCTGGGATCTGAAGCATCTCAACCGGCTGCTGTCGCAGCTCAAGGACAATTCGAGCGTCAGCGATGCACGGCGTGTCAATGGCTGACTCGGCTGATCTACACGGGGATAGACAGATGAATACGGACGAAGTGCTGGATATTTTTCGCCAGGCTGGTGCTGTCCTGGAGGGGCATTTCATCCTGACGTCGGGTCTGCGCAGTCCGGTGTTCCTGCAGAAGGCGCGCGTGTTCATGCATGCCGATAAGACCGAGCGGCTGTGCAAGGCGCTGGCCGAAAAGATCCGCGCCGCCGTGCCGGGCAAAATCGACTATGTCGTCGGCCCGGCCATCGGCGGGCTTATCCCGGCCTACGAGACCTCGCGCCATCTTGGCGTGCCGGCGATCTGGGTCGAGCGGGAAGGGGGCGAGTTCAGGCTGCGCCGCTTCGAGATCGCGCGTGGCGCGCGTGTCGTCATTGTTGAGGACATCGTCACCACTGGATTATCTATCCGCGAGACCATCGACTGCCTGCGCGAACTTGGCGCCGAGGTCACAGCGGCGGCCTGCATCATCGACCGCTCGGCGGGCAAGACCGATGTCGGCGTGCCGCTGATCGCGCTGGCCGAGTACGAGGTGCCGGCCTATCCGGCCGATCGGCTGCCGCCGGAACTTGCCGCCATACCGGCGATCAAGCCGGGCAGCCGCAATATCTGAGAGGGGCGGGATGATCATCAGTATCGATCATTTCGTGCTGACGGTGGCGTCGCTCGAGGCCACCTGCGCCTTTTACCAGCGCGTGCTGGGCTTTCGGCGCATCGATACGCCGGGCCTGCCGACAGCGCTGGCTTTCGGCAACCAAAAGATCAATGTCCACGAGGTCAGCCGCACCTTCGAGCCGAAGGCGAAGTCGCCGACGCCCGGCTCCGGTGATTTCTGCCTGATCACCGATCGGCCGCTCGGCGAACTCCTCGCCAGTCTCGAAGCCGATCGTGTGACGGTGGAACTTGGACCGGTCGAGCGGATCGGCGCACGCGGCCGCATGAAGTCTGTCTATTTCCGCGATCCTGACGACAATCTGGTCGAGGTCAGTGAATATCTGGAATAGCCGCCGTTAAATCCGCGCGAGATCGAGCAGCATTGCGCAGCGCCGGCTCGCCGGCATGCCGTCCAGGCGAGGTCCGGTATGGAACGAAACGCCAGCCGGCGGATTGCTCGATATAGGGCAACTCTTTCGCCTCGTCGTCGCGCGCTGGCCGAATGGTGGTTATGCCGGCCATCCTTCTTTTCCTCAGTTTCGCCTCAATGGCGATCTTGTTACCCCCTGCGGCAGACCATCGCGGCAGCGTTTCGTTGTTCCGAAGCCAGCCTGTCGCTATATCAAAGTCGTTGTTGCCTTTCTGCGCCCCGGAAGCGCAAGATAAGTTGCTGTGACCCGGCTTGGGGTGGCAGGACGGCGGGTATTGGTAGATCAGGAATTGGAATAGAGTGCTTTTTCGACGCCGCGAGCCTGATGGCCTCTTGGAGCGGGTGCGTACCTATCTATGGCCGCGCCGGTCGTTTTCACGCTCGCTGCAGTACTTCTCCAAGCGCATCCTGCGGCTGAAGGCCACGCCGCATGCGGTGGCGGCCGGCGTCGCCGCTGGCGTCTTTGCTTCGTTCTTTCCGGTGGGCTTCCATTTCGCCATTGCCGCGGTGCTGTGCTGGCTCATCGCCGGCAATCTGGTGGCGGCCGCACTTGGCGCCGTATTCTTCGGCAATCCGCTGACGTTCCCGCTGCTGTGGGGCGCCTCCTGGGAGACCGGCAAGCTGATCCTGCACAACCGCCTGCCGGCGCACGGCCCGCCCGCGCACCTGGGCGAGATGCTGCACAACCTTTCCTTCGCGCAATTGTGGGCCCCCGTGCTGAAGCCGATGCTGATCGGTGCGATACCGCTCGGACTGGCCTTTGGGGTTCTGTTCTACGCCATCACGCGCTGGGGCATGAACGCCTTTCGCGAGCAGCGGCGCAAACGGTTGGCAGAGCGCGCGGCCCGCCATGAGCAAGCGTCTAACCCAAACGCCAGCATCGGTTCCACCGCGCGATGATCATCGGCATTGGCAGCGACCTGATCGATATCAGACGCATTGAAAAGTCCTTGGAGCGCCATGGCCAGCGCTTCATCCAGAGAATCTACACCGAGGTCGAGCAGGCCCGCTCCGAAAATCGTCGGGCGCGGGCGGCCTCCTACGCCAAGCGCTTCGCCGCCAAGGAGGCCTGCGCCAAGGCACTGGGCACCGGCCTGGCGCAGGGCGTGTTCTGGCGCGACATGGGTGTCGTCAATCTTCCGAGCGGCGCGCCCACCATGGCACTGACCGGTGGCGCCGAGGCGCGGCTGAACGCGATTCTGCCAAAGGGCCATCGGGCGATGATCCATCTCACCATCACGGATGATTTTCCCCTTGCTCAAGCCTTTGTGATCATCGAAGCATTGCCCGTCGAACAAGCGCCACATTGATTGCATCTGACCACCGGCATGACGTTGCCCAGCGCGCGCCGAGACTCTATACCATCCAACGCACAATCGAGGACGACATGAGCGTGGCTGAAAAACCCCAGAAGAAATCCGGCGGGCTTGGCGAAACCGTCAGCGTCATCGTCCAGGCGCTTTTGCTTGCCTTGGTCATTCGCACGCTCTTGTTCCAACCCTTTTCGATCCCGTCCGGTTCGATGCGGCCGACGCTGCTCGAGGGCGACTATCTCTTCGTCACCAAATGGTCCTACGGCTATTCCCGTTATTCGCTGCCCTTCGGCCCGGACATCTTCTCGGGTCGCATCTGGGGCTCCGAGCCGAAGCGTGGCGACGTGGTGGTGTTCAAGTTCCCGCCGGATCCGTCCGTCGACTACATCAAGCGTGTGGTCGGCCTGCCCGGCGACAAGATCCAGGTGAAGGACGGCCAGTTGTTCATCAACGGCGTCGGCGTGCCGCGCGTGAAGACCGGACAGATCGACAATCCCGACATCACGGAAAAGGATTATCCGATCGATGTCTATCGCGAGACGCTGCCCAACGGCGTCAGCTACGACACGCTGGATCTGTCGCCGAACTCGATCGGCGACAACACGCGCGAGTTCGACGTTCCCCCCGGTCACTATTTCATGATGGGCGACAACAGGGACAACTCCGCCGACAGTCGTTTCTCCGTCGGCTACGTTCCGGCCGAAAACCTGGTTGGCCGGGCCAACCTTGTTTTCTTCTCGATCGCCGGCAAGGCGAGCCCGCTCGAAATCTGGAAGTGGCCGTCGCTTATGCGTGCTTCGCGCCTCTTCCACTTCGTTAACTAGGGTCATGGCGGCGACAAGACGGCTGACCGCCGACGCGCTCGCCGAAGCGCTGGTGGAGCGCACGGGCCATGCCTTTGCCGACCGCCGGCGCCTGCAGCGTGCCTTGACCCATGCCAGCGCCCGCGGCGCCAATGCCGGCACCGACTATGAGCGCTTTGAGTTCCTGGGCGACCGGGTTCTCGGCCTGGTGGTGGCCGATATGCTGCTGGCCGCGTTTCCCGATGCGGCGGAAGGCGAATTGTCGCTGCGGTTCAACGCGCTGGTCAATGCCGAGGCGCTGTCGGAGATCGCCGAGCACATTGGTTTGCCGGAGCTGATCCGCGCCGGATCCGACGTTCAAGGGCTCGAGGGACGCAAGCGCGTCAATCTGCGCGCCGACGCGCTGGAATCACTGATCGCCGTGCTCTACCTCGACGGAGGCCTGGAAGCGGCGCGCGCTTTCATCCACAAATATTGGCAGCCGCGCTCGCAGGCGTCGGGCGCCGGCCGACGCGACGCCAAGACCGAGTTGCAGGAATGGGCGCATCAGGCGGCAAGCGCCGTGCCCGTCTACCGCATCGATAGCCGCGAGGGGCCGGATCACGATCCGCTGTTCACCGTCAGCGTCATGGTTGGTGGATTTCAGCCGGCTGTCGGCAGCGGCCGCTCCAAACGCGAGGCCGAGCAGGCCGCCGCCGCCGCCCTTCTCATTCGTGAAGGTGTCTGGATCGATCAGGGAGACGCGGCATGACAGCCACGGAAGACACGGTTCCGGCCGCGCCTGCTGCCGTTACGCATTCCGGCTTCGTAGCGCTGATCGGTGCGCCCAATGCCGGCAAGTCGACGCTGGTCAACCAGCTTGTCGGCGCCAAGGTGTCGATCGTCACCCACAAGGTGCAGACGACGCGTGCCATCGTCAGAGGCATCGCCACGCACGACAACGCGCAGATCGTCTTCGTCGATACGCCGGGCATCTTCAAGCCGAAGCGGCGTCTCGATACGGCAATGGTGACGACAGCCTGGGGCGGCGCCAAGGATGCCGATATCGTGCTGCTCCTGATCGATGCCGAGCGCGGCATAAGGGGCGATGCCGACGCCATCCTCGAACGCCTGAAGGATGTGCGCCAGCCGATGGCGCTGATCCTCAACAAGGTCGACCGCGTCAAGCCGGAAGTGTTGTTGGCGCTGGCTGCGGCGGCGAACGAAAGAGTGCCGTTCAAGCGCACCTTCATGGTTTCGGCGCTGACCGGCTCGGGCTGCAAGGACCTTCTCGATTACCTTGCCGAGGCGCTCCCGGTGGGCCCCTGGTATTATCCTGAAGACCAGATTTCCGACCTGCCGATGCGTCAGCTCGCCGCCGAGATCACTCGCGAGAAGCTCTACCTCAGGCTGCATCAGGAATTGCCCTACTCCTCGCATATCGAAACCGAGAAGTGGGAAGAGAAGAAGGACGGCTCGGTGCGCATCGAGCAGGTCATCTATGTCGAACGCGACAGCCAGAAGAAGATCGTGCTCGGCCACAAGGGCGAGACCATCCGCGCCATCGGCCAGGCGGCGCGTATGGAAATCGCCGGCATCCTCGAGCAAAAGGTGCATCTGTTCCTGTTCGTCAAGGTGCGCGAGAACTGGGGCGACGATCCCGAACGCTACCGCGAGATGGGGCTCGAGTTCCCGCACTAGGATGGATGGATAGCAAGTCGAATATCGACGCAGCTTTGGTCAGCCGGTTGATCGCGGCGCAGTTTCCTCGCTGGAGGCATCTCGCGGTTCGGCCGATTGAACCTGGCGGATGGGACAACAGAAGCTTTCGTCTCGGCGACGAGATGACCGTTCGGTTGCCCAGTGCCGCCGCCTATTCCCTGCAAGTGGAGAAGGAACATCGCTGGCTGCCGAGGCTGGCGCCGCTGTTGCCGCTGCCCATCCCTATACCGCTGGCGATGGGAGCCCCGGCCGAAGGCTATCCGTGGCATTGGTCCGTCTACAGATGGATCGAAGGTGAGACTGCAAAGCGGGAGCGTATCGCCAACCTGTCGGAATTCGCGGCGGACCTGGCCGGCTTTCTGGTTGCGCTGAAGCGGATCGACCCGGCTGGCGCACCGGGGCCGGGCAAACACAATTTCTTTCGCGGCGGGCCGCTGAGCGTCTATGACGGCGAAACGAGACAAGCGATCGCGGCGCTCGACACCTGTATCGATGCCGGCGCGGCCAGCGCTGTCTGGGAAACGGCTCTTGCCGCCCCTTGGCAAGGCCCGCCCGTCTGGTTCCACGGCGATGTCAGCTGGGGCAATCTTCTGGTTGAACACGGCGGGCTAAGCGCGGTGATTGACTTCGGCACCTCCGGCGTCGGCGACCCCTCATGCGATCTGGCGATTGCCTGGACGTTGTTCGAGGGGCAAAGCCGTGAAGTGTTCCGCGCTGGCCTCGGCGTTGACGACGCGACCTGGGCACGCGGCCGCGGCTGGGCACTGTGGAAGGCGCTGATCACCGCCGCCGGCGAGATAGACGTCAACTCGGCCGAGATCGAACAATCCTGGCGCGTGATCGACGCGGTGCTGGCCGACCACAAGCGCCGGTAATAATGACCAAAACCGTTGGCTGGCGGCTATCGACCAGGGACGCCGAGGCTCCGCGTAGGTCGACTTCTCAGTTGGCCAGCGCGGATTCTTGCAGACGAGTCCACTGACGTCGGGTTGATCTTCCCATCATGGCCCGTGGTCCGTCCCGGCGTGCCCGTGACCCGCTGAAAAGACCCCTTCGAGGGGATCGGCTTCGGTTTCACGTGGCTGGGGAATGGTTAGGTAGAAACGACCACGCGAGTGGGTTTATTTACGCGAAATTTCTCACACAATCCGCGTTCGTAGAATATCATCATGAAATTGGAAACATACAAGGAATTATTACGGAAATATGACAATGTTCCACTTGTGCGGTGCCGTAGTTTGAAGTGAATTCGCCAGTGTTATTTTTGCAACACGGATTTAATCTATGTCATGAATCCGGAATGTTTGTGGAATTGTCATTGAAGGCGGAAGATTGATGGGTATGTTCGCCGCGAAAAGGGGGCGCGGTGCGGGCCTTTTTCGTTGTGGGTGAGGCGGGAAATATATCCGCCAACCAAAATCCGAAGCCATTTTTAACTTTGACTGGAGAGGTCAGAAAATGAACATCAAGAGCCTTCTTCTCGGCTCAGCCGCGGCACTGATCGCGGTCTCCGGCGCTCGCGCCGCCGACGCTGTCGTCGTCGCCGAGCCGGAACCCGCTGAATACGTCAGGATCTGCGACGTCTACGGCGCCGGCTACTTCTACATCCCGGGCACCGAGACCTGCCTGCGCATCGGCGGTTACCTCCGTTATGACATTGGTGTCGGCGATTCCGGTACGCTGGATGGCGTCAACAACGTTGCCGATCACATGGACGGCGACAGCCACGACACCTACTACAAGAACATGCGCTTCACGCTGAGGACCTATACCGGCCAGGAAACCGAACTCGGCACGTTGAAGACCTTTACCGAGACCCGCTTTCAATTCGGCAACAGCAGCGGCGACTATGAAGCTGGCGGCACTGGCTGGCAGGCCGGCAACAAGGCGACCACCCTCAACTTCGCCTGGATTCAGCTCGGCGGCCTGCGCGTCGGTAAGGATGAAACGGCATACGATTCGTTTATCGGCTATGCCGGCAACGTCATCCAGGACACGATCATCCCGTACGGTATCAAGGATACCAACGTTGTGCAGTACTATTTCGACGCTGGCAGCGGCTTCTCGGCCGTGGTCTCGCTCGAAGAAGGTACCGGCGTCAACACGATCGACAGCTATGTCCCGCATGTCGTCGGCGGCTTGAAGTACAAGGGCGACTGGGGTGCGGTCACCGGCGTCGTCGCCTATGACAGCAATTACGAGGAAGTGGCCGGCAAGGTTCGCTTGGACGTCAACGTCGGCAAGGAACTGACGCTGTTCGTCATGGGCGGCTACGGCACCAACGACAACATCAACGACTTCGGCACGGGCCGCACCCAATACAAGCCGTGGGGCGGAAACTGGGCGATCTGGGGTGGCGGCACCTACAAGTTCAACGACAAGACCTCGTTCAACGCCCAGATCTCCTATGACGACTGGAAGAACCTCGGCGTCGCTGCCAACGTCGCATACACGATTGTGCCCGGTTACACGATCACGGCTGAAGTCGATTACCTCAATGCAGGAAAATTCGACGACGCCGACTTCAACAACTGGACCAAGGCCGACAAGAAGAGCAGCGTCGGCGGCATCCTCCGCTTCCAGCGCTCGTTCTAACGGATCGACTGACCCCACCAGACCCGCCCGCAGCTATGCTGCGGGCGGCTTTTTATGCATCCTTGCGAGAGCCAGCCCAGGTACCAAGCCCGTATCTTGATTTCGCCACCCGATCGGTGAAATGCTCCAGGCATGGAATGGCGCGACGAGGGAATCATTCTCGGCACCCGCAAGCATGGCGAAACCAGCGCCATCCTCGAGGTGATGACGCGTGCGCATGGCCGCCATCTCGGCCTCGTGCGCGGCGGGCGCTCGCGCAAGCAGCAGCCTGTTCTCCAGCCCGGCAACCGAGTCGACCTGCTTTGGCGGGCGCGCCTTGATGAGCACCTCGGCACGTTCCAGGCCGAAGCGATCGAGATGAATGCGGCCAGGTTGATGGAGAGTGCCGTCGCCGTCTACGGCTTGCAGACCATGGCCGCGCATCTGCGCCTGTTGCCGGAGCGCGACGCCCATGGCGGCCTTTATGAGGCGCTGTCGGTGATGATCGTGCATCTCGATGATGTCGATGCCGCCGGCGAACTGGTGGCCCGTTTCGAACTCCTGATCCTCGACGAACTGGGTTTCGGTCTCGATCTCAGCCAGTGCGCCGCGACCGGCACGCGGCAGGATCTTGCCTATGTCTCGCCGAAATCGGGCAGGGCGGTGTCGCGCGAGGCCGGCGCGCCCTGGCGCGACAAGATGCTGGCGCTGCCGGCCTTTCTGCGTGGCTCCGGCCTGCGCGCCGATCCGGCGGCGATCCAGGATGCCTTCCGGCTCACCGGCTTCTTCTTCACCCGTCATGTCTACGAGCCGCGCGGCATCGAGCAACCAGACGCGCGCGCCGGCTTCCTTGCGGCGCTGCGCAAGCACCACACGACAAAAGGCCTGTCCGAAGAAACCGCCGCGAGAGAAATCATCACATGAGCGAAGTGGAACTTTATCCGGGCCGGGTCTCGCCGCTCGGCCTCGGCACCATTCCGCATGCCGACATCCTTGCCTACACCGGGATGGAACTTTTGCAGCGCATCATCGACGGCAAATATCCGGCGCCGCCGATTTCCTTCCAGCTCAGCTTTGCGCTGACCGAAGTCTCGGAAGGCCGTGCCGTGTTCCGGGGTGTGCCGAACGAGCGCCACCTGAATCCGTTGGGGGGCGTGCATGGCGGCTGGGCGGCGACACTGCTCGATTCGGCGCTTGCCTGCGCCGTGCAGACGCTGCTCGCAAAAGGCGAGGCCTATACGACGGCGGAATTCAAGGTGAACCTGACGCGGCCGATCACGCCCAGGACCGGAGAGGTGGTCTGCGAGGGCAAGGTTATTCACAAGGGTCGCACGCTGGCCGTTTCGGAAGCGACGCTGAAGGATGCCGGCGGCAAGCTGCTGGCTTTCGGCACCGAGACGTGCTCGATCTTCCCGGCCGCCAATCTGGCGGCCCGATAAGGATCGTCCAAAGGCGCACTGGACGAGCGATGAGAACAGCAGGCGCCTATCCGGCTTTTTGACGTTCCACGAAATCGTCCAGGATCGCGCGCTGGCCTTTCAGGATCTTGAGACCGGCCTCCGACTCTGAAAACCAGCCGGCCCGGTCCACTTCGGGAAATTCCTTCATGGACCCCGACCTTGGCGGCCACTCCATGGTGAACATGTTGCTTCTGATGGCATCGGTGTCGACGTCGGCCTCGACGCTCCACGCACTCACGATCTTGCCGCCAGGCTGCCGATAACTGCCGACAGGCTGGAAATCGCCGTTGATGGCGACGCCGAGTTCTTCTTCCGCCTCACGTCGGGCGGCTTTCAACTCGTCCTCGCCTTCGTCGACGAGCCCTTTGGGGATAGACCATGCCCCCTCATCTTTCCTTGCCCAGAACGGTCCACCCGGATGGACGAGCAAGAACTGGAGGGCCCCGGCGTTTCGCCGGTAGATCAGCAGTCCTGCGCTTCGTTGCGGCATACGTATCCTCATGATATCGCTTGGAGAACCCTTTGCGGCCAAGGGTACCATAGGTCACCGGCGGCAGGTTTGGCAGGCAATGTTTCCGGAAACCGGCCATTCGCAACCGATGCCGAGGGTCAATAGGCGCAAGCCGCTGGCTTCGACACCGAAACATGCTCGATCTTTCCAGCCGCCCATCCGACGCCGTTGGCTGGTCGTTTGCAGGCCACATTTGATTGTCAGTAGCAACTGGTCTGGTTTGGGGGAGCCGCCATGTTTGAAAGCCTGATCGGCCTTGTCGCCATCATCGCGCTGTTCGTCATCATTTCGCGCCAGCAGAGCCGCATTGGCCTGATCGAGCGCGAGCTTGGGGCGCTGCGAAGCCTCGTCCTTTCCGGCGCCGTGCCGCCTCTCGCCAAGCAGTCCGAACCGGCGGCGACCGATGGCCAGCCGGCCGAAGCCGTTGTCGCTGCGGCCGTGGTCGTTTCGCCAACGGCCAGCGAGGCAGCCACCGGGCAGGCGCCGCCGGCTCTGGAAACCGACGCAGCGACGGACGAGGTCAAGCCGGGGCCATGGACACCAGGCGGGGCGGCGCCCAAGGTGGCAGAATCCGAGCCTGTCGCAGCGGTGAAAGCGCCCGGCAAACCCGATATCGAAACGGCGCTCGGCACCCGCTGGGCGGTCTGGGTTGGCGGCCTGGCATTGGCGCTTGGCGGCCTGTTTCTCATTCGTTACACGATCGAAGCCGGAATTTTCGGCCCCGGTGTGCGGCTGACCATGGCCGGGCTGCTCGGCCTTGTGCTGATTGCAGCCGGCGAATTCATTCGCCGCACCGGCTTCAGGGTCCCCGTGCAAGGCGCCGCAGGCGCCTACATCCCGGCGATCCTGACCGCGGCGGGCGCCTTCATCCTGTTTGGCGCCGTCTATGCCGCACATGGCATCTACGGATTTATCGGGCCGGCGCTCGCCTTCACGCTGCTCGGCGCCATCGGCATAGGGACGATTGTCGCCGCCCTTGTCCACAGCCAGGCGCTGGCTGGTATCGGCCTCGTCGGCGCCATGGTGACGCCGATGCTGATCGCTTCTCAGGCGCCCAATCCCTGGGCCCTGTTCGGCTATCTGGCGATCGTGCTTGCCGCCACGAGCGTGATAGCCCGCATGCGCGATTGGAAATCGCTGATGGCGGCAGCCTTCGTCGGTACCGGCATCTGGACGATCCTCTACATGACCGATGCGCCGGGCGCGAATTTGTCGGTAATCCTGTTCATAACCGCCGTCACTCTGGTCGTGCTCGCTTTCGTCTGGCTTGGCCGCCGTGGCGACGAAAGCGGATCAGCCACGGCTTTCGACTGGCCCTCCGTCGCGCCGGGCCTGTTTGTTGCCCTCTCGGCGCTGGGCCTTTCGGTCGATCCGGCCTTCGTCGCTGCCGGCGATGCCTTCCCGGGAGCCGTCGTGCTCGCCGCGATGGTGGCCGTCGCGCTCTATCGCTCCCCGGCACTGCCACTGCTTTATGCGGCCGGATTGGTAACAGTACTGATCTACCTCGGCATCATCCCGCCGACCTCGATCGCTTCCGATCTTTCGGGCGATGCCTTCGGCGTCGAAGGCCTGCCGCTGGCGGCGTCGAACGCGCTGACCTTGCGCATCGGTATTGCGCTCGGCCTTGTCTTCATCGGCGCCGGTTTCTGGGCCGCTCGTAAATTTGCCGCCGCGACCCATTTCCGCGCTGCGTCATGGGCGGCGTGGGGCGTCATCGTGCCGTTGGTCGTCCTGCTGGCACTCTGGTTCACCTTCGGCAATCTCGACCGCGATCTTGCCTACGCCGCTGTGGCGGCGCTGCTGGTCGTGGTTTTCGCTGCCGGCGGCGAGTGGATCGCGCGCGGCGAGCAACCGCCGTTGCAGGGCAGGGCGGCCGTATCCTTCGCGCTCGGCGGAGCCGCGCTCGCCGGCCTGCTGATGCTGCATATGGCCTTCAGTTCCGGCTGGACAACCATCCTGCTTGGCGCGGCCGCAATCGTGCCGGCGCTAGCCACGCGCTTGCGTTCCTATCCGGTGCTCGGCTGGATTTCGGTCGGCGCGGTCGCGGCGGTGCTTGGCCGTGTCATCTTCGATCCGACCGTCGTCGGCGCCGGGTTCCTGTCGGCGACGCCGGTCTTCAACTGGCTGCTGCCGGGTTACGGCGTGCCGGCGCTCGCCTTCGGTTTCGCCGCCTGGCAACTGGCCCGCACCATCGACGGCCGGCCACGCCTTGCCATGGAAGCTTCGGCGGCGCTGTTTGCACTGCTGACGCTTGCCATGCTGGTGCGTCACGCCATGCATGGCGGCGTCCTCAACAGCGATGCGCCCACGCTTGCCGAACAGGCCATCTACACGCTGATCGCAATCGGTGCCGGCGCCATATTCGTGGCCATCGACAGGCGCTCGCCGAGTTCCGTGCTGCGCTACGGGTCCATGGCGGCGGGCGTGATCTCGGTCGCCTTCATCATCGTGCAGCACCTGCTGGTGCTGAACCCGCTTTTCACGGACGAATCGACCGGGCGAATCCCGGTCTTCAACCTGCTGTTCCTCGGCTATCTCCTGCCAGCGGTCGCAGCCGGCGGGCTTGCGTTCTATGCCCGCGACAAGCGGCCGAAATGGTATGCCGCCATGCTGGCGCTGGCGGCGGCACTGCTTGCCTTCGCCTATGCCACGCTGTCGGTACGGCGCCTGTTCAAGGGCGAGTTCATTGGGCTGTGGAGCGGCCTTGGCCAGTTGGAAACCTACACCTATTCGGCACTCTGGCTGGTGATCGGCGTGGCGCTGCTGACAGCCGGCGTCTGGCTGAAGTCGCAGGTGCTGCGCATAGCCTCGGCCGCATTGATCGCAGTCGCCGTACTGAAGGTGTTCCTCTTCGACATGTCGGAGCTGGAGGGTGTGCTTCGCGCGCTGTCCTTCATCGGCCTTGGCGCCGTGCTGATCGGCATCGGCCTGTTCTACCAGCGGCTTTTGACCAGAGCGGCGAAGGGGACGTGAAGCCTTGTCTCTAGGGTCTTGACGAAATTTACGATGTTGTGACGACAAAGCCGATCGGTTCCTTCAACCCGGCTTTCGTCCGCAAGATTGCTGGTCTTATTAAAGAGGCGGCTACAAAACGTCGCCTGCGCGGCATAGCCCGAAAATAGCGGGCACCCGGTCCAACCTATTCTGAGCTGCTATTCAAAACTGTCTGGACCGGAGGCCATCACAACCACTGACGAGCCGGATGCTTAAATCCGGCGACTTGCTTCGATACTATCATTTGTGGGCGCGAGAGGCCTAGTTAGGCAACCCAGTATGCCCCGGGAATAAACCCGCCGCTCCCATCGTTACATCATTGCTTGGGTGACCGGGGCGGTGGACCGCTTCGCACTGGCTGCTTGCGTCGCGCCGCGAAGGCGCGTTCAATCTGATGAATAGGGCAATTCCGAAAACCAGCGGTCATGGACGAAAAGAAGGCAGCAATCCTCGGCGAAATACCGCGCCTGCGCCGCTACGCACGCTCGTTGTTGCGAGACCGCGACGCCGCCGACGATCTCGTCCAGGACTGTCTCGAACGGGCCCTCATGCGGCTCGACAACTGGCAGACGGGAGAAAGCCCCAGGAGGTGGCTGTTTACGATCATGCACCATTTGTTCATTGACCAGATGCGCAAAGTGAATCGGCGCGGCGAAGCCGCGATGCTGCCGCTGGAAGCGGGCGAGGCGGTTGCACAGCCGGCCGAGCAGGTGGAAAGCATCGCCTCGCGCGAGATCGTCGACGCATTGCAGGCGATCAGCCCCGACCGCCGTGCCGCGCTCGTCATGGTCGCGATCGAAGGCTTTTCCTATGCCGAGGCCGCCAACATCCTGGGAGTGCCGGCCGGAACGCTGATGTCGCGCATTGCACGCGGGCGCGAGGAGTTGCGCGGACTGCTGGACGACACGGCACGCCGCCGTTCGATAAGGATCGTCTAGAAATGATCCGCCGCGATTTCTCCGAACGCGACATCCACATGGCACTCGACGGCGAGTTGCCGGCCGATGAGCGCGCCGCCTATGACGCATGGCTCGACGCCACTCCCGAGATGAAGGCGAAAAGCGCCCGTTTCATCGCCGACAGGGCAGCATTGCGAGACGCCTTCGCTGGCGTGATCGACGAGCCGGTGCCGGTGCGCTTGCGCAAGGTGGTGCTTGGCGAGGCGCCAGCCAGGGCGCCAATGCCACGCTCGCGCTGGTGGCTTGCCGCCGCCGCTGCCGGGCTTCTGGCAGCGGGCGGGCTTGGCGGCTACTTTGCCGGCAGCGACGGTATTGGCCGGGAAGATCAGGCCGAGGACCAGTTGGCCGAGCAGGCGATCGCCGCGCATGTCATCTATGCCGCCGAGAAGCGGCATGCGGTGGAAGTGCCGGCAAGCGACAAGGACCATCTGCTGACCTGGCTGTCCAACCGGGTCGGATTGAAGCTGGTTGCGCCGGACTTGACCGGCAGCGGGTTCCAACTGGTCGGCGGCAGGTTGCTGCCGGCCGGCGAGAGCAAGGCGGCAATGCTGCTCTATGAAGACGACAAGGGCGAGCGCATATCGCTCTTTGTGACGGCCGAATCGGTGGAGAACGCCAGGGGAACCTACGCTTCGGAGCAAGCCGGCCCGCAGGCGGTCTACTGGCTTGACAAGGGCTATGGTTGCGCTGTCGTCGGCTCAGTGCCGCAAGAGCAATTGGCGATCGTGGCCAAGAGCGCCTACAGCCAGCTTCTGGCCGGCCTGTCGAGTTGAACAGGATCGTTTTTTGGCAGCGCCGCCTACCCGAAAACGGCGACCTTGTTCGAGGCCTTCATCCCGTCGGGCCGGCGCCGAATCTGTCACAATTCGGCCCGAATCGAGGTGCGATAGCGCTTTATGGACGCTGCCATTTTCGGCTGCTGTCCGGACGTTTCGAATAGGGCCTTCATCACAACCCAATCGAGGTTTTCCAAGCCCGCATGCCTGCCGAGATCCGCACGGCCCGCGCGACTGACGTCGATGATCTCGCCGCCATCGAGAAAGCTGTTTTCTCCAGCGATCGCATTTCCCGTCGCTCCTTCCGACAGTTCATCGAGCGTGAGACCGCCGAGACGCTGGTCGCCGAAAGAGATGGCCGCGTCGCCGGTTATGCGATCGTCCTGTTTCGCAAGGGCAGCGGCGTGGCGCGCCTTTATTCGATCGCCACCAGCCCCTTTTTCGGCGGCCTCGGCATCGGCCGTCGGTTGCTGACGGCGGCGGAGGAGGCGGCCTTCGAGCACGACCGCATGATGCTGCGCCTGGAAGTGCGGGAGGATAATGCCCGCGCCATCGGCATCTATGAGCAGGCGGGCTACCGCAAGATCGGCCGCGAACCCGACTACTACGAGGACGGCGCCACGGCGCTGCGCTACGAGAAGACCTTGCGCGGCGAACTTCCGGTCGCCACCCGCGTGCCGTTCTACCAGCAGACCTGCGAATTCACTTGCGGTCCCTGCTGCCTGATGATGGCCATGGCCAATTTCGATCATGACTTCGTGCCGGACCCGGTCAGGGAAATCCGTCTTTGGCGCGAAGCGACGACCGTCTTCATGATGTCGGGCCCGGGTGGCTGCGAGCCGTTCGGCCTCGCGGTCGCCGGCTATGAGAGCGGCCTTGCGGCCGAGATCTACGTGTCGTTCTACGGCGCGTTGTTCCTGCAGTCGGTACGCAGCGCGGACAAGCGCCGGGTGATGGAGCTGGCCCAGGTCGACTTTCGCCGACGCGCGGAACTTTACGGCATCCCGGTGAATTACCGTTCATTCACCATCGACGACATTCGCGCCGCGATCGCGAAAGGAAAATTGGTGCTTGTGCTGATCAGCGGCTTCCTGATGTTCGGCAAGAAGGTGCCGCACTGGGTGTTGGCCATCGGCGACGACGGCGACCATATCCTGATCCACGATCCCTGGGTCGAGGACGAGAGGCAGGAGACCATCCTTGATGCCGCCAACATTCCCGTGCCTTACGGCATCTTCATGAACATGGCGCAGTTCGGCCGCGACGGACTGCGCGCCGCCATCACTCTGGGGAAGCGCTGATAACAATGACCTGGGTTATCTTAACTGGCCGGCAGAGCGATCTCGACCAGGTGGCGACACCGCACAAGATCATCACCAACCGCGACTATCTCGCGCATCCGGCGCTGTTTCGCGGCCAGCGTCCCAAAGTCATCAACCTGTCGAACAATTACGGCTACCAGAGCCGCGGCTATTATGCCTCGCTGCTGGCGGGTTCGCGCGGCCACAAAGTCATCCCGACCGTCGAAACCATGATCGATCTGTCGGAGCGCAAGCTTTACGAACATGCGCTGCCGGAACTGGAGCTGGCGCTCAACAAGTGCCGCAAGGATCTTGGCGGCGCTTTTCCGGCGAAGGTCTGCATCTTCTTCGGCATTGGCCCGTCCAAGGTGTGGGACCGATTCGCCAAGCTCCTGTTCGACTGGTTCCGCGCGCCGGCGCTCGAGGTCCACGTCAAGGACAGCGCCGAATGGGCCTCGATCCGCAAGATCGGCTTTCATCCCCTGGCGCGCATGACCGAGGAGGAGGAGAGCTTCTTCCTGCGATGCCTGGAGACCTACACCAATCGCGAATGGCGCGACACCAAGGGCCGCACGCCGGCGCGCTACACCTTCGCCACGCTGGTCGACCCGCATGAGGAATTGCCGCCGTCGGAAATCTCCTCGCTGCGCTACTGGGCCAGGATCGCCGAAAAGATGGGCGTCGAAATCGAGCCGATCACCAAGAGGGATCTTGCCAAGCTCGCCAATTACGACGCGCTGTTCATCCGCGAGACCACCTCGATCTCCAATCATACCTATCGTTTCGCGCGCCGCGCCCAGCAGGAAGGCATGCCGGTCATCGACGACCCGCTGTCGATGATCCGCTGCACCAACAAGGTCTATCTCAACGAACTGATGGCCTACAACAAAGTGCCGGTGCCGCCGACCGTGATGATAGCCGGCGCTTCCGACCTTGAGCTGGCGGCGCAGACGCTGGGTTTTCCGCTGGTGCTGAAGATCCCGGATTCCTCCTTCTCGCGCGGCGTCAAGAAATGCGCCAATTTCGAGGAATTGAGGACGCTCGCCACGGAATGGCTGGAGGATTCCGACCTTCTGATCGCGCAGAAATTCATCCCGACCGAATATGACTGGCGTGTCGGCGTGCTCGGCGGCCAGCCGCTGTTTGCCGTGCACTACCTGATGGCCAAGAAGCACTGGCAGATCGTCAACCACAAGGCCAGCGGCAAGCCCGACCAGGGCGGCATCAAGACCTTCACGCTGAAGGAGACGCCGCCCCATGTCGTCGAGACGGCAGTCAAGGCGGCGCGCTGCATCGGCGACGGCCTCTACGGCGTCGACCTCAAGGAAACCAAGGACGGCGTCTTCGTCATCGAGGTCAACGACAATCCCAACCTCGATCATGGCTGGGAGGACTCCGGCGAGAAGGACGAGGTCTGGGTACGGCTGACGCAATGGTTCCTGGAGCGTTTGGAGCGGCCGGGCCGATAATCATTCAAGCGGGGGCAGAGATGCTGTTTTTGGTGACCGAGGATTTTCGCGGCTGCGACCGCAAGGAGATCTACCGCCGCTTCCGCGATCGCGGCCGCCTGAAACCCGACGAGCTTCTGGTGCACCATAGCTGGATCGCGGCGGACATGAGCCGCTGTTTCCTCCTGGTGGAGGCCGACGACGTCACGCTGCTGCAGCGCTGGGTGATCGAGTGGGCGGATCTGGTGGAGTTCGAGATCGTGCCCGTGGCGGCGAACAAGGACATGGTCGAAGCGTTGAGCGGGCACCTCTGAACCGTCGCCGCTTGCCCACTCAACCGAGCGCCGGCGAGCCCACCACCCGCTGGCATTCATCGACCAGCCAGTCACGGAATGCCGTCACGACGTCTCTTCTTGCGCTCCGCTGCGGAATTGTCAGGCAATAGGGCTGGCGCAGCGCAATCGCGCCGGCGACGGGCCGGACCAGCCGGCCGTCCTCCACGGCCTCGGCGCAATAGATCCCTTGCGCCAGCGCCACGCCCAGTCCTGAAATGGCCAGGTCGAGCGCCGCGCGCGAGGAATTTGCCGACAGGCCGCGCTGAATGCCGCGCCCAGGCGCGATGCCGGCCGCCTCGAACCAGCTGCGCCATGAGGGAAAGGATGCGCCGGTCGGTCCCCAGTCGGTGTGGATCAGGGGCAGCCCGGCGAGCGGACCGCCATCCGCCTCCAGCACGCTGGCAAGCTTTGATGCGCAGACGGGATAGACCGCATCCTGGACAATGTCCTCGATCGGGTGCTCACGATAGTGCGGACCGTAGGAGAGCCTGACGTCGATCAGGTCGCGGTCGAACGACACCGGGTCGTCATCGCCCCTGAGAGATATGTCGACGGCACCGTGGATGGCGATGAAACCGGCAAGGCGCTCGGAAAGCCAGCCCATGGCCATGGACGGAGGGACCGAGACGACGAGCCGCGGGCGGAACGCATCGCCGGCAAGCTGGCGCGAGACGCTGCCGATTTCCTGGAAGGCCATGGTCAATCGGGGCAGCATCTCGACGCCGGCCTCGGTCAGGACGACACGCCGGTTGGCGCGGTGGAACAGCTTGCGGCCAATTTGCTCCTCGACGATGCGGATGAGCTGGCTGACTGCGGCGGCGGAGACCGAAAGCTCTTCCGCCGCAGCGGCGAAGCTGCCGGTGCGCGCCGCCGCCTCGAAGGCCTGAAGACCTCGCAACGATGGAAGTGCGACCATGGCGGTGACCCAAAAGGATAAGTTCAGCTTATCTATATTGCAGAAATCCTCGTTGTTAGAAAAGTTTCTTGCTGGGGTATGCTGACCGAATGAATTCAATCGGCCGGAATGCCCCTATGGATCATCGCGACGTGATCGCCTCGCTGACGAATGAGGAGCGCAGCCGGCTAACCGGCAAGTCGGATGGGCCCGGCCTCGTTCAGCTCGCTTTCCACCTCGGCGCGATCATGTTCCTCGGATCGTTGATCGCCGCCAAGGTGCCGTTCTGGCCGCTGCTGATGCTGCCGCAAGGCATACTGATCGTGTTCCTGTTCACGCTGCTGCATGAGACGGTGCATCGCACGGCTTTCGAAAGGCAATCGCTGAACGACGCAGTCGCGCGTGTCTGCAGCCTTGCGATCGCGCTGCCGGCCGACTGGTTCCGCTATTTCCATTTCGCCCATCACCGTTTCACACAGGATCCCGAACGCGATCCGGAGCTGGCTTTCCCGAAGCCGGAAACCTGGCGGCAGTACCTGGTCCATGTTTCCGGACTTCCGGTGTGGTTGGGGCATCTGAAGACGCTCTACGCCAATGCAATGGGACGTTGCCAGGACAACTACGTGCCCCCGAAGGGGCGTCCGAAGGTACGCGCCGAGGCGCGCGCGATGATTGCCTTCTATGCCGTCGTGCTGATGCTCGCGCTGTGGTTCAAGGCAACGGTGCTGCTCCATGTCTGGATCTTTCCCGCGCTGCTCGGCCAGCCGTTCTTGCGGCTCTACCTGTTGGCCGAGCATGGCCGCTGCCCCTTCGTCGCCAACATGCTGGAGAATACCAGGACGACGCTGACCAACTGGGCTGTGCGCAAGCTTGCCTGGAACATGCCCTTCCATGCCGAGCATCACGCCTATCCGGGCGTGCCCTTCCACCGGTTGCCGGAGTTTCACGCGCTGATCGAGCGGCATCTGAAGGTAGTCGAGCCGGGTTATGTCAGCTTCCACGAAAAATACATCGAGACGCTGCGCTGATCTATGCCGTCAGCCGGTCTGGCTGCGCACCGCGCTCGATTTCAACAGGTGCCGAATCTCCGCAGCGTTTGACGGCACGCCAATCAGATAGCCTTGCGCCTCGACGCAGCCGTTTCGGCGCAGCATGTCGAGCTGTGCTTCGGTTTCTACGCCTTCGGCGGTGACCGTGATCCCCAGTTCGGTGCCCAGCCCGATGATCGTGCGCACGATTGCCGCGGTGTCGCGATTGCCGATATCGGAAATGAAGGAACGGTCGATCTTGATCTTGTCGACGGGAAAGCGCCTGAGATAGCCGAGTGAGGAATAGCCGGTGCCAAAGTCGTCGAGCGCGATGCGGATGCCGAGTTCGCGCAGCTGTCGCAGTCTCCTCAGGACGTCTTTGCTCTCGTCCATCAGGACGGTTTCGGTGATCTCCAGTTCCAGTCGTCCGGCCGGCACGCCTGAGAAGGCCAGGGCAGAGATGACGCTGCGAGCAAAGCCGCCGCTTTTGAGCTGCACGGCGGAGACATTGACCGCAACGCGCAGGCCAGGCGGCCAGGCTGCCGCCGTCGCACAGGCCTTCCTCAGCGCCCATTCGCCAAGCGGCACAATCAGCCCGGTTTCCTCGGCGACCGGAATGAACTCATCCGGCGCCACCGTGCCGCGCGAGGGCGAGTGCCAGCGCATCAGGGCCTCGGCGCCGACGATCTCGCCCGAAGCTATGGCCATGATCGGTTGGAAATCGAGATCGAATTCCCGGCTCGGCAGCGCCGTCTCGAGATCGGCCTCAAGCGCCCGGCGCGCGCGCACCGTGGCATCCATGCCGGGCTCGAAGAAACGGTACAAATTGCGCCCTTCGCTTTTTGCCCGGTAGAGCGCCATGTCGGCGTTTGTCAGCAATGTATCGGCGTCCCTGCCATCGCCGGGAGAAAGCGCGATGCCAAGGCTGACGCCGACATGCATGTCCCGGCTCTTGTCATGAAACGGTTTGGCGATGGCCTCGACAATGCGTTTTGCCAGTTTTTCCGCGCTGGCCAGTCCCTCGACGTTGAACTGGACGATGACGAATTCGTCACCGCCAAAACGGGCGACGATATCCGCGTCGTTGTCCACGCAGCGCAGCAGTCTTGCGGCCACGCCTTTCAGCAGCCGGTCGCCGGCCGGGTGTCCCCACGTGTCGTTGACGGCCTTGAAGCGGTCGAGGTCGAGGGAGAAGATTGCCAGCGGTCCCGCCGCCGCATCCTCCAGTGCCCGGTCGAGCCGGTCGCGAAACATCGAGCGATTGGGCAGCCCAGTCAGCACGTCGTGATGCGCAAGATGGGTCATGCGCTCCTCGGCAAGCCTGCTCTCGGTCACGTCGTCGAAAGTGGCGACCCAGCCGCCGCCGCTCATCGGCCGGCGGGCGATCATCAGCGTTCGTCCGTCGGCGAGCCGGCGGGGCGTCGACCGCGTCTGGCCGGCCAGCAGGCGAGCCTCGGTCCTCGAAACTTCGTCATCGACATCTATGAGCGCATAGACGCCAAGGCGCACCAGCCGTTCGAGGAGCTCGCGGTGAGTCATGCCGAGCGGCAGATCCGCCTCGGTCACACGATAAAGCTCCAGGATGCGCTGGTTGCGCACGATCAGCCTGCCGCCGGCGTCATACATCAGCAGGCCCTGCGACATGTTCGCGAGCGCCGCGTCGAAGCGGCGATGCTGTTCCTTGAGATCCTGTTCGGCGCGCCGTTGCTCGGTGATGTCTTCGTAGATCGAAACCCAGCCGCCCGATGCCAATGGCCGGTGCGAGATGCTGATGATGCGTCCATCAGAGAGCGCCTCCTCGTAGGACGAGGGTTTCGCTCCATCGATATAGGGCTTGCGGATGGCGTAAAGTTCTTCGGCGCTTTGCGAGGCGATGCCGACATCGACGCTGTGCCGCAGGATGTCGATGAAATGGATGCCCGGCCGCGCTACGTTGGCGTCGAGGCAGAAGATGTTGATATAGTTGCCGTTGCAGATGATCATGCGCTCGTCGGCGTCGAACATGCAAAGGCCATGCGACATGTTCTCGATGGCCGCCGAAAAGCGTTCGTTTTGTTTGCGCAGTTCGTCTTCCATTTGACGGGGACGATCCACGCCTTCGGCCCCCTGTTCAGGGACGGCCGAACCATCCTTGGCGTCAGCGACGGGCATAAGGCTTGCCTGCGGCTCGTGATCGAACACCGCAGTGTCAGCCGTTCCGGTTAATTTAGCGTTTTCTACCCTACCGCTGCTGTAATCTTGCGCCGCGACTTCTCGATAGCGGAAAAACGCTTCAGGAAGGCATTCTGTGCCCAGGTTACCGAGCGCGGCGTGAAATCGAAGCGCTCGGCACTGAAGCCGCGCGGACGGCCGAAGAACTCGGTCGCCTCGGCGGTCGAAAAGCCGGCGAGCAGCGTTGCCTCGAAATAGGCGGCGATCTGGTCCGCGCGCTTGATCTCCTTGCGCAGGCCGGCGCCTGGTTCCGGCGGCAGCGAGAAGCGCAGATGGATGGCGCGTTGCAAGCGCAGTTCACAGTCCTTGTAGCTGCCGCCCATCACCGATTTGAACGGCGAGATCATGTCGCCGATGACATATTCGGGCGCATCGTGCAGCAATGCCATAAGCCGGGCGTCCGCCGGCGCCTCGGGCATCAGGTCGCAAAACAGCGCCTCCACCAGCAGCGAATGCTGCGCGACCGAGAAGGCGTGCTCGCCGCGGGTCTGGCCGTTCCAGCGCGCGACGCGGGCGAGCCCATGGGCGATGTCCGATATCTCGATGTCGAGGGGCGAGGGGTCGAGCAAGTCCAGCCGGCGGCCGGACAGCATGCGCTGCCAGGCACGTGGCGGCGCACCGATGCGGTCGGCCGCCATCAGGCCTCCTCCGTGCCGACGGCTTCCTGGGGAAAGCTGAATTTGGCGAAAGGTGGAATGGCCACCGTAACCGGCACGTCTCCCGCCAGGATCGGCTGACCCGCGTCGAGCGCTGCCTTGATCCTGTCGATACGGGCGATGCCGAGGCCGATCGTGCCGGCGTTCGAGCCGAGCGTCCCCACCGATCGCCCGTCGACGGTCAATTCGACGCCGGCATCAGGCAAGGCCCGTTCGGCCCTGACGATCAGCACCCGCCGCCTTGCGGTGCCACGATGCTGCATGCGCGAGACGACCTCCTGGCCGACATAGCAGCCCTTCGTGAAACCGACGCCACCGGTCTCGTCGAGCAGCACGTCATGCGGGAAGGCGTCGCCGAGCTGGTAGTCGGTGCCGCTCTCGGCAATGCCATGCGCGATGCGCAAGGCCTGCCATGCGGCGCCGTCGTCAGTCTCTTGAGCGCTGCCATAGGAGCGGGTGACGCTTTCATCGCGAAAGCGCCGGTCGGCCAGCACGGTTGAATCCTTTTGTGAGGGAGCTGACTCATTTCCCCAGGCAATTGAGACAAGCGTCTGTTCGGATTTGGCAATCTCGACCTTGGCGCGCAACCTGTACAGCATCAGGCGGCGTACGAAATCGTCAGCGATGTCGGCGCGGCATTCGAGGCGGAACGCGTTTTCACCAGCCCGTGAGATCAGGAAGTCAAACAGTATCTTGCCTTGCGGCGTCAAAAGAGCGCCGGGTTTAGCCTCGCCGGCGCCGAGCGCGTCGAGATCGGTGGTCAGGATGTTCTGCAGGAAGTGTTCGGCATCAGGGCCGGAGATGGAGATGAGCGCGCGGTCTTTCAGCAGGGCAAAGGGCATGGGGCGGATAAAAGCCTGATCTTGCAAAACGGTCGGCCATTACGTAAGCCGCTGACACTCCCCCCGCAAGAGATCGATCAGCATGGCCAACACCTACGACCTCATCCTGACAGGCGGCATGGTGGTCAACCATGCCGGCGAGGGGCAACGCGATGTCGGCGTGAAAAATGGGCGCATCGCCGCCATAGGCGATCTGCGCCAGGCCTCCGCCGGCGAGACGATCGACTGCCGGGGCCTGCATATCCTTCCGGGCGTCGTCGACAGCCAGGTGCATTTCCGCGAACCGGGGCTGGAGCACAAGGAGGATCTGGAGACCGGATCGCGGGCGGCGGTGCTCGGTGGCGTCACAGCCGTGTTCGAAATGCCCAACACCAATCCCTTGACCACCAGCGAAGAAACGCTTGCCGACAAGGTCCGGCGCGGCACCGGCCGTATGCACTGTGATTTCGCCTTCTGGGTCGGCGGCACGCGCGACAACGCCGGCGATGTCGCCGAGCTCGAGCGGCTGCCCGGCGCGGCCGGAATCAAGGTTTTCATGGGCTCGTCCACCGGCAACCTGCTGGTCGAGGACGATGAAGGCGTCGCCTCGATCCTCAGGAACACCCGCCGCCGCGCCGCCTTTCATTCGGAAGACGAGTTCCGGCTGCGCGAACGCCTTGGCGAGCGCATCGAGGGCGATCCTTCATCGCATCCGGTCTGGCGCGACGAGATCGCTGCCTTGCGCTGCACCGAGCGGCTGGTGCGCGTCGCGCGGGCCGCCCGTGCCCGCATCCACGTCCTGCACATCTCCACGGCCGAGGAGATATTGTTCCTCGAACAGCACAAGGATGTCGCCACCTGCGAGGCGACACCGCACCATCTGACACTGTCGGCGGACGACTACAAACGGCTCGGCACGCTCATCCAGATGAACCCGCCCGTCCGTGCCCCGCGCCATCGCGACGGCGTCTGGCACGGCATCGCCCAAGGCATTGTCGACGTACTCGGTTCCGACCATGCCCCGCACACATTGGCCGAAAAAGCAAAACCATATCCGGCATCGCCCTCGGGCATGACCGGGGTGCAGACGCTGGTGCCGATCATGCTCGACCACGTCAACGCGGGCAGGCTGACCTTGCAGCGCTTCGTCGATCTTTCAAGCCATGGCCCGCAGCGCATCTTCGGCATGGCCAGGAAAGGCCGCATCGCCGCCGGCTATGATGCCGATTTCACAATTGTCGACATGAAGCGGCGCGAGACCATCACCAATGCACAAGCCGGCTCGAAGGCCGGCTGGACGCCTTATGACGGCAAGGAAGTCACTGGCTGGCCGGTCGGCACTGTCATTCGAGGCCAGCGCATCATGTGGGAGGGCGAGATCGTGACGCCGGGCCAAGGCAGGGCAGTGGAGTTCTCCGAGGCGTTGCCCGCATAGCCATTTCACATCGTTGGCTTCGCCTGCCCGACGTTTCAATCCCCGGCGACGAAAAACGTCCATTGCCCGGCGGGCGTGATGCCGACGCGGTAGAAGATGTAGGCGCCGAACTGCTTCATGTCGTCGAAGTCGCTCGCGGTGACGATCTTGAACAGCTCGACCCGTTGCCTGGCGTCGAGCTTGTCCAGGGGCAGGGCGAAGAAATACGGCCAGACATAGAGCTCTTGTGGCGTCCCGGCATCGACATGGACATAGCCGGCATTGAGCACCTCCTCCAGTATGGCAAGAATCTCCTGGCCATCCTGGTCGCCGGAGAGCCCCTTGAGGAAGGTAATGGCGTCGCCATCTATGTCGGTCAGCGATATCTGGGTCATGCCGTCGCCCTTGCCGATCAAAGGCCTCAGTCTTTCGATGTCGCCGCTCTCGCAGGCTTCGATGATCAGGTCATGCATGCGCCGCACCGGTTCAGGCAGCTTGCCGAGGTCGTAGACGACCTCCGGCGTGGGCGCGTCGGGATCGACGCGCGGCCTGTTGGTGGCGCCGTCGCCGTTCGGCGGGGTGACCGGTTCGGCCTTGTCCGGGGCGGTTGGCTGGCTGGTCGAAGATGGCGTTCCGACCGGATCGGGTATCGGCACGGTGCTTCCCGGCGACGACGCGTCATCGTCTTGGACCGGCGAGGGGAGTTCTTCGCGCTTGATCTCGCTCAGCGCATAAGCGGGACTGCTTGTCAGGCACGCAACCAAGGGAATCGCGGCACTGCACGCGGCGAAACAGATGCAAAGGACCAAGCCGTGCGGCTTGCCTGACATAGAAAAGTTCACTGCCCGTCTCCCTGCTTCCGGGCATGATGCCCGAGCGGCATTTGCCGTCAAAGAACCGGACGTCGGTTCAGTGCCGCAGCCGTTCGGGTTCGAAGGCGCCAGCAATCACCTTTTCACGCATGCGGTCGAGCAGGGCAAGGGCCGATGTCTCGCCGTTGGCGCGCAGCATTTCGCCGAACGCGGTTTCAAGCGCTGCTTCGGCGATGATCTCGGGTTCTATGCCTGCCGAAAGACCTTCGGCCCAGGCCTCGCTGTGGCTCTCCACCGCGGTCAGGCGCTTTTCTTCCCTGACCAGCGCGTCGATGTCGTTGACACCATGTTCCATAAGCGATGTCCACCCTTGCAAGCAGCGATCCGTCGATGGATCAGGCTTGATCTGTTCCGTTTACACGCAGCCGCAAATAAGTCTTTGTAAATACGACATTTTTTTGATCGTTCTTTACAGGGGGCCGGTTGCGCTTGCGAAGCTGCATTCAATCCTGCTCAAACTTAGCCGATTAGGCGTGCCTGCGGGGTGAAAACCTTCAGTTTGAGTTAATTCCACATCCGCGCGCTAACGTTTCATTAACGCTGTTGCATAAGCGCAACAAAAGGATTGCACCAGGACAGTTCTCGACACAAGCTGGATATGCCCCTAGCCGCCGGCAATGGACCGGATATCTGTTGATGAAGGCCGGATGCGCTCTTGTGAGGGCACTTTGGCGACATGCGCTAGTTGCCGTAACGCGAGGCGATGTCGCGCGACAGGGTCTCGCCTTCCTTCATGTAGCGTCCGATGGCTTCGGTCGCCGACGCGGTGCATTGCGTGTAGGTGCCGCCGAATGAGCGGTAGCCGCGATTGAAGCTGGCGATGAAGCGGGCGCGCCGCTCCGGATCCGGGTTTTCCGATTCGAGCAGCTTCTGCATCTCGCCGCGCCACTGGTCACCCTTTTCGCCGCACAGATTGCGCAGGAAATGCAGCGATCCCAAGACCTCCGCCAGCCGCATCAGCCCCGGTTCGAAGGGTGCCTCGGCGCTGAACGCCGGCCGTGCCGCCACGGTGCTGACGGCGAGGCATGTCGCGAGAAGGAGAGGAAGGCAACGCATAAGTCAATCTGGCCAAACAATTTGCCGCCTGCAAGGCGATTGTGCCGGGCGAATTCCGGATTTAGGATCGCTCAGGGTTTTGCGACGCCCGTCCGAGCAGTTCCTCGGCGACCGCGAGCACCGAACCGGCAAGCGGCAGATCAGCCATTTCGGCCAGCGTGTAGAAGGCGGCGGTCTCGGCGTCGTCGCTGGCCACGGCCTCGCCGCCGGCATGGGCCGCACCGAACACCGTCAGCTGGTAATCGACGGCATGGCCGTCGAGCGTGCCGTCGATGAGAATTTCGCGCAGCCGCCGGTAGCTTTCGGCCTGCAATTGCGTCTCCTCCAGCAATTCGCGCCGTGCCGCCTGTTCCAGCGTCTCACCGGCTTCGACCTTGCCGCCCGGGAATGCATAGAGCCCTTGCGAGGGTTGTCGCGCCCGCTTGACCAGAAGTACGGCGTCGCCGCGCACAACGGCGACCGAGACCGCGGGAATGACTTTTCGCACTTCGTCCATGGATTTCCGATCACCCTGATTGCGGCAGCCTGTTGTGGACCGGCCGACGCCAGACAGCTTTAACGGTTGCAGTGCTGCTGTTCCATCGCCACTTTCGAAACCGGACATCAGGACCAATAGACATGTGCGGACGTTTTGCCTTGACCGCGACACCGGACCAGACAGCCGCTTTCCTCGGCCTGGCGGAGGTGGAGCAGTTTCCTGCGCGCTACAATATAGCGCCGACGCAGCCGGTGCTGATGGCGATCTCAGGCCCGCCGCGGGCGCCGGGTTCCAACCTGCCTGACCGCCGGCCGATGCTGGTGCGCTGGGGCCTGATCCCCGCCTGGGTAAAGGACGTCAGCGAATTTCCGCTGCTGTTCAACGCACGCTCCGAAGGCGTAATCGAAAAGGCCTCGTTCAAAGCCGCCATGCGCCATCGCCGGGCGCTGGTGCCGGCATCCGGCTTTTACGAATGGCGTCAGGCGCGGCCCGGAGAGGCGGGCGGCAGGAAGGGGCAGCCTTACTGGATCAGGCCGCGGCATGGCGGGTTGGTCGCCTTTGCCGGGCTGGTTGAAACCTATGCCGAACCGGGCGGCTCGGAAATGGACACCGGTGCCATTCTGACGGTCGCGGCCAATTCCGACATCGCGCATATCCATGACCGCATGCCCGTGGTGATCGCACCTGAACACTTCCCCCGCTGGCTCGATTGCCGCGGGCTTGAGCCGCGCGATGTTGCCGACCTGTTGCGGCCGGCGCAGCGCGACTTCTTCGAAGCGATTCCGGTCTCCGACCTCGTCAACAAGGTCGCCAACACCGGGCCGGAGATTCAGGAGAAGGGGGAGATCGGGCCCGAGCCCGAGAAGGTCAAGCGCCGGAAACCCGACGCGGACGACAGTCAGATGACGCTGTTTTAGCAGAAACTCTGTTCGAGGTGCGGTTTGGCGCCTCGTTCGGACCCTTGGGCCGATCGCGCACTGCTTCAGGCGGCGCGGGGCGATACGATTTTCTGCACCGGCTTTTTCTTCTTCGCGGTGTGGAGAAGGGCGGCGACGATCGCGGCCGGGCCGATTGCGCGATAATGGCTTGCCAGCGCCGGTTGCTTGGCGCGGTTGGCTTCCTGCTTGCTTCGAGGCATGTGTCTCTTCCCAGATAACGTTTCCGTGTCTGCGTTTGGCGGCCGAATCCGACCAAATCGTGACGCAGGTTGATCTAGCCTGCGTATGTTTCATGACTGTGCCGACATGTTTAATAAAATGTTTCAGTGGCTGATTCCGTGTGATCGGGCGACGCATTTGCCAGTTCTGGCGTCGTTTTTCTCGGCATGAGCGACTTGACGGCAACACTGGCCAAGGCGATAAAGCCGCCTATGAAAACGTCTTTCGCCATTTGTGGCATTTGCATTATTGGCTAGCTTCGCGCTGGTCCGGACGTTTTCGCCTCATCTTCCCCTAGATTGGACAAACGCCCCGGCCAGCAGGCTGGAGTCCGTTTTGCGCCTCGGCGCGGAGCCGGCTTCATCCAGGCAAAAGTTCTGAACCGGAAAGGCATGGAATGTCTGACGCATCGAAGGGCCTGCGCCTCTACAACACGCTGACGCGCGCGAAGCAGGATTTCGTCCCGATCGACGCGCTGAACGTGCGCATGTATGTCTGCGGTCCGACCGTCTACGACTTCGCCCATATCGGCAATGCTAGGCCGGTGATCGTCTTCGACGTGCTGTTCCGGCTGCTGCGCCATCTCTATGGCGAGGCGCATGTCACCTATGTGCGCAACATCACGGATGTCGACGATAAGATCAACGCACGCGCACTGCGCGATTTCGGCAGCGAGATATCAGCCGGCAGACTATCGCTTAACGAGGCGATAAGGCGGGTGACGGAAAAGACCGCGGGCCAATTCCACAAGGACGTCGCGACGCTCGGCTGCCTGGAGCCAACAGTCGAGCCGCGCGCCACCGAGTTCGTCGAGCCCCGTGCCGACGGCAAGGCAGACATGATCACTTTGATTCAAAACCTGATCAAACGCGGCCATGCCTATGTTGCCGCAGGCGAAGTGCTGTTCGACACCGCTTCGATGCCCGACTACGGCCAGTTGTCGAAGCGAAATCTCGACGAGCAGCAGGCCGGTGCTCGCGTTGCAGTCGACGCGCACAAGAGGAATCCTGGCGACTTCGTGCTGTGGAAGTTGTCGTCCCCGGAGGAACCGGGCTGGCAGAGCCCGTGGGGCAGGGGCCGGCCGGGCTGGCACATCGAATGCTCGGCCATGTCCGCCGCCTATCTTGGCGAGGTCTTCGATATCCATGGCGGCGGTCTCGACCTGATCTTCCCGCACCACGAGAACGAGATCGCCCAGTCACGCTGCGCGCACGGCACCGATGTGATGGCCAATATCTGGATGCACAACGGCTTCCTGCAGGTCGAAGGGCAGAAGATGTCGAAGAGCCTCGGCAATTTCTACTCGATCAACGAGTTGCTGGAGACCGAAACGTTCGGCGGCCGCAAATGGCCCGGCGAGGTGCTGCGGCTGGCGATGCTGATGACGCATTATCGCGAACCGATCGACTTTTCCGTGCGCAAGCTCGAGGAAGCGGAGAACACGCTGCGCAAGTGGAAACGCGCGGCCGATCTGGCGCCGGCGGTCGGGCAATTGCCGGCCGAGGTCATGCAGGCGTTGTCGGATGATCTCGCCACCTACGCCGCCTTCCAGGTTTTGACCCAGTTGGCCGGCGAGGCGGTCGACTTCGGCGGCGATGGCGAAAACGCCGCAGCGGCCTCGCTGAAGGGTGCGCTTGCCTTCCTGGGTTTCGATGTCGGGGCGGCCAAGGTCGATGAGGCCACGGTCGCCAAGGCGATCGCCAGGCGCCTGGAACTGATCGCCGCCAAGAGCTGGACAGAAGCCGACCGCATCCGCGACGAACTGCTGGCGCAAGGCGTGCAACTGAAGGACGGCAAGGACCCGGTCACGGGCGCGCGTGTGACAACGTGGGAGGTGAAGCGGTGAGGGTGGCTGCTCTCATGGTGGAGTGGCTGGCGGGACAGCGCCCCCCTCTGTCCTGCCGGACATCTCCCCCACAAGGGGGGAGATCGGCCGGCGGCGCAGCTTTCGCCAATCTCCGACGTTGCGGGATCGAGCGAGGCGCCGAAGTCGCCAATCTCCCCCCACGTGGGGGAGATGTCCGGCAGGACAGAGGGGGGGGGCCGTAGAGCGCTAACTTCGACTGTCATTGATTGCAGGAGCTGTCTGCCGAGCTTCTGGAACGGTGACGTTATCCGCGATATCGACATTGTCGGCGCGCCGCCTGTCGGGCGTGCGTGCGGAGCAACGGAGGAGGAGTTCGTTCCATGATCGACCATCTCGGCATCGACGTTGCCGATTTCGACGCTTCGAAGGCTTTCTATGACAAGGCGATGGCGCCGCTTGGCGCCTCGCTGCTCTATATGGTGCCGCTGGAATACACAGGCGGCGCCAAGGTCGGTGGCTACGGCCGCGATCGGCCGGTGTTCTGGCTCCAGGAAGGCAAGGAGGGGCAAAACGCCCGCCAGCACGTCGCCTTCACCGCGCGCAGCCGCGCCGAGGTTGATGCTTTCCATGCCGCCGCTCTTGCCGCCGGCGGCAAGGACAATGGCGGGCCGGGCCTGCGCCCGCACTATCATGCGAACTACTATGGCGCCTTCGTCTTCGATCCCGACGGCAACAATGTCGAGGCCGTCTGCCATGATGCGGAGTGACCTGCCATGAGCCTAGACAACCGGCCGATCTACACCGGCGGCTGCCAGTGCGGCGCCGTACGCTTTCGCGTCGAGGGCGCACTCGGCGATGCCTCGGTCTGCCATTGCCGCATGTGCCAGAAGGCGAGCGGCAATTTCTACCTTCCGCTGGTCTCGGTGCGCGGCGCCAAGGTGGATTGGACGCGCGGCGAGCCCAAGCGCTTCCGCTCGTCGAACGCTGCCTGGCGTGGCTTCTGCGCCGAATGCGGAACGCCGCTGACCTTCGAGGCGCCGGACGGCATGGCGCTGGCGATTGCCGCCTTCGACGATCCGGCTGATATCGCGCCGACCATCCAGTGGGGCACGGAGGCAAAGCTGCCTTACGTCGATTCCATTCCAGAATTGCCGGGCGAGGATACGATGGCGGACATGGGTTCGGCTCCCTATCTGGCCGAGCTTGTCTCCTACCAGCATCCCGACCATGACACCGAGCAATGGCCGCTGGAGAAAACACCATGAGCGAAACCGTTCGAACCGGCGGCTGCCAGTGCGGCGCCGTGCGCTTCCGCATCAAGGGCAAGCTTGGACGCCCGTCCATCTGCCACTGCCGCATGTGCCAGAAACAGTTCGGTTCCTTTTTCGGCGCCCTGGTGACGGCGCCGAAGGACGGCGTCGAATGGACCCGTGAGGAGCCGAGCTATTTCCAGTCCTCGGTCAACATCGATCGCGGTTTCTGCGCCCGCTGCGGCACGCCGCTGACCTACCGCCAGCCTGGCGGCCTGGAGATCGCCATCGGCGCTTTCGACGATCGCTCCGACCTGGCGCCGCAGATCCAGGTCAATTACGCCGCGCGGCTGCCTTGGGTGGAGACGATCTTCGATCAGCCCGTCCACCAGGATCCAAACTATTACGCAAGGCAGGAGCAGATCATCTCCTTCCAGCATCCCGACCATGAAACAACGGACTGGCCGTCCAAAGGTTTGCAACTATGAACTCTGAACTGCGCACGCTTTATCCCGAGATCGAAGCCTTCGAGAGCGGTATGCTCGACGTCGGCGACGGCCACCAGGTCTATTGGGAACGCTCCGGCACCAAAGGCGCCAAGCCGGCAGTGTTCCTGCATGGCGGGCCGGGCGGCACCATCTCGCCAAAGCATCGGCGGCTGTTCGATCCCGATCTCTACGACGTCATCCTGTTCGACCAGCGCGGTTGCGGCAAGTCGACGCCGAATGCCTCGCTGGAGGCCAACACCACGTGGCACCTGGTCGCGGACATCGAGCGCCTGCGCGAAATGGCCGGTTTCGACAAATGGCTGGTCTTCGGCGGTTCCTGGGGTTCGACGCTGGCGCTCGCCTATGCCGAGACCCACCCGCAACGCGTCAGTGAGCTCGTTGTGCGCGGCATCTACACGCTGACCCGCCCCGAGCTCGAATGGTACTATCAGTTCGGCGTCTCCGAGATGTTTCCCGACAAGTGGGAGCGCTTCCTGGCGCCGATCCCCGAGGCCGAGCGCGGCGACATGATGGCGGCCTATCGCAAGCGGCTGGTGGGCTCCGACCGAAACGCGCAGATCGAGGCGGCCCGCGCCTGGAGCCTGTGGGAGGGCGAGACGATCACGCTTTTGCCCGAGCCGGAGACCAGCGGACCATTTGGTGAGGACGACTACGCGATCGCCTTCGCCCGCATCGAGAACCACTACTTCGTCCATGCCGGCTGGCTGGAGGAGGGGCAGTTGCTGCGCGATGCCTGGAAGTTGAAAGACATCCCCGGCACCATCGTCCACGGCCGCTACGACATGCCGTGCCCGGCACGCTACGCCTGGGCGCTGCACAAGGCCTGGCCAAAGGCGGACTTTCACCTGATCGAGGGCGCCGGCCATGCCTATTCCGAGCCGGGCATATTGGACCGGCTGATCCGGGCTACGGATGGGTTTGCGGGGAAAAACTGATGTCTGCGCTCACCCCCCTCAGGTCTGCCGGCCATATCCCCCTGAAGGGGGGAGATTGGCTGTCACCCGGGGTTTCGCAAATTTTCGGCGCCGCAAGTGGTGGCGGGACATTCGAACTGCCGATCTCCCCCCTTGAGGGGGATATGGCCGGCAGACCAGAGGGGGGCGTTCAAGCGCCCGCAGGACGATGAAAAAACAACGCCTCTACCTCTTCGACACCACGCTTCGCGATGGCCAGCAGACGCCCGGCATCGACTTCTCGGTCGAGGACAAGATTGCGATTGCAAAACTGCTCGACGAGTTCGGCCTCGACTATGTTGAAGGCGGTTACCCCGGCGCCAATCCGACCGACACGGCCTTCTTTAGGGAAAAGCGTACCGCGCAGGCAAAGTTCGTCGCCTTCGGCATGACCAAGCGGGCGGGTGTGTCGGCCTCCAACGATCCCGGGCTTGCCGCACTCGTCCAGTCGCGGTCGGACGCCATCTGCTTCGTCGCCAAGAGCTGGGACTATCATGTCCGTGTGGCGCTCGGCTGCACCAACGAGGAGAATCTGGAGTCCATCAAGGCTTCGGTGGAAGCCGCGATTGCCGCGGGGAAGGAGGCGATGGTCGATTGCGAGCATTTCTTCGACGGGTTCAAGGCCAATCCGGACTATGCGCTGGCGTGCGCCAAGACCGCCTATGATGCCGGCGCGCGCTGGGTGGTGCTTTGCGACACCAATGGCGGCACGCAGCCCTCGGAAGTACGCACTGTCGTGGAAAGCGTCGTCGCCGCGGGCATTCCCGGCGACTATCTCGGCATCCATGCCCATGACGACACCGGCCAGGCGGTGGCGAATTCGCTGGCCGCGGTCGAGGCAGGCGTGCGCCAGATCCAGGGCACGCTGAACGGCATTGGCGAGCGCTGCGGCAATGCCAATCTGATCTCCATCGTGCCGACGCTGGCGCTGAAGCCGGCCTTCGCCGACCGTTTCGAGACGGGGATTTCCGCCGAGGCGCTGGCTGGCATTTCGCGCCTGTCGCGCGCCTTCGACGAACTCTTGAACCGCGCTCCGGAGGCGCAGGCGCCCTATGTCGGCGCTTCCGCCTTCGCCACCAAGGCAGGCATCCACGCTTCGGCGCTCGCCAAGGAACCTGCGACCTATGAGCATGTGCCGCCGGAAGCGGTTGGCAACCGCCGCCGCGTCATGGTCTCCGACCAGGGCGGCAAGGCCAATTTCCTGGCCGAGCTGAAGCGGCGCGGCATCGATGTGCCGAAGGACGACCACCGGCTCGACGCATTGATAGCGGTGGTCAAGGAGCGCGAGGCTTCCGGCTACGCCTATGAGGGCGCCGACGCCTCCTTCGAGCTCCTGGCGCGCAAGATGCTGCACGGCTTGCCCGAGTTCTTCCACGTCACCTCGTTCCGTTGCATGATCGAACGCCGCTTCGATGCCAATGGCCAGTTGAAGACGGTGTCGGAAGCGGTGGTCAAGGTGCTGGTCGAGGGCGAGGAAAAGATGTCGGTGGCCGAGGGGCACGGCCCCGTCAACGCGCTCGACATCGCGCTGCGCAAGGATCTTGGCAAATACCAGGGCGAAATCGCCGATCTGGAACTCGCCGACTTCAAGGTGCGTATCCTCAATGGCGGCACCGAGGCGATCACTCGCGTCCTGATCGAATCGCATGATACGACCGGTGCCCGCTGGTGGACGGTTGGTGTTTCCGAAAACATCATCGACGCCTCGTTCCAGGCGCTGATGGATTCCATCATCTACAAGCTGATGAAGAACCGGGACATGGCGGGCTTGGTGGCGGCGGAGTAAGTTTGAACCATCAGCGAAAGTCCATTGATCCATCAGAACTTTGCGATGGTCTTGCCAAGGTTACTGGGCCATAGCGTTGGGCCATGGCCGCTGAAGCAACTACCCAGGACACAGTTTCAAAAGCCCGCCGCGGCTTCCTGCTGGCGCTGGGTGCCTATTTCTTGTGGGGGCTGCTGCCTTTCTACATGAAAGCGGTCGCGCACCTGCCGCTTGCCGAGGTGATCGCCCACCGCATCGTCTGGTCGGTGCCGATCGCCGCCGCGGTTCTGGTCTGGGCCGGCCGCACGGCGGATTTCAAGGCGGCAATCCGTTCGCCCCGCACCATCGCCATGGCGGCGCTCACGGCGGCGCTGATCTCGGTCAATTGGGGGGTCTACGTCTGGGCGATCGCCGTCGACCGCACCGTCGAGACCGCCCTTGGCTATTACATCAATCCCCTGGTCAGCGTCGTGGTCGGCGCCCTGCTGCTCGGCGAGCGGCTCGACCGGCTGCAGATCGCGGCCGTGGTGCTTGCGGCGATCGCGGTTGCCGTCCTGACGATCGAGGCTGGCAAGTTGCCATGGGTATCGCTGGCGCTGGCCTTTTCCTTCGCCGCCTACGGCTTTTTCCGCAAGACGCTGCCGATCGGCCCCAGTCAGGGTTTTCTGCTCGAAGTGCTTCTGTTGTCGGTGCCGGCCTTGGGTTATATCGCTTGGCTGATCGCCACCGGACAGGACCATTTCGTTTCCGGCAACGGCGTCGATACGGCGTTGCTGGCCGGTTGCGGACCGGTGACTGCGGTGCCGCTGCTGCTGTTCGCATTCGGCGCCAGGCTTTTGCGCCTCTCCACCATCGGCATCATGCAGTATATTGCACCGACCATTGTCTTCCTGATTGCCGTGCTGATCTTCGAAGAGCCGTTCGACACCACCCAGGCTGTCGCCTTTGCCCTGATCTGGGCGGCGCTGGCCATGTATTCCTGGTCGATGCTGGCGACGGCGCGCAGGGCTACATCTGCCCGAGCCGCCTGACGAAGAGATAGGTCGCTCCGGCGATCAACATCGAAACCGCGGTCACCACCCAGAAGCCTATGGGCGTGTTGACCAGCGGCAAGCCGCCGACATTCATGCCGAACAGGCCCGAGATGATCGTCATTGGCAACAGAACCGCGGTCATCACCGACAGTACGTAGAGCAGCCGGTTCGACTGCGTCGTCAGCTTGGCCATCAGCTCGTCCTGCAACAGCCTGGCGCGCGCCTGCAACTGCTCGCCATCATAGTGCAGCGTCTGCGCGCGGTGTGAAAGTCGTGCTGCCATGTCGTTGATCGAATCGGGCAGGTCGTTGCGGTGCGAATGGTCGAGATGGCGAAACAGATTGGTCAGCGTCGCCATCTGTCGGTGGATCACCACCAGGTGCCGGCGTGCATCGACGAGTGCCTGCCGCTCATTGTGCCATGCGTCGCAGACGATGCGGTCCTCGATGCCGTCGAGGCTGTCGGCAAGTGCAGCGAGTTCCACCGCCATGCCGTCGAACGACTGGCCCACGACCGCCTCGATCAGCTCGGCCGGCGAGCGAAACTTGCGCGAGCCGTTCTCGATCGCCTTGCGGATATTGTCGACCGACTGCAAGGGCTGCTTGCGGGCGCCGATCAGCATGGTGTCGTTGAGGGCGAAACGAAAATGGCCGAGCCCGCCGGCTTCCACCGAATAGTCGTGGCGCAGGTCCGGCAGGTCGCCGTAGAGCCAGTCATCCTCGAGGTCGATGTGACAGCCATGGCTGGCGGACAGGAAGGCTTCGCGCACAGGCGCCGGCAAGGCCTGTTCTGCGGCGATCTCGTGGCGTGCCCGCATGTCGGAAAGCTGGTAGCTGCGCCACGTCCATTGCGCGCCGGCGGCATCCTTGGTGCGCAGGCCGTCGGCGGTGAAATGATAGATGAAGAACAGCCCATGCTCGTCTGGCAGGTAGGGCGACAGGTCGGTGCCTTCCGGGGCGAGAGCAGTATCCATGGGTGCAGTGCCGGATGCATATTTCGAGCATGGCATCGCGTGGCGGCGCCTGATCGCAATGTTTAGCACGGGCGGAGCGGTTTCGTGTGACGGTTCCTTGACAGCCGATCACGCCCTCTCGAGCGGCCGCATCAATGCGTCCGCGCCTTTCGCCGCCACCGCATTGATTGCGGGACTTAGCGCTTCGAGCGCAAGGCCTCGATGATCTCGCCTGGAGTAGGGGAGTAGGGGAGTAGGGCTGTCTTACTGCCCCTATTCCCCTACATCTTGTCTATCACTGACTGCACGCCCTCCGTCGGGGCATCAACCGAGGAGCCTGCCACCATGATGGCGGCGACGATTGCCTCGGGGTCATTGACGACCAGCGGCTTGACCCGCTGTGCGGTGTGAATGAAGCCTTCGGTTGTCATATGGTCGATGAGCGCCAGCATCGGATCCCAGAATCCCCTGACGTTGGCGAAGACGATCGGCTTGCGGTGATGGCCAAGCTGCGCCCAGGTCATGATCTCCACGATCTCCTCGACTGTGCCGATGCCGCCCGGCAGCGCCACAAAGGCGTCGGATTTCTCGAACATCTTATGTTTGCGCTCGTGCATGTTTTCGGTGATCACGAGCTCGTCGAGCCGGTCTAGCGCGGTTTCGGTTGCTTCCCTGTTGATCAGGAAGCGGGGAATGATACCGGTGACCTTACCGCCGGCCTTGAGCGCGCCTTCAGCGACGGCGCCCATGATGCCCTTGGTGCCGCCGCCATAGATTAGCCTGAGGCCGGAGCGCGCAAGCGATCGCCCGAGCAGGTGACCAGCCTTGGCATAGGTTTCATCGCGGCCCGGAGACGAGCCGCAATAGACGCAGACGGATCGAATCGTATTCATGCCGATGATTGGTGATTGGGTCTGAAAGCGCGGTCAAGCCCTAAGGGCCGAGAAGTCCGGGCTTTTTCTTGTCGGTGATGGTAAAACAGGCTAGACCGGCGTTAGGTGGCTAAGGGGCAGGGAAGTAGATGGCGATCAATCCGTTGAAGGCGTTTCTGTTCGCGGCGGGTGGGACCGTCGCGGTCGCGGGAACCGCCTATGTGTCGGGCGCGCTCGACCCGTATTTCAATCGCACGCCGCCGGCGGGCGTCGCGGCGCAGGCTCCGCCTGTGGCGCCGAAGCCTGCCAATCCGGCCACGGAAGCGCGGCTGCCGCAGGCCGCGGTACCGGCCGCTCCCACCCCGGAGGCCACCGCGCCTGCCGTCGCGGGTCCGATCGCCCCGACCTTCGACGTGGTGCGCGTCGAAGGCGATGGTTCGATCGTCGTCGCCGGCAGTGCCGCGCCCAATTCAAAGGTCGAGATCCTCAACGGTTCGACCGTGATCGGCTCGACGGTCGCCGGTCCGGATGGCGCCTTTGTCATCGTGCTCGATGATCCGCTGAAGCCCGGTGACTATACGATTGCCTTGCGCTCCACCGCCGGCGATGTCGTGACCGCTTCGGCCCAGACGGCCGTCGTCTCCATTCCCGCCAATGCGAGCGGCCAGGTGCTGGCGATGGTCGAAGAACCGGGCAAGCCGGCCGAACTGCTGACCGTGCCCCAGCCGCAGACGACACCGGAAGCGCCTGCAGCCGCGGCTCCGGCGCCAGGCGCGTCCGCCGCCGTCGAAGCAACGCCTGCTCCTGCGGCGCCGACAACGCCGCCCGCGGCATCCGTGGCCGAACCCAAGATCGTCGTCGAAGCGGTCGAGATTGACGGCAGCAAGATCTTTGTCGCCGGCCTCGCCGACCCGGGCCGCAAGGTGCGCGCCTATGCCAACGACATCCTGCTTGGCGAGGCGCAGACATCGCCGGATGGCCATTTCCTGGTTGAGGCGAGGCGCGACGTACCGGTCGGCAGTTACACCATCCGTGTCGATGGCCTCGATACCGACGGGGTGAAGGTGGTGGCCCGCGCCGCCGTGCCGTTCGAGCGCGAACCGGGCGAGGCGGTCGCCGCCGTGGCGCCTGCTGGATCCAAGGCGGCCGATGCAAAGCCTGCTGAACCGTCGGCTGCCGCTGAAGCGCCCGCCGCTGTCGCGCCCAACCCGGCGGAACCGGCTCCGGCCGATGCAGCGGCCACGCCGCCTTCCGATGTGGCCGAGACCGTTTCACCTAAGCTCGAACATGCCGATGGCGCCGTGATCATCCGCCGTCACGACACGCTGTGGCGGATTTCGCGGCGCGTTTACGGTTACGGCATGCGCTACTCGACGATCTATCTCGCCAACCAGGACCAGATCCGCAATCCCGACCGCATCTGGCCGGGACAGGTGTTCAAGGTCCCGCCACGGTCGAAGGAAGGTGAGGCCGCCGACCTCAAGGCGATGGGTGACCAGATGACGACGAATTCGGCGAAGACGGAGTAGGCAAGCGTCAACGGGACGGCTGCAAGCCGATCCTTCGCAGCCCTTCGCCTGCAATCTCCCCATCCGGCCAGCTTGCCTCGTCACTGTTCATCGTCTATCGCCGATGAACGATGACCGAATCCCTGCCTGAACCGGACCGCGCGACGAGCGCGCCAACCTCTTGCACCACCGACAGCCACTCCATCGCTGCCCGCCTCGCCGCGCTCTCGCACCCCGCGCGCATCGAGATCCTGAAACGCCTGTCTGCCAGCGGTTTCTGCTGCTGTCGCGACGTCGTCGACCATCTCGATCTCGCCCAGTCGACCGTCTCGCAGCATCTGAAGATCCTGGTCGAGGCGGGGCTGGTGCGCTTCGCGCCTGACCGCCAGCGCTCGCGTTACGAGGTGGACCAAGCCGCGCTTGCCGGCGTGTCGGCTTCGCTGAGCGCGCTCGTCGTTTCCTGTTCGACCAGCCGCTGACCCTCTCACCCAAAAGGCAAGAAAAGTGGCCGAAAAAACCGTCTCCGCCGATTCCCCGACCTTCAAGACGCTGCTTAACCTCTGGCCCTATATGTGGCCGGCGGATCGTGCCGATCTGCGGGCGCGGGTCACCTGGGCGACAATTCTGCTGGTGGTTGCCAAGCTGACATTGGTCGCGGGACCCTATTTCTTCAAATGGGCGACCGACGCCTTGGCCGGCGGCGGCAAATCGACGCCGCCGCTGCCCGCCTTCCTGCTCGCCCCGGTCATGTTGGTTGTCGCATACAATGTCGTGCGGCTCGTGCAACTCGGCTTCAACCAGTTGCGCGACGCGCTGTTTGCCCGCGTCGGCCAGTACGCGGTGCGCCAGCTTGCCTTTCGCACCTTCGTCCACATGCACCAGTTGTCCCTGCGCTTCCATCTCGAGCGGCGCACCGGCGGCCTGTCGCGCATCATCGAGCGCGGCACCAAGGGCATCGAGACGATCGTGCGCTTCATCATGCTCAACACGGCGCCGACCATCCTCGAATTCGCGCTGACCACGGGCATCTTCGCCTACACCTATGGCTGGAAATACGTAGCCGTGGTGGCGGTCACCGTCTGGCTCTATGTCTGGTTCACGGTTCGCGCCAGCGACTGGCGCATTTCGATCCGCCGCGACATGAACGACAGCGACACCGACGCCAACACCAAGGCGATCGACTCTCTGCTCAATTTCGAGACGGTTAAATATTTCAACAACGAGGCCATGGAGGCCGAGCGCTTCGACCGCTCCATGGCGCGTTACGAGATGTCGGCGACCAGGATCTGGACGTCGCTCGGCTGGCTGAATTTCGGCCAAGGCGTCATCTACGGGCTGGGCACCGTCATCGTCATGTGCATGTCCGCGCTCGAGGTGCAGGGCGGCACGCAGACCGTCGGTGATTTTGTCTTCATCAACGCCATGCTGATGCAACTCTCGGTGCCGCTCAATTTCATCGGTTTCATCTACCGCGAGATTCGCCAGGGCCTCACGGATATCGAGCAGATGTTCGACCTGCTCGACGTGCCGCAGGAGATCGTCGACAAGCCCGGTGCCAGGCCGCTCGCGATCGAGGCCGGCAAGGTCGAATTCCGCGACGTGCATTTCTCCTACGACCCGAACCGCAAGATCCTGAAAGGCGTCAGCTTCGAGGTGCCGGCCGGCAAGACGGTCGCCATCGTCGGCCCTTCGGGCGCGGGCAAGTCGACCATCTCGCGGCTGCTGTTCCGCTTCTACGACATCCAGTCGGGCCAGGTGCTGATCGACGGCCAGGATGTCAGGGAGGTGACGCAGGAGAGCCTGCGCGCGGCGATCGGCATGGTGCCGCAGGACACCGTGCTGTTCAATGACACCATCGCCTACAACATTCGCTACGGCCGTATCGGCGCCAGCGAGGAGGAGGTGCGCAAGGCGGCCGAACTCGCCCAGATCGGCCCCTTCATCGAGCGGCTGCCCGAAGGCTACCGCTCGATGGTCGGCGAGCGCGGTCTGAAGCTTTCCGGCGGCGAGAAGCAGCGCGTAGCGATTGCCCGCACCATCCTCAAGGCGCCGCCGATCCTGATGCTCGACGAGGCGACCTCGGCGCTGGACAGCCATACCGAACAGGAGATCCAGGCTGCCCTCGACTTGGTCAGCCGGGGCCGCACCACCATCGTCATCGCCCACCGGCTGTCGACGGTGATCACGGCCGACGAAATCATCGTGCTCAAGGACGGCCAGATCGCCGAACGCGGCACCCATGCCGACCTGATGCGCAAGCACGGGCTTTACGCCTCGATGTGGGACCGCCAGCGCGAGGCGACCGAAGCTGAGGAGCGTCTGCGCATTGCCCGCGAAAGCGACGAACTGGGCATAGTGGTGCGCAGGCGCACATCGGAGCTGTCTTAGCGGCCGCTTTCCTTCTCCCTCGTGGAAGAAGGTGGATCGGCGCATGGCGTCCAGACGGCTGAAGGGTACTGGCGCCGTATTTGCCAGCTGGAACACCCCTTCCCATTGTCGCGTTGCGGGCGGAGGGTGTTTCGGTTATTGAGGCCGGACCTGAAACAGGGACTGCCCCATCCCATGAGCCTTGTCGATACGGTCAAGAACGCGTTCGTACCGATCCATCGCGAGGGCTATCCGTTCATCGCCGCCTTCGGCGCGGGCACGCTTTTCCTCGGATATTTCTCCTCGATCCTGTTCTGGATCGGGCTCATCCTCACCGCTTGGTGCGCTTATTTCTTCCGCGATCCCGAGCGGGTGACGCCGGTCGACGACCGTCTGGTGGTGAGCCCCGCCGACGGCGTCATTTCGGCGGTCGGTCCGGCCGTGCCGCCGCGCGAGCTTGGCCTCGGCAGTGGCGAAATGACCCGCATATCGGTGTTCATGAACGTCTTTTCCTGCCACGTGAACCGCGCTCCGGTGCGCGGCAAGATTTCCCGTATCGAGCATCGGCCCGGAAAATTCCTCAACGCCGAACTCGACAAGGCGAGTACCGAGAACGAGCGCAACGGGCTGGTCATCGACAGCCCCAACGGCACCGTCGCGGCGGTGCAGATCGCCGGTCTCGTGGCGCGGCGCATCGTCTGCTGGGCCGAGGCCGGCGGCTCGATCGCCATCGGCGAACGCTTCGGCCTGATCCGCTTCGGTTCGCGCGTCGATGTCTTCCTGCCGGAAGCGGCGACGCCGCGCGTGGCCGTCGGCCAGACGGCGGTCGCCGGCGAAACGGTGCTGGCGGAATTCGGCGGTGTCGCCGCCACGCCTCTCGTGCGGATCTCCTGACCGGTGGGCGCGCCGTTCAAGAAATTCGAGGCGCATGCCAGCGGCGGCCCGCGCATCCGCGAAATCCCGATGCGCATGGTGCTGCCCAATCTGGTTACGGTGCTCGCCATCTGCGCCGGCCTGTCCGGCATCCGCTTCGCCTTCGAGAACCGCTTCGAGCCCGCGGTCGTCATGGTGCTGCTTGCCGCTTTCCTCGACGGCATAGACGGCCGTCTGGCGCGGATGCTGAAGGCTACATCGAAATTCGGCGCGCAGATGGATTCGCTGGCCGACATCGTCAATTTCGGCGTGGCGCCCGCGCTGGTGCTTTACGCTTTCCTGCTCGACCGCGCGGGATCGCCGGGCTGGATTGCCGCCCTTTTGTTCACCATCGCCTGCGGCATGCGGCTCGCCCGCTTCAATGTTCTTGACGAGGAAAAGGCCGAGCGGCCGGCGTGGCAGACCGAATATTTCGTTGGCGTGCCGGCGCCGGCGGGCGCCGTGCTGGTGATGCTGCCGCTCTATCTGTATTTCCTGCGGCTCGGGCTGGAGCCCAGCCGCCCGGCCGCCTTCATCGCCACCGGCTTCACCATACTGGTCGCCTTCCTGCTGGTCAGCCGTTTGCCGGTCTATTCGGGAAAGAGCGTCAAGGTGCCGGGTGACAAGGTGTTGCCGGTCATCCTGGGTGTCGTGTTCTACATTCTGCTCTTGATGACCTATCCCTGGTACACGCTGACGGCCTCCGTCGCCGGTTATCTCCTCTTCCTGCCCTTCAGCGTGCGTGCCTATTCGAAGCGTGCCAGGCTGGAAGGCGAGCAGGTGCCGCCTTCGGATATAGGATAACGCTGTTATCCCTCTTTGAAGGCGGAGCTGTCGCCGAAAGCGACAGAGGGTGCATTGAGCGCCAACGCTTTCCGCCCAGGCGTGCGATTTATGCGAGACGACCCCTTCTGGCCGCCTACGCCGCCGCACTCAGCCCCAGACGATCGATGGCCAGTTTACGGGTCGACACATAGTCGGTCTTGCCCGAGCCCAGCGCCGGGATCTCTTCCACCTTGACGATGTCGTTGGGCACCATCAGTTCGGCGGCCCCGGCTTTCTTGCCGAATTGGCGCAGTTCCTCGGCACTTGCATCGTCGGCGGTGGTGACCAGCACGATGCGCTCGCCGCGCCTTTTGTCGGGCACCGCCACGGCGGCATGGCGTTCTTCCGGCCACAGCGACTGCACCAGCATCTCGACCGCACCCAGCGACACCATCTCGCCGGCGATCTTGGCGAAACGCTTGGCCCGGCCGCGAATGGTGACGAAGCCCTCGCGGTCGACCGAGACGATGTCGCCGGTGTCGTGCCAGCCGTCGAGCCGCTGCAATTCGCCCGGCCGGTCGGCGGTCATGTAGCCCATCATCATATTCGGACCGTCGAGCCACAGACGGCCGGCACCCTCGATCCCTTCGACGGGTTCGAGCTTCATGCGGATGGCCGGCAGCAGCCGCCCGACGGTGCCGTCGCGGCTATGGATGGCGGTGTTGACGGCGACCACGGGCGCGGCCTCGGTCAGCCCAAAGCCTTCGATGATCTCGGCCTGGAAACGCTCGCGATAAGTGCGGCGGGTTTCCGGCTTCACCGCTTCGGCGCCGGCGACGACGAAGCGCAGGCTGGAAAAATCGCCGTCCTTGGCGGTCCGCGCGTAATTGGCGAGGAAAGTGTCGGTGCCGAACATGACCGTCGGCTTCACCTTACGGGCGATCTCGGGAATGATCTTGTAGTGGAGAGGCGAGGGGTACAGGAAGAGTTTCACCCCTGTGACCAGCGGCAGGATGGTGCCGCCCGTCAGTCCGAAGGAGTGGAACACAGGCAACACGTTGAGCAGGATATCGGCCGGCGAGATGGTGATGCGAGCTTCCGCCTGCATGGCGTTGGCGTAGAGGTTCTTGTGCGACAGCACCACCGCCTTCGGCGTGCCTTCCGAGCCGGAGGTGAACAGGATCACCGCGGGTTTGGCCGCGTCCTGGCGCTGCAGCGGCCAGCGCCACAGCAAGGCGGCGGCAAGCTTCTCCAGCGCCGTCAGGCCGGCGCGCGTATCCTCCAGCCAGAGAAACTTCGCGCCGCCCTTTTCGACCGCCGCGACGATATCGCCGAGGTCGGCCTTCTCGATGAAGGCGCGGGACGAGACGACCGTGCGGATCACCGCCGTGCGGATGGCGGCGGTGACGCTGGCCGGACCCGCGGTGTAGTTGATCATCGCGGCCACCCGACCGGCCGAGAGCAGCCCGACGAACGACAGCACCACGCCATTGGCGTTGGGCAGGAGCAGGCCGACCGCTTCGCCGGGCGCCGTCACCGCCTCGAAACGCCTGCCCAGCACACGCGCGCCGATAAACAGTTTTCGATAGCTGAGCGCCCCCGAGACGACGTCCTCGATGATCGGATGCGATGCGCCGACCCTGGTTGCGGCGTCACGCATGGCCAGGAACAGGCCGCGATCGAGATCGGCGGCTGCGAAGCGGGCCTCTGCGAAGCGGTCGAACAGCGCGTTGGTGTTCGAGGCTTGGTCGGGAATGCGCGCCACCAGCTCGGCTATGGTCATTGGTTCCAATGCGCTGATCGACAGGCGCGGGAACCAGCGCCGTGGCGCGATGCTGGCCGGCGTCAACGAGACCGGAAGGTCGCGGGCGCCGCCGACGAAGATCGGCACGATGCGGGCGTCGGCCTGCATGGCGATGCGCGTGACAGCGCGAAACAGCCGGAACGACTTGACGTCGGGCTCGACCGCGTCCGGCAGGTAGACGGCAAGCCGGCCCTTGCCCTTCAGCACGCGCACCAGCCTGCGGCTGACGAAGACGTGCTCGGCGTTGAAGGCAATGGTGCGGCCAAGCTCGCGCCACGGCTCCAGCCATGGCGCCTTGGCCGAGGCTCCATCGAGTATGTGCAGCGTGTCGTCAGGCAGCAGCGACAGCATCAGCGCCGGTTCGAAGTGCGACTGATGTGAAATGACATAGATGACTGGCGCCGCCGCGTCGCTCGCGATCGCGATGCGGCTGTCGCTGATCCGGTAGGCGAGCTTGAACGGCACGTAGAGCAGCGCCTGGGCAAAGCGCAGGCCGAGGCGGAACTTTTCCACCACGCCGATCAGCAGCCAGGCCACGACCAGACCCGCAAGCAGCGCCAGTGTCAGGATCATGCCGCGTCTCTCCCAACGTTCCTTGCACCTCGGCTCTGCGGCCGCTTCGGCAAGAACCTAGACGATGTGCGGGCAAGGTCAATGCGGAAGGCCTCCTGCCGCCTCTCACGAAGGGACGGGCAAAAGCGGCATCCTTTACGCCGTCTTCAGTCTCCCGCTGATGAAGCGGAATTCCTGCGTTTTGCCGCCATAACCGTAGGCGGCGGCCGGCACTTCATGGACGAAGGCGTAGCTTTCTTCGTGCACGGACCCGAGCAGGCGCCCGAAGGCGGCGAAGATCGCCTTGAGATAGGCTTCCAGCTCGAGCTTGGTGTTGGTGCCGTCGACCACCTTGATGTCGAGCCAGAACGTATTGGTCCCATGCTCGGCCAGCGATGTGCCGCCGGCGAACCAGTGCTGCGGATCGAGATAGGAGACGGCAACCGCCGTTATGGTCGGATCCTTGCGAAGGTGTGTTGCGGTGAGTTCGGTCGCCTCCTTGGCGATCCTGGCGGACAGCGCGGCGTCGGGCTTCCCGGTGACGCTGATGTTGATGATGGGCATTGTCCTTCTCCTTGGTTCGGGCGGCCTCTGTCAGCCGATGACGCAACCATGTCACCAGCCATGAGTCATGAAAATCGAATTGTTTTTAAATAATAGTTCGGTAATATCGAATTATGAAAATGCTCGATCCCGACCTCCTGAGGACATTCCTCGCCTTCGCCGACGGCGGCTCGCTGGCGCAGGCGGCCTCTGTTGTTGGCCGTTCACCGTCGGCGGTGACGGCGCAGATGCAGCGGTTGGAAGAGGCCGTCGGCGAACCGCTCCTGGCGCCGCAGGGCAGGGGGCGCGGCCTGACGCCGACCGGTGAGGAGCTTGTCGGCTACGCCCGGCGTATCCTTGCAGCGCATCGTGAAGCCTGGCTCGGCCTGAAGGGCGCGAAGGCCGACGGACGCATCGCGATCGGCACGACGCAGGATTTCGCCGACAGTGGCTTGCCCGATCTGCTGCGTGCCTTCGCCGAAAGCCATCCACGCGTCAGGATCGAGCTGCGCGTCGGCCGCTCCGCCGAACTGGCGCAAGCCCTTCAGGGCGGTAGCCTGGATCTGGCGATCGTCATGCGGCAGGCGGCGACGCCGGACGAAATCGGCGTGCTGCGCGAGCCGATGGTGTGGCTGTGTTCGCAAAAAGGGCTGGCTGCGCGACAGGACGAATTGCCGCTTGCGCTGCTCGATCCGCATTGTGGCTTCCGCGAAGCGGCAATCTCGGCGCTCGATGCGGCCGGCCGGCGCTATCGCATCGCGGCCGGCAGCGGCAGCCTGGCCGGCCTGCGCACGGCGGTCAACGCCGGCATTGCGCTGACGCTACGCACCGCACGCTTTGCCCATTCCGGGATTGTCGAAGCACCCCACATATTCGACCTGCCGCCCGTGCCCGTTGCTGAATTCGCCATCCGGCTGCGCGCCAATGCCGAGAACCCGGCGCGGGACCTGGCCGCACTGCTCGGCGCCGGCCTGGCACTGCCAGGACTTTTTGGCTGACAGCGGTCTGTTTTCCGGCGCGGGCCAAAGAAAAAGCCGACCTTGCGATCGGCTTGGAGTAGGACGGACCGAGGGGTTTGGGGGGACTCGGGGGGGTGGTCCGTCGGCTCAACAATGCCTGAACCGGATGATGGTTCCGTGACTGCGCAAATTTTTTTGGGCTCGGCTTTCACAACGGACCTGGCGCTTGTTGCTGCTTTGCCGACAGCCAGTCGCGGCCGGCATGGGCAAACACCGCGCAAAGCACGATCGCGCCGCCGATCATGCTGGCCACGGGCGGTATCTCGGCCAGGAACAGGAAGGCAAACAGGATGGCGAACGGCACTTCGGCAGAGCCGAGCAGGCCGGATTCAGCCGCCGGGATGAGCCTCGCGCCTTCCGTCCACAGGATCGAGGAGAGTGCGAAGCTCGAGCCGAAGGCGACGAGCAGCACGGCGTCCCTTGCCGAGACGGCAAGCGGGTCGGTGACGAACCAGCCAAATATGAACAACAGCAGGGCCGACACCGCGCCTGCCCAGACCGCGGGCGTGTCGCGGAAGGCGCGCACCATGATCATGTAGAGCGCGCTGCCGATCGTCATCAGCAGCGCCAGTCCGTCTCCGAACAGATTGCCGGTACCGAAGCTCGACCAGACCATGACCGCGACGCCGCCAAGCGAGACCGCGGCGGCTAACATCGTCTGCAGGCGGAAGGGCTCGCGCACCAGCAGGAAGGCGAGCAGCGCGGCAATAAAAGGCGACGTCGCGTAGATGACCGTGACATTGGCGACGAAGGTGAATTTGAAGGCGGAGATGAAGGCGATGCTGGCCAGCGCGCCTTCCACCGCCAGCAGCCAGCCGCGCCAGCCGAGCCGCAGCGTTTCGCGCTTGCCGGAGCGGTGGCGGCGCCACAGCACATAGAGGCTGATCAGGATGAAGCCAACGAGGCCGCGCCAGCAGGTGATGGTCAGCGGATCGGCATGGATCGATTTGGTCAGCACACCGGTCAGCCCGAACACCGCCGCCGACGACGACACCAGGATGATGCCAAGTGTCCGTTCTGCGGTGTCGGTGGCGGCTGCTACGTCGGTCATGAAAGCCAATCTACGTGGTTCTGTCCTGACGTCGTAGTGTCAGCAGTCTGGCCCGTCACAGCCGTTTGCGGAAATGCTCGCCGCCCACGATCAGCAGCCCTGCGGCAATGATGAGAGCAGCGCCGAAGAACACTTCGCGGCGCGGCACGTCGCCCCAGATGGCGAAGCCGAGCGCGAAGGCCCACAACAGCGAGGTGTATTCCAGCGGCGCGATGATCGAGGCCGGCGTCCGTTTCATGCCTTCGAAGAGAAGATACTGCGCCAAGCCGCCGAGCGCGCCGACGCTGGCAAGCAGAAGCAGTTCGCTCCAGCCGGGCGTCTGCCACCAGAGCAGCGCCGGCACCGCCGAGAATATCAGGAAATAGAAATTGTTGAGCAGGAGCTGGATCATCGAGCGCTCGGCAAGTGCTGTCTTGCGCAACAGCACGATGGCGATGCCCCACAGGAAAGCGGCGGCCAGAACCAGCAGCACCGGCACGGACAGGCCGAGATGGGCAGGATCGCAGGCGACGAAGACGCCGGCGAAGCCGATCGCCACCGCCAGCCAGCGCAGCATGGGCACTTTTTCGCCAAGCATCACCACGGAAAGCACGGTGACGATGATCGGGGCCGCATAATAGACGGTGGTCAGTTCGGCGAGCTGCAGGCTGCGCGCCGCATTGTAGTAGCAGAGCCAGGCCGCCAGGGTGAAGACGCTGCGCAACAGCATCGGCCACACGATCGGCGACCGCGCCGTCTCCGCATAGAGATGCCGCCCGCCGATCGCCGCGCAGGCGGTCAGTATGGTGATGCTGCGGAAGAACAGGATCTGCCAGACGCTCATGCCGGCGACCAGCAGCTTGATCGAAGCGTCCTGCGTCGAAAAAAGCAAATAGGCGGCGCCGGTCAGGAGGATACCTGCGAGAACCCTTTCGCGTGTTTCGAGAATGGCGACGTCGGCCATGCGGCAAGCGGCCTTGTGTGAAAACGGCTCCGGCCCCTGTCGGCTCCGCTCTCGCCAGCTATAGGGGCGAAACCTTGCAAGGCGCTGCTCCAGCGCCATGCTTGCGTTGGGGCAGGGTGACTCCTGATGCCACTTCTGGCGCGTCGCGGCTGATTGGTTTAGCATCGTCTCACAAAGCCGGCGCGCAAGGCTCGGCGGGCCAGGGAAACGGTGCGGATCAGGAAGCCAGCGCTCGCATAAGAGACGCCATTCGCATCATGGCAGCGGGCCCTGACAGCCGGCAGTTACGGACATCGAGACGCCGAGATCGGGGGAAGAACGCAATGCAGAAACTGCAATCGCAAGGCGTACATCACATCACGCTGGTCGGCGCCGGTCGCCAGACATCGATCGATTTCTGGGAAGGCGTTCTGGGCATGCCTTTCATTTTCGAGCAGCCCAACCTCGACAAGGCAACTGAAAGCCATCTCTATTTCGATCCCGGCGACGGGCGGCTGATCACCATCTTTACCGACGAGACCCGTACGCCGGTAAAGCGACGCACCCCGACCGACACCGGCTGCGTCCACCACATCGCCTTTGCCGTGTCGCGCGTCACCTTCCTGCAGGCGGTCGCCCGGCTTGACGAGCGCGCCATCAAGCACAGCGGCGTCAAGGACCGCGGTTTCATGGATTCGATCTATTTCGAGGATCCGCTCGGCCTGCTGATCGAACTTGCTTCCTACCGTTTCGAGCCGCCGGCCGGCTTTGGCCATGCCGACGTGCTGATGGAAGCGCACAAGCTCCGCGTCGCGCGTGGCGACTACAACATCGCCGAGGCGCATCTGGCCGACGCCATCCAGGCGCTGGTCGAGCGCTCGCGCGCGACATTGTCGGCCGACAGGACGCCGCGCAATCCATATTGATTTTTGAACAAGCAAGGGAGGAACACATGGCAAAGACAGCGACGAAGGGTGCGAGGAAGCCGGCGGCCAAGGCCACACCAAAAGCCAGGGCGAAACCAGCAGCAAAAGCTTCAACCAAGCCGGCGCCAAAAATATCGGCAAAGCCTTCGGCCAAGCCGGCGTCAAAAGCAGCAACCGCCGGCAAGACCGCGTCCAGGACCAAGGGGAAATCGGCGAAGAAACCCGCCCTGATGATCAGCATGCTGAAGCCGAGCGTCAACAACATGACGGTTCGGGTGTTTGCCCGCGCCGCCGGGCTGGACCATGCCGAGGCCGACGCCTGGGGCAGCACGCGTTCGCCCGAATTCATGGCGCGTAACCCGGCCCATCTAACCCCGATGATCGAGGACAAAGGCCTGCCGCGGGGGGTGCTTTGGGAGAGCTGCGCCATCATGCAGTATCTCGCCAACAAGCACGGGCTGGAGAAATTCTACCCCAAGGCGCCTGCCAAGCGGGCGATGATCGACAGCGCCATGTTCTACCTGATCGGCACGCTCTATCCCTATGTGGCGCGCGCCACCTATCCGGCGCTCGGTTTCCCGCAATATGCCGGCGAGGTCGGCCACAGCGACGCTCATCCCGACATGAAGTCGGAGGCGCAGAAGGCGGCGATCGCCGCCATCTCCGAACCGCTGGAGGTGTTCCACTCCTTCTTCAGGGACGGCAAGCCCTTCATTGGAGGCAAGAACCCGTCTATCGCCGACATCCGGCTGGCGGCGACACTCGAATTTCTCGCCGTCATCGACTATGCCCTGCCCGAATGGGCCAGCGACTACATGGCCGCGATGGAGAAGAAGCTCGGCGAGGCCTATGCAGGCCCGGCCAGCGACGTGCGCGGCTATATTGCCCATGTGAAGTCACAGCCCCGGGTGTGAGATCGCTTCGGCGCCGCAGGCCGGTTGAAGTCAGCCGGCAGCCAGGATGAGCTCCGCTCCGCGGAGTTCCTTCGCGCCTCCTTTGTCTGGCAGGAAAGAGGAGGGTCTGTCCGCCAGCGTATCGCGGATGCTCGTCGCACCGCGCTTCCGGCGTATCCCGTGGCGCTTACTGCGTCGCTTGGTAAAGCTCCGCCGCCGCTGCCTTGAGCGCCCGCCTTCCGTCCGGCCTGAAATACATCATGTGTCCTCCGTCCAGCACATCGACGCGGATGGGCTTTGCACCGGCGAGCGTCGGTATCTGGTTCACCAGATAGCGAGATGCCAGATAGGGCGTGACGAGATCGGTGTAGCCGTTGACGATGACGACGCCGAGCGCGGGATTGAGCGAGCGCGCCCGCTGCAGATCGTTCATCACGCCGGCATAGCCCTGCCGCGATGTGCCGTAGTCCCAATTGCGGCTGATCTCGCCATTGAGCAGCCGGTAGCTGACATCGGTGTGGTAGTTCAATTCGTCGCGGGCATAGCCGACAAAAGCCGAGGTCAATGCCGGAACGCTGCGGTCGAGCACGGGATCGGGTCCGGCGGTGCGAGCGCTTTCAGGAGCGATGTCGGCCGTGCCGATCATGGCATCATAGGGGCTGAGCACCTTGCCTTTCGCGCGGGCAAACTCCCTCGCGAAAAGGCTGGTCGGGATACGCGCGAAGTTCCGCTGCACGAGATCGAGCGGCAGGCCGGTGATCTCGGCCACCCGCTGGCTCGCCAGCCGCCCGCCTTGCTCCAGCCCGCTGGTCAGCGCCGTGAGGTAGTCGCCAAGCGCATAGCGCTCGACCGCGGCCAACTGCGCCCGCAGCGCCTCGCCCGTAACGCCGTCGGCACTGAGCCGCGCCGACGCCAGCGAGGGGAGTTCGAGGGCCCAGTGCAGCGGCTCGAATTCGTCAGGTTGCACCAGCATGAATTCCAGCGCCGGCGAGATCAGCACGATGCCGCTCGGGCTAAGGCCGATATCCTCCTGCAGCGTTCTGGCCAGCAGTGCCGCGCGAAACCCGCCATAGCTTTCCCCGGCAAGGAAAAGCGGCGAGCCGCTGCGGCCGTTCTGCGCCAGATAGAGCCGGATGAAGGCGCCGATCGAGCTGGCGTCCTGGTTGACGCCCCAGAAATCGTGGGTGTTCTGCCCAGGAGCCTCGCGGCTGTAGCCGGTGCCGACCGGATCGACAAAGACGAGGTCGGTCATGTCGAGCCAACTGTCCGGATTGTCGATGATCTTTTGCGGCGGCGGCAGGAATTCGCCGTCGGCTCCGGTCGTGATGATGCGCGGACCGAGTGCACCGAGATGCAGATAGGCGGAGGCCGCCCCGGGGCCGCCATTGAAGACGAAGGTAATGGGGCGTGGTGCCGTTTTTGCCGCGTCGGCCGGTGGCCGCAGCGTGTAGGCGACATAAAAGATCTCCGCCGTGACGTCGGCCTTGCCCGAAAGCAGCGACAGCGTGCCGGCCTTGGCCTGATAGTCCAGCTTGCGTCCGGCAACCGTGATGGAATGGCTGGTGACCTGCGGCGTCGGCAGCAGCGACAGCACACCGCCGGTCGGCGCCGGCCTCTCCGGCGTTTCAGCCAGGACAGGCTGTGCGAAGGCAGCGAGCATCAGCAGGATGAGAGAGATCAGTTTCAACTTGAACGGCATGACGCCTCCGCGAGAACGCTTGTCGCATAGCTATGGCCGATGCGATCGAAGTCAAAGGAAAGGCTTGTCCGGCTGAGACGGATCGCCTGCCATCAGGACAACGAATCCGGGTCAGCGGGTTCCGTGCAAGCCTTCTCGGTGCGCTATTGAGAGAGCATTGAATGAATAAACCCGCCTGTGCGGCGGGTCCCTGGCGCAACTCAGCACCATAACGAGATATGTACCATAGCTGCCTTCACCCCGTCAAGAAAAAATTCCTATCAGCAGAAACCGCCGGCACAAACTGACTGCCCATCGCCAGCCCTTGTTGACCCGAGACGGTCATCGGAAAACGACGGCACTCGCCAGGGATCAAACGGTTTTGAGGCCTCGTCCCTCAATCTCCATTTGGGATAGTGGTTGCGCGCCTGTGTCCCAACGCGATGATAATGTTTGCTTTCCGGTGTGATCGGGTCAAATCTCGGTCGGTTGGCGCATGCCAGCGCCAGAAACAATCGTCGAAAGGGGCAGCGAAATGGACGCCACCGCACTGAAGGCCATGCAGGCGCCGCTGAAAGAGACCTATCGCGACGATGCTTCGCGCGCGCTCATCACGCTCAGGGCCAGAGGCAGTCTCGATGACCAGTCGATCGCCTGCAAGGTCGAGACGGGCAGGGCTATCGCGATTGCCGGCTTGCATCCGGCAACCGGCGGCTCGGGGCTCGAGCTTTGCTCGGGCGACATGCTGCTGGAGGCACTGGTGGCCTGCGCCGGCGTGACGCTCAAGGCGGTGGCGACGGCGCTCGAATTCAAGCTCGGCGCCGCCACGGTCGAGGCCGAAGGCGACCTTGATTTTCGCGGCACGCTTGGCGTCGCCAAGGACGCGCCGGTCGGTTTTCGCGCCATCAGGCTGAACTTCAGTCTCGACACCGATGAGCCGCAGGAGCGCATCGATTCCTTGCTGAAACTGACCGAACGCTACTGCGTGGTGTTCCAGACCATCAACCAGAAGCCGGAGCTGACGGTCAGCGCACGGCGCTGACGCCGCAGCGCGCCCTACTGCGCTGACGGTTCCTCCGCGTCGCCCTCGTCGGTGAAGGGGGAGGCGCTCGGCACGCATTGCAGCGACCAGCCGGTCGGGGCCGGCTGCTTCTGGTATTCGGTGATGGCGGCGGTGCATTGTTCGCGCTTGTCGAACGTGCTGGGCAACACGACCATGCCGCCTTGCGGGCCGGCGATTACCAGGTACCAGACCAACGCTACGCTCGAAGCCATGGGAATTTCCTTGCTCTGCCCAGCCGGGCTTGTTGTGGGAACCGATACGATCCTATCAACTCCGCGGAAATGACGAAAGCATGACCGCGACGCAGCTTTCCGCCGCCACATCACAGCCGCGTGATGTGGCGGGCGGGCCGGTTCCGTCAATTCGTTGCGAAACAATAGAACAGGCCGTCGCCGCCGGTGCCTTTCAACGCCTCCTGGCCGCAGCCGCCGCGCGATGCGTGCGAAGAGTTCCAGGATTTGGCGGCAGCCGAATCATCGAGCCCGGTGCGGTCGTGGTGACCCATCATGGCAGCGCCTTCCGCGCCGCTCATGGTCCAGTCACCGCAGGTCTGGTCGGCGATCTTGGTACCATCGGGTTTCGAGCCGGTCAGGATATCGTGCCGGTTGGGCGTATCGCCGCGGCCGTTGACCATCTCGCCTTTTTCGTTGAGCGCCGTCTGCTTGGAGATGCCGTTGGCATCGCCGTGCAGCGAGGCGACGTCGTCGGCTATCTTGACGCCCTTGGCATTCACCCATGGCCCCTTGCCGATGCGGTCGCGCGCGTCCTCGGTGCTGGTCGACAGGTAGGCGGCCCAGGTCTTGCCGGTGACGCCGGCTGCTTCCGCCAGCGAGGCGCAATGGGCGTCCGCGCCCTTCAGGCCGCCGAGGTCTGCCCCTTTGCCCGAGCCGACGCTGGTGACGAAGAAACTCATCTTGGCATCTTGTGACAAGGCCGTGCCTGCGGCCAAGGCGGAGATAATGGCGGTGGCGGCGATGAGAATAAGTCTGCGCATGTCGGTCCTCCGGGGTTTGAGCTTCGAATATACATTCGAGGAACGCCGCCTGGAGCCGAATTCTTCCGATAAAAAGGATGCGGCTATTCCGGCTGCCGGTAGGCGACGAAACGGTTGTGCTTGGCCTGGAAGATCAATCCCGTCTCTTTCAGGTCGGGGCTTGCCAGCGGCACGATGCGTTTGGCGATCTCGGAAGGATGCGGCAGCGTTTGCGGGTCCTCGCCGGGCACGGCTTGCGCGCGCATCGCGGTGCGTGTGGCGCCGGGGTCGGCCGCGTTGACCCTGAGCGGCAGGCTCTGCGTCTCATGCGCCCAGGATCGCATCATCGTCTCGACCGCCGCCTTGGAAGCCGCGTAGGGCGCCCAGAAGGCGCGCGCCGAGTGGGCGGCATTGGATGAAAGAATGATGGCCCGGCCGGCGTCGGAGAGCCGCAGCAGCGGGTCGACCGAGCGGATCAGCCGCCAGGTCGAGGTGACGTTGATGGTCATCACCTTCTCGAAGGTTTTGGCCTCGACATGGCCGATCGGCGAGATCACGCCGAGCACGCCCGCATTGGCGACGAGAATGTCGAGCTTGCCCCAGCGCTCGTGGATGGCGCCGCCCAGGCGGTCGATGCCAGCCATATCGGCAAGGTCGAGCGGCACCAGCGTCGCTTCGCCCTTGCCGGTTTTGGTGCGCTCGGCCTTGATCTGGTCGTCGAGTTCCTCCAGTCCGCCCACCGTGCGCGCCACCGCAATGACGTGGGCGCCGGCTGCAGCCAGTTCCCTGGCGATGAAGTAGCCGATGCCCCGCGAGGCGCCGGTAACGACTGCAACGCGGCCGGAAAGGTCTAGGGTCATGCGATGGATTCCGGAAATATGGCTATGGCAACTGGCGGTGCGGAAATCCTACGCCCCGCTCGTCGCCAGCAGCGACAGCGTGCGCACATTGTCGTGGCCTTCGAAATCGAGCAGGCGGGTCGGATACTGGCCGGTGAAGCAGGCGTCGCAGAACTGCGGCTGCTCGTTGTCGCGATTGGCCTCGCCGACGGCGCGATAGAGTCCGTCGATTGACAGGAAACCGAGCGAATCGACGCGGATGAATTCGGCCATCTCCTCGATCGACATGCGTGATGCCAAAAGCTTCGATTTTTCCGGTGTATCGACGCCGTAGAAGCAGGAGGCGCTGGTCGGCGGCGAGGCAATGCGCATGTGCACTTCCTTGGCGCCCGCATCGCGCACCATCTGCACGATCTTCTGGCTGGTCGTGCCGCGCACGATGGAATCGTCGACCAGCACGACGCGCTTGCCCTCGATCATGCGGCGGTTGGCGTTGTGCTTGAGCTTGACGCCCATATGGCGAATGGAATCGCCCGGCTGGATGAAGGTGCGGCCGACATAGTGGTTGCGGATGATGCCGAGTTCGAAAGGGATGCCCGCGGCTTGCGAAAAGCCGATTGCCGCCGGCGTGCCGGAATCCGGCACCGGCACGACGATGTCGGCCTCGACCGGATTTTCCTGCGCGAGCTCCGCGCCGATGCGCTTGCGCACCTCGTAGACGTTGCGGCCTTCGACCGAAGAATCCGGGCGTGCGAAATAGACATATTCGAAGATGCAGAAGCGGGTCTTCTGCGGCTCGAACGGGAACAGGCTTTCGATGCCCTTGGAGGTAACAACGACCATTTCGCCGGGCTTCAAATCGCGCACGAAACGCGCGCCGATGATGTCGAGAGCGCAGGTTTCGGAGGCCAGGATCCAGGCGCCGTCGAGGTCGCCCAGCACCAGTGGACGGATGCCGAGCGGGTCACGGCAGCCGATCATCTTCTTGGCCGTCATCGCCACCAGCGAGAAGGCGCCCTCGACTTGGCGCACCGCATCGATGAAGCGCGAGTTCAAATCGCGCTCCTTGCTGGTGGCGACGAGGTGCAGAAGCGTCTCGGTGTCGGAGGTCGAGGAGAAGATCGCGCCCTGCTTCTGCAGCGCGCGTTGCACGGTCATGGCGTTGGTCAGATTGCCGTTATGGGCCACGGCGAAGCCGCCATCGGCCAGTTCGGCGAAGAAAGGCTGGATGTTGCGCATGCCGGCGCCACCGGTGGTGGCATAGCGCGTGTGGCCGATGGCGCGATTGCCTTGCAGGCTGTCGATGACGCGTTGCTTGGTGAAGGTGTCGCCGATCAGGCCGACATGGCGTTCGACATGGAACTGGTTGCCGTCGTAGGAGACGATGCCGGCCGCTTCCTGGCCGCGATGCTGCAGCGCGTGCAGACCGAGCGTGACGATGGCCGCCGCGTCCTGCCGGCCGAAAATGCCGAACACGCCGCATTCGTCGTGGAAGTGATCGTCAGCTTCCGCGGAAAGCACGTCGTCTGCGTCTGCCATAGGGCTCAAGCTCCGCTAAAATCGCCATATAAGGCGATAGCGCCGTGAAAGCAACGCGTCCGGCGATGGTTCACGATCATCGTCAGTCCTGGGCGCCTGTTCGGCGGCGCCCGATCACTCATCAGTTCGCCGGCGCAGCCGGGGCCGGATTGGCCGGTGCGTTGTCCGCGGGAGGCGTTCCGGCATCGCTGTCGTCAGGCGCCGGCGCATTGGCATCGTCCCCTCCCGCCGGAGCATCCGTGGCCGGTGCATCCGGTGCGGCGGGCGTTTCGGCGGCCGGCTGATTCGGATTGAGCTTCTTGAGGATGGCGTTTTCCGGATCCTCGGGCAGCAGGCTTTCGAGCTTGGCGCCGATCTGTTCCAGCAGCGGCCGCGACTTGGCCTCCGTGACCCAGGCCGGAGCCTTGGCGCCGGCCAGCCAATTGAAGAACAGCAGGGCCACAGCGACCACCAAAATGCCGCGGGCGGCGCCATAGAGGAAGCCGAGCGTGCGGTCGAGCGCGCCGATGCGGGAATCGATGATCCAGTCGGCGAGTTTCATGGTGATGACGCTGACGACGATCAAAGCGATGATGAAGACGACACCGGCAGAGGCCGCCATGGCGATCTTTTCATTGTCGATGTAGGGCTTCAGATAGGGCAGGACGGGCTTGTAGAAAAAGAATGCCGCCGCGGCCGCCGCCGCCCAGGACACGATGGACAGGACCTCGCGTGAAAAGCCGCGAACCATGGCGAGCATCGCCGAGACCAGGGTGAAGCCGACGAGAATTCCGTCAAGCAGCGTAATCGGCATCTTTGTCGCCCCACTCCCTGTCGCTCACCATCAGGTGAGCCCGTCATTCTTCGTCGTTGGCGCGGCTGCGCCGTGAGCCGGCTATGCGCGCCACGAGGTCGGCGAGCTCGGTGGGCTGGAAAGCGCCGGCCCCGATTCCTCCGACAAGTTCCTCGCTGCCCAAGGGCAGAACCGCGCTTCCGAAACCCAGCTTTTCGGCCTCCTTGAGACGCTGCTGCGCATGCGCAACCGGCCTCACGGCGCCAGAAAGGCTGATTTCGCCGAAATAGACGCAATCGGCGGGAAGGGCAAGACCGGTGAGCGAGGAAACCAGTGCGGCCGCCACCGCCACATCGGCCGCGGGCTCGGAAATGCGGTAGCCGCCGGCTACGTTCAGATAGACGTCTTGTTGGCCGAAGCGCACGCCGCAATGCGCCTCGAGCACCGCCAGGATCATCGACAGCCGAGCGCCGTCCCAGCCAACGACGGCGCGACGCGGCGTGCCGAGCGAGGAGGGCGCGACCAGCGCCTGGATTTCGACCAGCACCGGCCTTGTGCCTTCCATGCCGGCGAAAACCGCCGCTCCCGGTGATTTCGCATGGCGCTCGCCGAGGAAAAGCTCGGACGGATTGGCAACTTCGCGCAGGCCCTTGTCCGACATTTCGAAGACGCCGATCTCATCGGTCGGGCCGAAACGGTTCTTGACGGTGCGCAGGATACGGTAGTGATGGCCGCCTTCGCCCTCGAAATAGAGCACGGCGTCGACCATGTGCTCGACGACGCGCGGGCCGGCGATCTGGCCTTCCTTGGTGACATGGCCGACGAGCACGATCGCAGCACCCGTGGATTTCGCATAGCGGATCATCGCCTGGGCGGCGGCACGCACCTGGGTGACGGTGCCGGGCGCCGAATCGGCGAGGTCGGTCCACAGCGTCTGGATGGAATCGAGGATCACCAGGTCCGGCCGCTTGCCATCGGCGATCGTGGCAAGGATATCCTCGACATTGGTCTCGGCCGCGAGCTCGACCGGCGTGGAAGCGACGCCGAGGCGCTGCGCGCGCAGCCTGATCTGGGCGACCGCCTCTTCACCCGAGACATAGACGATGCGGTGGCCTCGAGAGGCAAGGGCGGCCGCAGCCTGGGTGAGCAGCGTCGACTTGCCGATACCAGGATCCCCGCCGACCAGCAGCGCCGAGCCGCGCACGAAGCCGCCGCCGGTGGCGCGGTCGAGCTCGCCGATGCCCGACACGATGCGCGGCGCGTCCTCGATATCGCCGGAAAGCGTGGTCAACACCACCGCGCGGCCCTTGCGGGCGTTGCGCGTATTGGCCGGCCCGGAACCGATGCCGCCGGACGTGCCTTCCTCGACCAGCGTGTTCCATTCGCCGCAGGCATCGCATTTGCCGGCCCAGCGCTGATGCACCGATCCGCAGTTCTGGCAGATGAACTGGACGCGGGATTTAGCCATGAAGGTGCGTCGTCCGCCAATTGCAGAAGGCAAGCACCCTACGGCCGCGCCGTAGAGCGCTTTGACCCAATGACTTTCTTGCGGTCGCGAACAAGCTTCTACTCAAACCTTTCCGCGATATGATGTTCCTCCGCCAGATCCGAGAAGCGGGTGAATTCGCCGTGGAAGGCGAGCGTGACCGTGCCCGTCGGTCCGTGACGCTGCTTGGCCACGATTACCTCGGCCTTGCCGCGCATCTCGTTCATCTCGTTTTCCCACTTGATGTACTCGTCGGTGCCGAGCTTCGGCTCGCGGTTCTTGAGGTAATATTCCTCGCGATAGACGAAGATCACGACGTCGGCGTCCTGCTCGATCGAGCCGGATTCGCGCAAGTCCGAGAGCTGCGGGCGCTTGTCGTCGCGGCTTTCGACCTGACGCGAGAGCTGCGACAGCGCGATGATCGGCACCGCGAGCTCCTTGGCCAGTGCCTTGAGGCCGGTGGTGATCTCGGTGATTTCCTGCACGCGGTTCTGCGAGGCCCTGGCGCTGGAGCCCTGCATCAGCTGGATATAGTCGATGACGATGAGATCGAGGCCGCGCTGGCGCTTCAGGCGCCGGGCGCGGGCCGAGAGCTGGGCGATCGAGATGCCGCCGGTCTGGTCGATGAACAGCGGGATCTTCTGCATGGTCTGCGAACAGGCGACCAGTTTTTCGAAGTCCATTTCGGTGATCTCGCCGCGGCGGATCTTCGAGGAGGAGATTTCCGTCTGTTCGGAGATGATACGGGTCGCGAGCTGTTCCGACGACATTTCGAGCGAGAAGAAGCCGACGACACCGCCATTCGCCGCCTTGAACGACCCGTCGGCCTGCTGCGCCGGCACATAGGCCTCGGCGACGTTGAAAGCGATGTTGGTTGCGAGCGACGTCTTGCCCATGCCCGGACGGCCGGCAAGGACGATCAGATCCGACGATTGCAGGCCGCCCATGCGGCGGTCGAGGTCGCGCATGCCGGTGGCCAGCCCCGACAGGTGCCCATCGCGCATATAGGCGGCATTGGCCATGTCGACCGCGGTCTTGACCGCATCGGTGAAGCTCTCGAAGCCGCCGTCATAGCGCCCGGTTTCGGCCAGCTCGAACAGGCGTCGTTCGGCATCCTCGATCTGCTCGGACGGCGACATGTCGACCGGCGCGTCATAGGCGATGTTGACCATGTCCTCGCCGACGGTGATCAGGGCGCGGCGCGTCGCAAGGTCATAGATGGCGCGGCCGTAATCCGTGGCATTGACGACCGTGACGGCTTCGACCGCCAACCGCACCACATATTGCGCCACCGTCATGTCGCCGACCTTCTCGTCGGCCGGCAGGAAGGTCTTCAGCGTGATCGGCGTCGCCACCTTGCCCATGCGAATCAGCTCGGCCGCGACCTCGAAGATCTTGCGATGCAGGGGTTCGTAGAAGTGGCTGGCCTTCAGGAAGTCGGAGACGCGATAGAAGGCATCGTTGTTGACGAGGATCGCGCCGAGCAGCGCCTGTTCCGCCTCGATATTGTTCGGCGCCTCGCGATAGAGCGGTTGCTCCGCCACGCCGAATTTCCGCGCTGCCTCTGCCATGATGTCCCCGATTTCGATCCCGGTCTCTCGATATCAGAATCGGAAAATTGAGTGCTGACTTATCTGCAACAGTTATCACCCAAGCAGATTTGATGCCCACTGTTCACAGAAACAAAAAACCGTCCACAGGACAGTATTCCCGTGCCCTGATTCCAGTTGACTCGACTATGTGGTGATTCTACGCGATGGCTTGGAACAAAGCAAGAACAATCATCGCGCGATCCCCAGGGCTGTATCGAGCACGTCGCCCCAGCCCGAGCGCCGCGCCGCCTTGAACAGTTCACCGTCACGCTTGCTGAAAAGCGTCTCGCCGGCACTGCCGTCCGGCCGGCAAAGCTTGAGCGCCGCCTTGCCCGAGCCGGTTTTCGGTGGCGCGATCACCCGCGCCGCGCGGACCGGCGCCGGCTGCCTCGAAGCCGCGACGTAGATGAACTTCTCGTCCTCCCATGGCACTTCGGCGTCCTTGGCCAGCCGGTGCAGGCGCGAGCGGGCGACGCGCCGCGAAAAATGACACCAGTCGGGCGGGATGAGCGGGCAGGGGGCTTCGTGCGGACAAGGTGCCAGCACATGCGCGCCCGCTTCCATCAGTTGCCGGCGAACCGCGAGAACACGCTGCCAGCCCGCCGGCGTGCCCGGCTCCACGATCAGCAGCGTGTCCGTCGTGAGCTGCCACAGCCGATCGACCATTTTCGGCAGGGATGCCGGTGCGATCTCGTCCAGCACATAGGCGCAGGTGACCAGATCCGCAGGCTGCAAACCGTCAAGGTCGATGGTCACATCGCCTGCCCGCCAGGCGATCCGGGCAGCGATCGCATCGGCGGCAAGCGCCTCGCCGACCTTGCGCACCGCAGCACTGGCTTCCAGCAAAACCGCCTGTTGGAGATCGGGCCACTGGTCCGCCGTGGCCCAAAGCACCGTGCCCGGGCCGGCGCCGACGTCGAGCAGGGTTTCCGGTGCGAATTCCGGCCGGGCCTGGTTCACTGCGTCGAGGCTGGCGCGGACGGCGGCATAGGTCGCCGGAAGCCGCGTCGCCAGATAGGCCTTGACAGCCATGTCCTGCGCCATATGCAGGCGACCGTCGCGCGTCTCGGCGCGATAGCGATCCGACAGGGTTTTCGCCGCCTGCCTGAGCACCGGCAGCGGCACGTTTTCGAGGGCACGGTCGACGGCCTGTCGAAGCGGGGCAGGCAGTTCCACGGCTCATGCTCCTCGTGGTGCGAGCAGGATGACAGAGGCACCCAGTATGCAGAGCGCCGCCCCCGCAAGGTCCCACCGGTCGGGACGCACGCTTTCCACCAGCCAGAGCCAGGCGAGCGACGCCGCGATGTAGATGCCGCCATAGGCGGCATAGGCGCGGCCGGCCGCGCTGGTGTCGACCAGGGCCAGAAGCCAGGCGAACACAAGCAACGAAACGAAACCTGGCAGCAGCCACAGCGGCGACTTCTCCAGCCGCCACCATGCCCACACCGAAAAACAGCCGCCGATCTCGGCGAGCGCCGCGGCTGAATAGAGGACATAGGTCATGAAAAAGGCCTCGCGACGATCACGAGGCCTTTTTCACGGCAGGAGCCGGGAATGGCAAGCGTCAATGCCGCAAGCGGCCTGTTCTTACTCCGCCACCTTGCGGCGCCGGGCGGGCTTGGCGGGCTTTTCGACCGGAGCCGCTTCGCGATGGCCCATGTCGCGCATTTCGAGCGCCTTTTCACATTTGACCATATAGTCGCGCGCCATCGGCAGCGTGTCGTTCTTCCTGGCAAGCTGGATCTGGAAGATGACCAGGTCCTGCCAGCGGAAGGCGGCTTCCGAGGCTGCCAAATAGAATTCCCACATGCGGCAGAAGCGCTCGTCATAGATCGCCTTGGCCTTGTCGCGGTTGGCGGCGAAGCGCTGGCCCCAATGCTTCAACGTGTCGGCATAGTGGAGCCGCAGGATTTCGATGTCCGTGACGACGAGGCCTGACTTCTCGATCGCCGGCATGACTTCGGAAAGCGCGGGAATGTAGCCGCCCGGGAAAATGTATTTTCGGATGAAGGCGCTGGTCGCCCACGGCACGCCGGAGCGGCCGATCGTGTGCAGGAGCATGACGCCGTCAGGCTTCAGCAACGTCGCGCTTTTGTCGAAGAAGGTGCGGTAATGGTTGACCCCGACATGTTCGAACATGCCGACCGAAACGATGCGGTCGAAGCGTTCGTTGAGTTCGCGGTAATCCTTCAGCTCGAAATGGACGTGGTTTTCCAGGCCCTGGGCATGGGCCCGGTCGGTGGCGACGCCGTGCTGCTCGGTCGACAGTGTCACGCCCTGTACGTCGACGTCGAAGGCCTTGGCGAGGTAGAGGCCTAGCCCGCCCCAGCCGGAGCCGATGTCGAGCACCGTCTGCCCGGCCTTCAGCCTGAGCTTGGCGGCGATGTGGCGTTTCTTGGCTGCCTGCGCCTCGTCCAGCGTCATGTCGGGCTGCTCGAAATAGGCGCAGGAATACTGCATGTCCTCATCGAGGAAGAGCCGGTAGAGGTCGCCCGACAGATCGTAGTGGCGCTGCACGTTGCGGCGCGAACGCGACGCGGTGTTGATCTGCTGCAGGCGGCGGAAGGCGTGGCGCAGGCCTTCGATGGCTTTCGACCACGTCGCGTCGATGCCGCCGCTGCCCATGTTCTGGAAAGCGATGCGCATCAGGCCAAGGACGCCACCCTCGAGGATGTCGAGTTCGCCATCCATGTAGGCTTCCGGCACGGCCAGCATCGGATCGAAGGTGATGGCGCGCTCGGCGTGCCTGGTCTTGATGTGCAGGTGCACCGGCTCGCCGCTGCCGTCACCGAACACGAATGTCGTGCCCTTGGGGCCGGTCACCTTGAGATGGCCTGTGCGCACCAGGCGGTCGAGAACGCGTTTCAACAGAATATTCATGACCCAAATGTCCCCTCTCGGTCAGACAGGCTGTCCTACTCTGCATCAATATATAGGGTTTCGAAAAGTTCCTTTTGGCACAAAAATGCCCGGGTGACGAACCCGGGCATTGGTCCAGTCTGACTTGAACTGCCAGTCTGACTGGAGCCGCCAGTCAGCCGAATGCGGCGCGCCGGCAGGCGCGCCGCGCCGATATCAGGCGTTCTCTTCGCCGCCCTCGAACTCGGCGTTCGGGTCGAAGAAGTTCTCCGGCCGGGCATTGTCGTTGATGTCGTCGCCATAGATGGCCTCGGCGGTGGTCAGCGTCTCGCCCTTGGCCTGACGCTCGGCTTCGTCGGCCGTGCGGGCGATGTTGAGCGTGATGGTGACCTCGACTTCGGGATGCAGCGCGATCGCCACGTTGGTCAGGCCGATGGTCTTGATCGGCTGGTTGAGCTGGATCTGGTTGCGGTTGACCGAAAAGCCCTCGGCCGTCAGCAGGTCGGCGATGTCGCGCGTCGACACCGAGCCGTAGAGCTGGCCGGTCTCGCCGGCCGACCGAACGGCGATGAAGCTCTTGCCGTCGAGCTGTTCGGCCACCTGCGAGGCTTCGGATTTCCGCTCGAGGTTGCGGGCCTCGAGCTGGGCGCGCTGGCCTTCGAACTTCTTCTTGTTGGCTTCGTTGGCGCGCAGCGCCTTGCCCTGCGGCAACAGGAAATTGCGGGCAAAGCCGTCCTTGACCTTGACGGTCTCGCCCATCTGGCCGAGGCGGGAAACGCGTTCGAGAAGAATGACTTCCATGGTTTTGTTCCTTTCGTTGGGCACCAATCGAGGGATCGGCACCGGATTCTCTGGAACAGGTCAGGAAGCAAAAGGGCGTTGCCGCCGGTGTCGCTGTCCTGCCTGTCGCGGCAGTTAGAGGTTTGACCTCAACTCGGGATTTGATGTGCAATCCAGCGGCGCCCGTCGCCGTGGAAGAGAAGCGGGGGGGGGCGCCGCCCGCGTCAAGGATTAGCGAACCACGTAGGGCAGCAGGCCGAGGAAGCGGGCGCGCTTGATCGCCTTGGCGAGCTCACGCTGCTTCTTCTGGCTGACGGCGGTGATGCGCGACGGCACGATCTTGCCGCGCTCGGAAATGTAGCGCTGCAGGAGGCGCACGTCCTTGTAGTCGATCTTGGGCGCGTTGGCGCCCGAGAACGGGCAGGTCTTGCGGCGGCGATGGAACGGGCGCCGGGTCGGGATCTGGTTGATGTCGACCATTATTCTGCACCCCCTTCAAAGCCTTCGCGCGGACGGCGCGGACCACGATCGCCACCGGCGTCGCCGCCGAAGCTGCGTGGCGGACGATCGCCGCGATCACGGTCGCCGAACGAGCGCGGACCACGGTCGCCGCGGTCACGGTCGCCGAAGCCGCCGCGTTCCGAGCGCTCTTCGCGCTTCTGCATCATGGCGGAGGGACCTTCCTCATGCGCATCGACCTTGATGGTCAGAAAACGCAGCACGTCCTCGGACAGGCCCATCTGGCGCTCCATTTCGTTGAGCGCTGCCGGCGGGCAGTCAAGATCCATCAGCGTGTAGTATGCCTTCCGGTTCTTGTTGACCCGGTAGGTGAGGGACTTCAGTCCCCAGTTCTCGACCCGGCCGACGGACCCGCCATTGGCGGAGATGACGCCCTTGTACTGTTCGACAAGCGCATCGACCTGCTGCTGCGAGAGGTCCTGCCGGGCAAGAAACACATGTTCGTAAAGAGCCATTATGTCTTTTCGCCTTTCTTCGTTTCTCTCCCGGTTCCCGGCGGCAAAAGCCTCTGCAACTTCTCTGACCCGCCAGGAGCGGGGAAGAAAGGAGCATGACGAGACGGTCGAGAGCGGAGACACGGGAGGCGGAAGCGCTTTTGGCTTCACGCGAAGGTTTCGAAAACCTCCGGCCCTCCGTTCAGCCCCCAGCTGGGACCGGCAGATTGGCGGCGTCTATATAGCAATCCACATGGAAGGCAAGAGCAGGCGGCAATCCCGGATGTCGCAGGGCCGGAAAAACCGGCATGTGCGGCGACGGGACGTCATGGTTCCCGGAAACCAGACCTTAACCACCATGACAGGTGTATGGGGTTGCGGCCCCGGCATCAACCGCCGATTCATCATGTCTGGCGCAAAAAGCGGCATCCCGCTGTCAGCAACGGGCTAGGCATTTCCGGGGGTAAGGATGCTTCTCAAGAAATTCTGGCGCTCGAAAAGCGGCAATTTCGCGCTTTTGCTCGGGATCGGCTTGCCGGCCATCCTGTCGGCGGTGGCCTTCGCAACCGATGTCTCCACCATCATGCGGGCCAAGAGCAACTTGCAGAATGCGCTCGACGCGGCAAATCTCGCTTCCTCGCATCTCGGCGATCTGGACATCACCCGCACCGACGCCTTCAACCGCTATTTCCAGGCCAACGTAGCCGGACATGGCGAGCTCACAAATGCGCAGGCGACGCTGACCGTCGACAGGGGCGTCAATTTCGTCAAGACGAAGGCGGTGGCCTCGGCGGACGTCAATTTGAACTTCGCCTTCCTGTTCGGCCAGAACAGACACATCGTGGTCGATGCCTCGGCGGTCGAATCGAACAACCAGCTCGAAGTCGTGCTGGTGCTGGACAACACCGGCTCGATGGCCGGCGCCAAAATTGCTGCCCTCAAGACAGCGACGGACAATCTGCTCAAATATCTGGAAGCGGCGCAATCACCGACGCGCAAGGTCCGCGTGGCGCTGGTTCCCTTCGTCACGGCTGTCAATGTTAATGGCGATGGGTTCGACCCGTCCTGGATCGATATGGACGGCAAGTCATCCACCAATGGAATCAATTTCCCCATCATCAAGGGCAGGCGTCCCAATCACATGGCGCTGTTCAGGCAGTTGATGAAAGATCCGGCCTCTGCCGCCAGGTTGACGGGGTGGAAGGACGACAAGGGGGAGGATACGGGTTGGAAAGGCTGCGTCGAGGCGCGCCCTGGTGCCCTTAATATCGCCGATACGCCGCCCGATCCCCGTTACCCCGACACTCTGTTCGTGCCGTATTTCGCGCCGGACAGTCCGGGAAATGGCACGAGACCTTCCAGCGGCTATTCAAACGACGCCTATCACTACAACAATTCCTTTATCGACGACGCCCCCGATGAGACCAAACTAGCTCAGAATGGCGGACTGAATATTCTCGGAATAGATCTGAGCGGCTTGCTTGGAAGTGCTGCCGGCGTTTTGAGGGGTGATCTTGAAACGGTCGCCAAATATGTGGCGCCGCAGAACACCGCCATTGCCACCGCGGTCACAAACGATCCAAACGCTTTGCAACTGACGGTAGGGCCAAACCGGTCCTGTCCCTCGCCAATCGTCCCCTTGACGGAAGACTTTACAAAGCTTCGCCAGGCGGCCGCCAAGATGCTTGCATGGGCGGGGTCCGGCACCAATGTTTCCGAGGGCCTGGCCTGGGGCCAGCGGGTGTTGTCGCCGAGTGCGCCCTATGTTGAGGGGACGCCTTGGAAGACGCCCGGGGTGAGCAAGATCGTCATGTTGCTCACCGACGGGGAGAATGTCGTCTACGGCGCCAGCAACGAGACGACCAAGTCCGACTATACGTCCTATGGTTTTCTCGCCGGCTCAGCCTATGGCGCTGCCGGTCGGCTTGGATCGGACAATCAGACGACCGCCGCGCGCAATGTCGACGGATGGACCAAAAGCGTCTGCACGCAGCTGAAGAACCAGGGCGCCGAAATCTACACGATGGTGCTGCAATCCGACACCGCCGCCAACCGCACGCTTTACAGCGCTTGCGCCTCGGATCCCAGCGACTATTACGCCGTCAACGATCCAAACAAACTGCCGAACGTGTTCCAGCAGATCGCCAACAAATTCTCGAAATTGCAACTGACGAATTGAACGCTCGACCCGCTGGGCGGCATCCAGAAGGATGCCGCGAATCTCAGCTCATATGGGCGACGACCTTGTCCACCGTTTCGGGGAAGAAGTCGGGCGCCGCGTGGCGTTTGCCGAACATCATGTCGTATTGCAGCAGCCGGAAATCGCGGATTGCCGGGTCGATTTCCTTCTGCCGCGCCCAATCGGGCGTGGCTTCTCCCGCCGGCGTCAACAGCAGATTGCGGTCGACCACGCGGTAGCGTTCGCGCATCTCTCCCAGGAAGCCGGTGTAGTAGGGGTGGGTGATGCCGGCCGTTTTCAGGATGTGATAGGGCAGGAAGGCGGGGCTGACGGCGCCCATGTCCTTGGCCGGGCCGGTGCGGTTCGACCAGATGATCAGCGGCGTTTGATGATGCTCCAGCGCCGCCTCGGCGGAAGCCTCCTTCCTCGGCGCGACATTGTCCTTCATGAACCCGGTCTCGACATAGACCGGCCCAAGTGGCGGCAGATGGTCGCCGAAGAAGGCGATGACGGTGGGGCGAGAGCGTTTCTTTGCCCATTCGACCAGGCGTCCGAGACCGCGGTCCGCGTCCGCCGAGCCCTCGGTGTAACTCAGCAGCGATTCACGCGCCCATTGGCTGATCGGCGCCTGCACGGTGTGGGTCGGGTTGTAGTAGCGGTTCGGCTCGTAAGGGCCGTGGTTCTGCAGGCTGACGGCAAAGAAGAACACCGGGGCATCGCTGGCATCGGCCTCGCTGATGATCTCGTCCGTCATCGCCGCGTCGGATGCCAGCGGCCCGCGCTTTTGCATCGGCGGCAGCGTCTCTTCCGATCTGAAGTCGTCGAAGCCGAAATCGGCATAGACCGCGCCGCGGTTCCAGAACCAGTTGGTGCCCGGATGGATGGCGCGCGCCCTGTAGCCCTCCCTCTTCAGGAAAGTCGCCAGCGACGGCGTCGGCGTGCGCACATATTGCTGGTAGGGGATGCTGCCGGCCGGCAGGAAGGCGTTGGAGAAGCCGGTCAGTGCCTCGAACTCGATGTTGGCGGTCATGCCGCCGAATTCGGGTGAGAACATGGAGCCCGAACGCAGCGCCCGCACGTTGGGGATCGGATCGGGCGTGATGGTGACCCCGGGCAGCTTGGTCGGATCCCAGAAGGATTCGCTCATGACGACGATGATGTCGGGCTTTTCCTGGGGCACAGAGGCGGTCACCTGCGGCCTGTCGATGGCCGCGATCGTCTTTTCCGAATAGCCTGGCGGCGCCGAGACATGCGCCATCGGCACGTTAAGCGCGAAGGCGAGCGCAAAGCCGTTGGAGGCGTAATTTTCCTTCTGGTCCCACATGATCGGGATGATCTGCAGCCGGTCCCGGGTCCAGGAGAAGGTAGCATAGTCCATGATCGAGACGAAGAAGGCGAGCAGCGGCACCGCCAGCGTCAGCCGGGCGAGACGGCCCTTGCGACTGAGTATCGGCACCTTTCGACGCCAGACCCGCCAGCCATAGATGAGCAGCGACAGGCCGGCGACGATGCCGACAACCATGGCAAGGGCAGTCATCGGGCGGTCACGCACCAGAAGCGGCAGCAGCGCCACGATCTGGCGGGAGTAGAGGAAATCGGTCGGGTAGAGGGGATCGCCGAGATAATGCGATTTCTGATGACCGATGAAAGCCAGCGAGAGCGTCAGCGGCGCGACGATCATCAGGCTTTGATAGCTGCGGCCGAAAACGGCATCGAGGCCGATCAGAACCAGGGCGAACACCACGATCGTGGTCCAGCCCGGCTTGAGCGGCTGCAGGAAGAAGGAAACCGTGCCGGCGAAGTCGCCGCGCACGATCAATTCGATGGCGAACACCAGGACGGCCGCGATCAGCAGGCTGGTCAGCCCATAGCGTATGGTCGGCCACTTCCGTCCCGGCAGGTAGCCGGTGGAAGGATCGTCTTCCAGAAACTGTGGCGCGGCTTTGCCTGCGCCTTTCGAAATCCTAGCCACTTTAACTTCCCCACCCAGCGACAGACCCGTCACTCGATTGTCATGGAATTGTCACGCAAAGCTAGCGCCTGTGGCGGAAATAAGAAGAGCCAGCAAACGATTCGTGAGCGGTTTTCATCAGGAGTGATCGCCAAAAAGCCTTTTGGAACAGTCACTCGGCCCGCAAAGCTGCCGAGCGGCCGGGCCGAACCGGGCTTGACTTGGCAGGCCGCGTTGCGTCACAGGCAGGAAAATTCGTGTATCAGGCAAGCAGAACCGAGCTTTGGGAGCCCACACATGGCCGTTGCATTCACCTTCCCGGGACAAGGCAGCCAGGCTGTCGGCATGGGCAAGGACCTCGCCGATGCCTTCCCCGAGGCGCGTAGGGTTTTTAGCGAAGTCGACGACGCGCTCGGCGAAAACCTGTCGAAGCTGATCTGGGAAGGGCCGGAAGAGACGCTGACGCTGACCGCCAACGCGCAGCCGGCGCTGATGGCTGTATCGCTGGCCGCGATCAGGGCCTTGGAAGCGCGCGGTTTCTCGCTGAAGGACAAGGTCGCTTACGTCGCCGGCCATTCGCTGGGCGAGTATTCGGCGCTCGCCGCCGCCGGCTTCGTTTCGGTTGCCGATGCCGCCAGGCTGCTGCGCATCCGCGGCAATGCCATGCAAGCGGCGGTGCCGGCCGGCGAAGGCGCCATGGCGGCGATCATCGGGCTGGAGCAGGCCGATGTCGAAGCCGCCTGCGCCGAGGCTGCCAAAGGCTCGGTCTGCCAGATCGCCAACGACAATGGCGGTGGCCAGCTGGTGATTTCCGGCGCCAGGGCAGCGGTCGAACTGGCCGCCAAACTGTGCACGGAAAAAGGCGCCAAGCGGGCGCTGATGCTGCAGGTCTCCGCGCCCTTCCATTCGGCGCTGATGGCGCCTGCCGCCGAGATCATGCGGGAAGCGCTGGCTGGCGTAACAAAGAACGCGCCTGTTGTGCCGCTCGTCTCCAATGTCACGGTCACTCCGACCAGCGATCCCGACGTCATTGCGCGCCGTCTGTTCGAACAGGTGATCGGCCGCGTGCGCTGGCGCGAGACAGTGGAGTGGTTCGGCGCGAACGGCGTCACCACGCTCTATGAAGTCGGCGCGGGAAAAGTGCTTTCAGGGCTGGCCCGGCGCATAAACCGCGACATCGCCACGACATCGGTCGGAACCGCGGCGGAGGTCGAGGCCGCATTGGCGGCGCTCGGGTGAAGCGCCGCGTGTGAATTGATGGCGCGGCTTGTATCGCTGAAGATATTCCGTTGATGATGGCAATCGGACACCGGCACGACGTATACAGATAAGGTTGCTCGCTGAGCTTCCGAAACCAAAGAGGAAAACACATGTTCGAACTGACCGGCCGCAAGGCACTTGTCACCGGCGCGTCGGGAGGCATCGGCGAGGCGATCGCCAGGGTGTTGCATGCGCAGGGCGCCGTCGTCGGCCTGCACGGCACGCGCATCGAGAAACTGGAGGCGCTGGCCGCCGAACTTGGCGACCGGGTGAAGCTGTTTCCGGCCGACCTGTCGAACCGCGACGAGGTCAAGGCGCTCGGCCAGAAAGCGGAGGCCGATCTCGAGGGCGTCGACATCCTGGTCAACAATGCCGGCATCACCAAGGACGGACTGTTCGTGCGCATGTCGGACGCCGACTGGGACAGCGTGCTCGAAGTCAACCTGACGGCCGTGTTCAGGCTGACGCGAGAGTTGACCCATCCGATGATGCGCCGCCGCCACGGCCGCATCATCAACATTACCTCGGTGGTCGGCGTCACCGGCAATCCCGGCCAGACCAACTACTGCGCCTCCAAGGCCGGCATGATCGGCTTTTCCAAATCGCTGGCGCAGGAGATCGCCACCCGCAGCATAACCGTCAACTGTGTCGCCCCGGGCTTCATCGAATCGGCGATGACCGACAAGCTCAACGACAAGCAGAAGGAGGCGATCATGGCCGCGATCCCGACGCGCCGCATGGGCACCAGCGCCGAAGTGGCGTCCGCCGTCGCCTACCTTGCCTCCAACGAGGCCGGCTACGTCACCGGTCAAACCATCCATGTGAACGGCGGTATGGCGATGATCTGATCGGGTCGGCCAAAGCATGCATTTCGGGCCGGGCCCGGGCATTCGCGGTGGCTTTGAGACGGCGACAGGCAACGCTCGGGCGGGCTGTGAAAAGCGACCATTTCGGCTTGGACGCCCACGATTTTTCGTGTAATGCGGCCCGCAACCCCGCGGTTCGGGCAAAAACCGGTCTGCGGCCATTGCGTTTCCGGCGGGACCATCTTTCAGCTTGATTAGCGGCATTCCGCCCGCTAACGAAGACAGACAACCAAAAGACGAGGATGCCCCAAATGAGTGACACCGCAGAGCGCGTCAAGAAGATTGTCATCGAGCACCTGGGCGTCGATGCCGACAAGGTGACGGAGCAGGCGAGCTTCATCGATGATCTGGGCGCCGACAGTCTCGACACGGTCGAACTCGTCATGGCGTTCGAAGAAGAATTCGGCGTCGAGATCCCCGACGACGCGGCTGAAACCATCCTGACGGTGGGCGATGCCGTGAAGTACATCGACAAGGCTTCGGCCTGACGCTTTCCGCAGTCATCACCGGGGAGGACCTGCGATGAGGCGTGTCGTCGTCACGGGCCTTGGGTTGCTGTCGCCGTTCGGCATGGGCTTCGAGCACAGCTGGAAGGAACTTCTGACCGGCCGCAGCGCCGCCAAGCGCATCACCGAGTTCGAGGTGGAGGATCTTGCCTGCAAGATCGCCCATGTCGTTCCGCGTGGTGACGGCAGCAACGCCACCTTCAATCCCGAGGCGGTGCTCGAGCCGAAGGAACTGCGCAAGATCGGCGACTTCATCCTGTACGGGATCGCAGCCGCCGACGAGGCGCTGAAGGATTCCGGCTGGCAGCCGAAGACCCATGCCGAGCAGTGCGCCACCGGCGTTCTGATCGGTTCGGGCATTGGCGGCATCGAAGGCATCGCCGAGAATGCGATGATCCTGAAGGAGCGCGGCCCGCGCCGCATCAGCCCCTTCTTCATCCCGGGCCAGATCATCAATCTCGTCTCCGGCCAGGTTTCGATCCGGCATGGGCTGAAAGGCCCCAATCATGCCGTCGTCACCGCTTGCTCGACCGGCGCGCATGCGATCGGCGACGCTGCCCGGCTGATCATCTGGGGCGATGCCGACGTGATGGTCGCCGGCGGCGCCGAAGCGCCCGTGACGCGACTGTCTATCGCTGGCTTCGCTGCCTGCCGTGCGCTGTCGACCGAGCGCAACGACGCGCCGCAAACGGCGTCGCGGCCTTATGACCGTGATCGCGACGGCTTCGTCATGGGCGAGGGCGCCGGCGTCGTCGTGCTTGAGGAACTCGAGCATGCCAAGGCACGCGGCGCGAAGATCTATGCGGAGGTGACCGGCTACGGCCTGACCGGCGACGCCTATCATATCACCGCACCGGCTGAAGACGGCGACGGGGCCTTCCGTTGCATGACGGCGGCGTTGAACCGGGCAAAGCTGACGCCCGCCGATGTCGATTACATCAACGCGCACGGCACTTCGACCATGGCCGACACGATCGAGCTCGGCGCCGTCGAGCGGCTGGTCGGCAACGCCGCATCGAAGATTTCGATGTCGTCGACCAAATCGTCGATCGGCCATCTCCTCGGCGCGGCAGGGGCTGCCGAAGCGATCTTTTCGATCCTCGCCATCCGCGACAACATCGCGCCGGCAACCATCAACCTTGACAATCCGGAACGTGAGACCGCGATCGACCTGGTGCCGAACAAACCGCGTGCCCGCCAGATCGACGTGGCGTTGTCCAATTCCTTCGGCTTCGGCGGCACCAACGCTTCGCTGGTCTTTCAGCGCTACAATGGCTGACCGTCCGCCTGCCGGACGGCGCCTCGGCGTGTCGTCAATTTTGCCATATTCGCCCCTACTCTGCCGCAGGGGATTCGTTGAGAGATCAAACGGTAGGGCGAAATGAACACAAATCCGGCCGGCAACGGAGAGTTCGGGCAAGGGCAGGCGACATCGGGACCGATCGTGCCCAAGACAGCCGCCGAAGCCTTGCGGCCGGAGGCCGGCACGCCGCCGCCGAAGCGCTCGCGTGCTTCGCGCAGTCAGGTCGTCGTGTTCATGAACTTCGTCATCTCCTTGGTGATGCTGATGGTTCTGGCGGCGGGTATCGCGCTTTACTTCGGCAAGCAGGAATTCACCGAGCCCGGCCCGTCGGCCAATGGCGACACCTTCCTGGTCAAGCCGAACACCGGCGTCCAGGATATCGCCGACCAGCTCGAGCGGCGCGGCCTGATCAGCGACGCCCGCATATTCCGTCTTGGCGTGCGCGCCTTCGGCAATGATTCCGCGCTGAAGGCCGGCGAATACGAGATCAAACCCAGGGCGTCCATGCGCGACATCATGGAATTGCTGAAGAGCGGCAAGTCGGTCATGTACTCGCTGACCATTCCCGAAGGGCTGACCGTCGAGCAGGCGCTGGCGCGCATCGCAGGCGAGCCCGCCTTGAGCGGCGACATGCCGGCCACCGTGCCTCCAGAGGGCAGCCTCGCCACCGATACGCTGCGCTTCACGCGCGGCGCCACGCGCCAGCAGATGATCGACAAGCTGCTGGCCGACCAGAAGAAGCTGGTCGAGGAAGTCTGGCAGCGGCGCGCGGCCGACCTGCCGCTCGCCAGCATTGACGAGTTCGTCACGCTGGCCTCGATCGTCGAGAAGGAAACAGGCAAGGGCGATGAGCGTTCGCGCGTCGCCGCGGTCTTCCTGAACCGGCTGGCCAAGGGCATGCGCCTGCAATCCGATCCGACCATCATCTACGGTCTGTTCGGCGGCAAGGGCAAACCCGCCGACCGGCCGATCTATCAGTCGGACATCCAGAAGCCGACGCCCTACAACACATATGTGATCAACGGCCTGCCGCCGACGCCGATCGCCAATCCCGGCCGTGCGGCGCTGGAGGCGGTAGCCAATCCATCAAAGACCGACGACCTCTATTTCGTTGCCGACGGCACTGGCGGACACGTCTTCGCCGCCACGCTTAACGAGCACAATGAGAACGTCGCGCGCTATCGAGCCCAGCAGAAGAAGCAGGTCGACGACGCGGCCAAGGCTGATGCCAAGGTGGAGGGGCAGACCGACGCTCCCATTGACGGCGACGCGGGGGCGGCCCAGTAGCGGCGCACGGTGTTTTCCAGCTCGTCCATGCTATCGGTTGAAGGCAGGAACGTTGGATTTTGTCAGGGCGCCTCGTAAGCCGGTTGGCAGGCGGGCATTTCGGCTTTCTGAAGGTGCGCGAAGCCGGATCAAGCAGTATCCGCAGTACGCGCCAGGGGGTATGCAGGCACGATGAATTTGCAGAGCATGACCGGGTTTGCGCGCGCTGTCGCCGAACATGACGGCACCTCGATTGCCTGGGAGGTCAAATCCGTCAACGGCAAGAGCGTCGAGGTGCGGTTGCGGCTGCCCCAGGGTTTTGAGCGGCTGGAGCCGGCCATCAGGCAGACGCTTCAGAAACGTTTCGCGCGCGGCAATTTTCAGGCGACGCTGACCATCACGCGTGCCTCCGGAATGCAGTCCCAGCCCGTTGTCAACGAGGCCTTCCTCAAGGACCTGGCCGGGCTCGCCAAGCGGATCGTGGAACAATTTGGTGTTGCTCCTGCGACCGCCGACGGACTGTTGTCGCTGCGCGGCGTGCTCGAAATTCCCGAGACCACCGAAACCGAGGATGTAAGGACAGCGCTCGACAACGCCGTCATGGCGGCCCTTGAGGCGGCGCTGGAGGGGCTGGAGCGGTCCCGCCAGGGTGAGGGCGCGGCACTTGGCACGCTTCTGCTGGGCCATATCGACGCCATCGAAGCGCTGACGCTGGGCGCCGAAGCGGATCCGTCGCGCGAACCGGCGGCCATCCGCGAGCGCCTCGCCGAACAGGTGCGGCTCTTGATGGATGCTTCGGCCAACCTCGATGCCGGCCGCTTGCACCAGGAAGCCGCCTTCCTCGCCACCAAGGCCGACATTCGCGAGGAGATCGACCGCTTGAAGACGCATGTGGCGTCGGGTCGGGCATTGCTTTCCGGCGGCGGCGCCGTCGGCCGCAAGCTCGATTTTCTGGCACAGGAATTTAACCGCGAATCGAATACGCTGTGCTCGAAATCGAACGCCGCCGCGGTCACCGCCATCGGACTGGAACTGAAGGCCGTGGTCGATCAATTCCGTGAACAGGTCCAGAATCTGGAGTAGCCGATGGTCGCCAGGGATTTGGGGTCCCGCATTCGCCGCCGGGGGCTGATGCTCGTGCTGTCGTCGCCGTCGGGCGCCGGCAAGTCGACGATTGCGCGCAACCTTCTGGAAAGCGATTCCAGCCTCGAACTGTCGGTCTCCGTCACCACCAGGCCGCGCCGCGGCTCGGAGATCGAAGGCGTTCACTATCATTTCCGCACCATGCGCGAGTTCGAGCGGCTGCGCGATTCGGACGCCCTGCTCGAATGGGCGGAGGTGCATGGCAATTGCTATGCGACACCGCGCGAACCTGCGGAACTGGCGCTGGCTCAAGGGCGCGACATGCTGTTCGACATCGATTGGCAAGGTGCCCAGCAGCTCAAGGAGAAGATGCGCGCCGACATCGTCTCGATCTTCATCCTGCCGCCGTCGATGAAGGAGTTGAAGGCAAGGCTGAAGCGCCGCGCCGAGGACCAGGAAGCGGTGATCGAGACGCGGCTGAAGAACGCGCGCAACGAGATCGAGCACTGGAAGGAATATGATTTCGTCATCGTCAACGATGATCTCGATCGCGCCTTCGCCGAAGTGCGCGGCATCGTTGTCGCCGAGCGGTTGCGGCGCGATCGTCGGCCCGGGCTCTTCGACTTCGTCTCGGGACTGTTGGACGAGAAGACGAGCTAGCACTTTCCTCTGCCCATAAAGATGGGCCGGCGGACAGGCCGAAGGCCGACCAGTCCGAAACGATGCGCTCGAGATGGTCGCGCCTGCAAGATGCGCATTTCGGCGACATAAATCAGACAATTGACGAAGAGGGTAATGCCCCTAGTTTCTCCCGCACGAGAGCGCGCGCGTGGTCGGTAACGGCCGGTTCGGCGGCGTCTCACCGTAGCCATGAGGGAGAGCAAATCTTGAAACGCTTCTGGCTGGGCGTTCTTGTCATCGTCATTGTCTGCGGCGCCGGATTTTTCGCCTATGCGTGGAAGCCGGCGATCGATCCTGTCGAGCCGCCGCAACGATCGTCGTTCGACCCGGCGTTGATCGAGAAAGGCGCTGTGCTGGCCTCGGTCGGCAATTGCACCTCCTGCCACACCAGGCCCGGTGAAAAGTCCTTTGCCGGCGGGCTCGCCGTGCCGACGCCGTTCGGCACCATCTATTCGACCAACATCACGCCAGATCCGCAGACCGGTATCGGCCGCTGGTCGCAGGCAGCCTTCAACCGCGCCATGCGCGAAGGCGTCGACCGCGAGGGCAGGCATCTCTATCCGGCCTTCCCATTCGATCATTTCACGCGTGTCTCCGATGAGGACAACCGCGCGCTCTACGCCTATCTGATGACGCGCCAACCGGTGAACAACCGGCCGCCTCCGAACGAACTGCCTTTCCCGCTCGATGTGCGCCTCGTGCTGGCCGGCTGGAAGCTGCTGTTCTTCGACAGGGGCGCCTATCAAAACGATGCTTCGCAAAGCGCGCAGTGGAACCGCGGCGCCTATCTGGTCAATGGGCTCGGCCATTGCGGCGCCTGCCATACGCCGCGCAATCGGTTCGGCGCGGAAGAGAAGGGATCGCATATGGCCGGCGGCGAGGCGGAAGGCTGGACGGCCTTTGCGCTCGACGGCACTTCACCGGCGCCGATACCGTGGACGCATGACAGCCTGTTTGCCTATCTCAGGCAGGGCTGGCATGCCGACCACGGCGTCGCCAATGGCCCGATGGGCGAAGTGACGGGCAATCTCGGCCGGCTTCCCGATGCGGATATCGACGCCATGGCCACTTACGTCATGTCGCTCATGGGCGAACCATCCGCCGAACGGACGGCAGCCGCGCAGGCTATCCGCGGCCGCGCCGCGGCCGACCCGGCGTCGACCGCCGCCGTGGTGCCGACATCCGCCGATACGCCGGCGGCGCGTGGAGCCGTCATTTACCAGGCAGCATGCGCCACCTGCCACGACGGCAGCCGTCCGCCGCCTTTTGGCGGTATCAATTTCCATCTGTCGAGCGCGGTCAACGCGCCAGATCCGCAGAACGTCATCAACACCGTGCTGTTCGGCCTGCCGGCGGCGGGTGGACGCCCGAGCGCGATCATGCCGGGATTCGCGGCGACGCTGAAGGACGACCAGGTGAAAGACCTGCTGGCCTATCTGCGCGATGCCTTCGCCGGCAAGCCGGCCTGGCAGGATGCGGGCGCCAGGATCGCCGACACCAGGAGCGGAAAATACCAGGTCAGCGTCCGGCCATCGGACGGCATCGAGCGCGGCCCGGACAATGTAGGAGCGAAGGACAGATGATCAATCTCAACGTCAACGGCATCTCCCACGACGTCGACGTCGATCCCGCGACGCCGCTGCTTTATGTGCTGCGCAACGATTTGAAGCTGAACGGCGCCAAGTTCGGCTGCGGCCTTGGCCAATGCGGCGCCTGCACGGTGATGGTCGACGGCAAGCCCGTCTTCTCCTGCCTGACGCCAGCGATGCTGGTGGAAGGCCGCGAGGTCAAGACGGTCGAGGACTTGGGCACGATCGAGAGCCCCGGCCCGATGCAGAAAGCGTTCATCGAGGAGCAGGCGGCGCAATGCGGTTATTGCATCGCCGGCATGATGATGCGGGCGCAGGCGCTGCTCGAGGCCAAACCCGATGCCGGTGACGCCGATATCAGGCAGGCGCTGGAACCCAACCTCTGCCGCTGTGGCACGCATATGCGCATCCTGCGGGCAGTGAGCCGCGCGCGCGACCTGATGAAATCGAAATCGGCCGGCTTGGCGCCGGCTGCGGCCGCGAGGAGGGCATGATGAACGCGCCAACCTTTCCCGAGCTGACACGACGCGGCTTTCTCGCCGGAACCGGCGCGCTGGTCGTGTCCTTCACCATCCCCGTGCAGGCTCAGGAGGCCGCGCCCTCGGCGCAGACGCCCGCGACGCCGGCCCCGGCCAAGAAACTACCGGGCAGCCTTGCCGATACCCCCTCGCTCGACGCCTGGATCAGGTTGGATGCCGACGGTTCGATCACCGTCTTCACCGGCAAGGCCGAGCTCGGCCAGGGCACCAGGACGTCGCTGCGCCAGATCGCCGCCGAAGAACTGGATGTCGAGCCGGCTTCCATCAAGCTCATCACCGCCGATACCGCGCTGACGCCGAACGAGGGCTATACCGCCGGCAGCCAGACGATCCAGAACAGCGGCACCGCCATACGCTACGCCTCGGCGCAGGTGCGCCAGATCCTGGTCGCCAAGGCCAGCGAGAAGCTCGGCGTTCCGGCCGACCAGCTCAAGGCGGCAAGCGGCAGGATCACCGGGTCGGACGGGAAGTCCGTGGGCTATGGCGAACTCGTGGTGGCGGATTTGCTGCATGTGGACGCATCGGCCGACACGGCGCTGAAATCGCCGGACAGTTATCACGCGATCGGCAAGCCGTTCGCCCGCGTCGATATTCCGGCAAAGGTGACGGGCGGCGAGGCCTATGTGCAGGACATGCGGCTTCCTGGCATGATGCATGCCCGCGTCGTTCGCCCGCCAAGCTATTCGGCCAGGCTCGTCAGCGTCGACGAGGCCGCCATTAAGACGATGCCCGGCGTGGTGGCGGTAATCCGTGACGGCGACTTCCTGGCCGTGGTGGCCAGGCAGGAATTCCAGGCGGTCCAGGCCATGCGCGCCATGGCCGCCAAGGCGAAGTGGCAGGAGCAGCCGGTCTTGCCGGACCAGGACAATATCCCCGCCTTCCTCGAACGCTCGGTCGCCGAGGTCGGCACCGTGACCTCGGTCGGCGCCGAAACGGCAGCCGGCGCAAAGACGCTGCAGGCGCAGTTCACCCGCGCTTACCAGATGCATGGGTCGATCGGCCCCTCCGCTGCCGTTGCCCTGTCAGACAAGGGCCTGATCACGGTGTGGACGCATACTCAAGGGGTCTATCCAGACCGCAAGGCGATCGCCGAGATGCTCGGCGTCGGACCGGAAAAGGTGCGCTGCATCCACACCGAGGGATCAGGCTGCTACGGCCACAACGGTGCCGACGACGCGGCGGCCGACGCCGCGCTGATCGCACAGGCGTTGCCCGGCACTCCGGTGCGCGTGCAGTGGATGCGCGATCAGGAGCATTTGTGGGAGCCTTATGGCCCTGGCATGCTGACGCGCGCCAGCGCAACGCTGGACGCCGGCGGCAAGATCGTCAACTGGCACTATGATCTGTGGAGCAACAGTCACGGCACCCGGCCGGGAACGGCAGGTTCGCTGATCGCCGGCCGGCTGGTGGCGAAGCATTTCCCGCCCGATCCGGCCAAGCTGCAGATCTCGCCGCTCGGCAATGGCGATCGCAATGCCATCCCGCTCTATGACGTGCCGAACCAGCGGGTGAACTGGCATTTCGTTGCCGACATGCCGGTGCGCGTCTCGTCGTTGCGCGGCCTCGGCGCCTACTGCAACGTCTTCTCGATCGAAAGCTTCATGGACGAGCTGGCCCTCGCGGCCGGCGCCGACCCGGTGGAATACCGGTTGAGGCACATGAAGGACCCGCGCGCCAGGAAGGTGATCGAGGTTGCGGCGCAAAAATTCGGCTGGAGCAATGATCCTATGCCGGAGGGCCGTGGCCGGGGGTTCGCCTTCGCCAAGTACAAGAACCACGCCGCCTATCTCGCAGTCGCGCTTGAAGCGGAGGTCGATCGCGACAGCGGCGCCATCGCCATCTCGCATGTGGTCTCGGCGGTCGACTGCGGCGAAGCGGTGGCGCCGGATTCGATCGTCAACCAGACCGAAGGCGGTATCCTGCAGTCAATGAGCTGGACGCTCTACGAGGCCGTCCATTTCGACGACACCCGCATCCTGAGCGCGGATTGGTCGGCCTATCCGATCCTGCGCTTCAGCGCCGTTCCCGACAGCGTGGAAGTGCATGTCGTCGACAATCCCGGCACGCCCTATCTCGGCGTCGCGGAAGCAGCGCAGGGCCCGACAGCCGGCGCGATCGCCAACGCCTTCCGCCACGCCACGGGAAAACGCATTTATGACCTGCCCTATACGCGCGAGCGCGTCAAAGCGGTGTTGGGCGTGTAGTTCGAAGCATCCGCTCGAAGGATCAGATTGCTCCGCGCTTCGACGGCCGGCGGCACTACACCGCATTGGTCAGCCGCACGAACTCCTCGACATCGAGCGTCTCGGCGCGCCGGGTCGGGTCTATCCCGGCGCGTTCGAGCAGGGCCTCGCCGCCGAGGCTCTTAACGCTCTGCCGCAGCATCTTTCGGCGCTGGCCGAAGGCGGCTTCCGTGACGCGGCCGAGTTTTTTCACGTCGGCGCATAGCGGCGTCGCGCGCGGCTCGAGATGCACGACGGAAGAGGTCACCTTGGGCGGCGGTGTGAACGCCTGGGGTGGCACGTCGAACGCTATCCTGGCCTGCGTGCGCCACCCCGCCAGCACGCCGAGCCTGCCATAGGCCTCGCTGCCGGGCGCGGCGACGATACGCTGGGCCACCTCGCGCTGGAACATCAGGGTCATCGAGGCATAGAAGGGAGGCCACTCCGCGACGGTCAGCCAGCGGACCAGCAGTTCCGTGCCGATATTGTAGGGCAGGTTGGCAACGATCCTGACCGGCCCGCCATCACTGGCGGTCGCGGCAAGCGTCGGGAAGTCGATCTTCAGAGCGTCGCCCGAAACGACCTCCAGCCGGCCGGGATAGTGGGCCGATATCTCGGCGAGGGCCGCCAGGCAGCGTTCGTCGCGCTCGATAGCGACGACCTTGCGCGCGCCGTTGAAAAGCAGGGCCCTTGTCAACCCGCCGGGGCCGGGGCCGACCTCGATCACGGTCGTCTCCGCCAGGCTGCCGGCGGCGCGCGCTATCTTGCCGGTCAGGTTGAGGTCGAACAGAAAATTCTGGCCCAGTGCCTTTCTTGCCTGCAAACCGTGGCGCTCGATGACCTCGCGCAGCGGCGGCAGCCCATCCATGCTCATGAGTTGAGCCTCATTGCGTGACGAATTTGGCGTCGACGTCGGCCAGCCGCCGTGCAAGCCGCAGCGCCGCCATCAGGCTGTCGGGCCGGGCGATGCCCTTGCCGGCGATATCGAAGGCGGTGCCGTGGTCGGGCGAGGTGCGGATGAAGGGCAGGCCGAGCGTGACATTGACCGCTTCATCGAAGGCGAGCGCCTTGGCCGGTATCAGCGCCTGGTCGTGATACATGCACAGCGCCACGTCGTAGCCGGCCCGGGCCCGGGCATGGAACAAGGTATCCGCGGGCAATGGCCCGAACGCGTCGATGCCTTCGGCTCGCAGGATCTCGATCGCCGGTCGGATGATGCGCTGGTCCTCCAGGCCCATGGCGCCATCCTCGCCCGCATGCGGGTTGAGGCCGGCGATGGCGAGCCGTGGGTTGGCGATGCCAAAGCGGTCCCTGAGGTCGGCGGCGGTGACCCGCGTCGTGGCGAGGATCAGGTCGGTGGTCAGCGCCTTCGGCACTTCGGCCAGCGCGATGTGAATGGTGACGGGAACGGTGCGCAGGTCGGGGCCTGCCAGCATCATCACCGGCATCGCTTCCACGCCGCTGTGCCGCGCCGCCAGATGCGCCAGATATTCGGTATGGCCGGGAAAGCGGAAGCCGGCGTCGTAGAGCGGCTTCTTGGCGATCGGGCAGGTGACGACGGCCGCGGCGTCGCCGGCGAGGCTTGCGGCCACCGCCCGATCGATTGCTTCGATGATGCCCGCCGCATTGGCCGGATCAGGCTGGCCGGGGCTGTCGATGAAGCCGGCAGACAGCGTAACGACCGGCAGTGCGCGGCCAAAGACCTCGGTCGCCTGCGCTGGCGTCGTTTCCTCGATAGGCAGCGAAACGCCGATGCGGCGCGCCCGTGAGGCGATCAGCGCGGGATCGGCGAGGAGATAGAAGGGCGGAAGGGCTGCGGCTGTACGCGCCAGAAACGCGGCAATCGCGATTTCCGGCCCGATGCCGGATGGATCGCCGACGCTCAACGCCAGCGCGCGCATCGCCCTGTCCACCTCAGCGCTTGACGATGCGGGCTTTTGCCTTCAGCTCGTCGACATATTTCTTGCTGAGATCGTCGGCCGCCTTGTCGTTGGAGCCTTCGCTCTGGAACACCATCTGGGCGACCTTGTCGTCGGACACCTCGCGCGACGAACAGATGCCGATGAACTCGACACCGCGCTCCGTTTGGCGGGTAGGCGTGGCGCCGCCAACCTTGGTGGCCTTGATCTGCTCGGCCCAGTCCGGCGGCAGTTGCGGCGCCAGCACCCGGCCGAGATCGCGAACGGTGACGTCGATCAGGCCCTTGGCGAACTGCCGCGTCGTGTTGCAGCCGTTGAAGCGGGCACGCATGGCGTCGGCTTCGCGCTTGCGCTTGCCCAGCGTCGCGCTGCGTTCGGCCGCCGGCACGACGAAGATGACCTGCTGGAGCATGTATTCAGTGGCGCTCGGCTTGGAGCCGCCCTTGTCGAGCATGCGCCTGACCGCGTCCTGCTCGGTCACGCTGCCGCCCTCGCCGGAACGGTACCGCGCGCTCAAGGCCTGATTCCAGGCCATCTGGGCGCGGATGAACTCCTTGAAATGGCTCTTGCTGACGCCGGACTTTTCCATGACGCCGTCGAGCTGGCTGAGCTGCATCTTGTTGCTCGAGGCAAAGCGCTGGTACGCAGCCTCGACCTGCGCGTCGCTGATGCGGATCCCAAGCCGTCTGGCTTCGGCCATGCGCAAGGTCTGATCGATCATTTCCTGGCCGGCGTCGCCCTTCTTGCGCTGCAGCTTGAGGAAGGCGGCGCGATGCGCGATGTCGCCGCTGGTGATCGGTATGTCGTTGACGACGTACTTGATCTCGCTGGCGAAAGCCGGCGGCGTGATGATGGTCATCGACACGGATGTCGCCGCCACAAGCAGCGCCAACCCTGCTGAAAAGAGGTATTTCCTCATCGCAAACATCCCAATTCTGTCCCGGTCCCGCCCAACTTCATCCTTCTTCGGGGTTTGTGAAGTCCCTGCCAGCCCTATGCGGCGAAACGATGTCGCGGGCTACTGGGTGGTATCGAAGGCGCTGCTCGACGATCCGAAATCGCCGAGGGTGCGGAACGACAGGTTGAAGCCGATGCTCTGCGTCACCTCCCTGGTGTTCAGGTCGCGCGACTGCGAGTACGTCATCAGATAGGTGAAGCAGGAATCATTGTAGGCGAAACCGACCCCGTCCTTGACCAGCAGGCTTTGCTGCAGATCATAGGTTCCCGTCCCGAACACGCGCCAGTTCTCGGCAAGATGCGTGGATGCACCCAGCGTGACCTCGTGGCGGTCGGTGGTGAACCCATAGAGCGGCTGAGCCTGGATGAAGGCGTATTTGGCGCTCAGCGACACCGGCAGGCCGGAATAGGCGGCCTTTACCTCTGCGCGGCGAACCTCGAAGCTCTGCTCGTCGAAACGGCCGCTGACCGAGGCGGCGAACCCGTTCGGGCTGCTGACGCCAAACAGGCCGACATAGTCCGACTTGGTGTTTTCGAGGCCCGAATAGGCGCCGACATTGACCAGGTCCGGCGCGTCGAAGGAGTTCTCGCCGCCGATCTGGTAGGACTGGCCGAAGATGGCGTTGGTGCCCCAGCCGTTGATGTAGGAACCGGAATAGCGCAGGCCCACATTGGCACGCGAGCCGCCTTCGATGCGGTCATAGCCGGAGAACTTGTCGCGCTCGAACAAGGTGCTCGCGTCGAAGACCATGCTCTGGGCATCTTCGTTCGGCACGGCCAGGCCGCCGACATATTGTTCGTTCGGGCGCAGGAACACCTGCGCCATCGGCTCGAACACATGACTGGAGCCGCTGGCCATCGAAAACAGCAGCGGCCAGCTCATCTCGAGTCCGGCGGTCGCCATATAGCGGGCGAAAGACGAGCGCATATCATCCTGCTCGCCCAAATTCGTCGCCATCTGGTTGACGGCTGCGAGTGAAGCTGATGACGCGTTGACATAGTCGACGTCGCCCTGCAGCGCCAGCAAGGGTGTCAGCACCAACCCGTCATCGGTGACAAATGACCGTTTCCACTCGGCTTGGGCGGTGAGACGGCCGGATTCGCCCTCGATGCCGCGCACACGTTGCGTGCCTGAAGGGGGGAAGTAGGGGGTGAAATAGGTCTCGTCGAGGTCATCGCGGCGGATGACCCGCGAATTGACGTTGAACGACAACTGGCCGCCCGCGACCGACGTATCCGGAATGTAGGCATAGTCGAGCGATGGCAGCACCCAGGGCTGCTGGCCGCTTCGCGCAGCGATGTTGCTGTCGAGCGTGTCTTCCTGCACCTCGAAATGCATGGCGCGCAGGTCGAAATAATTACGGCCATCGAGGCCGGTCAGGTAAACCGACGACTGGTGAACGGACCCGTTATATTTGTCGATGGCGTAGGTGTTCGAGAAGTTCTTGTCGGTCTGCAGCAGCACGTCCCAGCCGAAATTCCAGCGCGCATTGATGGCGAACTGGCCCTGTGTGCCCATCATGCCGCGGAATTTGTTCGGATCGCCCGCCTCGCCCGAATCGACATTGCGGCCGGCGGCATCGATGAAGGCATCGGGATCCCGCTGCTGAATGCCCGCGATCTTCAGGCTGTATTCGCCATTGTTGAAGCGCTGGCGCCATTCGGCCTCGCCGAGAAAGCCCTGCTTGGTAAAGCCGGTGCCGGTGACGGTCAGGTCGTAAGTCGGTGAGAGCGCGAAATAATAGGGGACCTTCACCCCCACGCCCAGATCGCTTTTGAAGACGATGCCGGGGATCAGGAAGCCGCTCTTGCGCTTCACCGTCGGGTCAGCGATCTCGAACGCCGGCAGGTAGGCGAGCGGGAAGCCGAAGAATTCGAAATTCGCATTCTCGAAGCGGACCGTCTTCTTCTCGCCGTTCCAGATGATCTTCCTGGCCTTCACACGCCAGGTCGGCGCCTTGTCGGGCTTGTCCTCGCACGGTTCGCAGGCAGTGTAGACGCCATTGTGGAAGGTGGTCAGCACGCCGCCCATGCGTTCGGCGCTTTCGGCGGCGAAATAGGCCTTGTCGATGGTTTCGACCCGGAGCGCGTTGACGAAACCGTCGGCGAAGTCGTCGGTGATGTCGATATGATCCGAATTGATCTTGGTGCCGTCGCTGTTGATCACCTCGACATTGCCGCTTGCGACCATCCGCTTGGTGTTGCGGTTGTACTCGACCTTCTGCGCGACAAGTCGGTTGCCGCCATAGTCGATCTGCACGCCGCCGACGGCGGTCACGGTCTGGTTGTCGTTGTTGTAGACCAGCGTATCGGCCGCCAGCAGCATCTGCGATCCGGACGGCACCTTGGTCGCCATGTCGCCGACATCCTGCGCCAACGCAGGCAGCGGAACCGCGCATGCAAACAGGCATGCCAAGGCGGTCGCCGCATAGAGGCGCGCCAAACCGGCCTGCCTGTTACTGGGCAAAAAGGCCTCCCTCACTAGCCGTCTTCCTTGTATAGCAGGAAAGTCACCCCGAAGAACATAGCCACCACGACCGGCACCCAGGCAGCTACGACAGTCGGCACGAACCCCGCCACGCCGAATGCCTTCACCAGCACCGAAACGACATAAAGCAGAAACCCGGCAACGACGCCACCCAGAATCATCGTTGCCGATTGCCCCATCCTCGCAAATCGCATTGAAACTGTTGCCGCAATCAGCGTCATGGCGACGAGCAGGAACGGCAACGCCACCAGCGAATCGAACTGCATGGCAAAGGCATTTGCCTTGAGGCCGAAGGAACGGGCAACCTCGATTTTTCCCGGCAGATCGTAGAATGGAATGGTCTCCGGGCGCGCCAGCCGCTCCTGCACGAATTCGGGCTTCAGATTGGTCGGCACGCGATCGTTTGCCGCAGGCTGGATGGTGCCGTTCTTGAAGGTCTTGACGTCCTGCAATTCCCAGTAGCCGTCCCGCAGGTAGGCGCGTGCGGCATCCTTGCGCTCGACGATATCGCCTTGCGGGTCGAGGATGAAAAAGACGGCGTCAGCCATCTCCAGGCCCTGGTTGAGGATGGCGCGCGCTCCGATGATTGTGTCTCCGGAGCTGGTTTTCTGCCGGATCCAGGGCGCGGCGTCGGCCGACACCGTATTCGACTTGCCCGAGCGCAACTGGGTTTCGATCTGTTCGGACCAGGAAAAGGCGTGCGCGGCGAGCGGGTTGATGAGACCGACCGACAGGACGCCGAACAACAGCGCTCCGATGCAGCACGGCAGAAGGAACTGCCAGGCCGAAACGCCGGCCGAGCGCGCGATGACCAGTTCATACCTGCGGTTGAGCGAGACCAGCGTCGCCATCGCCGAGAAGAGACCGACAAACGGCACGGTCTGCAGCATGATCATCGGCATCCTGAGCCCGGAAATGGCCACCGCCGTTCCATAGGTGAAACCGGGCAGGCCGGTCGTGCGGCCGGAAAGCTCGGTGAAATCGATCAGGAACACCAGCGCAAGCAGGCCGATGAAGAACCACACGGTGATGGTGACATAGCGGAAGAAGAAATAGCGTCCCAGCGTCCAGCCCATCAACTGACCCTCTGGCCCGAGGCGCTGCGCCTGGACAGGCGCAGCTTGACGGCATTCCAGGCGTCAGCCATCCGGCTGGCGAGATTCGTCAGCCAATCTGCCCAGGCCACTGGCAGTTCCATCGTCCGGTTGGAGGCGATGAACCAGATTGCCACCGCCGACGACACGATCGGCACGCCGTAGACCATATACGCATATTGCGGGACCTCGCCGGCCTTGCCGGCGGCGAAGAAGCCCATCCAGCGCACGAACAGCGATATCGCGATGGCCGTGATCAGCGGATTGACGCGCGCCTCGCGATGCGAGCGTGCATCTCCGGCGACCGCGAGTGCGATCAGCGCGAAGACCATGGAATAGAGCCATTCCGAGAACCGCTGGTCGACCTCCGCCCGGTATTCGTTCGGGCGCTGCTGATAGACCTTGTCATTGGCACTCGGGTTGAGCAGGTACTGGGTCGTCTGGTCTTTTGGCATCAGCGTCACCTCCGACGCTGCCGCCATGAAAGCCGACATGTCGAAGGCATAGGAGGTGAAGCGGATGACCGAGAGGTCGCCGGTCAGGGTCTTTCGATGGATGACGCCGTCATTCATCATCAGCACCTTTTCGCCGCCGCGTTCGACGATGCTGCCGGTCTTGGCATAATAAACGAGGTTGACCCCTTCCTCGCGCGAATCCGCGACGAAGATGCCGCCCAGCCGGTTGTCGGGGAGCCGCTCGCCTATCTGCAGGAACAGCCCGTCATCGATCTTGCGGAATGTGCCTTCCTGGATGATCAGCGACAGAAGATCCGCGCGTGACTCCGCCACCAGCATCCGGTTCTTCTGGCGCGCATAGGGGTCGATGCCGTTGTCGACGGCGAAGGAAAAGACGCTGGCCGCGGCCGCGAGAATCATGATCGGCCGCACGATGGTCCAGCGCGAGGCGCCCGCTGCGTTGACGACGGCGAGCTCCGAATCCGAATTCATGACGCTGAGCGTCTGGGCAACCGCCACCACGAGCGCGAAGGGCACCACGATCGGAATGATCGAGGGAAGAATGAGGGCCGCGACCTCGAAGAAAGTCAGCGCCGACTGGCCGCTGTCGGTGACGAGGTCGATCTTGGCCAGTACTTGCGTGGTCCAGACAATGGCCAGCGTCCAGGCCAGCGCTGCAATAAAGACCACGAAAGCACGGCGCATGATGTAGCGTTCAACGACCTTCATGAAGGCTTTTCTCAATTTTCTCGAACGGCATCATGCCACCGGATAAGGGTAGCCGTCCGGCGACGCCCGCACAACTGGCTGCGTCGGGCTCTGTCAGGCAGACGATCCGGTTCCCGTCCCATATCGCGCGCCACGTTGGGGCGGAGTGTCGGCGGGATTGGATAAGAAAGGGCGAACATCGATGGTTAACAACAGGTTGCGGCCAAAAAGCGGAGCCGTGCCGCGACGAATCGCCATCGATTCATGTGCCATATGGGGAGCCCGTTTGGCAAAGTCTTGCCAAATGCCGGAAAACGACCAAATGTCGCGGATCGCTTCCAACCGCTTCGCGCGCCGCGCATTCCCCGAAAGCAGGACATGATGAACCAGAGACCCTCGATCGCCTTCGCAAAATTCGCCGCGCCGCAGACCGCCGCGAACAGGAAGGGGACGGTCTTCGTGCTGGCGGCGGATGATGGCGGCCTGAGCGAAACCGCCGCGGCGTATGATCCTGGCAAGACGCTGGAACGGGCCTTCCCGGTGGCCGAATTCACGGCCAAGTTTGCCAGCGTGGTGGAAGTGCTGACGCCGCAGGCAAGCTCGCTCGACAGGCTGGTCGCGGTCGGCGCCGGCAAGGTATCGGGACTCGACGAATACGCCTGGACGAAGCTTGGAGGCACCATCGCGGGGTCGCTGCGCAAGGCGACTGACGTGGCGGTGGTGCTCGACGTGGTCGGCGCCTCGTCAAGCGGTGCGCAGGCGGCCAGCCTTGCCGCCGGTATTCTTCTGCGCAGCTATTCCTTCGACAAGTACAAGACCAGGAAAGACAAGGACGATGGCCAAGGCGACAAGGCCGAGCCGAAAAAGCCGGCCAAGATAACCATCCACACCGCCGATCCGGCGGGTGCGAAGAAGGCCTTCGCCGAGACCGAGGCGGTGATCGACGGCGTGCTTTTGGCGCGTGACCTCGTCAACGAGCCGGCAAACGTCCTGGGACCGGTCGAGTTTGCCGCCCGCGCCAAGGAACTGGAGGCCCTCGGCGTCAAGGTCGAGATCCTGGCTGAGAAGGAAATGAAGAAACTCGGCATGGGGTCGCTGCTCGGCGTCGCGCAAGGCTCGCCGCGCGGCGCCCGCATGGCCGTCATGCAGTGGAACGGCGGCAAGGCCAAGGACAGCCCGGTCGCCTTCATCGGCAAGGGCGTCACCTTCGACACCGGCGGCAATTCGATGAAACCGGCATCCGGCATGGAGGACATGAAGGGCGACATGGGTGGCGCCGCGGCGGTGACCGGACTGATGCATGCGCTCGCCGCCCGCAAGGCTAAGGCCAATGTCGTCGGCATCATCGGGCTGGTGGAAAACGCCGTCGACGGCCACGCGCAGCGTCCCGGCGACATCGTTACCTCGATGTCGGGCCAGACAATCGAGGTGCTCAACACCGATGCGGAAGGGCGCCTCGTGCTGGCCGATGCGCTCTGGTACTGCAATGACCGCTTCCAGCCGAAGTTCATGGTCAACCTGGCGACGTTGACCGGCGCGATCATGGTCGCGCTCGGCCAGCACTATGCCGGCCTGTTCTCCAACAATGACGAACTGGCGGAACGCCTGGCGACAGCCGGGCAGTCGACGCAGGAGCGGCTGTGGCGCATGCCGCTCGGTCCCGAATACGACAAGCTGATCGATTCCAAGAATGCAGACATGAAGAACATCGGCGGTCGCTATGGCGGCGCCATCATCGCCGCGCAGTTCCTGCAGCGCTTCGTCAAGGACACGCCCTGGGCGCATCTCGACATCGCAGGCACCGCCATGGGGGCGCTGTCGAACGAAATCAACCAGTCCTGGGGTTCCGGCTTTGGCGTGCGGCTGCTCGACCGGCTCGTACGCGACCACTATGAGAGCTGATCGGGACCCATGGCCGACGTGCTGTTTTATCATCTGACCGAATCGACGCTGGAGGATGCGCTACCCGGCCTTCTTGAGCGCAGCGTCGATCGCGGCTGGCGCGCCGTGGTGCAGACCGGCACCGAGGAGAGGCGCGACGCGCTCGACCAGCATCTGTGGACGTTCCGTGACGATTCCTTCCTCGCGCACGCCACCGACCGCGAAGCCCATCCCGCCGAGCAGCCGATCCTTTTGACCACCGGAGACGGCAACCCGAACGCGGCGCAGATACGTTTCCTGGTGGACGGAGCCGCGCCGCCGGACCTTGGCGGCTACGAGCGCGCCGTGTTCCTGTTCGACGGCCACGATGCCGCCCAGGTCGAGGCCGCCCGCGGGCACTGGAAGACGATGAAAGACGCCGGCCACGCGGTGACTTATTGGCAGCAGACGCCCGATCGTCGCTGGGAACGCAAGGCTTGAGGGATGTCAGCGGTCGCTGATCGTCACCTTGTTGATTTTCGTGCCGGGCGGGAGATCCTTCACCTGACGGTGAATTTGCCCCGCAATGTGCACCTTCACTACGAAGAAGGTTTTTTCCATCTGCCCAACGCTCATTTCACCACCAATCACGGGCGGCTGTTTAAAGTCATAACATTCGCCAGCGCCAAGGATCATTCGCCTTTTTCGCGCCGCGATCACCAGACCAGCCAACACCAGATCGTCTCGGCGACCGGCGTCCTCCATCTGTGCTGCAAACTCCGCCCAACTCGCGGAAATCGGGGACAATCGCCCCTCGATCATGTCGAGATGATGGACCGAGCCATCAGCGGCGCGGAAGAAGATGTCGCCAAAGGCTGAAACCGCCGCCGGCTCCAGGCCGTCCAAGCCGATCCACGTCCAGCCGTCAAGCGCTTCCGCGACATCCTTGCCCGACGGTTCGATAAAGAAAAGCTGGAGATCGCGAGGCCATGCCGACCTGACCAGGCCGGTTGCTCGGGCCGCGCCTGTGTTGCTGCGTCGGCCGTCAGACCGATCTCGTGCAGTACGAAAGCCGCCCAGAATTGAAGAAATAAACTTCCAAAGAGAGTTGCTCATAAAATCGTCCCCCAAACCCATGTATACTTGCGGTTGGCTTTGACGGCAATCCGACGCGCGCCTTTCAGATGCATTCGGGGATCGAATGATGGGCATTGCTCCTGATCTGATTGTATATAAATGGCGCGAGGCCGTTGGCGGAATGGTAAATGCGGATCGCGATCATTGAACCGGAAGAAACCTGTCGCTCGTTACATGAACAGCCTTACTTCTTCCCCTGCGGATGGATCGTCTCGCCGCGCTTGAGCATCTCGACAAAAGTCTCGATCTTCTTCCTGCGCCCGGCTTCGGTCTTCATGTTGTGGATACGGAAGGCGAGCGCGAAGCGGTTCTGCGCGCTGAGTTTTTCGAACATTTGCCGAGCCTCTGGCTCGGCGTCGATCGCGGCCTGCAGGTCATCGGGAATTTTCATGTCCTTGCCGCTGGCATAGGCGCGCGCCCAGCGGCCATCGGCCTTGGCGGCCTCGACCTCGGCCAGCCCATGCCGCGTCATCCGGCCGTCGTCGATCAGCCGGGCGACATTGTCGATGTTGATCTGGCTCCAGATGCTTTTCTTCGTCCTCGGCGTGTAGCGCTGCAGGAAGCTCTTCTCGTCGAGCCCCTTGCGCACCGCGTCGATCCAGCCCCAGCACAGCACGACGTCGATCGCTTCCTTCGGCGAGATCGACCTCAGTCCCGAGCCGGTCTTGTGGATTTTGATCCAGACCTCGGTTTCCCTGTCATGATGCTCGCCGAGCCAGGTATAAAAGCTCTCGGCGTCCTCGAACTCGTGCACCTTGTCGGGGTCGACCTTGACCGGCGCCATTTGCGGCCTCGTCCATGCTTGCGATTGCACTTTCAATGCGGCATCTCCCGCGGGATGACAATCGAAGGCGAAGATCATGGCGCTGCCGGATGACGGCAGGTCTGCGATGGCCCGCAGGCGCGGACCATCGCAGGGTCGTTTCATTGCCCGCCCATTTCCTTCTTGAACGTGTCGAAATCGACCTGCATGCCATTGAAGATGGTGCTCCAATGGCGGGTCAGCGCCGCCATCGCCACCGCCTCCTGGATTTCCTCATCGGTAGCGCCGGCGCGCTTGGCGTCTTGCGTGTCCGACCAGATGCAGTAGTTGCACGGGATCTGCGCCGCCACCGCCAGCGAAATCAATGACTTTACTTTTGGCGGCAGCGCCGTCTTGTCGCTGAGTTCGATGGCCTTGACCTCGGCCCAGGCGCCGGGCAGACCCGCTTTGGGAAGTTGCTTCACAAAGCTCGGCACGCCGCCCATGGTCGACTGGATGTCCTTTATGGTTGCATCGTAGTCATCGGCATAGGCAGGGGCCGCGGCGAGGACGCAGGCCACGGCGGTTAGAGCCAACGCACGATGGAAGGAAGAATGCACGGATTTGGCAATGCGATGGTGTGACATGTTTTCCTCCTCTGGTCTTTGTTAGCCTTACTGTGTAAGGTGAAATGAAAAATGAACCTTACGCTGTAAGTTGTCAAGCGCGGCCATGGACTCATCGATCAAAAAAAAGCGAGCACGCGGACGGCTGTCCCGCGAGATGATCGAGGATGCCGCTTTCGAGGTGATCGAGAAGGAGGGTCTTTCCGGTTTTTCGATGCGCAAGCTCGCCGCCGTGCTCGGCTGCGAGGCGATGAGCATTTATCATCACTTCCCCTCACAAGCGCACCTCTACGAGGCGTTGGTCGATCGACAGGTCAGCGGGATGGTTATCCCCGACGACAGCATGCCGTGGCGCGACAGGATCAGGATGGTCATGCATGAGTTTCGCCGTGTTGCGAAGGAGCACCCGGCCTTCGCACCATTCCTTGTCGTCTACCGCATGAATTCGCCGCCTTGTCTGGCCATGCTGAACGGCGTCATCGGCCTATTCGAGGCTGGCGGTTTCGGCCCGGAACTCAGCGCCAGGCTGTTTCGCACCGCCAGCTATTATCTCATGGGCGCGATCCTCGACGAGACCGCGGGCTACGCCAAGGGCCCGTCGGCGGTGACCACCGTCGACGACGAGCAACTGGCGAAGGATTTCCCCAGTGTCATGGCGGCCGGGACCTATTTCGGCACCGGCGGTTTCGACAAGACGTTCGAACTCGGCCTCGACATGCTATTGGACGAAATGGAGCGCCTGCGCGACAGCGCCAATGCAGGCTGATTGTCCGGCAACGCCCGATTACAAGGTGATTCCCTGAATGCGCTTTCTGTTCCTGTTGATCCTGCTCGCTGGCGTCGGCGTCGGCGCCATCTATCCATGGGCGATGACCAATTTCTCCGGTCACCAGATCGGCAGCTGGCGGGTCTATGATGGCGGCCGCTTCAAGCAAGTCACCGTGCCGCTTGCCGCGCGCGATGCGCCGGTCAGGGTGCTGGTCGACTTGACCGCGAGGGCCGAGCGCATCGTTTCGCAGCAGCGCACGGTGCTGACGCTGACAGCCGCCACCGGCGGTCGCACGGTGCTTGCCTCGACGCTTCAGTTCAATCATTCCGACAATCCGCGTCAGGCGAGCCCGCAACTGCCCGACAAGATCTTCCGCGATGAGGCCGGCGTGATCGGGACCGTCGGCCCCGGCCCCTATGTCTTCACCGTCGGTCCCGGCGACGCCGAGGACATTCCGATACGCGCGGTCGATCTTGTCTTGCGCTCCGGTGTCGGCGAGACCGACAGCCGTGCGCGACCGGTTGGCTTCGCGCTGATGGCGATCGGCCTGATCGGCTTCCTGATGTCCTTGCGTTCTGCCGGCGGCCGGCCGCAAAATCCGAATTCACAGCCACCGCCGCCACGCTGGGGCAGGGGCGCCACATGAACTATCGCCACGCCTATCACGCCGGAAATTTTGCCGACGTCGTCAAGCACGTCGTGCTGACGCGGCTGCTCGAATATCTGAAGCAGAAGGACAAGGCCTTTCGCGTCATCGACACCCATGCCGGCATCGGCCGCTACGATCTGTCCTCGCTCGAGGCGCAGAAGACCGGCGAATGGCAAGGCGGCATCGGCCGACTGGTCGATGCTGCGCCCGAAGCCCAGGCCGCAATGCTGCTCGCGCCCTATCTCGACGCGGTGCGTGCGTGCAACGCAGACGGTCAATTGAAAAAATACCCGGGCTCGCCGCTGGTCGCGCGGCACCTTCTGCGCAAGCAGGACCGGCTGTCGGCGATCGAACTGCACCCGAAGGATGTCGCGAAGCTGAAGACGGAATTCGCCGGCGATTTCCAGACAAGGGTGATCGAGCTCGACGGCTGGCTGGCGCTCGGCGCGCACCTGCCGCCGAAGGAAAAGCGCGGGCTGGTGCTGATCGATCCGCCATTCGAGGAAGAGGGCGAGTTCGGCCGCCTCGTCGACGGGCTGGCGAAGGCGCACAAGCGCTGGCCGGGCGGCATCTATGCGCTGTGGTATCCGATCAAGGACCGCAAGGCGGTGATTGGCTTCCGCAAGGCGCTGAAGGAAACCGGCGTTCCGAAATTGCTCGACATCGAATTCGAAATCCGGCCCGCCTCGCAAGAGCCCAGTCTCGACGGAAGCGGCCTGGTCGTGGCCAACCCGCCCTTCACGCTGGAAGGTGAATTGCGCATTCTCCTGCCGGTCCTGCACAAATTGCTGGTCCTGGAAAGGCCGGCGCACTGGACGCTGAACTGGCTGGCAGGGGAGTAGCAGCGGCGGCGGAATGCCGGTTGCAGGCGGCGTCCTCGCAGATGCGCCACGACAAACAGTTAAAGCGGCTCTGCGGCCGGCCCGGCTCCGCTTACATTCCGCGATATGCCGTGCACCAATGCCGAGGGCGTTATGCCCGACAGCCGCCGGCTTTCGCGGATGAGATGAGCCTGGTCCGAATAGCCGGCTTCCGCCGCCAGCACCGCGGTCGAGACATCGCCGGACACCCGTTGCAGGCGACGGAAGCGATGAAAGCGCAGGATGCGGTCGAGCGTCTTCGGCCCGTAGCCGAAACTCTCTTCGAAGCGGCGGCGCAAGGTCCTCTCGCTCAGGTGCAGCGCGCGAAGCAGAAAGGGCACCAGAGGCGCGCCGGCCGGCAGGCCGCGGTTAATGGCGTCATAAGCGTGATGCATCACCGGATCGAGGACCTCATGCCCGTCGCCGGATTGGCCGACGGCGTTCTCCAGGGATTTCACCAGGACAGCGAGATCGGGATTTGCACGGACACGGCCCGCGAGCTGGCGTGCCCTGGCACCCCATAACTCATTCAGGTCGAGCCGCTGTCCGACGATCTCGCTCGCCGGCATGCCCAGCCAGGCCGCGGCGGCACCTGGTCGGAAGCGGAAGCCGATGACCAGGGCGCCGGAGGGCAGCGCCTCGACCTGCGGCTCCTTGTCCGGCCCGGCGATGCGGAACCGGCCGTCGATCCATTGCAGGTCGATCGTCGCATCCGGCGTGATGATGACGGGTGGCGCGTCCTTTTCCTGCATGGAGTGGACCCATACCGAAGCGAACGCGCCGCTCAGCCGCGGATGCGCGGGGCGTTCACGGAAAAAGCCGGTGGTCTGTGCCGGTACCGCTTCCATTCATCCGCCTTCGTCGGCTTTCCAATTTGGCCCCAGCGTCGGCATTTTGGCCGAAATCTTCAATTCGCGGCGCCTCCGCTATGGCAAATCAAACGCAGCCTGTCGGCGATGGTTGCGCGGACCAGTCATACCCGCTCCCCGCCCGGCGGCGAAACAACGCTGACCCTTGAAAGGAGAATCGATATGAAAGCCCGAATAAGTGTCATCACGCTTGGCGTCGACAATCTGGAAGCATCGCTCGAATTCTATCGCACCGGGCTGGGGCTTCCGAGCGAAGGGATCATCGGCCGCGAGTTCGAGCACGGCGCCGTCGCCTTCTTCACCCTGCACGGCGGATTGAAGTTCGCCATCTTCGAACGCAGCAGCATCGCACACGATGCAGGCATCGCCCATGATGCGGGCATCGGCCAGAGCGGCCGCAGCCCGACCGAGCTCACCCTCGGCCATAATGTGGCCAGCGAGACCGAGGTCGATGCTGTGATGGCTGAGGCGGTCAAGGCCGGCGCGCACCTGGTCAAGCCGGCCCAGAAGACGTTCTGGGGCGGCTATGCCGGTTACTTCCAGGATCCTGACGACCATCTCTGGGAGGTCGTCTACAATCCTGCCTTCGTTCCCGAAGACTGAGGCGGGCGGAGCCTGGCCATGGTCACCGATATCGCATCGGCGTTCGGCCTGCTGCTGATCGGGGGCGTTTTCCTTTGGGCCGGGGTCGAGCATTTCGTCAGGTTCAGGGCGATCAGCGAAGACCTGGCGGCGCGGCGGTTTCCGGCTCCGGTCTTCCTGCTCGCCGCCGGCTCGGTGCTGGAGGTCGCGGCCGGCTTCTGCCTCGCCATCGGCATCGCGGTGCCCTATGCCGCCGGCGCGCTCATCCTGTTCACGGTGGCGGCGAACCTGCTCGTCCTGCCTTTCTGGCGCCATCACGGGCCGGAAAGGCAGGTGCTGAGGTCCGCCTTCCTGGTTAACATCGCCGTTATCGGCGGGCTGCTGCTGGCGGCGCGTCTCGGCTGATGGCCGGTGGCCAAAGCCGGCGGCCACACCCTGGAAACCATTGTCAATGCAATCGCTTGACCGCCGCCCGGCGAATCCCGCACAGTGCACGCAATCGACCTTGAGAGGCTGCCATGACTCGCTTCGCCCGCTCCACCCTTGCCGCCCTGATCTCGCTCTGCACGCCGTTTGGCACATCGCTTGGCTTCACCCAGGCGGCGCAAGCCGCCGATCTTGCCGTCTATTCTGAGGAGGACAGCGGCATTTGCGGCGAAGCCTGGGTGCTGAACAAGATCACCAGCCGCTTCTCCTACCAGGTGCGGCACGTGCCGCACCTGCCGGATGTCGCGATCACCGATTTCCACCGCATCCACCAGAATCGCTACTTGCCGGCCAGCGAGGAATGGCCGATCGGCCGTCGCTATTGCGGCGCCACGGTCGCCCTCTCGGATGGCCGCGACCGCGCCATCTGGTACCTGATCGAGGAAGGCCAGGGCTTTGCCTCGATCGGCGACAATGTCGAATTCTGCGTCTCGGGCTTCGACCGCTGGATGGTCTACAACGGCCGCTGCCGCGTGCTGCGCTAACCCGCTTCCAGTCTCGATTTCTTTTTAGCGTCTGCGGCTTCAGCCGCGGGCGCCTTTCTGTTGTCTTGACAGAAGACGGAATCGATCGCATCGTGATGAGACAGACCTGTCTCATCATCTGGTGATCCCTGTGGCATCATCGCCTGTCTCCGACAAACGCCAGCATGTCGTCGAAACGGCCTATGCGCTGTTCAAGCGCGCCGGCTTTCATGCCACTGGGATAGACCGGATCATCGCCGAGGCCGATGTGGCCAAGATGACGATGTATCGCCATTTCCCCAGCAAGGACGAGTTGATCGTCGAAGTGCTCGATCATCGCGCCAGGCGTTTTGAGTGTCAGCTCGATCGCTTGGCCCGGGAGTGCACCACGCCGGAGCAGAAAATCGGAAAAATCCTCGACTGGCACGAGCGCTGGTTCCACAGCCCGGATTTCCACGGTTGTCTGTTTGCTCATGCGCTGGCTGAGTTCGGCGACCCCCAACATCCGGTGTTCAAAGCTGCCGCCAGGCAGAAGAACGGCCTCAGGCAGCGTATGCAAGCAATCCTTTCGGAGGTAATGCCGCGCGGGCGGGCCGGGAGCGTGGCAGCGGCACTGCTGATGCTGATCGAAGGTGCCACCCTGATGGCGCAGATGGGACAGGCGGATATAGCCATCCGCGCCGCCCGCAAGGCGGCCCTGGGCATCATCGCCACTTCGCGCAAGCCGCAATGAGCCCGCTGGTCGTCGGGCTCGCGCTCTTTGCGGCGCTCCTGCACGCAAGTTGGAACGCTTTCCTGCGAACGGGAACTGACAGGTTGTGGACCGTCACTGTCATGAGCTTCTCCAGCACGGCCCTCGCCATTCCCTTCGTGATTTTCCATGCTCTTCCGGCCGCGCCGGCCTGGCCCTATGTCTTGTTCTCAGCCTGTCTTCAGGTCAGCTACAGCATGTTTCTTGTGGCCGCTTACAGACATGGCGATCTGGGGCAGGTCTATCCGATCGTGCGCGGCAGCGTGCCATTGCTGGTCACGCTCGGTGGATTTCTGCTCGCTGGCCAGCGGCTCACCATTCCAGAGACGGTAGGTGTCGCCCTCGTCGGCGGTGGAATCATGGGTCTTTCAATTGGTCGAGGACGAGCCACCGCCAAATCGATCCTCTATGCGCTCGCAACGGGAGCAATCATTGCCGCCTATGCGACCGTCGACGCGATCGGCGTTCGCGCGGCGGGCAATGCTGGCGCGTACACTGCCTGGGTCCTGCTGATCTACGGCTTATTGCTGCCCGCGGCGTTCGTCGTCTGCCGCGGCCGGTTGGCCGTCGATCCGCAGGCGCCGGAAACCTGGAAGGCGCTCGGCGGCGGCGTGTTTGCGCTTTTAGCTTACGGTCTGGTGATGGCGGCTTTCGCCTTGGGGCCGGCCGGCCCCATCACCGCGATCCGCGAGACCAGCGTCGTCTTCGCGGTCTTCATCGGACGCCTGTTTCTCGGTGAGACGTTGACACCGCGGCGGGTCGGCGCCTGCGCAATCGTCGCGCTCGGTGCCATCTGCCTCGGATATCAGCCGTGACGAAAATGTGTGCCGGCATTTCGCGCCGACAACGCTTGCGCGATCGCAGTGCTACTTCCTGCCTCGCGTCGCTTCGGCTTCGCCGATGATCTTTCGAAGAAAGGCGATGTGACCGCGAAAAGCGCGGCGCCCGATCGTCGTTGCTCTGATCCGTGTCCGCGGCCGCCGCCCGATGAAAAGCTTTTCAACATCGACGTAGCCCGCTTTGGCCAGCGTATCGAGATGCGCGCCGAGATTTCCGTCGGTGGTTTCGATCATGGCCTTCAGCTGCGTGAACTCCAGCGCCTCGCGTCTTTCCAGCGTGTTCAGGGCGGCCATGATCCTGAGCCGTATACTCTGATGGATGATGTCGTCGGCACTCATCAATTGGCTCCAATGCTGCGGACCTTGAGCTGTCACCCTATGGCTCTGCTGCCTCGGGCAGTACTAACCCTTCGCCTTTGTGAACGACATCGAACGCACTTGCCAGAATACTCTGGCATGCAGAGTAATCTGTCAATTCAGTGATGAAGCCAGGCTTGACAAGGTGATCTCCAGATGGGCGCATCGCATTGCACTTGTAATCCGAAGGGACCGGTCGTCTGCAAAAGATGATCATTCTCTATAAGCCGCAGCTCATGATATTCGCAGCCGAAGATCGATGCGCGAAGCTGCTTCCTGATCTTTGCAGTCTCATGGCAGGCGCGCTCTCGCAGCGTATCGAGAATGTCGGTGCCAAATTTCTGGCGATATCGGAAGATCACGCCATATTTTTGCGACGATGAGTGCGATCATGTGTCGATCGCAACGAAAATTTAAGCTGAGAAAATCATATCATTGCTTCGCTGGCTAGCGAGGCGCGAGTCAGATAAGCATGACACGCCGGGCCATTAACGGTCGTCGGCATAACGCAAGGGGCATCGCATGGCTAAGCAGTCATCAAAAGCGCCGGCATCCAAGGCACCGGCAAAGAAAGCACCTGTAAAAGCGGCAGCGGCGAAAGCCGCGACCGCAGTCAAGAAAGCAGCACCCGCTGCCAAGCCGAAGGCGGCAGCGCCCAAGGCGAAGGCGGCACCGGCCAAGAAGCCGGCAGCCAAGGCCGCCGCGAAACCGGCGGCGAAGAAGGCAGCGCCCGCCAAGGCCAGCGCCGCATCCGCAAAGAAGGCTGCACCGGCCAAGAAGGCCGCTCCGGCGAAGAAAGCCGCTCCGGCAAGGAAGCCCGCTGCCAAGGCCGCGGCCAAGCCCGCTGCGAAGAAGGCAGCTCCGGCCAAGGCTCCGGCCAAGGCCGCCGCGGCGAAGTCTTCGGCACCGGTGAAGAAGGCGGCACCCGCCGCCAAGAAAGCAGCGCCGGCGAAGGCCGCGAAGAAGTAGTCACGTTTCTTCGCGCCGGGGACCGTGTCGGCAGAAATGAGGGCAGGTGCCGTTGAGGCCCTCGCCCTCTGCTCTGGCATTGGGGCGCAACGAGAGGGGCGGACGCCAGAAATCTTTCGCAGCTCCCAGGACTTCGCCGCAGGGCGAAGTCCGGTGGGCTTTTGTTGCGCGCTATCGTGCGGCGGCGGAACGATCGTTGGTCTTGTCCGGCCTGTCGGAGTGTTGCCGTCATCACATGTGGCGCATCCGGATCAAGGCGTACAAGAGACCAAGGCATGCAGGAGTGGTCGCCGGCCGCTGGCGGCTGGTTTTTCCGCTTCTGGCTGTTGCGCGGGGAAGGGCGCCCGGTCAACAGTGGCGGCCTGCCAACAGGAACCCGACCATGCCGAAGCTGCTTTACGCCTCCACGTCCCCCTACAGTTCCAAGGTACGAATGGCGGCACTTTATGCCGGCATCGCCGTCGACCTGGCGCCTGTCAAAACCGAAGACAAGCCGGCCGAACTGATCGGCGCCAATCCGCTGGGCAAGATCCCCGTGCTGGTGCTCGACGACGGCCGCTCGATCCACGACAGCCGAGCCATCACCCAGCAGCTCAACCGGATGTCGAAGAGCGCGCTGTTTCCGCGCAATCCCGACAAGCGGCTGGAAGCGGAAGTGCTGGAAGCGTTGGCGGACGGCATCTGCGACTGTGCGCTGTCGATGGTCTATGAGCGCCGCACGCGGCCCGAGGAGATGGTCTATCAGCCCTGGCTCGACCGCCAGTGGGCGAAGATCACCGCCGCGCTCGATCTGCTCAATGCCAATCCGCCGAAACTGCCGAAGAAGATCACCGCCGGCCAGATGGCGCTGCGCGCCTGCCTTGGGTACCTGGCGCTGCGTTTCGCCGGGAAATGGGAAAAAGGCCGCAACCGGCTGGTCCGCTGGGCCGCGCGCTTCGATGAGAAATTCCCGGACCTGAAGCCCTGCGTTCCCGCGTGAGCGGCCGACAATAAAAAAGCCGGGCGCGAGGCCCGGCTTCTTCGTGTCGTGGCTTGAACGACTTAGAACTTCATACCAACGCCGAAGGTGACGCGGTTGTCGGTGGCCTTGACCTTGCCGATGCCATCGAAGTCCTTGCTGCCGAAGTCGGTGTAGCGATATTCGACGCGGCCGAACACATTGTCGGTCAGCTTGATGTCGGTACCAAGACCGGCGGTCCAGCCGATCATGGTGGCGCGGTCGCTGGCGCCGAGGACGCTGTCCTCCACCTTCAGGCTCCTGCCGGCGAGACCACCGGTGCCGTAGAGCAGGATTTCCGGGGTCACAGCGTAGCCGAGACGGGCACGCAGCGAGCCTTCGAAGCCGGCCTTGGAATCGATGCCATTATCGTCGCCCTTGACGCCGTTGTAGCCGAGTTCGGCTTCACCGCCGTAGACGAAGTTCTCCTGCTGCCACTGATAGCCGCCGAAGACGCTGCCGATGAAGCCCTTGGTATCGGTTTCAACGTCGAAATCCTTTTCCTTGGTACGGCCGCTGAAGCCATAGCCAAGATTAAGACCGGCATAGGGGCCGGCCCAGGACGCGACGGGCAGTTCGGCGACCGGGGCAGGCGCCGGCGGCTCTTCCTGGACCACATCGGCGGCATAGGCAGTTCCACCGAGGGCGAAGAGCCCGAGCGCTACGGCCAGGGGCCGTGCGAATTTGAGATTGGCTTGCATTGTTGTTTACTCCTTAAGCCACAGGACACAGGCTTGTTCTTACGATCGCCCATCAACCCGTCCGGGGGGTGAAACGGATCTGGCGTTCGTCGGTTCCAAATGTCGTGTCGAAATACGGCTGAAGCGAACCTGAACTTGGGTCATTCCCCGGCGCGAATGAGGCAGAAATTTGGCGTTGCATCTTCGCAACAGCGAAATGTCAGCAGATTGGCCGTGCTGCACCGCAGGTGGCTTGGTGCAAGGAGTCCAGCCTCCTATATTGTGTTGAGGCCGGCTCATTGCGGGCCGGCTCGAGATGCCGAACCGGCCGTTTCGCCACAATGTTGCCGCAGCTGCGAACGCCATTTAACGGGTGGTGGGCCATAATTTGCCGGCGCCCTCCTTCGCGCCGAAACCGAGGATTGACAACAGATGAGCAAAGCCACCGCGGCGCTGGTGACGGGCGGGGCAAAACGGATCGGTAGCGCGATTGTCGAGGATCTCGCCGCCCACGGTTTTGCCGTCGCCATTCACTGCAACCGCTCGCGCGATGACGCGGATGCGCTTGCCCAGCGGATCAACCGCGCCGGCGGCCACGCCGCCGTGGTCGCCGCCGACCTCACGGATATGACCGAGGTCGGCCGCCTGATCGGCCGCGCCGAAGCCGCGCTCGGGCCGATCTCGCTGCTGGTCAACAACGCTTCGCTGTTCGAGGACGATTCGGTCCTTGACTTCGACTGGCAGGGCTGGGACCGCCACTTCGCCATTCATGTGAAGACCCCGGCGCTGTTGGCGCAGAACTTTGCCCGGGCTCTGCCAGCCGGGCAGGAGGGACTGATCGTCAACATGATCGACCAGCGTGTCTGGCGGCCGACGCCGCGCTACTTCTCCTATGCGCTGTCCAAGTCCGCCTTGTGGACGGCAACCCAGATGATGGCGCAGGCGCTCGGCCCGCGCATCCGCGTCAACGCCATCGGTCCCGGCCCGACCTTGAAGAACGCGCACCAGGACGACAGCGACTTTGCCGCGCAGCTCGCCGGTCTCATTTTGAAACGCGGCCCGCAATTGCCGGAATTCGGCGCCACAATCCGCTATCTCTGGGAAGCCCGCTCGGTTACCGGGCAGATGATCGCGCTTGATGGCGGCCAGCATCTTGCATGGCGCACGCCTGATGTGACAGGCATGACGGAATGAGTCCCGCAGAGCAGAAACACAAGATGCGTGGCGGCGCCGACGACCTGCCTCCCGAAATCGACCTCGAGGACGAGGCGGCGGAGGAGATCGTCGAACCGGCCGGCCCGGACGTCGCCTTCACCGCCATCGACTGGACGCCGCATGCCGGCGATGCCGACGGCATGGTCGGCGCCGAGGTGATCCAGACGCTGGTCAAGCGGCTGCCCAATGCGCCGGGCGTCTACCGCATGATGAATGCCAATGGCGACGTGCTCTATGTCGGCAAGGCCCGCAGCCTGAAGAAGCGCGTCACCAACTACGCGCAAGGCCGCTTCCACACCAACCGCATCGGCCGCATGGTGCGCGAGACCGCGACGATGGAGTTCGTCGTCACTCGCACCGAGATCGAGGCGCTGCTGTTGGAGGCCAACCTCATCAAGCGGCTGCGGCCACGTTTCAACGTGCTGATGCGCGACGACAAGTCGTTTCCCTACATCCTCTTGACGGGCGACCATGTCTCCCCCGGCATCTACAAGCATCGCGGCGCGCGTTCGCGCAAAGGCGATTATTTCGGCCCCTTCGCTTCCGCGGGCGCGGTCGGCCGCACCATCAATTCCTTGCAGCGCGCCTTCCTTCTGAGGAGTTGTACCAACTCCTTCTACGAGAACCGCACGCGGCCTTGCCTGCTCTATCAGATCAAGCGCTGCGCCGGTCCGTGCACCGGCGAGATCTCGCATAGCGACTATGCCGAACTGGTCGCCGAGGCGAAGGATTTCCTTTCCGGCCGCAGCCAGAAGGTGAAGACCGAGATTTCGGCCGCCATGCAGCAGGCCTCGCAAGACCTCGATTTCGAGCGCGCCGCCATCTATCGAGACCGGCTGGCGGCACTCTCGCACGTGCAGAGCCACCAGGGCATCAATCCGCAGACCGTCGACGAGGCCGATGTCTTCGCCATTCATCAGGAGGGCGGCCAGGTCTGCATCCAGGTGTTCTTCTTCCGCACCGGCCAGAACTGGGGCAACCGCGCCTATTTCCCGAAGGCCGATCCGGCGCTGGAAGGGGCCGAGGTGCTGGGCTCGTTCCTGGCGCAGTTCTATGACGACAAGCCGACGCCGCGCGCCATTCTGCTGTCGCACGCCGTGGAGGACCAGGAACTGTTGGCCGAGGCGCTCTCGACCCGCGCCGGCCGCAAGGTGTCGATCTCGGTGCCGCAGCGTGGCGAGAAGAAGGACCTGACCGACAACGCGTTGCAAAATGCCCGCGAGGCGCTCGGCCGTCGGCTGGCCGAAACCTCGACGCAGGCCAGGTTGCTTGCCGGCTTCGCCGAGACCTTCGGGCTCGAAAAGCCGCCGGTGCGCATCGAGGTTTACGACAATTCGCACATCATGGGCACCAACGCCGTCGGCGCCATGGTCGTCGCCGGGCCGGAAGGTTTTGTGAAGAACCAGTACCGGAAATTCAATATCCGCTCGACCGAGATCACGCCCGGCGACGATTTCGGCATGATGCGCGAAGTGATGGAGCGGCGCTTTTCACGATTGCTCAAGGAGCATGGCGATGTGGCGCCCGACGATGCCCCAGCAGGCGAGGCGGACAGCGATGAGGGCGACATGTCAGGCGGCTTCCCTGCCTGGCCCGATGTCATCCTGATCGATGGCGGCCAGGGCCAGATGAGCGCGGTGCGCAAGATCCTCGCCGATCTCGGCATCGAGGACCGGGTCGTGGCCATCGGCATCGCCAAGGGCCAGGACCGCGACGCGGGCCGCGAGCGCTTCTTCGTCAAGGGCAGGGACTCGTTTTCCCTGCCGGTACGCGACCCCGTGCTCTATTTTGTCCAGCGCCTGCGCGACGAGGTTCACCGTTTCGCCATCGGCTCGCACCGGGCACGCCGCAAGAAGGAGATGGTCAAGAGCCCGCTCGACGAGATCGGCGGCATCGGCCCCAGCCGCAAGCGGGCGCTGCTGATGCATTTCGGCACCGCCAAGGCGGTCGGTCGCGCGGCAATCGAGGACCTGGTAAAGGTCGACGGCATTTCCGAGCAGGTGGCCAGACTGGTTTACAACCATTTCCACGAGAACTGATGCATGTCGCCCGAAAGCGGCCGTCAGCTCCCGGGCGAAGCAAGGGCGTAGCCCGCGAGATGACAAGATTGGCCTATTTTTGCTGGCCAATCGATTTTGGCCTGTTGACCCCCTACATCAGCTTCTGATTTGAGTACGCAGGCAGAAAGAGTTCCCCCGGATATGGCTCAGCGCGCGTTCAACCTTCCGAACATCCTCACCTACGCCCGCATTATCGCGGTGCCGCTGGTGGTGCTGTGCTTTTTCCTCGAGGGACATCTGAAGTCGAGCGACTTCGCCCGCTGGTCGGCGTTGATCATTTTCCTGCTGGCGTCCATCACCGATTATTTCGACGGCTATTTCGCCCGCGCCTGGAAGCAGACCTCTAACATCGGCAAGATGCTCGACCCCATTGCCGACAAGCTGTTGGTCGCGACATGCCTGCTGCTGCTCGCCGCCGACACCGACCGCCATGCCGGCATTGCCGGCTGGTCGCTGTGGGCGGCGATCATCATCCTGTGTCGCGAAATCCTGGTTTCGGGCCTGCGCGAATATCTGGCGGCGCTCAAGGTCTCCGTGCCGGTGACGCAGCTTGCCAAATGGAAGACCACCATCCAGATGGTCGCTATCGCCTTCCTGCTCGCCGGTCCGGCCGGCGACAAGATTTTTCCGCTGACCACGCAGACCGGCCTGGTGCTGTTGTGGATCGCGGCCCTGGTCACGCTTTACACCGGCTATGACTATTTCCGTGCCGGCCTCAAGCACATCATGGACGAATAGGGATGACGAAGCTCATCTACTTCGCCTGGGTGCGGGAGCGTATAGGCAAGCCGGACGAAGACGTGGACTTGCCGCATGGCGTCGACACCGTCGCGGACCTCTTGCGCTGGCTGAAGTCTCGCGGCGAGGAATACGAGCGTGCGCTGCAATATCCCGACGTGATCCGCGTCGCCATCAACCAGGAACATGTCGAGCACGGCGAGAAGATATCAGGCGCGCGCGAGATCGCGCTGTTTCCGCCGATGACCGGGGGCTGAGATGGCCGGCGCGGTCGTACCTGTGGTGCGCGTCCAGCGCCGAGATTTTGACGTCGCCGCCGAAATCGCCAGACTGACGCGAGGCCGTGCCGACATCGGCGCTGTGGTCACCTTCTCGGGCCTGTGCCGTGACGAGCAGGGGACGCTCTCGGCCCTTGAGCTCGAGCATTATCCGGGCATGGCAGAGGCCGAAATCGCCCGCATCGCGGCCGAAGCGGTTCAGCGCTGGCCGCTGCAGGGCATCACCGCCATCCATCGTCATGGCAAGATCCGGCCAGGCGAGAACATCGTGCTGGTGGTGGCGGCCTCCGCGCATCGGCAAGCCGCGTTCGAGGCGGCGAATTTCCTAATGGATTATCTGAAGTCGCGCGCTCCCTTCTGGAAGAAGGAGCATGGCGCCGACGGCTCCGAAGGCGGTTGGGTCGAGGCCAAGGAGAAAGACGAACAGGCGGCACGGCGCTGGAGGCCACCGTCCGAATAAATTCGGCCTCAGCCACGCATTGACCGCAATCCTTTGGCCAATTCGCTGTTGGTCAGCCTGGGCTTTGGCCAGCCCGGGGAAGGGAGATGGTCATGCTGGACAGGATAGCGGAGTTCTTCGTCTTCGGTTTCGTGCCTCTGGTCGTGGGTATACTTGCCGTGCCGGAACTCTCCATGGCCGCCGAAAAAGCCCTGAAAGGCGAGGTGACCTACCGCGAGCGCATCGCCTTGCCGCCCAATGCCGTGCTCTCGGTCCAGCTTGCCGATGTGTCGTTGGCCGATGCGCCCGCCAAAATCGTCGGCGAACAGAAGCTGACGCCGGCAGGCCAGGTGCCGATCAGCTTTATGGTCACATTCGATCCGTCCCGGATCCAACAGAGGATGACCTATGCGCTGCAGGCCAAGATCACCGTCGGCGACAGGCTCCTGTTCATCTCGGATGAGCGCCATCAAGTCGACCCGCTGACCGATGCGCCGCAAAACATCATGCTCAAGATGGTGACGCCAAGCACGGAGCCCATGGCTTCCGTTCTTGGTCAGCTTTGGCTGCTCGATTATGTCGACGGCGTCGGCGCCATCACCGCGCCGCAAGCGACGTTCCGGGTGAGTGAAGCAGGCAAGGCCGGCGGCAACGGTCCCTGCAACAGCTATTTTGCCACCGCCAACCTCGATGGCCAGAAGATCGCTATCAGCGACATCGGCTCGACCTATAAGGCCTGCGCGCCCGAGGTGATGGCGGAAGAAAAGGCGCTGTTCGAGGCTCTGGCAAAGGCGGCCTCGTATAAAGTCGATGCCGGCAAGTTGACCATCGCCGACGGGAACGGCCGCGAGATCCTGCGTTTCAGCGCCGCGAGCTGATGCCCTGAAACGGCTGTCGGCGGAGGTCACCCGCCCATTTTTTCGAACACGGCGCCATAGTGGTAGGGCGGTACCTCGACCAGCTCGATGAATTTGAGGCCGGCCGCCTCGACGGCCGTGATGGTCTGTTCCGGCGATATCCTCAATTCGGTCTTCGGTCCGCGGGGCTCGCCGAGCACCGTGGTTTGTTCACGCGGCTGCCGATGCCAGTTGACGACAACAAAGCGTCCGGCAGGGACGAGCGCTTCGCTAATGGCTCGCGCCAGCCGTGGCCGGTCGGGCACGCCGTGAAAGGCGTTTGCCATGAAGATGAAATCGGCGGGGCGGGACAGCAGGCTCGCGAGTTCATAGGCATCGCCCGCTACGAGATCGAAATTCCTCGTGCCGTTTTCATTGAGCCGGCGACGGGTGATGTCGAGCAGGTCGGTATCGATATCGATGCCGACGACATGGCGGGCGACCCTGGCTATGGGCAACGTAAACCAGCCGTCGCCACAGCAGAGGTCGGCCACCTCCATGCCCGGCTTCAGCCCCGTTGCCGAAAGCACGGCACCGGGGTCGGGCCACAGCACCTCCCACCAGCCGCTCGATGGCATCTCGGTGCCCTGGAAGAAGCCGGGAATGGTGCTGGTCATGCTTCGTCGGCTCCCTGTGCCTGACCGACTTTAGCGCGGGCAAGGGTTCAACGGCAGTGCCGGATCGATCCGTTTCAATGAAAAAGGCCGGCAATCCGCCGGCCTTTTTCGGTCACAATGCCAGGGTCGGCTCAGCCGACGATCTCGGTATCGGAGAACCAGTACTTGATCTCCTGCGCGGCGGTTTCCGGCGCGTCCGAACCGTGCACCGAATTCTCGCCGATCGACAGCGCATGCACCTTGCGGATGGTGCCTTCGGCGGCGTTGGCCGGGTTGGTGGCGCCCATCACCTCACGGTTCCTGGCAATGGCGTTCTCGCCTTCCAGCACCTGCACGATCGTCGGCGCCGACGACATGAATTCCACCAGCTCGCCGAAGAACGGACGATCCTTGTGGACGGCGTAAAAACCTTCCGCCTCGCGGCGGCTCATCCACACGCGGCGCGAAGCGATGACGCGCAGACCGGCATCTTCCAGCATCTTGGTGATGGCGCCGGTGAGATTGCGCCGCGTTGCGTCCGGCTTGATCATGGAAAAGGTGCGTTCGAGCGCCATTGGGTCGTCCTTGTCTGGTTGGATTGGGAGTGGCGGGCTCTATACAAGCCGGCCGGCCCATTGCCAAGAGGAAGTCGATGGAGGTGTCGACAGGGAAAGTCGACGCCATGCGCGTTTGCATGCCGGGCCGATTATCGGCGATGCCGCCGCCAGCCCGAGATCGGACGGCTGCAATATAAGGCTTTGCTTGCTATAGTCGCGTGTCGGCGCCGCGCTGAGGTCGGCCCGGATGGAGACCATGACCATGACAGACGACCGCCAGGAGCGCATTCGCAACCGCGCACATCAGATCTGGCAGGAAGAAGGACAACCTGCCGGACAGCATGAGCGCCATTGGCAACAGGCGACGGCCGACATCGACCAGGAGGATGCGGGGTCATCCGCGGTGAACAAGCCAGCAAGAAAGGCGCCCGTCGCCGGCAAGGCAAAAACCGCGCCCAAAGAGGCCAAGACCGCCGCCAAGCCCGGCAAGCCAAAAAAGGCGGCCAAATAAGATCTGGCCATATCGGAGCCGATGGCTGGTCGTTAGCGCCTGCCGCAAGGTCAGGCGCTAAGCTTTCACGCGGCCGCCGCAACCTTGCGCCCCAGCCCGCCATGCAGGTCCAGGCAGCGGGCGAACCACTGCGCCACGGCATCGTGGTCGTCGAGCAACGGGTAGGGCGAGGCGATGCGTGCCCATTGCAGCGCGCCGAACACGATATAGTCGGCAAACAGGGGCGAATCTCCGCCGATGAATTGCTGATAGGCGAGCATGGAGCGCAGCGGCTCCAGCGAAGCCCTGAAAGTGCCAAGTCCGGCATCCCGCGCGGCCATCACGTCTTCCAGCCTCTTGCCCAGGCGCTGCTCCCGGCTCTGGCGGAAATAGGCGGCGTTCTCCGTATCCTGCATGGCATAAAGGTCCATGATCGCGGCGGTGGTCACATAGGGATGGATGGTCAGTTGCGACCAGCGCTCGATGAAGCGCGCCATAGCCTTGCCGCCTTCGCCGCCGAACAGCGACGGCCGCTCCGGATAGGTTTCGTCGAGATAAAGCGCGATGGCGAAGGAATCCGCGACGACCGTCTCGCCGTCGCGGATCACCGGCACGAGTTTCGATGCGCCGCCCTCGACGCGGGCCACTTCGAGAAAACGCGTCGGCACCGCGCTGATCTCCAGCCCCTTATGCGCCAGCGCCATCGTCGCCTTCCAGCAATGCGGGCTGAAGGGGCGGCTGGCGTCGCGTCCGACGAGATCATAAAGCAGAATGGTCATTGGCGGCGGCTTCCCTGCGGTTTAGGTATCCCGCAACGCCTCGACACAGGCCGGCGGGAGAAAAGATGAAACGGCACTTCATGATGTTTGCGGCCTATAATCAATGGGCCAATGGCCGCATCTACGATGCAGCCGCCGATCTCGACGAAGAGGAATTCAATCGCGACGTCGGCGCTTTCTTCGGCTCGATGAAGGGCACGCTCAACCATCTCCTGGCCGCCGATCGCATCTGGATGAAGCGCTTTACCGGCGAGGGCGATGCGCCGACGGCGCTGGACGCCATACTGTACCAGGCATTGCCGGGCCTGCGCATGGCGCGCGAGGCGGAGGACCGGCGGATCGTCGACTGGGTTGGCGGTTTGAGCGACAAGGCGCTGTCGGGCCGCTTTACATACATGACGGTATCGGACATGCGCACCGTCTCGCAACGGCTGGCTCCGGCGCTCGACCACGTCTTCAACCACCAGACCCACCACCGCGGCCAGGCCCATATGATCCTGACGGTTCTGGGCCGCCCTTCCGTGCAGCTCGATCTGGCGCATTTCCAGCGCACCGAAGAAGGGCGCGCATACGCCTGATTTCGGCCGCCGGCTCCGATAGAGCAGTTTTCACCGTCTCACGGAAACTGCGAACTGAAGGCCGAAAGACGTTGGAGCGCGTTACGACCGGCGGCACGTGTTTTAGAGATATTGGCCTTCCAACCGGACCGCCTAAGTCTGCCGACCCCAAAAAATAGCTTTTCTAATTTGCACGGAGCCGATTTCCGTAAAAAATATTTGACTGCAAGTCTTGATTCGTTTTGAGATTTGCTGGTCCGTTTGGGGGACGCGGTTAAATAAATGCATCGACGAAATTCTTCTCTGGGGTAGATGATTTTGTCGCAAATAGGGTGAAAGATTTGTCAAATATCGAGGATAAGACCGTTATCGAGCTGACCGCTGACATTGTCTCGGCCTATGTCGGCAACAACCCGCTGCCGGTTTCCGGCCTGCCTGACCTGATTGCCAGCGTCAGTGCCTCGGTGCGAAAGCTCGGAGGTGCCGTTGTCGCGGAAAGCCCAAGCCTGGTTCCTGCGGTGAACCCGAAGAAGTCGGTTTTTCCCGACTACATCGTCTGCCTGGAGGACGGCAAGAAGTTCAAGTCGCTCAAGCGGCACCTCAGGACGGACTATGGGCTGAGCCCGGATGAGTATCGCACCAAATGGGGCCTGCCGCCCGACTATCCGATGGTCGCTCCGAACTACTCAGCGACACGGTCAGCGCTGGCGAAGTCGACGGGACTTGGCCGCAAGCCGGCAGCGCCGGCCCCCGTGGCCAAGGCGACAAAGCGCGGCAAAGCCAGCGCCTGAGCGCGGCCGACCGCAGCCGGAAGCTACTGAGCTGCAATGTTGACGGCGCCATTGCGCGCGCCGTTTTCATGCCTTGCGTGGCCAACCGGCCCGCAAGGTCTTGCGAAGCGCCGGTCTCCCGTGCAAAAGCGCGGCCATGCTTATCATCAACGACCTCTCGCTGCGCATGGCGGGGCGCTTGCTTCTCGACCATGCCTCGCTGACCTTGCCGGCCGGCACCAAGGCCGGACTTGTCGGCCGCAACGGCACCGGCAAGACCACGCTGTTCAAGGCCATAACTGGCGATTTCCCCTCCGAGACGGGCTCGATCAGCCTGCCGAAGAACACCCGGATTGGCCAGGTGGCGCAAGAAGCGCCCGGAACCGAGGAGCCGCTGATCGAGATCGTGCTCAAGGCCGACCTCGAACGCACGGCGCTGCTCGAGGAGGAAAAGACGGCGACCGATCCGCACCGCATCGCCGACATCCATATGCGGCTGGCCGATATCGACGCGCATTCGGCCGAGTCGCGCGCCGCCACCATTCTCGCTGGTCTCGGCTTCGACGACGCGGCGCAGCGCCGCCCCGCCTCCTCGTTTTCCGGCGGCTGGCGCATGCGCGTGGCACTCGCTGCCGTGCTGTTTTCCGAACCCGATCTTCTGCTGCTCGACGAGCCGACCAATTATCTCGATCTCGAAGGCACGCTGTGGCTCGAGAACTATGTTTCCAAATATCCGCACACAGTGCTGCTGATCTCGCACGATCGCGACCTGCTTAACCGCGCCGTCAATTCGATCGTCCATCTCGACCAGAAGAAGCTGACCTTCTGGCGCGGCGGCTACGATCAGTTCGAACGCCAGTACACCGAGCAGAAAGAACAGCAGGAAAAGGGCCGTATCAAGCAGGAAGCCGCCCGCAAGCATATGGAATCCTTCGTCGAGCGTTTTCGCGCAAAGGCATCCAAGGCAAGACAGGCTCAGTCCCGCATCAAGGCGCTTGAAAAGATGAAGCCGATCACGGCCATCGTGAACGACACGGTGCGGCCATTTTCTTTCCCGGAGCCGGTGAAGACGGTGGCCTCGCCAATCGTCGCGCTGAACAATGTCAATGTCGGCTATACCCCCGGTGAGCCGATTCTGAAGAAGATGACCTTGCGCATCGATGCCGACGACCGCATCGCGCTGCTTGGCGCCAATGGCAACGGCAAATCGACCTTCGCCAAGCTTCTGTCTGGCCGCCTGAAGCAGGAGACCGGCACCATGACCGTGGCGCCCGGGCTGAAGGTGGCGATCTTTGCACAGCACCAGCTCGACGATCTCAGGCCTGAGGAAAACGCCTACGAACATGTTCGCAGGCTGATGCCGGAAGCGCCGGAATCGAAAGTGCGCGGCCGTGTCGCCCAGTTTGGGCTCACCACCGAAAAGATGAACACGGCGGCGAAAGACCTGTCCGGCGGCGAGAAGGCGCGGCTGTTGATGGGTCTGTCGGCCTTCGAGGGGCCGAACCTGTTCATCCTCGACGAGCCGACCAACCACCTCGACATCGACAGCCGCGAATCCTTGATCCATGCGCTGAACGAGTTCCCCGGCGCCGTCATCCTGATCTCGCACGACCGCCATCTCCTGGAAGCGACGGCGGACCGGCTGTGGCTGGTCAAGGATGGCGCGGTCAATCCCTATGATGGCGACCTGGAGGACTACAAGACGCTGGTCACAGGCGTGTCCGGTGACCGGCGCGAGCGGCGCGAGGCGGAAAAAGCCTCGAAGGCCGACCGCCGCCGCGAGGCGGCCCAGCGCCGCGCCGCCTTCGAGCCTCTGGCCAAGGAGATCCGCGCAACCGAAGCGCTGATGGACCGCATCCGCAAGCGCATCGACGGTATCGAAGACGAGCTCGCCAATCCGGCAGTCTACGAAAAGGACCCCTCGACGGCGACAAGGCTGGCCAAGGAGCGCTCGCAATTGGCACAGCAGCTTGCCGCGCATGAGGACAAATGGCTGACCATGTCGGCGGAGTATGAGGAAGGCACGGCGGAGTAGCTGCGCCTTCTATCGCTCCGCAGTCGGGAGAATGGAATTGCGCTTTATGACGTCAGGGATGTGGCCTCGTGGTCAATTGCATCCCCAAGGCATTCATCACGGCAATCGTCGTCTTCAATGTTGGATTGCCGTCGCCGCTGAAGGACCGATAGAGCTGTTCGCGCGATAACCCCGTCTGCTTGGCGATTTGTGTCATGCCTTTGGCGCGCGCCACCACGCCGAGCGCATGTGCAATATATCCGCTGTCTTCGGTTTCGAATGCTTCTGCCATGAAGATGGCGATGGCCTCATCGGAGGTGAGATCTTCGGCGGGGTCGTATGTCGTCAGTTTTTCAGGCATGTCACTCACTCCAATCGCCTGAAAGGCGTTTTGCTGTTTTTATGTCCTTGGCCTGGCTGCCTTTGTCTCCGCCGCAAAGCAATATCAGCACCGTATTGCCGTATCTGCGATAGTAGATGCGATAGCCGGCCCGTAGTGGATGCGCAACTCACTGATCCCATCACCAACGGGCTCAGCGTCTCCCGCGTGACCGAAAGCAAGACGATCCAGGCGCGAGGCGATCAATGTGCGTGCACGTTCGTCCTTGAGCTTCATTCGCCATTTGCGAAAAGTCTCCGTCTGCTTCAGCTCAAACATCACTTATTGTAGTTTTTAAACTACAAACCGTCAAGTTTTTGATTGCGCCGGTCTGGCCCTACACGCCGCCTCCGAAACCCGCTAAACACACTCCATGAACCAGCACGCCAGCCTTCGCATCGGCCATTCGGCCTGTCCGCATGATTGCCCGTCGACCTGTGCGCTCGAGGTCGAGTTGCTTGACGGCAACCGCATCGGCCGCGTCCATGGCGCCAAGGCAAACACCTACACGTCGGGCGTCGTCTGCGCCAAGGTCGCTCGTTACGCCGACCGCGTCCACCATCCCGACCGCTTGCTGAAGCCGCTGGTGCGCAAAGGCGCCAAGGGCGAGGGCGCCTGGCAGGAAACAAGTTGGGAGGCGGCGCTGGACCTCGTCGCCGAAAAGTTCATCGCGGCCGAGGAAAAATACGGCTCGGAGACGGTCTGGCCCTATTTTTATGCCGGCACGATGGGGCTGGTGCAGCGCGACGGCATCGAGCGGCTGCGGCATGCGAAGAGATATTCGGGCTTCTTTGGCTCGATCTGCACCAATCTGGCCTGGACCGGCTGGATGATGGGGGCGGGCGCGCTGCGCGGTCCCGACCCGCGCGAAATGGCCAAGTCCGATTGCGTGGTGATCTGGGGCACCAATGCCGTGGTGACCCAAGTCAACGTCATGACCCACGCCATCAAGGCGCGCAAGGAGCGCGGCGCCAGGATCGTGGTCATCGACGTCTATGAGAACGCCACGATGAAGCAGGCCGATATGGGCCTTGTCCTGAAGCCTGGCACCGATGGCGCGCTGGCTTGCGCGGTCATGCATGTGCTCTTCAGGGAAGGCTTGGCCGACCGCGCCTATCTCGAGAAATACACCGACGACCCGAAAGGTCTCGAAGCCCACCTGCGCACGCGTTCACCCGAATGGGCGGCCGCGATCACCGGATTGACCGTGGCCGAGATAGAGAGTTTTGCCCGTCTCGTCGGCACGACCAGGAAAACTTATTTCCGCCTCGGCTACGGCTTTGCCCGCCAGCGCAACGGCGCGGTCAACATGCATGCCGCCTCCTGCATCGCCGCGGTGACCGGCGCCTGGCAATATGAGGGCGGCGGCGCCTTCCACTCCAATTCCGGCATCTTCAAGCTCAACCAGGAGGTGCTGGAGGGCACGCGCATGCGCGATCCCTCGATCCGCTATCTCGATCATTCGCGCATCGGCCCGGTGCTGACGGGGGCGCCGGATGCGCTCTATGGCGGGCCGCCGGTGACGGCGCTGCTCATCCAGAACACCAACCCGGCCAATGTTGCGCCCGAGCAGCGGCTGGTGAAGCAGGGTTTCTTGCGCGACGACCTGTTCACCTGCGTGCATGAGCAATTCATGACCGACACGGCCAGGCTCGCCGACGTCGTGCTGCCGGCAACGATGTTCGTCGAGCATGACGACATCTACAAGGGCGGCGGCAACCAGCACATCACACTCGGCCCGAAACTGATCGAGCCGCCGGAAGGGCCGCGCACCAACCATTTCGTCATCGAGCAATTGGCTGAGCGCCTCGGCGTGGCCGACAGGCCGGGCTTCGGCCTCACCGAGCAGCAGCATATCGACATCATCCTGGGCAAGCGCGGGCTTGGCAGCTTCGCCAGCCTGAAAGAGCAAAAATGGATCGATCTGCAGCCGGATTTCGAAGCCGCGCATTTCACCAAGGGCTTCGGCCATGCGGACGGCAAATTCCGCTTCCGCGCCGATTGGACCGGACAAGCCGCCCCCAACCGGCCGCCCAAAAGCATGGGCCTGTTCGGCCCGGTGGAGCAGTTGCCGCAATTTCCCGATCATGTCGACCTGATCGAGGTTGCCGACGAGGCGCATCCGTTCCGGCTGGCTACATCGCCGGCGCGCAACTTCCTCAATTCGACCTTTTCCGAAACGCCGGTGTCGAAGGCCAAGGAGGGCCGGCCGGAATTGCTCTTGCATCCCGACGATGCCGCCGCACACGGTTTGGCAGAGGGCGACCGTGTCGAACTCGGCAATGCGCGCGGCGAGGTGGTGCTGCATGCACGGCTGTTCGACGGCATCAAGCGTGGCGTTGTGATCGCCGAAGGCATCTGGCCGAACAGCGCGCATGAGCGCGGCGAGGGCATCAACGTGCTGACTGGCGCCGATGCGCCCGCACCCTATGGCGGCGCGGCATTCCACGACAACAAGGTGTGGCTGCGCAAGGCGGGGTGACCCAGGCGTCCAGCGCCGGCGGTTTTCAATTCCGTCTGTTACGGATTTCGACATCTGGTCCAAGCGCCGGCGGTCGCGAGCACCCGCTCGCGCACGTATAAAGGTGCTCGGTCTGACAGGAGGGAAGAGCGTCGATGGGAGCCGGAATTTCGCTTCTGGGAATACCGCATGACGGGAATTCGTCCTATCTGCGGGGCGCAGCCGAGGCACCGGCCCTCATCAGGCGCGAATTGCACAGCGACGCCTATAGCTCATGGTCGGAAACCGGCCTCGATCTGACAGGCCGCTTCATCGACCACGGCGACATCGATTTCAAGCAGCCCGGCGACCCTTGGCAGCGGATCGAAAGCGAGGTCGGCCGCGCTATGGATGGCGGCCATCCGCTGATCTCACTCGGCGGCGATCATGCCATATCCTGGCCAGTGCTGCGCGCGGTGCGTCGCCGTCATCCCGGTTTGACGATCCTGCACATCGACGCTCACCCCGATATCTACCATGCCTATGACAACAATCCGCGCTCGCATACCTCGCCCTTCGCACGCATCATGGAGGAGCGTCTGGCCGACCGGCTGATCCAGGTCGGCCTGCGCACGGTCAACGGCCATCATCGCGACCAGTTCAGGCGCTTCGGTGTCGAGGTGGTGGAGGCGGCGCGCTTCAGGGAAGGCCTGCGGCTCGATCTCACAACGCCAGTTTATATTTCAATGGACCTCGATGGGCTCGATCCCGCCTTTGCCCCTGGCGTCTCCCACCGCGAGCCCGGCGGCCTCTCGACCCGGCAAGTCATCAACTTGATTCAAAGCATCGACCAACCGATCGTGGCCGCTGATATCGTTGAGTATAATCCGAGCCAGGATCTCTCCAACCTGACGGCGCTCGTGGCCGCCAAGCTGTTGAAGGAGATTGCCGGAATGATGCTGAAGACTGCTCTTGGATAGAGCAGGCCGCCAGACGCGGTGATTTCGACCCGCAGGGGGCTGAAGCCGCCGGGAGGTTTCGCCGTTTCGGCGCAAGTCACACCGGCAGGGTTTCGGCCGTCCTTTTTCTGTTCTGCCGGAGACGGATGTCGTCGGCGATCGCCTGGGCTTCGATTCCGATTTCGCGCAGCAGGCCGGTAACCGAATTGTGGAAGCCGACGAGATAAAGACCGAGTTCCGAAGCGCGCGCATTGACGCCGCTGCCGCCGGGCTCGACGCCGGGTCCGAGGAATTTGGCATAGGCTGGGCGGTAGCCGGTAGCGAAAATGATCGCGTCGAAGTCGCTGTGCCGACCATCGACGAAACGGGCGCCGCCTTCTGATATCTCGGCAATGTCGGGCGCTACCTTGATCGCGCCTTCGCGGATCTTGCCGATGGTGCCGACATCGATCACCGGGATGCGCGACGCCAGGGATATCTGCTCCAGCAATCCCTGTTTGGGCCGTTTGAGCCCATATTTCTCCAGCCTGCCCAATACCAGATCGAGGATGATAGGAAAGACGGCGTCGTTGACGCGCCGCGGCCCCAGGCGCGTCGCCATGCTGACGACCTGGATGGGCACGCCGAGCAATTCGCGCGGCACGATATGGACGCCGCCGCGCACGGAGATAGTGGGTTTCGCCCCGCCCTCCGTCAGGTCGAGCGCGATCTCGGCGCCGGTGTTGCCCATGCCGACGACCAGCACCGACTGGCCGGCAAACGGCGTGTTGTTGCGGTAATCCGCGCTGTGCAGACTTTTGCCCTTGAAACTGCCGGCGCCGGCGAATGCCGGCATCAGCGGCTCGGCATTGTATCCTGACGCAATCACCACATGGGAAGCGCGCACGGTGCCTGATGTCGCTTCGACGCCCCAGCTTCTGCCCTGCCGGCCGACCGCCCGCACCGCTTCCCCAAAGCGGGGCCGCAGATCGAAGCGCTGCGCATAGGCATCGAGATATTCGACGAACAGATCGCGCGGGACATAGCGCGGGTAATGCCTCGGGAAGGGCACGAAGGGCAGGGACGAATAGCGCTTGGTCGTGTGCAGGTGGACGCGCTCGTAATGGCGCCGCCAGGCGGGAGCGGGCTGCTGCTCTTTTTCAAGCAGGATGAAGTCGACACCGGCCTGCCGCAGGCATGCGGCAACGGCCAGGCCCGCCGGCCCGGCACCGATAATCGCAACCGGGGTGGTGTCGTCCAAGCGCGCCTCCCGTCAATTCGCGATGCGGAGAATGGCGAAAGCATGCCAGACATGCAACCCGATCGCCTATCCCGGCAGCGGCACCGTCAGGCCGACCTTGACGCGGTCCATGGCGACGAAGGTGCGGAATTTGCGGACATTGTTGCTGTCGAAGAACAGGCGCCGCGTCAGCGCCTCATAGGCGCTCATGTCGGCCACCGTGATGGCCAGGATGAAGTCGGCCTCGCCTGTCACATAGTAGCATTGCTGGACTTCCGGTGCCGCCAGGAATTGCCGCTTGGCCGCGTCGATCAGTTCGGCGCGTTCGCTTTCGAGTTCGACCTCGACGAAGATGGTGATGGGCTGGCCGACCGCCGCCGGTTCGATGACCGCGACATTGGCCGCGATGACGCCGGTCTGTTGCATGCGCTTGATACGGCGCTGCACCGCCGGCGCCGACAGGTTGACGGCCTCTCCGATCAGCCGCTGCGGCGTCGTGTTGTCCTTCTGCAGCACGGCGAGAATGGCGAGGTCGAAACTGTCGAGCGGGGCTGGCAATGCGGGCAACGGCATGTCCTGAAGAAACGAACTTGCATTTCGAGGCCTTGAATACAGCGCTTTTTGCGCCTGTCTTGCAATATAGTCTCGTTGTCAGCCAAGGAGGCCTTGATGTTCCTGCTCAACCGCAATGCCTTGCACGGCAGTCCACTCGATCCGGTCGACGCCGAAATGCTGGGGGTTGCGGGGGCCGACGCGGCCGAGCGTTTCCTGTCCCATCGCGACATCAACCGGGAGACGCCGCTGGATGCGTTGCCGGCGCTGGCCGCGGAACTGGGCATTGGCGCCATCCACCTCAAGGATGAGGGGTTTCGCCTCGGTCTCGGCAGCTTCAAGGCGCTTGGGGGTGCTTATGCCGTCGTTCATCTGGTGCTGGAGGAAGCCGGCCGCCGGCTTGGCAGGCCGCTCGACATCGCCGATCTCGATGGGCCCGATGTCAGGGCGGTTGCCGCCACCATGACGATGGCTTGCGCGACCGACGGCAATCACGGCCGCTCGGTGGCACAGGGCGCCGAGCTCGTCGGCGCGAGGGCGACGATCTTCGTCCACGCCGGCGTCAGCCGCGAACGCATCACGGCTATCGCCCGCTATGGCGCCGAGATCATCCGCGTCGACGGCAACTACGATGATTCGGTCAGGCAAGCCGCACGCGTCGCGACGGACAAGGGCTGGACCGTCGTGTCCGACACCTCGTGGCCCGGCTATGAGCGCATTCCGGGCCTCGTCATGCAAGGCTACACCGCGATCATGCGCGAGGCGTTGCGCCAGCTAGGCGAACCGCCCACCCACGTCTTCGTCCAGGCTGGGGTCGGCGGCATTGCCGCTGCCTTAGCTGGCCATCTCGCCATCGTGCTCGGCGATGGCAGGCCGGTCTTCACGGTGGTCGAGCCCGAACGTGCCGCCTGCATCTTGGGTGCCGCCAAGGCTGGCCATCCGGTCAAGATCGCGCATGGCGAAGCGACTGTCATGGCGATGCTTGAATGCTACGAGGCGTCGCCTGTCGCCTGGCGCGTGCTGGCGCGGGCCGCCGATGCCTTCATGACCGTCGACGAGGAGGATGCGGTCGCCGTGATGCGGAGGCTTGCGCGGCCGGCCGGCGGCGATCCGGCCATCGTTGCCGGCGAAAGCGGCGGGGTCGGCCTGGCCGGACTGATCCGGGTGCTGGCCGACAGCAGGGCCGAACTCGGCCTCGACCGGACCTCGCGGGTGCTGGTCGTCAACACCGAAGGCGCCACCGATCCCAAGCGTTATGCCGAACTCGTCGGCCTGGCCGCCGCGGACGTGCTTGCGGGTATGGTACTTTCTGGAGCAACGCCATGATCTCGGTTGACGCGCAGCGGCTGCTTGGCCGTATTCGGGACCTCGGCGCCATCGGCCGCGACGGCGAGGGCCGGCTGGTGCGGCTTGCCGCCTCGGACGCCGACCGGCAGGGCCGCGACCGCTTCGTCGGCTGGTTGCGCGAGGCGGGGCTCGAAGTCGCCATCGACCGCATGGGCAATATTTTCGGCATCTGGCGCACGCCTGAGAATGCCGGGCAGGCGCCGATCCTGATAGGCTCGCATATCGATACGGTCATAGATGCCGGCATTTATGACGGCTGCTACGGCGTACTGGCCGGGCTGGCGGCAATCGAGACACTGAAGGCGTCAGGCTTTGTCCCGTCGCGCCCGTTGGCCGTCGCCGCCTTCACCAATGAGGAAGGCGTGCGCTATTCCCCCGACATGATGGGCTCGCTGGTTCATGCCGGCGGCGTCGCGATCGAGGAGGCGCTGGCGGCCGTGGGGACCGACGGCAGCGTGCTCGGGCAGGAACTGGCGCGCATCGGCTATGCCGGCGACGAACAGCCGGGCTTCCTAAAGCCGCATACCTATCTCGAACTGCATATCGAGCAGGGCCCCGTGCTGGAGCGCGAAGGCGTGCCGATCGGCGCGGTAGAAAACCTGCAAGGCATCTCCTGGCAGCGCATCACCATCGACGGGGTCGCCAACCATGCCGGCACCACGCCGATGTCGATGCGCACTGACGCCGGCCATGCGGCCGCGCGTGTCGTCACCTTCCTGCACGATCGTGCCAAGGCTTCGAACACGCCGACCGTCGCCACCGTCGGCACGATGCATTTCGAGCCCAACGCCATCAACGTCATTCCCGCGCGAGCGGTCTTCACCATCGACCTGCGCGATCCTTTCGAGCACCGGCTGCAGGCGGAGGAAGCAGCACTCGCCGCTCAGCTCGAAGAACTCGCCGCCGCCGAAGGCGTGACGATCTCGGTCGAGCGGCTGGCGCGCTTCGAGCCGGTGATCTTCGACAGCCGCATCGTGGAGCTGATCGAGGCCGCTGCCATCAATCGCGGTCTGGTTTCGAAGCGCATGACGTCCGGCGCCGGCCATGATGCGCAGATGATGGCGCGTATCGCACCTGCCGCGATGATCTTCGTGCCGAGCGCCGGCGGCATCAGCCATAGTCCGCGCGAATACACCGAGGATACCGAGCTCGTCGCCGGCGCCAACATTCTGCTCGATGTCGTCACCCGACTTGCAACCTAGTTGAGAGGGGCGGAGAAATGGCCAAAATCGATCTCGATGCCTTGAAGCAGGAGATGACCGGCTGGCGGCGCGATCTGCATGGCCATCCGGAATTCGGGTTCGAGGAAAAGCGCACCGCGGCCTTCGTCGCCGCCAAACTGCGGGAATTCGGCCTCGACGATGTGACCGAGGGCGTCGGCGGCACCGGTGTCGTCGGCACGCTGAAGCGCGGCAGCGGCAACAGAGCGATCGCGCTCAGGGCCGATATGGACGCCCTGCGCATCACCGAGCAGTCGGCCGTGGCCTATCGCTCGCAAAATCCCGGCCTCATGCACGCCTGCGGCCATGACGGCCACACCACCATGCTGCTCGGCGCGGCAAAGCTGCTGGCCGGGGAGGGTGGGTTCAACGGCACGGTGCGCTTCATCTTCCAGCCGGCCGAGGAGTGGGGCAAGGGCGCGCTGGCCATGCTCGACGATGGCCTGATGCGCCGCTTTCCCTTCGATGAGATTTTCGGCCTGCACAATCTGCCCGGATTGCCGATTGGCCATTTCGAAACCCGCCCCGGCCCGATGATGTCGGCCGAGGACGTCTTCGAGATCGTTCTGAGAGGTCTTGGCGGCCACGCTGCCGGGCCGCAGGACGGCCAGGAGACACTGGTCGCCGCTTGCGCGCTGGTTACCAATCTGCAAACCATCGTCTCGCGCCGGCTGAGCCCGGCCGACATATCGGTGGTCTCGGTGACCGAACTGATCACCGACGGCACCCGCAACGCGCTGCCCGGCCTTGCCCGTATCCTGGGAGACGCCCGCAGCTTTCGCCCCGAGGTCAGCGCCGAGATCGAAAAGCAGATGCGCACCATCGCCGCCGGCACCGCCGCCGCCTACAACGTCACCGCCGAGGTCGCCTACAGCAGGGAATTCGTGCCGCTGCACAACGACGCCGAATTGGTCGACGAGGCCTTTGCAGCCGCCGGAAACGTGTTCGCGCCCGAAGACATCGCCGTCGCCCGCGAGCCGATGACCGGCTCCGAGGATTTTGCCCGTTTCCTCGATCACGTGCCCGGTTGCTTTGTCTTCCTCGGCAATGGCGACACGGCGCCGCTGCACAATCCGAGCTACGACTTCAACGATGACGGCCTGCTGTTCGGCACGAATTTCCATGCCGCGGTCGTCAGACGGCGATTGGGAGCATGAACGGCGCGGTCTTTCCAGAACTTTGCGGGAAGCCAAAGGGGTGGAATCCCCATGACGCTGCGGCAAGACTCAGCTAACATCCACTTGCGGCGGACCTGATATCCGCCTGGCCGGCGCTATCAGGCACCTCCCAAGCGGCGCCGGCCGTCCTTTCCAGGCTGTGCTTTGTGCTGTCCCGCTGTGGTCCGCGCCATTGCTGCACGTATGCCAACTCATTTGCCGGTCTTATCGGCTACAGGGTTGCCGGCGGCGTGCGGGTTTTCCGCTGCCGGAGCTTTGGTTGGCGGGACGTTGTTGTCGCAGGCCGAGACTGCCAGAATGATCAGCAAGAGGCCTAGGGAGAGCTTCTTCATCGCTACCTCCTCTCGCCTGACAACGGGACGACCTCGGTTTGGTTGCGACGATCAAGCCAGGGGAACAAAACCCCATGTCCCCGGTTGGATCAGGCAAAGGAGGACTGCTGGATGATCCGTCTGCTCTTGGCCTGCACCATCGCCTTTGTCACTTACCGCCTCGCGCGCAAGCTGATCGAGGACGTGCCCGACACCGTCGATCCCCTGTTGCTGCCGGTCCCAAAGAATGATCGGGAGGCATTGCGCAGGCAGTCTGCGGCCATGGGTGTCGATCCGGAACGCTGACCTGTCGACGCTGAGCTCGTTGCGCCGCTTCCTTGTTGCGAACAAAGCGGAAACGATGCTTGATGGGCGATGAACCTCGCCGCTCATGATTCGACATTTTCGGAATCGAGTTCCCAGCCCGCTTATCTCGCGAGGCTGAACGACGCCCAGCGCCAGGCCGTCGAGCATGGCGACGGCAGGATCGCCGGACCGCTCCTGGTCATTGCCGGCGCCGGCTCGGGCAAGACCAACACGCTGGCGCACCGCGTAGCTCACCTGATCGTCAAGGGCGCTGATCCGCGCCGCATCCTGCTGATGACGTTTTCACGTCGCGCCGCCTCCGAAATGGCCAGGCGCGTCGAGCGCATCGCCGGCGAGGTGCTCGGCCGCGACGCCTCTATCGTCACCGATGCGCTGACCTGGGCCGGCACCTTCCATGGCATCGGTGCGCGGCTGTTGCGCGATTACGCGCAGGAGATCGGTCTCGACCCGGCTTTCACCATCCACGATCGCGAGGATTCGGCCGACCTGATGAACCTGGTGCGCCACGAACTCGGCTTCTCGAAGACGGAAGCGCGCTTTCCCACCAAGGGCACCTGCCTTGCCATCTATTCGCGCGCCGTCAACGCGCAGGCGCCGCTCGGCGAGGTGCTGGGCTCCGCCTTTCCGTGGTGCGCCGGTTGGGCCGAACAGCTGAAGCAGCTGTTCGCCGGCTATGTCGAGGCCAAGCAGGCGCAGAACGTGCTCGATTACGATGACCTGCTGCTCTACTGGGCGCAGATGACGGCAGAACCGGAGATAGCGACGCACCTGGGCGGGCGCTTCGACCATGTGCTGGTCGACGAATATCAGGATACCAACCGGCTGCAGGCCTCGATCCTCATGGCGCTCAAACCCGATGGCGCCGGGCTGACGGTGGTCGGCGACGATGCGCAATCGATCTATTCGTTCCGCGCCGCTGAGGTGCGCAACATTCTCGATTTTCCCAAGCAGTTTGCGCAGGCCGCCGATGTGGTGATGCTGGAGCGCAACTACCGCTCGACCGAAACCATTCTGGCCGCCGCCAATGCGGTGATCGGCGAGGCCTCGGAGCGCTTCACCAAAAACCTGTGGTCGGAACGCAAATCCGCCGCCAAGCCGAGGCTGGTGACCGTCCGCGACGAGGTCGAGCAGGCCAATTTCGTCTGCGAGGCGATCCTGGCCGAGCGCGAGGCCGGCACGGCGCTGAAATCGCAGGCGGTGCTGTTTCGCGCCTCGCACCACAGCGGGCCGCTGGAAATCGAGCTGACGCGGCGCAACATTCCCTTCGTCAAGTTCGGCGGGCTGAAATTCCTCGATGCCGCTCACGTCAAGGATGTGCTGGCGGTGCTGCGCTTTGTTGAAAACCCGCGCGACCGCGTCGCCGGATTTCGCGTGCTGCAGCTTTTGCCGGGCATCGGCCCCTCGGCCGCCGCGCAGATCGTTGAGACGATGACATCGGCGCTGGATGAGGCGATGGGCCTCGCCGGCTGGCGGCCGCCCCAACGCGCGGCGGATGACTGGCCAGGCTTCGTCTCGCTCTACACCGGCCTGCGTGCAGGCGCCAAATGGCCGGCCGATCTCGAACAGGTCAGGCTCTGGTACGAGCCGCATCTCGAGCGCATCCACGAGGACGCAACCACACGCCGGGCCGACCTTCTGCAGCTCGAGCAGATCGGATCCGGCTACGCTTCGCGCGAACGGTTCCTGACCGAGCTGACGCTCGACCCCCCGGACGCGACCAGCGACCAGGCCGGGCCGCCGCATCGCGACGAAGACTATCTGATCCTGTCCACGATCCACTCGGCCAAGGGCCAGGAATGGAAGAACGTGTTTGTGCTCAACACTGTCGATGGCTGCATTCCGGCCGATCTTGGCGTTGGTACCAGGGAAGATATCGAGGAGGAGCGCCGGCTGCTTTACGTGGCGATGACAAGGGCCAAGGACAGCCTCAACCTGGTCATGCCGCAGCGCTTCTTTCCGCATGGCCAGGCGGCGCGCGGCGACCGCCATGTCTATGCCTCGCGCACGCGCTTCATCCCGGCTTCCCTCCTTGCGGCATTCGAACAGACGGTATGGCCGGCAGCGCAAGCAGCACCGGGCAGGGCACCTCGGCCGGAGATACGCGTCGACATTGGCGCGCGCATGCGCGGCATGTGGAAGTAGCCGCGGCGATGGCGCCAGTCAGGATCGCAATTGCCGGTGCGCTCGGCCGCATGGGGCGCCAGATGGCGGACGCCGTGCAGGCCGACTCTCGGCTGGCGCTCACCGCCCGCTTTCATCGAACGGGCATTGCCGGCGATGGCCTGGTCAGCCGCGACGAGGCGCTCGGCCTGGCCGATGTGGTCATCGATTTTACCGCGCCCGCGGCATCGGCCGATTGAAGGCTCGGGCCTGCCACGGCGAGTGCGACGCCACTCCGTGGAGAATACGGCGCGCCTCTGGGCCGTCCTCCACCCCGTTTGCAAGCCATAATCCTGACCCAGCTCAACGCCGGGATGCCGCTCGCGCGACCGCTCCTGTATAAAACCGAACCGTTCGGTTCGATTTCTGTTGACGGACCGTGCATCAAACGGTGAACGCAGGCTCCGCAAAAAAACGGGTAGGCGCAATAGAGTTCCCTCAATAAGTCACTGAATAGAAATGATAAAATTGTGGCACGAAGCGAGGGTTTTCAATTTCAAGGGTCATTCCCAGAGCTTTTTCGGCACATTTTCGTGACTGGAAACGACAACATCGCAGACCCATCTCGGGGTGGTCCGAGCGACGCGAAATCCTCCCAAGGGCACGCCACTAGACGGACAGAACAAACATACTGGAGTAACCAAAATGACCAAGATCGCTCTTACCGCCGCTGCCATCCTCGTTGCCACGGGCACCGCTTTCGCCGGCAGCGACAATTATGGTTCGGCCAACGCCAATCAGCCCGCCGCCGCTGTCGACCATTCCGTCACCGCTTCGACCTCGAAGACGAACGGAACCGTCCAGGCCCCGGCTTCGCAGGGCGCCGACCGCAACCTTTTCGGCCGTTGATCGCGACTGCCGACATCAATCACTTGAACTCAGGAGTAAAGAAATGACCAAGATCGCTCTCACCGCCGCCGCCATTCTCATTGCCACGGGCAGCGCCTTTGCCGGCAGCGACAATTATGGTTCCAACAATGTCAACCAGCCGGTTGCCAACCAGTCGACCTCCAACATCGACACCACGCATACCGGCTCGATCGCCAAGTCCGTAAAGGCGCAGGGCGACGCGAACGCCAACGTGCCGGCTCAGTCTGGCCAGGGCATCTGGGGCCGTTGATTCTGTAAGTCTTCGACCACAAAGAGCGGTGGGCTTGGCCCGCCGCTCTTGTTTTTTGCGCATGGCCAATCCTCCAAGCTCGGCAGAAAACAATCCGAGCCCAGGAATAAAACAGGACTGCCTGGGGTCTTGTCCTTAGCGGAACCGTCCTCCCAAGACGCCGCCTAACCGATGAACCCAGGAGATTGAAATGAACAAGATCGCCCTCGCCACCGCCGCCATCCTCGTTGCGACCGGCAGCGCCTTTGCCGGCAGCGACCACTATGGCTCCGACAATGCCAACCAGCCCGTCGCCCCGATAGCGGGCGTGGACCACGTTGTCACCGGTGCGCTCAAGGATACCGGCATGGCCGGCCACGAGACAGGCGATGCCGAGACGAAGCCCGCTACCGGCTGGCCCGAACCCGGCCAGGGCATCTGGGGCAATTAACGTCCCGCGCGTGCAGCGGCCTTTGGCTGCCAGCTTAACCCCGGATTTCTAGCGCAGGTCCTTCGGACGCAGGCAATGCGTCAGCCGCGCGGACGACAGGTTGGACCAGGCGCCCTCGAAAACGAAGCGCGCAAAGGCTGCCGTTGGAAATTTTCCTTCGAGCCTCCTGCGCGCCTTGGCCTCTGACCCTGGCCCGGCAAGTTGTTTCGCCAGATATTGCAGGCCGGGATTGTGGCCGACCACCAGCAAGCTGCCGTTCGAGGGATCGACGTGACGAATCTGGCTCAGAATATCCGTCGCCGAGGATTCATAAAGCGCGTCGGAGAACGCGACCCGTGGATGCGCCGGTAACTCCGCATCCACCAGCCGCCAAGTCTCGCGGGTACGCAGCGCCGGCGATACCAGCGCCTGGTCCGGCAACCACCCGCGCGCCGCGAGTTCGCGCCCTATCAATTGGGCCGCCTTCAATCCGCGTTCGGCGAGCGGCCGGGCGAAATCGTCGAGATCCGGGTCGTCCCAACTCGACTTGGCATGGCGAAGCAGCAGAAGCTGTTTCACCGGCATTGGTCAGGGCCGGCGAAGCTGGCCAGACGAGTGCGGGCCTTTTGCTTGATCGCCTCTATGTCGAAGGAATCGAATGGGTTCCAATCCTTCAAGCCAAGCTCTGCGTAGCCTATCCGTTTCGATCTGGTGTGAATTCTGATTTAGCGCTTCCGAGCCAAGCGACATGCCATCATTCCCGATCTGAGTCCTTACGGCGTGATCCGCGCCAATTGCTCGAAATCGATTTCCTCGCGCAGCGGGCTCGGTGCAATGATCGTCGAGGTTGCATTGTCGGCATCGTCGGCGAAGCGGGCAAACACGGCGCGGCCCTTTTCCATCCGGACCTTGCCCTCGGCGACCAGCCCCAGCGCCAGCGGATAGAGCTGGTGTTCCACCTTCAGCACCCGTGCGGCAAGTGTGTCGGCATTGTCGCCGACCATTACCGGCACCGCCGCCTGTGCGATGATCGGACCGTCATCCATCTCGGACGTGACGAAATGCACCGTGCAGCCATGGATGCGCATGCCCGCCGCAAGCGCGCGCGCATGCGTGTCGAGCCCCTTGAAGGCCGGCAGCAGGGCAGGGTGGATGTTGATCATGCGACCCTGCCATTTCTGGACGAGGCCGGTGGTCAGAATGCGCATGTAGCCGGCCAGCGCCACGATCTCGGCATTGAAGGCCGCGAGCGCCGCATCGATCGCGGCGTCATGGGCCTGCTTGCTGGCGTGGTCGGACCGGGAAATCACCTGGGTGGCGATGCCGCGCGCCCTCGCCATGCCGAGTCCGGCGGCATCCGCCTTGTCGGAGATGACGCCGACGATTTCGGCGGGGAAAGCCGGGTCGCTGGCGGCGGCGATCAGCGCCGTCATGTTGGAGCCGCGCCCCGAGATCAGGACGACAGTGCGTTTCTTCTGCGCGCTCATAGACCGATCGAACCCCGATAGATGACGCCGGCGTCGCGGCGTGGCACGATCCGGCCGATCGGCGTCACCGTCTCGCCGGCCTCCTGCAAGACGGCAGCGACCTGCGCCGCCTGGCCGGATGCCACCGCCAGGATCATGCCGATGCCGCAGTTGAAGGTGCGCATCATCTCTTCCGGCGCCACACCGCCGGTCTTGGCCAGCCATGAGAACACAGGCGGCACGTCGATGGCGTCGAGATCGAGCTCGGCCGAGAACTCCTTCGGCAGAACGCGCGGAATGTTTTCAGGGAAGCCGCCGCCGGTGATATGGGCCAGCGCCTTGATACCGTGCGTGTTGCGGATCGCCTTCAGGATCGATTTCACATAGATCCGGGTCGGCTCGAGCAGCGCCTCGGCCAATGTGGCCTCGTCATTGAAGGGAGCCGGATCGGTCCATGCCAGGCCGCTGGTCGCAACGATGCGGCGCACCAGCGAAAAGCCGTTGGAATGCAGGCCCGACGAACCCAGCCCCAGCAGCACGTCGCCCTCGACGATGTCGTCGGTGGGCAGAAGCTGGCCGCGCTCGGCCGCGCCCACGGCAAAACCGGCAAGGTCATAGTCCTTGCCGTGATACATGCCCGGCATTTCCGCCGTCTCGCCGCCGATCAGCGCGCAGCCGGCCTGCCGGCAGCCCGCGGCGATGCCGCCGACGATCGCCGCACCCTGGTCCGGGTCGAGCTTGCCGGTGGCGAAATAGTCGAGGAAGAACAGCGGCTCGGCACCCTGCACGACGATGTCGTTGACGCACATGGCTACCAGGTCGATGCCGATCGTGTCGTGCTTGCCGGCGTCGATGGCGATCTTCAGCTTGGTGCCGACGCCGTCATTTGCTGCGACCAGCACCGGATCGGTAAATCCGGCGGCCTTGAGGTCGAACAGGCCGCCGAAACCGCCGATCTCGCCATCGGCGCCCGGCCGGCGCGTGGCCTTGACCAGCGGTTTGATCTTCTCGACCATGAGATTGCCGGCATCGATGTCGACGCCAGCCTCGGCATAGGTGAGCCCGTTCTTACGCTTGACTGTATCGCGCTTCATATCTGGCTTGTCGCTGTTTCCTTTGCGGCTCTTCGCATGAACGGTTTCGGTCCGCAAGGAAAACGGCGCTGAAACTGCTGCTCCCCACCAGGGGGAAGCTCGGCAGCTTCTCTCTTGCGCCTATCCCTCATCTCCATCATCTATCGTTCAGACAGAAGCGACGGGACATGCGCTTGACCATCCCCAACCTGATCACAATCATGCGCCTTGTCCTGGTGCCTGCCGTGGTGCTGGCCATGTTTCAGGCGCGCTGGGATTGGGCCTTTGCCGGGTTCCTCGTTGCCGGCATCTCCGACGGCATCGACGGCTTCATCGCCCGCCGGTTCAACCAGCATTCCAAGCTCGGCGCCTATCTCGATCCGGTGGCCGACAAGCTGCTCCTGGTTTCCGTGTTCGTCGTCCTTGGCTTCATCGGGCAATTGCCGCTGTGGCTGGTCGTCACCATGGTATCGCGCGACGCGCTGATCATTTGTGCGGTGCTGTTGTCCACCGTGATGGCCCACCCCGTCGAGATGAAGCCGCTCCTCGTCTCCAAGGTCAACACCGCCATCCAGATTGTACTGGCGGCGCTGGTGCTGGGTGAGCTGGCTTTTTCGATCCATCTCGATCCACTTCGTCCCGCCCTCATAATGCTGTCCGGGGTCTTGACCGTGGCTTCGGCCGCAGCCTATCTCGTGGCTTGGCTGAGGCATATGAGCGGCTATGGCGAAGGCTCCACCCCGGGCACCTGACAAAGAAGTTGCGGCGAGCGCGCCGGCGGCAGCCGGTGATGATCCATCCGCCGGATTCCGCCGGCAGATCTTCTTCTGGCTGGCCGGCGTCGCCGCGCTCGCGCTTTTCCTTTATGTTTTCAGCGCCATCCTCTTGCCCTTCGTGGCCGGCATGGTGCTCGCCTATTTCCTCGATCCCGTGGCCGACCGGCTGCAGCGGCTCGGCCTCAGCCGTTTCATGGCAACGGTAGTCATCCTCATCACCTTCCTCGTCGTGCTGGTGCTGGCCTTCGTCATCCTCATCCCGGTGCTGGCGACGCAGATGGCCGATTTTGCCGGCAAATTGCCTGAGTACCTGACCCGGCTGCAGAGCCTGATCACCTCGTTCGATCCGAAATGGCTGGAACAGAAATTCGGCGTCAACGCCAATGGCCTGCGCGACGGATTGAACTCACTGCTGACATCCGGCTTCGGTCTGCTGACGACCGTGTTCACCTCGATATGGAGTTCGGGCGTGGCGCTGGTCTCGGTGGTCAGCCTCTTCGTGGTGACGCCGGTGGTCGCCTTCTACATGCTGCTCGACTGGGACCGCATGGTGGCGGTGATCGACAGCTGGGTGCCGCGCGACAATGTCGCCACCGTGCGCGCCATCGCCAGGGACGTCAACACGGCAACGGCCGGCTTCGTGCGCGGGCAGGGCACGCTGTGCCTGGTGCTGGGCGGCATGTATGCCACCGGCCTGACGCTAACCGGTCTCAATTTCGGCATCCTCATCGGCCTGTTCGCCGGGCTGATCTCCTTCATACCCTATGTAGGCTCGCTGACCGGGCTGGTGCTGGCCGTTGGCGTTGCCTTCGTCCAGTTCTGGCCGGACTGGACCATGATCGTCGCGGTCGCGGTGGTGTTCTTCATCGGCCAGTTCGTCGAGGGCAATATCTTGCAGCCGCGGCTGGTGGGCAAAAGCGTCGGCCTGCATCCGGTGTGGCTGATGTTCGCGCTGTTCGCCTTCGGCGCGCTGTTTGGCTTCGTCGGCCTGCTGATTGCGGTGCCTGCATCGGCCGCGGTCGCGGTGCTGGTGCGCTTTGCCATTGCGCGTTATCTGGAATCGCCGCTCTACAAGGGTCACGGCAAGGCCGTGCCGCCATTGCCGGCCGATCGTCGCAAAGGCATCAATCCATGATCCGGCCTGGCCGGGTCGCGCGGCTGAGCCTGGCATGAGCGACCAGAGGGCCGACCCGCCGCGCCAGCTGCCGCTCGATCTCGGCCATGGCACCGGCTATTCGCGAGACGAACTCGTCGTCTCCGGCACCAACAGCCAGGCAGTGGCGCTGGTCGACCGCTGGCCGGAATGGCCCTCGCCGGTTGTCGTGCTGGCCGGCCCGGCCGGCTCCGGCAAGACCCATCTGGCCTCGATCTGGCGGGCGCGGGCGGATGCCGTTCAGGTCGAGGCGCGCCGCGTCGGTGACAGCATCGCAAATCTCGGCGCCCGGCCGGCGCTGATCGACGATGTCGATACCGGCACCGTCGACCAGCAGGGTTTGTTTCATCTGATCAATGCGGTGCGCGGCAGCGGCTCGCACTTGCTTTTGACAGCGCGCCGCTTTCCCTCGGCCTGGGGCGTCACGCTGCCGGATCTGGCGTCGCGGCTGAAGGCTGCGGCAACCGTCGAGATCCACGAACCCGACGATCTCCTGCTGGCAGGTGTCATCACCAAGCTGTTCGCCGACCGCCAGGTCGAGGTCGAGCCGCATGTCGTGCAATATCTGGTGCGCCGCATCGAGCGGTCCCTGGCGACGGCCATGCGCGTGGTGGAGCGGCTGGACCGCGCCGCGCTCGAACGCAAGACGCCGATCACCCGGGCGCTGGCGGCTGAAACCGTCAGCGCCATGGACGAGGGGCAGGGCGAGTTCGAGGTCTAGCGCGCGATGGTCGCCGGCCAGCAAACGGTGGTTCCATGTCCCTTTAGCCGTCCCATTTCGGGAAACAAAAGCTGGCACCGATCTTGCGATATAAGCTTGCCGGCTGACCCCGGTCCTGATTGCGTTCCAAATCAGGTTGTAGGCTCGCCGGGAGTGGGGCGGTTGGGGTTCTCGCCCGGCGAGCTTGCCTTCATGTGACTTCAGTCACCCTCACTATTGCCGCGCGTTCGGTTTGCCTGCGCAAATGCCAAGCTGCGTGAGAGAAGAACGGGTATTAGTCAATTGGCGGTTACCCAAAACGGCGACGAGGCCACCGAGTCGCTGAAATGCCGGCGCTCGGTGAACTCCGTGGCTAAGGCGAACGAGCCATATGCCCGCTGCTTGGCGTTGATCTCGTCAGTTGGCCTTCTTCGCCTTGTTCACATAGTCGTTCGTGTACGTCTGCGTGATGTCGATCTTGGCGTTGGCCACATCGGGCGAACCGAGAGAGAAAACGTCGAGCACGGCCTGCGCGCCTTTTGGATCCATGAGCCCAGTGGTCGAATACATGGGGATCGCATTTTTCAAGGCGGCCAGGTAGGCGTCCTTGTCGCTGCCGATCAGATTGTCGGGGATCTGGGCCATGATCTCTTCGGCGCTGTGGGAGTGAATGTAATCCAGCGTGGCAAGCATGGCGTTGGTCAATCCCTGCGTTGCCTGGGGATGCGCGGCCATCCATTCCGGCCGGGTGTAAAGCGCTCCGCCGGGATAGTCGCCTCCGAATACCGCCTCCGTATCCTTCTGGGTGCGCGTGTCCGCCAGGATGGTCAGGTCCTTATGCCTGGCCTGAAGCACGGTGACGGCCGGATCGAGCGTCACCACGGCGTCGATCTGCCCTTGCTCCATGGCGGCGACGGCGGTAGCGCCCAGCCCAACGCCGATCACGGCGGCGGATGTCGGATCGATGCCGTTCCTCTGCAGAAGGAACTTCAGGAAGAAGTCGGTCGAGGAACCGGGAGCGGTCACGCCGACCTTTTTGCCAGCAAGGTCCTTCACTGACTTGATCTTGCCGGTCTGGCCCGGCGCCACCACCAGCACCAGTCCAGGGAACTGGTCGTAAACGACGAAGGATTGCAGGCGCTGGTTCTTGGCGGCCAATTTCACCGTGTGATCGAAATAGCCGGACACGACATCCGCGCTGCCGCCCAATACTGCGGTCAGCGATTGAGAACCGCCCTTGAAATCGACGAGGTCTGCATCGATGCCGGCTTTTTCGTAGGCGCCGATCTGTTTGGCGAGCACGGTCGGCATGTAGCAGAGGCATGACGCTCCGCCGATCGAAATGGTGACCTTTTCGGCAGCGCCTGCGCTTGTGGCCGCCGCAAGCAATACGACGGCGGCGCCCGCCAGTTTCGAAATGATCCTCATGATCTCCTCCTTGAGCTGGATTGGGCCCTATCGGCCTGGTTTCGAGAATTCAGGCCGCCAGACAAGCAGCCTTTTTTCGACCAGCGTGACGATCCAGTCGATCAAGAGCACAAAAGCGGCGAGGACGAACATTCCGGCAAAGACGCCCGCCACGTCGAACACGCCTTCGGCTTGCTGTATCAGATAGCCCAGTCCGCCGGCGGCACCGAGATATTCGCCGACCACGGCGCCGACCACGGCAAATCCGACGGAGATATGGAGCGATGAAAACACCCAGGACAATGCCGATGGCATATAGACGTGGCGCAGCAATTGCCGCTCGTTCATGCCGAGCATTCGAGCATTGGCCAGCACCGTCGTGTTCACCTCCTTTACGCCCTGGTAGACATTGAAGAAGACGATGAAGAAAACCAGCGTCACGCCCAAGGCAACCTTGGACCAGATGCCGAGACCAAACCAAAGCGTGAAGATCGGCGCCAGCACGACGCGGGGAAGCGCATTGGCCGCCTTCACATAGGGATCGAAGACGGCCGCAAGTGTCGGCTTGCGGGCAAACCAGAAGCCGATCGCGATCGCTGCCAGCGAGCCGATGGCGAAGGCCAGCATGGACTCCCACAGAGTGATCCACAGATGATGCCAGATCGTCCCGGTGGCAAACCACTTCCATATCTGGCCTGCCACCGCCAACGGGGTCGAGAAGAAGAAGGAAATGTTGTTCGGATCGCCGATCAGGTGCGTCGTTGACGCTGCCTGCCAGAGCGCGATGACGATGACGGCCACGGTTAGCTGTGCGAAAAACAGAGTCGTCCTTTTCATCAGATCGCTCCTTCTTCAATCTCGCCGTAAGCCTTGAGCACTTCCTTCTTCAGCATGTGCCAGATGTCGCGATGCAATTCCTGGAAGCGCGGTTCCAGCCTGATTTCCGAAATATCGCGTGGACGCGCCAGCGGGATTGGAAAGTCGCCGATGATGCGTGCGGAGGGACCGGCCGACATCACCACCACACGATCAGCCAGCGCGATCGCTTCCTCGAGGTCGTGGGTGACGAACATCACCGCCTTGCGGTCATCCGACCACAGCTTGAGCAGAAGGCCGCCCATGATCAGCCGCGTCTGTGCGTCGAGCGGTCCGAAGGGTTCGTCCATGAGGATGATCTTGGGGTCGCGGATGAGCACCTGCGCAAGAGCAACGCGCTTTTTCTGGCCGCCTGAAAGCATGTGAGGGTAGCGCTCGCAGAAAGCAGCCAGGCCGACGCGTCCGAGCCATGCTCGCGCGCGCTCCTTTGCCTCGGAAGAGGGCACGCCTGCCACTTCCAGCCCGATGGCCACATTGTCCAGAGCGGTCTTCCAGGGCATCAATGCATCCTGCTGGAAGAGGTAGCCAGCCTGTCTGTTGAGACCGCGAAGCGGGGCGCCGAACACACGGACGCTGCCTGCCGAAGGCACGAGAAGCCCTGCGCCGGCATTCAGCAGCGTTGACTTGCCGCAGCCCGTCGGACCAATGATCGCCACGAATTCCTGGTCGCCGACTTTCAGATCGGCGCGGGCGACCGCCTGGAAGCTACGCCCAGCCGCCAATGCGAAATCTATGGTCACTCCATCGAGATCGACGGCGATGCCGGGTCCGGCTGGCGGCTGCCTGAATTTTGTCTCCGTGCCGCCCGTGGCGGTTTCCGTCGTCATGCTGAATGCCGCCCTGCGCCGAGACGGGTGGGTGTCCAACTGTCGCTCATGGTTCCTCCGTGAGGCTTTAGCGGAGACCGTCGATGTCCGATGGTCATCTGTCGCCCCACACAGTGTCGTGTTCCGGCTCACAATAGTCGATGCGGTGGAGCAGGCAACTTTGCCGTCCGTGGCTTTTCTTGCGACCGTGACATGCAGCAGCAAAGACCACTGGGCGCGCGGAGATTGCCGACAGCCCCATTCTGCACCCGACACATTGCCATTCGCAGGCGCCAACGGCCCTCGATTGCCTTTTCTGTGTGAGGTGGTCGGAGTGGAGAGATTCGAACTCCCGACCCTCTGGTCCCAAACCAGATGCGCTACCAGGCTGCGCTACACTCCGAACGGTCTGTTGCCTATTCATTTCAGTGTTGCATGGCAAGTGCAAAAACCTGCAAGTGCAAAAACCTTGCCGCCGTCGGCATTGCGCAGTAATGACGGGCGAAGAGGCGGCCATGCTGCCTTGCACAGCAACGAGGTGGTCATGTCCGCGCGCATTTTCAGTCCAGCCAAAACCGCGATGCAGTCCGGCACGGCCAAGACCGGCCACTGGGTGCTGGAATTCGATCCCGAGATGCGCAAGAAGATCGACCCGCTGATGGGCTACACCACTTCCGGCGACATGAGGAGCCAGATCAAGCTGACCTTCGACACGCGCGAAGAGGCCGTGGCCTATGCCGAGAAGGAAGGGCTCGCCTACCGCGTCGAGGAGCCGAAAGAGCCCAAGCGCCGCCAGATTTCCTATGCGGAAAATTTCCGCTATGACCGTAGGACGCCCTGGACGCATTGACCGGCAAAGCCCGGGCGGGCGCCAGCGCAGACATCTTACCGGCTCCGAGCCGGCCAGCGGTCCCGTAGCTCAGCTGGATAGAGCACCGGCCTTCTAAGCCGATGGTCACAGGTTCGAATCCTGTCGGGATCGCCAATACTTTCAATGGCTTAGCTGCTCCGGAGGGGAAAAGTTCCAACGTGGGCAGGAACCCGGTTGGACCTTTTCATCCCTTTTCGTCTGAACGAATGCGCTTGCAGCCGAGTCGGCGGGATCCCCGCCGCCGCCGCGCCCTTTCCGTATTATTTCGTGACCTTGTCGCGCGGGAACCTTCGCAAGGATCAGGCGTTCGGGGCCTTGTATTCGCGGCGTCTCATAAACATAAGCATGCGGGCTGCGAATGGCGGGCAAACAAATATGGGTTGGGGAAGGAGAGAACGCCGTCATGTCGAAACGTGAAATTGGAACGTCGCCCGCCTTGGGGCGACGTATCGCCGAGCTCAAGGCCAAGATGCAAACCGCCCGGATTTCCGACCATGAGATGAAGGCCTTCCACAAGGTTGCCGCCATCATGGGGGCCGGCGAAGGCTCTCTAGGCCTGGATGCCGACGATCTGATCGCGGCATCCTTTGTTGCAGAGACGCTGGGCGAATCGGCGCCCAACGGCTGACGGCAGGACCCTCCTGTCGTAGGTCCGGATCGATCATCCGGACAAATCTTCCAAACGCAGGCCGGAGGCGGCCGCCGGTCCGGCGGCCGTGGTCCTGCGACTTCCGCTGTCGAATTGAAGGGAAAGTCTTATCCTTTTGTTTGCGTTAGCGCGTCATAGTAGACGCGGCTAACGGAGTACAAGGGAATGAAGCTCGACCTGTCGCCGACGAGTTGGGGCAGGGTGATCGCCGTCACCGCCGCCGGCACGGCCTTCTTCATTGGCGTGGCGTTTTTCGTTGATTCGTTCAATTTCCCCTATCTTTCGCCCGAGGCTGTGTGGCGGGCACAGCTGACCGACATTCTGTTGCCGCTGGTGCTAGGTGGATCGTTTCTCTTCTTCCTGATGTGGAAGATACGCCAGTTGGCCATTGCCCAGCGTGACCTCAGCGTCGTTGCCGCCACGGACAGCCTGACGGCGGTGCTCAACCGTGGCGCTTTCTCCATGCTTGTCGAAGCCTATCTCGAACAGGTCCGCAAACAGGCGTCGGCCAATTCCGGTGCGCTGCTGATCATCGACGCCGATCACTTCAAATCGATCAACGATCGGCTTGGGCATGACTGCGGCGACCAGGCGCTCAAACTGATCGCGCAGACGATCAAGGATCAGCTCCGCGGCACCGACATCGTCGGCCGCATCGGCGGCGAGGAATTCGGCGTGTTTCTTCCCGGCGTCGATCCCTCGCAATCCTGGCTGGTTGCCGAAAGCATCCGCCGGCGAATTCGTGAGGTGGAATTTTCGCCGGGCGGCCGGTCCTGTCCGCTTTCCGTCAGCATTGGCGGCACCGCCTTTAACGGCCCGACCACCTATGAGGAGATATTCTCGGCAGCCGACAGACGGCTCTATGCCGCCAAATCAAATGGACGCGACCAGGTCAGTTTCGATCCGATGGTTTCTCAGCAAACGCCGCCAGCCGCGACAATCACGGTTCACTGAGGCGGATCCGGCCAGCCACCGGCGCCGGGGGCGCGTTGCTGGGGATTTCTGCAGCCATCACGCAGAAGGTATTTTCGCTTTGCGCGCCGCCCGCTAAAGGTGGTGGCCACAGCTCCGGCCGGGGCTGAATGCATCGGGCAGGGCCTTCTTCGCATGACATTGATGGGCACGGCGGCACTGCTGATCCTGGTCCTGACCTATGCCGGCGTCGCTGTCGGCCGCATACCAGGCCTGCGTCTCGACCGGGCGGGCATCGCACTGCTCGGCGGGGCCGCGATGATAGCCATCGGCGCGATCAGCATGGAGGACGCCTATCGCGCCATCAATTTCGACACCATCACGCTTTTGCTCGGCATGATGATCGTGGTGGCGCATCTGAAGGTCTCGGGCGCCTTTCGCGGCCTTGGCGCCATTGCGATCGAGCACGCGCATGCGCCGTTGATGCTTTTGGTTATGGTGACGCTGCTGACCGGCCTGCTGTCGGCTTTCCTGGTCAATGATGCCATCTGTCTTGTCATGGCGCCGATCGTCGTTCACGTCACCCGCGCCATCAAGCGCAATCCGGTTCCTTACCTCATCGCGACCGCCACCGCGTCGAATTGCGGCAGTGTCGCCACCATCACCGGCAATCCGCAAAACATGGTCATCGGCGCGCTGTCGGGCATTTCCTATCCGGCCTTTTCAGCGGCTTTGGCTCCGGTTGCGCTGTTCGGTCTCGTCGCGGTCATCGCCATTGTTCGCATCGTCTACCGGGCCGAATTCACGCGCAACGGCGAATTGACGCCGCAGGTCTTGCGCGGCCGCATGCATCGCCGCCAGGTGCTGAAAGCGGTGGTGGTTTGCATCGGACTGGCCGTGGCCTTCTTCGCCGGTGTGCCTGTCGCCAAGGCGGCGCTCATCGGCGGCGCCATCCTCCTGCTCACCCGCGCCATCAAACCAGAGCGCATCTATCGCGAGATCGACGGGCCATTGCTATTCATGTTCGCCGGCCTGTTCATCGTGGTTGCCGGCGCCGAAAGGACTCTGCTGACACCGGACATCGTTGCCTCGGCCAAGAACCTCGGGCTGGACGACGTCTGGCGCCTGTCCGGCTTCACCGCCTTGCTCTCCAATGTAATGAGCAACGTGCCGGCCGTGCTGGCGCTGCGCCCCTTCATCCCCGGCCTGGAAAACCCCGAGCGCGCCTGGCTGGTCGTCGCCATGAGCTCGACGCTGGCCGGCAATTTCACGCTCCTGGGTTCGGTCGCCAACCTGATCGTTGCCGAGCAGGCGCGCGCGGCCGGCACGTCGCTGTCGTTCGGCGCTTTCTTCAAAGTCGGCCTGCCATTGACGCTGCTGACGCTGGCGGCCGGCACGGCATGGCTGGCGCTCTGATCCCGCGACTGTTCCGTGCTCAATTGCTCCGGAGTGACGGTGCTCCGGAGTGACGGGGCTTGGTTTTTGCCGCCAAGTCCCGCCACTGGCCTAGATTTTCAGGGCGCCACTACCAATCGGCCTTTCATGTTGGGATGGAAGCGGCAGAAATAATCAACCGCTCCCGCTGTCTTGAGGGTCAGTTTTCCCTTCGCCTTCGGCGGGATCATCACCTCCCAGCCGCCCTTCACCGTGGCCGTGTGGGCGAATGCGTCCTTGTTGACCCACTCGATCGTATCGCCAACCTTGGCCTCGATATTTACCGGCGAGAAGACGAGTTTGTCGATCGTCACCTCGATGGTCGCGGCCGGCGCCGGGCCGGCGGCAAGCACCAGCGCCAGCCCGGCAAGGAGCGGTCGGATCAGCGCGGCCGCTTTCATTTCAACATGCCGGCGACATGTTCGGCATGCTGCTCATGCCCCTGGAAGATCTTGAGGCCGGTTTCGAGCAGGCTCTTCAGCTCGGCATTGCTGGCTGACGGAATGAGCAGGGTTTCGAGCGCTCCATTGACCTGCTTGTGGTAGGCCACCTCGTTTTCGATATAGGCCTTGTCGAAGGCAGCCCCTTTCAGCTTGGCGAGCTTGGCATGTTCCTCTTTCGCCGCCTTGGTCAGCGCCTGGCTGGTGGCATTGTCTTCCGGCTTCACCTTGAGCTTCTTGAGCAGGTCGAGCGCCTGCTTGTTCACCGCTTCGTGGTCGCGCTCCATGTCCTTGGCGAAATCGACAACCTGCTTGTTCTTGGATTTCTTGATTGCCTGCTTGGCCGCCTCGATGTCGATCATGTCGGCGGTGTAGGCGATGTGGGCGATCTGTGGGTCGGTCGGCTTGTCGGCCGCTTGCGCGAATGGGGCAGCGCCAAGCAGCAAGAGGGCGGCAAGCGCTGCGGTGTGTCGGATAAGCATGGCATCTCCTTCCGCCCGACAGCCTGGGCAGCGGGCTTCATCTGGGTTGACATTCATTGGATGAGGATGGCGCCGAAACGTTCCCGACAATCGGCGAAAGATCCGGCCTTGAAAATCACCCCTCGAATCCGAGCCGCTTCATCACGGCCTGCGTCAGCCGCTCGCAGCGCCGGCCGGCGAAAGGGAAGGCGTCGAGCAGCACCGGCCCGATCTCGTCGTCCAGCGCCTTGCGCAGTAAAGCGCGGGCGCGGTGCAGTCTCGTCTTGACGGTCTCTGGCCGCACGCCAAGCAGGTCGGCGGTCTCCTCGATGCTGAGGCCCTCGATGACGCGGGCTACGAAAACCGCGTGATAGGCGTCGGGCAGGCTGTCGGTCGCCCGCTCGACAAGAGCAAGAATCTGCCGCTGCGCCATCGTCCGCTCCGGATCGTCGCTTGGGTTGAGGGGAAACCGGATGATCTGCGCTTCCGGGTTTTCAGACATTGCCACGGTTCGCCGTCCTTTGCGAAGCCGCCCGAGCGCTTCATTGATGACGATGCGCGACAGCCAGGTGGAAAGCGAAGCATCGCCGCGATAGGTGCCGAGATTGGCGAAGGCCCTGACATAGGCCTCCTGCACGATGTCCTCGGCCTCGCTGTCATTGCGTACCATGCCGCGCGCCAGTCGGTAGAGCCGCTGGTTGTTCAGCTTCATGATCTTGCGAAAGGCATCGCTGTCGCGGGCGAGCGCGCGGGCTACGAGCCGCAGCTCGTCCGTCGCGGTTGATGCTGCCGTCAGCGCGGGCATGTGTCCTCCATCGATCCTTGCACGGAAGATTGGATGCAGGTTTCGAAAAAAGGTTCCCGAAAAGTCACGCCAGGCGCTCGCCTGGCGGCCTATGCTAGCACTTTGGCCGGCTCCCTGCCGGTGTTTTGCATACGCGCCGTCGCGGCCAGCAGGTCGGTCTGCGTGATCAGCCCGAGGATGTGGTTTTTATCGTCGACGATGATGACGGCGTGGCTACGCCCATCGGTCAGCACCGGCAGCAGCGCCATGGCGGCCGAGCCGGCAGGCGCGGTTGCAGCCGGCGAAATCACGGTTCCGACCGTCCCGGCCGCCAGCGTCAGTTCCCGCAAGCCCACGGTTCCGGCCAGCCTTGCCTCGGCATCCACCACCGGCAAGGTGCGTATGTTGTGGTCAAGCAGCAATTGGCGCGCAGCTGCGGCTGACGTGTGCTCGTCCACCGAGATGACGTCGCGCGACATGATGTCTTGGCACCGCAACGTCGCATGCTCGCGCACCATGGCCTGCAATTCGACCTGCCGCAGCAGCCGGTCGAGATCCCCCCGGTCGATGTCGAAGGTCTCGTCGAGCGCTCCAAGCGCGGCATCGATGTCCTCGGAGCGAAAACCGACGCGCAATTGCGCCGGCGGATCGATGGTGCCGTGACTGTTTACCGGCGCCGGGGCCGGCACGTGCGGGTAGTTGCGCCGGGCCAGCTTGTGGAAGCCGTAGCCAAGCGCCACCAGCAGCATCGAATTGACCGCCACCGGGACGAAGGGAAACAGGAAGCCGGCGCTGATGACGGCTGGACCGCCGAACACCGCGGTCAATGCCGCCGCACCCCCGGGTGGATGCAGGCAGCGCGTGAACGACATGGCGGCGATCGCCAGGGCCACTGCAATGCCGGTGGCGAGCACAGGCTGGTGGACGAACTGCACCACGATCACGCCGACAAGCGCCGAGATCGTGTTGCCGCCGATGATCGACCAGGGCTGCGCCAGCGGGCTGGCGGGCACAGCGAACAACAGCACCGCCGATGCTCCCATCGGCGCCACCAGCAGCGGCACATGTGGCCCGCTGCCCAGCGTAAGCCCGCTGATCGCGCCAGTCAGCGCAATGCCGATCATCGCGCCGACACAGGCGATGATGCGTTCGCGCAGCGTCGCGCCGGCAAGAATGGGAACAAAGAGGCGGAACGCCATGGGCAGGCTCTTGGTGCGGTGGCTGGGGAATGATTTCCGCTGCCGCAATGAAGCGGAAGCCGGCAATTTGGAAGTCAAACAAATCCGCAAAACTGCGGATGGGGAGAATAATATTGCCGACATGGCCAAGCCGGGGTGCCGCGAGCGGCCCCCGTTTGCTCAATCGCGTCAAGGCGTTGCGGGCGTTGCTGGTATGGTCCGGAAGGTCGCGTCAGGCCGCTGCGGCGGCGGCGAGCCCGCGAAGAATATCGGTCATGAGGTCCTCGACATCCTCGAGGCCGATCTGCAGACGAATCAACGGCCCTTGATAGGGGCCCTTGGCAACGACGCGGTCGCCGAGCCAGACCGGCACGGCAAGGCTCTCGTAACCGCCCCAGGAGTAGCCGAGACCGAAGATCCGCAATGCGTCGAGGAACGCGTGCTGCTGTTTCTGGCCGCCGCCGGCAAGCACGATGGAAAAGATGCCGCTGGAGCCGGAAAAATCACGCTTCCACAGCGCGTGGTCGGGATGGCTGGGAAGGCCGGGGTGGAGCACGCGCGCCACGCCCTTCTGGCCTTCCAGCCATGCCGCGATGGCAAGCGCGCTGCGCTGATGGTGATCGAGGCGCACGCCCATGGTGCGCAGGCCGCGCAGCACCTGGTAGACGTCGTCGGGTCCGGCGCAGCAGCCAAGCGTGCAGAAGCTTTCATACAGCTGTTTCCAGCAGGCCTCGGTGGCCGACACCGTACCCAGCAGCACGTCCGAATGACCGGCGGGATATTTCGTCGCCGCATGGATCGAGATGTCGACGCCATGGTCGAGCGGACGGAAATAAAGCGGCGTCGCCCAGGTATTGTCCATCATGACGATGGCACCGGCGGCGTGCGCGGCCTTGGCGATGGCTGGTATGTCCTGCACCTCGAAAGTGTTTGAGGCCGGCGATTCCGTGAACACCACCTTGGTGTTCGGCTTGATCAACGCGGCGATGCCCGCGCCGATGCCGGGAGCATAATACTCGACCTCGACGCCGAGCCGCTTCAGCATCGTGTCGGCGAAGTTGCGCGTCGGATGATAGACGCTGTCGACGATCAGCAGGTGGTCGCCCGCCGAAACGAAGGCGAGCAGCGGCACCGTCACCGCCGCCAGGCCCGACGGGACCACGATCGTGCCGGCCGACCCCTCCAGCGCGTCTATGGCCTGGGCCAAGGCGTCGGTGGTCGGTGTGCCGCGCGTGCCGTAGGTGTATTTCTGGTCCCGTCCAGCCATCGAGGCGGCATTGCGGAACAGCACCGTGGAGGCGTGCACGACAGGCGGATTGACGAAGCCGAAATAGTCGTGCGGGTTGTTGCCTGAATGGGCAAGCCGCGTGTTGATGCCCGTTTTGCCAGTCACCGGCTCGTTGCCGTCTTTTGCCATTCGTCGTCGCCTTTTTGGTAAGCCGCTAGCCATAGTGCGGCGACATGGACCGCGCAACAGCCTGCTTTCGCCAGGAGCCGGACTTCGAATGTGCCAATTGCCGAGCCGCCGCGGGCCGACTGCAAGCGGCAATGCCGCGGCCAGAAAGCCTGCCGACGGCAGCGGCATGCGTCGCTTGATAGCGCAAAGCGCACCTCGCCATAAGCCAGATCCAGCCAGAGGGCGCAGACATCGGCACGCAACCGGCCGGCGGAGCACAGTAACGCAGAGTAATCCCGGCGGATGGATTTTTGCCGACAGAGCGCAGCCTGGCGTAGGGCGAGCTTCGCCGGCTTTATTCGCCCTTGTGACTAAATTGCGGGCGCGTTTGTCTGCGATTCAGGCAATTGCGGCAAACGATTTTCAAACCCATCCGAATTCGGTCATTTTCCTTGACCTCACAGGAATTATCGCCTTCGATGCTGTTCGTGAATGGGAGGCGGCGCGTCGACTGCGATGCGGGGTTCCGGAAATGGGCTGGAACGGAAAGCTGCGTTCACGCGGGAAAAAAGATCAGGTTTACCTGAAAACAGAAAAGGGTCTGTGGGTCATGAAACACATTGCAATCGGCATCCTTGGGGCCGCCGCGCTTGGAGCCGTGGCGTCAACGGCTTCAGCCACCACGCTCGACACGGTTAAGCAGAAGGGCTTCATCCAGTGCGGCGTCTCGACGGGCCTGGCCGGTTTCTCGGCGCCGGACGACAAGGGTGACTGGCAAGGCATCGATGCCGATTTCTGCCGCGCCGTGGCGGCAGCCGTCTTTGGTGACGGCTCCAAGGTCAAGTTCACGCCGCTCAGCGCCAAGGAGCGCTTCACCGCGCTGCAGTCGGGCGAGATCGACATCCTGTCGCGCAACACCACCTGGACCATAAACCGCGACACGGCGCTTGGCCTGAACTTCATCGGCACCACCTACTATGACGGCCAGGGTTTCATGATCAACGCCAAGAAGCTGCCGGGCGTCAATTCGGCGCTTCAGCTGTCCGGCGCCGCCGTCTGCGTGCAGAGCGGCACCACCACCGAGCTCAACCTCGCCGACTACTTCAAGGCGAACAAGATGGAGTACAATCCGGTCGTTTTCGAGAAGCTCGAAGAGGTCAACGCGGCCTATGATGCCGGCCGCTGCGACGTCTACACCACCGACCAGTCGGGCCTTTACGGCATCCGCCTGACGCTGGGTTCGCCGGCCGATCACGTCGTGCTGCCGGAGATCATCTCCAAGGAGCCGCTCGGACCGGCGGTGCGCCAGGGCGACGACCAGTGGTACCATATCGTCAAGTGGACCTATTTCGCGCTGCTCGACGCGGAGGAACTCGGCATCACCAAGGCCAATGTCGACGAGATGAAGAACTCGGCCAGCCCTGAGATCAAGCGCGTGCTCGGTCAGGAAGCCGACACCAAGATCGGCACCGATCTCGGCGTCTCCAACGACTGGGTCGTCAACATCGTCAAGGCGGTCGGCAATTACGGCGAAATGTTCGACCGCAATGTCGGCTCGGGCAGCCCGCTGAAGATCGCCCGCGGCATCAACGCGCTGTGGACCAAGGGCGGCCTGCAATACGCTCCGCCGATCCGCTGATCGAAATGTGATCCGGAAGGCAGAACCATCTGCCTTCCGGTTTCTCTTTCACAGGGGACGGTGATATGGCATCGCAGGAAATCCTTCGCGAGGACACAAGTCGCGGCTCCTTTATCAACGACCCGAAAGTCCGCAGCCTCTTCTTCCAGACACTGGTCGTCGTCGTCCTGTTCGGCTCGGTCTGGTGGATCGTGCAGAACGTCATCGACAATCTGCAGCGTCTTCACATCGCCTCCGGTTTCGGCTTCCTCAGAGGCCGCGCCGGATTCGACATCTCGGACACGCCGATCGCCTACACGTCCGATTCGACCTATGGTCGCGCCATCATTGTCGGCCTGATCAACACCATCATCGTCGCCGTGGCCGGCATCGTCACCGCGACCATCATCGGTTTCGTCATCGGCATTGGCCGGTTGTCGCAGAATTGGCTGATCCGCAAGATCTGCACGGTCTATGTCGAGATCTTCCGCAACATCCCGCCGCTGCTGGTCATCTTCTTCTGGTATTCGGGCGTGCTGGCCGTGCTGCCGCCGCCGCGCGAGAGCTATAATCTTCCGTTCGGCTCCTTCCTCAACCAGCGCGGCTTCTATTTCCCGCGTGCCGTCTGGGGCGAGGGTTCCTGGCTGATCTTCGTCGCGTTCATCGTGGGCATCGCCATGGCCTGGTTCGTCGCCCGCAAGGCGCGCCAGCGGCAGATGGCGACGGGTCAGCAGTTTCCCGTGTTCTGGACGTCCGTCGCGCTGATCGTCGGCCTGCCGCTGCTCGCCTACGCGCTGAGCGGGTTTCCGCTGAGCTTCGATTTTCCCAAACAGTCGACCTTCAACCTGACCGGCGGCTTCCAGGTCAAGCCGGAGTTCCTGTCGCTCTATCTGGCGCTGTCCTGCTACACAGCGGCCTTCATCGCCGAGATCGTGCGTGCCGGCATCAGGGGTGTCAGCAAGGGCCAGACCGAGGCCGCCGCCGCACTTGGCCTGCGCTCGGGATCGATCCTGCGGCTGGTCGTGGTGCCGCAGGCCATGCGCATCGTCATCCCGCCTTTGACCAGCCAGTATCTCAACCTGACCAAGAACTCCTCGCTCGCCATCGCCATCGGCTATCCGGACCTGACGGCGACCGCCGGCACGGTGCTCAACCAGACCGGCCAGGCGGTCGAGGGCGTGCTGATCATGATGATCGCCTATCTCATACTCAGCCTGGTGACCTCCGCCGTGATGAACGTGGTCAATGCCAGAATGGCGCTGGTGGAAAGGTAGGGCCATGCAGGAACACGACATGTCCTGGGTGCGCACCGAAATGGCCCTGGCGGAGCCGGCGCCGATCAGCGAGCGTGGCCTGTATGCCTGGGTCCGCAAGAACCTCGTCGGTTCGGTCGGCGACACCATCCTCACCATCCTCGGCATCATCATCGTCGCCTGGGTCCTGCCGCAGGTCATCAACTGGGCCTTCATCAATGCCCAGTGGACCGGGCCGGACCGGACCGTCTGCGCGACCGTGGCGCAGGGCGGCATCCAGCCCGACGGCTGGAGCGGTGCCTGCTGGGCCTTCGTCAACGCCAAGTTCGGCCAGTTCATGTTCGGCACCTATCCGGTCGAGGAGCGCTGGCGGCCGATCCTGGTCGCCATCCTGTTCGCGGCGCTGCTGGTGCCGATGCTGATCCCCAGCGTGCCGCGCAAGGGCCTGAACGCCATCCTGCTGTTCCTGGTACTGCCGATCGTCGCCTTCTTCCTTCTGGTCGGCGGCGTGTTCGGCCTGCCGCATGTCGAGACCTCGCGGTGGGGCGGACTCCTGATCACGCTCAGCCTGTCCTTCGTTGGCATCGCCGTGTCGCTGCCGCTGGGCACCGTGCTGGCGCTCGGCCGGCGCTCCAAGATGCCGATCGTCAAGATGTTGTGCATCATCTTCATCGAAGCCGTGCGCGGTATCCCGCTGATCACAGTGCTGTTCTTCGTCAGCGTCATGCTGCCGCTTTTCCTGCCGGCTGGCGTCACCTTCGACAAATACCTGAGGGCCCTGATCGGCGTGTCGCTGTTTGCCGCCGCCTATATGGCCGAGGTGGTGCGCGGCGGCCTGCAGGCGATCCCCAAGGGCCAATATGAGGGCGCCGATTCGCTCGGCCTCGGCTATTGGCAGAAGATGGGACTGATCGTGCTGCCGCAGGCGCTGAAGCTGGTCATTCCCGGCATCGTCAACACGTTCATCGGCATGTTCAAGGACACCAGCCTGGTCCTCATCATTTCGATGTTCGACCTGCTCGGCGTGGTCAAGCAGAACTTCTCGGACGCCAACTGGGCGACGCCGCAGACCGCGAAATCCGGTCTCGTGTTCGCCGCCTTCGTGTTTTGGCTGTTCTGCTTCGGCATGTCGCGCTATTCAATGTATACGGAACGCCGGCTCGACACCGGTTACAAACGATAAAAAGGGGATTGATTCATGGCCACCGAAAACGCCGTCAGCGCGGAAGAGATCAAGGTCAATGCCGCGAAGATGCACATCTCGACCACCGATGTCGCCATCGACATCATCGCCATGCACAAATGGTATGGCGAGTTCCATGTGCTGAAGGACATCAACCTCAAGGTGATGCGCGGCGAGCGCATCGTCATCTGCGGCCCGTCCGGCTCCGGCAAGTCCACCATGATCCGCTGCATCAACCGGCTCGAGGAACATCAGAAGGGCAAGATCTTCGTCGACGGCAAGGAATTGACCAACGATCTCAAGAAGATCGACGAGGTCCGCCGAGAGGTCGGCATGGTGTTCCAGCACTTCAACCTGTTTCCCCACCTGACCATCCTGGAGAACTGCACGCTGGCACCGATCTGGGTCCGCAAGACGCCGAAGAAGCAGGCCGAGGAAATCGCCATGCATTTCCTCAAGCGCGTCAAGATCCCCGAGCAGGCCAACAAATATCCGGGCCAGCTCTCCGGCGGCCAGCAGCAGCGCGTGGCGATTGCCCGTTCGCTGTGCATGAACCCGCGCATCATGCTGTTCGATGAGCCGACCTCCGCTCTCGACCCGGAAATGATCAAGGAAGTACTGGAGACCATGGTTAGCCTTGCCGAGGAAGGCATGACCATGCTGTGCGTCACCCACGAAATGGGCTTTGCGCGGAAAGTCGCCAACCGGGTGATCTTCATGGATCAGGGCCAGATCGTCGAGCAGAACACGCCGGCCGAGTTCTTCGATCACCCGCGCCACGAGCGCACGAAGCTGTTCCTGTCGCAGATATTGCACTGAGCGCGCTGTTTCGTCGAAATGGAAGGAGCCCGGCCGCCACGGTCGGGCTTTTTCACATTTGGCCGACCGGATCGTTTCGATTGAAACGTGATGGAATCGCAAGAACTATGCCCGGATGAGAAAACGCCTTCGTTTGCTGGCCGTGCTGGTTGCCGCGGTGGTGCTGGTCGCGGCACTCGGCACGCTGGTGCCGCGACCGCTCTGGCCGGCTGCCGCGGCCGGCGAGGGCGTCAGGCACATTCTGGTGCTGAGCAATCCGATCCACACCGACATCGCCATTCCCGTCGATGACGGCGTGCGCCGGCGCTTTCGCTTCCTCGCCGCTGCCGGCCAGCCTTCCGATGCGCCCGAGGTGCGCTACATCGTCTTCGGCTGGGGCGGCCGCGCCTTCTACCTGGAGACGCCGACCTGGTCGCAGCTGAAGGCGATGCCCGTATTCAAGGCCTTGACGCTTGACGCTTCAGTGATGCACGTCGAGGTCGCCGGCGATATCTCCGGACCCGATGTCGCCGGCTTCGACATCCCGGAAGACCGTTTTGCCGCATTGCTCGACTTCATCGATGCGAGCTTTCAGCAAGGACCAGGCGGGCCGATCGTCATCGCCGGGGCCGCCTATTCCGATTTCGACCGCTTCTATGAGGCGAACGGCCATTTCAATGCGCTGGCCGGCTGCAACACCTGGACGGCCGCCGCCTTGCGAACCGCCGGCCTGCGCACCGGTTGGTGGAACCCGCTGCCGGTCTCGCTCGACCTGTCGATGCGGCTGTATAATTGATGATCCGGCCATCAGCCGATGTCACATGGCTGAAGAGCGCAGTTCAAAACATGGGCGCTGTCCCGCCAGCCTGTCGCGGCTGCGTTTCACCGTCACACAATTTTCCGCTCCTCCCATCCATAGAGCCAGTCCAGATCCGCCGCGAGCTTCTCCGCCGGCCGCGTCGCCAGGATCAGGTTGCGGGCGATCGCCACCGGGCCCGAGGCATGCCAGGCGAGGCGATTGAGGGCTCCACGCCGGATGACCTTGGCGACGCGCGGTCGCCGCAGGTTCTCCCATATGCTCAGGCTTTGGGCGGGATTGCCCGGGAAATCGGCAACCAAACCGGCAAGCGTGGCGGCATCCTCGATCGCCATCGCGGCGCCCTGTGCCGCAAACGGCGTCATGGCATGCGCTGCGTCGCCGACCAGCGCGATGCGGCCCGACCTTACCCATGGCTGCTTCTGATCGACCGTATGGACCGGCCAGGCCGCCCACGGGCCGGCCAACTCCGCAAGCCTTGCCAGCGCCGGCGCGGTGCGGCGCATGGCGCCGGCCAGGATTGCGGGATCGGCATGGCCGGACCAGCTTTCGGCGATGCGCTCGCCCTTGGTGAAAGCGACGAGGTTGATGGCGCTGCCCTTGCTGACGGGGTAGGCGACCATGTGAAAGCCGGGATGCAGGAAGGTGGTGACGCAGTCCGGTGCACCGATCTCTGCAAAAGCTTGCCCGGCAGGACCGTCTGCGCTGACGGTTGCCCGCCAGGCCAGTTCGCCGGAGAAGTGGCTTTTCGCAGGCCTGGGTTTCCTTCGTTGGTCTGCAAGTGCGCGCACCGACGACCAGACGCCATCGGCGCCGACCAGAAGGAAACCTTCCGCCGCGACGGGCCTGCCACCCACATCGGCTGCCGCGGTGATGCCGGAACTGCTGGTCGCGACGCTGCCAAGGCGCGCGCCGGTGGTGAGATGAACATGCGGCATGGCAGCAACGCGCGCCATCAGCGCGTTTTGCAGGTCCGCTCGATGCGCCACGAGGTAGGGCGCACCCCAGCGCGCCTCGCCGGCTTGCCCAAGCGGCACGCGCGCCAGTTCACGCAGACTTGCGGCATCCTTCAGCACCACGGCTTCCGGCTTGACGGCATTGGGAAGAAGTACGTCGAGTACGCCGAGCCCACGCAGGATGCGCGTGGCGTTGGGCGAAAGCTGGATGCCGGCGCCCGCCGCCTCGAGGCGCTGCGCCTGTTCGAAGATCCGTACGGGATATCCGCGCTCGGCGAAAGCCAGCGCCGCGGTCAGCCCGGCAATACCCGCCCCGGCGATGATGACTTGCCGGGACTGTGCGTCTGCCATTGGCCCGGCCGCTGAAGGTCAGGCGGCCTGGTCGATGTAGAGGCAGCCGGCCGGCAGCGTTTCCATCGCCGTCAGCTTCGGCGAATAGCGGTAGAGCGTCGAGCAGTAGGGGCAGACTTTCTCATTGTCGTCGCCCATGTCGAGAAACACATGCGGATGGTCGAAGGGCGGGTTGGCCCCGGTGCACATGAATTCCTTGACGCCGATATCGATCGCCGGATGGCCCGCATCGTTCTGGAAATGGGGAATGGAACCGCCTGCCATCGTCGTCTCCTTTAGCGCAGTCTGCTCAGCGTTTGGATCATAACCGGCCTGTTTGCAAGTTCGATGAAATGAAACTGTCGCAAAAGCCTGTCAGAGGATAAGTTAAGCCGGTTAACCGGCTGGAGCATCGCAGCCAGGCGCAACAGCCTGGGCGCCGCCCGAAAGCGGCGAAGCAACCAGACGTGGGAAGAGCAGGAACCATGAACGAATTGAAGCCGGTCCAGAGCGAATTCATCAATGCGGAAGCGGCAAGCCCGGAAGGCAATCCGGATCGTTTCGTCAATCGCGAGTTCTCCTGGTTGCAGTTCAACCGCCGCGTGCTCGAGGAATCGCAGAACACAAACCATCCGCTGCTGGAGAGGGTACGTTTCCTGTCGATCTCCGCAGCCAATCTCGACGAGTTCTTCATGGTGCGCGTAGCCGGTCTCGCCGGCCAGGTTCGCGAAGGCATCGTGTTGAGAAGCCCGGACGGGCGTACCCCCGAACAGCAGCTCGAACAGCTGCTGCGCGAGGTCGAACGGTTGCAGGAAGACCAGCAGAAAAGCCTCTCGGCGCTGACCGTGCTGCTCAACAAGGAAGGCATCGAGAGCATCACCCGCGACGCGCTGACGAAGGACGAGAAGGCCTGGCTGGAGGAGCACTTCCAGGATCAGGTGTTTCCTGTTCTCACGCCATTGTCGATCGACCCGGCGCACCCATTCCCGTTCATCCCCAATCTCGGCTTCTCGATGGCGCTGCAGCTTCGCCATCGCAAGAACGGCGAGGAGATGAGCGCGCTCCTGCGCCTGCCGGTGGCGCTGAAGCGCTTCATCCGCCTGCCGGACCGCAAGCACCATGTCCGCTTCATCCCGCTGGAAGAGGCGGTCGGCCTTTACATCGGCAAGTTGTTCCCGGGATACGAGGTCAAGGGCTCCGGCACGTTCCGCATCATCCGCGACAGCGACATCGAGGTCGAGGAGGAATCGGAAGATCTCGTGCGCCTGTTCGAGACCGCGCTGAAGCGCCGCCGCCGCGGCTCCGTCATTCGCATCGAGTTCGACATGCTAATGCCGGCCGAACTGCGCGAATTCGTCGCCGGCGAACTCGGCGTTTCGTCGAGCCGCATCAGCGTCCTGACCGGCCCGCTGGCGCTCAGCCAGATTTCGGAGATCGTGGCCGTTGCCCGCGACGACCTCAAATTCACGCCCTACAATCCGCGTTTCCCCGAGCGCATCCGCGAGCATGGCGGCGACTGCTTCGCCGCCATCCGCGAGAAGGACATCATCGTCCACCATCCCTACGAATCCTTCGACGTGGTGGTTCAGTTCCTGCGCCAGGCGATGGCCGACCCGGAAGTGGTGGCGATCAAGCAGACGCTTTACCGCACCTCCAATGACAGCCCGATCGTGCGTGCGCTGGTCGACGCGGCCGAGGCCGGCAAGTCGGTGACGGCCCTGGTCGAGCTCAAGGCCCGCTTCGATGAGGAGGCCAACATCCGCTGGGCGCGCGACCTCGAACGCGCCGGCGTCCAGGTCGTGTTCGGCTTCCTCGAGCTCAAGACCCACGCCAAAATGTCTCTTGTAGTGCGGCGCGAGGACGGCAAGCTGCGCAACTATGTGCATCTGGGCACCGGCAATTACCATCCCGTGACCGCGCGCATCTACACCGACCTGTCCTTCTTCACCACGGATGCCACGATCGCGCGCGATGTCGCCCAGCTTTTCAACTTCATCACCGGCTATGCCGAGCCGACCGCGGAAATGCGGCTGGCGATCTCGCCCTTCACGCTGAGGAACCGTATCCTGCAGCACATTTCCGATGAGGTCGCCCATGCACTCGAGGGACGGCCGGCACGCATCTGGATGAAGATGAACGCCCTTGTCGATCCGATCGTCATCGACGCGCTCTACGACGCCAGCCGCGCCGGCGTCGAGATCGACCTCGTCGTGCGCGGCATATGCTGTCTGCGGCCGCAGGTACCGGGCCTGTCGGAAAACATCAGGGTCAAGTCGATCGTCGGCCGTTTCCTCGAGCACAGCCGCATCTATTGCTTCGGCAATGGCCATGGCTTGCCGTCGGACGAGGCGGTCGTCTACATCTCCTCGGCCGACCTCATGCCGCGCAATCTTGACCGTCGCGTCGAGACCATGGTGCCGATCACCAACCCAACTGTGCATGAACAGGTTCTGGGCCAGATCATGCTCGGCAACATCATGGACAATCAGCAAAGTTTCGACGTATTGGCTGATGGAACCTCCCGGCGCGTCGTGCTCGAGGAGGGCGAGGAACCGTTCAACGCACAGGAATATTTCATGACCAATCCGAGCCTGTCGGGACGGGGTGATGCGCTGAAATCGCATGCGCCGAAGCGGATCGCGCAATTCAAGCGCCGCAAGAAGAACGCCGCCGCCTGATGCTGTCCGATTCCCAGGGCCGGCTGCAGGATCGCCGACCGCTGTCCATCATCGACATCGGCTCGAATTCGATCCGCCTTGTCGTCTATGAGGGGCTGGCGCGCTCGCCGACCATGCTGTTCAACGAAAAGATGCTGGCGGGCCTCGGCCGCGGCATCGTGTCGACGGGGAAGCTCGACCCCGAGGGCGTGACACGGTCAATGGAGGAGTTCCGCCGCTTCCGCGCGCTCTCCGACCAGGCCGGCGCCGAGCACATGTACGTGCTGGCGACCGCGGCGGCCCGCGAGGCCGTCAACGGCCCCGATTTCATCCACCGCGCCGAAGACGTGCTCAAGACCGAGATCCGCGTGATCAGCGGCCGCGAGGAAGCCTATTATTCCGCGCTCGGCGTCATCTCCGGCTTTCATCCGGCCAACGGTATTGCGGGTGACCTCGGTGGCGGCAGCCTTGAACTGGTCGACGTCAATGGCGAAGCGATCGGCGACGGCATAACGTTACCGCTGGGCGGCCTGCGCCTGCAGGACATGGCCAAGAACTCCCTCACGCAGGCGGCGAAAATCGTGCGCGACGAGCTGGGGCGGGCGAAGCTGCTGAAAGGCGGGCAGGGCAGGCCTTTCTATGCCGTTGGCGGCACCTGGCGAAATCTCGCCCGGCTGCACATGGAGATGACCAACTATCCGCTTGGCGTCATGCACCACTACGAGGTCGGCGTCGAAAGTGCCGCCAATTTCCTGCGGCAAGTGGCGAAAGGCGAGATCGAGAAGATCAAGGGCATCGAGGGCGTTTCGAAGAACCGCCGCTCGCTCCTGCCTTACGGCGCCATCGTGCTGCAGGAAATCATGGCGGCGATGCAGCCGTCGAAGATCATCGTCTCGGCGCTCGGCGTGCGCGAAGGCTTCCTCTATTCCCTGCTCGACCAGGCCGAGCAGAAGGCCGATCCGCTGATCTCGGCATCGGAGGAACTCGCCCGGCTGCGCTCGCGCTCGGTCACCCATGCGCATGAACTCGTCGACTGGACGGCCAGGACCTTTGCCGCTTTCGGCATCGACGAGACCGAGGACGAGGCGCGCTACCGCCACGCCGCGGCATTGCTGGCCGACATCGGTTGGCGCGCGCATCCCGAATATCGCGGCAAGCAATCGCTCAACATCATCGCGCATGCCTCCTTTTTCGGCGTCGACCACCCTGGCCGCGCCTATCTGGCGATGGCCAACGCGTATAGGCACGACGGCATCTTCAACGAAGCCATCGCGCCCGAGATCAAGGCGCTGGCGACACCGCGCTATCTGGAGCGGGCGCGGGTGCTGGCGGCGTCGATGCGCGTCGTCTACCTGCTGACCGCCTCGATGCCCGGCGTCATGCCCAGGCTGAAATGGGAACAGCGCGGCAATGGCGTGCTGGCGCTGGTCTTGCCGGCATCTCTGGCAGATCTCTATGGCGAGCGGCCCGCCGGGCGCTTGGCGCAACTGGCGCGAATTACCGGCCGCCGCCTGGTGCTGGCGGTCGAAGGCGGCCCGAGCGTTTCGGTGAAGTAGGGCCTCACGCCGAACCGCGGCCGTCGATCGACCAGGCGCCGGCCCCGGCCATCGCCAGCGCCAGGAAACCGCCCGCAATGGCGATGTCCTTCATCAGCATCTGCGAATGCAGCAAGGCGAGCATCGCGTCGTCGCCGCCTTGGCCGTAATGGCCGATGAAACCAGCGACGATGCAGAAGGCGGCGAGCAGCAGCGCAACGATCCTGGTCTGGAAACCGACCAGGATAAGCAATCCGGCGATCAGCTCGAACAAGCCGGTTCCCCAGGCGGCAAGCGTCGGCAACGGCAGGCCGAGGCCGGAGAAATAGCCCGCCGTGCCGGCAATGTCGCTCAAGGCATGAAAGCCGGACGGGACAAACAATGCGGCCAGCAGCAGCCGGGAAAGCAGAAGCAGCGCGTTGCGAGGCATGTTGGTTATCCTCCATCGTCGGCGTCGCCGGCTCTGCTCGACCATCCCGATTCTAGCAGAAATTGCCGACTGGCGGAAAATTCCGGCCGGTATATCCCGACAACGAAAAGGCGGCGCGGAAAATTCCGCGCCGCCTTTTGGTTCAGCTATTTGCCAGGGTGGCTTCAGCCGCGCTTGGCGTCGATCGAATAGGCGCCGGCGCCTGAGGAAGCCAGCACGAGGAAGCCGCCGGTGATCGCCAGGTTCTTCATGAAGTTGATCATCTGCATCTGGTCGGCCCAGCCGGTGTGGGCGACCAGGGCCGTGGCGACGGTGAAGATCGCCAGCACCCAGGCGGCAATCCGGGTCTGGAAGCCGACGAGAATGGCCAGACCGCCGAGCAGTTCGATGAGGCCGACGACGAGGGCCGTCACGGTCGGCAAGGGCAGGCCGAGGCCGCCGAAATAGGCCGCGGTGCCGGAAAGGGCGCTGAGCTTGCCGAAACCGGAAAGCAGGAAAATGACCGCGAGCAGGATGCGGCCGAGCAGGATCGTGACAGAACTGTTGGACGCGGTGCCGGTGCCGGCGAAGGAAGTGTTGGTGGACATGGTGGCTCTCCGAATAGGTTGATCGCCCGTCAGATAGACCATGCCGACTGTTCACCAAAGCCGCCTGTCTGGCGACACATTGTTCACAGTGCATACATTTCCGTGAACCGGTGAAAAACGGAAATTCGTGCCGGTTGATGCGGGAGCGGGAGGATATTCTCCCGCCGAAAACAATGCCTTTATCCCGGATGGGTCATATCTTCGGGCCGCACGATCCGGTCATAGTCGGCTTCGCTGACCAGCCCGGTGGCCAGCGCTTCCTCGCGCAGCGTGGTGCCGTTCTTGTGCGCGGTCTTGGCGATCTTGGCAGCGTTGTCGTAGCCGATGGTGGGTGCAAGCGCCGTCACCAGCATCAGCGAGCGGTCGAGGGCCGTCTTGATGTTGTCTTCACGCGCCTCGATGCCGACGACGCAATTGTCGGTGAAGGAGACCGAAGCGTCGGCGAGCAACTGCACCGACTGCAGGAAGTTGTAGGCCATCAGCGGGTTGTAGACGTTGAGCTCGAAATGGCCCTGGCTTCCGGCGAAGGTGAGGGCTGCATTGTTACCGAACACCTGCACGCAGACCTGGGTCATCGCTTCGCACTGCGTTGGGTTGACCTTGCCCGGCATGATCGAGGAACCCGGCTCGTTTTCCGGCAACGACAACTCGCCAAGACCCGAGCGGGGCCCTGAACCGAGGAAGCGGATGTCGTTGGCGATCTTGAACAGCGCGGCGGCAGCGGCGTTGATGGCACCATGTGAGAACACCATGGAATCATGGGCTGCCAGCGCCTCGAACTTGTTCGGGGCAGTGACGAAGGCGATGCCGGTGATGGCGGCGATGCGGTCGGCCACCCGCTCGGCGAAGCCGACGGGCGCGTTGAGGCCTGTGCCGACCGCGGTGCCGCCCTGCGCCAGTTCCTGAAGGCCGGGCAGCGTCAGCTCGATGCGTTTGATCGACGAAGCGACCTGCGCGGCGTAGCCCGAGAATTCCTGGCCCAGCGTGAGCGGGGTGGCGTCTTGCGTGTGGGTGCGGCCGATCTTGATGATATGGTTGAACTCTCTGCTCTTGGCGGCGAGCGCCTTGTGCAGGTGCTTCAGCGCCGGCAACAGGTCATGCACGATGCGCTCGGCGCAGGCGACGTGCATGGCGGTCGGGTAGGTGTCGTTCGACGACTGGCTCATATTGACGTGGTCGTTCGGGTGCACCGGCTTCTTGGAGCCCATGACGCCGCCCAGCATCTCGATCGCCCGGTTGGAGATCACCTCGTTGGCGTTCATGTTGGACTGCGTACCCGAGCCGGTCTGCCAGACCACCAGCGGGAAATGGTCGTTGAGCTTGCCGTCGATGACTTCTTGGGAGGCTTCGACGATGGCCTTGCCGATCGCCGGGTCGAGCCGCTTCAGCTCCATATTGGCTTCCGCCGCCGCCCGCTTGACGATGCCGAGCGCACGCACGACGGATGCCGGCTGCTTCTCCCAACCGATCTTGAAGTTGCCGAGCGAACGCTGCGCCTGCGCGCCCCAATAACGGTCGGCGGCGACCTCGATGGCACCGAACGTATCGGTTTCGGTTCTGGTCTTTGCAGCGCTCACGGCAAGTCTCCGGTCTGTCGATTTGGGCAACGGCGTATCGCGTTGCACAAAACGCATCAAGCGGAGATTGCGGGCGGTGAAGATGCAAATCGGTTGAAGACGGAGCCGATCTCTCCGCTCGCGGGGAGATCGGCTGTCCCGCTCACCCGGCCGTATATCCGCCATCCACCGCGAAAATCCCGCCGCTGGTCCATGCCGCCTCGTCGCTGGCGAGATAGATCGCCATGCCGGCGAGATCCTCAGGGCGGCCAATGCGGCCAAGCGGGTAGCTGCGCTCGACATAGGCCTCGAGCTCAACCTTTGCCTGCGCCGGCAGATTGTCGACGGTCCTGCGCCGCATGGCGGTGTCGACGGTGCCGGGCGCTATGGCGTTGACCCTGATGCCACGCGGACCGAGTTCGAAGGCGAGTGACTTGGTCAGCGAATTCAGTGCGCCCTTCGACAGGGAATAGAGGCTAGACGGCCGGTTGGGGATCATCTTGTTGGCGAAGTAGGAGGAGATGTTGATCACCGATGCGCCGACCGGGAGATGCGGCAACAGCCCTTGCGTGAGGAAGAACGCCGCCGCCACATTGAGCGCGAAAGATTGCTGGAATTGGTCAATGCTGACAGTCTCGAACGGCATGAGATAGGCGACACCGGCATTGTTGACGAGGATGTCGGGTGGTCGGCCGGATCCATTCACGTAGTCGACAACCGCCGCGACGCCGGTGCTGGTGGCGAGGTCGGCCGACAGCGTTTCGACGGCGCCGTTCGGATGGGAAGCCGTGAGTGTTTCGCGGGCCGCCTCGAGTTTTGCGATGTCGCGCCCGATGATCAGGGCCTCGGCACCCTCGCGCAAGAAGGCGTCCGCTATGGCAAGGCCGATGCCGTCCGAACCGCCGGTCACCAGCGCGCGTTTGCCGGAAAGTCTCATTGAACACTCCAAGCCTGTTGGTGACGAGAGCACCGCATATCGGCGGTCGAGGTCAAGCCGGCTGCCTATCCCATGGTATGAACTTCGGCGGCGGCCGGCATCCGGCCAACTGCCGGCGCTTGCATTCGCAAACTGGGCAGCGAGCCAGTGGGCATTTACGCCCGCCTCGATGGAGGGGAGATTCGGTCGAGCTTACGCCGCCTCCGCGCGGACTGGGGATCAGCAACAAAGCCGCGAGCGCGATGTCGCCGACAGGCGCAAGATTTCGGTCGGTCTGGTCAGGTCATGTCGGACGCCGTGCGAGAAGGCCTGCCATGCAGGTGAGGCGGCAAGCGCGGTTTCATGCAGGGCGTGCGCTTCTTCGCCATCAAAACCCATCACGCTGATGAAAACATTCTCAGTCGCTCGCACCGGCAGGCGTGGAAAGCTGTTTTCCGCATGATCCGTGACGAAAGCGGCGAGCAGCCGCGCACCGGGCGACGCCGTCATCGGTGCGACTTCGGCCTCGAAGCGGCTGGCGAACGCGGCCTCTGCGCCCGGCCGCAAATGATAAATCTGGATCACGACAATGCCCGACAACGGGGTGCCTCTACCTGGCTTTTCGTCTGTGGCCAAATCCGCGCGCAAGGCGCCGGAGAGATCGAAGCCAGCCCCGGGCCACGCAGGTTTGAGCAGCAGCACATCGTCGGAATCGATCATTGTGGCGTTGGCGGCATTGCGGTGCGCTGCCCATACCGGACCGTCATAGAAGGCGCTCAGCGCACGTTTCCGCGCCTCCATGTCCTCGAAGCCGCGCAGCCAGACGAACATGTCGGGGCGATCGAGGTCCCGGAACTGGCCGATGATGGTCATCCCGGCCTCTTCCTGGCCTTCGATCAGCTTGCCGTCGAAGAGGTCGATAAGGGTATCGCGCTTGCCGGGCTTCAGCGTGTACTGCCGCAGTTCGACGACCGGGGAGGCGAGCGCTGCCGTCTCCGATGTGGCACTCAGGGGCAGGCTCATAAGCTCGTCTCCAAAACAGGGTGATCATCCTGTTTGTAAAACAGACCGGTTGTCCTGTTTTGTCAATCTGCTACCTTCTTTTTCTTCCCTCCTGGAAGGAGAAGGCGGAGATTCGCGATGGCAGGGCATGCCCAGAAGCGCACCAATGATCCCGAAGGCATGCGCAACAGAGTGCTCGATGCCGCGCAGGAGTCATTTCAGACGCGCGGCTATCACGCCTCCAGCCTCGGCGACCTGATGGCGGCGGCGGGTGTCAGCGGCGGCGCATTGCATCATCATTTCCCGACCAAGAAAGCGTTGGCGCTGGCGGTGATCGAAGAGCGTGTGGCCGCGGCGGTCGAAGAGACATGGGTGGCGCCTTTGCGGGCGGCGGCTTCGGCGCGCGAGGGCGTGCGTGCAGCCTTCGAAGCCGTGGCGGCGGAGCTTGAGCGGCAAGGTTTCGTGCGCGGCTGCCCGCTCAACAACCTTGCGCAGGAACTGTCGCTCGCCGATGCCGAATTGCGCGCCGCCCTTGCCTGCATTTTTGCCGGCTGGCGCCAGGCGATCGCCGACAAGGTCCGGGCCGATCAGCAGGCGGGCAGGGAGCAGGACACCGACCCGCAGCGTTTCGCCGCCCTGGCGGTCGCGGCCTATTCCGGCGCGATGTCGATGGCCAAGACGGCGCAGGATGCCGGCATGTTGCGCGATTGCCTGGCGGGGCTGGAGCAGAATGTCGCCCAAGCTTCGCCCGTGGCTGCAACGAGGCGGCGTCGCAGGATATTGCTGCCACCGGGAAACCTTTGATGCCGAGGACGAGAACGATCCCTACAACTCGGTTCGGTCTGGGGGAGGGCAGCCGTGGGCCGGGCGCTGAACTTTACTGCTGACCGGTGTCCGTGCTGAACTTCAACCCATGATGAAGCGCTTCTCACCAAAATCGGTATCACGACGCCGTTTTCTGGCGCGAGCTGCCGGTCTTGCCACGGCCCTTGCACTTCCACGCCCGGTGCTCGGCCAGACCGGGCAGCGCATTCAGCCTGTCGACGCCACCTTCCTGTTCATCGCCGATGTCCATGCCTGCCGCATGGCCAGCGGCTTGAGCCCCAATTGCCAGCAGGAAGGCAAGACCGATGCTGCCTTGCTGCGCAATGTGGCGGCTCTGAACGGCATTGGCGACAAGACATGGCCCCTCGAGATCGGCGGCGTCCCGACGGGCCTGCGCTCCGCCGGCAGCCGGATAGGCACGCCGCTCGGCCTCGTCGTCGGCGGCGACATGACCGACGATGGTGGCGGCCAGATCACCCAGCCGAGCGAAGGCACGCAATTGCTGCAATTCAGCCAGCGTTACCAGCAAGGCATGGGGCCTGACCGCGTGCATGTTCCAGTCTATGTCGGGCTCGGCAATCATGACCTCGACCAGAACGGCCCGCGGCATCACGTCGACTGGTACCGGCGCGAAATGCGCGACTATGTCGAAGTCAATCACCGTGCCGGCGTGTTCTTCAAGCCGCCGGTTCCGGCCACCGACTATGATGTCGAGACCGACTGCTATGCGTGGGACTGGGGCGGGCTGCATCTTGTCCAGACGCACCGTTTCGCCGGCGACACCGGCCATGGCGCGGACAGCAGCCTGCCCTGGCTGAAGCAGGATCTGGCGACCTATGCGGCGGACGGCCGCCCGGTCATCCTGTTTCAGCATTATGGCTGGGATAGTTTTTCGACTGAGCGATGGGATCCCGCAAAAAAAGCCTTCGACGACGACGGCAAGGGGCCGCCGCATTGGTGGAGCGATGCGGACCGTCAGGCACTGCTTGCAGCTCTGAAGGGCTATAACGTAATTGCCGTCTTCCATGGCCATCGGCACGAGGTGCCGATGATCTATCAGCGCGACGGCCTTGATCTCTTCAAGCCAAAGGCGGCCTATATGGGCGGGTTCGCACTGGCGCGGGTCACCAATGATGGCATGGACGTCGTGCTGGGCGAAGCCAGCGACGATCACGGCGAGGTCACATTCACCAACGCCTTCAGCAAACCGTTTCAGACATGAAAGCCCGCAGCCCCGGACGCTGACTGACGCGATGCGGCGGTGGCTCGGGCGGCGGCTTTCGCTACGAGATCCTGCCGATGACGGCCGCCGTGACGTAAGGGCCGAGAGAAAACGCCCCTCGCACCTTTTATCGTGCGGGGGGCGTCTTTGCCGTCAACTTTTCCTTCGATTGCTCTCGTGAATTGCTGACGACAACCATGAAACGCGCTTCGACCGAAATGGCTCCCGGCGCGTCCGGATTTTTTTGAGGGCTGCCACCTTGTTCAGTGCCCGGTTGGCGTGGACCGTTGCGGCGGATGAGCCAAGAATTGACATGGCCGTTTAAATAGCTTACAAGACCTTTGTCGATATTTGTTGACCGACTTTTGTTATCCGCGTTTTGCAGCGCGCTTTTGACGAACTTCCCACACAAAAAATCGAGACAAACGACGTTATGCATCCGCATGGCGGCGAACGAGTATTTGCCATCGAAAGGGTTCGTCATGAGCACCGGCACAGTTAAATGGTTCAACGCCACCAAAGGTTTTGGTTTTATTCAGCCTGACGACGGCTCTGCCGACGTTTTCGTCCACATCTCGGCCGTAGAGCGCGCCGGCATGCGTGACATCGTCGAGGGCCAGAAACTCGGCTACGAGATGGTCCGCGACAACAAGTCCGGCAAGATGTCGGCCGACCAGTTGAAGGCGGCCTGAAAAAGGATTCAGCCCTCCCGGTGACCACGGATGTACTGGCACCGGTGAATGGCGAATTCGGGCGCATGGCGGCGGAAACCTGAGTTTTCGCACCGCGCGCACCGGGGCGTCCTGTGCATCCACTGGATGCGCGACGCTCTCATGGAAGGTCAGGCGGTGCCTGGCCTTTTTTATTTTACGCGTCCCGCCGCCGAAAATGCGCTGCATCCCGGCCTGAACGTGCTAAGGGACGCTTAAACAATTGATCCGCCGCCCCAATGCTTTTGCGCAGGGTCCTGACTGAAGACCGGTCTTGCCCTATCGGCACGAGACTCCTGACAGGAGAAAGATTTTGACCGCCAATTCGAAAACAGCTGCTGATCAGGCAGTGCCCTTGTTCAGCAAGACGCAAACTCAGTCGATGTCGCTCAACCGCATCATTTCCGAACGCGATGCCGTCACCGAGGCGCGTGAAGCCAAGACCGCGCGGTTGCGGGAACTGCGTCTGGAAAAAGAGGCTGATGAAATGGCTGCGGCGGCCGCCCAGGCGGCGTTGCCGAAACGGGTCGGAAGACGCTGATGGCCACCAAGCGCGTATCTCAGACACCCATCGCCACGGACGCGACCATCGCCGACATGGTCGAAACATTGGACAAGCCGGTCGAATATGTCCGGCGTGTGCTGGAAAAACTCGAACGCTGCAAGCGCGCCCATGGCGATGCACAGGTGCGCGTTGGCGTGCGCGGCCGCGCCGAGTGCCCGAACTATTTGATCGAATATGTCCGGCAAGACGCCAAGACCCGTGAACCGGTGATCCATCAAGACGCCGCCTACAGCGGCAGCACGCATCGCGAATTGGCGCCGCATCACATCGCGGAGGCGAGAAACTGGTCGCCTGAGGAAATGAACATAACGGCGGTTTCGGCTCTGATCGGCCGTTTGCGCAGTCCGCGCACACCGTCGCGCTTCGCCGACGAGGACTGACATGGCCATAAAATTCTCCGCCAAGGACCACCCGCCGGCGCCAGCCGCCGCTGCAAAGCCGGTCAAGCCGGGCGCTGCGCCGAAGGCCGACGCAACTGCCGAGGCCGCGACCGATCTATTCAAGTCGCCGGCCGAGGCGCCGTCCCGCAAGGCAGGCAAGAAGAAATAGCGCCTTGCCGCAAGACGCCGACCGCAATCCTGCCGCGCAGGGGCTGTTCGCCTCGGTGACCGCGGCAGGTCTTTCCTCGTTGCAACGAGACACCGTCCCCGCATTCGATTGCCAGAGCTGCGGCGCCTGTTGTTCCTACTCGGCCGAGTGGCCGCGCTTTTCCACCGAGGACGACGCGCAGCTCGACCGTATTCCTGCCAAGTATGTCGCGGCCGATCTGTCGGGTATGCGCTGCGAGGGCGCGCGCTGTTCGGCCCTCTGTGGCGAAGTCGGCAAGGCAACCGTTTGCGGCATTTACGAGCTTCGCCCGGACGTCTGTCGCGCCTGCATGCCCGGCGACGAGGATTGCCTGATGGCGCGCCGGGCGCACGGGCTGCCTGTCCTCTGAAGCTGACGGCACCGGCTTGTGCGCGGGGATTTCGCTGCTACGCTGGGTCAGGCAGGACAGCGGAGGATCAAATCGTGAGCATCGAATTCTTGTTGACGTCGCTGATCGTGGTGGCTTCGCCCGGCACCGGCGTTCTCTACACGCTGAGCGCCGGGCTTTCCCGCGGCGCCCGCGCCTCAATCGTCGCCGCTTTCGGCTGCACGCTCGGCATCATCCCGCATATGGCTGCCGCCATCACCGGCCTCGCCGCGCTGCTGCACACCAGCGCGATCGCTTTCGAGACGCTGAAATATCTGGGCGTCGCCTATCTCCTTTACATGGCCTGGAACACGCTGAAGGAGAGGGGCGGCCTGAGCGTCGAGGACAATGTCGCGCCGCGTTCCACCGGCAAGGTGATTGCCACCGGCATCCTCGTCAATGTGCTCAACCCGAAGCTGTCGATCTTCTTCTTCGCCTTCCTGCCGCAGTTCGTCAGCACGACCGAGCCGCACGCATTGTCGAAGATGCTGGAACTGAGCAGCGTCTTCATGCTTTTGACCTTCGTCATCTTCGTCGGCTATGGCATCTTCGCCGCCTCGATCCGCAGCCATGTCGCGTCGCGGCCGATGGTGCTGACCTGGATGCGCCGCACCTTCGCCGGCGCGTTCGTCATGCTCGGCGCCAAGCTTGCCCTGGCGGACAGGTAGAATTTGTTCGCCTCGCCTCGGCACGCAATCGATGCCAAACAATGAGAAGGCGAGCCGGGGCCCGCCTTCTTCTGTTCTTCAACTCCGGGCCAGCCGGCAATCACTTGTTCGCGCCGCCGAGCGCCTTCAATTTTTCGCAGAACGGGGCATACGGCTTGCTCATCGCCGCATCCTGGCATTCCTTCATCATCATGGCCTGGTCGTCCTTGGACATTGCTGACCAGGCAGCCTTCATCTCGGCGTCGGATTTCATCGTCTTCATGTTCGCATCGGTGAAGAACGGTTCCATCATCTTGGGCGAGTCGAGCGCCCCGGCAAGTGCCGTGCCGCTGAGGACGGTCAACGCGAGTGCTCCAAAGCAGGCGGTTCTGATGTTCATGACATTAGTCCTCCCTATGGTCTTTCTCGATCGTCGAATGGCGGTCGGGCTCAATTCCTAGCACAAACCGGTGTGTATTAGGAGTAACTCATATGGTGAAGCCGGCCTATCCCTTGACGTAGCCCATGGCCTCGACGATCCGGCCGCCCTCGACGCGCATCAGATTGACGCCGCGCAATGAATTGCCGTCCGCCATCCAGTAGCGCCAGCGGATCGTCGCCCGCTCGCCCGCCACAAAGGTCTCCTCGAGGCCGAAGCGCGTGCCGGCCTGGGTCGCGATCGCCGTCCATAGTCCGACGCAGGCTGACTTGCCGGCATGGCGCGCGCCGTCCGGCGCCGGCACGGTGTTTTCGATCACGCAATCCTCGCCCACCAGTTCGGCCAGCGCCGACGGGTCGTGCAACTGGAACACATCGTTGAAGCGCCGCATGATTTCGGCTGTCCGCCGCGACTCTGGATGGCTGTCCATGATGCTGTCTTGTCTCATCTCGTGCTTCTCCTGATTCATTGTTGCGTGGCGGTACCCAGGAGGGTCGCCTTGAGGTTGATCCGGGGCACGCCGGCCAGCGCGCGCGAGACGAGACAGCTTGCCTTGGCGGACTGGGCAAGGCGCTCGAACTGGTCTTCGGCGAGCCCCGCGACCTCGACCGCCGTTTCAAGGTCGATGCGGGTGATGGTCGGCCCGGCCTCCGTCGCTCCGAGGTGCACCCTGGCGATGGTGCGGATGTCCTGCGGAATATGACCTCCCTGGCCCAGGATGAAGGTCAGCGCCATAGAGAAACAGCCTGCATGCGCGGCCGCGATCAGTTCTTCCGGGTTGGTGCCGGGGCCGTTCTCGAAACGCGACGGAAAGGAATAAGCGCCTTCGAACACACCGCTGCCGAGCCGCAGCCGGCCTGAACCTTCCCTCAGCGTGCCTTGCCACTCGGCCGAAGCTTCACGAATTGTCATTGCTGTTCTCCCCTTCAGGTTCGATCGATGTTGAAGATCAGGCGCCGTCGATGACGACCTTCCCGAACACGTCGCCTTGCTGGAAATAGCGGTAGGCATCGCGGGCCTCGGCGAAGGGGAAGATTTTGTCGATCACCGGCCTCAACCGGTGCGCCGAGACGGCGTTGAGCATCGTTTCGAGGTTCGCGCGGCTGCCGACGAACAGACGGCCGATGGTGGCGAGGCTGCGCTGATAGACGGCGCCCGGGATCTGCACCGTTGCGCCCTTCGCATCCTGAATGGTGAGCAGCACGATGCGCCCGTAAAGCGCGCTGGCGATCATCGACTGCGCGAAGGTCGGCGGGCCGCCGGTTTCGACGGCAAGGTCGACACCGCCGGTCTCGCCACGCACCATCGCCCCCCATTCCGGCATGTCGATCGAGGAGACGACGAGGTCAGCCCCCATCGCCCGCAGCCTGCCGGCCTTCTCGGCGCGAGAGGTGACGGCGACGACGCGGCAGCCGAGCAGCTTGGCGAACTGCAACGCGAATAGCGAGACGCCGCCCGAGCCGATGACCAGAACCCATTGGCCGGGCTTGGGAATCTCCGCCCCGGTCAGTGCGTTCCAGGCTGTCAGGCCGGCGCAGCTCAGCGTTGCCGCCTCGCGCCAGTCGAGATGCTCGGGAAGTCGCACCGCCCATTGCTCGTCAAGCACGGCATATTCGCCGAGCATGCCATCCAGCGTGCAGCCCAACTGGTCGATCGGTCCGGCATTGATGCGGCCATCGATCCAGCGGGCGAAATAACTGCCGGTGACGCGGTCACCGACGGCAAAGCGTGTGACATCATCGCCGATGGCGACAACCTCGCCGGCGCCGTCGCTCAGCGGAACGATCCCGCGGCGCGGCGTCAAGGGGTAGGTGCCATTGAGGATCATCGTGTCGCGTCGGTTGAGCGAGGTGGCGCGCACCCGCACCACGATCTCCTGGGGCCTTGGCTCCGGCCGCACCTCTTCCCGCATCACCAGACATTCGGTTCCGCCCGAACCTTCAAGACGATAGCTGCGCATTTGGGTTCCGCTGAATATATAGACTGGTCTACATATTATGTAGACCAGTTGTCATATTCCTGGCAAGGGTTATAACGATCTCTCCTGACAGAGGTTGACATGGCAAACGACACGAGAGCCCGCATACTCGAAACGACCGGATTGCTGCTCAGGCGGCGCGGCTATCACGGCACTTCGCTCAACGATATTTTGAGCGCCAGCGGTGCCCCGCGCGGCTCGCTCTATTTCCACTTTCCCGGTGGCAAGGATCAGCTGGTCGTAGAAGTGACGCGCGCCAGCGTGGCCGAGGTGACTGAGAGGCTTGGCGCCGAGCTGGCGGCGGAAAGCGATCCGGCGGTTGCCGTCCACCACATTTACCAGTCGGTCGCTCGCATGCTGGAGGACAACGAATTCTCGCTCGGCTGCCCGGTCGCGCCGGTCGTGCTGGATGCGCCGAACGACGTGCCGGACTTGGAGGAAATCTGCCGCTCCGCTTTCGAGCAGTGGATTGGCCTGCTGCGCCAGGCGTTTGCTAAGGCAGGGGTGGTCGAGCGCCGCGCCCGGGCGCTGGCGCTGTTGGTCGAGTCCTCGCTGGAAGGCCTGATGGTGATTGCCCGCGCCACCCGCGATCGCTCATCGATCAACGTCGTGGCCGATGAGGTGGCTGCCCTGATCGAGCAGGCAGTCCTCGCGGGCAAGGCGACGCGGCAAGCAGAGAACACTGCTGTCTGACGCTGGTTCCAACCGACTACGGTGGAGCAAAGCCTGAATGTGCAAAGAAAAGGGCGGCATCGCTGCCGCCCTTTCCGCATGCATAAAGCAGATGGCTGGATTAGAAATCCATGCCGCCCATGCCGCCCATGCCGCCGCCGGGCATACCGCCAGGCATACCGCCAGCCGACTCCTTCTTCGGAGCCTCGGCGATCATGGCTTCGGTGGTGACCAGCAGGCCGGCGACCGAGGCCGCGTCCTGGAGAGCCGTACGCACGACCTTGACCGGATCGACGATACCCATGGCGATCATGTCGCCATATTCGCCGGTCTGGGCGTTGTAGCCGAAGGTCGCGCCCTTGTTCTCGAGGATCTTGCCAGCAACGATCGATGCTTCCGCACCGGCGTTGGCAGCGATCTGACGGGCCGGAGCCTGCAGTGCGCGGCGCACGATGTTGATGCCGGCGGCCTGGTCGGAGTTGACGCCGGTGGCCTTGAGGTTGCCCGAAGCGCGCAGCAGGGCCACGCCACCGCCGGCAACGATGCCTTCTTCCACGGCCGCGCGGGTCGCGTTGAGGGCGTCATCGACGCGGTCCTTCTTTTCCTTCACTTCCACTTCGGTCGCACCGCCGACGCGGATCACGGCAACACCGCCGGCGAGCTTGGCCAGACGTTCCTGCAGCTTCTCCTTGTCGTAGTCCGAGGTGGTCTCCTCGATCTGCTGCTTGATCTGGGCAACGCGGCCCTGGATCTCGGCCTTCTTGCCGGCGCCGTCGACGATGGTGGTGTTCTCCTTCGAGATCGACACCTTCTTGGCGCGGCCGAGCATGTTGAGGCCGACATTCTCGAGCTTGATGCCGAGGTCTTCGGAGATGACCTGGCCACCGGTCAGGATGGCGATGTCTTCCAGCATGGCCTTGCGGCGGTCACCGAAGCCCGGAGCCTTGACGGCGGCGATCTTCAGGCCGCCACGCAGCTTGTTGACGACCAGCGTGGCCAGGGCCTCGCCTTCGACGTCTTCGGAGATGATGAGCAGCGGCTTGGAGGTCTGCACGACCGCTTCCAGGACCGGCAGCATGGCCTGCAGGTTGGAGAGCTTCTTCTCGTGGAGCAGGATGTAGGCGTCCTCGAGATCGGCAACCATCTTATCGGGGTTGGTGACGAAGTAGGGCGAGAGATAGCCGCGATCGAACTGCATGCCTTCGACGACCTCGAGTTCGGTCTCGGCGGTCTTGGCTTCCTCGACGGTGATGACGCCTTCGTTGCCGACCTTCTGCATCGCTTCCGCGATCATCTTGCCGACCGACTCGTCGCCATTGGCCGAGATCGTGCCGACCTGGGCAACTTCCTCGGAGGTCTTGATCTTCTTGGCGGCCTTGCCGAGAGCTGCGACCACTTCGGTCACGGCCAGGTCGATGCCGCGCTTCAGGTCCATCGGGTTCATGCCGGCGGCAACCGCCTTGTGGCCTTCCTGGACGATCGACTGCGCCAGAACGGTCGCGGTCGTGGTGCCGTCGCCGGCGATGTCGTTGGTCTTCGAAGCGACTTCGCGGACCATCTGCGCGCCCATGTTCTCGAACTTGTCCTCAAGCTCGATTTCCTTGGCGACGGTGACGCCGTCCTTGGTGATGCGCGGTGCGCCGAACGACTTGTCGATGACGACGTTGCGGCCCTTGGGGCCGAGCGTGACCTTCACCGCGTCGGCGAGGATGTTGACGCCGCGCAGCATGCGCTCACGGGCGTCGCGGGAGAATTTTACGTCTTTGGCAGCCATGTTCAACTCCTGGCAGGGGCTCGGATTGAGCCCGAAGATTCAAGATTCAGGTGACGGAAAGGCCGATATTCAGCCGATGATGCCCATGATGTCGGATTCCTTCATGATCAGAAGGTCTTCGCCATTGAGCTTGACTTCGGTGCCCGACCACTTGCCGAACAGGATGCGGTCGCCAGCCTTGACGTCCAGGGGCACGAGCTTGCCAGCTTCGTCGCGGGCGCCGGAGCCGACGGCGATGATCTCGCCTTCCTGCGGCTTTTCCTTCGCCGTGTCCGGGATGATGATCCCGCCGGCGGTCTTGGATTCGGATTCGACCCGGCGTACGACCACGCGGTCATGAAGCGGGCGGAACTTCGACTTTGCCATGTTTTCTTCCTCGATGAGAACGGTGAGAAACAGTTCCTCCGTCCGGCGAAGCCGGACAATCTACAAAGCCCGGCGGAGCCGGGCCTGTGGTTAGCACTCACCAAGGGCGAGTGCTAACGTGGCGGTGAAATAGGCTGCTGGCCGGCGAGAGTCAAGGCGCGTGCGATCGGACAGCGGCGCGAAATTTGTTTTCCGTCAGAGCCTCCTCGCAGAACGCGCCGGTTGCCGCTGGCCTCTCATGCAAAATGCGCCGGTTCCGCCGGCAATCGACGGCAGAACACGGCGCGAAGGGGGGCTCTGCCGCTGCCGGTCAGAGATCCATGCCGCCCGACACTTCGATACGCAAGACGTGTCGACGTCACGGGAGAGTGGGGCGCGAAAGCCGCCGCCGGAAAACTATAGAAACAATCTCAGTTGCGCATGGATGATGGACCTGTAGTCGTCGATCGTGCGGCGACCCTCCTTCTCGTCCTGCGTCAGTGCCAGCCGCACGACCCCGCCGGCAAGCTGGAAGATCAGGAACACCACGCGCGCGAAGTCTTCGCGCCGGTCGGGCCGCAGCATCGGAGCGACGTGGTCGCAGAACATCTTGGCCTGGTGCCTTGTCTCTGCGATGTCGAGGTTCTGCAGCGCCTTGTCGGCCTGGATCGCGTTCTGCAGATCCTGGATGGCCGGGTCGTCGGCAACGCGCCGGTAATAGTCCTCGAGCATGCGGTCCGCGGCAGTCGTTACGTCCTCAAGCCCGCTTATTTCTGTGATGATCGCACCGAAGCGTGCTCGGCTTTCCTCCGAGAAGCGCTCATAGAGCATCGCCAGGATCGCCGATTTGTTGGGAAAATAATGGTAGACGGTGGCGATCGGTCCACCCGCCAGAGCGCCCACCTCCTTCATCGTCACGGCGTCGATGCCTTTTTCGCCGATCAGCCGCATGGCCGTCGAAAGGATCGCGTCGATGCGTTCGCGGCTCCGCTCCTGCTTTGGCCTGCGCCTCGGCTCCGTCCCCGTCCGCCTTGCTTCCGCCATGCGCCCAATCTCTCGCGAGAGCTTCAACATTCCCGGTTGACAAGAAACATGATCAAGTATCAGTTTCGTAATGCTGACAAGTTGTCAGTTTTTTTATCGCGCTGCAAGGACGTTGGGAGGCGCCTCGTGACTGCGACACAAGCCGCACAAGCGGAAAATGGCGATTGGCTGGTCGGCAATCCGACCGGCGTCGAGCTCGGCTCCGCATTATGGATCGGCTCGGTCGGGCTGCTGATCCTCGGGCTTCAGCCCGTGCTGCTTGGCGCGCTCTACACCGAGGGCCATGTCAGTGGCGATGAGCTGGCGCTGGTCGCCACGGCGGAGATGATCGCGATCGCCATCGGTTCAGCCGTGGTGGCGATGCTGCTTTCCGCGCGCAACATGCGCTGGAAAAGCGCCGTCCTTTTGATCCTACTGGCCCTGGCGAATGTATGGACCGCCCATGCCGCAAGCGCCAATGCGCTGATCGCCGCCCGCGCCATCGCCGGGCTGGCTGAGGGCGGCCTGGTCGCGATCGCCACCGAACTGATCGCCCGTTCGCGCCGGGCCGAGCGCATCGGCGGCTATTTCGTGACGCTGCAGACCCTGGCGCAATGCGCGCTCGCTCTGCTTTTGGCGCTCTATGTCATCCCCGCCGCCGGGTCGTCCGGCGGCTTCATCGTGCTTGCCGTCGTCTGCGTCGTTTCGCTGGCGGCCGCTTTCACCGTACCCGGTGACTACGCCGACCTGCCGAAAGAGGAGAACCTGGCCAATGTGCTGACGGTTCCGTCGATCACCGCGCTATTCTCGGTCTTCTGCTACTTCATGTTCTTCGGCGCGATCTGGGCCTTCCTGGAGCCGCTCGGTGCGCAGTATGGGATTGATAGCTGGACGGTCGGCCTGATCGTCTCGGCCAGCCTGGCGACGCAGGTTCTGGGCGCGATGACGGCAACCGTATTCGAGGCGCGCATCGATTACCGGATCGCCATTACGGCCATCGGTGCCGTCGCGCTGGTCTCCTCCCTTGTTCTTGCCAGCGCACCTGGCCTGACGACATTCTGGATCGCCGCCTTGGTCATGGGCTTCATCCTGTTGTTCATCGTGCCCTACCAGATCCGCCTGGCGATCACCGCCGACGAGACGCGCACGGCCGTGCTGCTGGTGCCGGCGGCACAACTGCTCGGCCTGGCGATAGGCCCGATCGCGGCGTCGTTGCTGATCGTCGGCAAGGATTTCCGGCCGGTGCCCGAATTCGCCGCTGCAAGCGCCTTTGCCAGCGTGGCGCTGCTTGGTCTGTTCGTGACCATTAAGCGCCGTCGGCGCGCGTGACGGGACGGCCGGATGTCGACAATCACCGCGCAAAACTGGAGCAACTGGTCAGGCTTCGTGCGCGCCGAGCCGAAGCTGGTCGCCGCCCCCGCCGACGCCGGTGAGCTTGCCTACCTGGTGCGCACGGCACCCGGACCTCTGCGCGTGGCGGGTGCTGGCCACTCCTTCACGCCGCTGGTGGCATCGCAAGGCTCGATCGTTTCCCTGGAAAAGATCGAGGGGCTGGTCTCGCACGATGTGCAAAGCCATCACGCGCGGGTGCGGGCAGGGACGCGGCTTGGTCCGCTGATGCACATGCTGCAAGGCATCGGGCAGGGCCTGCCCAATATGGGCGACATTGACCGCCAGGCGATCGGCGGCGCACTGGGCACCGCAACCCATGGTTCCGGACTGACGCTGGGTGCTTACCACACCCGGTTGGAGACGGTGCAGATCGTGGACGGGCGGGGCGAATTGCGCGAATTCGATCGGACCCGCGACCAGGACATGATCCATGCGATGGGCGTTGCGCTCGGCGCCTTCGGCATCTTGAGCGAAGTCACGCTGAACAACATCGCGACCTACCGGTTGCGCCGCCGCAAGTGGGTGCTGCCGATCGCCGACATGCTGCGCGATTTCGAGACGATGATGGCCGCGCACCGCTCGGCCGAATTCTACTACATTCCGTTTTCCGGCTACGCGCAGTTCATCGCCAGCGACCTCAGCGACGCGAACTCGACCACCAGGCCTACCGAGGACGACGAGGCCGGCCTGGCGACGCTGCGCAAGCTGAGCAGGGCACTGCGCCGGTTGCCGTGGCTGCGCCGCTCATTGATCCGCGGCGCCGTGAAAAAGGTGCCGGCCGAGGATTATGTGCAGGACTGGCTCAAAGTCTATGCCAGCGACCGCCAGACCAAGTTCAACGAGATGGAATATCATCTGCCCTTCGAGGAGGGGCCGAAGGTGATCACGCAGATCATCGAGCTGACCGAGAAGCACTTTCCGGAGGTTTATTTTCCGATGGAGGTGCGCTCGGTGGCACCCGACATGTTCTGGCTTTCGCCCTTCTACAAGCGTCTGACCTGCTCGATCGCCATTCACCACGATGCCGCCAATGACCCTGAGCCCTTCATGCGGGCGGCCGAGCCGATCTTCCGCAGGCATGGCGGCCGGCCGCATTGGGGCAAGATGCACAGCCTGAAGGCGGCGGATTTCAAAAAGCTCTATCCGCGCTGGGATGAGGCCATGGCCGTTCGGCGAGACATCGATCCTGAGAACCGTTTCGTCTCGCCCTACATGGCCGGCCTGTTCGGCATCGGCCAATGAGCGGCTATTTCACCGCCCTGTCGGATGCTTTGAGGGCGGCCGGCGTCTTTCAGCCTTGTCTCGTGCTCGACCGCGACCGGCTGGACCGCAACATCGACCTGGTGAAGCAGAGACTGGCGCCCGGCCTTGCCGTGCGGCTGGTCGACAAGTCGCTTGCTTGCCTGCCGCTGCTTTCGCACATCGCCGGGGCGCTCGGCACCCGTCGCTTCATGACGTTTCATCCGCCGATCACAAGGGCCGTGCTCAACGCTTTTCCCGATGCCGACATGCTCTACGGCAAGCCGATGCCGGTCGGCGCGGCAAAGCAAGCGATTTCAAGCGGCACCGCCGACTGGTCGCGCGTCTGCTGGCTGATCGACAGCGAGGAGAGACTGACGGAATACGGCGCTCTGGCCGCCGAACTGGACATCGGCTTGCGCATCGCTTTCGAGATCGATGTCGGGCTGCATCGGGGCGGGTTCGCCGAACCGCAGGCCCTGTCGAAGGCATTGAACGCGCTGCCCGCCCGGTTGCGCTGCGAAGGCGTCATGGCCTACGAGGCGCACGCGCCGCATATTCCCGGTCTGTTCGGCGGTCCCGAAAAGGCGCTGGCGGAGGCGTCGCAGCGGGCTGCGGCGTTCATCGCGGCTCTCGGCGAGGAGCAGCGCCGAACACTGAACATCGGCGGCTCGAAGACCGCATTGCTTCATCGTGGCGGCATGGCCAGCGAAGTGTCGGTCGGGTCGGCCTTCGTGCTGCCCGGCGATTTCGACACGCCCGGGCTCGACGGCTTCCAGCCCGCGGCCTTCATCGCCACGCCTATCCTCAAGGTGGTCGAGCCGATGCTGCCAGGCCCGCCGGCGGTCACCCGTCTGCTGCAGGCGCTCGGCCGGTTTCCGCGCAAGGGCTGCTATCTCTATGGCGGCAAATGGATGGCGGAACCGATGTTTCCCGAAGGCATGAAGGCCAATGGCCTGCTTGGCCATTCCTCGAACCAGCAATTCATGGGCCTACCCGGCGATGCCACCACCAGGTCCGGCGACTACGTCTTCCTGCGCCCAACGCAGAGCGAGGCGGTGCTGCAGCAGTTCGGATCGATCGCGGTGTTTTCGGGCGGCAGGCTCGTGGACCGCTGGCCCGCGCTGCCGATGGGGTAGGACATTGCGGCCATTGCTGTCACCACTTGGATGAGCTCGGACGGTCGTGCCGAACGGCAATGCTTCAGCGGTAGCGCGCCTGGTTCCAGCGGTGGCCGAGCAGCGACAGGATGATGATCAGCCCGTTGAAGAACTGCACATAGAAGCCGCTGAGGCCGGCGGCGACGACGCCGGTCTGGATGAACGCCACGGTCAGCGCGCCGATCGCGCCGCCAAGCACGGTACCGATGCCGCCCCAGGTCGGCGTGCCGCCGACGAACACCGAAGCCAGCACCGGCAACAGATAGCCGTCGCCGGCTGTTGGCCACCAGGTGAAGTTGATCATCGTCGAGAAGGTGCCGCCGATCGCTGCCCCGATGCCGACGAAGACGAACACCTTGACCTTCACCCGCTTGACGTCGATGCCCATCTGCTGGGCGCTGTCGGGATTGTCGCCGACCACCTTCACCTGCGCGCCGAAGCGGTGGCGGTTGTAGAGCAGCGCGGCGAAGACGACGAAGGCGAGCGCCCACAGGATCTGCACCGGAATCCCGTAAACCTGGCTGGAGAAGATCGTATAGGTCCAGCTTTGGCCGAGTGTCGGCAGCGCGGTCGACTTGCCTTCGTTGATGATCTGGATCAGCCCGCGCAGCAGGAAGTTCATGCCGAGCGTGGCGATCAGCGACGACAGGCTGCCATAGACGACCAGCACGCCGACCAGGAAGCCGAGCAGCATGCCGGTGGCGAGTGCCGCGACGATGCCGAGGAACGGATCGTAGCCGGCCTGAACGACCAGCGCGAAAACCCAGGAGGCAAAACCCATCGTGGCCGGAAACGACAGGTCGATCTCGCCGGCGGTGACGACAAAGACCAGCGGCACGACCACGAACAGCGCCACCGGCAGCGTGGTCAGCACGGAGCTGTAAAGAAACCAGGTGGTGAACACCGTCGGATTGGCGATGGTGAAGGCGACCATCATCACCACGAACACGCCGAGCGTGCCCAGCGCCGCGCGATTGTCGAGAACGAAGCCGCGCAGCAAATGATCGGACGGGTGCTTCCACGCCGCTTCACCCATTTCGGTATGGGGCGAGGGGGCCTGGCGATTGGGTTCGGCGATGTTGCTCATGGCCTTGTGTCCTCCGCGCGCTGGGCTTCGCTCAAGCCGGGCAGTCCGCCGGGATGCGCGAGGTCTTCCATGAAATTGACGAGCGTGTCGGCCGACTTGATGTCGCGTTTGTCGACCTGAAGCGCCACAGTGCCACGATCGATCACGACGAAACGGTCGGCGATGTCGAAGACATGGTGGATGTTGTGGCCGATGAACAGGATCGAGCGCCCGCTCGCCCGCACCTGGCGCACGAAGTGGAAGACCTTGGCGGTTTCGGTCAGCGACAGAGCCGTCGTCGGCTCGTCGAGGATGATCAGGTCGGCCTGCTTGTAGATGGCGCGCGCGATCGCCACGCCCTGGCGTTCGCCGCCGGAGAGCTGGCCGACGACGGACTGCGGCGTGAACACTTTCGAGGTGAAGCCGATCTCGCGCATCAGCCGGCTCGCCTCCTTGATTTCGGTGCCGACCTTCAGCCAGCCGAGGAAACCGGTGAGTTCGCGCCCCATGAAGATATTGCGCACGATGGTCTGCTGCACGGCCAGCGCACGGTCCTGGAATACCGTCTCGATGCCGGCGTCGCGCGAACGCGCCGCGTTCCAGCCGGTGACCGGCTTGCCGCGAACGAGGATCTCGCCGCTGGTGGGCTTGACCGCGCCGGCAAGAATCTTGATCAGCGTCGACTTGCCGGCGCCATTGTCGCCGATCAGTCCGACCACCTCGCCGCGGTCGACGCTGAGATTGACCCCACCAAGCGCATAGACCTGGCCGTAGGATTTCGTGATATCGCGCAGTTCGATGATGCGTTCGGCCATCGGGTCCTCGCTTGCGTGTCGCATGCCGGCTCTCGCCGGCGGTCCCGCCGGCCGGGCCTGAGCCCCCGGCCGGCGGCTTGGGAGGTCAGCGCAGTGCCTGCTTGGCCAGTTCCGCGACGATCTTGTAATTCTCAGGCGTGACGAAGCCGGCGCCCGTATCGACATTCATCGGTGCCAGCCCCAGCACCACTTGCTGGCAGAGGCTGAGGATCGGCAGATAGCCCTGCATGAACGGCTGCTGGTCGGCGGTCAGTTGCACCCAGCCGCCCTTGAAGGCCTCGACGATCTGCGGGCTGGTGTCGAAGCCGAAATTGAAGATGTCGCCCGGCTTCCGGCCCGCCGCCGTCATATAGGTCTGGACGTTGCCAAGCATCTGCCCGCCGGGATAGCCGACGGCCTTCACGCCGGGATTATTGAGCAAGGCGGCGGTGATCACCGGGATCGCCAGATTCGGATCGGCTGCCCACTCGGTCGCGGAATTGATTTGAACGACATCGATGCCGGCCTCTTTCAAGGCGGAGACGGTTCCACGCTCGCGCGCGCCGCGGCTCTCATTCTCGAACGGGCCGATCATGATCGCCTTGTCACCGGCCTTGAGCTTGGCGAGCTTGAAGGCTTCCGCGCCGAGCGCGCGGCCCTGCTGTTCCTGCTGGGCGCCGACATAGCCGCCGCCGAAGGCCGCCACCACCGTCGGCACCGGCACGTTCTGGTACATCATCTTGATGCCGTCCTTATGCGCCTGTTCGGCCAGCGGCATGATGGCGGCGTCGCCGGGGTGGCCCATCATGGCAATGCCGTTGGGCTTGACGGCGACCGCCTCGCGCAGTTGCTGGACCATCTTTTCGATATCCCAGCCTGAGAAGATGTAGTCGACCTTCGGTCCGAGATCGGCCGCAGCCTGCTTGGCGCCATTGTAGACGATGGTGCCGAAGGCGTCGCCCTCGGCGCCGCCGACGAAGAAGCGGATGTGGACGTCCTTGCACCATTGCGCGTCGAGCGCCTGTGCCGGCAAGGTGGAGATGGCGGCGGCGAGCGCCGTGGCGGCCGCCACGACGCTCGTGCGCAGAAGTGTCGTTCTCTTGGCGATGCTCATGCACGTTCCTCCCTTTTGTCCTCGCGAGCGAGGGTTTCGACATCTGCTTCGGCAACCCTGGCCGGCTCCTCCCGCCGGCCAATCCTCACGTCGGGTTCGGCAGGTAGCTCACGCCTCCCCTGCATTGCTGGAGGTATTCCAGCGCGCGGACCTGGCCTGTCATTTCGAGATCGTCGCGGTAGACCGGGTCGTGCCAGCCTTCGATGTCGATGGCGCCGCGATAGCCGGCCAGGCGCAATTCGCTGATCACGCGCGTCCAGTCGCTGTCGCCGAAGCCGGGCGTGCGCATCTGCACGAAGGGCAGGCGGCCGAAAACGCCGTGCTCGCGGATGACATCCCAGCGCACCGTCGCGTCCTTGCCGTGGACATGGAAGATGCGCGGCGCCCATTTGCGGATCTGCGGGATCGGGTCGATCAGATAGACCAACTGATGGCAGGGCTCCCATTCCAGGCCCAGATTCTCATCCGGCAATTCGTTGAACATCAGTTCCCAGGCGTCCGGATTATGGGCGATGTTCCAGTCGCCGGCGGCCCAGTTGCCATCCATGGCGCAATTCTCGAAGGCGATGCGCACGCCCTTGTCGGCCGCGCGCCTGGCCAATTCTCCCCAGACTTCGCGGTAGCGCGGCAGGCTGTCTGTCAGCGGCTTGCCGCGGATGCGGCCGGTAAAACCGCTGACCAGATTGGTGCCGAACAGATGCGCGCTGTCGATCACCGTTTCCCAAGCCTTGAGCACGCCGCGGTCGGTGTCGCCGCTCTCGAGTGGATTGCCGAACACGCCGATCGAGCTGACGCTGACATCGGCATCGCCGATGGCGTCGCGGATTTCGCCGGCGAGCCGCCCCAGATCCTTGCCGCCCAGCGTCTGCCAGAAGAAGGGCTGGACGCTCTCGAAACCGAGCGGCAGGATCTGCCTGATATAGGCGGCCGGATCTTCGAGATTGGCCCGCACCATGGTGCCGATCCTGATGTCGAGAAGCGGGTTCGGCATGGTCATCCTTCCTGCCTGGGGATTTCGATCCGGCGCCCGGTCTCCGCACTTTCGATCGCCGCGAAAACCATGGCCAGGCTCTTGATGTTGTCGGCGCCGCGCGTCTCCGGCTCGGTGCCGGTTTCCACGGCGCGGACGAAATCTTCTATGACGCCGAGATGCCCGCCGATGCGGTCGGCAGGGTCGAGCGGCGGCACCGCTACCGGCACGACCTTGTCGAGCAGGCCTTCGCGTTCCGGCAGCACGGCTTCGGCCTTCAAATCGTCATGACCATCCCAGGTCAGGCTGCCGCGTTCGCCGATGATGCGCCAACTGCCTTCCCAACTGGTGCGGAAGCCGTCGGCGCACCAGCTGCCGCGATAGGTGAACATCTTGCCCTGGCCGAGTTCGAAGGTGGCGCTTGCCGACGATCCCTGCCGGTACCAGGAATTGGCCGGCTCCCATTCCCGGCAATACACTTCGGTCGGCTCGCCATCGACCATGTAGCGGGCCGCGTCGAATGTATGGATTGCCATGTCGAGCAGCAGCACGTGGCGCATGTCTTCGCGGAAACCGCCGAAATGCGGCGCAACGAAAAAATCGGCATGGATGCTGGTCGCAGCGCCGATGGCGCCGGAGCCGAGAAAGCGGTGGATGCGCCGGACGTTGGCGACGTAGCGGCGGTTCTGCACGACGGCATGGATGCGCCGGGCGCGCCGGGCCGCGCCGATGATGGCGCGCGCATTGTCCGAGCTGTCGGCCAGCGGCTTTTCCGTCAAAAGATGACAACGATGGGCGAAGGCGGAGTTGGCGACGTCGCGGCGGGCGGCGGGCACGACCACGTCGAACACCGCATCGGGTCGGGTCTGGTCGAGAATGGCGTCGAGATCGGTCCCGATCGCGACCCCGGCGAGGTCATATTCGCGGGCCCGCTGGCGCGCCCTGTCGGCGTCGAGGTCGACGAGGCCGACGATCCTGACGGCAGGGGATTGGCGGGCGGCCTCGAGCCAGGTTTTGCTCATGGCTCCGCACCCGACCAGGACGACGTGCATCATCCAGCGCTCCTCCGGCCAACCCCTCCTGGCTGGCACCACGGTAGTCCGTAAATGACTTCCGTAAACGTTTACGATGACACACCCGATGGCGTATATTGTCAATCGGATTTGTACCGTCGGTTCTGAAACGCCTTGGCCGCACGACCGGCTGGTGCTAGCCAGAAGCAGGAGGGGGAGGTCTTGGCATCCAGCATTCACGATCTTGCACGGCATCTGAATATTTCGATCGGCACGGTCTCGCGCGCGCTTAACGGGCGCGCCGACGTCAATGCCGAGACGCGCCAGCGCGTGCTCGACGCGGCGCGGCAACTCAACTATTCGCCGAACCAGTCGGGCAGGAACCTTCGCCGTGGCACCACGCATGCCGTGGCCTTCATGCTCCAGCCGCATCCGGGCGACCAGGAATATGGCGAGCCGTTTTTCATCCCGTTTTTGAGTGGGCTGCAAGCGGCACTGGCCGAACATGGGCTCGACCTGATCATCGTCATGGGCGCGCCGGGCGACTATCAGCAGGAGCGCCTGCGCCGTGTCGTCGAGACACGTCGTGCCGATGCCGTCGTGCTGGCCTGGACGCGGCGCGAGGACGATCGCATCGACTATCTGAGCAAGGCAGGCTTTCCCTTCGCGACGCTCGGCCGAAGCCGGTCCGGCGACGACAACTATCCTTCTCTGGACCTGGATTTCGAGAAGGCGGGCGCCGATGCAGTCGACCGACTGGTCGCGCGCGGCCACCGCCGCATCGCCGCCATCCGGCCGTCGCTTGACCTGAATTTCGGTTATCTGTTTCTGGAGGGCTATGGCAAGGCGCTGCGGCGGCACGGCATCGAAGTCGATCCCGCCCTGATTGTGGATGGTTTCATCAACGAAGCCGGTGGCTACGCGGTGACACCGCAAGTCATGCGGTCGAAGGATCCGCCGACCGCGATCATCTTCAACAACGACTCGATGGCGCTCGGCGGCTGCAAAGCGCTCGCCGAAATGGGGATCAAGCCCGGCCATGATGTCGCGGTGATCGTCATCGTCGACACGCCGCTCTGCCGTTATTTCTCGCCGGCGCTGACCGGCTTTCGTCCGAGCCTGGATCCGATGGGGCGGCGGCTTGGCGAAATCCTGCTCGCCTCGCTCCCGGCTTTCGCCGGCGCGAAAGGGCCAGAGATCATTCGCGAGGTCTGGCCGCTGGAACTGGTGGCACGCGATAGTGATTGACCATGCGAGTGTATTGTTATAACAGAACATGCATCGACCTTGCCTTGACGCTGCCTGCATCCTAGGCTGCGACTCGTGATGGTCCCCGCGCCGCAAGGCGAGGGGTGAAAAGGGAACATGGTGAGGCCCACCTTTCGGGTCGAAGCCATGGCTGCCCCCGCAACTGTAAGCGGCGAGCAAAATCCGAAAAAGCCACTGGCCGGCAAGGCTGGGAAGGCAGGATGGCGCAACGACCCGCGAGCCAGGAGACCTGCCATCTGCATGAGTGACCGGACGGGGTGTGCCGGGAGGAGACGCGGGTTCGGTCTTGTCGACCGGTTCAAGCCAGCTTCCTTCCGTCGCCATTTTTGAAAGTGACGGAAGTTGGACGGCGCCATCGATCGCATTCACTGCATTCCCATGCATCGCATCGTCGTGTGCACGCTTTGCCGCGATATCGCCACCGAGGTGAATTCAGGCCAGCGTCCGGCAGGACTGGCAGGCAAGACGCTGGCCCGTATTCCCGCAGGCCCTGCAAGGAATTGCCCATGACCGCGCCGCTTCTCGAGGCCCGCGACCTGGCCGCGGCGGCGGATGGCCTGCATCTGGTGCATCCGGTCAGCCTTTCGGTGGCGGCGGGCGACCGCCTCGCTATCATCGGGCCCAACGGCGCCGGCAAGACGACATTGCTGCGCATGCTGTCGGGCATGCTGCGGCCGAGTTCGGGCGAAGTGAAGCTCACCGCGCGCCGGCTCGACAGGATTTCGACCGCCGAGCGGGCGCTGCACATCGCCGTCGTCGGCCAGACCGATCAACCCGATCCACGACTGGCGGTCATCGACTATGTCGAGCTCGGCCGGGTTCCGCATGCCGGCCGCAGGCACAGGAGCGAGGAACGCGACATTGTCGTCGAGGCGCTGCGCCGGACCGGGCTGTTGCCGCTGCTTGGCCGCACCATCGGCTCGCTGTCGGGCGGCGAGCGCCAGCGCGCCCAGCTTGCCCGCGCCATCGCGCAGGAGCCGAAGATCCTATTCCTCGACGAGCCGACCAACCATCTCGACCCGCGGGCGCGCAGCGAGTTGCTCGAACTGGTGGCAGGCCTCGGCATGACCGTGATCGCGGTGCTGCACGATCTGGCGCTGGTGACGCCTTTCGCCACCAGGGTCGCGGTGATGAGCCATGGCCGCTTGCATGTGCTGGCGCCGCCACGCGAAGCACTCACCCAGCAGCTGATCCGCGAGATCTTCGGTGTCGACGTCTTTAGGTTGCGCCACCCGACGGAGGACCGCGAACTGACGGTGTTCGAGGTTCCGAACCGTGCCGCGCCATCTTCGTGATCGAAGCCATTTCCGGCAGATCCTGTTCAACAAAGGAGCAATATCCGTGAAACGCCTTGCCGTGTCTCTTGCCTTCTCCCTGCTGGCCTCTACGGCCTTCGCCTTTCCGGTGACGGTCGACAGCTGCGGCAAGCCGCTGACGTTCGACGCGCCGCCCAAGCGTGCCGTCATTCACGATCTCAACATGGCCGAGATGGCCTTCGCCCTGAAGCTGCAGCCGTCGATCGTCGGCCTGACCGGCATCACCGGATGGTACAAGGTCGGCCCCGAATTCAAGGCCGAGCAAGGCTCGATCCCGGAACTGGCGCCCAAATATCCGACGCTGGAAAACCTGGTCGCTGTCGAGCCCGACTTCTTCTTCGCCGGCTGGTACTACGGCATGAAGCCGGGCGGCGAGGTGACGCCCGATACGCTGGCGCAGCACGGCATCAAGACCCTGGTGCTGACGGAAAGCTGCGTCCATCTCGACAAGAACCGGCCTGCCGCTTCGATGGAGCTGCTCTATGGCGATGTCGAGAAGCTGGGCAAGATCTTCGGCAAGGAGGCCGAGGCGGATAAGCTCGTCTCCGGCTGGAAGGCGCAGCTCGCCGAAATCACGGCCAAGGTCGGCGACCGCAGGGGAACGCGCGTGTTCCTCTATGATTCCGGCGAGGACAAGCCGTTCACATCAGGCAAGTTCGCCATTCCCAACGCCATGATTTCCGCGGCCGGCGGCGACAACATCATGGCCGACATGAACACCAGCTGGGGCAACACGGATTGGGAGACGGTGGCCTCGCGCAATCCGCAATTCCTCATCCTGCTCGACTATCAGGATGGCGGCGGCTACCGGAAGCTGCTCGATTTCCTGAAAGCGCATCCGGCAATGAAGGAGACGGACGCGGTCAAGAACGAACGCTTCGTGGCGCTTCGCTATGCCGAACTGACACCCGGGCCGGCCAACATCGAAGCGATCGGCAAGATCGCCAGGGCGATGCATCCGGAAGCTTTTTGACCGGGACCATGACCTTGCGGCACAAGGCATTCCTATTGGCCATTACGGCGGCCGCGTTGGCAATCGCCGTGCTCGCGCTGCTGTCGATCGCCTATGGCTCGACGATGATCCCGCTGGGCGACGTCGTGGCAGCGCTTGGCCATGCGATCGGATTGAAGGGACATGACGTGTCCGGCCCGGTCGGCAGGATCGTCGTCGACCTCAGGCTGCCGCGCACCATCCTGGCCATCTGTGTCGGCGGCGGCCTGGGCGTGGTCGGCGCGCTGTTGCAGACGGTGACGCGCAACGATCTTGCCGATCCGTTCCTGTTCGGCCTCTCGTCGGGAGCCGCCGCCGGCGCGGTCTCCGTCATCACCGTCTTCGGCGACAGTTTCGGGATCTGGACGCTACCGGTCGCCGCATTCACCGGCGGTATTCTGGCGGCTTGCGTTGTGCTTTTGCTGGTTGCGCGGGTGAGGGGACAAGGCCCCGAACGGCTGATCCTCGCCGGACTTGCGGTCTCCTTCATGTTCACCGCATTGACCAATTACCTGGTCTTCGCCGGTGACCAGCGCGCCGCCCATTCGGTGCTGTTCTGGACGATGGGCGGTCTCGGCCTGGCACGGTGGGACAATATCTGGCTGGGGGCGCTTGGGGCCGGCACGATTGCGGCGTACGGGCTGTGGAATCATCGCCGGCTGGACGCTTTCCTGGCCGGCGAAAATGCCGCTGAAAGTCTTGGCGTGCCGGTGGCGCGAATGCGACGGACGACGTTTCTGGTCGCCGCGTTTTCGACCGCGATCCTGGTTTCGGTGGCCGGCGTCATCGGCTTCGTCGGCCTCATGATCCCGCATCTGTCGCGGCCGCTGGCCGGCGCGCTGCATCTGCGCCTGATCGTAAGTTGCGCGTTGTTCGGGGCGGTACTGTTGCTCGCTAGCGACCTTCTGGCGCGCACATTGCTGCCGCCGCAGGAACTGCCGATCGGCATCATCACCAGCTCGCTCGGGGCTTTCTTCGTCGTCACCACGCTGATCCGCAACCGCTTGTGATGGGTGTCGCGGCAACCGAAACTCATCGGACGCGGCCATGATTGTGCTGCACGGCTGCCATGCACGTTTGCCGGCTTCTGGAACAATGCCGGGCTTGAATAGTAAGCACGCTTATTATATATCCCACTCATGGTTTCCGAAGGCATAGACAGATTGGGATTTTTGATCCACGACGTGCAGCGGCTGATGCGAAAGCGCTTCGAAGCGCGCGCCAGCGGCCTTGGCCTGTCCTCGGCGCAATGGCGCCTGATGGTTCGCGTCGCCAAGGAAGCGGGCGTCTCGCAGGCGCGGCTTGCCGAACTGCTCGAAATCGAGCCGATCAGCGTCTCACGGCTGGTCGACCGGATGGAGGAGGGCGGCTGGATAGAGCGCCGCTCCGACGCCGCCGACCGCCGCGTGCGCATGATCTTCCCAACCCCCAAGGCAAGCGCCGCCTATGCGGAGGTCAAGAGCCTCGCCGGCGAAGTCTATGAGGAGTCGCTGACCGGCGTTTCGCCGGACGATCGCCGCGTCCTGATCAGGGCATTGGATGCGATGGCACAGAATCTCGCGGATGGCGATTCACCGTCCTGCGACAAGGTCAAGAATACGGAAGGCGCAGCAGCATGAACGCGGTAGCCAAGGTTGACGAAAACGCCGCCAAAGTGGAAATGGAAGCGCCGCAGCAGCCGGCTGCGGCCCCTGTTACAATGGCTCCTCCGGTGGAGCCGGCGCCGGCGCCAAAGAAGAAGCGCCGTCTCGGCCGCTTCTTGTTGATGTTCGCCCTGCCGGCGGCTCTGGTCATCGGTGGCGGCTATGTCTGGGTCACTGGGGGGCGCTACCAGGAGACGGAGAACGCCAACCTGCAGCAGGCCAAGGTATCGATCGCCTCGGATACGGCGGGCCGCATCGTTCAGGTCGCGATCTCGGACAATCAGAGGGTGAAGCAAGGCGATCTTCTCTTCGCCATCGACCCCGAGCCTTACCGGATCGCGCTTGCGCAGGCCGACGCGGCGGTGGCCGCCGCGCGGCTCAACGTCGAGCAGCTGCGCGCCGCCTACAGCCAGGCCATGGCACAGGAGAAATCCGCCAGCAGCGAAGTTGCCTATGCCCAGTCGCAATACGACCGTGCCGCCGATCTCGCCCAGAAAGGCATCAACGCCAAGTCTTCGCTCGATGAGGCCAGGAACGATCTCGACAAGGCAAAGCAGCAGCTTGCCGTTGCCGAACAGGGCATCGTCAGCGCCAAGGCCGCGCTTGGCGGCAATCCCGATATCGAAACCGACAAACATCCGACCGTGATGTCGGCGCTCGCCGCGCGCGACAAGGCTGCCTACGACCTGGCGCAGACCACCGTGAAGGCGCCCGCCGATGGCGTCGTCTACCAGGCCGCGTCCTTCAAGGTCGGCCAGTATGTCGGCTCCGGCACGCCGCTGTTTTCGCTGGTCGAGACCGGCGATACCTGGATCGACGCCAATTTCAAGGAAACGCAGCTGACCAATATGAAGCCGGGCCAGAAGGCCGAAATCGTGGTCGACACCTATCCGGGCAGGACCTTCGAAGCGACGGTCAAGGCCATCGGCGCCGGCACTGGCGCGGATTTCTCGCTGCTGCCCGCGCAGAACGCCACCGGCAACTGGGTCAAGGTCACCCAGCGCATTCCGGTCCGTCTGGAGCTGAGCGATCCCGACGCCAAGATGATGCTGCGCACAGGCATGAGCGCGGCCGTCACCGTCGACACGGGCGTGGCGCGCGGCCTGCCTGGCATTTTCGGCCACGCCACGGCTGGCGAGCCCGCGAAGTAAATCAGCGGAAGCCCGGGTGGATCATGCGGGTGGACGCACAGAGCAGGGGATTGGTCTGATGGGAGGAGTGGAAGGGTCAGCCTTCGGGTCAAACCGCATCGCGGTTTGATCGAAAGCTGAGATCTTCGACACGGACCCGTCGGTCCTCATGTTTCCGGGCGGCAGGCATCCGCTCAATCGAGACTTTCGGTCGATGTAACCCCCACATCGATAATCGCGTCCCACCGCGATGAGGGTCTCTCAACGGAAGGCTTTGCCGCCCGGAAACCCTGTGTACACGTTTTTGTTACCGGCTGGAAGTTCCGCATCATGAGCACGCCAGAACCTTTCAAAGAAGTGCCGCATCGCGGCCTGATCACGGTTGCGCTCATGCTGGCGACGATCATGCAGGCGCTCGACACCACGATCGCCAACGTCGCGCTGCCGACCATGACGGGCGATCTCGGCGCCTCGCCCGACAACATCAACTGGGTGCTGACCTCCTACATCGTGGCGGCGGCGATCATGACGCCGGTCACCGGCTGGCTCGCGGACCGTTTCGGCCGCAAGGAACTGTTCCTGACGGCGGTGGTCGGCTTCACCATCTTCTCGATGCTGTGCGGTCTGGCCTGGAGTCTTGAAACCATTGTGTTGTTCCGGCTCATGCAAGGCGTGTTCGGCGCCGCGATCGTGCCGCTGTCGCAGACCTTCCTGCTCGACATCAACCCGAAGGAACGCCACGGCCAGGCAATGGCCATCTGGGGCGCCGGCATCATGCTGGGGCCGATTCTGGGTCCCACGCTCGGTGGGTGGCTGACCGAGAATTTCAGCTGGCGCTGGGTGTTCTTCATCAACCTGCCGGTCGGCATCGTCGCCTTCCTCGGCATGGCCGCTTATCTGCCGGCCATTGCGCGGCGGGTGCGAAGCTTCGATTTCTTCGGCTTCGCCATGATATCGCTCGGCGTCGGCGCGCTGCAGCTGCTGCTCGATCGTGGCGCCGAGGTCGACTGGTTCTCGTCAGTCGAGATCTGGATCGAGCTTGGCCTTTCGATAACCGGCTTCTGGGTGTTCATCATCCACACGATGACCGCGGAGCATCCCTTCATCGACCCCAAGATCTTCCTCGACCGCAATTTTGTGACAGGGCTGGCGTTCATCTTCGTCATGGGCGTGCTCATCCTAGCAAGCATGTCGCTGCTGCCGCCGATGCTGTCGACCATCTTCGGCTATCCGACCATCACCATCGGCATCGTGATCGGGCCGCGCGGCGTCGGCACGATGATCTCGATGCTCGTCGTCGGCCGGCTCATGAGCAAGGTCGACGCCAGAATCCTCGTCGTCATCGGCTTCCTCCTGACCGCGCAGTCGCTTTACACGATGGCCGGCTTCTCGCCCCAGATGGACAACTGGCTGATCATCACTTCCGGCATCATCCAGGGTCTGGGAATGGGAATGGTATTCGTGCCGCTGTCGACGGTGGCTTTCGCCACGCTTGACGTGCGCTTCCGCACCGATGCCACGGCTTTGTTCAGCCTTGTGCGCAACCTCGGCTCTTCCATCGGCGTATCGGTCGTGACGGTGCTCATGGTGCGCAATACACAGATAAATCACGCCGAGCTTTCCGCCTTTGTCAATCCGTTCAACCCCAATCTGTGGGCGGTTTCGCCGGCGGCGGCCGGCGGCGACCAGATGGCATTGTCCCAGGTCGACAGGATGGTGAACATCCAGGCGATGATGATCTCCTACGTCAACGACTTCAAAATCCTGATGATCATGACGCTGGCCGCCATTCCGTTCGTGATCCTGCTGCGCAAGCCGAAGGCGGCGCCGGCCGGCGCCGCGCCGGCGGCACATATGGATTGATATTCGACGGCTGTCCGCTGCCGGCGACGGCTTTGCTACCTTCCGAGCACCAGGGCCCAGTAGCGCAGGCTGGGGTCGCGGCCGTCGCGGACATAGGCAAGCCCGAAACGGCTGAAGTCCGGGTCGAGTATGTTGCGCCGGTGGCCGGTCGAATGCATCCAGATATCGAACAGTTTCTGCTGGTCGAAGCGGCCTTCGGCGATGTTCTCGGCCGCAGCGCCGCGCACGCCATTGTCCTTCATGCGCGAGGCGAAATCCTTGCCCCAACCGGTGGTGTGACTCATGCGCGTCCGCGACGCCATGTAGCCGGCCTGCTGCAACGCCGCCTGTTCGAGCTGGGTGTCCGCGGTCAGCGGAGTCCGCCCGGCCGCGGCGCGCAAGTCGGCTAGGGTGGCCGTGGCGGAGGAAGAGACACCTGCGCCCTCACCGGTGGGCACGGAAACGGTGCTGCAGGCGGCAAGTCCGGCAATGGCCGCGAGACCGATCAGCAAGGAGCGCCTTGTCCGGCGCGGTTCTGGAGGGAGGTCGATGACAATGCTCATTCCTGCCTGCATAGTCGCGATCATGGCTTTTGACGGGCAAGCCGAAGAAACTGACGAGGAAATTGATGCTTGGCCTTCGCTGATCGCACCGCGTCGTCTTCAAACGTTGCGTTTGGCCATCCAGCTTCGAATGGCCCATCCTCCGAGAAATCCGATGCCGAAGATCGCGCGGCTTCTGCCGGGCAGGGATGACAATCCCGTGATGGCCTGTCCGGAACCATCGATTTGGCGACAGCCCCTGGCAAATCGGGTATGCTGTTACATCTACTAGTGGCAGCTACGGGCGGCCATCACGGTGGTGACCGCCCCCGACAAAGGGAGGAAGCTTATGGCCAGCTTTCATGTCATGGCGGACGCGCGTGGAATGCATGTGCAGCCCATGGTGCGCCACATCACCACATCGGACCTCTGGGATGCGCTGCGGCTCGGTGCCGAGGATTTCTGGGCAAAACCGTCTCACTACGTTTTCCTGTGCCTGATCTATCCCATCGTCGGCCTGATCCTGACGCAGTGGACGTCTGGCTCCAACGCCATTCAGCTCGTCTATCCCTTGATGTCGGGATTCGCCCTTGTCGGCCCTTTCGCCGCGCTCGGCCTCTACGAGATCAGCCGCCGGCGCGAACTCGGCATGAACACCAACTGGCGGCATGCCCTCGATGTCCGCCACTCGCCGGCGGTGCCTTCGATCGCGGTCATCGGCATCATGCTTTTCGTGCTGTTCCTGTTGTGGCTGTTCACCGCGCAGTCGATCTACACCAGCCTGTTCGGCGACCAGCCGCCGGCTTCGATCGGCGCCTTTGTCCGCGACGTGCTGACGACCAGCAAGGGCTGGACCTTGATCCTTCTCGGCAACGCCGCTGGCTTCGTTTTCGCCGTGATCGTGTTGGCCACCACTGTCGTCGCCTTCCCGCTGCTGCTCGACCGTGATGTCGGCGCCGTTTCGGCCATCGAAACCTCGGTGCGGGCGGTGACGGCAAACCCGCTGCAGATGGCTCTTTGGGGCCTGACGGTCGCGGTGCTGCTGGTGATCGGTTCGATCCCGCTGTTTGTCGGGCTCGCGGTCGTTATGCCTATCCTTGGCCATGCCACCTGGCACCTCTACCGCAAGGTGGTGGAACCGGAGCGGACCCAGCAGACAAGGCGGCCTATGTAGACCAACGCCGACGCCGCAGCCCGCCCTCAGCGCTGCGCGTCGGTCGCCATCTTCAGCGCCAGCGCCGTCAGCACGCCTCCCATCATCCAGCGCTGGATGACCAGCCACAAAGGCCGCCCGGCGAGAAAGGCCGCGATGGAGCCCGCCGTCACGGCGATGATGGCATTCACGGTCAGGCTGATCGAAATCTGCGTCGCGCCGAGCACGAGAAGCTGAGACAGGACATGGCCTTTGCCAATGCTGATGAACTGCGGCAGCAGCGACAAGTAGAGCACCGCCACCTTCGGATTGAGCAGATTGGTCATCAGGCCCATGGCGAACAGCTTGCGCGGCCCGTCTTTCGGCAGGTCGCGCACCTGGAATGGCGAGCGTCCGCCCGGTTTCACGGCCTGCCAGGCCAGCCACAGGAGATAGAGCACGCCGGCAAAGCGCAGCGCGTCATAGGCGAAGGGTACGGCCAGCAGCAGCGCCGTGATGCCGAATGCCGCCGACAGCACATAGAAGAGAAAACCGACGGCGACCCCGCCAAGCGAGATCAGTCCGGCCTTCGGCCCTTGCGAGAGCGAGCGCGAGATCAGGTAGATCATGTTTGGACCCGGCGTCAGCACCATGCCCAGGCAGACCAGCGCGAAGGCGAGGTGGTTGGCGGTATCGGGCATTGTTCGTCCCCAGGCGTGCCGCGATGGATGCGATCCAGCGTGCGGCCACTATGTGCCCGTTGCGGCAGGCGCCCACAAGGGCTTGTCGGCGCCAGGCGTTGCGCCAGAGTTGGGCTAACCGACGACGCGCAGGTTCGACAATTCGTTGCCGATTTCCTTGAAATCGTTCGACAGGCTGGCGCCCGTCGCGTTCCAGAACAGCTTGGCGGGTTTGCTCGGATCCGCCGGGTCTTTGCGGAAGCGCGATTCCGACGAGCATGATTTCAGCGCATCGATGGCGTTCTTGTCGCTGGTCTTGGTCGTGGACAGGTCGAGAGCCACCGTCATCACCATGATGTTGGCCGCCTTGGCGTTGTAGCAAAGCGTCGTCATCTGCTCGTTGAGCGCGCTGGTGTAATTGCCGTTCGAATAGTCGAACTGGCCGATGGCGCTGGATGTGCCCATGAACAGGCGCCCGACCGAGGTGCCGGCATAGCCGGGCTTGAGATAGCCATAGGACGCGTAGGTCGACTTCGAATCGGCGGGGTCGGAATAGCTGAGCGAGGAAGGCGTGTAATAGGTGTTGGCGCCGTCGGTCAGCACGATCACCACCTTGTCGTTGCCTTTTTCTGTTTCCGGACGCCCCTGCGTGAACGGCTCGCCGCTCGAGACCACCCGCCAGCCCCAGCCCATGCCCTCGGGAACATTGGTGCCGCCATCCGGCTGCATCAGGTCGATCGCGGCCTTGATCGTGGCGAGCCCATCGGCGACGCTGACGTCGGTCAGCGGCGTGATCGGGTTGGTGGTGCAGCTGTAGTTCGGGCCGTTGCCCGCGGGCAATACCGGTGCATCGATCGGCCGCGGCTGGAAATATTTGGCCATGTTGCGCAGCCGGGCTTGGCCGCTGCTGCTCGACGGATCGTCGTTCCACCAGCTGTTGATGGCGCCATAGGTCTTTGGCGCGGCTTCGTTGGGATCCTGGGTGATCTTCCAGTGATTGCCGGGTTCATCCGGGGCGAACATCGGCACGAACATCGTCGCCGGATCGCCCACGCCTATCCCGGTGTTGGCCGAGCCGCCGGACGGCGGGGCGTCGTTGACATTATAGGGATAGGGCCGGGCTTCGACACAGCCTTGCCAACTGGCGAACGGACCGTAGGAATCGACATAGTCGTATGCGTCGTAACTGCGCTTGCAGGTATTGTTCCAGTTGTATTCAGCACAAACAACGTGCTTGCTGTTTTTAACACGCTCATGGCTGGTGACGACCTTCATGTCGCGGTAGAGCGAAAACCGGGTCAGCATCTGGCCTTCCTCGTCGCCCCAGCCGGTGCCGCGTTTGTACCAGATGCCGTTGGTCTGCTGGGCGTATTTGTTGGCGGCGTTCAGCGTCGACCAGTCGAAATTCTCGTTGGACACCGGTGACAGGCCCTCGGTGTCCATCCAGGACGCGTTGCCGTTGCCAGGACCGACATTGACCGAGGCGGCAAAGGGTACGAGGCCGAACTGCACCGGCTTGTCGACCTGCTTGATCATCGCGGCCTGCTGGGCAAGCGTGTCGACCAACTGCTTCGCCGCGGTCTTGAGGAGATCGATGCGCTTCTGCCCCGAGCCGGTTCCGGGCGTGACCATCGATCCGGAATTGTCGAGCACCAGCGCTACTTCGAGCGTGTTCTTCAGCCGCACCTCAGAGCATGCGGTGAAGCCGATATTGGTGGCGCCGGTGCCGCCGAGCAGTATCTTCGCCGTCGGCAGGAAGTAAGGATTATAGGTCAAGGTGCCGCAAAGCTTCATTGTTCCGCCGCCAGCGGCGTTGCTGGGCAAAGTGAGGTTGAGCGTCGTGTTGGCGGGATCGACATCGTTCAGATTGGCGTTGAAGAAGTCGAGCGCATAGGCTCTCAGCTGGGCGTCGGTGGCGCCTTCCGTCAGGCGGCGCGCCGTGGCGAAGTTGGCGGCGTCGAGCGCGTTCAACACCGTCTGCTTTTCGCGGTTCATTTCCGTGAAGTCGACCGCGAGCGCAAGCCCGCCCATCAGCGGGACCATCGCGAAGGCCGTCATGAGAGCATAGTTGCCGCGCCTGTCGCGGCGGAACTGACGCCAGATTTCACGCATGTCTTGCAGCGGCCCCCGCCGGCGGATTCTCGATCGACGCCAGCTTTCCACAAAACGCTGAAGGACGGGTTTGGGAAACCGCTCGATTGCTTGGTTCGCGCTTCACCAAGCACTAACCAATCTGGAGCGGCACCCGGGGGGCCGTCCAGAACGACGCCCCGCTGGATGCAGAGCGTCGACGTGGAATTCGTCGGATCAGCTGACGATGCGCAGGTTGGACAGCTCGTTGCCGATCGCCTTGAAATCGTCGGACAGCGTTGCGCCCGTCGAATTCCAGAACAGCTTCATCGGCTTGCTCGGATCGGTCTTGTCCTTGCTGAAGCGGGAATCAGAAGAACAGGCCTTCAGCGCATCCATCTGCGTTTTCTCCGCCGTCTTGGTGGCGTCCAGATCAAGCGCGATGGTCATGACCATGACCCCGGCGGCCTTGGCGTTGTTGCAGAGCGCGGCGAAATGCTCGTTCATCGCCTTGGTGTAGTTGGCGTTGCTGTAGTCGTCCTTGGTGACATCCGTTCCGAGGAACATGCGGCCATAGCTGTAGCCGTTGCTGTAGGGGACGACGTAACCGAGAGCCGAATAGATCGCCTTGCTGCCAGCCAGGTCGTTGCCGCCATAATTCCAATTGGTTCCAGAGTAGGTCTGCGCCGTCACCGAGGTCGGCGTGTAGTAGGTGTTGGCGCCGTCGGTCAGCACGATCAGTACTTTGTCGTTGCCTCTTTCCGTTTCGGGCCGGCCCTCGGTGAATGGTGCCGTGCTGGAAAGGGTCCGCCAGCCCCAGGCCATGCCTTCCGGCACGTTGGTGGCGCCGTCGTCGGCCATGGCATCGATGGCGTTCTTGATCAAAGTTGCGCCGGCTGTCGTGGAAACATCGGTCAGTGGCGTGATTGCCGTCGTGCTGCAGCTTGTATTCGGCCCGGCGTCCATGCCGTAGGCCGGCGTCACCTTGTTCACCCAGTCGAAATATTTTGGCATATAGCGCTGGCGTGCGGCATCGGACGCGCCTGAACTCACTGGGGCGTCGACATCCCAATTGTTATTGGCTGGCCTTGAAGAGCTATCGACGCGGTCGGTTTCGTCGGGCGCGAACATCGGCACGAAAAGCGTTGCAGGCAGTGTCGTCGATGCAGCTGTGTCCTGGATATTGTATGGATATGGGCGCGACTCGACGCAGCCACCCCAACTCGCGACCGGCGCATAGGTGAAGGTCGCGTTCGATGCACAGGTACCGTCCCAATTCTTGAGACTGCACGCTGAAATGCGTTTCATCTGTTTGTAGATCGAGAACCGGGTCAGCGGCTGGTCTTTCTGGCTCGCGTCCCAGCCGGTGCCTTTCGCGTACCAGATACCGGCAATCTTCTCTGCGTATTTGGTGGACGAAAAGGACGAACTCATGGTCGTCCAGTCGAAATTCTCATGATGGATAGGCGAGATGCCGGTCGTGTCCATCCACGCCGCCGAGGCGTTGCCAGCACCGACATTCACGGAGGCGGCGAAGGGAACGAGGCTGAACTGGACCGGCTTGGTGACCTGCCTCATCTGCTGGGCCTGGCCGGCCAACTGGTCGACCAGCTGCTTGGCGGCGCTCTTGAGAAGGTCGAACCTCACCTTGTTCGAGCCTTTGCCGAGCTCCTTCATCGAACCGGAATTATCGAGCACCAGCGACACTTCCAGCGTGTTCTTGAGGCGCACTTCGGAGCAGGTGCTGAAGCCGATATCGGTGCTGCCGGCGCTGCCGCCCAGCAGCAATTTAGCCGTCGGCTCGAAATAGGGCTTGTAGACCAAGGTAGCGCAGAGCTTCAGCGTCCCGCCGCCCGTGTTGTTGTTGGGCAGCGTCACGGCCAGCGTGGTGTTGGCCGGATCAATATGCGCGAGATTGGCTTCGAAGAAATTCTTGGCATAGGCCACCGCGTCGGCGTCGCTGGCGCCGGCAACGATCTGCTGGGCCGTGGCGAAGCCTGCCGCGTCCAAGGCATTCAAGGCGTTTTGCCTTTGGCCCACCATTTCCGTATAGTCGACGGCGATAGCCACGGCGCCCATCAGCGGCACCATGGCGAGCACGGTCATCAGCGCATAATTGCCACGCCGGTCGCGTCCGAATCTTCGGATCATTGTCACAGCTGCCCCCGCGAAATCGATTGTCAGTGGGGACGGTGTCATAAATCGTTAAATTTCAGGTTTCTGGAATATATCCAAGGTCAGGCCTCACCTTCAAAGCTCGTTAACCAACCGGTGAACGGTGGCGGATGTCCGTTAAGGGCGAAAGCTGGTGACAGGCTGGACCGGTTCGGATAATTCCAACCGGCTGCGGCGAACCGTCGGCTGCGGCACCGCAACGATCATGACTGAAGGATACGGCATGGCGGCCTCGCCTGACATTATCGGTTCGCTCGAAGACGTGTCGAAGAACTATTCGGCCATTCTCTGCGATGTCTGGGGCGTGGTGCACAATGGCGAGACGCATTTTCCGGCGGCGGCTTCGGCGCTGACGGCAGCCCGTTCGGCCGGCATCCCCGTCGTCCTGATCACCAATTCGCCGCGCCGCAGCGCCGACGTCGTGGCCCAGATGAACGCCATCGGCGTTCCCCCATCGGCCTACGACCGCGTGGTCACCTCGGGCGACGTGACCCGCGACCTGATCGTGGAAGGCCCGCGAAAGATCTTCCATGTCGGCGCCGAGCGAGACTTCACCCTCTATGACGGGCTCGACGTCGATCTCGTCGAGGAGTTCGAGGCATCCGGCGTTGTCTGCACCGGCCTGTTCGATGACGAAGTGGAGAAGCCCGAGGACTATGCGGAGCTGCTGCGGAGGCTGCGCGCCAGGAATCTGCCTTTCATCTGCGCCAACCCGGATATCATGGTCGAGCGCGGCGAACGCATCATCTGGTGCGCCGGCGCCCTGGCGCGCGACTACGCACAGCTCGGCGGCCGCACGCTGATCGCCGGAAAACCTTATGCGCCGGTCTATGATGTGGCGATGAAGGAGGTGGCGGAGATCCTTGGCCGGCCGGTAGAGCGCCGCCAGGTGCTGGCTATCGGCGACGGCATGCTGACCGATATCAAGGGCGCGGCCGACAATGGTTTCGACGTTCTCTATGTCTCGGGCGGCATTCATGCCCGCGACTATGGCGATGCATCGCAGCCGGATCCCGCAAGGCTCGCCGCGTTTCTTGACAGGCACGGCTATCATCCAGTGGCCGTCATTCCCAGGCTGCGGTAGATGGCGATGGACGCTTTCCAGCACCTTTCGGCAACCGCGCCGCTGCCTGCCGATTTGCGCGGCGGCGTTGTCGCGATCGGCAATTTCGACGGTGTCCATCGCGGTCATCAGGCGGTGCTCGAACGGGCATTGGCGGAGGCGCGTCGGCGTGGCGTGCCGGCGCTGGTGCTGACTTTCGAACCGCACCCGCGAAAGATATTCAGGCCCGACATACCGCTGTTCGTGCTGACGCCGCCGCCGATGAAGGCGCGGCTCCTGTCGCTGCTGGGCTTTGCCGCGCTCGTCGAACAGCCTTTCACGCGCGACTTCGCCTCGTTGTCGGCGGAAGCCTTCGTAACCGACGTGCTTGAGAGAACGCTTGGCATCACCCATGCCGTGACCGGCTTCGATTTCCATTTCGGCAAGGACCGCCAGGGCGGGCCGGCCTATCTGATGGCGGCTGGCGAGCGCCACGGCTTCGGCGTCACGCTGGTCGATGCATTTCGGGACGAGAGCGCCGAGGTGGTTTCATCGAGCCGCATCCGCGCCTTGCTTTGCGATGGTGAGGTGGCCGAGGCCGCCGGACTGCTCGGCTATCGCTTCACGGTGGAGAGCGAAGTCGTGGACGGCCAGAAACTGGGGCGAACGCTCGGCTTTCCGACCGCGAACATGAGGCTTCCCGCCGAGGCCGCCCTCAGGGAAGGCATCTATGCCGTTCGCTTTCGCCGCGCCGACGGAAGGCTGCATGACGGGGTCGCCAGCTTTGGCCGCCGTCCGACAGTCGACGATGATGGCGCGCCGCTTCTGGAAACCTTCGTCTTCGATTTTTCCGGTGACCTCTATGGCGAGATCTGCCAGGTGTCGTTCTTCGGCTACCTGCGTAGCGAGATCAAGTTCGACGGGCTTGACGCACTGGTCACGCAGATGAAGCGCGACGAGGCCGAGGCGATGGCACTGCTGGCCGGCGTCAAGCCGCTTTCGCAACTCGACGCGGCCATGGCTTTTTGAAGCATGATCCCGAAAAGTGGAGCCCGGTTTTCGGGCAAGATCATGCTTTAACAAAATGAGCATGGTCCCGAAAAGTAGCGCCGGTTTTCGGGTTAGATCATGCTCGAATCAGACATTACTTTTTCAGCGCCAGACCGACGGCGATGAAGGTCCAGCCCTGGAAGATCAGGTCGATTGCCAGGAACAGGCCGAGCACCCATACGCTGTTGACCGGCCAGCCCATGGCTATGATCAACCCTGCGATCGCGCTGATGGCGCCGGCCGCTACGATCCAGCCCCAGCCGCGCTCAGGTCGGTGGCTGTAGCCGACCCAGGCGCGCAGCACGCCGGAAGCGACGAGCGCGACGGCCAGCAGGAAGGTCAGCACCGCCGAGGCCAGCAGCGGGTTGTCGAAGGCGAAAAAGCCCGCGACCGCGTAGAGCAATCCGCTGAGCAGCCAATAGAAGAAGCGGCCCCACGTCTTCACCCCGAAGGCATGCATGATCTCGATGATGCCGGCCACCAGCATCAGCCATCCCACGACATAGACGGAAGCCACGGTGGCGATGAAGAGGTTGCCGAAGGCAATGCCGCCGAGGATCAGCAGCAACACGCCCAAGCCAACAAACCACCCCCACTTTGCTCGCGTCTGCCCGATCGCGTTCTTCAGTGCATCGCCGTGCAAGGTCATGTCGCCATCTCCATCGAGGACCGCCAGCAGGGAATGAAGTTACCCTTGGTGCCGACCCGCGTCCAGCCGACGGCGGCCGGATGGTGCAAGCAATGCGAGCCGGACGTCTCGACCTTAAATCAAATTTTACCAAAGCCTCTTCAAAGCTGTGACCGAAAGACAGTCGTATCGTGTTAGTGGGGTAGTCATGAGTCCGGTCGGGAAAATTTCTGCAGCCTTGGCTACCGTCATGCTGGCTACCTCGGGTGCGGCCGATGCCGGCGAGGGCGCCTTCGGCTGGCTGTCCGGCGATTGGTATCTGACGGTGGGCGCCACCGGCATGGTGGCGCCCAATTTCGAGGGCGGCAAGAAGTACCTGCTCAGCGCCTCGCCGATCATCTCCCTGGGCAAGGCTGGCCCGGCGGCCCGCTTCACCTCGCGCAACGACAACATTTCGCTGGCGCTGGTCGACGATGGCGGCGTCCGCGCCGGCCTGACCGGCAAGTTCCTGTTCTCGCGCGACGACGGCGATGCGGATGAGCTGAAAGGCCTCGATCCGGTCCGCTGGGGCGGCGAGGTGGGCGGCTTCTTCGAATTCTATCCAACGGACTGGATACGTGCGCGTGCCGAGCTGCGGCACGGTATCCGCGCCCATAACGGCTTCGTCGCCGACATCGCCGCCGACGCCTTCTACGACGTGACGCCAACCGTCAGGATTTCTGGCGGGCCGCGCGTCTCGTTCGCCTCCGCCAAATATTTCGACGCCTATTACGGCGTCAACGCACAGGAAGCCGTGGCCTCGGGGTTGAACCAGTATAATCCCGGCGGCGGCCTGAAATCGGTCGGCCTTGGCGGCGCGGTGACGTGGAAGGTGACCGACCCGATGACCGCCAGCCTGTTCGGCGAATATTCGCGCCTCGAGGGCCCGGCCGCCGATTCCAGTCTGGTCAAGGAGCGTGGCGACCGCAACCAGTTCATGATCGGCGTATCGACGACCTATCGCTTCGATTTCAAGATGTAGGTGAATCGAACGAGACGCTTTATTCCTGCGCTCATCTCCGCTAAAAGCCCACCAATGACGAGCTTTTCGCGTTCCGTCGCGATTACGATACGAATTACCAGCCCGGTGTTCCGGACGGCCTGAGAGCTGTCGGAGCCGCCGGGAATCTTGCGCGCGACCCCTCGCGCTTTTTCCAGATCATGATAGTTCAGGCCCGAGCTCCTTTGCCGCCGGGCAATCCACAATGGCAGACCAATGACCGATACAGCTGAGACGATCGACTATTCCAAGACGCTTTACCTGCCGCAGACGGATTTCCCGATGCGTGCCGGTTTGCCCGAGAAGGAACCGGTGCTGGTCAAGCGCTGGCAGGAGATGGATCTCTACCGCAAGCTGCGCGAGGTCTCCGCCGGCCGCCCGAAATACGTGCTGCATGACGGTCCGCCCTATGCCAACGGCAACATCCATATCGGCCATGCTCTGAACAAGATCCTCAAGGACGTCATCAACCGCTCCTTCCAGATGCGCGGCCGCGACGCCAATTACGTGCCCGGCTGGGACTGCCACGGCCTGCCGATCGAATGGAAGATCGAGGAGCAGTACCGCGCCAAGGGCAAGAACAAGGATGAGGTGCCGGTCAACGAGTTCCGCAAGGAATGCCGGGATTTCGCCGCTCACTGGATCGGCGTTCAGGGGGCGGAATTCCAGCGCCTTGGCGTCATCGGCGACTTCAAGAACCCGTATACGACCATGGCCTTCCACGCCGAGGCGCGCATCGCCGGCGAACTTTTGAAATTCGCCATGTCGGGCCAGCTCTATCGCGGCTCCAAGCCGGTGATGTGGAGCGTCGTCGAGCGCACCGCGCTGGCCGAGGCCGAAATCGAATACCAGGACTACGAGTCGGATACGATCTGGGCGAAGTTCCCGGTCGCCAGTCTGGTGCGCCCCGTCGCTGACGGGGAAACCGCACTGACCGAGGGCGCTCTCGATCTGCTGCAGGCCCATGTCGTCATCTGGACGACGACGCCCTGGACGATCCCCGGCAACCGTGCCGTCAACTATTCGCCGCGTATCAACTACGGTCTCTACGAGGTCACGGCAGCTGAGAACGCCTTCGGCCCGCAGCCGGGCGAAAAGTTGATCTTTGCCGATACACTGGCCGAAGAGGCTTCGGCCAAGGCCAAAGTCACCTTGAATCGTCTTCGCAGCGTGTCGGCGCAAGAGCTTGGAAGTCTTACGCTTTCGCATCCCTTCAAGGGTCTTGGCGGCGGTTACGGGTTTCCGGTGCCCATGCTTGCCGGCGACCATGTCACCGATGATGCGGGCACCGGGTTCGTTCACACGGCGCCGGGCCATGGCCGCGAGGATTTCGACGCCTGGATGGATGCGGCACAGGACCTGCGTGCGCGCGGCGTCGATACCGCGATCCCGTTCACCGTCGATGATGCCGGCTTTTTCACCAAGGACGCCCCGGGCTTCGGACCGGATCGCGAGGGTGGCGCGGCGCGCGTTCTCGACGACAACGGCAAGAAGGGCAATGCCAATCAGGCGGTCATCGACGAGTTGATCAAGCGCAACGCCCTGTTTGCCCGCGGTCGCCTCAAGCACAGCTATCCGCATTCCTGGCGGTCGAAGAAACCGGTCATCTTCCGCAACACGCCGCAATGGTTCGTCTACATGGACAAGGACCTCGGCGACGGCACGACGCTGCGCAGCCGTGCGCTGAAGGCGATCGACGACACCCGTTTCGTGCCAGGGGCGGGGCAGAACCGCATCCGGGCCATGATCGAGGAGCGGCCCGACTGGGTGCTGTCGCGCCAGCGCGCCTGGGGCGTGCCGATCGCGGTCTTCGCCGACGCCGACGGCAATGTGCTCCAGGACGAGGCGGTCAACCAGCGCATCATGGACGCTTTCGAGAAAGAGGGCGCCGATGCCTGGTTCGCCGCCGGTGCCAAGGAACGTTTCCTCGGCAATCACGATGCCTCCAGATGGAAGCAGGTGACGGATATCCTCGACGTCTGGTTCGATTCAGGCTCGACCCACGTTTTCACGTTGGAGGATCGTCCGGACCTCAAATGGCCGGCCGATGTCTATCTCGAAGGCTCCGACCAGCATCGCGGCTGGTTCCACTCCTCGCTGCTCGAAAGCTGCGGTACCAGGGGCAGGGCGCCCTACGATACCGTCGTCACCCATGGTTTCACCATGGACGAGGACGGCCGCAAGATGTCGAAGTCACTCGGCAACACCGTCGTGCCGCAGGACGTGATCAAGCAGTCCGGCGCGGACATCCTGCGCCTGTGGGTGGTGACGACCGATTATTGGGAAGACCAGCGGCTCGGCAAGAACGTGCTGCAGACCAACATCGACGCCTACCGCAAGCTGCGCAACACCATCCGCTGGATGCTGGGCACGCTCGCCCATGACGATGGCGAGGAGGTGCCGCTGGAAGGGATGCCGGAGCTGGAACGGCTGATGCTGCATCGCCTCGCCGAACTCGATGAGGTGGTGCGCCAGGGCTACGATGCGTTCGAGTTCAAGCGCATCACCCGTGCGCTCCTCGATTTCATGGTGGTCGAGCTGTCGGCCTTCTATTTCGACATCCGCAAGGACGCCCTTTACTGCGATGCGCCGTCGAGCGCGAAGCGCAAGGCCTCGGTTCAGGTGGTACGCCACCTTTTCGACTGCCTGGTGAGATGGCTGGCGCCGATGCTGCCCTTCACCATGGAAGAGGCCTGGCTCGACCGTCATCCCGATGCCGTCTCGGTGCATCTCGACCAGTTCCCGGCGATCCCGGAAAACTGGAAGAACGAGGCGCTGGCGGAGAAATGGCGCAAGGTGCGGCAGGTGCGCCGTGTCGTCACCGGTGCGCTGGAAATCGCGCGTGCCCAGAAAGTGATCGGCTCGTCATTGGAAGCGGTGCCGGTCGTTACCATCGACGATGCGGCGCTCGAAGCCGCGATATCGGATGTCGACATGGCCGAGATGGCGATCACCAGCGATCTCGTCGTCGCCCATGGCGAGGCGCAACAAGGCGCCTTCACGCTCGACGACGTCAAAGGCGTCGCCGTGGTGATCGAAAAGGCCGAGGACCGCGGCCTGGTCAAATGCGCGCGGTCGTGGCGTTATACCGCCGATGTCGGGCAGGATCCTGCCTTTCCCGATGTCTCGGCGCGCGACGCCGCCGTGTTGCATGAGCTGAAGGCGCTGGGAAGGCTCTAGATGCATGTCGCCCAAAAGTGTGCCGCGGTTTTGGGACAACGACATGCATCAATGAAATAGTGCACAAATGCCACGCCGGATGGGCGAAACCCGTCCGTGCGTTGCCCTTAACGAGTGGTTGAGGTAAACACGCGAAACTCCGGAAGACAAATTGTCGCCGGATTTCCGTCGCAAGTGCTTGGACGATGGGGGCCGGACCTTGGGACCGGCGGCGATCGAGAGGCTGTCTAGAGTGGGACTTTTTGGCATGACCGAGAGATTTAACGCGCGCCTCGCGCTGTTGGCGCCGCTTGTCGCATCGGGACTCGCTCTGTCCGGCTGTGTCGGTTCTCCGACCTACGGCACCGACAAGACCGCCGGCGAACAACTGGCCGGCGATCTCACCGGCGCTTTTTCGTTCGCCCCCAAGCGCAAGGAACACATCGATTACAAGCCGCGTCCCACCCTGGTGAAGCCGGCGCCTGGTCAGAAGGAAGCGCTGCCGGCGCCACAGGAGAGCATCGAGACGGCAAGCGCCGAATGGCCCGAATCGCCCGAGCAGCGCCGTGCCCGCCTGCGCGCCGACGCCACCGCACACCAGGATGATCCGTCCTACCAGTCGCAGATCGTCGATGATGTGCAGACGGATCCCGCCTCGGTGAAGAAGGCGATGGAGGAATCCGGCTCAAGTCACCCGCCGCGCTGGACGCCTGCCGATTCCGACAAGGGCCGCGCCGCCGACATCCAGCGCCGCCTCGCCGAAAGCAAGCAGGGCGATCCGAATACCCGCAAATATCTGAGCGAACCGCCCCTTGCCTATCGCGTCGCATCCGACACGGCGCCGCAAAACGAACTCGGCGAAGACGAGTATAAAAAGGAACGCCGCCTCAAGAGGGAGGCGGAAGGCAAGAAGGGCAGCGGCTGGTTCGACTGGCTGCCATCTCTGTAAAAAGCGGGCCGCGTTTGCTTGCCGACGGGTATTGCCTCGGTTCAGTCCCGGCGCTCCCGAAAGAAATCCCTCAGCAGCAGGGCTGCTTCGGCCTCTGCCATGCCCGCATAGATGTCGGGCGTGTGATGGCAGGTCGGCGAAGCGAAGAAGCGCACGCCATTGACCACCGCGCCGCCCTTTTCGTCCGCGGCGCCAAAGTAGAGCCGGCGCAGTCTGGCGAAGGAGATGGCGCCGGCGCACATGGCGCAAGGCTCCAGCGTCACATAGAGATCGTGTCCGGTGAGCCGCTCGCTCGACAGCCTGCGACAGGCTTCGCGGATGGCCAGCATCTCGGCATGGGCCGTTGGATCGGCAAGCTCGCGGGTGCGGTTGCCGGCACTGGCCACGACCGTGCCGGCGCTGGCGATGACGGCGCCGACCGGCACTTCGCCACGCGAGGCCGCCGCTTGCGCCTCCTCCAGCGCCAGCGCCATGAAATCAGGCCGCTTCACGCGGGTTTCCATTCCGATTATCTCCTCGCCACTCGACGGTGATCCTGTTATTGAGCGCATAACCTCGAAAATCGGGTACGGTTTTCGGAAATGATCATGCGCCAAATCAAAAATGCTACAGCGTTCGTTGCGCGCCCGAAAGGATGCGCCACGCTGTAGCAGCGCAAACGGGCAAAGGCCACATGGACGACAACGACAAGAAATCTCCGCGCCAGAAGGGTCCGGGCAAAAGCGGTCCGAAACCGGCGGCGGCGCGTGGGCGCGATGCCGGCAAAGGCGGGAAGCCGGCCTTCGGCGCCAAGAAACCATTTGCCAAGCGTGGCGACGGCGGCAAGCCCTTCGAAAAGCGCGAAGGACCGCGAAAGCCCTACGCGCCGCGTGGCGAGCGGCCAATGGCGGCCGATGGCGAACGGCCGCCGAAGCGCGAGTACAAGCCGCGCGAGGGCGGCGAAGGCGGGCGCTCGGAGCGGCCGTTCAACAAGGGTCCCCGTCCGCAAGGCAAGCCCTTCGAAAAGCGCGAAGGGCCACGCAAGCCCTACGCGCCGCGTGGCGAGCGGCCAATGGCAGCCGAAGGCGAACGGCCCCAGAAGCGCGAGTACAAGCCGCGCGAGGGCGGCGAAGCCGGGCGTTCGGAGCGGCCGTTCAACAAGGGCCCGCGTCCGCAAGGCAAGCCTTATGAGAACCGCGAAGGGCCGCGCAAGCCCTATGCGCCGCGCGGCCGCCCGGCTGAAGGTGCGGCGGGCGAAAGACGCTTCGATCGACCTAAGCGTGGTTTTGCCGATCGGCCCAAACCCGACTTCTCTGACCGTCCAAAGCGCGATTTCGCGGACCGTACGAAGCGCGATTTCGCTGCCGACCGGCCGCAAGGCGGTTTCAAGCCCCGTCCGCGTCCTGCGGAGGCGCCCGAGGAAGCCGGCGAGCGGATCGCCAAGCGGCTGGCTCGCGCCGGGCTTGCCTCGCGCCGCGACGCCGAGGAGTTGATCGCGGCCGGCCGCGTCAAGGTCAACGGCCGGGTTCTGTCTTCGCCGGCCTTCAATGTGATGCCCGACGACATCATCCATCTAGACGGCATGGAGATCCCGCCGATCGAGCGCACCCGGCTGTTCCTGTTCCACAAGCCTGCCGGCGTCGTGACCACCAACCGCGACCCTGAGGGCCGCAAGACCGTCTTCGACGTGCTGCCGGCCGAATTGCCCAGGCTGATGACCATCGGCCGGCTCGACATCAACACCGAAGGCCTGCTGCTGCTCACCAATGATGGCGGCCTGTCTCGCGTGCTCGAACTGCCGGCCACCGGCTGGCTGCGCCGCTACCGGGTGCGCGTCCATGGCAAGGTCGAGGAAAGTGCGCTTGCGGGCCTGCGCGAAGGCATTGCCGTGGACGGCGTCTTCTATGGCGCCATCGAGGCGAGCCTCGACCGCGAGCAAGGCTCGAATGCCTGGCTGACGATCGGCTTGCGCGAAGGCAAGAACCGCGAGGTCAAGAATATCCTCGGCGCGCTCGGCCTCGACGTGACGCGGCTGATCCGCATCTCCTACGGCCCGTTCCAGCTCGAGGATCTTCCCGAAGGCCATGTGCTGGAGATCAAGGGCAAGGTTTTGCGCGATCAGCTCGGCGAACGCCTGATAGAGGAATCCGGCGCCAATTTCGATGCCGAGATAACAAAGCCGTTTTCCAACCTGCCGGTGCGGCGGGTCGAGCCGCGCCGCGAGGAGGCCGAGCGGCCGAGATTTTCGCGCGAGGGTGACCACCGGCCGGCCGGCGAGGGCGGCCTGATCAAGAACCGCAAGCGCCGCGAAGGCAGCCGCGACGAAGCGCTGGGCAAACTGTCGACCAGCCCCGACAGAAGCGCCAGGTCGGAAAAAAGCTTTGGCGACCGCGGCCCGCGGCCCGAGCGCGGTGGCTTCGGCGACAAGCCGCGCGGCGGTTTTGGCGGCAAGCCGGGCGGCAAGAAATCCGAGCGCGAGCAGCGGCCGATCGAACCGCCGGGCCAGCGTAAGGCCAATGTCTGGATGGCGCCGGGCGCGCGGCCGATCGGCAAGGGCAGGGCGGAGGCGGATGCCGCCAAAGCCGCTGAAGCCAAGGCCCGCAAGGCGTCTTTCAAGCCGGCTTATGGCAAGCCGGGCGGCTCAAAGCCGTTCGGCAAGCCGCGTGGCGAGCGTTCGGGTGGCGGCGGCGAGCGGCCGCGCGGCGGTCCCAAGGGTCCCAGGGCGAAATGAGGATCGTCGGCGGCGAGTTTCGCGGGCGCCCGCTGGCGACGCCCCGCGGCAGCGCCATCCGCCCCACGACCGACCGCACCCGCGAGGCTGTTTTCAATGTGCTGGCGCATCGCTTTGCCGATCGGTTGCAGCGCGCGCGTGTGCTCGACCTGTTCGCCGGAACGGGCGCGCTCGGTCTCGAGGCGCTGTCGCGCGGTGCGTCCTATGGCGTCTTCATCGAGGAATCGGCGGAAGGCCGCGGCCTGATCCGCGACAATGTCCAGGCCTTCGGGCTGACCGGCCGCACCAAGATCTTCCGGCGCGACGCAACGGCTCTGGGCGAGGCCGGCACGCTGGCGCCGTTCGACCTCGTTTTCGCCGATCCACCCTACGGCAAGGGTCTTGGCGAGCGCGCGCTGAGGTCGGCCAGGCAAGGCGGCTGGCTGCGTCCCGGCGCGCTGTGCGTCGTCGAGGAGGCAGCGGCGGCGCCTTTCGAGCCGGGACCGGGATTTTCGGTTGTCGACGAGCGCCACTATGGCGAGACGCTGATCCGGTTTGTCGAGGCCGCCTGAGTTAAGCTTCATTTGCCGGCGAGGATGGAATGCGCCCCCTTCTTCCCAGGGAGCAGGTTGTGCCATGCCAATGATCAACAATTCACTTTCCCAACATCGGCTCGCCGCCTATCGTCCGTCATGAGAAACCGGAGCCATTGATGACATTTCAGGCTGAACGGCTGCGCAAGACCCTCTTGGCGACATCGCTGGCTTTCGTCATTGCCGGGCCGGCCCCGGCGGCCTTCGCCGCCGACAAACGGCCGGCCGAATTCAAGGTGACGGATTTCCTGCTCGACAACGGCATGGAAGTGGTCGTCATTCCCGACCATCGCTCGCCGATCGTCACCCATATGGTGTGGTATAAGGTGGGCAGCGCCGACGAACCGCCAGGCAAATCCGGCATCGCCCATTTCTTCGAGCATCTGATGTTCAAGGCGACTGCCAATCACGCCGCCGGCGAGTTCGACCGCGCCGTCTCCGACATAGGCGGCTCCAACAACGCCTTCACCTCCTACGACTACACCGCCTTCTACGAGACGGTGGCGCCCTCGGCGCTCGAGCTGATGATGAGCTTCGAGGCCGACCGCATGCGCAACCTCATCCTCACCGACGATGTCATCAAGACCGAGCGCGACGTCATCCTGGAGGAGCGCCGCTCGCGCATCGACAACAGTCCCGAGGCCGTGCTCGACGAGGAACTCGACGCCACGCTGTGGCAGAACCAGCCCTACCGAATTCCGGTCATTGGCTGGATGCAGGAGATGGAGCAGTTGAACCGCACCGACGCCATCGCCTTCTACAACAAATACTACCAGCCCAACAACGCGGTGCTGATCGTGGCCGGTGACGTCAAGCCCGACACGGTCAAGGCACTGGCCGAGAAAACCTACGGCAAGATCGCGCGCGGGCCCGACCTGCCGCCGCGCGTGCGCCCGGTCGAACCGGAGCAGAACACCCGGCGCACGGTGACGCTGTCCGACGCCCGCGTCAGCGTGCCGAATTTCTCCACCCAATGGGTGGTGCCGTCCTACCACACGGCCAAGCCCGGCGAAGCCGAGGCGCTCGACCTGCTGGCGGAGATACTGGGCGGCGGCAACCGCAGCCGGCTCTACCAGGCACTGGTGGTCAGGCAAGGCATCGCTTCCAACGCCGGCGCCTATTTCCAGGGCACCATGCTGGACGACACCAACTTCACCGTCTATGGCACGCCGCGCGGCGACGCCAGGCTCGTCGATGTCGAGGCGGCCGTCGACGCGGAGGTCGCGCGCATCGCCAGGGATGGCGTCACCGTCAAGGAGTTGGACAAGGCCAAGGACCGCTATGTCCGCTCGATGGTTTTCGCCCGCGACAAGCAGGATTCGATGGCCAATATCTATGGCGCCGAGCTCGCCACCGGCGGCAATGTGCAGGACATAGAGCAATGGCCGGAGCGCATCCGCAAGATCACCGCGGGCGAGATCAAGGCCGTCGCCGCGCGCTATCTGGTGCTGGCCCACGCGACCACCGGTTATCTCTTGCCGCAGCAACAGGCGGGGAATTGACGATGAATAGCGAGCACCACGGCTTTCTCCCTTCTCCCGCAAGGGGAGAAGGGAAGGCACGCGCTGCGCTTGTCACTTTGCTCCTCACCATCTTCTTCCTTGTCCTGCCGGCGCTTGCCGCCCGCGCCATGGACATCCAGCAGGTCACCTCGCCCAAAGGGGTTACCGCCTGGCTGGTCGAGGACTATTCGGTGCCGATGGTGGCCGTCCGTTTTGTCTTTGGCGGCGGCTCGACGCAGGATCCGCCGGGCAAGGAGGGGCTGGCCAATCTGATGACCGGTCTGTTCGACGAAGGCGCAGGCCCTCTGGACAGCGACGCTTTCCAGGTGAAGCTCGACGACGCCGGCGCCGAGATGAGCTTCGAGGAGACCCGCGACGGCATCTACGGTTCCATGCGCATGTTGGCCGAGCAGCGAGACGAGGCGTTCGACCTGCTGCGGCTGGCGGTCAACGAGCCGCGTTTCGACCAGGCGCCGATCGATCGCATCGGCGCCCAGATCCTGTCCGGCATCATCGCCGGAGAGAACGACCCCGACACGATCGCGCAGGACAGATGGGCGCGCGCGCTCTATGGCGATCACCCGTATTCGCGCTCCGACCAGGGCACCAGGCAGAGCATCGCCGCCATCACGCGGGACGATTTGAAGGCGCTGCACAAGGCGGTCTTCGCGCGGAGCGGGCTGCATGTCGCTGTGGTCGGTGCCATCGACCCGGAAACGCTGAAGAAGAAACTGGACATGGTGTTCGGCGACCTGCCGCGGAACCAGGCGCTCGCGCCGGTCCCCGACGTCGAGCCGCATCTGGCGCGGCATGTCGAGGTCGGCTACGACCTGCCGCAGACCTCGCTGCAGCTTGCCTGGCCCGGCGTGAGGCGCAAGGCGGCCGATTTCTTCCCCGCGGTTCTGATGAACGAGATCCTCGGCGGCGGCACTTTCACCTCGCGCCTGTTCCAGGAGGTGCGCGAGAAGCGCGGGCTGGCCTACAGCGTCAACTCCTCGCTGATCAACCAGGACCATGCCGACGCGCTGATCGTCACCACCGGCACGCGCTCGGACCGCGCCGCCGAAACCCTCGGCATCGTGCGCGACGTGGTCAGGCGGCTTGCCGAGGACGGCCCTACCGAGGCGGAACTGGCGGCGACCAAAAAATACCTAATCGGCGCCTACGCCATCAGCAACCTGGACTCCTCCAGCGCGATCGCCGCGACCCTGGTCGAGCTGCAGGTCGACGACCTCGGCATCGATTACATTCAGCGCCGCACCGGCCTCATCAACGCGGTGACGCTCGACCAGGTCAAGGCCGCGGCGAAGAAGCTTTTGTCGGCCGAGCCGACCATCATGATCGTCGGACCGCCCTTGGCCGGAGCCAATAAGGGATGAGCCTGACCTTCGGCATCGCCTTTGGCGGCGGCGGCGCGCGCGGTCTGGCGCATATCCATGTCATCGAGGCGCTGGACGAACTGGGCATCAGGCCGGTCGCGATCGCCGGCTCGTCGATCGGCGCCATCGTGGGCGCCTGCATGGCCTCCGGCATGACCGGCAAGGACATCCATGACTATGCCCGCTCGATCCTCGGCCGCCGCGCCGAGGTGGCGAGCCGCATGTGGCGGGCGCGGCCCGGCACGATCGCCGAGGCCATGCAGGCCGGCATCCGCGTCAGCCAGTTCAATGTCGAACGCATCCTCAAGGCCTTCCTGCCCGGCGCCATCCCCGAAACCTTCGCCGAGCTGAAAATTCCGCTGAAGGTGACGGCGACGGACTATTTCGGCCACAAGCTGGCCGTACTCGCCGATGGCGACCTGCATTCCGCGCTCGCGGCTTCAGCGGCCATTCCCGCCGTGTTCCGCCCGGTGATGCGCGACGGCCGGTTGCTGATCGACGGCGGCATCTACAACCCCGTGCCCTTCGACCTGATCGAGGAGGATGCCGACATCATCATCGGCGTCGATGTGGTCGGCGCGCCGGAAGAGGCCGACCGCAGGCGGCCGACCTCCGTCGACCTGATGTTCGGCGCCACCCAACTGATGATGCAGTCGATCATCGCCAACAAGCTGAAGCAGTGCCAGCCCGATATCCTGATCCGCCCGGCGGTATCGAAATACCGCGTGCTCGACTTCCTCAAGATCGAGGTCCTGATGACCGAGACGGCGGATATCAAGGACCAGCTCAAGCGCGAGGTGGAGCGCGTTGTGGAGGCTAGGGAAAGTGCTGCCGTCGAGCAAAGACGGGGAAAGCAGACCGGGTGACGCGAGGTCCATAGGTTGCCTCACGTCACAGCTATAGCTTTGATCCCGAAAGCCAGGCGCCCCCCAGTCCTCTCTGGAAGAAGGGCACTCTGACCGATTACGATTTCGCCAGCACCGGCGCATACTCCAGCGCCACCACGCCGTTGCTGAATGGCTTGGCGTAAATCAACTCGAGCGACACCGGATCGCCGGCCGGAAACAGTTTTTTGCCTTGGCCGACGGTGCCGGGATAGCTCAGCAGCCTGACGCGGTCGACCAGACCATGGCGCAACAGTTCCTGCGCGACGCTGAGGCTGCCATGCACATAGATGTTGCCGCCGCTACCTTGCTTCAGTGTCCTGACCGCCTCCGGCAGCGGCCCCCTGAGCAGCTCGGCCGGTTTCCAGTCGAGCACCTTCAAACTGCTGGACGCGACATATTTCGGCAGCGCGTTGAACCGGTCGGCGAAGTCTCCGGTTTCGCTCGGCCACGAGCCGGCGAAGATCTCGTAGGTCGTGCGCCCCAAAAGCATGGCACCGCTGTCGGCGAGCTCTTCTTCCTTGAACCTGTTCATCTCGTCGTTCCAGGTCACACCGGGAAGTTTCTCGACCTCGGCGATGCCATCGACGCTGATGAATTCGGTGACGATAAGCTTTCTCATTGGCGTTCTCCTTTCCACAAGGACGAACGATGATGGCTTTGTGCGACACGCTTCTGGAAATAACGCTGCGCTTGTTGTTTGGCCGGGCAGCGTCGGCCTCGGCCGGCGCCAATTGGCGATGCCGCCGCTCATCGTCAGCGGCTAAAAAATAGGGTCCGGCTGAAAAGCTCGCGACGCTAGCCCCTCAGTCCTTCGCCCGCTCCACATAGGATCCATCGGCCGTCATCACCACCACGCGGGTGCCTGGAGCGATGTGCGGCGGCACGGCGGTGCGCACGCCGTTGGAGAGCAGGGCGGGCTTGTAGGAAGAGGACGCCGTCTGGCCCTTGGTCGTCGGCTCGGTCTCGACCACTTCGAAGGTAGCGCGCTGCGGCAGCACCAGGGAGATGGCGATGCCGTTGAACTGCGAGACCTGAACCGGCATGCCTTCCTGCAAATAGGGGGCGGCATCGCCGACAACGGCTTCCGACACCGCCACCTGGTCGTAGGTCTCGGGGTTCATGAAGTGATAGCCTTCGCCGTCGGCGTAGAGGAAGGTGTGCTCGCGCTCCTCGACATAGGCGCGCTCCACCTGTTCGGTGGTGCGGTAGCGCTCCGAAACCTTCACCCCGTCGCCAATGCGGCGCATGTCGAGCTGCGTCACGGGCGTGCCCTTGCCTGGGTGGATGTTTTCGGCAAAGAGGATCACATAAAGCTTGCCGTCCTTGTCGACGACATTGCCTTTGCGGAGCGAACTGGCGATGACTTTCACCACGGTTTTTCATCCTGCGAGAGTTGACGGGCGTTTGCCGGCTTGCGCGGCGCTGGATGGGGGCCTAGCGCATCTCGGCGCGAACCGCCAGCCCCCAACGCGAACCAGAGCGCCTTCAAACCGCCCATGACCGCCGCTTCGCCCTGGTGGACGCCGCATGTCCATGCCGATCGCCGCCCGCGCCTGATGCTGCGCAACAGCCTTGCCGCCGCCTTGCGTGACTGGTTCGCCCGCCGCGATTTCATCGAGGTGCAGGCATCGGCCCTGCAGATATCGCCCGGCAATGAGGCGCATCTGGCGGCCTTCGCCACCGAGGCGGTCGCGCCGGACGGGCAGCGCAAGCCGCTCTATCTGCACACGTCGCCGGAATTCGCCTGCAAGAAGCTGCTCGCCGCCGGCGAGACCAGGATCTTCAGCTTCGGCCCGGTCTATCGCAACCGCGAGCGTGGCCCTTTGCACCATCCCGAATTCACCATGCTCGAATGGTACAGGGTGGGCGAGACCTATGAGAGCCTGATGCGGGATTGCGCGGATCTGCTGGCGCTGGCCGCGACAAGGGCAGGGGCCACGCGTTTCAGCTTTCGCGGTCGCGACTGCGATCCTTTCGCCGAGCCGGACCGGCTGACGGTGGCGGACGCCTTCGCCCGCCATGCCGGCATCGATCTGCTCGCGACGGTCAGCGCCGATGGCCTCACCGACCGCGATTCGCTCCATCAGGCCCTGACCGGTGCCGGCCTGCGTACCGCGCCCGACGACGGCTGGGCCGACCTGTTCAGCCGGGTGATGGTGGAGAAGATCGAGCCCAACCTCGGTATCGGCCGCGCGACCATCCTGTGCGAGTATCCGGTCGCCGAGGCGGCTCTGGCGCGACCGAGCCCACGCGACCCCCGCGTTGCCGAGCGCTTCGAGCTCTATTGCTGCGGCGTCGAACTCGCCAACGGCTTTGGCGAGTTGACGGACGCCGAAGAGCAGCGCCGGCGCTTCATCATGGAAATGGACGAGAAAGAGCGCATCTATGGCGAGCGCTATCCGCTGGACGAGGATTTTCTCGCGGCACTTGCGGTCATGCCACAGGCCAGCGGCATCGCGCTCGGCTTCGACCGGCTGGCGATGCTGGCCACGGGCGCGCAAAGAATCGAGGATGTGATCTGGACGCCTGTTGCCGAGTCCTGAGTCCGCGCGCCACGGCTTGCGCCATCTCAATGCGCGAAAATCTGCTCCAGCGAACGAAAACCCTTGAATTCCAATGCATTGCCCGAGGGATCGCGGATGAACAGCGTCGCCTGTTCGCCGGGCTCTCCCTTGAAGCGGATCATCGGCCGCTCCAGCCAGTCTATGTCGGCGCGTGCTTCCAGCCGCGCGGCAAGCCGCTGCCAGTCGTCCATCAAAAGCACGGCGCCGAAATGCGGGATCGGTACCGCCATGCCGTCGACCTTCCCGTCACTGGCGGCCGGCGCGGCCCGTGGCCGCAGATGCGCCGACATCTGGTGGCCGAACAGATCGAAATCGACCCAGGTCTCCGATGAGCGGCCGATGGCGCAACCCAGCACCTCGCCATAGAAAGCGCGTGTTTCATCGAGATCACGGACCGGGAAGGCAAGATGGAAAGGCGTCATTGGAAATGCTCCGTACTGGCGATGCGGTGCCGCGCTTCGCGATGGGCGGCTGAACCGATGCATTTTGATTGAAGCTTGTGCCATTGCACAAGCCGGACCGGAACAATAGATGGGGGACGGCGGCTTCCGGGCCAGCCGCAACAGCAGGATCACGCGCATGAGCGATATATCGGACGCATCAAGATTGACCGACCGCGTCGCGGCCTTGGTCGAGGCTGCCAAAAAAGCCGGCGCCGATGCCGCCGATGCCGTCGCGGTGCGTGGCCGCTCGACCGGCGTGTCGGTGCGGCTGGGCAAGGTCGAAAACACCGAGGCGTCGGAAGGCGACGACGTTTCACTGCGCGTCTTTGTCGGCCAGCGGGTGGCAAGTGTTTCCGCGACTGCCGCGTCCGACCCGAAGGCGCTTGCCGAACGTGCCGTCGCCATGGCCAGGGTCTCTCCCGAAGATCCCAACCAGGGCCTCGCGGATCCGGCGCTGCTGGCCAGGCAGACGCGCGATCTCGACCTGTTCGATACAACAGAAGTATCGGCCGACCAGTTGAAGGAAGCGGCACTGGCCGCGGAAGCGGCGGCTCTGGCCGTCAAAGGCGTGACCAATTCGGCGGGCAGCAATGCCAGCGCCGGGCTCGGAGGGCTGGTATTGGCCACCTCGCACGGCTTCCTCGGCCATTATGTCGCCTCGCGCTTCTCGCGCTCCACAAGCGTCATCGCCGGCGAGGGTACCGGGATGGAACGCGATTATGAATTCTCCTCGCGCCAGCATTTTGCCGACCTGGACGCGCCGGAAGACATAGGCCGCAAGGCCGGGGAACGCGCCGTGCGCCGCCTCGGCGCGCGCAAGGCCGCGACCGGACCGGTCGACGTGGTGTTCGATCCGCGCGTGGCGCGCGGCATTGCCGGCCATCTCGCGGGCGCCATCAACGGCGCTGCCGTCGCACGCAAGACGTCGTTCCTGCGCGACATGATGGGCAAAAAGGTGGCTGCATCGGCCATTACCGTCACCGACGAGCCGCTGAGGCGGCGCGGCCAGGCCTCGCGTCCGTTCGACGGCGAAGGCGTCGAAGGCGACAAGCTTTTGATGGTCGAGAACGGCGTGCTCAACCACTGGTTCCTGTCGACCTCCGCGGCGCGGGAACTGGGTCTCGTCACCAATGGACGCGGTTCGCGCAGCGGCTCCTCCGTCTCGCCGTCTTCGACCAATCTTGCCATCGAGCCGGGTGAGCGCTCGCCGGAAGAACTGATTGCGTCGCTCAAGACCGGCTTCTACGTCACAGAGGTGTTCGGGCAGGGTGTCGACATGGTGACCGGCGAATACAGCCGCGGCGCTTCCGGGTTCTGGATCGACAACGGCCAGCTTGCCTATCCCGTCGCCGAAGTCACCATCGCCTCCAATCTGAAGACCATGTTCCTCAACATGGTGCCGGCAAGCGACCTCGATCGCAATTTCGGCACCGCCGCTCCCACGCTCCTGATCGAAGGCATGACCCTTGCCGGAGCATGATCTGACCACGACCGGCGCCACGGAGGATCTGCCGCTGCTGCGCGATGCTGCCCGCGAGGCGGGCGCCATCGCGATGCGCTACTTCGGCAACAGTCCGCAAGTCTGGATGAAGGGCGGCACCTCACCGGTCAGCGAGGCCGATCATGCCGCCGATGCGTATCTTCGCCAGACCCTGCTTGCGGCGCGGCCGGATTATGGCTGGCTGTCCGAGGAGACGGTCGACGATCCAGTGCGGCTTTCGGCGCGCCGAACCTTTGTCGTCGATCCGATCGACGGAACGCGCGGCTTCCTGGAAGGCCAGCGCACCTGGTGCGTCAGTGTTGCGGTTGTCGAGCATGGCCGCTCGCTTGCCGGCGTACTCGAATGTCCGGCGCTCAACGAGACTTACTGGGCGCTGCCTGGCCAGGGTGCCTTCCGCAACGGCAGGCGCATCACGGTGCGCCAGCCCGGCGACAAGGCCGAAATTTCCGGGTTGAAGCAGTTGCTCGACAGGATACCGACCGGCTGGCAGGAACGGCTGAAGCGGGCGCCCTACAGCCCTTCGCTTGCCTACCGCCTGGCAATGATCGCCAACGGCACGCTCGACGCCACTTTCGTCAAGCCGAACGCGCACGACTGGGATATCGCCGCCGCCGACCTTATCCTGCGCGAGGCGGGCGGCCAGTTGCTCGACCCGCATGGCCGCGCGCCGCTCTATGCCGGCGAGGTGACCCGCCACGGCGCGCTCGCCGCCGGCAGCGGTGAGTTGCTGGCGGTGCTGGTGGGTGTCATTGCCGGACTAGGTGATTGAAGGCGCTATCGAAGGTTCCAAAGTCGGCGGCTTTGGTCTAGACCTGTCACAAACTCACAATATGTGAAGGACCGAAATGGCCGCGGAAGACGGAAAGAAACAGCTTTTGCACCTGGTGTTCGGTGGCGAACTGAAGAAGCTTGGCGGCACCGAATTCCGCGATCTCGACGCGCTCGACATCGTCGGCATCTATCCCGACTATCAATCCGCCCATACGGTATGGAAAGCCAAGGCGCAGGCCAGCGTGGACAATGCCCATATGCGTTATTTCGTCGTGCACCTGCATCGGCTCCTGGACCCCGACCACAAGGCTGTCGGTTGACTTCGATGGACAATGACCTGGCGAAAGCGCCGCCCGGCCAGGCTACGCCGACGGGCAGGGGCCGCAGCCGCGCCACCAAGGCCTTCTGGCGCAGGATCCGCAAGCCGCTGGCGCAGTCGCGATTCGTCAAGAACATCATTGTCGGCCTGCTGGCGCAGTTCGTTCGGCTGGTGCGCCTGACCAACCGCGTCGTCGACGGCTCGGCGAAATTGACCGGCGGTGCCTATGCCCAGTTCGAGCCCGGCATCATTGCGCTGTGGCACGGCCAGCATCTGTTGACGCCGGCCTACTACCCCAAGGGCAGGCCGTTGGTCGCCATGGTGTCGCGCAGCGCCGATGCCGAGCTCAACGCCCTGATGATCGAGAGATTCGGCATCGAGGCCGTGCGCGGGTCTGGCGGGCGCGATAATGCCAAACATCTCGACAAGGGCGGCGCCAAGGCGCTGATCGCCCTGAAAAAGTCGCTCGTCGCCGGCAAGAACGTCGCCATGATCGCTGACATCCCTCATGGCACGCCGCGCGATGCGGGGCTTGGCATCGTGCTCCTGGCGCGGCTCTCCGGCCGGCCGATCCTGCCGGCGGCCATTGCCACCAGCCGCCGCAAGGTGCTGGAGAAGAGCTGGGACAAGACGACCATCAACCTGCCGTTCGGCCGCTCCTCCATCATCATCGGTACACCGGTTTTCGTGCCGGCCAATGCCGATGACGCCGAAATGGAGCGCAAGCGCCTGGAAGTGACGGCCGCGCTCAATGCCGCGACCGCCGAGGCGTACCGTCTCGTGGATGCCCCCCGATGAGCGGTCGCTGGGCGCGCACCATGCTGTCGGCATATCGTTTGGCGGGCGCTGTCGCCTATCCGCTGGTCGGACCCTATGTTGCCTGGCGCACCTCGCGCGGTAAGGAAGACCGCAACCGCCGCCGCGAACGCTACGGCGTCGCCGGCCGGCCTCGCCCCGATGGGCCTGTTATCTGGATCCATGCCGCGAGCGTCGGCGAAACCATAGCTGTCGTTCCCCTGGTCGAGAGCATACTCGACTACGGCGTCAATATCGTGCTGACGACCGGCACCGTAACGTCGGCCAAGGTCGCCGATGAGAGATTGGGCGACCGCATCATCCACCAATATGTGCCACTCGACCTCAAGCCGGCGGTCAGCCGTTTCCTCGACCATTGGAAGCCGGATCTGGCGATCATCGCCGAATCCGAGATCTGGCCGATGACGATTCTCGAGCTTGGCGCCCGCCACGTGCCGCAGGTTCTGGTCAATGGCAGGCTGTCCGACCGCTCCTTCACGTCCTGGAAGAAGCGCCCCAACATCGCCGAGGCGCTGTTCGAGAACCTTGCCCATGTCGTTGCCCAGTCCGATGTCGACGGCGAGCGTTTCCGCGCGCTCGGCGCCCGGCCGGTAACCGTCTCCGGCAATCTCAAGGTCGACACCAATCCGCCGCCGGTCGACGAACGGGCGCTGGCCATCTTGCAGCGGCAGATTGGCGGCCGTCCGACCTGGGCGGCGATCTCGACCCATGACGGCGAGGAAGTCGTCGCCGCCGAGGTTCATGCGATGCTGCACAAGCGTCACCATGGCCTGCTGACGATCGTCGTCCCGCGCCATCCCGCCCGTGCGGAGGCCTTGGCCGAGCAGATTTCCAGCATGGGCCTCAAGGTCGCGCGGCGCAGCAAGGCCGACAGGATCGGGGCCGATGTCGACATCCTGCTCGGAGATACGATCGGCGAGATGGGGCTCTACCTCAGGCTGACCGAGATTGCCTTTGTCGGCCGTTCGCTCACCTCCGAAGGCGGCCAGAACCCGCTCGAACCGGCCATGCTCGAGACGGCGGTCCTTGCCGGACGCAACGTGCAGAATTTCCGCGAGGCCTACCAGCGCCTGCTCGACAGCGGCGGCGCCAAGCTGGTGCGCGACCGCGACATGCTGGCCGGTGCCGTCAACTTCCTGCTCACCAACGAAGTGGCGCGCCGTGAGATGATGGCTGCCGGCGCCGCGACCGTCGATGAGATGCGCGGCGCGCTGGCGTGCACGCTGAAATCGCTTGAGCCCTATATCCAGCCACTGGTCGTCAAGGCGCGCCTGAAGGGCGCGAACGGGCGCTAAGATGGCCTCCGAAGCACCGCCATTCTGGTGGGAGGAGCCGGACTGGCGCGTTTTCGCGCTGTCGCCGCTGTCGGCCGCCTATGCATTTGTCGCCGGCCGTGGCATGCGGCGGGCGAGGCGCGAGAAGATCGAAGCGCCGGTTCTGTGCATCGGCAATTTCACCGTCGGCGGGACGGGCAAGACGCCGGTGGCGATCGCCATGGCCGAACACGCCAGGCGCATGCGGCTCAAACCCGGTTTTCTGTCGCGCGGCCATGGCGGCTCCTTCGCCGAGCCGCATATCGTCGACATCAAACACGACAGCGCCAGGCATGTCGGTGACGAGCCGCTGCTGCTGGCCGAACACGCGCCCGTGGCAGTGACGCCGCACCGCGCCGCCGGCGCCCGACTGCTCATGGAAAACCATGGCTGCGATTTCCTGATCATGGATGATGGCTTCCAGAGCGCTCGCATCCATATCGACTATGCGCTGGTCGTCGTCGATGCGCGCTACGGCATCGGCAACGGCCGTGTCATCCCGGGCGGACCGCTCAGGGCCAGGGTCGTCGATCAACTGGTCTTCACCAGCGGGTTGTTGAAGATGGGTCACGGCACCGCCGCCGACGCGGTGGTGCGCCAGGCGGCGCGCGCCGGGCGGCCGATCTTCGAAGCTCACACCGAGCCGAGCGGCAAGGAGCGCCTCGCCGGCAAACGCTATCTTGCCTTCGCCGGCATCGGCCATCCCGAAAAATTCTTCGACACGGTAGAGGAGGCCGGTGGCGAGGTGGCTTTGAAGCGGCCGTTTCCGGATCATCATTTCTACGCCGAGGATGAGCTTGCCGAACTGGCGTCCACCGCGCGCGCCGAAGGGCTCGGCCTGATCACCACCGCCAAGGACGCAGCCCGGCTGCGCCATGGCGCCTCGCAGGACTTTCTCGATCGCCTCGACGTGCTGGAAATCGACGCGGTCTTCGAGCTCGACCACGTTCCAGAACGTATCATCGAGGAGACGCTCGATGCCTGGCGCCAGCGTAAGCTTAAGCGTTAGCTTCGCTTGCGCAATTCCGGGTGCGCCTCGATCTCGCGGCGCAACGAGGCCGCGGCGTTGATGTAGGGCTCCTGCCTCTCGACGCTCCAGTATTTCAGCTCGTCGAGCGGAATGCTTTCGCCGGTCACGGCGCAGCGCACGAACGCGCCGGGACTCGTCACCTGGAAGTCGCCGTCGAGATAGCGGATACGGGCTTCCTTGCCGCCGGGGCCTTCGAAACGGTTCATCATGGTTTAGTGCCGAGCTTCATGCCGAGTTCATCGCCACAAATTGCCGGCAAGGTCAAGCATGGGACAAGCTCGAGGCAATGCTGATATCCTATTTGATGAGCCGAAGAGTACCATTGGTGGGAACATGATGGACGTTTCTTCCGCTCGGCTGGCTTCTTTGCTCAAGGAGGCGATGACGCCGCAGGCGGTGCCGTTGGCGAAACCCGATGCGGTCAGCGCGGCGCTGGTCAAGGTGGCGTTGCGACCGCCGCTGCCGGCCTTGCGCGCGCAACCGGCCGTGGAAACGCTGGCGGCCTTGCCGCCCGCGCCGGCCGCGACGTCGCAGCAATTGGCCGCACAGCAGATCGTAAGGGCCTACCAGGCCGTGATGGAGCCGGACATGGACACCGCCGGAAAGACCGTTCCCGAGATTGCGGCGCGCAAGCAGGCGTCGCCAGGTGACGAGGCTCAGCGCGTCGTGCCGGTGGCCGTGACAAAATCCGAAGACGCCGGCGCTGCCCGGCCCGCACTGCTCTCATGGCTGGCGTTCGTCTCGCCGCAGATTTCTGTGGTGCAAAAGGCGCCGGCCGACAATGTGGTGCCCGGGCGCATGACCGGCCAACCAAAGGACGCCGCACCAGGGAATCGCGAACAAGGCGCGGTCGGCATCGGCCCCATCGCAACGGGCCTGCTGGTTGCCGCGCTCATCGCATTTGCCTGGCTGGCCATTCGCTGAAACCTACGTGTCGGCTTCGATGAAGTGTTCGATCCTTTCCGCCGATACGCCGGCATGCGCCGCGATGCGGCGCGACAGGTCGGCGGCAGCGGCGCGGGGCCTCCCGGCGGGACGATCGAGCCAGTAGGAAACGGGATTGAGAACAACGCGGTCGTCGACGGCCACGACGCGCCCCGACCGTATCTGGTGTTCGGTGAGCGGCGGGCGTGCCAGCGCGATGCCCAGGCCGTGTGCGGCGGCGTCGAGCACCAGATTGTAGTCTTCGAAGCGGCGATCCTGCGGGCGCGGCCGGTAATCCATGTCCTGCGCGGCGAACCAGGCGCGCCAGCCGGATGCGTCGGAATCGTTGATCAGCGGGAATTTGAGCAGCCGAGCCGGATCGCCGCCGCCGATCTCCTGCGCGAGGCTCGGCGAGGCGATGGGAAACAGATACTCCTCGAACAACTGCATCGAAACGCGGCCCGGGATGCGGCCGCGTCCGCAGCGAACCGACAGATCGATGCCCTCGTCGGCGAGGTCGGCCTGGCGGTTGTCGACGTCCAGCACGATGCGCAGGCGGGTGGGATCGTTCTCAAGCGCCGCCATGCGTGGCATCAGCCAAAGGCCGCTCACCGAGGGGATCGAGGCCAGCCGCACCACTGCGGTGCCGCGTGGTTCAACCCAGCGATCCGAATTGACCGAGATCAACGCAAAGGCTTCGGTGGTCCTGAGATGCAGGCGATTGCCTTCGTTCGTCAGCGTCACGCCGCGCGCCCCGCGTTCGAAAACTTTCAGGCCAAGCCAGTCCTCCAGCTTGGCAATCTGCCGGCTGACAGCGCCATGGGTGAGGTTTAGCCTCTGCGCGGCTGCCGAAAAACTCCCCGTGCGTGCCGCAGCATCGAAGGCGCGCAGTGTCTCGAGCGGCAAGATGCCGTCTAAGCTGTGATCCATAGTCACAGCTGACCCTCGATTTGGTCGTTTGTCAATTGGTCCGAAAAGGCGTTTTCTCCGCGTCGAGAGGCGAAAAAATGGGAGACCGGTGAGATGAGGGCGATGACGAGCACGTTGAATCCAGCACAGCGGATGGACACCACAGCCGCCATAGCGGTGGCGCTGACGGTGGTTGGCTGGGCTTCGGCCTTTCCGGCGATCCGGGCTGGTCTCGCCGCTTTCGGGCCGCTCGAACTCGGCGCCCTGCGCTTTGCCATCGCCGCGGTACCTGCGGCGATCTTCCTTGCCGTCAGGCGGCCAACGCTGCCGCGCATAGGCGAGTTGTGGCGCCTGGCCTTTGGCGGCGCCGTTTTCGTCGCGCTCTACACCGCCATGCTCAATTTCGGCGAGCTGACGGTTTCGGCCGGCGCTGCCGGCTTCATCATCAATGTCAGCCCGATCTTCACCGCCATCATGGCGATGGCGCTGCTCGGCGAACGATTCTCGGCCATGGCCTGGGTCGGCACCGCCATTTCCTTCAGCGGCATCGGCATTATCGCGATGGCCGACGGACAGGGCCTGCATTTCGACACGGGTGCGCTTCTGGTTCTGGGATCGGCGCTCTGTTCGGCCGTCAACACCATTGTCCAGAAGCCGCTGTTTGCCCGCCACCATCCACTGACCATCGCGGCCTCGAACATGGTGCTCGGCGCGCTCTGCCTGGCGCCCTTCCTGCCGGCAGCTTTTTCGCAGGCGGCGGTCGCCGATACGGCGGGGCTGGGCGCGGTCGTCTATCTCGGCGTCGTGCCGAGCCTGATCGCCTACGCCGCCTGGGCGACGGCGCTTTCGCGCCTGCCTGCGGCGCGTGCCTCGAACTTCCTTTATCTGGTCTCTCCGATGTCCGCCCTGATCGGCTTCTTCTGGCTGGGCGAAGTCCCGACGCTGCTCGGCCTGCTTGGCGGCGCGCTGGCACTGGGAGGCGTCATCGTGGTGAATTTGAAGAGATGAATCACTGCTCCCTTGCTCTCTGTCCGACCGGCTGAGACGCGGCGTGATCATCCCGAACGCCGCTTTGTCCGAAGTCCGGTCCATACCGGCCGCCCGCACCACTGATGCCGGAACGTTTCCCAGTTGACGGCGTTTAGCCGGTGTTTATTCGACGGAGGCCCGAATGGTGGGTGCAACGACGCACCGACGCATGCAACTGTGTGATATATCCATTTTTTACCGCGAGGCAGGGCCACCCGAAGCACCTGTCTTGCTCTTGCCGCACGGCTATCCCTGCTCCTCATTCCAGTTCCGCCGACTGATGCCCGCGCTCGCGGACCGCTGGCGGACGATTGCGTTCGACTGGCCCGGCTTCGGATACAGCGGCACGCCCGACCCTGCCGCCTTCGGCTATGATTTCGACGCCTATGCCGACCTGCTTGCCAAACTTGCCGACGCCTTCGGTCTCGAGCGCTACGCCTTATGGCTGCATGACTATGGCTCCCAGATAGGACTCCGGCACGCGATCTCGCATTCGGAGCGGATCAGCGCGCTCGTTATCCAGAACGGCGACATCTACGAGGATGTGCTCGGCCCCAAATACGCGGCAATCAAGGCCTGGTGGGCCGACAAGACGCCCGACAAGCACCGTCCGCTCGAGGCGGCGGTGAGCGAGGATGGGTTCCGAGCCGAGTTCATCGGTGAAGTTGCGGACGACGTCGCCACGCGCGTACCTCCCGATCTGTGGAGCCTTCACTGGCCATTGATGAACACACCGATTCGTCGGCGGATCGCCGTCGGTCTGATGGAGAAGCTGGAGGCCAATCTCGGCTGGTTTTCGCGCTATCAGGCCTATTTGCGCGCTCACCATCCGCCCACGCTGATCGTCTGGGGGCCAGAGGACGGCTATATGCCCGCAGCGTCAGCGCTTGCCTATTATCGCGATCTGCCCGATGCGGACCTGCATCTGATCGATGGCGCCGGTCACTGGCTGCTCGAGACGCATTTTGACCACGCGCTGCCACTGGTTCGCGATTTCCTGGCGCGTGTCCACGGCTGACTGCCAGCCTAGGCTCGGGCCTGCTGTGCTCATTTTCTGTCAGCCTGTCTGAAGGAGACTATCATGCCGACCAATCCGACCATCGCGCGCATCTGGCGCGGTCGCACCCGCCGCGATGTCGCCGACGCCTATGAGCCGTATCTGCGCGCCGAGGGTATTCCGCCGCTCGAGAAGACGGCGCTCGGCGTCCAATTGCTGCGCGAAGATCGTGGTGACGAGACGTGGTTCACAACCATCTCGTATTGGGCGGACATGCAGGCGATGACCGCCTTTACCAAAGGCGAACCGACCAAAGTCCACCATCTTGACCGCGATTCCGAGTTCCTGATCGAACTGCCGGAGCGGATCGAAATTCACCGGATACTTGTCGATCGTCAGGGACTGCGCTGAGGCGATGCTCTCCGCAGTCAGCTATCGCCGCCCGAACAGCCGCTCGATATCCGCCAGCTTGAGTTCGATATAGGTCGGGCGGCCGTGGTTGCAGGTGCCGGAGCCGGGCGTCGCCTCCATCTGGCGCAGCAGCGCGTTCATCTCCTCGGCCTTGAGCAGCCGGCCCGAACGCACCGAGCCATGACAGGCCATGGTGGCGGCGATCTTGTCCAGCCGTTCCTTCAGCGTGTCGACCGTGTCGTTGTCGGCGATCTCGTCGGCAAGGTCGCGCACCAGTTGCTGGACGTTTGTTTCGCCCAACATCGAGGGCGTCTCGCGCACGGCGACCGCACCCGGGCCGAAACGCTCGATGCCGAGTCCGAAGCGGGCGAGCGTGTCCGAATGCAGCGCGAGCCGCTCGGCATCCTCTTCCGGCAGGTCGACGATCTCCGGTAGCAGCAGCATCTGCGAGGGTATCGCGCGGGAATGCAACGCATTCTTCAACGCCTCATAGACCAGCCGTTCATGCGCCGCGTGCTGGTCGACGATCACGAGTGAGTCCCTGGTCTGGGCGACGATGTAGTTCTCATGCACCTGCGCCCGTGCCGCACCGAGCACCGTGCCAAGCAGCGTCTCCGCCGCTTCGCCCTGTCCTGCCCGGGCGTCGGCGCTGGCGATCGGGCCGGCATCGAACGCCGCCTGCTCGTTTTCGCCGAACCCGCCGTTTCCTGTACGCGCGCGTTCGAATCCTGAACCCTGGAACTCCATGTCGAGTGGCCGTTGCGGCGAGCGTGCGGGGTCGAAACGGGCAGAGCCCGAGGCGTGGTAGGCCGCTTCGTAGCTGCGGTGACCATTGGCCGGGCCGCCATGGGCGTATGACGCCGCTCCCGGCCGGAACGCCGCCATCATGCCGGAGGCACCGGAAGTGGCAGCGCGGATGCCGGCTTCGGCAAGCGCCTGGCGGATGGCGCCGACGATCAGTCCGCGCACCAGGCCGGGGTCGCGGAAGCGGACGTCGGCCTTGGCCGGGTGGACATTGACGTCGACGATCGCCGGATCGAGCGTCAGGAACAGCACCGTAACCGCATGCCGGTCGCGCGGCAGGACGTCGGCGAAGGCGCCTCTGATAGCGCCGGCGATGAGCTTGTCGCGCACCGGCCGGCCATTGACATAGGCATATTGCTGCAACGCGTTGGCTCGGGTGAAGGACGGGATCGACACATGACCGGTCAGGCGCACGCCTTCGCGTATCGCATCGATGGCAATGGAATTGTCGGGAAACTCGGCCCCCATCACCTGGGCGATGCGGCGCAGGCTGCCTTCCGCGCTGTCCTCGGTCGCCGGCAATTCCAGCGTCGAGCGGTCGGAACCGGTGAGCGTGAAGCGAACGGTGGGAAAGGCGATCGCGATGCGCTTGACCACGTCGCTGGTCGCCGAGCTTTCGGCGCGCTCGCCTTTCATGAATTTCAGCCTCGCCGGGGTGGCGAAGAAAAGGTCGCGCACCTCCACCGTGGTGCCGCGATTGGCCGCTGCCGGCCTGACGGGCGAGATCCTGCCGCCCTCGATGCCGATCTCGGCGGCGCTGTCGCTTGCCGCCGTGCGCGAGCGGATCGACAGCCGCGATACCGAGCCGATCGACGGCAGCGCCTCGCCGCGAAAGCCGAGCGAGCGGATGTCGTGGATGTCTTCGGCAAGCTTGGAGGTGCAATGGCGTGCGATTGCCAGCGAAAGCTCCTGTTCGGGGATGCCGAAGCCGTCATCGGTGACACGGATCAGGTTCAACCCGCCGCCCGACGTGACGACCTCGACCTTTCCCGCACCGGCATCAAGCGCGTTCTCGACCAGTTCCTTCACCACGCTTGCCGGACGCTCGATGACTTCGCCGGCGGCGATCTGGTTGATCATCGTTTCGGAAAGCTGGCGTATGGGCATGGTGACAGTATAGGCGGATTCGTGCCGAGCGGGCGAGGGTGAAGTACGGCGAAAACAGTGAACGGCCTCACGCTTGCGCTGCCAGCCAATCCCGTACCTTGCGGGCGTTCTCGCTAAGCTCCCGGTTCTTCGGCCAGATGACATAGAACGCCTTGCCGGTCTTGAGCACATGGTCCGTCACCGGCACCAACAGTCCCGTCGCCAGCATCCGCTCGGCAAGGTGGCGCCAGCCGAGCGCGATGCCTTGCCCTTCCATGACGCCCTGGATTACCAGCCCGTAGTCGTTGATGCGCAGGCCGCGCGCGGTATCGCCGAGACGGGCGCCGGCCGATTCGAACCACTCATTCCAGCTCGCCGCCTCGCGATAGGGCTCCTCGAGATGGATGAGACGGTGCGTGGCCAGTTCCGCGACCGATTTGGGCAGGCCGAACTTCGCCGCGTAGCTGGTGCCGGCGACGGGAAATATCTCCTCGTCGGCAAGCGGCAGCGAATGATAGTCCTGCCAGTCCCTCGGTTCGCCGCCGCGCACGGCAAGCGGGATGCCCTCTGCGATGATGTCAAGATCGCGGTCGGCGGTCTGGATGCGCAGATCAATGCCCGGCAGTTCGTCGCGGAACTGCTGCAGCCGCGGCATCATCCAGAAGGAACCGAAGGCGGTTGAGGCGGCAAGCGTCACGTGGCCTCCGGTCGCCTGCAGGCGCAGATCCTCCGCCGACTTGCGGATGTGGGACAGGCCCAGCGAAACGTCGGCGTGGAAACGCTCGCCGGCCTCCGTCAGGCTGACCTGCCGGTGACGGCGCTGGAACAGCTTGGCGCCGAGCTGTTCCTCCAGCCCGCGCACCGCGTAGGAGACGGCGGCCTGGGTCATGCCGAGCTCTCGCCCGGCGGCGGTGAAGCTCGACAGGCGGCCCGCCGCCTCGAAGACGATCAGGCTGCCCGCCGAGGGAAGGAGGTGGCGCAGGTTTCGCATAAGCAGAGCTTATACAAGAGATCAGGATTTTCCAGCGTCACATTCCTGTTTTGTGCGTCTAGGCTGCGAGGTATAAGAGGAATGGAGTTGCCATGAACGCACCGGCCGCTGTGACAGAACACGCCAATCGTCGAGCCGGCGGCCGCCTGGGGCGCAAGGCGCTGCGGGGAGCTCCGGTAACGTCGTTTCCGACACTGGTCCGCCAAATCCCCGTCTATCAGATGGTGCCGGACGAGGCAGTGGAACTCATACACCAGGAATCGCTCGCCATCCTGGAGGACGTCGGATGCGAGTTCCGCGACGATGAGGCCATCGAAATGTGGAAGGCCGCCGGCGCGGACGTCTCCGAGACGAGAGTGCGGATCGACCGCGCCTTGCTGATGGATCTCGTCTCGAAGGTGCCGTCGGAGTTCACGCTCAACGCGCGCAACCCTGAGCGTACGGTGCGCGTGGGCGGGAAGAATTCCATCTTCGTGCCGATGTATGGCGCGCCTTATGTGCGTGACCTCGACAATGTCAGACGCTACGGCACGCTCGCCGACCTCAACAATTTCCACAAGCTCGCCTACATGGCGCCGGCCCTGCATTCCTCCAGCTCGATCATCTGCGAGCCGATGGAAATAGCGGTGCCCAAGCGTCACCTCCACATCATCCATTCGGCGCTGAAGCATTCCGACAAGCCGTTCATGGGCATCGTGACGTCGAAGGATCGGGCGGAAGACACGATGGCGATGGCGGGCATCGTGTTCGGTGACGATTACGTGCGCGACAACCCTGTGCTGGTGTCGATCACCAACTGCAATTCACCGCTGGTATGGGATGCCACCATGCTGGATGCGATGAAGGTCTATGCCCGTCACAATCAGCCGCTGATCCTGGCGCCCTTCGCGCTCTGCGGCGCCTCGACCTCGGCATCGGCCGTGGGGGCGGTGGCGCAGGTCAATGCCGAGGCGCTTGCCGGTGTAGCGTTCACCCAGCTCCTGCGTCCCGGCTCGCCTCAAATCTACGGCCAGTTCATGGTCACGGTCGACATGAAGACCGGCGCTCCGATGGGCGGCACGCCGGAGGCTGCGCAGATGATGTACCTGATGGGCGCGCTGGCGCGGAAATACGGACTGCCGTGGCGCACGTCCGGCTTCCATGTCGGCTCGAAGCTGAACGATGCCCAGGCCGGCTACGAGGCGAACATGCTCATGCATGCCGCCATCCTTGCGGGCGCCAACTACATCTGGCACTCGGCCGGATGGCTCGAGGCGGGTCTCACCTGCGGCTATTCCAAGTTCGCGACCGACTGCGAACAACTCGTCGGCTGGTACAAATATGCCGGCGGGCTGCCGTTCGACGATTTCAAGGAAGCGATGGCCGCCATTCGCGAGGTGGGGCCGCAGGGCCATTTCCTCGGCACACAGCACACGCTCGATCATTTCGAGCGGGCCTTCTTCATGCCCAGCATCATGGATTTCAATTCCTACGAACAGTGGAAGGCAGAAGGGGCGAAGGACCATGACACGCGCGGCCGCGAGAAAGCGCGCAACATGCTGGCCGATTATGAGGAGCCGAAGCTCGATGAGGGCATCGCGGACGGGCTCCGGGATTTTATCGCGCTGCGCGAGGAGAAACTGCCGGACAGCGTCAGCTGACAGGACGAAGACCTTAAGGGAACCACAAGGGAGGAAAAAATGACGCTTTTCAAAAGCAATGGTGATCGTGTCCCAGCCGCCATCGAGGCGATGGCAAAGGAGGCGCGTGCGGGCCGGGTCGACCGGCGCGAATTCCTTGCGCTGGCAAGCGCCTTCGGGGCATCGACGGCTCTGGCCTATGGCATGATCGGCCTTGCCGCGCCGACAAACGCCTTGGCCGAGGAGCCGAAGAAGGGCGGAACGCTGCATGTCTCCATGTCGGTCAAGGCGCAGAAGGATCCGCGCACCTATGACTGGGTTGAACTTGCCAACATCTCGCGCACGTGGCTGGAGCCGCTTGTGCGCTATACCAGACAGTTCACCTTCGAGCCGGTGCTGCTCGAAAGCTGGGACATCAACGACGACGCCACCGAATATACGCTGCATGTGCGCAAGGGCGTCACCTGGAACAATGGCGATACCTTCAACGCCGATGACGTGGTGCACAATGTGACGCGCTGGTGCGAGAAGGGCGTCGCCGGCAACTCCATGGCCGCGCGCGTCGGCGCGCTGATCGACGCCAAGACCGGCAAGGCGAGGGACGGCGCGATCACCAAGGTCGACGACAACACGGTCAAGCTGAAGCTCTCCGAGCCCGACATTTCGCTGATCCCGAACTTCACCGACTATCCGGCACTCGTCGTCCACCGCAACTTCGATGCCGATGGCGCCGATCCGATCAAGAAGCCGATCGGCACCGGACCCTTCGAACTGGTCTCTTACGATGTCGGCCAGAAGGCCGTCGTCAAGCGCCGCGAGAACGGCAAATGGTGGGGCGGCGAGGCTCCGCTCGACGGTGTCGAATTCATCGACTACGGCACCGACTTCAACGCCACGGTGAATGCCTTCGATTCCGGCGAGATCGACCTCAATTTCGAGTCGCCCGCCGATTTTATCGACATCCTCGACAAGATGGGGCTGGAGAAATCGGAGGTGGCGACCGCGACCACCCTGGTTGCGCGCACCAACGTCACGCACAAACCCTATGACGACAAGCGTGTTCGCAATGCGCTCCAGATGGCGGTCGACAACAACGCGGTGCTGCAGCTCGGTTACAGCGGTCGCGGCACGGTCGGCGAAAACCACCATGTCAGCCCCATCCATCCGGAATATTACCCGCTGCCCAAGAAGGAGCGTGATGCCGCCGGCGCCAAGAAGCTGATGGCGGAAGCCGGTCAGGCCGACTTCGAGCATGAGCTGATCACCATCGAGGATGATTGGCAAAAGAACACCGGCGATGCCATCGCGGGCCAGCTGCGCGAGGCCGGCATCAAGGTGAAGCGCACGGTGCTGCCGGGCTCGACGTTCTGGAACGATTGGACGAAATATCCCTATTCGATGACGATCTGGTACATGCGCCCGCTCGGCGTCCAGGTGTTGGCGCTCGGCTATCGCACCGGCGAGGCCTGGAATGAATCGGCCTATTCGAATCCCGAGTTCGACGCCAAGCTCAAGCAGGCGCTATCGCTGATCGACGTCGCCAAGCGCAAGGAGGTGATGAAGGATGTCGAGCAGATCCTGCAGGATTCCGGGGTCATCATCCAGCCGTTCTGGCAGAAGCTCTACAGTCATACGAGCAAGAAGGTGAAGAACTACGGCGTCCACCAGACCTTCGAAATGGACCTCCAGAACGTCTGGCTGGACGCCTAGCTGCAATGACTGGCGAATGCCGGCACCCTTTCAGGTGCCGGCATTCCGGCAAAATCGAGTTTGGCTGCGGGCGCTGGCGCTCGGGTGCTGCCGCTAAGGCTTTTGAGGAGCGGTACATGTCTGGGCAGGTCTTCAACCGGTTGTTCACGCCGATTGCTCTGCGCGGCAGGACCTTACGCAACAGGATCGTGTTCGGAGCCCATACCGCGAACATGGCGGTAGAGGGACTGCCGACAGAACGACATGTCGGCTATTATGCCGAACGCGCGATCGGCGGCGCGGGCATGATCGTCGTCGAGCCGATGCCGGTACACCAGGCCGCCGTTCTTACCCGCGGCAACTTCCGTCCTTCCGACGACAGCGTGATCCCCCATTTCCGCAAAGTGACGGATGCGATTCGGGGCAACGGCGCCGTCGCCATCCAGCAGCTCTACCATGTCGGTCAGCACGCGGACGCCGACAACTCGTTCCATGCCGGCTGGTCCCCTTCCGGACTGCCGAGTTATCACGACTCTGACGGTTCGCATCGAATGTCCGAAGCCGAGATCGAAGAAACGATCGACGGTTTCGTACAGGCGGCGCGCCGTTGCCGCGAGGCCGGTTTCGACGGCGTCGAGGTCTGGGCGGCGTATCATTCGATGCTGGACCAGTTCTGGACGCCCTGGTCGAACCGCCGCGACGACCGGTGGGGCGGCAGCCTTCAAAATCGTACCCGGATGAGCCGTGAGGTGATGAGCAGAATTCGCCGGGAATGCGGCGACGATTTCATCATCGGCCTTGCGGTCAACGACGAACCGGAAGTCGAAGTGGGGCTGAAGCGCGAAGCATTGGCCGAGATAATCGACCTCCACGACCGCGATTCCTTGATGGATTATGTGACTTGTGGAACGGGCTCCTACTTCGATTTCTACAAGATCATCCCGACCTTTGTTTATCCGGAAAAGCTCGGCGCTGACCTGGCGTCCGTGCTCAAATCCACCGTGCGCCACGCGTTGATCACCGCCGAGAGCCACATTCGTACGCCGCAGAACGCCGAAAGCGTGCTGAGCGAAGGCCACGCTGATCTGGTTTCCATCGTGCGTGGGCAGATCGCCGATCCGCACCTGGCCGCAAAGGCCGCCGCCGGAAGGCCGGAAGACATTCGCGGGTGCCTGTCCTGCAACCAGATGTGCTGGGGCCGACGCAGCCGCGACTACTGGATCAGCTGCGTCATCAATCCCTCGGCGGGGCGGGAATGGGAGTGGGGTGGAGATCGCTTCGCCCCGGCTAGCCAACCCAAGCGCGTGCTGGTCGTCGGCGGCGGTCCCGCCGGCCTCGAAGCGGCGCGTGTAGCAGCCGAACGCGGTCACCGCGTTGCGCTGGCCGAGGCTTCCGACCGCCTTGGGGGGCAGTTCCGCCTTGCGGGGCTGCAACCGCGCCGCGCCCAGATTCTGGATCTGATCGACTGGTACCAGCGCCAGCTCAGCCAGCTCCAGGTCGACGTCCGGTACGGACAGTTTGTCGAGGCGGAGGATGTCGAGCGCGAAGGCGCGGATCACGTCATCATCGCAACCGGCTCGATGCCGCCGGACGGCGCTTTCCAACGGGCATTGCCGCAGTGGGAAAGCATTCCGGGGGGCGGGCTGGTTTTCTCGGCCGAAGCCGTGATGGCCCGTGAGGCGAGGCCAGGCAAAAATGTCATCTTGCTCGACGATGGCGGCAATTGGAAAGGGTGCGGCACCGCCTGGAAACTCGCCGAGGACGGTCACAATGTGACGCTTGTGACGCCTGACGCCCTGGTTGGCAAAGAGCTTCAGCGAATGGCCGTCGACGCGCCGCTGCGCCGCGCACTCGCCAGGCTGCGGGTGCGGTTTCTGACCGAGAGCGCCATCGTTCATTGGGACGGCAAGGCGGCCAGGGTCGCTTCCCTGCTCGACGGAACCGAGCAGGACGTCGAAGCCGATGCATTGGTCTTCGCCACGACGAGTATGGCAGCCGACATGCTTTCCATCGAACTCGACAGGCGCAAGATTGCCCACACTTCGATTGGTGATTGCACCGCCTCAAGGCAGGCGGCTTTTGCAATCCATGATGGCCGCAAGGTGGCGCTTGGTCTCTGATCGCAGTCTTGGCACGCGCGCCTGTCGGATGACCTGCACCGGCGGCGAGCCGCCCTCGGGCTTCATGAGCCGCAAAAAAGCCGATATGCAGGATGCGTGCTACTGGATTGCGCCAAGCCATCAAAAGCCGGAGATTCTGCATGAGACTGACAGTGCTCCTTGCCGCCCTTTCGACGGCCTTTCCCGCCGTCGCCCTGGCCGGTCCGGCGTCGGACGCCGTGAGGTTCTTCTATGTTCCGGAGGTCAAGTTCGAGGCCGACGCAAAATACCGGGATCGCTTCACCGAGCCGGTGACGAAACTGTTCGACCTCAACGATCAGGCAACGAGGAAGAATCCGGACCAGGTCGCCTGCATCGATTTCGATCCGGGCCTCGATGCGCAGGATTTCGACCAGAAGACCGTCTCCAAGACCCTGAAAGTATCCGAGATGGTGGATGGCGACACCGCCCAGGTGGTGGCGAGCTTCAGTCTCTTTCCGGAAGGAGACGATGCACAACGCGAAATGCACTGGTCGCTGAAGAAGATCGACGGCAAGTGGAGGATATCGGACATCGCATCGAAGACCAGCGACTGGACGCTGAGCCAGCTCGAATGCCTGGCGGGCCAAGATCCGGAGTGATCCGATGGCCCGCCGCCGGTTCTTGGCACTGTCGGCCGTGTGCATGATGATGGCGGCGGACTTGAGTAGCGGCGCTGCGCAGGGGCTGCTCGGCGCGCCGCCGGCAAACGCTCCGGCGGCCACCGCGCCCGATGACAACGAGTCGCCGCCACCTCGCGGAGCCGCCGAGCCGGCAACGCCACCGGCTGCCTCGCCGAGCGAACCCGCCGTCCCAATTCAGCCGGGCTCGCCGACAGCGGTGGTCCGGCCATTCTACGACCAGGTCGGCTTGGAGGTCGATCCGTCGCAGCGCCGCCATTTCGTCGATCCGGCGAAAACGGTGCTCGACAAGAGCGATGCGCTGCGCAAATCCGGGCAGGGCGAGTGCCTCGACCCCAACATGGCGCTCGACAATGCCGACTATGACAAGGACGAGATCGACAAGAGCCTGAAGACTATCGAGGCGATCAATGGCGACCAGGCCAAGGTCATCGTCGCCTTCGTCGTCGCCGGCAACGCGCACCGCCTCGAGTGGAAGTTCAAGAGGGTCGACGGCGAATGGAAGATATCGGACCTCTTGTCGGTGACCGGTGAATGGGCACTCAGTCAGTACCAATGCGAATGATGGTTCGAGCTAGCCTCGCCCGCGATAGGGTGCCACTCCGGTCTCAGGCAGCCAGGCGCCTTCCGGCGGCGCGCCCGTCTGCCAGAACACGTCGATCGGAATGCCGCCGCGTGGATACCAATAGCCGCCGATGCGCAACCATAGCGGGCTCGTTGCCGCCACGATGCGGCGGCCGATCATGACGGTGCAATCCTCATGGAAAGCACCATGATTACGGAACGAGGTCATGAACAGCTTGAGCGACTTCGATTCCACCAGAGCAGCGTCGGGTGCGTAGTCGATGACGATGTGGGCGAAATCAGGCTGGCCGGTGACCGGGCACAGCGACGTGAATTCCGGGCAGGTGAAGCGCACGATGGCCGGCGGGCCGTCGCCGCGCGAAAACGGCACGGTTTCCAGGACCGCCGCTTCCGGGCTCTGTGGCGTCTCGACATGCGCGCCGAGCTGGGTGAGGGTTTTGGTATCGATCATGGACGGCTCCTTGCCTGCCTGTCGCCGGAAGCACGATTCCATGGCGGTCGGCGCGAAACGAAGGTTGGAATAAACGCCGCAATCCATTCAGGGGCGGCACGTCTGGCCGCTCAATAACATAATTTGAACCCGCAGGAAGACGATGACCAGCAACGATCCGCTTCTCCAGCCCTATCAGCTCAAACATCTGACGTTGAAGAACCGGGTGATGTCGACCAGCCACGAGCCCGCCTATTCGGAAGACGGCATGCCCAAGGCGCGCTATCGGCTCTACCACACGGAGAAGGCCAAGGGCGGCATGGCGCTGACCATGACCGCCGGCTCGGCCATCGTCTCGCGCGACAGCCCGGCCGCCTTCGGCAATTTGCATCTCTATGATGACGGGATCGTGCCATGGCTCGCGGAACTGGCCGACGCCTGCCACGAGCATGACTGCAAGGTGATGATCCAGATCACCCATCTCGGCCGTCGAACCGGCTGGAACAAGGCCGACTGGCTGCCCGTGCTGTCGGCTTCGCCGGTGCGGGAGCCGGCGCATCGCGCCTTTCCCAAGACCATCGAGGATTGGGATATCGAGCGCATCGTTTCCGACTATGCTTCCGCCGCGCAGCGCTGCCAGGCCGCCGGTCTCGACGGCATCGAATTCGAGGCTTACGGCCATCTGATGGACGGCTTCTGGTCGCCGGCCACCAACCATCGCGACGACGAGTTCGGCGGCTCGCTCGACAACCGGCTGCGCTTCACCGACATGGTGCTCGACGCGGTGCGCGCGGCCGTGGGCGAGAAATTCGTCGTCGGCATTCGCATGGTCGCCGACGAGGACTTTTCGCAAGGTCTCTCGAAAGAGGAGGGCGTCGAGATCGCCAGGCGCCTGGCCCTATCAGGCAAGGTCGATTTCCTCAACATCATCCGCGGCTCGATCGAGACCGACGCGGCATTGACGAAGGTCATTCCGGTGACCGGCATGCGCTCGTCGCCACATCTCGACTTCGCCGGCGAGGTGAGGGCGGCGACGAAATTCCCGACTTTCCACGCGGCGCGAATTTCCGACGTCGCCACCGCGCGCCACGCCATCGCCACCGGCAAGCTCGACATGGTCGGCATGACCCGCGCCCACATCGCCGACCCGCACATCGTCCGCAAAGTGATGGAAGGGCGCGAGCACGAAATCCGCCCGTGTGTCGGAGCCACCTACTGTCTCGACCGCATCTACGAAGGCGGCGAGGCGCTATGCATCCACAACGCGGCGACCGGCCGCGAGGCGGACATTCCGCATATCATCACCAAGGCCGAGGGACCAAAGCGAAAAGTCGTCGTCATCGGCGCTGGTGCAGGCGGACTGGAAATCGCGCGCGTGGCCGCCGAGCGCGGACATCAGGTGACGGTGCTGGAGGCATCGGGCCAAGCCGGCGGGCAGGTCAGGCTGGCGACGCAGAACCCGCGCCGCAAGGAGTTGATCGGCATCGTCGATTGGCGGCTGGCCGAACTCGACCGGCTCGGCGTCGAGATCCGCTACGACAGTTGGGCGGAGAAGGACGACGTTCTGGCGCTGTCGCCGGATGTCGTGGTGATCGCCACCGGCGGACTGCCGCAGAATCCCCCGCTGGCGGCGGGCGACACTCTCGTGACGTCGAGCTGGGACATCATGGCCGGCAGCGTCAAGCCGGCTGAAAACGTGCTGCTCTATGACGACAATGGCGGCCATCAGGGAATGGGCGCGGCGGAACTCGTCGCGGCTGCCGGTTCGAAGCTGGAACTGGTTTCGGCGGAGCGATTCTTCGCGCCGGAAATGGGCGGCATGAACCATGTGCCCTACATGCGCGCCTTCCAGGAGAAGGGGGTCATCATCACGATCAACACAAGGCTGCGCTCGGTGCGCCGCGAGGGCAATCAACTGGTTGCCGAGCTTGCCTCCGATTTCGCCGACGGCTGGCGCGGCGAGCGGCGGGTCGACCAGGTGGTGGTCGAACATGGCACGGCGCCGCTTGACGATCTTTATCTTGCGTTGAAGCCATTGGCGAAGAACGGCGGCGCCATCGATTATGAGCGGCTGGTGAGTGGCGGCGACATTTTTCCCGAGCGCAATCCGCAGGGCTCTTTCGTGCTGTTCCGCATCGGCGATGCCGTCGCCTCGCGCAACATCCACGCCGCCATCTATGACGGCATCAGGTTCGGGCTAAGGATTTGAAAGGCTGCTGTCGCTAACAATTCCAGGGAAAGTTGTGGTGGCGCGCAACGGAACCTCCGCAAGGAGAGCCATCTGCTGCCTTGGTTCGTTGCGCGCCGCGCACGCCGCCTGCTTGCGCCGGCACCGTACGATGCGTGATCAGAACATTCTGGCGGTGGCCATGCAGAGCACGGTGAGAACCAGCAGCCAGGCGGCGATTCGCTCGCCTTGGGCCATCTTCGCGCGCAGGGCAGGTTCGGTGGCCGCGTCGGCGCCAGCAAGTTGCGTGCTGGTGCGGCGGACCATGGTGCTGAGTACGCCAGCCGCGGCGAAGGCGGCAACGATGCCGAGCGCCAGCACCATTTCCATCGAGCCGAAATAGGCGCCATGGAAGAAATACCAGAGCAGCGCACCGGTGAGAAACACCATGCCGGCCGCTCCCATTTGCGGCCCAATGAAGCGTTCAGCCCGGATCTCGGGGTCGCGCGCGAGCGTGATGGTGGTGCCGGCCCAGAACACTCCCGCCATGACGTGAAGACCGATGGTGATGATGTAGACATATTGCATACCAGCTCTCCTCTCTTGCCCGCCGTCGCCTCAATAGTTAGATATCTAACTGTTAGATGTCAATGTATAAAAGGACACCAGTTCCATCCGTGGAAAACACCGTCTAGTGTCTTGCCATGACACCCTTTGAACGCCCGCCGGTCGGCATGAATCTCGGCCGCACCGCCAAGCTTGTTGCACAGGCCTTCGACACCGCTTTGGTTGAAGCGGGCGGCACGTTGCCCGTCTGGCTTACTCTGCTGTCGGTCAAATCGAGCGAGCTAGCCAACCAGCGCGAGCTCGCTGGAATGATCGGCATACAGGGAGCGACGCTCACCCATCATCTGAACGCGATGGAGGCGCAAGGATTGCTGACGCGCCGCCGCGATCCCGTCAACCGCCGGATCCATCTGGTCGAATTGACAGAGGCCGGAGAAGCGATGTTCGAGACACTGCGCAAGGCGGCGATTGCCTTCGACAAGCGACTGCGCGCCGGCCTGTCGGACGACAGGCTGGCGGAGTTTGCGCAGGTGTTGGCGACCTTGCGGGCCAATGTGGAAAGCTGACGAAGGCGCGCGGCGTAAATCTCTTTCGACATGACGCGTTTTAGGAATCATCGCTCAGTCGTCATAGCTCTGGATTGTGCCAAAAGCATAGCCGCGCTGCTTCAGCGCGGTGATCAGCTGGGTCAGTTTCGGCTTGCCGTCGAAGCTGTCCTGGAACATCTCGTCATGCATGAGCAGGATCATCTTTCCGCGCTTGACGAAGCGGCCATAGCCGAACAGGTGATCGATCTCGCTGACCAGGTGGTCGACGCTCTGCACCGGCTTGCCTGTGTCGTCATGCACCCACTCATGGTCCCAGCCATAGAGATAGAACCCGGAGGCGGCGACGAATTCGTAGTCCGGCTCCTCCCGGCCTTCCTGCGCAAGGCCGAGCGAGGTGTCGTTCTTCGACATTGAGGGCAGTCTGAACACGTCGCGCCCAGGCAGCCTCGCATGAACCGCCGGAGCGAGCCCAAGCACGACGTTGGCCCGCAGCATGTCGGCCACAACGCCTTCGGTATCGGCATAGAAATGTTGGTAGCGGTTGTTGGCGTGGCTATAGCTGTGATTGCCGACCGTCACCAGCGGCAGAGCTTTTGCGCGTCTGACCAATGCCTTGTTGCCCGCGCTCGCCTGCGCATGCATGCCGACCATGAACAGCGTCGCCGGCACCTGCTGCGCCTCCAGCACGTCGAGGATGTTGCTGGTGCCGTTCAGCGGCCCGTCATCGAAGGTCAGATAGATGGTGCGATCCGCTGCGTAAGCGGGAAATGCGGCGAGCATGGTCAGCAAAGCAAGCAGAAGCGGCATCGGGACTACCCGTTTGCGATCGTCACAGGGGCCATCTCGGTGATGAGTTGTCAAGCGCGGGTCAGGGCTGCCTACGCCAGGCTTCCCTGCAGCACCGTCAGCCTGGCCTTCTTCGGCATGCGGGCGCTCAGCCAGTCACGGGCTTTGTCCTGCGGCATCGGGAAGGCGATGGAGTAGCCCTGCACCTGGTCGCATCCGATCGCCATCAGTGAATCGAGTTCGGCTTCGGTCTCGGCGCCCTCCGCGACGATCGAGATGCCAAGGCCGCGCGCGAGCTCGGTGATGGCGCGCACGATCTTGGAGTTGTCACCGTTCTCATGGATGTTCTGGACGAAGCGGCGATCGATCTTCAGCCGGTCGATCTCGTTGGGATTGACGTGGCTGAGCGAGGCGTAACCGGTGCCGAAATCGTCGAGCTCAAGATGGACGCCCGCGGCCCTGATATGGCGTAGCTTTGCCGCGATGCCTGTCTTCTCGTCATCGAGAATGACGGATTCGACGATTTCCAGCGACAGTTTCTGCGGCGGCAGGCCGGCCTTCTCGAGCGTCTCGAACAGGAAAGCGTCGAAGTCGTGCTCGCGCAATTCGGTTCCGGATACGTTGACCGCAAGCCGTCCGAAAGCAATGCCGGCGCGGTTCCATTCGGCGGCTTCGTTGATGGCCTTGCTGATGACGATGCGGCCGATATCAGGCATGAAACCGCATTTCTCGGCGACGGGAATGAATTCGCCAGGCGAGATCATGCCGCGCTCGGCGTGGTTCCAGCGCACCAGCGCCTCGATGCCGCTGATCGTCCCGTCGCTCAGTGAAACCTGCGGCTGGAAATAGACCTGGAATGCCCGCTGTGAAATGGCGAGCTTGATGTCGTGCTCAAGTTGCTTGCGATAATCGAGTTCGCGACGCAATTCCTCGGAGAAGAACGAGAAATTGCCGCCGCCCATCTTCTTGGCGGAGTAAAGCGCCAGATCGGCGTGGACCAGCAGGTCCTGGGCGTTGTCGGCATCGATCGGATAGACGGCGATGCCGCCGCTGGCGCCCGGCAGAATGGTCGTGCCCTGGAAGACGATCGGCTCGTTGATGTGCGCAAGAATGCGCCGTGCCAGCATGTTGATGTCTTCGGTGCCGCCGGCGCCGTTGAGGATCATCACGAACTCGTCGCCGCCGAGGCGCACGCACAGATCCGACGCCCGGCAGGAATCGCGCATGCGCTGGGCCGTGATGACCAGCACATAGTCGCCGGCGGCGTGGCCGAGCGTGTCGTTGATCTGCTTGAACCGGTCGAGATCAAGCTGCACCACCGCAAGACGTTCGCGCCGACGATGCGCGCTCTTGATCAGCGTGTCGAAATGGTCGGTCAGGAATGTGCGGTTGTGCAGACCGGTCAGCCCGTCATGAACGGCGATGAAAGCCATCGAATTTCGTGCGTCGACGAGTTCGCGCGTCTTGCGCAGGATCGCGTTCGACATGGGTCGGAAGATGAACAGTGCCACCAGCACGATGACGCCGATCGTGGCGTAAAACAGCGTGCGGTGCAGATCGAGCATCTTTTCGGATCGTTCGTCGGCGAAAGCGCTGATGCGCTGGCCAAGCGCCGAATAGCCCGACAATGTTGCGTTGGCGACCGAGGCGTCGAGGGTGACGCGTTCGTAGCCGCCCTTGTAGCCGCCATTGTCGCCGAGCGCGAGTTGCGACGAGAATGCCGATATCAGGCGTTCGCCATTGGCGACCAGCCCGACGGAAAAATAGTCGAGATGAAAAGGCTTGCCGAAAAGGACGTTCTCGATCGTCTTCGGATCGAGCCTGGCCGGCGACTTTGGATCGGCGGCCGTCTGCTTGAGCAGCAGGTCATAGTTGGTTTCGAACTCCGCCGTCGCCTGCTTGAGCGCGTTGACGAGCGCCGGCTGCTTGTCGCGCGAAGCAGCACCGGTCGCACCGGCGAGGAAGACGATGCGCTGCGACAGCGTCTTTTGCGTGCTGACGATATCGAGCAGCGTATGGTTGTGCCGTTGGGTGGCCATCACCTGCTGCAGCAGGATGAAGGAAGCCACCACCATGGCGGCGATGATCAGCAGCGCCAGCCAGTAGCCGGCCTTGATCAGCAGTATGAGCTTGCCTGAAACGGTTTGCACCGGCTGCTGCGACATCTTGGGGGGCGGCCCTCTCGCCAACGGATTCCTGTATGAGCATCATTGAACCGCAAACATTAACAGGACTGGAAATCGACAGCCGGCCGACAAGGGGAAAGGCTTAAAGATCGCGAAATGGTTATCGGCCTCTTTCGCGGCCGGTCCGCATTTGAACATTCGCCGGCCCCTGTGATCCGGATCGTCTCTCGAGCCATGCCCGCGGCATCCGTTCGACATTGCCCAGCCACCTGATCCGGTCGCTTTTGCGGTGGATTTTTTGTGCGTGCGGGACGACAGTCTGCCCACGTCAAACGAGGCACGATCATGACCGCAGCATTTCTCTCCCATATCGACGGCGAACTTGAGGGGCTCAGATCGGCCGGACTGTACAAGTCCGAGCGGGTGATTTCCTCCACGCAGTCGGCTGAGATCGAGGTCGGCGGCGAGAAGGTGCTGAATTTCTGCGCCAACAACTATCTCGGCCTCGCCGACAGCCCCGACCTGCGCGAGGCGGCGAAGCACGCGCTCGACCGCTACGGCTACGGCATGGCTTCGGTGCGTTTCATCTGCGGCACGCAGGAGGAGCACAAGCAGTTGGAAGGCACGATATCGTCCTTCCTCGGCATGGACGACACCATCCTCTACGGCTCTTGCTTCGATGCCAATGGCGGCCTGTTCGAGACGCTGCTCGGCGAGGAGGACGCCATCATCTCCGATGCGCTGAACCACGCCTCCATCATCGACGGAGTCAGGCTGTCCAAGGCCAAACGCTTCCGCTACGCCAACAACGATATGGCGGATCTCGAGGCGCGGCTGAAGGAGGCGAAGGATTGCCGCTTCCGGCTGATCGCCACCGATGGCGTGTTCTCGATGGATGGCATCATCGCCAATCTCGCGGGTGTGTGCGATCTGGCCGAAAAATACGATGCCATGGTCATGGTCGACGACAGTCACGCGGTCGGCTTCGTCGGCAGGAACGGCCGCGGCTCGGCTGAGCATTGCGGCGTCGAGGGCAGGGTCGACATCATCACCGGTACGCTTGGCAAGGCGCTGGGCGGCGCTTCCGGCGGCTATACGTCCGGCAAGAAACAGGTGGTCGACTGGCTGCGCCAGCGCTCGCGGCCCTATCTGTTTTCCAACACGCTGATGCCGGCGATTGCCGGCGCCTCGATCAGAGTGTTCGACATGATCCGCAATGGCGATGCCTTGCGCGAGCGCCTATATGCCAATGCGGAACGGTTCCGGACCCAGATGGGCAAGCTCGGCTTCACGCTGGCGGGCGCCGGTCATCCGATCATCCCGGTCATGCTGGGCGATGCCAGCTTGGCACAGGAGATGGCGGCGCGCATGCTGCAGCGCGGCATCTATGTCATCGGCTTCTCCTTCCCGGTGGTGCCAAAGGGCCAGGCGCGCATCCGCACCCAGATGTCGGCCGCGCATTCCAGCGCCGACATTGATCGGGCGGTCCAGGCTTTCGGTGCGGTTGGCAAGGAACTAGGTGTGATTTCCTGAGCGACCGGCACCGCAAACCGCTTCCGGATCAAGAGATTCAAGGGACAAAAGAATGTCGAACATGATGAAGGCGCTGGTGAAGGCCAAGGCCGAGCCGGGCATCTGGATGGAAGAGGTGCCGGTGCCGGAAATCGGCCCCAACGACGTCCTGATCAAGGTGAAGAAGACCGCGATCTGCGGCACAGACGTCCACATCTACAATTGGGACCAGTGGGCGCAGAAGACGGTGCCCGTGCCGATGGTGACCGGCCATGAATTCGTCGGCACCGTTGCGGATTTCGGCGCCGCGGTCACCGAATACAAGGTCGGCCAGCGTGTGTCGGGAGAAGGCCACATCGTCTGCGGACATTGCCGCAACTGCCGCGCGGGCAGGGGGCATCTGTGCCGCAACACGCTCGGCGTCGGCGTCAATCGCCCGGGCGCGTTCGGCGAGTACCTGGCGATCCCGCAGCACAATGTCGTGCCGATCCCCGACGATGTGCCCGACGAGATCGCTGCCATCTTCGATCCGCTGGGCAATGCCGTTCACACCGCATTGTCATTCGATCTGGTCGGCGAGGACGTGCTGGTCACCGGCGCCGGACCGATCGGCATCATGGGCGCGTTGGTCGCGCAATGCGTCGGCGCCAGGAAGGTCGTTATCACCGATATCAATCCGGTTCGGCTGGATCTTGCGCGCAAGCTTGGCGTCCAGCATGTCGTCGACGCCTCCAAGGAAAAACTGCGCGACGTGATGCCGGCGCTCGGCATGACGGAAGGTTTCGATGTCGGCTTGGAGATGTCCGGGGCAGCCCCCGCCTTCCGCGACATGATCGACACCATGAACAATGGCGGCAAGATCGCCATCCTCGGCATTGCGCCGACCGGGTTCGAGATCGACTGGAACAAGGTCATCTTCAAGATGCTGCATCTCAAGGGCATCTACGGCCGCGAGATGTTCGAGACCTGGTATAAGATGATCGCCCTGGTCCAGGGCCCGCTCGACGTCTCAGGCCTGATCACGCACCGCATCGGCATCGACGATTTCCAGGTTGGATTTGATGCGATGCGCAGCGGCAGTTCGGGCAAGGTGGTGATGGACTGGTAGTCGATGCGCTGGGAGTTTCAGCCTTCGAGGCAGGCGGTGCTAGAGTCGCATGGTTTTCAGCCATCGCACCTGTCGCCATGCGCGCCGCAACGCAGTTGCGGCGGCGCCGATCGCAATGATGGCGAGAGCGAGCGTCAACACTTCGTTGTGGCCATTCCAAAGGAATTCTCCGGCCGATAGCAGTGCCGCGACGGTTGCAACTGCCATGCGATGTGGCTTGGCCATCGGTCCGGTGAAATCGCTCGGCGCCTCGTTGGCCCGCCCTAGTTCCCGCACATAGGCGGTGAGAACCGAAAAACAGGCCGCCGCCCAGCCTAGGCCAGGCATGCCGATGCCGTAGCCTATCCCGACCATGATGGCGATATCGGCGATCCTGTCCGGGAACTCGTTCCAGAACGGCCCGTCGGCCGACGCCTTGCCGCCCTCGACTGCGACCATGCCATCGAACAGATTGCACAGCAGCCGCAGTTGGCAAAACAGCGCCGCGCCCAGCAACAGCAACAAACGAGAAGTGCCCCCGCTCTGCCCGCCAACACAGAAGGCCGCACCTGCCATCGCGCCGGCGAGGATACTGGCCTGCGAAATCCGGTTGGGGGTCACGGAGAGCGCGGCGAGACGTCTGGCCGTCGCTTGTGCCCAGCGCGTGTCGCGGCTTGCAAGTGGTCTGCGATCGCCCGTGTTCATCACTACCTCATCCCGGTGACCAGAAATAACGCGTGAGATGGAAGAAGATTGGAGCGGAGAAGACCACCGAATCCAGCCGATCTATCAGGCCGCCGTGGCCGTCGATCAGATGGCCCCAATCCTTCACGCCGCGGTCACGTTTGATGGCGGACATCACAAGGCCGCCGAAAAAACCCATCAGCGTGATCAGGAAGGCCATCGCGCCCGCTTGAAGCGGAGAGAACGGCGTGATCCACCACAGGCCAGCGCCGACGAGGCTGGCGCTCGCAACGCCGCCGAGGAAACCTTCAAGCGTCTTGGACGGCGAAAGGTTTGGTGCGATCTTCGTACGCCCGATCGCCTTTCCCCAGATATATTGCAGCACGTCGCTCAATTGCACGACGATGACAAGGAAGGCTATCAGAAGCACATTGCGGCCCTCGTAGCCCGGAATATGCAACGTCAGAAGAGCCGGGACGTGGGAGGCACAGAAAACACAGATCATCAGTGCCCATTGCACCTCTGCAATTCGAACGAGGAAGTGCTGGGTGTCGCCCCGTATGGCCGAGATGATGGGCATCAACAGGAAGGCGTAGACCGGGATGAAAACAGAAAAGATCTCGTAGTCCTCGATCCAGAGCAGCACATACTGTACCGGCAGCACGAGGAAAAACGCCGTGGCCAGCGCCCAGTGGTCGGCACGCCGGGTATTGGTCAGCGTCACGAATTCGCGAAGTGCGGCGAAGGAACAGAAGCCGAAGAGAAGCAGGACGCCGATCCGCCCGGCGATGAATGCTATGGCGATGAGAATCGCCATTACCCACCAGGCATTGATACGGGCGTTGAGGTTCTCGATGGCTGGGTTGGAGCCTTCCGGCGACAGTCGTCGCTCCAGGATATGCCCCACGAAAGAGGCCGCGAGCAGGATCCCGCAGACGCCGAGCACGAGGACCATCATATCGAATTGGGTCGAGCTCATTCCGCTGCCTTTTTCGGTGCCAGCGCCAGCAGCGCCCCACGTGCCCGCTCGAGGAACATGTCCTTGCTCTCGCCGTCAGCCAGGTGCATTGCCTCGCCGAACGTCACCGTGCAGATCAGCGGGATAGGCACGAATTCCCCTTTCGGCATCACCCGGTTGAGATTGGCGATCCATACCGGCACCAACTCGAAATCCGGGTGCGATGCCGCCAAATGGAACAGGCCGGACTTGAATGGCTGCAAGGACGCGTCGGATTGGTTGCGCGTGCCTTCCGGGAAGAGAATGAGCGAAGAGCCTTCTCTCATCGCCTCTCCCATGCTTTCGACAGGATCCGTCGTGCGTCCATCGCGATTGCGCTCGATCAGGACGGCATTGAAAACGTCGCGGCCGATGAAGGCCCGGACTTTTGATTTCAGCCAGTAGTCGGCGCCCGCTACGGGACGCACCCGCCGACGCAGGCGCGGCGGCAGAACAGCCCAGATCAAGATGAAATCGCCATGGCTGGAATGATTGGCAAAGAAGATCGAGCGACGCCGAGGCAATCTGCCTTCATGCCAAAACGGCCGCACAGCGGTGATGGCTCTGGCAAACAGCAAGACGACCACGGCCACCGGCCTCGCGAGCAGCGACTTCATCCTTCCCCCCAATTCGCCCGTCGATGATCACTGGCTTACATACAGCGCTGAAAATCCGCCATCGGGCAAGCAGGGATCGAAAATGACCGCCAGACCGTCTCTGCTTCAAGGCGCTGTCGCGTCGAGCCACCGTCTCCTATTCCATCTGGCGATAGCCGCTATCTCAGACCCAACGCGCTTTCCAACGACGCGACGCCTTTGACGATGGAGGCTTGCTGGTCGGCTCTCAGCTGGGCCAGCAACTCCCGTTCGAACGCCTTCGCCAGCGGCACCATCTCGCTATAGGCCGCAAGTCCGGCCCGGGTCAGCGCCAGGTGCTCGACGCGGCGATCGTTCTCGTCAGTGGTTCGGATGAGCCAGCGGCGACGCTCAAGCTCCGCCACAGCACGCGAAACCTTTGTCTTGTGCATCGCCGACTGCGCACCGAGTTCCGTCGCGGTCATTGTGCCGCGCTGGCCAAGCCCTGAAAGCGTACGCCATTCCGGCCGTGTGAGGCCGTGACGCTCCTTGTAGATCCGGGAGAATTCGCGGCTCACGGCATCGGCCAGCCGATACAGCCGGTAGGGCAGAAAGCTTTCGAGTTCCAGGATTTCGGATTCCATGACCAGCCATCGGGAAATGCCCGCGCACGGCATTGATAGTTACATTTTCAATGGTTACAAATGAAACCAATTTGGTCAAGCATTCGCGAGGAGGAAGCGATGGCCTTTTCCTACATGCCGGGTTTCGGCAACGATTTCGAAACCGAAAGCCTGCCGGGTTCGCTGCCGCACGGGCGCAATTCACCGCAGCGGCCGGCCTACGGCCTCTATGCCGAGCAGCTCTCCGGCTCGCCCTTCACCGCGCCGCGTGGCACCAATGAGCGCTCCTGGCTTTATCGCATCCGGCCGAGCGTCAAGCATACCGGGCGCTTCAAGTCGGTGAGTTATCCCTTCTGGAAAAGTGCGCCCAATGTCGGCGATCATGAGCTGGCGCTCGGCCAGTATCGCTGGAGCCCGGTGCCGATGCCGAAGGAGCCGACCGATTTCATCGCCGGCATGCGCTCGATCACCACCGCCGGCGACGTTCTTGGGCAGACCGGCATGGCGGCGCATGTCTATCTCGCCAACAAATCGATGGTCGACGACCATTTCTTCAACGCCGACGGCGAGTTGCTGGTGGTGCCGCAGGTGGGCGCCTTGCGCTTCGTCACCGAGATGGGCGTCATCGAGCTCAGGCCGGGTGAGATCGCGGTGCTGCCGCGCGGCCTCGTCTTCAAGGTCGAACTGGTCGATGTCGAAGTGCGCGGCTATGTCTGCGAGAACTACGGCGCCAAGCTGACGATGCCCGACCGCGGCCCGATCGGCGCCAATTGCCTGGCCAATCCGCGCGATTTCAAGACGCCCTGCGCCTGGTTCGAGGAGAAGGAGACGCCCTGCCGGCTGACCGTCAAATGGTGCGGACATTTTCATGCCACGGAAATAGGCCATTCGCCCCTTGATGTGGTGGCGTGGCACGGCAACTATGCGCCCTACAAATATGATCTGGCGACGTTTTCGCCGGTTGGTGCGATCCTCTTTGATCACCCCGATCCGTCGATCTTCACGGTGCTGACCGCGCCGAGCGGCGAGGAGGGCACCGCCAACATCGATTTCGTCATCTTCCCGCCGCGCTGGCTGGTGGCCGAAGACACGTTCCGTCCGCCCTGGTATCACCGCAACATCATGAGCGAGTTCATGGGTCTGATCCACGGTCAGTACGACGCCAAGGAAGAAGGGTTCGTTCCCGGCGGCATCAGCCTGCACAATCTGATGCTGGCCCACGGCCCGGACGCGCCTGGCTTCGAAAAGGCCTCGCGCGCGGATCTGAAGCCCGTCAAGCTCGACAACACCATGGCCTTCATGTTCGAGACCCGGTTCCCGCAGATGCTGACCCGCTACGCTGCCGAACTCGACACCAGGCAGGACAATTACATCGACTGCTGGGCCGATCTGAAGAAGCGCTTCAATGGCACGCCCGAGGGCGATTGGTCCTGAATGGATCGCTGCCGTCGGAAAACTGCCTTCAGGAAAGTTAAGCCGGCGGCTTGACGATTGCCCATAACAGCTTTGTTGTGGACCAAGCGGCGCAAGGCCACGTCAGGAGAGGAAACGCATGAAGCTTGCTACATTGAAGAACGGGACGCGCGACGGAAAGCTCGTCGTCGTCTCGCGCGATCTTACACGCTTCACCGATGCCTCCTTCCTGGTGCCGACATTGCAGGCGGCGCTCGACGACTGGCGGCGGATTTCGCCGCATCTGGCCGCAATGGCGGAGTCGCTCGAGAACAACGCGGTGCCGTCAGCGCGCTTTCACGAACACAATGCCCATTCGCCGCTGCCGCGCGCCTATCAATGGGCTGACGGTTCGGCCTATGTGAACCATGTCGAGTTGGTGCGAAAGACGCGCGGCGCCGAAATGCCGGCGAGCTTCTGGACCGACCCGCTGATCTATCAGGGCGGCTCGGACAGCTTCATCCCGCCGCGAGACCCGATCCGCATGGCCGACGAGGCCTTTGGCATCGACATGGAGGCGGAAGTCGCGGTCGTTGTCGATGATGTGCCGATGGGCGCCGGCCTCGAAAAGGCACGGGAGGCGATTCGCCTGGTGATGCTGGTCAACGACGTAACGCTGCGTGCCATTACCGGACCAGAACTCGCCAAGGGGTTCGGCTTCTTCCAGTCCAAGCCGTCTTCGGCCTTCTCGCCGGTCGCGGCGACGCCCGACGAGTTGGGCGAGGCTTGGGACGGCGGCAAAGTCAGCCTGCCGCTGCTTGCCGACCTCAACGGCAAACCTTTCGGCCGGGCGAATGCCGGCGTCGACATGACCTTCGATTTCCCAGCGCTCATCGTCCATGCGGCGAAAACACGGCCGCTGGCGGCCGGCACCATCATCGGCTCCGGCACCGTCTCCAACAAGCTCGGCGGCGGGCCTGGCAAGCCTGTCTCAGCCGGCGGCGCAGGCTATTCCTGCATCGCCGAACTGCGCATGATCGAGACCATCGAGAGCGGCGAGCCGAAGACGCCGTTCCTGCGTTTCGGCGACACGGTGCGCATAGAGATGAAGAACAAGGCCGGGCATTCGATCTTCGGCGCCATCGAGCAGACGGTCGAGAAATATCAGGGGTGAGGGCCGCAAGTTGAAGAATGAACCTGCTTGACCATCTGCGCCGCATGGCCGGCAACAATCTTTGGTCGAACGACCGGCTTTACCGGGCCGTGCTCGCGCTCAAGCCGGGCGAATTCGCGGCCGGGCGCACCGGCTTCTTCCCGTCGATCAAGGCGACGCTCAACCACATACTGGCGGTCGATCTTCTCTACCTCGATTTTCTTGAGGAGGGCGGCGTTGGCGCTGCGGTGTACGATGATTTCGTGCCGTTCGACAACGCAGCCGATTTGTCAGTGGCCCAGATCAGGTTCGACCGCAGGCTGATCACCTTCTGCGATGCCCTGTCGGAGGCCGATATCGACCGCCATGTCATCACCGATCGGCGCGGGGACGGTATGATCCCGGAGAGGATCGGCGATATCCTCGCCCATCTTTTCCTGCATGACATCCACCATCGCGGCCAGGTGCACGCGATGCTGTCCGGCACGTCGGTCGCGCCGCCGCAACTCGACGAATTCCTGCTCGATTATGACCTCAGGCTCAGGAGTGCCGAGGTGGAGCGGCTAGGCTTGGGCGATCAGACCAATGCAACGTCATAGGCTGAGAAATGCCGATCTGCTGTGACCAATGTCAGGCCTTCAATTTGAGCTTGTGCAATAAGCAGACGATCAAAGGGATCGCGATGATGGAGCGGCAAATGCCCAAGCCCTGCTGCGTGGAGTTCGTTTGCACCGAGGATTGGCCCCCCGTTCGATCGCAGTATGTCCACGATGTCGCCCGAGAGCGTGACTTTGCCGAGCGATCTCTTGATGGCAATCTCCGCTACCGAGATGGCGCTGACGATCACATCCTTGCCTGCGACAAAGATGTCGCGATGATGATCCGAAAGACGTGAATCTGCGTTGAGCACCCAAAGCAAAATGTGAGTGTCGACCAGATATTTGCGGCTCATTTAATATACTCGTCCCATTCGGGACCAAGTTCATCAAAATCATCCGATATTCAAATTTGGCCTTTCAGGGCTCCCAACAGGCGCTTGCTGCCGCCGGGCCGAGCGGGAGCACTCAAGGTCGCGACCACCTCTTCATGCCGGGTCAGATGGATTTCTTCGCCGGCCTGGGCACGCTTTAGCAACTCGGAGAGCTGGGCCTTCGCTTTCGCCATCGGAACATTCATCGTCAAAAACCAATTATGACCTGAATTTAGGTCATAATTGGCCGGAGCCGCAAGAACTCCGAGTCCATCAGACTATTCCGCCGCCTGCACCTTGATCACGCCGCGCTTGATCTGGTCCTGCTCGATCGATTCGAACAGTGCGCGGAAATTGCCTTCGCCAAAGCCTTCGTCGCCTTTGCGCTGGATGAATTCGAAGAAGATTGGTCCGATCACGGTCTTGGAGAAGATCTGCAAGAGGATCTTCGTCGTGCCGCCGTCGACCACGCCTTCGCCGTCGATCAAAATGCCATGCTTCTTCATGCGTTCGATCGGCTCGTCATGGCCGTTCACGCGTGCATGCGACATCTCGTAATAGGTCTCCGGCGGGCCGGGCATGAATTTCAGCCCATTGGCGGCAAGTTTGTCGGTTGCCTCGTAGATCGCGTCGGTGCCCACCGCTATATGCTGGATGCCCTCGCCATTGTACTTCTTCAGATATTCGGCAATCTGGCTGGTGTCGTCCTTGGATTCGTTGAGCGGAATGCGGATCTTGCCGCAAGGTGAGGTGATCGCCCGGCTGACCAGCCCGGTGATCTTGCCGTCGATGTCGAAGAAATGGATCTGCTTGAAGCCGAACAGGTCGCGGTAGAAATCCCACCATTTGTCCATGTTGCCGCGATAGACATTGTGCGTGAGGTGGTCGAGGAAATAGAAGCCGACGCCTTCCGGCCTGGGGTCGCGTTTGCCCAGCCATTCGAACTCGGCATCATAGGCCGAACCCTTCTCCCCATAGGTTTCGATGAAGTAGAGCAGCGAGCCGCCGATGCCAACGATCGCCGGCACGTCGAGCGTCTTGTCGGCGCCTTCGTAAGGCGTGGCACCCTTGCCGACAGCGTGGTCGAAAGCATGCTTGGCATCGACCACCCGCCACGCCATGGAGGCGGCGCATGGGCCATGCTTGTCGACGAACCTCATCGCATGCGAGCTCGGTTCGGCGTTGACGACATAGTTGATGTCGCCCTGGCGCCAGACGGTGATGTCCTTGGTACGGTGCTTTGCCACCGCTACATAACCCATGCGGGTGAACAATTCGGCCAGCTTCCGCGGCTCCGGATGCGCGAATTCGACGAATTCGAAACCATCGGTGCCGGCGGGGTTGGCCTTGCTGATCTTGGCGGGTGGAGCGTCGTGCGGGAAGGGACCCATGATTATCCTCCGGAAGCGGGCATTGGCCTGCCTAGGCCGTCTCATGCCATCATAGCGCCGGCGCGCCGCACGGTGCTTGCATTCAAACGCTTGAAATGTTTACCTGATGCGTGAAATGTGCACGATTTGAGAAAATATCATGAATGACGCGCGCCTTGACCAGTTTGATCGCAAGATACTGGCGCTGTTGCAGGGTGACGCGCGGCTCACCAACAACGATCTTTCGGAGCGGGTGAACCTCTCGGCCTCGCAATGCTCGCGCCGCCGCCAGCGGCTGGAGGAGGACGGCTACATCAAGGGCTATCGCGCCGTGCTTGACCGCGACAGGCTGGGCTTTTCGCTGGTCAACGTCATCTCGGTGACCTTGGCCACTCACAACCGCGACAATGCGCGGCGCTTCGGCGAACTCGTGGCGCGGCTGCCCGAAGTGCAGGAGGCGCACGCGCTGACCGGCGAAATGGACTACATCTTGAAAGTTGTCACGCCTGACCTGAAATCGCTGTCGGAGTTCGTCAATGGCGTGCTCTTGCCGCACGAATCCGTGCAGCACGTCAAGACGGCGATTGTGCTCGAGACGCTCAAGGAAACGGGCGCGCTGCCGATCTAACCCTTCGACTGCTGGATCAGCCCATAGAGATTGGTGCAGCGGGCGCCGGAACGGCAATAGGCAAAGACCGGGCCTTCCAACTCGTCGAGCGCTTGTCCCTGGTCCTCGACATTCTCGGCGGTGATCTGGCCGCTGATGACGGGGATGTAGCGGAAGGCAAGCCCGGCAGCCTCGACTGCGGCCTTGAGCGTGTCGGCGGAAGGCTGGCCGGGCTGCTCGTCGTCCGGCCGGTTGCAGATCACGCTCTTGAAGCCGGCTGCCTTGATGGCGGCGACGTCCTCGGGCTGGATCTGGCCCGAGACCGAATAGTCCTCGCTTATCTGGCGGTATTCCATTGTGGTGTCCTCGCAATCTGGTTGGGCAGTCTTGCCACTCCCCGGCACGGGCGGCAATCCACGCCGAGGGATTTCTCTGCCAAATAGCGAGTGCCGACCGGAAAATCCAACCGGGTCTCTGGGCCCGGTTGGAGCGAACGGCTCAACTGCCGAGGATCGCGCCTTTGATCTGCGTGATGTTGTTGTGCATCATGTCGATATAGGTCGAGGCCGGGCCGTCTGGCTGCGACAGCGCGTCCGAATAGAGCGTGCCGCCGACCTTGATGCCGGTCTCGCTGGCGATCTGCTCGATCAGGCGGGGGTTGGTGATGTTCTCGACGAAGATTGCCGCCGCCTTGTCCTGCTTGACCTGCTCGACCAGCTTGGCGACGTCGGCGGCCGACGGTTCGGAGTCCGTCGAGATGCCCTGCGGCGCGAGGAAGATGAGGCCGTATTCGTGCTCGAAATAGCCGAACGCGTCATGTGAGGTGATGACGACGCGCTTCGCCTGGGGGATGGACTGGATCGTCGCCTTCACTTCGCCTTCGAGCGCGTCGAGCTTCTTTGTGTAGGCCGCGGCATTGGTCTGGTAGCTGACGCAGCCATCATTGTCGGCCGCGCAGAACGCCTCGGCAATGTTCTTCACATAGATCCTGGCATTGGCGATCGACTGGAAGGCATGCGGATCGGTGACCGTCTTGCCGCCGCCGGTACCCGCGCCTTCGGCCGCGTCCGCATCGGCGAATTCCGGCTTGAAATCGATCGGCGTCACGCCCTTGGTCAAGGTGACGATCGAGGCCTTGGTGGCGCTGGCTTCGACCAGCCGCTGCAGAAAGCCCTCGAAATGCAGGCCGTTGACCAGCACCAGGTCGGCGCCCGCCATCGCTACCGCATCGGCTGGGCTCGGCTCGTAGACATGCGCATCGCCGTCGGGTCCCACGATCGTGGTGATGTTGACGCGGTCGCCGCCGACATTCCTTGCAAAATCGGCAATGACGGTGAAGCTTGCGACCACTTTCAAGGGCGCCGCAAAGGCCGACGACGCGCCGAAAGCAGTTAATGTTATAACGCTCATCACCAGGGCGGCGCGGAACGATTTCAACATAGGCGGGTCTCCTTCAGAGGTGGATGAATCAGGCCGTCCGATGACGGTGATGGACGATGCGGGCGCGCAGCGCGCCGCGCGTGCCGAACAGGATCGAGGCGAAATAGACGACGCCGGCCGACAGGATGATGGCTGGGCCGGAGGGCAGCGAGGCGTGGTAGGATAGAAGCAGTCCGGCGATGCAGGAGGCAAAGCCGATCAACACGGCCAGCACGCACATCGGTTCGACGCGCACGGTCCAGAAACGGGCGGCTGCCGCCGGCAGCATCATCAACCCGACCGACAGAAGCGTGCCCAGCGCCTGGAAGCCGCCAACGAGGTTGAGCACGACCAGGCCGAGGAAAATGAAATGCACCGGACTGCCCCACCGGCTGACCGAGCGCAGGAACAGCGGGTCGAGGCATTCGGCGACCAGGGCCCGCCAGAAGACGGCGAGGCTGGCAAGAGTCACCAGCACGATGCCGCCGATCAGCGTCAGCGCTTCGTCGTTGAGCGCCAGCACCGTGCCGAACAGCACATGCATGAGGTCAACGCTGGAGCCACGGATCGAAACCATCAGCACGCCGACGGCGAGCGAAATCAGGTAGAAGGCCGCCATCGAGGCGTCCTCGCGCTGGATGGTGAATCGTGAAACGGCGCCTGCGCCGAGCGCAACGACGATGCCGGCGATCAGGCCGCCAATGGTCATCGGCAGGATTTCCAGCCCGTAAAGCAGGAAGCCGGCTGCTGCACCCGGCAGGATGGCGTGCGCCATGGCGTCGCCCGAGAGGCTCATGCGCCGCAACATCAGGAAGACGCCGACAGGACAGGCGCCGAGCGACAGCATCAGCGAGCCGAACAGCGCCCGCTGCATGAACGCGAAATCGGCAAAAGGCGCGATGAAGAGGTCGTAAAGGAAGCTCATCAGGCAGCCCTTGGTCCAGCGCCATGATGGTGGTGATGGTCCTGCGCGTGGGCAGGCTCGTCATGATCGTGATCATGTCCGTCATGGTCATGATCGTGCCCGCCCGGCTCGCACCACGGCGCGTTCTCTTCCCATGCTTCATGGAAGCGCCTGGCCCGCAGGAGATTGTCGGACCGCAATGTCTCCTTCGTCTCGCCCCAGGCGACAGGCTGGCGGGCCAGCAGCAGCGTCTCGGGAAAATTCTGCCGGACAAGGTCGAGGTCGTGGACGACGACCATGATGGTGCGTTCCTCGCCATGCCAGCGCTTGATCAGAGCGATGAGATCGCCCACCGTCTTTGCATCGACGGCGTTGAACGGTTCGTCGAGCAGGATGAGATCGGCATCCTGCAACAGCACGCGGGCAAACAAGGTGCGCTGCAACTGGCCGCCCGACAGAGTGTCGATCGGGCGTGTCTCGAAGCCGCCAAGACCGACCGCCATCAGCGCCTCGCTGACGGATCGGCGATCCTCCTTCGTGTGGCGGCCGAGCAGCCCGCGTTTTGGCCACAGGCCGAGCGAGACCAGATCGACGACCCGGGCCGGAAAGCTGCGGTCGATTTCCGACTGCTGCGGCAGATAGGCGGCGCGCACGCCCGGCGCCCGCGTCACGGCGCCGGCCATCGGCTTCAGCACGCCGACAATACCCTTCATCAGCGTCGACTTGCCCGAACCGTTGGCGCCAACGACGGCGGTCAACGAGCCTTTGCGTATGACGCCGTCCAGATGATGGATCGCCGGATGGCTGTTATAGCCAAGCGTCAGGTCACGGAATGTCAGGCAGGTTTCGGTCATTCGACGGTCCGTGGGGGCGGAAGTGCGGCTGCCGGGCAGCGCCGACTGGATATGTGATGTTATTACATTAGTCAACAAGCCAATCGAGCGGAATTGTGGCTGGCGGCTCAACTTGCCGTGACTCTCCGGCGCCGCTGGTCCAAGGGGATTTGGAGCGCTCGGCCTTGCCCGAAGCCGACGCCAACTCTAAAGAGGCGCGACCACAAAGGAAGGAAACCTCCCATGAGCATTCGTCGCATCGATGTTGGCCCGCGCATGAGCCAGATCGTCATTCACGGCAACACCGTCTATCTGGCCGGCCAGGTGGGTGAGCCCGGCGGCAATGTCGCCTCGCAGACCCGCGATATTCTGGCGACGATCGACGAATTGCTGGCCGAGGCGGGCACCGACAAGACCAAGATCGTCCAGGCGATCATTTGGCTGGCCGACATGGGCACCTTCGCCGAGATGAACTCGGAATGGGACAAGTGGGTGCCCCAGGGCCACACGCCCGCCCGCGCCACCGGCGAAGCCAAGCTCGCCGGCCCGGAATATCTGGTCGAAATCATTATCACCGCGGCGATCTGAGCTCTTTACCCTCCCCCTTGTGGGGAGGGTCGCTGCGCAGCAGCGGGGGGGCGGTGCTCACCGTCACCCGTCTCGCCGCAAGGGAAGGTCCGCAGGCGCTATCCCTGTGACGGCGTGAACCTTGCCACAAGCGTGTGGCTCTCGGCTGCATAGGTGAAGCGCACATGGGTGACCGGGTGCTCGGCACTCCATGTCCGGCGCTCGACCACAAGACAGGCCGCGCCCAGGCCGATGTCGAGGGCATCGGCAACACGCTCGTCGGCGGCAATGGCACGAATGCGATGCTCGGCCTCGCTCCACGGCACACGGCCGATCAGCCATGGACCCGGCGCAATGTCGAGGAACTCTTCCTCGTCGGCTTCCGTGACGGCGGAGAGATTGATCAGCCGCTCTTCGAGCGCGAAGGGCCGTTCTCCGGCGAAATGCAGGCATTCCAGCGATAGCACCGAACCCGAGGCGGAAAGCCCGAGCAGCGCCCGGTCTTGCGCGCTGCTGCGCCGCTTCAGGCGCGCAAGCCGCTCGTAGCGATAGGGCAGGCCGAGCGCTTCGACCTCGATCCTGATGTCATGGATTTCCAGCACCGCCGCTTGCGATTGCGGCTGGCGCACGAAACTGCCTGAGCGCCGACGGCGTTCGATCAGTCCTGACTTGGCAAGCTGCGACAGCGCCTTGTTCACCGTCATGCGCGAGCAATCATATTCGGCCGTCAACTCGTGCTCGAACGGGATGCGATGCCCAGGCGCCCAGGCGCCGGACAGGATTTTCTCGCTTATGTCGGACAGGATGCGCTGATGCAGCGACACCGTCTCGCCGCCCTCCGTCTCCGCTGTCGCCACCATGCTCATGGGATGTCCCTGATCAGCCTGCCGAAAGCGCGGTCATGACATTGCGGAAACGCGCCGCTATGGCGTCGCGCCTGGCGTGCCTGCCGCCGCTGACTTGCCTTTGGCCGTGCACCCAGACGCAATCGACCTTGGCGCCGTTGGCGAAGATCCAGGCGTCGAGGATCGCGTCTCCGGTCTTGCTGGCGAGCGAGGGACTTTCTGCATCGAGCGAGACGAGATCGGCGGATGCGCCAATGGCGATCCGCGAGGCGCCGGCGCCAAGGGCGACGCTGCCGCCGTCAAGCGCGGCGTCGAACAGCGCGCGGCCCGTCGAGCCGCCGGCGACCGCCAGCACGTTGCGGGCGCGGTGGGCAAGGCGCTGCGAATATTCGAGTTGCCGAAGCTCGTCCGGCAGGCCGATCAGCACGTTGGAATCGGAGCCGACGCCGAAGCGGCCGCCATGTTGCGTGAACAGCGGCGCCGCAAAGGTGCCGTCGCCGAGATTGGCTTCGGTGATCGGGCACAGTCCCGCGATCGCGCCGCTCTTTGCCATCGCCACGGTCTCGGCATCGGTCATATGGGTGGCATGGATCAGGCACCAGCGCGGGTCGACATCGGCATGGCCAAGCAGAAATTCGACTGGACGCGCGCCCGACCAGGCAATGCAGTCCTCGACCTCCTTCACTTGTTCCGCGACGTGGATGTGGATCGGTCCGTCCGGCGCCATCGCAGCAACCTGTCGCAACTCCTCGACCGTCGCGGCACGCAAACTATGGGGGGCGACGCCGATGACCGCTTGAGCCAAGGCGCGAACGCATTCGCTAGACTTCTCAACCAGACGTGAGAACCGGTTCACATCATTTATGAATCTGCGCTGGCCTTCGCTGGGAGCCGCGCCGCCGAAAGAAGAGTGCGCATAGAAGACCGGCAGCAGCGTCAAGCCTATGCCGGTTTCGGCGGCGGCGGCCGCGATGCGCTCGGCCATTTCGGCGATGTTGGCGTAGGGCTTTCCGTCGCGGTCGTGATGCAGATAATGAAATTCGCCGACGCGCGAGAAGCCGGCCTCCAGCATCTCGACATAGAGTTGGGCGGCGACCGCCTCGACCTGATCGGGCGTCATCGACAGCGCGAAACGGTACATCACCTCGCGCCAGCTCCAGAAACTGTCGGCCGACGGGCCGCGCAGCTCGGCAAGTCCGGCCATGCCGCGCTGGAACGCGTGGCTGTGCAGGTTGGGCATGCCCGGCAGTACGATGGCGTGGCGCTCGTCGCCGACGTTCGGCGCAACCCCGGCGTCGATTGCCGCAACGCGCCCTTCGCCCAGCGCGATGCGCACATTGCTTCGCCAGCCTTCCGGCAGAAGCGCCTGTTCCGCAAAGATCGCCGTCAATTTGTTCTCCGAATCCTGGCTTATGATGACAATAGCACTTGCGGTGCTTTTTAATATGTATATACATAACCGCCATCCTTTCAAAGGGAAAAGATGATGGCTGGAGAGAGCAAGGGCCGGACGGCGGCGGTTCGCATATGGCGCAATGCGCGCCTGGCGACCTTTGCCGAAGGGGCGGCGGGGCAGGGCGTCGTCGAAAAGGGCGCCATCGCCGCGCGTGACGGCATCATCGTCTATGCCGGCGCCGAAGCCGATATTCCGGCGGCGTTCGAGCAGCATGCCGAGATCGTCGATTGCGAGGGCCGCTGGATCACGCCCGGCCTGATCGACTGCCACACCCATCTCGTCCATGCCGGCAACCGCGCCAACGAATTCGAGATGCGGCTGGCCGGCGCCACCTATGAGGAGGTCGCCAGGGCCGGCGGTGGCATCGTCTCGTCGGTCAGGGCCCTGCGTGCCGCGGGTGAGGACGAACTGGTCGCCCAGACACTGCCACGTCTCGATGCGCTGATCGCCGAGGGCGCTACCACCGTCGAGGTCAAGTCCGGCTATGGCCTTGACCTGGAAAACGAGAAAAAGTCGCTGCGCGCGGCGCGCCGTTTGAGCGCAGAGCGCCCGGTGACGATCCGCACGACCTTCCTCGGTGCCCATGCCTTGCCGCCGGAAGCCAAGGGCGACAAGGACGCCTTTATCGATCTCGTCGCCGCCACGATCCTGCCGGCCATCGCTGCCGACGGGCTTGCCGACGCCGTCGATGGCTTCTGCGAAGGCATCGCTTTTTCGGTCGAGCAGATGGCACGGGTCTTCGACGCCGCAAAGGCGCTTGGCCTGCCGGTAAAACTCCATGCCGACCAATTGTCGAACCTGCATGGCGCCGAGCTCGCCGCGCGCTATGGCGCGCTGTCGGCCGATCATCTCGAATATACCGACGAGGCAGGTGCGGCGGCAATGGCCGGATCGGGCAGCGTGGCGACGATCCTGCCCGGCGCCTACTATTTTATTCGCGAAACGAAGAAACCTCCGATCGAATTATTCCGCAGGCATGGCGTCAAGATGGCCGTCGCCACCGACAACAATCCCGGCACCTCGCCGCTGACGTCGTTGCTGCTGACCATGAACATGGCGGCGACCCTGTTCGGCATGACGGTCGATGAATGCCTTGCGGGCGTGACCCGCGAAGCCGCTCGCGCGCTGGGCCTGCTCGGACAGACCGGCACGCTGGAGGCGGGTAAATCCGCCGATCTTGCGATCTGGAGCATCGAGCGCCCGGCCGAACTCGTCTACCGCATGGGCTTCAACCCCTTGCACGCGCGCATCTGGAGAGGACAATGACCGAACTCGTACTGCAGCCCGGCAACGTGACCCTGGCCGACTGGCGCGCCATCTATCGCGGCGCCGTACCCAGGCTCGACGATGCCTGCCGGCCAAAGATCAGGGCGAGTGCGGAGGCTGTCGCACGCATCGTCGCCAAGGGCGAGCCGGTCTATGGCATCAACACCGGTTTCGGCAAACTGGCCAGCGTCCGCATTCCTGCCCAGGATCTCGAAACGCTCCAGCGCAACATCGTGCTCTCCCACGCCGCCGGCGTCGGCGAGCCGATGCCGGTCGCCGTTTGCAGGCTGATGATGGCCTTGAAGCTTGCCAGCCTGGCGCAAGGCGCCTCCGGCGTGCGGTCGCGCACCATCGAGCTGCTGGAAGCGATGCTGGCCAACGATGTCATCCCGGTGGTGCCGGCGCAAGGTTCGGTCGGCGCCTCCGGCGACCTCGCGCCCCTTTCGCACATGACGGCCGTGATGATCGGCGTCGGCGAATGCTTCACTCCGCATGGCCGCTTCCCGGCCAAGGTCGCCTTCGTCTCGCATGGGTTGGAGCCCGTCGTCCTTGGCGCCAAGGAAGGGCTGGCGCTGCTCAACGGCACGCAATTCTCGACCGCATACGCGCTGGCGGCCCTGTTCGAGGCCGAAGTTCTGTATCAGTCGGCACTGGTCGCGGGAGCATTGTCCACCGACGCCGCCAAGGGCTCGGACGCTCCCTTCGATCCGCGCATCCATCTCTTGAGGAAGCATCGCGGCCAGATCGAGACGGCGGATGCGCTGCGAAATCTGATGGCCGGCAGCGCCATCAGAGAATCCCACCGCGTCGGCGACGAGCGCGTGCAGGATCCCTATTGCCTGCGCTGCCAGCCGCAGGTGATGGGGGCCGCCCTCGACGTGTTGCGCAAGGCGGCCGACACGCTCGGCACGGAAGCAAATGGCGTCACCGACAATCCTTTGATCTTCGCCGAGGACGACACGGCCTTGTCGGGTGGTAATTTCCATGCCGAGCCGGTGGCTTTCGCCGCCGATATGATCGCACTCGCCGTCTGCGAGATCGGCTCGCTGTCGGAGCGCCGCATCGCCATGCTGGTCGACCCCGCGCTGTCGGGCATGCCGGCCTTTTTGACGCCGAAGCCGGGCCTGAACTCCGGTTTCATGATCCCGCAGGTGACGGCGGCAGCGCTGGTTTCCGAAAACAAGCAGAAGGCCTATCCCGCAAGCGTCGATTCGATCCCGACCTCGGCCAACCAGGAGGATCACGTTTCGATGGCGGCGCACGGTGCGCGGCGGTTGATGGGCATGGTCGAGAACGCCACGGCCGTCATCGGTATCGAGTTGCTGGCCGCGACCCAGGGCTGTGACTTCCACGCGCCGCTCGCATCCAGCACCGCGCTCGAAGCAGTGCGCAAATTGGTCAGGGCCGAGGTGTCGCATCTCGACAACGATCGGCATTTCCATCCCGACATGGAGAAAGCCATCGCCATGGTGCGCAGCGGTGCGGCGGTGAAGGCGGCGAGCGCGGTGGCGCTGCCGGGGATTGCTTCATGAAAATGCTCGCCATGGTAGGCCGCGTCCCTTCGCGCCCCCCTCTGTCCTGCCGGGCATCTCCCCCACGAGGGGGGAGATTGGCTGTCATCGAGGCTTTCGCCAATCTCCAACGTTGCAGGTTTGAGCGAGGCGCCGAAAGTGCCAATCTCCGCCCTCGTGGGGGAGATGCCCGGCAGGGCAGAGGGGGGCGCCGTAGAGCGCCAGTTTGCGGAGATCTCGCATGACACCTTCCTGGCTCACGGTCACGCGCGGCACCGCACCCCTGCTGGTCTCGATCCCCCACACCGGCATCGACCTTGCCGGGCTCGACGGCCGGCTGGTGTCACCCTGGCTTGGCCGGCGCGACTGCGACTGGTGGATCGACAAGCTCTACGACTTCGCCACCGATCTCGGCGCCACTGTCGTCCACACCGCGATCTCGCGCACCGTCATCGACGTCAACCGCGATCCGTCGGGGGTTTCGCTCTACCCCGGCCAAACCACAACCGGCCTGTGCCCGACCGAGACATTTGACGGTGATCCGCTCTACCGCCTGGGCGAGGAGCCGACCCCGTCCGAGATCGACCGGCGCCGCGAGACTTATTTCGCGCCCTACCATGCCGCTTTGCAGGCCGAGATCGACCGGCTGCGCGGCATGCACGGGAAGATCGTTCTCTACGACTGCCATTCGATTCGCTCGGTGCTGCCGCGCCTGTTCGACGGCACGCTGCCGGTGTTCAACCTCGGCACCAATGACGGCAAGAGCACCGACCCGTCATTGCAGGAAAAAGTTGCCGCCATCCTTGCCGCGACGGGCGAGAGCTGGGTCGTCAATGGTCGCTTCAAGGGTGGCTGGATCACGCGCCGCTTCGGCCAGCCGATCGAGGGCGTCCACGCGCTGCAGATGGAACTCTCCAACCGTGGCTATATGCGCGAGCCCGACGAGAAGGGCAGGCCGGGCAATTGGCCGGTGCCCTACGATGCCGGGTTTGCAGCACCAATCCGCGAAACACTGAAGCAGATTCTTCAAACCGCCATTGACTGGGCCGGGCGCTGACGCACCGCCCCATCCGAAAGGGACAATGATGACCGATCCTCGCCACAATATCCGCGAAGTGCGCAGCCCCCGCGGCGACAAGCTCAACGCCAGGTATTGGACGACCGAAGCGCCGCTGCGCATGCTGATGAACAATCTCGATCCCGATGTCGCCGAAAACCCCAACGAACTGGTCGTCTATGGCGGCATCGGCCGGGCGGCGCGCACCTGGAACGATTTCGACCGCATCGCCGCTTCGCTGAAGACGCTTGGCGAGGACGAGACGCTGCTGGTGCAGTCGGGCAAGCCGGTCGGCGTCTTCCGCACCCATCCCGACGCGCCGCGCGTTTTGATCGCCAACTCCAACCTGGTGCCGCATTGGGCGACCTGGGAGAAATTCAACGAGCTCGATCGGAAAGGCCTGATGATGTACGGCCAGATGACGGCCGGCTCGTGGATCTATATCGGCACGCAAGGCATCGTGCAGGGCACCTACGAGACCTTCGTCGAAGCCGGCCGCCAGCACTATGGCGGCGATCTCAGGGGCAAATGGATTCTGACCGGCGGCCTCGGCGGCATGGGTGGCGCCCAGCCTCTCGCCGCCGTCATGGCCGGCGCCTGCTGCCTGGCCGTCGAATGCGATCCCGACCGTATCGATTTCCGGCTGCGCACCCGCTATGTCGACGAGCGTGCCGATACGCTCGACGAGGCGCTGGAGAAGATCGCGCGCTGGACCAAGGCGGGCGAGGCGAAGTCGGTCGGCCTGGTCGGCAACACCGCCGATATCGTGCCCGAGCTGGTGCGGCGCGGCGTGCGCCCGGACATGGTCACCGACCAGACTTCGGCGCACGATCCGCTGAACGGCTATCTGCCCAAGGGGTGGACGCTGGCTGAGTGGCGCGAGAAGCGCACTTCCGACCCGAAAGCAGTCGAGAAAGCCGCCCGCGCCTCGATGCGCGAGCATGTCGAGGCGATGGTGGCGTTCTGGAACGCCGGCGTGCCGACGCTCGACTACGGCAACAACATCCGCCAGGTGGCGAAGGAAGAAGGCTTTGAGAACGCCTTTGCCTTCCCAGGCTTCGTGCCGGCCTATATCCGGCCGCTGTTCTGCCGCGGCATCGGCCCGTTCCGCTGGGCGGCCCTCTCCGGCGATCCGGAGGACATCTACAAGACCGACGCCAAGGTGCGCGAACTGACGCCTGGCAACACGCATCTGCACAATTGGCTGGACATGGCGCGCGAGCGCATCGCTTTCCAGGGCTTGCCGGCGCGCATCTGCTGGGTCGGCCTCGGCGACCGCCACCGGCTGGGCTTGGCCTTCAACGAGATGGTAGCCAAAGGCGAACTCAAGGCGCCTGTCGTCATTGGTCGCGACCATCTCGATTCCGGCTCGGTCGCCTCGCCGAACCGCGAGACCGAGGCGATGAAGGACGGCTCGGACGCGGTGTCCGACTGGCCGCTGCTCAACGCCTTGCTCAACACCGCGTCGGGCGCCACCTGGGTGTCGCTGCACCATGGCGGCGGCGTCGGCATGGGCTTTTCCCAGCATGCCGGCATGGTCATCGTCGCCGACGGCACGCCTGAGGCCGCCAGGCGCCTGGAGCGGGTGCTGTGGAACGACCCGGCGACCGGTGTCATGCGTCACGCCGATGCCGGCTACGACATCGCCATCGACTGCGCCAGGGAGCATCAGCTCAACTTGCCCGGCATCCTGGGCTAACGGGCCGACCGATGCGCGTCCTGCGGGCAGCCGGATACAAATCGATGCCATGGAAGAACGGCGGCGGCGTGACGACGGAAATCGCCGTCTCGCCGGCCGATGCCGGGCTCGACGCCTTCGACTGGCGTGTCTCGATGGCCCGCGTCGAGAGCGGCGGGCCGTTCTCCAGCTTTGCCGGCATCGACCGCACGCTATCGGTGCTGGAGGGCGAGGGAATCATTCTTGATGTCGCCGGCCAGCCGCCGGCGCGCCTGACCGCCGCTTCAGCTCCGTTTTCCTTTCCGGCCGACCGGCCGACCGGCGCCGAACTGATCGCCGGCCCGATCACCGATCTCAACGTAATGACCCGTCGCGGCCGCATGAGGCATTCCGTCGAACGTCTCGTGATTTCGGCCTCTGCGGAAATCGGGACTGAAAGCCGCGCGACCCTCGTCCTGTGCCTGGGTGGGGAAGTCGTGGTTTCCGCCGCCGAGCCTGTTCGCCTTGGCCACCTCGACGCGCTCCTGACTGCCTCAGCCGCAGCAGGCCTGCGCATCCAGCCGACCGACGACACGACAGTATTCGTGGTCCGGATCGATTGCATTCGAGCCAACGATTAACGCTTGTTTCCAAACATGATCGCGATGCCGGCGAAATATAGGGTAAGCTCCAGCCGGGATCACGAAAAAGCCTGAATCCTTTCCGTCGATCGGTCTCGGCGGGAGTGAGAGGCGTTCGTCTTTGAAACTGTCGAAAAGACGATGTCTCGTCGTGGTGCGGAAACAATTTTCGGCAAAAGCTGGGCATGCAACCAATTGCATTTGAATCGGTTTTAGGGCCATTGCCGTGGCGGTGACGCCGCTGAGTGCCCGCTTACGGAATTTTCAATGAATATTCAGACGAATCCAGCACAGATCGAAAAGACCAGCGCGAGCTTCCCGCCCATCACGGAAGAACCGATAAGATCCATTTTCCTGCCGGAGGAACGCCTTCGGCTGCTCGGTGAAAGCCTGGCCAAGGGCGATCTCGCGGATCTGTTCGGCCTGACGCCGTTCGATTTCCAGGCCCGCATCCGCGACAGCGCCAAGAAGATCCTCGAAGTCTACCGTTCGACCAACGCCGCGCAGGCGAGGGGCGAGACCATCACGCCCGCGGCGCAATGGCTGCTCGACAACAACTATCTGGTCGAGGAAACCATTTTCCAGGTCAAGCGCGACCTGCCGCGCCGCTTCTATCGCCAATTGCCGACACTGAAGCTGCCCGACGGCGGCAGCGAGCCGCGCGCGCTGGCGCTGGCCTGGACTTATGTCGCGCATTCCGACAGCTCCGTCTCCGCGACCATGTTCAAGGCCATCGTCCAGGGCTTCCAGTCGGTCGAGCCGCTGAAGATCGGCGAACTCTGGGCGCTACCGTCGCTGTTGCGCTTCGTTCTGATCGAAAATCTTCGCCGCCTGGCGGTCAGGGTCAACCGCACCCGGCAGATGCGCCAGATCGCCAATGATGTCGCAGACAAGGTGTTGGCGACCGACGATACGCGCGACCGCCAGGCGATCCTGGCCAATTTCAGCGCGCATGCCCAGGACACCACCTTTGCCACGCAACTGCTCTATCGCTTGCGCGACGGCTCGCAGAATGCAGGCAAGGCGCTGGAGTGGCTGGAAGGCGAACTCGAGAAGACCGGCTCGGACGCCGAGGAAATCATCATTTCCGAGCATCATACGCTGTCCAGCGGCAATGTGACGACCGGCAACATCATACGCGGCCTGCGGCTCATCAACGATATCGACTGGACGGTGTGGTTCGAGGGCGTCAGCCGTATCGACACGGTGCTGCGCGAGCGCACGGACTTCGCCGCGCTCGATTTCTTCTCGCGTGACCAGTACCGGACCGCGATCGAAGAGCTGGCCCGCCGCTCGAATCTCTCGGAATATCGCGTCGCCGAAAAGGCGATCGAACTGGCTGGCCAGGTCGCTAACGAGAATCCATCGGCCGCCGGCGACGCCGCTGGCGTTGCGGTTCCGCACGCGCACACGGATGTCGGTTTTTTTCTTGTCGGGCCACGCCGGCTGGAGCTGGAAAAGGCGATCGGCTACCGGCCGACCGTCAGTCAGACGGTCAAGCGCACCTTTGCCAAGACCGGATGGCTGGGCATCGTCCTGCCGGTCTTTGCGCTGACCGTGCTGCTGCTGGTGGTTTCCGGCAATGCCCTTGCCAATCTCGGCCTGTCTGTGCCTGCGATCGTCTTGATGCTGGCCCTGTTTGCCGTGCCGGCCAGCGAAGGCGCGCTCGCTTTCTTCAACACCGTTGTCTCGCTGTTCCTCAAGCCGACGCGCCTTATCGGCTATGACTACCGGCACGGCGTGCCGTCAGAGGCACGCACGCTGGTGGTGGTGCCGTCGCTGATCGGCTCGCGCGACGACGTCGAGGAAAACATCCGCAACATCGAAGTGCACTATCTCGCCAATCTGGCGGACGAGATCCACTTCGCCCTGCTGTCGGACTGGCCCGACAGCAAGACCGAGATCGACGCGGCCGACACCGAGATTCTCGAATTCGCCCGTGACGAGATCGCCCGCCTCAACGCCCGCTATCCCGCCGAAGGCGCACCGCGCTTTTATCTCCTGCACCGGCGCCGGCTCTACAATGCCGCTCAGGGATGCTGGATGGGCTGGGAGCGCAAGCGCGGCAAGCTGCACGAGCTCGACCTGCTGCTGCGCGGCGACAGCGACACCACCTTCCTGCCGCTCGATGTGCCGCTGCCGGAAAAAGTCGTTCACGTAATGACGCTCGACGCCGACACGCGCACCACCCGCGACGCGGTCGCCACGCTCGTCGGCAAGCTCTGCCATCCACTCAACCGCCCGCATTTCGATGCCACAAGGCGCGTCGTCACCTCGGGCTACACCATCCTGCAGCCACGCATCACTGCTTCGCTGACCAGCGGCGACGAGGCGTCGTTCTTCCAACGGGTCTTCTCGGCCAATCGCGGCCTCGATCCCTATGTCTTTGCGGTGTCCGACCTGTACCAGGACGTCTTCGGCGACGGTTCTTTCACCGGCAAGGGCCTCTACCATGTCGATGCCTTCGAGGCCGCGTTGCAGGGCCGCATCGAGGAAAACACCATCCTCAGCCACGATCTGCTCGAAGGCGCGCTGGCGCGTTCGGCGCTCGTCACCGACGTCGAACTGGTCGAGGATTACCCGACCCGCTATTCGGTCGACGCCTCGCGCCACCATCGCTGGGCGCGCGGCGACTGGCAGCTCCTGGGCTTCATTCTCGATCCGCGCTCCGGCGTCCCGGCGCTGTCGCGTTGGAAGATGGTCGACAATCTGCGCCGCTCGCTGACGCCGATCTTCTGGGTGATGGCCGCGATCGCCGGCTGGACGCTGCTGCCCTTCACGCAGGCAGCACAATGGCAGGCATTGCTTATCCTCAGCCTGTTCATGGCGCCCACTTTCGACGTCGTCAACGCCATACTGCCCAAGAGCGGTGACCAGACGCCGCGCGGCCATTTCTCCGCACTGGCGCGCGACGTCGCCTTCGGCACCGCCATGGTGGCGTTGAAGATCGTGCTGATGGCGCATAATGCCTGGATGATGGGCGACGCCATCGTGCGCACGCTCTACCGGCTGTTCGTCAGTCGGCAGAACCTGCTGGAATGGCGCACCGCCTCGCAGGCTCACAAGGCCGGCGACAACGACACCGGCTCCTACTACGGCATGATGTACGGCGCCGTGATCATCGGCTTCGTCGGCCTCGCCATTCCGGTGCTGGCCGATTCCACCGGCGCCTTCGTTGCCTTCTTCTTCGCGCTGTTCTGGATCGGCTCGCCGGCGATCGCCAGTTGGATCAGCCGCTCGGCCGAAACCGAGGACCGGCTGCGCATATCGCAGTCCGACATCCATACGCTGCGCACCGTGGCGCGGCGCACCTGGCACTATTTCGAAACCTTCGTCACGGCGGAGCATCATCATCTGCCGCCGGACAATTTCCAGGAGAGCCCGGCGCCAGTGGTCGCGCCTCGCACCTCGCCGACCAATATCGGCGTCTATCTCCTGTCGGTCGTGTCGGCCCGCGATTTCGGCTGGATCAGCCTGTCCGACGCCATAACCCGCATCGATGCGACGATGACGACCATCGAGAGCATGCCGCGTAACCGCGGCCATCTCTTCAACTGGTACGATACCACCACGCTGAAGCCGCTCTATCCGCTCTACATCTCGGCTGTCGACAGCGGCAATCTCGCCGGCCATCTGGTGGCGGTGGCGGCGGCCTGCGCCGAGTGGGCCGAGGCGCCGTCCGTTCATCTCCAGGGCGATTTCGAGGGCATCCTCGACACAGTGACCATCCTCGGCGAGAGCCTGGACGAGCTGCCCGACGACCGCCGTCAGCTGCGGCCGCTGCGCCAGCGCCTGGCCGACCGCCTCGACGGGATGCGGCGGGCGGTCGACACCATCAAGGCGCAGCCGGAAATGGCCTCGATCCGTACCATCAATTTGGCTGTGCTGGCCGGGGAGATCCGCAAGCTCGCCACCGCCATCCATACCGAGGCGGCATCGCCGCAGAGCGACGTCATTGTCGACTGGGCAGCCAGGCTCGAAGCCACCTGCGAGGCGCATGTCCACGACGCCCACAGCGACGACAACGCCGTCGAGGCGCTGCGGGCCAAGCTGCTCACATTGCGCGAGCGCACGCGCCGCTTCGCCTTCGAGATGGAGTTCTCGTTCCTGATGCGGCCGGAGCGCAAGCTGCTGTCGATCGGCTACCGGGTCGAGGAGCACCAGCTCGACGAGAGCTGTTACGACCTTCTGGCCTCCGAGGCGCGGCTGACCAGCCTGTTCGCCATCGCCAAGGGCGACCTGCCGACCGAGCACTGGTTCCGGCTTGGCCGGCCGATCGTAGAAATCGGCTTCCAGGGCGCGCTGATGTCCTGGTCCGGCTCGATGTTCGAGTATCTGATGCCGCCGCTGGTGATGAAGGAACCGCAAGGTTCGATTCTCAACCAGACCAGCAAGCTGATCATCAAGCGCCAGATCCAGTACGGCCGCCAGAAGAACGTGCCTTGGGGCATTTCGGAAGCGGCCTACAATGCCCGCGACCGCGAGCTGACCTACCAGTACACCAATTTCGGCGTGCCCGGTCTCGGGCTGAAGCGCGGTCTTGGCCAGAACACGGTGATCGCGCCTTACGCCACCGTGCTCGCCGCGCAATTCAACCCGCGTGAAGCGGTCCAGAATCTCGCGCGCCTGCGGGAACTCGGCGCGCTTGGCCGCCATGGTTATTACGACGCGGTCGATTTCACGCCGCAGCGCGTGCCGGAAGGCACCGATCACGTCGTCGTGCAGAACTACATGGCCCACCATTCCGGCATGTCGATCGCGGCGGTCGCCGATGCCATTTTCGAGGGTCGCCTGCGCGACCGTTTCCACAGCGATCCGGTCATCGAGTCGGCCGAACTTCTGCTCCAGGAGAGGGCGCCGCGCGACATCCCGACTGCGACCGTCAGGACCGAGGCGGACGAACGGGCGAAGGACGAGACCGAAACCGAGAGTCCCGACACCCGCATCGTGCTCGATCCTGTGCGGGCGCTGCGTTCGACCAATGTGATGTCGAACGGCCGCTATTCGGTGATGGTCACCGCGACAGGCTCCGGCTACAGCCGCTGGGGCGACCTGTCCGTCACGCGCTGGCAGCCGGATCCGACCGAGGACCGGCTCGGCTCCTACATCTTCCTGCGCGACGCCGGCACTGGTGATTGGTGGTCGGCGACGGCGGAGCCCAAGCGCGCGGCCGAGGAGCGCGCCCAGACGCTGTTCTCCGACGACAAGGCCAGCTTCGTCAAACTGGTCGGCACGCTGCGCTCCGAGGTCGAATGCATCGTCATCTCGGAAGGCAATGGCGAAGGCCGGCGCGTGACGCTGTTCAACGAGGGGCCGACCGACCGCCACATCGAAGTGACCTCCTTCGCCGAGCTGGTGCTGGGCCTGGAAGTATCCGACAATGCCCATCCCGCCTTCTCGAAAATGTTCGTGGAGACCGAAATTGCCCCCAACAATGGGGCGATCTTCGCCACGCGGCGCAAGCGCGAGACCAGCGAGCCAGACGTGACGATGGTGCATTTCGTCACCGACCCGTCCGGTCCGGCGCGCGACGCCGAAGCCGAGACCGACAGGCGCGCCTTCATCGGCCGCGGCCGCACCATCGTCGACGCTGCGGCTTTCGATCCGGGCGCCCGGCTTGGCGGCCATTCCGGCTTCACCCTCGATCCCGTCGCCTCGCTGCGCCGCCAGGTGCGCGTGCCCGCCAACAAGAAAATATCGCTGACCTTCTGGACCGTCGTCGGTTCCAACCGCGCGGAGCTGGAGGAGGCCATTGCCCGGCTCGATCACCCGGAGAGCTTTGCCCGACAGGCCATGCTTGCCTGGACGCGCAGCCAAGTGCAGACCCGGCATCTCGGCCTCAGCCTGGCCGACGCCGCCAACGTACAGAAGCTGGCGCGCTATCTGATCTATCCGGATCCATTCCTGCGCCTGCCGGCCGAATCCATCGCTTCGGGACTGGGCAAGCAGTCGAGCCTGTGGCCGACCAGCATCTCCGGCGATTTCCCGATCTTCCTGGTCAGGATCGGCGACGTCGCCGATCTCGAAATCGTCGCGCAGGCGCTGCGTTTCCAGGAGTACATGCGCACCCGTGGCATGATGATCGATTTCGTCGTCGTCAACGAACAGGCCTCCTCCTATGTGCAGGACCTGCAGCGAGCGGTCGAATCCCTGTGCGAGAACAGCCGTTTGCGCGGCAAGGAGCTCGGACCGCGCCAGCACATATTCGCCGTGCGCCGCGACCTGATGGACGAGACCACCTATAAGACGCTGCTTGCGGTTGCCCGCGTGGTTCTGCACACGCGCAACGGCACCATCTTCGATCAGATCGAGCGGGCCGAGGTGGCCGCCTTGCAGGCGCGGGACGCCCAGCAGCCGGCGGCATTGCCCGAATTGGCGTCTATGACGCATTCCTTTGGCTCGCAGGCCCTGGCGGCGGACGGGCACGGGCTCAGCCAATGGAACGGGTTCGGTGGTTTCGAGGGCGACGGGCGGCACTATGTCGTGCGCCTGGCCGGCCGCAGCACCACGCCGCAACCCTGGATCAACGTCATTTCCAACGCCTCGTTCGGCTTCCACGTCTCCGCCGAAGGCGCTGCATTCACCTGGAGCCGCAACAGCCGTGACTACCAGCTGACGCCGTGGTCGAACGATCCCGTTTCGAACCGGCCCGGTGAGGGCATCTATATCTATGATCACGCCAGCGGCCGGGCCTTCTCGCCGCTCGCCGCCGTGGTGCGCGATCCGTCGATGACTTACGAGACGTGGCATGGCCAAGGGTTCTCCACCTTCCGGTCAAAGCGCGGCTCACTGTCGATGGACCTTACCCATGTCGTCGACCCGGTCGACCCGGTGAAGATTTCCCGCCTGCGCATCCAGAATGCCGGCCCGGCGCCGGCCAGGCTGCGCGTCTATGCCTATGCCGAATGGGTGCTGGGCGGACATCGCTCGCGCACGGCGGCGACCATCGTTCCGTCGCGCGATGTCGCCACCGGCGCCTTGCTGGCCCAGAACCCCTACGGGCTCGATTTCGGCGAGCGGGTCGCCTTCCTCGCCGCCGATGACGGCGTGCATTCGGTGACATCGGACCGGACCGAGTTCCTGGGCCGGCACGGCACCAGCGAATTTCCGCAGGCGGTGCTGAGCGGCGCGGGATTGTCAGGCCGCGTGGAGGCTGGCGACGATCCCTGCGCTGCAATCGCCCGCGACATCGATGTCCCGGCCGGCGGCGACGTCACGCTGTTCTGGCTGCTCGGGGACGCCGGCTCGGCCGCGGAAGCGAGCGCCTTGGTGCGCAATCATCGGGGCAGGGATTTCGACCAGCGTCTGGCCGACAACGAGCGTGAGTGGCGCGGCTTCCTCGACACCATCCAGGTCGAAACGCCGGACAAGGCGCTCGACGCCATGGTCAACCACTGGCTGCCCTACCAGAGCCTCGCTTGCCGCATCCGCGCCCGCTCTGCCTTCTATCAGGCCAGTGGCGCCTTCGGCTTCCGCGACCAGTTGCAGGACACGCTGGCTCTGCTGGCGCACGATCCCAAACTGGCGCGAGACCAGATCCTCAACGCGGCGCGGCGGCAGTTCCCCGAAGGCGACGTGCAGCATTGGTGGCTGCCGCGCACCGGGGCGGGCGTGCGCACGCTGATCTCCGACGACGTGGTGTGGCTCGCCCATGCCACCGCGCGCTACCTGCTGGTGACGGGTGACGCCACCATCCTGAAGGAGCAACTGCCTTTCATCGATGGGCAGGCGCTGGGCGAGGGCGAGCACGATGCCTTCTTCACGCCCGAGATTTCCAAAAAGACGGCGTCCCTCTACGAGCATTGCGCGCGTGCGCTCGATCTTGCCATTACGCGCAGCAGTCCCGCCGGGCTGCCACTGATCCTCGGCGGCGACTGGAATGACGGCATGAACCGCGTCGGCGAGCAAGGCAAGGGCGAGAGCGTCTGGCTCGGGTGGTTCCTGCTGCGGACGCTGGGCGACTTTGCCGCCGTGGCCAAGACCGAGGGCGATGCCAAGCACGCGCAGGCCTGGGCAAAGCATGCCGACGCGCTGAAACGCGCGTTGGAGAGCACGGCGTGGGACGGCGAATGGTATCGGCGCGGCAGTTTTGACGATGGCACGCCGCTCGGTTCGCGCTCATCCCAGGAGTGCAGGATCGACTCCATCGCCCAGTCCTGGAGCGTGCTCTCGGGCGAGGGCGATCCGGCGCGTTCGACGACGGCCATGCAGCAGGCGACCAAGCTGCTCGTCGACGACGAACTCAAGATCCTCAAGCTGTTCACGCCACCCTTTTCGAAGACGAAGAAGGATCCGGGCTACATCAAGAGCTACCCGCCGGGCGTTCGCGAGAATGGCGGCCAGTATACCCATGCCGCCACCTGGTTCGTCATCGCGCTGGCCGAAATGGGGCTGAACGACGAGGCCTATCGCTGCTTCTCGATGCTGAACCCGGTCAACCACGCCTTGGACGAGGCCGCGGCCGAACGCTACCGCGTCGAGCCCTACGTGGTTGCCGCCGACATCTACGCCGGTGACGGCAATGCCAGCGACAACAAGGGCGGCCGCGGTGGCTGGACGTGGTACACGGGCTCGGCGGGCTGGCTGTACCGGGCGGCGGTCGAAGGCATTCTCGGCATCGAGCGGCGTGGAAAGCAGATCACGTTTAAGCCGAAACTGCCCAGCCATTGGGATGGCTACGCCGCCACGCTCAAAATGCTGGGGGCCGAAGTCACGGTACGTGTCGTCCGCGACAAAAAGACCAAGTCGATCTCGCTTGAAGTCGATGGTTCGAAGACGAAATCCGCGTCTTTCCAACCGAAGGCTGGTAGCAAGGTCGAAGTGGTCGTGAAGATACCTTCGTAAAATCAACAGCTTCAACCCTGTCCCGCGTATCCTCCGGAATGCGCGGGATAGTCTTTTGTCTATTTGCAGATCTCCGCTGCGGCAGCCGGCGCACCCGGTCGGGGCATGCCGGGCAAGTTCCCCGTGATTAAAAATGTGGCAGCGCTCAGCGGCTGCCATGATTTTGCCGCAAGGCTGACATTTCACCTTTTATCTCAACCCGTTAGGTGATCACGTGAGATTTCGCATCGTCGTCATCTTTTGTTCGCTAAACGGGAACGGAAGGGATAGACGGGCATTGTTTTGCGACGCGTTAACCGATACGTGTCAAGAAATGGTGCAGTGCACAATAAATGTTTTGGCGGAGTAGCTGAAGTGTCCCTTCTGCAAATCTACTGGCGAGCGCTCGGTTATTTGGCAGCTGACAGGAAACGCGTGGCGCTGATCTGCTCGGCCAATGTCGCGCTGGCCATCATCGCCATCCTGGAGCCGATCATGTTCGGTCGCGTGATCGACGCGATTTCCGCACACGGCTCCGTCTTTTCGACGCTCGCCCTCTGGGCCGGCCTCGGCGCCTTCAACATCATCGCGTTCGTTCTTGTGGCACGCGGCGCAGACCGCTTCGCCCACGCCCGGCGCAGCGAAGTGCTCTGCGACTCCTTCGAGCGCGTCATCACCATGCCGCTCGCCTGGCATCACCAGCGCGGCACGTCCAATTCCCTGCACACGCTGCTGCGTGCCGTGGAGACCTTGTTCAGCCTCTGGCTCGAATTCATGCGCCAGCATCTGTCCACCGCCGTCGCGCTGTTCCTGCTGATCCCGACCGCGCTCAGCATGGACGTGCGCATGTCGATGGTGCTGCTGGCCCTCGGCGTACTCTATGTCGGCATCGGCCGGCTGGTGATGAAGCGGACCAAGGCGGGCCAGGCCGCCGTGGAGCGCCACTATCACACCGTATTCGCCCATGTGACGGATTCGGTCAGCAACGTCGCCGTTTTGCAGAGCTACAACCGCCTCGGCCATGAGGCCGATACGCTGCGCCGCTATGTCAAGAACCTGCTCGATGCGCAGAACCCTGTGCTCGACTGGTGGGCCATGGCCAACGCGCTGCATCGCCTGTCGTCGACCATTTCGATGATGGTGGTGCTTTTGATCGGCGCCTATCTGGTCACCCACGGCCAGCTGCGCATCGGCGACGTCATCGCCTTCACCGGTTTTGCAACGCTGCTGATCGCCCGTCTCGACCAGATGTCGGCATTCGCCAACCAGATTTCGGAAGCCCGCGCCAAGCTCGAGGATTTCTACCATCTCGAGGACTCGGCGGCCGACGCCGCCGAACCGGACGGGCTGCGCGATCTCACCAACGTCACCGGCCACGTCCGTTTCGAGAATGTCGGCTTCGAATTCGCCAATTCGGGGCAGGGCATCCACGACGTCTCCTTCGAGGTCCAGGCGGGCCAGACCGTAGCCATCGTTGGGCCGACCGGCGCCGGCAAGACCACGCTCATCAATCTGTTGCAGCGCGTCTTCTCGCCGTCCACCGGTCGTATCCTGATCGACGGCATCGACACCCGCACCGTGACCCGCAAGTCGCTGCGCCATTCGATCGCCACCGTGTTCCAGGATGCGGGTCTGCTCAACCGCTCGATCGAGGACAACATCCGCGTCGGCCGCTCCGATGCGACCAACGACGAGATCCATGCCGCCGCCGACGCGGCTGCCGCACAGGACTTCATCCTGGCCAAGAGCAATGGCTACGACACGGTGGTCGGCGAACGCGGCGGCCAGTTGTCCGGCGGCGAGCGCCAGCGCATCGCCATTGCCCGCGCCGTGCTGAAGGATGCTCCGATCCTGGTGCTGGATGAGGCGACCAGCGCGCTCGACGTCGAGACAGAAGACCGCGTCAAGGAAGCGATCGACGAATTGCGCCGCGACCGCACCACCTTCATCATCGCCCACCGCCTGACCACCGTCCGCGACGCCGACCTGGTCGTGTTCATGGACAAGGGCCGGGTGGTCGAAATGGGCGGCTTCGCGGAACTGTCGCTGCGCAACGGCCGTTTCGCCAGCCTGCTGCGCGCCGGCGGCCTGCTCAACGACGAAGAGGTCCGGCGCCTCAGCCGCTCGATACAGGGCGAGGCCGCCTGAGCGGGTTCTTTTACCTCCTCCTCGTGGGGAGATCGGACCGAAGGTCCGGTCGGGGAGCGCCGCCATCCCTACCCCGCTGCTTCGCAGCGATCCTCCCCAAAAGGGGAGGTGACAAGGCCTGCGACACTCCCTCGATTGCCCCAGACGCATAGCCGGGCTATTTAAAGCGGCATGAGCGACAGCACTTCACGCCTGAGCGGCTGGACCGATCTTGCCAACCCGACACGGTTCGTGGCGCTTGCCGACCGGGTCGTGCCGTGGCTGGCGACGATTGCGGCGCTGACCCTTGCCGCCGGGCTCTATATGAGCTTCACCGCGCCCGAGGACTTCCAGCAGGGCATCACCGTCCGCATCATGTACATCCATGTGCCTTTCGCCTGGTTGGCCATGATGTGCTACACGCTGATGGCGCTCTCGGCGCTCGGCACGTTGGTCTGGCGCCATCCGCTGGCCGATGTCGCGCTGAAATCGGCGGCCCCCATAGGTGCCGTCTTCACCGCCCTGGCGCTGGTCACCGGTTCGATCTGGGGCAAACCGATGTGGGGCACCTGGTGGGTATGGGACGCGCGGCTGACTTCGGTGTTCGTGCTGTTCCTGATGTATCTCGGCATCATCGCGCTGACCCGCGCGCTCGATGACGTCGGCCGCGCCGCGTGGGCCGCCGCCATCATCACGCTGGTCGGCTTCATCAACATCCCGATCATAAAATTCTCGGTCGATTGGTGGAACACGCTGCATCAGCCGGCCTCGGTGTTCCGCATGGGCGGATCGACCATCGACCCCTCGATGCTGTGGCCGCTGCTGGTGATGGCCATCGGCTTCACGGTGCTGTTCTTCGCGCTTGACCTGATGGCGATGCGCACCGAAATCCGCCGGCGGCGGGTGATTGCGATGCGGCGGGTCGCGGCGCGGCAAGCTGAGCGTCAGCCGGCTTGAATCACCCGCGCCTGGCCAAAGAAGTCATCCCATCCGCCCGCGCGCGGCCACCGGCAGGGTTTCCAGCACCGTCTCGCCGTCGATCAAATTGACCTCATTGAACAGGTTTGTCACCACGCAGCAATGATCGGGCACCACGCGCACGCGCTCGCCGATGCGAAGCTTGCCATCGCCTGACAGCGTCACCGTGCCGTGTTCCTCGCTCAGGCCCGTCACCCGCGCTCCCGCAACGCCTAACAGCTCACCGAAATCGGCGAGCCCCAGCGTGTCGCTCGACAGCGCCTTGCTGCCGGCGTCGAGGATGGCACGGGTCCGCGTCGGATGGCTGACCACGGTCGACAGCACTGTCAGCGCGCAATCGTCAAGGTTGCCGACGCCCTTGGCGACCTGGTAGCGGTCGAGATAGATGTAGGTGCCGGGCCGGTATTCCGTGACGACGCTGTCTTCGCCGGAGCGCCACATGTCGGGCGTGCCGCCGCTGGAGATGCGCTCGCAGGCAAACCCGCAGGCGGCCAGCGCCTGCCTGGCGCCGGCGAGCCAGGCCTCGGCCTCCGCCGCGCGGCCCGCGGCCGGATAGGTCATCAGCCCGCCGAAGGCGAGGCCCTTGGCCGTGTCGATCTGTCTTGCCAGGCCAACCGCTTCTCCAGCCGTCTGCACGCCGCAGCGGCCCATGCCGGTGTCGCACTCGACCAGGACCGGCAGGGGATGGCCGGCATCGGTGAAGGTGGCGGCCAAGCCTTCGATCGTCTCCATGCTGTCCGCCGTCACCGATAGGGTGACGCGCCCATGCAGCGCCTTCAGCCGCTCCAGCTTGGCGCGGCCAAGGATGTTGTAGGGGAGAAAAATGTCGGTCAGCCCGGCATCGGCCATCACCTCGGCCTCGCCGATCTTCTGGCAAGTGATGCCGACCGCGCCCGCGGCGACCTGCTTCTTCGCCCAGTAGGGCAGCTTGTGCGTCTTGATGTGCGGCCTGAGCTTCAACCCGTGGCGGTCGGCATGCGCCTGCGCGCGGGCAATATTGGCTTCGGCGCGCGCGGCATCGATCAGGATCGATGGCGTATCGAGGTCGTGGATGGTCGGCATCATCTGTCACCCTGTGGAATCCGCAAGGGTTATGACCCTGAAAGTGTCTTGTGTCACCCGGCCAGCCAAGCGGATCCGTGGTTCCATGCGGCCACGCCGCAAGCCGGGATCGGGCAATACGGATCGACACCGCATCGCCGTTCGGCTATGCGATTTGTCGGAAAAGTCGACACGAGGACCACGATCATGAAACGCTCCGCCATCAACGACATCATCCGCGAAGCCGACGCTTTCATCCGCTCGTTCGGCTACATCATGCCGCCCTTCGCCTATTGGTCGCCGGAAGAGATGAAGGCGCGCCAGGTCGATTCCTCTGCGATCTTCACCTCACGGCTCGGCTGGGACATCACCGACTACGGGCAGGAAAAATTCAAGGAGCTCGGCCTGTTCCTGTTCACCGTGCGCAACGGCCGCTACGAGGACATGAAGAAGGGCATGGGCATGCTCTATGCCGAGAAGATCATGATCTCGCGCAAGGACCAGCTGTCGCCGATGCACCGCCACAACATCAAGGCCGAGGACATCATCAACCGTGGCGGCGGCAAGCTGGTGCTGGAACTGTTCATGCATGATCGCGACGGCGGCATCGATCCCAAGGCCGAGGTGTCGGTGCCTGTCGACGGAACCATCCACCGGTTGCCGGCGGGCGGACTGCTGAAGCTCGACCCGGGCCAGAGCGTCACGCTGCTGCCCGGCGTCTGGCATGCCTTCTGGGCCGAAGGCAAGGACGTGCTGATCGGCGAGGTGTCGACCGTCAATGACGATCTCACCGACAACGTGTTTCGCGAACCGATCGGCCGCTTTTCCAACATCGATGAGGACGTCGCCCCGCTGCACCTGCTGGTGTCCGACTATGAGAAGTGGCTGGGGTAGATCAGCCGTGAATTGAGGCACCGGCCGGCTGACGGTCAAGGTGGCAGCGCCTCAGGGACAGCAGCCAAGTCGAAGCGAGTCGCTCCCAGGATGCCGCTACGGCGATCCCTTTGTGATTGATCCCACCGGCTCGCCGGTGAAGATGACCTTCGTGCCTTCGTGCACTTCGGAGGCGAGGTCTTCGGCGTCCCAATTGGTCAGCCTGATGCAGCCATGCGAGAAGGTTTTCCCGATCTTGCTTGGCTCGGGTGTCCCGTGAATGCCGTAACTTTCGATGGACAAATCGATCCAGACCGAACCCACCGGATTGTTTGGCCCGGCGGCGATCGTGAAGGGGCGTTTGGTCCTCACCCCCTTGAAGGCGAAGTCGGGATCGTAGTGATAGGTCGGATTGTGCACCACGCGTTTGACCTCCGCTTGGCCGCTCGGCGCCGGCTTCTCCTGGCTGCCGATCGAGGCGGGGTACACCGCAAGCACTTTGCCGGAAGGGTCGCGCACGCGCAGCTGGCGTGCGCCCTTGTCGACCTCGACGTCAGCAACACCTGCGGGCGGATCGCCTCGGGTGACGGCAGGCACCAGCACCTTTTGCCCGGCCTTCCTGAAGCCGACGTCGGGGTTGAGCCGTTGAAGCAATTGTTGGCTGACGTGGAAGCGCTCCGCTATTTTTTCCGCCGCGTTGTGGTAGCCGAGTCTGCGCAGGCGGGCCATTCTCTCCATGCGCGCCGGAATTCGCCTGGTAAACGGTCCGCGCACATCCTTGCGCGTCAACTTGTAGGTCTCGAGCACCGGGCTCGGGGACGTCGCGGCCAGCCTGTCCCAGGTCTCGCGCGTGAGCTTGCCGTCGGCAGGCAACCCGTTGGCCGCCTGAAATGCCCGGACCGCCTTGGCGAAATTCTCTGCGGCGCGGCCGTCGATCAGGCCCGGCGAGAAGCGTGCGCGATCCAGAAGGATTTGCGCCTTCAGCACGGTCGCACTGACGCCTTTCGCTTCGCCGTCGTCGAATTGCGCGTTGTTGACGGTTGCGGCATCCAGCTTTGCCGCCGCTGATACGTCGCACGCCATGGCGAGCACAACCGCCGCGACGAGAAGGAGTCTGGTCATCGACGTCACACTCCTGCATGAGCACCTGCTTCTATGACGTTGCAGGATCGATCTGGTTCCATTCCTCCGCACCTGGGTCGCGATCACCGACTGCCAGCAAAGCGAACCCGGACCAGGAGCGCCCGGTCGCCGTGGATGCATGTGTCGATAGGCTCAACGGCAGCAGTTCGGCGCGGGCTGCACGCTCGTCCTGCACAGGCATGACGAACTGATCGGCACATCCGCCTTGGCCAACTTTGCCTCCAGCCGGCAACGCCTCGCTCTCGCGGCGCCAAGGCACATCGTGCCGACTCGGTCTGCCGAACGCATGTCGCGCGCCGACAGGGTAGACAAATCCGCTACGGCACAAATGATGATGTGCTGCAAATCTGGCCGATAATATTGAAGCCTTTGGCTGAAACCACGAGATTCCAAAGGGCCAAAAAATTCTGGTCCGGTGATACGACAGTCAATATGCGTGCCCTTGTTCTATCTGGCCCTCACCAGCTTTTTGGCGTCGGTGATATGAGTATGAGGCCACGCAACGGCTAGAGTGAACTCTATCCGGCTTACGTTTGACTGTTCGCGTTCGCCACCGCCTTCACCACCAAGCTTTACCGAAAAGACCTCAAGGGACGCGCTAGCGCCTCCTTTGGCCTTATTGCCTGTCGAAACGGCAATGTCGAACTTGATCGTATCGACTTCCATTTCGCCGAAATCGTGGGTTTTCGGATTAACATAGCCGTGCCGCCTATCCGCTTTTCGTTCTTCAATTGTCTCCTGGACGGCGTCCATGACGTCATTGAGCGCGGCCTTCACAAATTCCTTCAGTTCCATCTTTCCGTCCTCGCCCTTGGACTAGCTGTCAATCATCGGGTTCATAGTCAGGCTTGTCGAAAGCGTTCAAGCTGACTTCCTTGTGAAACTGCCGGGAACTACGCCCAGTGCAAGCAACAGGTCTGGGTCGGTATCCTTGTCGAAGCGAACCAGATAAACGACAGTCCCGCCATCGTTGCTGTCGATCGTTTCCAGTTTCCCTCCCGCTTCGTGAAGTAGCTCGACATCGACGCCCCAGTCGGCGGCGATTTCCGCCGCGCCGTCGTCATCCTCAAACATAGCCTCACCGCCCATTTGCCTATCCTTTCACCCTGATGAGCAGATCATAAGCCGGAATCACCAGCCAGGTCGCCAGAAGAAGGCGATTTCCACAGGGCGGAAAGCTAACAAAAGGTGCTAACGAACCCTGCTAATGTCGAAAGTTAAGTGATTGATTTTACTGCGAAAAATGATTTGGCTGGGGAACCTGGATTCGAACCAGGACTAACGGAGTCAGAGTCCGTGGGTCTACCGTTAACCTATTCCCCAGCAGGCGCGGTCATGAACCGCGCGGGTCGAGCGGGCGAACCGCTGTGAGCGCTGCCTTGTAGCCGCCAGCGGAAAATAGTCAAGCCTGCCGGTGTTTCAATTGTGATGTTTCGGCGCGGCGCCTCAGCTCCCTGTCCGCCCGAACTGCGAGCGCTCGAAGTAGAGCACGATGCCCAGGCCCAGAAACAGCGGGACGATGAGATAAAACAGCCGGAACACCAGCAGGGCCGCCAGCACGCCCACGGGGTCCATGTCGGAGAGCCCGGCCAGGAACACCACTTCGAACACGCCCAGCCCGCCCGGCGCGTGCGAGATCTGCGCGATCGCGAAGGAGACGAGGAACACGCCGAGAACGACGAAATAGCCGGGGTTGTGGGGCTCGGGCAGGGCAAAGAAGATGATCGCGGCTGCCGCCACCAGCTCAATCGGGCCGATCAGCAACTGCCGCGCCACGATCGGCAGGGCCGGATAGTGAAGCTGGAAGCTGCCGATCTTGAGCGGCCGCAGATGCAGCCAGCTGCCGAAGATGTAGGCGGCGACGACGGCAAGCATGACGATGCCCGCAGCACGCGAGAGGCCGTGATGGGCAATGCCCGAGAAGCGATCGATGATCTGCGGCTCGAACACCAGAACGAGGCCGGAGGCAAGTACGGTCGACAGCACGAAAGTAATCCAGCAGATCGCCACCAGCACGCCGACATCCTGTCCGCTCAATCCCCTCGTGCCGTAGGCGCGGTAGCGAATGACGGCGCCCGAAAACACCGAGCCGCCGATATTGTGCGACAGCGCGTAGGTGGTGAAGGAGCACAGCGTGACGAACAGCCACGACACGCGTTTGCCGATATGCAGGAGCGCGATGTGGTCGTATCCGGCCAGCGAGGCATAGGCGACAACCGAGCTCAGCCCCGCCAGGATCCAGCCGCTCGCCGGGATCGCCGCAATACCGTCCCAGACATCGTCGAGCGAAATGCCGCGCAATTCATGCCAGAGCAGCAGGAGCGAGAAAATCACCGCCCCGATGCCGACGACCGGCCAGAAATAGCGTCTCCAGTTCATTGCCTGATCGCCATGCGTTGCGGTCCGTTTCCTTCGCTGTCATCGCGGGAAAGCGGTCGGCGATTCCGATCGCTTTGCCCCCTCATTTCAGAAATGCCTCATCGAAGCCGGCTATTCAACCGCCGGGCCTTGCCGCTCTGGCAAGAGCCGGAAAATCGGCAACCGATCGGGAATATCGGCCCGGCCATGCGGCCGTCCCTGCATGCATTTGTGCTGAAAGTCGCTGTTTGCCCCCACTTTGCGTAAGACGCGGCAGCAGGCGGTTTGCGGACAGCCGGCAAAATTCGTGCCACGCGGCACTTGGTGATCCGGGCCGGCGCTGTTAGTCTGGCGGCAACTTGAAACAAAGAAGCGCCTGCTGCGTCCGTTCGCCGGTTCGCGCGGCGCCGGAAGGAACGACAGTGGAAGACCGCGACACCGGCGCCGGCGCGCCGGAGGTGGGCGCGTCCAGCGCTTCCCCGGGCCCGGCAGGCCCGGGGACCGGCAAATGGCAGCAACGCCGGCCGACGGAGCCGCGCTCCGCCGACGGGCAGGCGAGCGACGCGAACCATCATCAAAAGGGCAAGCCCAAGAAAAGGCGCAAACGCCGGCGCGGGCGCAAGGTTTTTGCGCGCGACGGTGTTCGTCCCGCGGTGAACGGAGCGCCGGCGCCCGGTCCTGGCGCGGCGCCAGCACCCGCAGGCATAGCCTCGCCGCCCATCGCGGTGGCGCGGCCCGAACCTGGGGCTCGTCGGCCGCCGATGCCGGAACTGCCGGTATTCGCCGCGCTCGATCTCGGCACCAACAATTGCCGGCTGCTGGTCGCAGTGCCGGCGCGTCATGGCCAGTTTCGCGTCATCGACGCCTTTTCGCGCATCGTGCGCCTGGGCGAGGGGCTCACGGCCAATGGCAAGCTCGGCCAACCGGCGATGGACCGCGCGGTCGAGGCACTGAAGGTCTGCGGTGAGAAACTGCGCAACCGCAAGATCAGGAAGGCGCGGCTGATCGCCACCGAGGCCTGCCGCTCGGCGGCGAACGGCATCGAGTTCCTGGAGCGCGTCGAGCGCGAGGCCGGCCTGAAGCTGGAAATCATCGACCGGCAGACCGAAGCGCGGCTCGCGGTATCAGGCTGCGGTTCGCTGGTCGAGCGCGACACGCAGGGCGTCGTGCTGTTCGACATCGGCGGCGGCTCCTCCGAGATCGCGCTGATCGATCTCACCGGCCGCCGCTCGCCGCGGCTGGCAAACCACATCGTGTCGTGGACGTCGCTGCCGGTCGGCGTCGTCTCGCTGGCCGAGCGTTTCGGCGGCCGCACGGTGACGCGCGAAATATTTGGCGCCATGGTCGACGACGTCGCGGCCCGGCTCGCCGCCTTCGACGGGCGTGACAGGCTAAGCCACCTCAAGGCCAGCCCGAACTTTCATCTGCTGGGCACTTCCGGAACGGTGACGACGCTGGCCGGCGTCCATCTCGATCTCGAACGCTACGACCGCCGCCGCGTCGACGGCCTGTGGATGGACAGGGACAGCGTCGACCGGATGGTCGAAAAGCTGGTCGGCTGGGATTTCCAGCAGCGCGTAGCCAACCCCTGCATCGGCGCCGACCGCGCCGACCTCGTGCTGGCCGGCTGCGCCATCCTGGAAGCGATCCGCGCCGTGTGGCCGTCGGAGCGGCTGCGCGTCGCCGACCGTGGCCTGCGCGAGGGCATATTGAGCGAGCTGATGGCCGATGACGGCGTCTGGCGCAACGATGGACGCGGAAGGACATGATCCCGCTCAAAAAAGAAATCAACCAATGACCAAGAAACCGGAAAAGCCGGGCTCGGCCGGCATTCGCGTGCTGAAGACGCGGATCAAGAAGAAAAGCGGGTTGAAGGAATCGTCGCGCCGCTGGCTGCAGCGCCACATCAACGATCCCTACGTCCAGCGCTCCAAGGCTGACGGCTACCGCTCGCGCGCGGCCTACAAGCTGATCGAGATCGACGACAAGCACCATCTGCTGAAACCCGGCATGAAGGTGATCGACCTCGGTGCGGCCCCCGGCGGCTGGTGTCAGGTCGCAGCCGCGCGGACCAAATCGACCGCGGAAAATCCGCATGTCGTCGGCATCGACTATCTGGAAATGGACGCGGTGCCCGGCGCACCGGTGCTGTTGATGGATTTCCTCGACCCTGAAGCGCCGCGCAAGCTGGCCGAGGCGCTGGGCGGCGATCCCGACGTCGTGCTGTCCGACATGGCGGCGCCCACCACCGGCCACAAGCGGACCGACCACATTCGCACCATGCATCTGTGCGAGGTCGCCGCCGATTTCGCGCTGTCGGTGCTGAAGCCGGGCGGACATTTCCTGGCCAAGACGTTCCAGGGCGGTGCCGAAAACGAGCTGCTCTCGATGCTGAAGAAGAATTTCCGCTCCGTCCACCACGTCAAGCCGCCTGCGTCGCGCGATGAGTCGGTGGAGCTGTATCTACTGGCGAAGGATTTCAAAGGAAGAGAGGCGGGCCGCGAGTAGCGCCTTCCTTCTCCCCTTGTGGGAGAAGGTGGCCTCGCGAAGCGAGGTCGGATGAGGGGTGTTCCAGGGAACGCCAACGCCTCACTCCGCTGGAACACCCCTCAACCGTCTCGGCGCTGCGCGCCGATCCACCTTCTCCCACAAGGGGAGAAGGGAAAAGCTCACTCCCCCGGCGACCTCACCGGTTCCAGCGGCTTGGGCATGGTCAGGCGGCCGTGGCCCGAGACGGCGTTGCCGGCATCCGGCGCGAGCCGCATGAACGACAGCGATGCGGCGGCGGAAATTGCCGCGACGATGAAGAAGGCGCTGTGGAAATCGGCCAGTGTCAGCGACCTGCCATGGATGCTCGTCGATATTTCCAGGATGCCGCCGGCAACCGCCACGCCGAGCGCGATCGACAGTTGCTGGAAGACGGCGGCGATCGGCGTTGCCTTGCTCGTGTCCTCGGCCGAAACCTCGGCGTAGGCAAGGGCGTTGATGCCGGTGAAGAACATCGAGCGGATGAAGCCGCCGACCAAAAGCATGGCGAGCATCAGGAGATAGGGCGTGTCGGGCGTGAACAGCCCGTTGACGGCGATCGACGCGGCAGCCACCAGCGAGCCGACGATCAGCACGCGACGAAAGCCGACGACGCGGAAGATCAGCGCTGTGACGAATTTCATGCCGATGGCGCCGATTGCCGAGACGAAGGTTATCATGCCGGACTGGAACGGCGTCAGCCCGAAACCGATCTGGAACATCAGCGGCAGCAGGAACGGCACGGCGCCGATGCCGATGCGGAACAGTCCGCCGCCAAGCACGGAGGAGCGGAATACCTGGTTGCGGAACAAGTCGAGCGCCAGCAGGGGGTTCCTGGCACGGCGCGCATGCATGAGATAGAGAGCGCCCGACACCAGCCCGACGGCCACGGTGATGAAGCCGGTCGCCGGCGGCAGATAGGGCAAGCTGATCACCGATAGGCCGAACACGACGCCGGACGCCGCCAGCCCGCTCAGCACGAAGCCGATGAAATCGAGCGGCGGCGTCTCCATCGATTCGGTTTCAGGCAGGAAGCGGGTGGCCAGCCAGATGCCGATCAGGCCGATCGGCACATTGATCAGGAAAATCCAGTGCCAGGTGAAGTAGGTGGTGATGAAGCCGCCGATCGGCGGTCCGACCAGCGGGCCCACCAGCGCAGGCACGGTCAGCCAGGACATCGCCGCGACAAGTTCGCTCTTGGGCGTGGCGCGCACCAGCACCAGGCGCCCGACCGGCGTCATCATGGCGCCTCCTATGCCTTGCAGGAAACGCGACACCACGAAGGCCGGCAGCGAGCCCGAAACAGCGCAGGCGACCGAACCGACGATGAACACCGCGATCGCGGCGCGGAAAACGTTCTTGGCGCCGAAGCGATCCGCCATCCAGCCGCTGATCGGAATGAAGATCGCCAGCGACACAAGATAGGAGGTCAACGCCAGCTTGAGCGCGATCGGGCTGGTGTGGATGTCGAGGGCGATCGCCGGCAGCGATGTCGCGATGACGGTCGAATCCATGTTTTCCATGAAAAGAGCGACCGCCAATATGAGCGGAATGGTTCGGTTCAAAGGAACGCGTCCGGGCTTGATTCCAGATGTTGCCGACCGGGAGTTTGCCGGCAGGCAGGGCGGTTATCACGGCTGGACACCAATGTCGTGTTAAATTGCTGTCACTTTTATGCGACCGCAACCTCCGGTGGCGGATGCGATACACAATCGCTTGCAAAAAGCGGGCCTTATCACTATTGTAGTGAAAATAACTACAGGGCGTTATGGTTATGGAAGAGGCCGTTTCGGCAGCCGATGCCAATCGCAGATTTTCTCGCATCCTGCGTGAGGTACGCGAGGGCCAGAGCTATGTCGTGACAAGCCATGGCCGGCCGGTGGCACGGATCGTGCCTGCGGAGAGGCACGAGGGCGTGGCCTCCCGCTCGCGCGCGGCATTGCTGTCGCGGCTCGAACGGCAGCCGATTGCCAATGCAGGACGCTGGACCCGCGATGAGCTCTACGAGGATGACCTGTGAGGGTCGCGCTCGACACCAACATTCTTGCCTACGCAGAGGGCGTTAACAACGTAGACAAACGCGACCACATTCTCGAACTGCTGCGCAAGGTTCCACAGGATGCTGCCATTGTTCCGGTCCAGGTCCTGGGTGAACTGTTCAATGTCCTCGTCCGCAAGGCCGGAAGGTCGCGCCAGGAGGCTCGGGATGCGCTGCTTAGCTGGCGCGACGCGTTCCCGGTTGCCGGGACGACGCCGGAGGTGATGACGATGGCTGTCGATCTTGCGGCGGACCATCGCTTCGGCATCTGGGATGCCGTCATTCTTTCGGCTGCATCCCAAACGGGTTGCCGGCTGCTTCTGTCGGAAGACCTGCAGGAGGGCTTCACCTGGGGCGGTGTAACCGTCGTCAATCCCTTTGCATCGCCGCGCCACGCTTTGCTGGACGCTTTCCTTGGTTCGCAATAGAAGCTGAAGCGTCCGCAACGATCGGCTTTTCTTCCGTGCCGGGACGTGGTACCAGCCACCGCCAATCCTGAAAGGGAAGAAGAGAGTCGCGCTGTCCATCCCGGTCCAGCGCTTTTCCCGCATTCAAAGGGCTGGCCATGGCAAAAATCATCGAAACGTCCACCGGCGCGCTGGCGCTGACCTTTGACGACGTGCTTTTGCAGCCCGGCCACTCCGAGGTCATGCCCGGCCAGACCGACATCCGCACCCGGATTGCCGGCGACATCGACCTCAACGTGCCGATCCTGTCAGCGGCCATGGACACCGTCACCGAGGCAAGGCTAGCCATCGCCATGGCGCAGGCCGGTGGCATCGGCGTCATTCACCGCAATTTCTCGCCGGCCGAGCAGGCCGAGCAGGTGCGGCAGGTGAAGAAATTCGAATCCGGCATGGTGGTCAACCCCGTCACCATCGGTCCCGACGCGACGCTCGCCGACGCGTTGTCGCTGATGCGCACCTACTCGATCTCGGGCATTCCGGTTGTCGAGAATGGCGGCTCCGGCGGCCACAAGAGCGGCCGGCTGGTCGGCATCCTGACCAATCGCGACGTGCGCTTCGCGTCCGATCCGGCGCAGAAGGTCTACGAATTGATGACCCGTGAGAACCTGATCACGGTCAAGGAGAATGTCGACCAGGACGAGGCCAAGCGGCTTCTGCATCAGCATCGCATCGAAAAGCTCGTCGTCGTCGACAAGCAGGGCAATTGCGTCGGCCTGATCACCGTCAAGGACATCGAGAAATCGCAGCTCAACCCGCATGCCACCAAGGACGCCCAGGGGCGTCTGCGCGCGGCCGCCGCCACCAGCGTCGGCGACGACGGTTTCGAGCGCGCCGAGCGCCTGATCGAGGCAGGCGTCGACCTTCTGGTCATCGACACCGCGCATGGCCATTCGCAGCGCGTCCTTGACGCCGTCACGCGGGCGAAAAAACTCTCCAATTCGGTGCGTATCCTGGCCGGCAACGTCGCCACCGCCGAGGGCACAAAGGCGCTGATCGACGCCGGCGCCGATGCCGTCAAGGTCGGCATCGGCCCCGGCTCCATCTGCACCACCCGCATCGTCGCCGGCGTCGGCGTTCCACAGCTTTCGGCCATCATGTCGGCGGTGGAGACCGCGCACAAATCGGGCGCCTCGGTGATCGCCGATGGCGGCATCAAATATTCCGGCGATCTGGCCAAGGCGCTTGCCGCCGGCGCCAGTGCCGCCATGATCGGCTCGCTGCTTGCCGGCACCGATGAAAGCCCCGGCGAGGTCTATCTGCACCAGGGCCGCTCGTTCAAGGCCTATCGCGGCATGGGTTCGGTTGGCGCCATGGCGCGCGGCTCGGCCGACCGATACTTCCAGGCGGAGGTTCGCGACACGCTGAAACTGGTGCCGGAAGGCATCGAGGGGCAGGTTCCCTACAAAGGACCTGTGTCTGGCGTGCTGCACCAGCTTGCAGGCGGCCTGAAAGCCGCTATGGGTTATGTTGGTGGCCGCGACCTTGCCGATTTCCGCGAACGCGCCACCTTTGTGCGCATATCCAACGCCGGACTTCGTGAAAGCCACGCCCATGACGTCACGATCACCCGCGAAAGCCCCAACTATCCCGGCGGAGCCTGATCGGCCCGACCAGGACACGTTCTGGCGCAATCTGGCCGCGACCATCCTGCGGCTGTCGCGCCACGCTGCCGCCCTTTGCACCGCATCGGTGGCGGTTTTCATCGCCATGACGCTCATGGAGTTCTTCTATTTCCGCCAGTTGAGCGGCGGTTTGCCGTCGCTCGACATGCGCGTTTTCGGCTTCACGCCGGATGAAGGCATGGCCTGGCTGACGGCGCTCGGCCGGCGCGGCGGCGAGATCATCCTGGTCTGGCACTATCTGACCTTCGATCTTCTGTTCCCCGCGCTGTTGTCGGTGACGCTGGTCAGTCTGATCCTGGCAACGGGAAGGCGGTTGAGGAATTTCCGCGTGCTTCCGGGCCAGATACAATCGATCTTCGCCCTGATCCTGGTGCTGCCCTACACGATCGCCAACTACGCCCAGAACATCGCCGTGGCCCGCCTTCTGTCGGATTTCCTGTCGGCCAATCCCGATTCCCTGGCTCTCGCCTCGGCGCTGATCGTCACCAAATTCGCGCTGCTCGCAATTCCGGTGATCATCATTACCGTCTTCTGGCTGGTGGCCCAGAAACAGAATTGACCTGTGGGTACCGGGCAGGGGAGGGTTCATGAACCAGACATCGATTTTCTGGCCCATTCTGGCGCACGTGCTGCTGGTCTACATCGTCTATGGCGTCATGGCCCGGCGCAGATATGCCGCCATCGAATCGGGCGAAGCCAAAGTCAGCCAGTACAAGGCGCGCTCGACCGAGCCGGCCTCCTGCGTGACCGTTGCCAGCAATCTCAGCAATCAGTTCGAACTGCCGGTGCTTTTCTATGTGCTGTGCCTGATGCTGCACCTGACCAACGGCGTCAACTATTTGACCTTGGCGCTGATGTGGATCTTCGTCGCGACCCGCTATTTTCACGCCTGGGTTCACCTGGGCAGCAACAATCTGCTCCTGCGCAGCCGGTCTTTCTTCCTGGGGGCAGTGATTCTTTTGCTGGGCTGGATCTGGTTCGCGCTGCATCTGCTCGGGGTGTTTTGAGCAGTACTCCCCTTCGTTGGGGCGCTCCGCCTACAAATCGAACACCGCTATTTTGCGCTTGTCGAACTTGATGCCGATCTCGCCGCGCACCAGCTTCAGCGCCGCCTCTCCGAACACGGCCCGGCGCCAGCCTTGCAGCGCGGGCACGTCGGCATCCTCTCCCTCGGCGGCGATACGGTCGATATCGTCGCTGGACGCCAGGACCTTCGAGGCCACGCCTTGCTTTTCGGCCACGATCCTGAGTAGCACCTTCAACAGTTCCGCGGCGGCACTCGAGCCCTCCGGTGGCTGGAAGGTCTTCGGCAGTTTCGGCATTTGCTCCTTGGGCAATGCAAGGGCGGTGTTGACCGCGCCGAGCAGCGCCGTCGCCGTCGAGGAGCGTTCCCAGCCCTTGGGCGTCGTGCGCAGCTTGGCGAGCGCTGCCGCGTCGCGCGGCGCCTGCTGCGCCACCTCATAGATCGCGTCGTCCTTGAGCACCCGGCCGCGGGGTACGTCGCGTTCGCGCGCCTCGCGTTCGCGCCATGCCGCCACGGCCTGCACGATCGCCAGCTCCTGCGGTTTGCGCAGCCGCATCTTCAGCCGCTTCCAGGCATCCTCCGGATGCGGATCGTAGGTTTCGCGCGAGGTCAGGACGTCCATCTCCTCGTTCAGCCAGTGGGCGCGGTTCTCCCGCTCGAGTTCGGCGCTGAGATGCTGGTAGACCTCGATGAGATGGGTGACGTCGGCAAGCGCATAGTCGAGCTGCTTTTCGGACAGCGGCCGGTGGCGCCAGTCGGTGAAGCGCGAGGACTTGTCGAGCCGCGCGCCGGTGACGCGCTGCACGAGCTGATCGTAGGAAACGCTGTCGCCGAATCCGCAGACCATCGCCGCAACCTGGGTATCGAACACCGGATGGGGAACGAGATCGCCGAGATGGACGATGATTTCGATGTCCTGCCGCGCGGCATGGAAGACTTTGACCACAGCTTCGTTGGCCATCAGCCTGAAAAACGGCTTCAGGTCGATGTCTGGCGACAGCGGATCGATCAGCGCCGTTATGCCGGGCGCCGCCATCTGGATCAGGCACAGGATCGGCCAGAAGGTCGTTTCCCGGATGAATTCGGTGTCGACGGTGACGAAATCCGATTTTTCGAAAGCGGCGAGAACGGTCTCGAGTTCTTTTTGGGTGGTGATGACGTGCATCAAATCGCTTTTGGCAGGAGTAGGGTCTTCCTAGATTTCAGCCGGAAAGGCTTTCGTCAAGCTTTGGCGCTGCGTCACCGCCCCTCCGGCCCGTCCGGATCGCCGTTTCTTCTCGCCAGCCGGGCGAAAACCGTCGAGGTGCGCAAAAGCGCGGTGAAGCGGCTGCGCTTGCCAGCCGGCACGCCCGACCGCGCCCGCATCCGATAGAGAATGACCGCGATGAAGATCGCATAGACCAGGGCGCTGAACACGAACAGCGCGCTCGGGCCAAAATACTGCATTGCCGTCGAGGCGGCGAAAGGGCCGCCAATGGCGCCGAAGGAATAGAACAGCATCAAGGCAGCGTTGATCAGAACGAATTCGCCTGCGCCGGCGCGGTCGTTGGAGTGCGCCGCCGACAGCGAGTAGAGCGGCATGGCGAAACAGCCGAAGATGAAGATGATGATGAAATTCAGAAACGGGTCGGCTCCCGCCACGAACGCCAGCGCCAGCGCCGCGAGCATGGCGCAGCAGGTCGTCGCCAGCAGCACCGAGCGCCGGTCCCAGCGATCGGAGAGATAGCCCAACGGGTATTGGATGAGAGCGCCGCCGAATATGCCGACGCTGACGAAGGTGACGACATCGGCGACCGACATGCCGATCTGCTCGGCATAGACCGGCGAAAGCGTGCGGAACGCGCTGTTGGTGACCCCGACGGCGATGCAGCCGAAACAGCCGAGCGGCGAGATCCGCCAGACGCGCGCCAGGTCGAGCTTGACGTCTTCCGGCGGCGTCGGGTTGGAGCGGTCGCCGAGCGACACCGGCACCAGCGACAGCGTGATCATCATCGACATGATGGCGAAGATTGCGAAACCACCGGCGCCGAAGATCGGGATGAGGAACTGCGCGCCGGTGACCGAGCCGATGTCTACCATGCGGTAGATGGCAAGCACGCGGGCGCGGTCCTTGTTGCTGACCCCGGAGTTGAGCCAGGCCTCCATCACCGTGAACAGGCCGGCGAAGCAGAAGCCGCCGGCAAAACGCACCGCGCACCACATCACCTGGTCGATGACCAGAACCAGGAGCAATGTGCCGGCCGAGGCGGCCGCGGCCAGCGCCGAGAAGGTCCTGACATGACCGACCGCCTTCAGGATGCGGGTGACGGCCAGGCAGCCGAGCAGGAAGCCGGCGAAATAGAACGTGCCCATCAGGCCGATATCGGAGGCCGAAAAACCTTCCTGCGCGCCGCGCAGCGCGATCAGCGTGCTTTGCAGCCCGTTGCCGCCGAGCAGGATGCCTGCGGCGATGAGGAGCGGGATCAGCGGACGGATGGAGGACATCAGGCGATCACATGACTGTGATCCCTTCTTGAACCATCGCTTCCGTCAATGCCAGCGGCAATTCCCCGCGCCAACAGGATGTGTCCGCCGGCATTCTGTTCAAGGAAGCCGGCGACTGCTTCCTCGACGTCCCACGGCGAACCGCCCGGCTGCTCCCGACGCGATGGCTATTCCCGCCAGTACCGCGATGAGCCCGACAATCAGGTTTGCATTGACTTGCTCGCCGAGAAAGACGGCGCCGAAGATCGATGCCGTCACGGGATTCACGGCAACCGAAACGGCAACCAGCGTTGGCGGCGCACGTTCAAGCGCGAACGCCCAGAGGAAGAAAATCAGGGCGCCGCAAATTACGGCCAGGTATCCGCTGGCAACCCATTGAGACCCGTCAAGCGCGGCAAGTCGCGTCAGGCCTCCAGTCAAAATCGACAGCGCCAACAGGCAGGCCGTGCCGACGGCCATGCCAGACGCGGCGAATGATGTCGGCGCGCAGCGGGAGAGAAAGGGTCGCGACCAGACATTGTAGAGCGCCATGCAGAATGCCGCCGCGATCATCAGGAGGTCTCCGCGCCATGCGCCCTGGGGAGCTGTCGTCAGGCTGCTGGCAAGCGCGACAGCCACTCCGGCCATCGCGACCAGGACGCCGACGATCTTGCGCGTCGTCGGCGGTTCGATCCCCAGAACCGCACCCGCCAGCATGGTGAGCACAGGCAGCGTCGAAAGCGCCAGAGCTCCTCGCGCCGCCGTCGTGTAGACAAGGGCCCCGTTGAAGAGCACCGGGAACAGGCCGAAGAACAGCAGGCCCAATGCGGCGGCGCCCGGCCAATCGCTTTTCGCAGGCCACTTGTCCCGCCGCAGAAGCGCTACGGCGGCGAGCACCAGAAAACCACCCCCGAACCGGATCGCGCCGATGGTGAGCGGATCCAGCGAACGCGCGAGATAGCGCGTGGCACCGACGGCGGTGCCGCCAAAGGCGCTGGAGAGAATCGCTGCGAGCACGCCTCCAGTTTCCATCGCTTCCCCCCTGCCAGTTCGGAGCCCAGCGGTATCGGGCAAACCGGGTAAAAGGAATCGAATAAACGCAATGAGCTTGATAAGCTTGCGCTATGAGCAGTCGGAGTCTCGATCCGGAATTGTTGCGGGCTTTCGTCGTCGTTGCCGAGCGGCTCTCTTTCACGCGGGCCGCCGAGCAACTCAATCGAACGCAAGCCACCGTCAGCTTGCAGGTGAAGCGCCTTGAAGAGCGCCTCGACATTTCGCTGTTCCGTCGCTCGACGGCCCATGTCGAGCTTACGGCCGTCGGGGAGGGGTTTCTGATCGACGCACGCCGCATTCTTGCACTTAACGAGCAGGCGATTGCCCGTGTCTTCAACCAACGGGTGGCGGGACGCATCCGGATCGGCGTTATGGAGGACTACGGCACCAAGATCCTGCCGCGCCTTCTCGCCGATATCGCCGTGCGATTTCCGCTCGTGCAGGTCGAAATGGAGATCGGCCTCACCGCGCGGCTGCTGAAACGGCTCGGCTCATCATTTGACGCGGTCATCGCCATGCATCCGGAAGGTGCGGCCGAGGGCGATCTGATATGCCGCGAAAGGGCGATATGGGCGGCGGCGAGGACCCACTCTGTCGAGGAACTCGACCCACTGCCCGTCGCGTTGTCGGACCCTGATTGCTTGTTTCGCGCGTGGGCGGTTGAGGCGCTCGACAGAGCGGGCCGGCCGTGGCGACTGGCCTATGTCAGCCCGAGCCTTGCCGCGACGGAGGCGATCGTCGAGCAGGGCCTTGCGGTTACCGTAGTCAAGGGCAGCATGCTCGCGTCCGGCCTGCGCGATGTCCATCCTGGCCCTTATGTGCCGCCGCTGCCCGGGGCGGAGATTCGCCTTCATCAGGCCGCAACATCCTCCGCTAGCACCGCATTGGTCGTCGATCACCTCGCGCGGCGCCTGCGGCTGTCGAGCCTTGGTTCATAGGGTGACCCTGGCCGGGACGGAGTGGTTCAATCCAGGGCGTCCGAAACTCGGGTTTAAAAAATCCGACGACGGCCAGTCCGCTGGTGCCAGTCCGCTGGTGCCTTGACAGGTGAGGGCAGTTAATGCTACAAACTATCTATGGTGCTGATTTGCGCCAGTGACCCGCCATCCAGGCGGGTTTTTCCGTTTAATGCTCCGTCAGCCAGCGCGCCGGCGAACGCTCCAAAGGTAACTCCGTGAACGCGGGTTCGTTGCCTGTCCCTCCGCCCACTCGCCTTGACAAACCCGGCCTCCCATGCGCTTTTCGCGCAAATTTTCAGGCGGGCTTCTGCCTGCAACCCAGCACCCCGGACCTTACCAATGACAATGCACCGTTACCGCAGCCATACCTGTGCCCAGTTGAGGAAGAGCGATGTCGGCAGTTCCGTTCGCCTGTCGGGCTGGGTGCATCGCGTGCGCGACCATGGCGGCCTGCTGTTCATCGACCTGCGCGACCACTATGGCCTGACCCAAATCGTCGCCGATCCCGATTCGCCGGCCTTCAAGATCGCCGAGACGGTGCGCGGCGAGTGGGTGATCCGCGTCGACGGCGAGGTCAAGGCGCGCTTGCCTGAAACCACCAATGCCAACCTGCCGACCGGCGAGATCGAGATTTTCGCGCGCGAGATCGAAGTGCTTTCGGCGGCCAAGGAATTGCCGCTTCCGGTGTTCGGCGAGCCGGACTATCCGGAGGACATCAGGTTGAAATACCGTTTCCTCGACCTGCGCCGCGAGACGCTGCACAGGAACATCGTGGCGCGCACGAAGATCATCGCCGAGATGCGCAAGCGCATGGGCGAGGTCGGCTTCACCGAATTCTCGACGCCGATCCTCACCGCATCGTCGCCCGAAGGCGCGCGCGACTTCCTGGTGCCGTCACGCATTCACCCCGGCACCTTCTATGCGCTGCCGCAGGCGCCGCAGCAGTACAAACAGCTCATCATGGTCTCGGGTTTCGACCGTTATTTCCAGATCGCCCCCTGCTTCCGCGACGAGGATCCGCGCGCCGACCGCCTGCCCGGCGAATTCTACCAGCTCGACCTCGAAATGAGCTTTGTCGAGCAGGATGACGTGCTTTCCACCATGGCGCCGGTGATGACATCGGTCTTCGAGGCCTTTGCCAACGGCAAGCCCGTCACAAAGGACTGGCCGCGCATTCCCTATGATGTTGCGATGCGCAAATACGGTACCGACAAGCCGGATCTGCGCAACCCGATCGAGATGCAGGCGGTCTCCGACCATTTTCGTGATTCCGGCTTCAAGGTCTTCGCCAACATCCTGGCCAACGATCCCAAGGCCGAGGTCTGGGCCATTCCGGCCAGGACCGGGGGCAGCCGTGCCTTCTGCGACCGCATGAACAGCTGGGCGCAAGGCGAGGGGCAGCCCGGATTGGGCTACATCTTCTGGCGCAAGGAAGGCGAGAAAATCGAAGGCGCGGGTCCGCTTGCCAAGAACATCGGCGAGGAGCGCACCGAGGCGATCCGTCTTCAACTGGGCCTTGCCGATGGCGATGCCGCCTTCTTCGTCGCCGGCGATCCAAAGAAATTCGTCTCCTTCGCGGGCGCTGCGCGCGCCCGCGCCGGCGAGGAACTGAACCTTGTAGATCGCGACCGTTTCGAGCTGTGCTGGATCGTCGACTTTCCGTTCTTCGAGTGGAACGAGGACGAGAAGAAGATCGATTTCGCCCATAACCCGTTTTCGATGCCGCAGGGCGGCATCGACGCCCTCAACAACCAGGAGCCGCTCGGCATCAAGGCGTTCCAGTACGACGCCGTGTGCAACGGCTTCGAGATCGCCTCGGGCGGCATCCGCAACCATTTGCCCGAAACCATGGTCAAGGCCTTCGAGATGGTCGGCCTGGATCGCCAGACCGTCGAGGAACGCTTTGGCGGCCTCTACCGTGCGTTCCAGTACGGCGCGCCGCCGCACGGCGGAGCGGCATTCGGCATCGACCGGGTGGTGATGTTGCTGGTGGGCGCCAAGAACCTGCGTGAGATCACCATGTTCCCGATGAACCAGCAGGCTTACGACCTGTTGATGAATGCGCCGTCGGAAGCCACGCCGCAGCAGCTTCGCGACTTGTCGCTGCGTGTCGCGCCGATCAAGAAAGAGGCGTGACGGCGCTTCGGACGGAGCTTTAAAGAACCCTCCGAAGCGACTCGTTCGATTTGAGAATCCCAGACAAAAGCCCGGCATCGCTGCCGGGCTTTTCGCATCCTGAAGCAAGTCGAGGTCGCTTCGATCAGTCTTCGTTGGCCTTGACGGTGACGCCGAGCGTCTTCGGCAGGTCGGTCGGATTGGACATGGCGCCCGCCATGATCAGCGCGAACGGCACCGACGCCGGCGGCTTGGCCGAGATTTCGAGGCTCTTCGGGTCGTCGAGATATTTGCCGACCGCCGCCGTTACCTGCGCCGTCAGCTCGGGATTGTTGAGCTGCGCCATGCCGAACGGCACGATCGCCTTGGCCTGGTTGGCGATGTCCTTGCCCGACATGCCTTGCTGCTTGCCGACATAGTCCAGCACCTTGTTGGTCAGCGAATCGTCGTCGAAGCGGATCGAGGCGCTGTTGAAGGAAAGCTGCTGCAGCAGCCCGAGCATGGCCATGCCTTGTGCAGAATTGTCGGCGCCTTCAGGCCGCGCCGCCATCTTCTTCTGCATTTCCTGCAGCGACTTGATGAAGTCGAGCGTGTAGCCGCCCAGGTCGAAGGTCATGCCGAGCGTGCCGGCATTCTCGACCGAAATGTTGTATTTCGACAGCTCCATCTTGCCGTCCGTGGGCTGCCAGGTGCCGGCCATCTCGAAATTGCCCGCAATGTTCTGGTAGCCGAGTGCGTTGATGACTTCCTTCGACTTGGGATCCTCGACCAGCGTCAGGTCGGCATTGAACTTCTCGGTGGTGCCGGTGAATTCCATCGCCTTGCCGTCCGCCGGCGGCGTGATCTGGATGGCAAGCCCGTCCATCGAGAAAGCGGTCTTGTCGGCGATCTTGACCGTCATCTTCGAGAGTTCGGCGGACTTGTACATCATCAGCGAGCCCAGCGGGCCTGTGGCGCCATCGGCCGGAACCATCATGTCGTGGATGACGAGGGGGCTTAAATTGAGGGTGACGCCGTCCTTGCTATGTTCGAAGGCCGAGGTCGACACGGTTGCGATATCATAGCCGCCATTGGCTTCGGTCACGCCTTCGAGCTTGACGTCGCCTATCGCAAGGGCTTCTTTTTCCGCGCCCGGTTTGATGGATACGCCCTGCAACACCATGCTGGCGTTGTCGCCGGTCACGCCGGTCCAGGAGATGTTGACGCCCTGCGCGGCAAGTGCCGCCTTCAGCCGGTCGGCGACCGCGGTGTCCTGGGCGAGCGCCGCGTTCAGCGGCAGTGTGAGCAAGAAGGTCGAAAAGGCGAATTTCCTGAGAGTCGAGCGTTTGATTGTCATCGCGAATGCCCCTGCGAGTGTCCTGAAAATTATTTTTCAATTTTTGGCGCCATCACCCTTCAGTGACGAACTGGACGGGAAAAAGGCGCATCCCGCCACAATGGTCAAAAATCGCGGCGAAAGGCAAACCCGATCCGAACATGCTGGAGACCGGGCCGCCGAGCGTCGCGCTTCGCAATAGAGACGGCATGTAACGGATTGATGTTGGCTGGCGGGCTTGCCTGCGGCTTCGTGTTGCAGGGCAGGGCATGCACCCGCTTCAAGGCTTGCCCTCTTGCCGCGAATCACCCGCTCGGCTAGTTCCAGCCCATGGGAAAAAGGCTTTTGCCGCCTGACAATGGTGGCGGCGATCATATCGAACCGGTCGATCTGAAGAAGGCGCTGGAAGAGCGCTATCTTGCCTATGCGCTGTCGACCATCATGCACCGGGCGCTGCCCGATGTCCGCGACGGGCTGAAGCCCGTCCATCGCCGCATCATGCACGCCATGCGCCTGCTGCGCCTCAACCCCGACCAAGGCTTCGCCAAATGCGCCCGTATCGTCGGCGAGGTGATGGGCAAGTTCCACCCGCATGGCGACCAGTCGATCTACGATGCGCTGGTGCGGCTGGCGCAGGATTTCTCGATGCGCTACCCCTTGGTCGACGGCCAGGGCAATTTCGGCAACATCGACGGCGATAACGCCGCCGCCATGCGCTACACCGAAGCGCGCATGACCGATGTGGCGACCGAGCTGCTCGCGGGCATCACCGAGGACGCCGTCGACTACCGGCCCACCTACAATGAGGAGGACGAGGAGCCGGTGGTGCTCCCGGGCGCCTTCCCCAACCTGCTGGCCAACGGCTCGTCCGGCATCGCGGTCGGCATGGCGACATCGATCCCGCCGCACAACGCGGCCGAACTTTGCGACGCCGCCCTCCACCTGATCGAGCATCGGGACGCGCCGGTGGCGAAGCTGATGGATTTCGTCCAGGGCCCGGATTTCCCCACCGGCGGCATCATCGTCGACAGCCGAGCCTCCATCCTCGAAGCCTACGAAACCGGTCGCGGCGGCTTTCGCGTGCGGGCAAAATGGAGCCAGGAAGACCAGGGCAGGGGCACCTGGAGCATCGTCGTCACCGAAATCCCCTATGGCGTGCAGAAGGCGCGGCTGATCGAGAAGATCGCCGAGCTCCTGATGGCGCGCAAATTGCCGCTGCTCGAGGACATCAGGGACGAAAGCGCGGAGGACATCCGCGTCGTGCTGGTGCCCAAGAGCCGCTCCGTCGATCCCGGTATCCTGATGGAATCGCTGTTCAAGCTCACCGAGCTTGAAAGCCGCTTCCCGCTCAACATGAACGTGCTGTCACGCGGCAAGGTGCCTAACGTCCTGTCGCTGAAAGGCGTGCTGCAGGAATGGCTCGAGCATCGCCGCGACGTGCTGATCCGCCGCTCGAAACACCGCCTCGGCGAGATCGAAAGACGGCTGGAGATCCTCGCCGGCTACCTGATCGCCTATCTCAATATCGACGAGGTGATCAAGATCATCCGCGAGGAGGATGAACCCAAGCAGGTCATGATGGCCCGCTGGTCGCTCACCGACACCCAGGCCGAAGCCATTCTCAACATGCGCCTGCGCGCCCTGCGCAAGCTGGAAGAATTCGAGATCCGCAAGGAATTCGACGGCCTCACCGCCGAAAAGAAGCAGATCGAGGCGCTGCTTGCGTCCGAAGCCAAGCAATGGGCGACGATCAAGTGGGAGGTCGCGAGCCTGCGGGACAAATTCGGCCCCGAGACCGAGCTCGGCAAGCGCCGCACCCAGTTCGCCGATGCGCCCGAGCATGACCTGACCGACATCGCGCATGCCATGATCGAGCGCGAGCCGGTCACCGTGGTGGTTTCGGAAAAGGGCTGGCTGCGGGCGATGAAGGGTCATCTGACCGACCATTCTCAGCTTGCCTTCAAGGAAGGCGACAGCCTGAAACTAGCCTTCCATGCGCAGACGACCGACAAGATCCTGGTGTTCACCACCGGCGGCAAATTCTACACCATCGGCGCCGACCGGCTCCCGGGCGGGCGCGGCCATGGCGAGCCGATCCGCATCATCGTCGACATGGACAACGACCAGGACATCGTCACCGCCTTCGTCCACGATCCGAAGCGCAAGCTGCTGCTGGTCTCGCATGACGCCAACGGTTTCATCGTGCCGGAGGAAGAGGTCGTCGCCAACACCCGCAAGGGCAAGCAGGTGATGAACGTCAAGGCGCCCGACGAAGCCAAGCGCTGCGTGCCGGTCGGCGGCGATCATCTGGCCATCGTCGGCGAGAACCGCAAGATGCTGGTGTTTCCGCTGTCCGACATTCCGGAAATGAGCCGCGGCAAGGGCGTGCGGCTGCAGAAATACAAGGATGGCGGGCTTCTCGACCTCAAGCCGTTTACGCTGGAGACCGGTCTTTCCTGGCAGGATTCGGCCGACCGCACCTTCACAAGGTCGCGCGAGGAACTGGCCGAATGGATCGGCGCCCGCGCCTCCGCCGGCCGCATGGTGCCCAAGGGTTTCCCGAGGACGGGGAAATTTGGATAATTTCCCCCCTCGTGGGGGAGATGTCGCCGAAGGCGACAGAGGGGCTCGACCGGACGCAACCTCATACTTGAACGGAGTATGCTAGCGCCTTACGCAGCGACCCCTCTGGCCTGCCGGCCATCTCCTCTCGAGGGCCCTCGTGGCGGAAATCCGCCGCTTCACCATCACGATTTGGACTATCGTCACGATTGCTGCACTATATCAGTGCACAGCAGCCGAATGGGCCGGGGAGAGACGAGCGTTTGAAGGAAGCGAAAATCCAGAGACCGGGGCAGCGCCTGTTCGGCCTGTCGACGCCGCTCAGGGCCGCCGTCATCCCACCGCTCTCGGCGGCGCGCTGGCTGCTGGTGCTGATCGTTGCCGCCGGCGTCTATTTCTTCCACGGCTTCCTGTTCCCGGTGCTGGCCGCGCTGGTCATCGCTTTCGCCAGCTGGCCGCTCTACCGGCGGCTTTTGGCCGGTGTCGGCGGCAACCGCACCATCGCCGCCACCTTCGCCATATTGTTCATCCTCGCCTTCCTGGTGATACCGATCGCGCTCGCGGGCACCTACGCCATCAACGAGGTGCGCGAATGGGTCGGCTGGGCGATCGAGACCAATCGGCACGGCGCCCCGACACCGCACTGGATCGCCACGCTGCCTGTCGTGGGAGAATGGCTGAACCAGCAATGGACGACCAATCTCGGCCATCCCGGCGGCATCGGCGAACTGATCCAACTGGTCAGCGGCGCCAATATCGGCAGCATCTATCGCGGCGCCCTTGCCGCCGGCGGCAGCGCCTTCGGCCTGCTTTTGACGCTTCTGTTCATGATGATCGCGCTGTTCTTCGCCTATCGCGACGGCGAGCATTTCGCGGGCCAGGTCGACCGGCTCGGCGAGCGCATCCTGCCGACGAGGTGGGAGCGCATCTCGCGCGTCGTGCCGGCGACCATTTCCTCGACCGTCACCGGCATGACCGTCATCGCCATCGGCGAGGGGCTGGTGCTGGGTATCGCGTATTGGCTGGCCGGCGTGCCGTCGCCGGTGACGCTTGGCGCGCTGACCGGCGTCATGGCGCTGATTCCCGGCGGAGCGCCGCTCTCCTTTACGCTGGTTTCGATCTATCTCGCCGCCAGCGGCTCACCGGTGGCCGGCCTGGCTTTGTTCATCTGGGGCACGGTCGAACTGTTCATCGTCGACAAGACCTTGCGACCGAAGCTCGTCGGCGGACCGATAAAACTGCCCTTCCTGCCGACCTTTTTCGGCCTGATCGGCGGCGTCAAGACGATGGGCTTTCTCGGCCTGTTCATCGGCCCGGTGCTGATGGCGCTGCTGGTGGCGATCTGGCGCGAATGGCTGCGTGAGGTCGAGATGATGGACGAGATGCCTGCTTCCCCGGAACAGGAAGGCTCGCCGTCGCTGATCGAGATCGACGGCGAGGCAAAGAAGATTCAGGCAGGATGACGCACCGTAAGGGCGGCGCGGCGCCTGCGTCCGTCATGCAACTGCCACACCGAATGGACCACCAATGTGACGATCAGGATCGCGCCGCCGATCAGGCTGTTGCGCGACGGCGCTTCGGAAAAGATCAGCCATACCCACACCGGCGCCAGCACGGTCTCCAGAAGGTAGAACATCGCCACTTCCGGTCCGGAGATGTATTTGGGGCCGGCCGCCAGGCAGAAGAACGAGATCGGCATGATCACGGCGCCGTTGAAGATGATCCACCAGGGCGCGCTCACATGGATGCCTTCGCCTGACACCATGAAGGCCGCCAGCACGAGCGGCGGAACAACCCCGACCAGCGCCGTGAAGCCCATGTCCTTGCCGCTGGCCCGCGAAATGGTGATGGCCACGGAAATGAAGAAGGCCGAACACAGCGCCATGAAATTGCCGAACAGATGTCCGGTGCCGACCGATCCGCCGACGATTACCAGCACGCCGAGGATCATGACCAGCATCGCCGCGAGCGTCACCGCCCGCGGTCTTTCCCGGAGAAACAACCAGGACAAGAGCGCGGCGAACACCGTGTTGAAGGCCAGGATGAACACCAGGTCGGCGGTCGAGGTGTGGAAGACGGCGGTGACGAAGGTGATCGAGGTCAGCCCGTAGCATATCGCGGCCGCCAGTCCCGACCAGCCTGGAATGAGCTGCGGGGCGTTTCGGCTCAGCACCCGCCAGACCGCCCAGATGATCATTGCCGCGATGAAGGTGGTCCCTCCGCGCAAGAGCAGGATCGTCCATGCGCCGCCATCGGCGAGCCGGATCAGCGGAATGTCGACGGTCAGCGTCAGGCCGCCAATGGCGGTTATCAGAAGGCCCTTCTGGTGGTCGCTGTGGGAACTCATATGCAAACTTTCGTAATGAAATACGGACGGAGCGGCCGATCGGCGCAATGACGCACTCTCCCGCCAAGCGGCTGAAAGACCAGCATCCCCTGCGTTGAAACAGTTAAACGTGGATCTTGGAAAAACTCAGCGTGAGACCGCTTCGTTGGTGTAGCGCTCCCAGCCTTTCGGACCGAGATGCTCCTGCGGCATGAAGCGCATCTTATAATTCATCTTGCGCGAGCCGTTGACCCAGTAGCCCAGGTAGACATGGGGCAGCCCCATTGCCCTGGCGCGAGCGATGTGATCGAGGATCATGAAGGTGCCGAGAGACCGCTCCTCGAAGTCGGGATTGAAATAGGAATAGACCATCGACAAGCCGTCCGCCATCTTGTCGGTGAGCGCCACAGCGATCAGCTCGCCCTGTCCCTTGCCGGTGATGAAGGTGTCGGGTCCGCGCCGGCGGTATTCGATGACCTTGGTGTCGACATGGGTGTCCTCGACCATCATGGCGTAGTCCAGAACCGTCATGTCCGACATGCCGCCGCGGCGGTGGCGGGCGTCGAGATAGCTGCGGAACAGCGAATATTGTTCGGTCGAGGGCTCGGCATTGTGCATGGCGCCGACAAGATCGGAATTGTGCTGCAGCACGCGCTTCATGTTGCGGCTGGCGACGAATTCCTGCGCCAGGATGCGTACGGAGACGCAGGCGCGGCAGGTTTCGCAGGCCGGCCTGTAGGCGATGTTCTGGGAGCGGCGGAACCCGCCTTGCGTCAGGAGATCGTTCATCTCCGACGCCTTGTCGCCGACCAGATGCGTGAACACCTTGCGCTCGAACTGGCCGTCGAGATAGGGGCACGGCGACGGCGCGGTCAGGAAGAACTGCGGCGACTGGGTCGGGTGCTGCGTCATCGAGTCTCGGAAACACTCCTTCGAATCGCTCTACCTTTGGCGCGGAAAGCGAAAAATTCAACAGGATTGTGAAGGCGTGGCCATGTGGACGCCTTCACATTTGCGCCGACGCCGCGGCGATGCTTGCGAAAATGCCTCTTAGCGGCCGGTGCGGCTGACCACCGTGCCGAGCAGCAGGTCGTGCAGCGTGCGCTTGCGATCGGCAAACAGCGTCACCAGCAGCACCAGCGGCGACAGGATGACGTTGCCGGCCCAGAACAGCACCGAATGGACCACCGCCGTGAGCCCGTCGATCGGCCTGCCGTCGAGCCGGTCGAGCCGGATGCCCATCATCTTCATGCCCGTGGTCGCCTGGTCGGCGCTGCCAAGCGTGTTCCAGATGTAGAGAATCGCGACCGCCGGGACCAGGACGCCGAACAGCATCCAGCCAAGCCCGAGGGTCAAAAGCCCGAGGAAAAACACCAGTATGGCGACAGGGATGGTGAGCAGCGCGACAATGACATAGTCGATCATGACCGCCAGGACACGGCGCGTGCGCACGCCTTCATAGACCCTGACGTCGTCGAGCCTGGTGTTGATGATTTCGCCGTCGAGAACGCGAGCGTTCATGTCATTTCCTCGTAACAGGGGCCTGCTTAGCCTGCGCCCCACCTGCTGGGAAAATGGTAAAGGCTGATGACGGAATCAAGATCGGGCCTTCGCCGGTAAGCAAGGCGGGCGAAGCGGCCGGCGGGCCGGTTGAATTCGCGCCTGACATGGCGTTAGCTTGTTGCGGCGCACCAAAAGCGCCGAGGGGCAGGGACGGGCAGGATGGACTACGACATGCTGGTCATTGGCAGCGGCCCTTCCGGCCGTCGTGCCGCTGTGCAATCGGCCAAGCTCGGCAAATCGGTACTGGTCGTCGACAGGGGGCGGCGCCTGGGCGGCGTTTCCGTGCACACCGGCACCATTCCGTCGAAGACGCTGCGCGAAACCGTGCTCAATCTCTCGGGCTGGCGCGAGCGCGGCTTCTACGGGCGCGGCTACCGGGTCAAGCAGGACATCTCGGTCGGCGACCTGGTCGAGCGCCTGCACAAGACCCTCGACCACGAGGTCGAGGTGCTGCAGCACCAGTTCATGCGCAACACGGTCAAGAGCGCCCGTGCCGCGGTGAAATTTCTCGGGCCCAACAGGGTCAGCCTGACATCGGACAATGGCGACTACAGCGAGGTCGGCTTCGCCAATGCGCTGATCGCCGTCGGCACGAGGCCGCACCGGCCGCGCGACGTGCCGTTCGACAAGAGCCGCGTGTTCGACAGTGACGAGATGCTCGAGCTTGACCGCTTGCCGCGCACGCTGACGGTCATCGGCGCCGGCGTCATCGGGGTCGAATACGCGACGATCTTTTCGGCGCTCGACGTGCCGGTGACGCTGGTCGAGCCGCGCAACACGATCCTCGATTTCGTCGACCGCGAGATCGTCGACGACTTCATCCACCAGATGCGCGACCGCGGCATGACCATCCGGCTGGGAAGCGCCGTGAAGGAGATCGCCTCGAGACCCGACCATGCAGAGGTCACGCTGGCCGACGGCCGCACCATACGTTCCGAGATCGTGCTCTATGCCGCGGGCCGCACCGGCAATGTCGGTAGCCTCGGCCTCGACGCGGTCGGCATCGAGGCTGACTCCAGGGGACGCATCAAAGTCAATCCGCATATCTTCCAGACCAGCGTGCCCAACATCTACGCCGCCGGCGACGTGATCGGCTTTCCGAGCCTGGCCTCCACCTCGATGGAGCAGGGCCGGGTGGCCGCCTGCCATGCCTTCGGCGTGACCTTGCCGCCGCCGCCGGAAACCTTTCCTTATGGCATTTACGCGGTGCCAGAGATCTCCACCGTCGGCCAATCCGAGGAACAGGTGCGCGAGAGCGGCGCCGCCTACGAGGTTGGCGTGGCGCGTTTCCGCGAGACCTCGCGCGGCCACATCATGGGCGTCAACACCGGCTTCCTGAAGCTTCTGTTCTCGATCGAGACGCGCCGCCTGCTCGGCGCGCATATCGTCGGCGAGGGCGCCACCGAACTGATCCACATCGGCCAGGCGGTGATCAATCTGGGTGGCACGGTCGACTTCTTCGTCAACAACACCTTCAACTATCCAACGTTGGCCGAGGCCTACAAGATCGCCGGGCTGGACGCCTGGAACAGGATGGGGCAGGGATAGTCCTGCCGCCGGCGCACTATCATCCTCACTCCGCCGCCTCCCGTTTGGCCGTGGGCGATCCGGTTGCGAGCAGCAGGGGCAGGCAGAGGACATAGAGGGTCGCGCCCGCGACCCACACCATGCCTGGGAAGACCATTCGAGTGCGAAAATAGAGCATGGCGATGACGAGTGGTCCGAACACCGAGACCAGGCTCGTCATGCTGGTGAGCACACCTTGCAATCGCCCCTGGTGATCGGCGCCGACACGTGACGTCAGCAACGATTGCAGCGCCGGGGCTCCGATGCCGCCGAGACAGAAAAGCGGCAACAGCGCGAACGCCATCCAGCCTTGCCAGGCGAGCGCGATCGACACATAGGCCGTGCTGTCGGCAAGGATGGCGACCATGAGCGCTCGCCTTTCGCCCCAACGCTCGGCGATCGGTCCGGCGACGAAACCCTGGGCCCCGGCATGGAAGAGGCCGAACAATGCCAGCGAGATGCCCACGGTGAAAAGGCTCCAGCCGAATTTGTCCTGCACGTAGAGAACCCAGACGGTGCCGCCGACTTCGCCGACAAGGCCGAGCACGGCAAAGGCGCCGAGCAGCGGCAGGAGGGCCGGAAAAGTCAACGCCCAACGCAGCGGCGCCAGCGGGTTCAACGACAGCGGCTCGCCTGTGCCGCCGACCCGCTCCGGCTCCGGCAGCAGAAGGAAGGCCAGCGCCAGATTGACGCCGGTGAACCCTGCCGCCGCCAGGAACGGCGCGCGCAGCCAGAGATCGCCGAGCAGGCCGCCGAGCGCCGGACCGGCGATGAACCCGACGCCGAAAGCCGCGCTCAGATGGCCGAAGGCGCGGGCGCGCCGCTCTTCGCTGCTGATGTCGACCATATAGGCGGAGGCCACCGCCATACTGGCGCCCGTTATGCCGGCGATCAGTCGGCCGACGAACAGCAGCGGCAGCGACGGCGCGAAGGTCATGAACAGATAATCCAGCATCGACCCGGCAAGCGACAGAAGCAGCACCGGCCGGCGGCCGTAGCGGTCCGACAACGCGCCGAGCAGGGGCGAAAACAGCACCTGCATGGCGGCATAGGCGGCCAGGAACGCGCCGAAAATCCAGCCGATGTCCTCGACATGGCCAACCTCGCGCAACAGCCCCGGCAGCACCGGCATGATCAGCCCGATGCCGGCCGCGTCCAGCGCCATTGCCGTCAGCACGACGAGATAGGCCCTTTTCATCGAGATGCTTCTTTCCTAAAGTTTATCGGTGATAAGGTGGCGTTTATCACCGATAAAATGGACGGGCAAGCGAGGTGCACATGAAGCTGGAAAAGGCGCTGATCGTCGCGCAGGCGCTCGAGCTGTTGAACGAAGTCGGCATCGATGCGCTCTCGACGCGGCTGCTGGCGCAGCGGCTCAAGGTCCAGCAGCCGGCGCTTTACTGGCATTTCAGGAACAAGCGCGCCCTGCTCGACGCAATGAACGAGGAGATTCTGCGGCGCGGCCATGACCATCGAGCCCCACTGCCGGGCGAGAGCTGGCAGGAATTCGTACGCAACAACGCCCGCAGCTTTCGCGGCGCCTTGATAGCCTATCGCGACGGTGCGCGCGTCCATGCCGGTACCGAGGCCGATCCGGGCGATCTCGAACATGTCGAACGGTTGCTCAACTTTCTGCGCGAGGCCGGCATGCCTTCCGTCATGGCCATGCGGTTGCTGATGATCGTCGGGCGCTACACGGTGGGCTGCGTCCTCGAGGAACAGGCAGAATATCCGGCCGGCCCAGGTCGAGGTGCGGCGCTCGATGCCAAGGCAAGCGGTTACCCGCTGCTCAGCCAGGCCCTGGCCGATTATCGTGCGGGCGGTCACGAGGTGCTGTTCGAAAGCGGCCTCGACTTGCTGATTGCCGGGGCGCAGGCCGGCATCGCTGAACCGGGCTGAGCGCGGCGATCCGCGTCTTGCCTGTCAGGCGACAGGAACGGGCGGGGCAAGCCATTGTCGCAAGATCGCGACATCGGGATCGCCGATTTCATGGCCCGAAGCGACGATGCGCGCATCGACCTCGGCACCGCGCTGGCTGAGCAGCGTTACCAGCGCCGGCGCGAAGGGTCCGTAGGTCAGGTCGGCGGCGCCCGCGACGATCAGCGCCTTGATGCCGGTCAGATCGGTTGCCGGCGTCTCGTCCAGCACCGGCATCGGTCGCAGCAGTGCCGCCCGTCCGACAAGGCCGGGATGGAGCAGCATCAGGCTGGAAACCAGATTGGCGCCGTTGGAATAGCCGAGAAAAGCCGTGCGCTTCGGATCGATCCGGTGCCGCTCCATGGCCGCGGCCACGAACCGCGCGAAAGCCGCCGTCTCGTGGCGGATGCTGGCCTGCTCGAAGCTGGTCGGCGTGATCCGCTCGAACCAGCGGAAGCCGTCATCCTGGACGATGCGGCCACGCACGGCGACCAGGCAGGCATGTGGCGCGATCTGCCTCGCCAGCGGCACCAGGGTCGTCTCGTCGACACCCGATCCATGCAGCAGGAACAGGCAGTCGTCGCTGGCTCCGCCGGATCCGAAGAAGCGGTAGGGGAAGGTCAGATCCAGCCGCGGCAGGCCGTTTTCGAGGCTTGTATCGCTCATGCCGCATCCTTTTGATTATATTTCGTTTCGCTCAATTTGCCGGCTTCAAAACGCAATATTTTCATGCTCCGCGAAAGTTGATTGAACCGGGCGCATTTCAGTCCGTTTCTGCGCCGATATACTCCATCGCGGAGGAATCGAAGCGGTGCGCCGGGGGTCGCATTGCTGGGCATGAACAACCAGCTTTGAGGCCTTTTGTCGATGACCACCCCAGTTCCAACCGAGCGCGATACGCGCATCGATGTGCTGCGTGCGCTCGCGCTGCTGACGATCTTCGTCGACCATGTGCCGGGCACGGCTTTCGAGACGCTGACCTACAAGAATTTCGGCTTTTCGGATGCGGCCGAGGCTTTCGTGCTGATATCGGGCATTTCGGTCGCGCTCGCCTATGGCACGAAGTTCCGCCCGGGAGGCCGGCTGCTCGCGACGCTGAAGATGTGGCGGCGGGCAGGCGTGCTCTACATCGCTCATATCGTCACCACGATGGCGGTGATGGCGTTGTTTTGTGCCGCGGCGGTGTTCGGCCATAGGCCGGAACTGCTGAAGCTGATCAACATCGAACCGCTGATGAAGGACACGCCCGAGGTGGTGGTCGGCATCGTCACGCTCGGCCACCAGCTCGGCTACAACAACATACTGCCGGTCTACGCGGTGCTGCTTTTGCTGGCGCCGGCCTTCTTGCTGTTCATCAGCTACAGGCCGCTTGCAGCGCTGACCGTGTCCGGCCTGCTATGGCTTGTAGCCGGCATCTGGCAGATCGCCCCGCCGAACTATCCCGAGCCCGGCCTGTGGTTCCTCAATCCGCTGTCCTGGCAGTTCCTGTTCAACATCGGCCTTGCCGCCATGCTGCATGTCAGGCGCGGCGGCGTCATTCCGGTCAACCGTTGGCTGATCGGTGCCGCCGCCGCCTATGTGCTGGCCGCGCTGGCATGGGTGCATAGTCCGCTTTGGGGGCAGGTGACCTGGTTCGACCTGCCGGTGGTGCTGACCGGCTTCGACAAGACATTCCTGTCGCTGCCGCGGCTGCTGCATATCCTGGCGGTCAGCTATCTGGTGGTGGCACTGCCTGTGGTCTCGAACCTGTTTCGCACCGGCCCCGACCATCCGCTGGCGATACTCGGCAAGCGCTCGCTGCCAGTGTTCATCGCCGGCACGCTGATCGCCATGGTCGCCCAGGTGATGAAGCTGATCAATCCCGGCGGCCTCGCCTATGACAGCCTGCTGCTCGCCGCCGGCATCGCGATGCAGTTCGCGCTCGCCTTCTACCTCGAATGGTTGTCGACCATCGGCGGTTCGGGGAAAGCCAGGACGACGCAAAAGGACGCCAAGCCCGTCCATGCGTCTTTCGGTATCTCGGCCGTGGCAAGAGCCAACCGCTGAGGTCGGCGAGCCGGTTCAGCGGCGCGGCGGAGCCGAGGAGGCGCGCACGATCAGTTCGACCGGCAGCAATTGCCGGCTGACCTTGCCGTCGCTTTCCAGGATCGCCTTGACGGCAAGCCGGCCCATCTCGGCGATCGGCTGTGCTACCGTGGTCAATGGCGGCTCGGATAGCGCTGCTTCGGGAACGCCGTCGAAACCGATGACTGAAACATCATCGGGGACGTTCAGCCCGCGCGCGCTCAGCCATTCAAGTGTTGCCAAGGCCATTCTGTCCGACATCGCCAGGATAGCCGTGGGTGGCTCGCGGGAAGCAAAGATCGTTTCCAGCCCCGCCTTTGTGGTGGCGGCATTGTTGGCGGTTTCGTAGACGGGCACCTTGGATGTATCGATGCCAACCCGCGAAAGCTCCCGGAAATAACCGGTGAGGCGATCGCGTGTCCCCGCATAGGCTGCGGTGCGAAGCTCCTCGGGCGAAATGAGGCCTATCCTGTCATCGGCGAAAGGCAGCGCCAGCACGGCAAAGCGGCGATGCCCGAGATCCGTGAGATGACGCGCCGCCAGGCCGGCGCCGGCGATGTTGTCGACGCCGATCGCCGCGACGGACCCATCCTCCGAATCCAGGTCGAGCGCCACGAATGGCAGCTTGCGCTCACGCGCCAATTCGACGAGGCGCGAGCCCCCTTCGATGCAGAAGACGATGAAGCCGTCGACAAGGGCGCTCTGAATATTCCAGGCAAGCTGTTCGGTGTTGGCGGCCGAGACTAAGGAGATGCCGGCCCCGGTCGCATCGCAGGCCTGCGAGATGCCCGCCATCATCACGCGCGCGAAGGGATCCTCGAAGAAATAGGAGAGGGGCTCCGCGGTGGCGACGCCGATGGCGTTGACCTTGCCGGCCCGCAGCAGGCGGCCCTTGGGGTCGGGGCCGGCATAGCCCATCGCCTCGGCCGTCGCGCGAACACGTTCGCGGACTTCTTCGCGCACGATCTCGGGGCGGCTGAAAACATTGGAGGCAGTGCCATGCGAAACACCGGCGGCCTTGGCGATGTCGGCCAGCCGGACGGGTCGTCGATTGCCTGCGGTGAGTGACGCCATTTGTGCGTGCCTCCTGACATGCATTTAGCACGTTCCCGATTTGCATCTAGCACTTTCGTTGGATCGATTCAAATTTCGCTTGACCGGCGGCTTCCGCAGGCCTATCTTTGAATCGATCCAATTCAGGCTTGCCTGCTGGACCAAACTAGATGAGAGGTGCGCCATGCATCCTGTTAACTATCTGTTCGAAGACATCTACCGCAACGACTGGAGCATCGGGTCGGCCGCCAAAGTGTCCAAGCGCCGCGGCGGAACAAGCCCGTGGATTCGCGATCTGCGCTTCCTGGTGGCGCGCAAGCGGAGCTGACTGGCGTGAATTTTTTGCGCCGGCCGATTGGATCGATTCAATTAAAATCAAAAGGAGAAGGGCCATGCATCCCATGAAGCATCTGTTCGACGACATCTATCGCAATTATTGGGGCATCAGCCCGGCCGCGGAGCGGCCAGAGGCGCCGCGCCGCGCGAAGCTCTCGGCGCGCAACCGCGATCTTTGGATCCGACTTGAACGTCGCCGGGATTGAAACCGGCCGCGCATCTCAGGGGCGCCGACGCACCACGGCGGAGACAGCTATGGCCAGCCAGCCTGCGATGAGCAGGGTGCCCCCGATCGGCGCCGACATCGGAAACAGCCTCGATCCCAGAAAATCGCGGGCAAGAAGATCGCCCGTGAAAAGCACGAGCCCGACGAGCAGCACCAGACTGGCTATCCGCAGCGGGCGATTCGCGTCGAGGAGACCGACGGCCAGAAACGCCGGTGCGTGCATCAGCAGGAAGGATGCCGCCGTACCGGTGAAGGCGCCGCCGAGATGCGCGGCGGCCGCCGACAGCGCCACTCCTGCCGCGCCAATAAGGCCTGCGGCGAGCACAAGCAGACGGCTGCCGGTCGTTTCGGCCAGGTTCATGTCGACGCTCCTTCGCTTGATCGGCTGGGCAGCTTGTCAGGGCTTGCCCGCTTCCATCAACATATGCCGCGTCCGCCGCGCCTGGACAATCCAGTTGTAGACCGCGCCGAGCGCCATCAGCACCGACGTGCCGAGAAACACCGCCCGCATGCCGAAATGGCCGCCGACGAAACCGCCCGCAAGCGGTCCGGCCACCTGCCCGACATATTGGGCCGAGATCGAAAGGCCAAGCACGTTGCCGCCGACGCCGTCGGGAATGTTGTGGCGGATGACGCTGGTGATGCAAGGCAGCAAACCGCCGAGCGCCAGGCCCATCAGGAAGCGCAGCGCGATCAGTTGCCAGCCGTCGGTGACGAAGGCCTGTGGAATGAGCAGCAGCGCCGACACGGCCAGCGCGCCGACGACGACGTTCCAATGACCGACGCGATCGGCGAGCCTGCCAAGCCATGACGCCGACAGAATGGCGCCAAGAGCGGCCGCCGACATCACCACGCCGGCAACGAGCGTCACCCGGCTCTGGTCCTCGATCAGCTGCTGCACATAGACGGTGATGATCGGCTCGATCGACATGGTGGCGAAGGCCAGCAGCATGCCGGTCGTCAGCATGGCCACGACCGGACGCTTGTCGGCAATTTGCGACCAGCCGCTCTTCGGCTTTGCCGCCGTCGCGGCCTTGCTTGCTTGCGGGCGCTGGTTCTCCTTGATCAGGAATGTCGTCGCCAGGAAGGCAAGGAAGATGACGCCGCCGGACAACAGAAAGGTCGCGCGGATACCGATTACCGGCGGCAGCGCGCCGCCGAGCAAGGGGCCGACCAGCGAACCTGCCGTGATGCCAGCGGACAAGACACCGAGCGCCCAGCCGGAGCGGTCCTTCGGCGTCTGCATGGCCACCAATATGGTCGAGCCGGAGGAATAGCCGCCGGCAAAGCCGATCAGCAGGCGCAGCAGCACCAATTGCCAAACCGTCTCGACCATTCCAGTCAGCGACATGCAGATCGCCATGCCGAAGGAGGCGCGTACCAACATCAGCTTGCGGCCGTAGCGGTCGCCGAGCCGTCCCCATAACGGCGCAACGAGCGCCGCCGCGAAGAAGGTCGCCCCATAGGCGATGCCCGACCATTGCACGATCGCCGCATGGCCCTCGACGCCCAGTTGCTCGACATAGAGCGGCAGGAACGGCAAGAGCAGGGTCATGGCGATGAGCGTGCTGAACGAACCCGCGAAGCAGACGGCGAGGTTGCGCCGCCAGTGGATGTTGTAGCCGCCCTGTTCCGTATCGTTCTGCGTCATGTCGTGCCTGCGTGTGTCAGGGGATTGTTGTGGATACCATTTTGGGATACCAAGTCGGTATCCGTCATGGACCCACAGTCCGGCCGCTGTCAATGCGGCACGTGAAAAGGCAACAACGATGTCGCAGATGCACAACGTCGAACGGCAGCTCCGCGAGATGATCCTTGGACTTGAGATCGGCCCCGGTGAGAAACTCACCGAGCGCTGGATCGAAAGCCGCTTCGGCGCCTCGCGCACGCCGGTCAGGGCTGCGCTGCTGCGGCTCGAAACCGAGGGGCTGGTCGGCAGGGACGGGCGCGGCTGGACGGTCTCGCCCATCAACCTGGCCGAACTCGAGCAGATCGCGGTCTACCGCGAAGCGGTCGAGGTCGCGGCCTTGCGGCTGACATGCGGGCTTGTCGACAGAAGTGCCGTCGATGTCGTCGAGGCTATGCTCGTCTCCTGCGACGACGACACTCCGCGCGAGGAATGGCATCGCGTCGGCATGGATTTCCACATCGAGCTGGCACGACTGTCCGGCAATGAATTCCTGTTTCGAGCCGTCCGCGATGCGATGACCAGGCTTTCGCGCGCCCGTTGGCTGGAGGTACGCGATGGAGCGGCCCTTGGCCGCGCGTGGTCCGAGCATCACGCCATCCTGGCCGCCGTGCGGAGCGGCGATGCACAGGAAGCCGCGCGCTTGCTCTCGGAGCATATCGTCGGCAGTCGCGACCGCCTGTTGACGTCGCTGGCCAATGATCGCCGCGGCCTTCGCGCCAGGGGATTTGCCGTCGTGGCGGCATAATGTGGCCTGCAGGGCAGGCCACTCGCCGCCGAAAAAAGGACCGCCGGCCCCGAGCCCCACTTTTCGGCCTCGCTTCGCGGACGCCGATGGCGTAGGACCGGGCGATGGAAAACAACCGATTTGAAGTACCCGTGACCGTCAAATCAGTCACGGCGGGAAGTACACAGCTCTTACGCTCGGCCCGCGAGGCTTCCGACTACCTCATGAACAGCTGGCCCGGCAAGCGCACTCCCAAGCATCGGGCGGCGCTGCAGGCCTGCCACGATGCGCTGGCCGGCGACAAGCCGGCCATGAAAGCAAGGCGCGCCTTTATCGCGGCGGCGCGTGAAGTGGACGTCTTCGTCAGCGACAAGGCGCCGGCCTGATCCAGGCCGGATTGCCGCGCGCCATCACTCCTCTGTTTCAGTCTCGGCGTCAGTCTCGGGTTTCGAACGCTCCCGCGCCGCAGCCTTGGCCGCCAGCTTTTCGGCCTTCTTGGCCGCCTTCTGGCGATCGCGTTCCTTGCGTTCCTGATCGTAATTTGGTGCTCGTGCCATGGCGGCTCCTTTTTGCTGTTCTTGTGGGCTGACTACGCGTCGTTCGCCTTCCGACGTCTCGGAGCCGGCATCAGGGTTCCTATAAGCTGCTTCGGTCGATCACAAGGTCAGCGGCGCCGAAACGTTCCTTTGCCGTCAGCTGCTGATGCCAATAGGGATAGAGCAGGGGCGGGCGGCTGACCGCGTCGAGACGGTCACGTTCCCCGCCGGTCAGCGTCAGGCCGGCCGCCGCGATATTGTCCTTGAACTGGGCCTCGTTGCGCCCGCCGATCACCAGCGAGCTGACGGCCGGCCGGCCAAGCAGCCAGGCAAGCGCCACCTGTGCGGCGGATACGCCGCGGGCCTTGCCGATTTCGACCAGCACATCGACGATCCGCCACAGCCGGTCCTCGTCGCGGATCGGCGGTTCGGACCACCCGGCGATCTGGCGCGCGGTCGGGCTGTCACGGTGATACTTGCCCGACAGCAGGGCGCCCGCCAGCGGACTCCACACCAGCACGCCCAGCCCCTGGTCGACCGAGATCGGCAGAAGCTCATATTCGGCTTCGCGTGCCTCGAGCGTGTAGTGGATCTGCTGGGTGACGAAGCGCGGTTGATGGCGGCTGTCGCTGATGGAGAGCGCCTTCATCACCTGCCAGCCGGAATAGTTGGAGCAGCCGACATAGCGGATCTTGCCCTGGCCGACCAGCGTGTCGAGCGCGGCGATGGTCTCTTCGAGTGGCGTCACGCCGTCCCATTCGTGCAGGAAATAGATGTCGATGACGTCGGTCTTGAGCCGCTTCAGGCTCTTCTCGCATTCGCGGATCAAATGATGACGCGACAGGCCCTCGTCATTGGGGCCATCGCCCATGCGCATGCGCGCCTTGGAGGCGATCAGCACGTCGCTCTTGCGCTTGCCGCCGAGCGCCTCACCGATGATCTCCTCCGAGAGGCCGTTCGAATAGACATTGGCCGTGTCGATGAGATTGATGCCGGCATCGATGCATAGATCGATCATGCGCTTCGCCTCGGCGAGATCGCTGTTGCCGACAGCCGCGAAAGGGCCGGCGCCGCCAAAGGTCATGGTGCCCATGGTCAGTGTCGAAACCTTCAGGCCGGAACGGCCGAGAGTGCGGTATTCCATGTCAGTCCTCGCGATTGAGTAGAATGGCCCGATAGGGTTGCTGGATTTGTAGGACAATCCGCGCGGCTTGTCGCCCTCCGGCCCCGCACACCGATGAGCGGCCGTGGCGTGCCCCTGCAATAAAACCGTCATTGCCGGCCTATACTCAGTCGGTCAGGGTGTTGCGCGCGGCCGTCAGGACGCCGCCAGTGCGCCCGGCCGTTGCCGGAGGCGGCAGCTTGCAGATGGAGCAGCACGAGATGAATGAATCCATACCCAAGTCCGGCGCCAGGGACTGGCTGGAAGCCGAACTCGCCGACACGCTCGACGAGGACTATGAACTGGAGATGTCGGAACCGGCGCTGTCGTTGGAGATCGCCAGGATCTACAAGAACGCGCATCCGCCTTCTATCGACCGCATGCAGTATTTTCGCGACCTGATCGGGCTGCAATCCGAGCTGATCAAGCTGCAATCCTGGGTCGCCTACCACAAGAAGAAGCTTGTGGTGATCTTCGAAGGCCGGGATTCGGCTGGCAAGGGCGGCGTCATCAAGCGCATCACCCAGCGGCTCAACCCACGCATCTGCCGCGTCGTGGCGCTTCCGGCGCCGACCGAGCGCGAGAAGTCGCAATGGTATTTCCAGCGTTATGTGCCGCATCTGCCGGCCGGCGGCGAGATCGTTCTGTTCGACCGCTCGTGGTACAACCGTTCCGGCGTCGAGCGGGTGATGGGTTTCGCTGGGCCCGATCAGGTGGAGGAATTCTTCCGTGACGTGCCGGAGTTCGAGCGCATGCTGGTCCGCTCGGGCATCACGCTGGTCAAATACTGGTTCTCGATCACCGACGAGGAACAGCAGATGCGCTTCCTGATGCGCATCCACGATCCGATGAAGCAGTGGAAGCTGTCGCCGATGGACCTGCAGTCACGGGTGCGCTGGGAACAGTATACCAAGGCCAAGGAAGAGACCTTTGCCCGTACCAACATTCCGGAGGCGCCCTGGTTCATCGTCGAGGGCAACGACAAGAAGCGCGCGCGGCTGAACTGCATCGACCACCTCTTGCAGCAGGTTCCCTACGAAGAGGTGCCGCACGAGGAGATCACGCTCCCCGAGCGCGTCTTCAATCCCGAATACGAGCGCCAGGTGCTGCCGCGCGAGCTCTACGTGCCGGAGAAGTATTGAGGCGGGTGAAGCTGCGATCTCCCCACGAGGGGGAGATTACGCTCCCCACCTTACGCCCGCTTGATCACCACATGCGTGGCAAGCGGCGTCGCTACCTGTTCGCTGCACTGATAGCCGAGCTTCGGCAGATTAATCCCGGCGAAGAGGTGCTCGCCGGAGCCGAGCAGCACCGGCGAGATCGCCAGATGCATCTCGTCGATGAGCTTCTCCTGAAGATATTGCCGGACGGTGGCGACGCCGCCGCCGACCCGCACATCGCTGCCATTGGCCGCTGCCCTTGCCTGCTCGAGCGCCGAATGGATGCCATCCGTAACGAAGTAAAAGGTCGTGCCGCCTTCCATGACGATGGGCTCGCGCGCATGGTGCGTCAGCACGAAGACAGGCACATGATAGGGCGGGTTGTCGCCCCACCAGCCCTTCCAGTTTTCGTCGGGCCATTCGCCGCGGATCGGCCCGAACATGTTGCGGCCGAGGATCCAGGCGCCGACATTCTCGAAGCTGCCCGCCGCGAACGCGTCGTTGGTATCGGTGGTGCCGCCATCTTCTCCGAGCACCATCTTGCGGAAGGTGCGGGTACCAATCATCCATTTGTGCAGGGCTTCCCCGCCGACGCCGAGCGGGTTTTTCAAATCCTGGTCGGGACCGGCGCCGTAACCGTCGAGCGACAAGGTGAATGCGTTGACGCGAAGTTTGGACATAGAGGCCTCCTCAGACTGCTTGTAAATTGCAACCAGTATGGAATAACGCAACCGATTGCATATTGCAAGCTGTATTCCCATTGCTGTGACGTGGTGAACTGCCGGCGGTTAGCGGCAGCACCGCCAATACGCTTAATGCTTCTGACGAAGGTGACCGGGATGCTTGTGCAGCAGGCAGCTGCGGAGTGGCCGCAGCCGGCCCGCGAGGAAATGCAGCTATTTGCCTTGCAAAGCCTTGAGGATTCGCTCGATGGCCAGGCGTAGCGGCGGTAGGCTGTCTGCAACTACTGCCCAGACGAGAGCTTCGGACGTCTTGTGATATTCGTGGCGTAGAATGTTGCCTATTCCACGAACCTGTTTCCAAGGAATTTCTGGAGCAAGAATGATCAAATCGTCCGGGATATGCCGCGTGGCTTCAGAAATAATCTCGATGCCGCGCTCGACGCCATGGCGAAGTAGCCAGTTGTTACGAAAATCTTCGAGAGTCTTGCCCGCGGTGGCAGCGTCGATGCCATCCAAGGCCGTCATGATCTCGGCTAGGATTGGCTCGATCCGGCGGGCTCCCATCAGAATACGCACACGGCCGATCGCTCGATCTCGGCTTTCAACATCGGATGAAGGCTATCGCGTGTGGTGAGGTCGATCTCCGCCGAGATATTCTCTTCGAGAAATTGCTTGATACCCACCAGATCGATCAGCGAAAACCGCCGCGTCGGATCATAGTCGATGAACAAGTCGAGATCGCTGTCAGCGTTCCCACTGTCGCGTGCGATGGACCCAAATAGGTAAAGCGATGTCGCGCCCATGCCTCGGATGGCATCCGCGTTTCTCCGCAACCGTTCGATGATCTCATCCTTGCGCATGATTCATTGTAACGGATTAGACTGAAATTCCAAACGATCAGACGGCTTAACCCCTCAGCATCTCCGCCACCTCAGGGGCGAAATAGGTGAGGATTCCGTCGCAGCCGGCACGTTTGAAGGCAAGAAGCGATTCCAGCATAGCCTTTTCGCCGTCGATCCAGCCATTGGCGCCCGCCGCCTTGATCATCGAATATTCGCCCGACACCTGGTAGGCGAAGGTCGGCATCGCAAATTCGTCCTTCAGCCTTCGGATGATATCCAGATAGGGCAGGCCGGGCTTGACCATCAGCATGTCGGCGCCTTCGGCCAGGTCCTGCTCGGCCTCGCGCACCGCTTCGTCCGAATTGGCGTGGTCGATGTAATAGGTCTTCTTGTCGCCCTTGAGCAGGCCGGCCGTGCCGACCGCCTCGCGGTACGGTCCGTAGAAGGCGGAGGCGAATTTCGTGGCATAGGACATGATCGCCACGTCCTGGAAGCCGTTTGCGTCGAGCGCATCGCGAATGGCGCCGATGCGGCCGTCCATCATGTCGGACGGCGCGATGATGTCGGCGCCGGCCGCGGCCTGGATGACGGCTGCCGCGGTCACCTGTTCCACCGTCTCGTCATTGACGATGAGACCGTCACGCAGGATGCCGTCATGGCCATGGCTGGTGAATGGGTCGAGCGCGGCGTCGGTGATGACGCCGATTTCAGGCACCGCGTCCTTGATCGCGCGCGTGGCGCGGTTGATGACGTTGTCGGGATCGAGGATATGCGAGCCGGTCTGGTCGCGCAGCGAAATGTCCACATTGGGAAAGGTGGCGAGCGCGGGGATGCCGAGCTTTGCCGCGCGTTCGGCCTCCTTGACGGCAAGGTCGATCGACAGGCGGAAGACGCCCGGCATGGCGGCGATAGGCTCGCGCACTTGTCTGCCGTCGACGACGAAGATCGGCCAGATCAGGTCGTCGACGGAAAGCCTGTTCTCCTGCACCAGGCGCCGTGACCAGTCGGCCTTGCGCATGCGGCGCAAGCGGCGGCTGCCGGTGATGTCGTCGACGCTGCGCGCGCCGGCAGGTTTTGCGGGGGTGAATCTGTTCATCGCCAAAACTCTCGTTTGGCGGGCTTTTATCACGCACCCGTGGTGCTGACCAATGCGACACGTTTGTGCCAGCGATCCGGTCGGGTCCCTATTCGGGTTGCCCGTTGCCCGAAAGGATCTGCGCCGCACCGCGCATGCCGACACGGAACGCCTCGTCGAAGCCGACGCCGCGCACTTGCCAGGCGTAGGTCTTGCCGGCCTTCGCCAGCCGCCAGTGGGCAATCCAGCCGAACTGCTTGTCGCTCCAGACGATGCTGCCGGAAAGCGCCTGATCGGCGCCGGCCATTTTCGCAACCGTGTCCAGCTTCGCCATGTCGGCGTCGCGCATGGTCCTGTCGTCCAATCCTGCCTTCGACAGCAGCGCCGCCGTGGGGAAGGCCACCTGCATGGCGATCGGCGCGGCGGCATTGCCGAACGACTCGCGCATCAGCACGCCGCGCTCGTCATCGGCATCGAGCGCGAAATGCCCGACGCCGCGCTCGGTCGACAAGAACACCGCCAGCCGTGGCCGTTCGGTCAGCCACGGCCTGCTGCCGAGCGAAGCCAGCACCGGATCGATCATCGCCGGGCTGTACTGGCAATAGAGGTTATGAGGCCGATCGTAGGTGCCCTGATCGTCGTGGTTGGGAATGCCTTCCATGCGATCGCGGTAGCGAAAGCCCGCCACGAAGCTGCCGGCCTTGTCGCGCAGCGCCGCCATCTCCGGTTTCGCCGGCAGACGCTGGTCGCCGGAGACCCGGACCAGAACAGCGTCGAGGCAACGTTTGAAGCCAGCCTGGCGGTTTTTCTCATACCGACCATTGACGATGGTCTGCGACTGGTAAAGCTCGGCGAGGCTTGCCGCCAGGGTCGGTTGCAAAGCCAGGCAAATGACGATCAGCCCGATCGTCATCGGCACGAGGCGCGCAAATCCAGCCATGAGCCACACCCCATTGGAACCCGCTACAGCTGCGCCGTCGCCATGCGGTTCCCGGCGTTGCGGCCACAACGGCTCTTTTTAGCACTGGGCTCCGGCACGAGCCAAGACGCGCTGTCAGCATGCCGGCATTGACGCGGCCATGCGCCACGCTTTAGCACTTCAGTCCCGGCGGAGCGGGGGAGGGATTCTTTCACGATGGATTTTGGCGGAGGCGACGAGATCCGCTTCGAACATCTGGGTCGGGCCGGCATCGTCACGTTGACGCGGCCGCGGGCGCTCAACGCGGTCACTCACGGGATGGTCAATGCGCTCGCCAAGGCATTGCACGCCTGGGAGCGGGACTGGAGCGTCGACGTCGTCGTCGTCAAGGCCGAGGGCAGGGCGTTTTCGGCCGGCGGCGACATTCTGCACATCTACGAGGCCGGCCGGGCCGGCAAGCCGCCCGTCGAATTTTTCGCCGACGAGTATCGGCTGAACGCCCAGATCGCACGTTTCAAGAAACCTTATGTGGCGCTGATCGACGGCATCGTCATGGGCGGCGGCGTCGGCATCTCCTTTCATGGATCGCACCGGGTGATGACGGAAAATGCCCAGTTCGCCATGCCGGAGGTGGGCATCGGCTTTTTCCCGGATGTCGGCGCCAGCCACCTGCTGCCCGATCTTGGCGGTTCCTTCGGCATGTATCTGGCGCTGACCGGCAATCGCATCCGCTATGGCGACGCGTTGTGGTCCGGGCTGGCCACGCATACGATCAAGGCGCAGGACCAGGCAGGCTTTCTTGACCAGCTCGCCGCTACCGGCGATCCAGAATCAGTGCTGCGCGGCTTCTTCATTCCGGCGAAGCGCGAGACGGACAGGCGCGTGCTGGAGGCGATCGCCCGTCATTTCGCGCAGGCCTCGCTTGCCGATATCATCGGCAGCCTGGAGCGCGCGGCAGGCAGCGACGACTTTGCCGCAACGACCCTGGCGACGATCTTGACCCGCTCGCCGACCAGCCTTCGTGTCGCCTGGCGCCAGATCACTGCCGGCCTGACGCTGCCGATGGATCAATGCATGAAGATGGAGTTCCGCATCCTCAACCGGATGCTTGCGGGCCACGATTTCTACGAAGGCATACGCGCCACCATCATCGAAAAAGGTTCCAAGCCGCAATGGATGCCGGCGACCCTCGATGCGGTCGACGATGCCGATGTCGATGCCTATTTTGCCTCGCTCGGTGAACGGGAACTCCCGCTATGAGCGAGGTGACGTCCAGACGCGTCGTGCTTCAGCCCTCGGGGGTGGAGGTTATCTTCGCCTGGTTCCAGCGGATCATATCGGGTTACTGCCTACTGTTCGGCATTCTGTACTGGGTCAGGCTGATCGGCTTCTATCCCGGCTCGCTGTGGCGCTTCGACCTGATGCCGGTCCACTGGCAGGTGACGGCGGTGGTGCTCGCCGTGTTTTTTCCCTTTGCCGCCGCCGGCCTATGGATGCTGGCCTCCTGGGGCCCGGTGATCTGGTTCATCTGCGCCGTGACGGAGATCGTCATGTATGCCGGTTTCCCCGAACTCTTCGGCCACCGTCCGCTCATCGTCGTCTCGCATGCGGGCGTGGCGCTGCTCTATGTCGTTTTCCGCCTCGTCATCTATCTACAGAAGCGGTCGCCGCGGACCTGAGACCGGCACGCGCCGCCCGCCATCCGGCGGATCAGATTTCGCCCTGAAATCATTGGCTAAATCTTTAGGTTAATTATCCTTGCTCGAGTGACCGTTCGTTAAGCGTCTTGCGAAACCTATTACCGGTAAGCTCTTGTTAGCCTTGGCGTTTAAGTCGAATTTTATGAGTATTCGATAGTGTCGCGATCAAGGTGAAAAACAAAAAATCACCAGGGCGACAAACGAGAGGCAAAGACAATGATCAATTCGCGTCCGGCGGCAAAGACCGCCAACGTTTCCGACGATCGCCGCGAGGCAATCCGTTCGCTGTACATGGAATCGCTCCAACTGGTCGAGCGCCTGCACCGCCGTCTGCTCGACGTGATCAAGGACGAGTTCGACCGCAACGGCCGTTCCGACATCAACGCCATCCAGGCCTTGCTGCTCTTCAACATCGGCAATTCGGAGCTGACCGCCGGCGAGCTGCGCTCGCGCGGCTACTATCTCGGCTCGAACGTCTCCTACAATCTCAAGAAGCTTGTCGATCTCGGCTTCATCAACCACCAGCGGTCGCGCATCGATCGCCGTTCGGTCCGCGTCTCGCTGACGCCGAAGGGCAACGAGGTGGCGGAGGTGGTCGCCGGTCTCTACGAGCGCCATGTCGGCTCGATCGAGCAGGTCGGCGGCATCAACACCGACGAATTCAAGCAGATGAACCGCGCCCTGCAGCGCCTCGACCGCTTCTGGAACGACACCATCGCTTACCGGATGTGAGCCAAGTCCAGGACTAGAAGCCGCGCCACAAAAGCGCGGCAGCAACAGCGACCTCCAGTCAGGGCCGGTGCCGAAAAGCATCGGTCTTTTCTTTTCGTTGCGTTGGCCGAAGCAAATTGCGGGCCAAGGCCACGTTGCCGCCATATTCCAATGGAACCGAAGATGGCAGTGATGCTGTGGTGAAGGCCATGGGTTCACCCGCAGCCGCGTAGCCTTGCGCGTTTTCACACCGAGGTGATGCGGACCATGGTTGGCTAATTGTTAAGATTGCCAATTTTAGAGTGCGGGCGAGATCGCCCGATGATCAACGCAGCAAGTGTCGAACTGCTACAAATGTCTGGAACGTCCATGAGAACCAGCCGCCGTTTCTTCCTTTCCGGAGCCTCCGCGCTCGCAGCCGCCGTTGTTGCCGGCCGCGCCAGCGCGCAGGACGTGATCGGGGACATCCTGAAGTCCTCGGCGCGCGGCAACTGGGATGATCAGTTCGACGCCCGCGCCAGTGCAGGCGGCAAGGTGGCCTCGACGCTGCCGATCTTCAGCCCACAGACCGTCGCCTTCACCGAGCAGGCCGTGGCGCAGTACCAGAACATCGTCGGGCAGGGCGGCTGGGTCGAGGTTCCCGCGACCAAGAAACTGCAGCTCGGCGTCGATGATCCCGATGTCGTGCCGCTGCGCAAGCGCCTGATGGTCGCCGGCGACCTGTCGCAGAGCGCCGGCATCTCGACGGCCTTCGATTCCTATGTCGACTCGGCGGTCAAGCGCTTCCAATTGCGCCACGGCCTGCCGGCCGACGGAGCGCTGGGCAAATATACCTACGCGGCGATGAACGTTTCGGCGCAGATCCGGCTCGGCCAGTTGCAGACCAATCTCCAACGATTGAAGGAGAAGGCGGGCACGCTTGGCAGCCGTTATGTGCTGGTCGATATTCCGGCAGCGCAGGTCGAGGCGGTCGAGAACGATCGCGTCGTGCTTCGCCATACCGCGATCGTCGGCAAGATCGATCGCCAGACACCGATCGTCAATTCCAAGATCAACGAGATCATCGTCAATCCATATTGGAACGCGCCGGTGTCGATCGTGCGCAAGGACATCATCCCGTTGATGCGCAAGGACCCCGATTATCTCAAGAACAGCCATATTCGCCTGTTTGCGCCAGATGGCAGCGAAGTCGATCCGATGAATGTGGACTGGTCGACCGACGACGCGGCCAAGTACCGTTTCCGCCAGGATCCCGGTTCGGACAACGCCATGGCGTCGGTGAAGATCAATTTCCCGAGCCCGGACGGCGTCTACATGCATGATACGCCGCAGCAGAGCCTGTTCGGCAAGATGATGCGCTTCGATTCCTCGGGTTGCGTGCGGGTGCAGAACGTGCGCGACCTCGTCACCTGGATCCTGCGCGACACGCCCGGCTGGGACCGTCAGCATTTCGAGGCTGCGATCAAGACTGGCGAGAACACGCCGATCCAGGTCACCAACCCAGTGCCGGTGCATTTCCTCTATCTCTCGGCCTGGTCGACGGGCCCCGGCGTCGTACAGTTCCGCGACGACATATATGGCCTCGACGGAGCCAACGAGCTGCAGATTACTTCGTCGCTCTAAGTGATTGATTGTTCAGGGAAAAGGCCGCTCTTGAGCGGCCTTTTTCTGTCGCTGTCGCCGAGCCGTTCACCCCGCCGCTGACCTCCAACTCTGCGTAGGCCCGCTCCGGCTGGACGAAGCGGGCCATTGCGCATGGTCGGCAAAACTGCCGGAATCGGACCATGCAAGTTGCCGTCTTCATCCTCGTCGTGCTCGTCCTGGTGGCGCTTTCCGGTGCATTGGTGCGGCTGGTGCGGGTGCCGCTGCCGGTTCTGCAGATCGCCATGGGTGCTGCGCTGGCCTGGCCGGCGCGCGGGCTGCATGTCGAGATCGATCCGGAACTGTTCCTGCTCGTATTCATTCCGCCGCTTCTGTTCGCCGATGCCTTTGCTGCGCCCAAGCGAGAGCTTGTCGCCTTGCGTGGACCCATCCTCGACCTTGCCATCGGACTGGTCTTCTTCACCATCGTCGGATTTGGCTACGCCTTGCATTGGCTGGTGCCCAGCATCCCACTCGTCGTCGCTTTCGCGCTCGCCGCGGTGCTGTCGCCGACCGACGCGGTGGCGGTGTCTTCCATAGTCGACAGGAACATCGTTCCGGCGCGGCTGATGCACATATTGGAAGGCGAGTCGCTGCTCAACGACGCGTCGGGTCTGGTCATGTTCCGCTTTGCCGTGGCGGCGGCATTGACCGGCAGCTTTTCCTTCGCCGCGGCCTCGCTGAGCTTCCTCTATGCCGTAGGTGCCGGCATTCTCGCCGGCATGGCGGCGCTGTTCGTTGCCGCCAAGGCGCTGCAACTGCTCAACCGCATCGGCGGCGTGCCGGCGGAGGCGCAGGTTCTGGTCATGATCCTGGTGCCTTTCGTCTCCTATCTCGGCGCCGAGCATATCGGCGCCTCGGGCATCTTGGCGGCGGTCACCGCCGGCCTGTTGACCGGAGTTTCCGGCATGTTCCGCTTTCTCGGCGTCTCGGCGCGCATGCAGACGATGTCGCTGTGGTCGACGCTGTCCTTCGTCTTCAACGGCGCGCTCTTCATCCTGCTTGGCCTGCAGTTTCCCGATATTATCCGTAAAGTGCCGCCGGAGTTGTCCAGCCGGCACTGGATCATCGAGCCGGTGCTGACAGTGCTGCTGCTGACGCTCTGCCTGATCGGCCTGCGTTTCCTGTGGATCTGGATCGGCGACATGGCTGGCGCCATGTCGGCGCGGCTCGGCAAGCGAAAGGCCGAGCCGTTCGGCCTGCGCGTGCGGCTCGCCGGATCGGTCGCCGGCGTGCGCGGAGCGATCACGTTGGCCGGCATCCTGTCGCTGCCGCTCACCATGCAGGACGGCTCGCCGTTCCCGGCCCGCGACGTGGTGATCTTCCTCGCCGCCGGGGTCATCATCTGCTCGCTGGCCATCGCCAGCCTCGCGCTGCCGAAGATCGCTCGCGGGCTGGTCGAACCGGGCGAGGACCCGGCGGCGGCCGAGGAGCGCCGGGCGCGGGTCGGCGCAGCCAATGCGGCGATCGCCAGGATCGAGAGCATCGCCAATGAGGCAGGCGAGGGCGGGGCCGTCGAGGCACGGCTTGCCGTTGCCGACAGCATCGTCGCCGGCTACCGGCGCCGCATCGCCGCCTCCGACGAGGCCGACGAAGCGCGTGCCGAGGCGCGCGAGGCGAGCCGTCTGGAGCTTGAACTCAGGGCCGCCGGCATAGAAGCCGAGCGCGCCGCGCTACGCGCCATGTTTCTCAGCCGCGAGATCAATGACCATACGATGCGGGCGCTGTTTTCCGAGATCACCTTGACCGAGGCTCTTCTGAAGCAGCGGCGCGACAGGAAATGACGGTCCGCCGCTCTGCTGCCGCAATCCGGCCAGCAAATTTCGCGCCGCAAACGTGGCGAGGCGAAAACAACTGTGTTAATGGCGCGGCGAACCCGATCCTGTCACCCGAAAATGTGCAGCGGTTTGGGACAACGGCATGCGCAAGAGAAAACCGACCCTCCGGACCTAAGGAATTCAGGCCATGGCAACAGCAGCGGCAGCGTCGAACAAATTCGAATCCTTCTTCGAAACCACGCTGGAAGACGCCGATCCGGAAATTTTCGGCGCCATCCGCAACGAACTCGGACGCCAGCGCCACGAGATCGAACTGATCGCGTCTGAGAACATCGTCTCGCGCGCCGTGCTCGAAGCGCAGGGTTCGATCATGACCAACAAATACGCCGAGGGCTACCCGGGCAAGCGCTACTATGGCGGCTGCCAGTTCGTGGATGTCGCCGAGGAGCTGGCGATCGAGCGCGCGAAAAAACTGTTCGGTTGCAATTTCGCCAACGTGCAGCCCAATTCCGGCAGCCAGATGAATCAGGCGGTGTTTCTGGCTCTCTTGCAGCCGGGGGACACCTTCATGGGCCTCGACCTCAATTCCGGCGGGCATTTGACGCACGGCTCGCCAGTCAACATGAGCGGCAAATGGTTCAAGGTCGTGTCCTACGGCGTGCGCAAGGACGACCACCTGCTCGACATGGACGCCATCGAGAAGACGGCGCATGAGACGAAGCCGAAGCTTATCCTGGCCGGCGGCACCGCCTATTCGCGCATCTGGGACTGGAAGCGTTTTCGCGAGATCGCGGATGCGGTCGGCGCCTACCTCATGGTCGACATGGCCCACATCGCCGGCCTCGTCGCAGGCGGCGTGCATCCCTCGCCGTTGCCGCATGCCCATGTGGTGACGACCACCACGCACAAGTCGCTGCGCGGCCCGCGCGGCGGCATGATCCTGTGCAATGACGAGGAGATCGCCAAGAAGATGAACTCGGCGGTGTTCCCCGGCCTGCAGGGCGGGCCGCTGATGCATGTCATCGCCGCCAAGGCGGTTGCCTTCGGCGAGGCGCTGAAGCCGAGCTTCAAGCTCTATGCCGAGAGCGTCGCCGCCAACGCCAAGGCGCTCGCGTCCAGCCTTCAGGAGACCGGCCTCGACATCGTGTCGGGCGGCACCGACAATCACCTGATGCTGGTCGACCTTCGTCCCAAGAATGCCACCGGCAAGCGCGCCGAGGCCGCACTTGGGCGCGCCAACATCACTTGCAACAAGAACGGCATCCCCTTTGACCCGGAAAAGCCCTTCGTCACCTCCGGCGTGCGGCTCGGCACGCCCGCCGGCACCACGCGCGGCTTCGGCCAGGCCGAGTTCCGCGAAATAGGCAAGCTGATCGCCGAGGTGCTGGATGGCCTCAAGGCCGCCAATTCCGATGATGGCAATGCCGCGGTAGAGGCCGCCGTCAAGGCCAAGGTCGTGGCGCTGACCGATCGATTCCCGCTCTACCCTTATCTCGGTTGACCTCGCGCCACGCGTCATCTTTTATCCGCCAGCGGCGCGCCGACCCCCGATCGGTCGACGCGCCGAACTGGAGACCAGACGATGCGTAATTTCCGCCCCGCCACTCTTGGCGCCCAAGCCTTGCTGGGCGTTTTCCTGACATTGCCCGGAGCTGCCCTTGCGCAGACCCAACCCGCTCCAGAAATGCCCGCCACCGCTACCTTCGGCAGATGGACAACCATCGTCGATACGCTCGACACCGGCCAGGATGCGCGCAAGACCTGCGCCGCTTCCACCGCCTTTTTCGATGCCAGCGGCAATTCGGGCACGCTGACGCTGTCGATCTCGAACGGCGACGCCATGCCGCCGGACGCCTACCCGGCCATCATGATTATTGTCGACAACGGGAACCTTCCCACCGGCAAGAAGATCGCCGCCACTTTTGGTGATCCTGGCGTCAAGGTTTCCGCCACGGTCTATTCGAACGATGCCGTCAACGGCCGTCCCAGCTGGACGGTCGACAACCAGCCCAAGACCAGTCTCGCTCTCTTGCGAGCCATGCGCAAAGTCACCTCGCTCGATGTCGCTTTCGGCAAAGAGGCTTTCGCCAGCATTCCGATGGACGGCTTCACCAAGGCCTACCGCAACCTCGGCACATCATGCGGCTTTCCGACCAAGGACGTTGCACCCTAGCCAGGTGTGCTGAGGCAGGTGGCAATCTGCCTCGCGGCTCGCTATCTCTGACGCGAAAGGGTCTGCGTGCCTTGCCATCGTGGCAAAAGGCTCTAAGCCTTTTCGCCTCACCAGATTCGCGAACCCAAGGCTCTCAATGCGCTGTCCCTATTGCCAGTCCGAAGATACGCAGGTGAAGGATTCACGCCCCGCCGAGGATGGCGCGGCGATCCGCAGGCGTCGCGTCTGCCCCGATTGCGGCGGCCGTTTCACCACCTTCGAGCGCGTGCAGTTGCGCGACCTCGTCGTGGTCAAGAAGTCGGGGCGAAAAGTGCCTTTCGACCGCGACAAGCTCTTGCGCTCCGTCGAGATCGCTGTGCGCAAGCGCAATGTCGATCCCGAGCGCATCGATCGTGCCGTGACCGGCATCGTGCGCCAGCTGGAAAGTTCCGGCGAGACCGAAGTGGCCTCGGGCGAAGTTGGGCGGCTGGTCATGGAAGCGCTGAAGTCGCTCGACGACGTCGCCTATGTCCGCTTCGCCTCGGTCTACCGCAATTTCCGCGAGGCCAAGGATTTCCATGAACTGCTGGGGGAATTGAAGGGCGACGAGGACAAGAGCGAAGAGGACGCCGGCTGAGCATGGCGGAACGCAGCGAGGCCGAACAGGCAGCCCTTGACCGCCGTTTCATGGCGGCTGCACTCAGACTGTCGCGCAGGAATGCGGGCCGGACCTCAACCAATCCTTCCGTTGGCACACTCATCGTGCGCGACGATGGCTTGGGCCCGATGATCGTCGGCACCGGCGTCACCGCCGTCGGCGGCCGCCCGCATGCCGAGACCGAGGCACTCGCCGAAGCGGGCGAACTGGCGCGCGGCGCCACCGCCTATGTCACGCTGGAGCCTTGCGCGCATCACGGACGCACGCCGCCTTGCGCCAACGCTCTGGTCAATGCCGGCATCGCGCGCGTCGTTGGCGCCGCCAGCGACCCCGATCCGCGCGTGTCGGGCCAAGGCTACGCGATCCTGCGCACCGCGGGCGTCGAGGTTGTGGAGAATGTCCTGGCGGCGGAGGCCGCCGAGCAGATGGCCGGCTATCTCATTCGATCGCTTAGGAAACGACCGGAAGTGACTCTCAAGCTGGCGCTTTCCAGCGACGGCAAGATCGGCATGGAAGGGGCTGGGCAGGTGTCGATCACAGGCGACATTGCGCGCCGCGAAGTCTATTTGATGCGCGCCGAGGCTGATGCCATCCTCATCGGAATTGGCACGGCGCTGGAGGACGACCCGGCGCTGACGGTGCGCTTGCCGGGACTGGAGAACCGGTCGCCGGCGCGCATTGTGCTCGACAGGCAGATCAGGCTGCCTGAGACTTCGAAACTGGTGTCCGGTGTCGACCGGGTGCCGCTCTACGTCGCGGCTTGCCTGGAAGCCGATCCTCTGCGGCGGGCAACGCTCGAACGCGCCGGCGTGCGTTTCATCGGCACCGAGACGCATGAAGGCGGCGTGGCGCTGCCGGAACTGCTCGAGGATCTTGCCGCGCTCGGCATGGCCAGCGTGCTGGTCGAAGGCGGAGCCAAGGTGGCCAGCGCCTTTCTGTCGGAAGGCCTAGTCGACCGCATCGTGCTGTTCCGGGGGCCGGAGGCGATCGGCAAGGGGGGCATTGCATCGCCCATCGATGCCAACCATGTCCCGGCGGGATTTCGCAAACTGCGCGAGATGCGGTTCGGCGAGGACAGCTACGCCGAGTGGATAAGAGACTTTTAGGATCAACACCGATGTTTACCGGCATTGTTACCGACATAGGCACCGTCGCGGCCGTCAAGCCGCTGCGGGAAGGCGTGGGATTGCGCATCGACACCGCCTATGATCCCGAAACCATCGCCATCGGCGCCTCGATCTCCTGCGGCGGCGTTTGCCTTACCGTGACGGCCTTGCCCGACAGCGGCTTGAACGCGCGCTGGTTCGAAGTCGAGGCCTGGGAGGAGGCGCTCCGGCTGACGACGGCGATGGGCTGGAAATCGGGCACGCGGATCAATCTGGAGCGGGCGTTGAAGATCGGCGATGAGCTTGGCGGCCACATCGTGTCGGGCCATGTCGACGGTACCGCCGAGATCGTCGAGCGCAAGGATGAGGGCGATGCGGTGCGCTTCACGCTGGAAGCGCCGCGCGAGCTGGCGAAGTTCATCGCGCCGAAAGGCTCGGTGGCGCTCGACGGCACCTCGCTCACCGTCAACAAGGTGGAAGGCACCCGCTTCGACGTGCTTCTGATCCACCATTCGCTGACCGTCACCACCTGGGGTGAGCGCAAGGTCGGCGACCGCGTCAATCTCGAGATCGACACCATGGCCCGCTATGCGGCACGGCTGGCGGAAGCGGCGAAAGAGGGGCTTTGAGCATCGCCGAGCTGTTCATGAGGAACTAGCGGTGATGGAACACAGGAATTCCAAAGTGCAAGCGCGGCTGAGGTGGCCGATGTAGATGCTGGCCGGGTAGTGGCCCACGCCATTGTTGCCTGGGCTCAAAGCGTCGCTACAGATTGTCCGATCTCGGTACCCCGGCCCAATGAGGCAATCTTGTGCTTGCGATCAATCCGGCTTCGGCCTAAGTCACCGGCGATCCCGGAGACATTTATGGCTGGCACATCCCAACACGGCAAAGCGTTCATTCGCCCGAAGAAGAAGGCCCACCTTCTCGTTATCGAGGCACGCTTCCACGACGATCTTGCCGACGCGCTGCTCGAAGGCGCGACGAGCGCGCTTGACGAAGCGGGTGCGACCTACGACGTCGTCACCGTTCCAGGTTCGCTCGAAATTCCCGCCGTCATAACCTTCGCGCTGGACGGCGCGGCGGAAGGCGCCACGAACTATGACGGCTTCGTCGCGCTTGGCACCGTCGTCCGCGGCGACACCTATCACTTCGATATTGTCGCCAATGAATCCAGCCGCGCACTCATGGACCTGTCCGTGCAGGACTCGGTCTGCATCGGCAACGGCATCCTGACCACGGAGAACGACGCGCAGGCCTGGACGCGGGCCAAACGTTCGGAAGGCGACAAGGGTGGCTTTGCCGCGCGCGCGGCGCTGACCATGATCGCGCTCAAGGAACGACTGGGAGCGCGATCGTGAGCGACCCCGCTTCGCCCGGACAGCCCACGGTGCGCCACGCCAACAAGCGCGGCGCGGCGCGGCTTGCCGCCGTGCAGGCCCTCTATCAGATGGATGTCGCCGGCAGCGGCGTCTTCGAGATCACCGCCGAATACGAAGCGTTCCGCCTTGGCAAGGAAGTCGATGGTGCGCTTTACCGCGAGGCGGATGCCCAATGGTTCCGCGCCATCCTCACCGGTGTCGTCGAGGACCAGAAAACCATCGATCCGGTTATCCGCCAGGCGCTGACCGATGATTGGCCGCTGTCGCGCCTCGATTCGACGCTGCGCGCCATCCTGCGCGCCGGTGTCTACGAACTGATGAAGCGCGAAGACGTGCCGGTGGCGGTGATCGTTTCCGAATATGTCGATATCGCCAAGGCTTTCTACGAGGAAGACGAGCCGAAGCTGGTCAACGCCGTGCTCGATCGCGTCTCCCGTCGGGTGCGTGGCGAGGGACGCGGCAAGGACGCTTCGTGACGGCGATCGCCATCGAGGCGGCCAGGGAGGCGCGGCGCACCGCGTTGATCCTCGCCGCCTCGCAGGCAATCATCGGTTCGGCGGCGCCCATCGCCATCTCCATGGGCGCGCTGGCCGGTCAATATCTGCTCGGCCCCGACAAGTCGCTGGCGACGGCGCCGATCACCGGCTTCAATCTCGGAGTGGCGCTCGGTGCGCTGCCGGCGGCGGCCATCATCCGCGCGATGGGCCAGCGCGGCGGCTTCATGACCGGTACGATCGTCACCGCGCTTGGCGGTCTGGTCGCGACGCTGGCACTCTTCCATGGCAGTTTTTGGCTGTTCGCCTTCGGCCTGACGGTGATCGGTGTCGGTGGCGCCTTCGTCCAGCAGTTCCGCTTTGCCGCCGCCGACAATGCGCCGCCGCAGTTCAAGGCGCGCGCCATTTCCTTCGTGCTGGCGGGCGGCATCATCACCGCCATTCTCGGACCGCAGATCGTCATCTTCACCCGCGAGTTGTTCGCACCGGTGATGTTTGCCGGTTCGTTCGCATCCATCCTGGTGCTGGCCGCCGTCGGCGCGGCGATCCTGTCATTGCTGCGCCTGCCGGCGAGGGCCACCGCCGGCGGAACGGAAATTGCCGGCAGCGATGCCCGGCCCTTGGCCGAGATCGTTACGCAGCCGCGTTTCGTCGCGGCACTTTTTTGCGCCGTCGGCAGCTATGCCCTGATGAGCTTCGTCATGACCGGCGCGCCGCTTGCCATGGTCGGCTGCGGCCTGTCGGAGGACGATGCGACGCTCGGCATTTCCTGGCATGTCATGGCAATGTTCGGGCCGAGCTTTTTCACCGGATCGCTGATCCATCGCTTCGGTGCTGAACGCATTGTCGCGGCCGGCCTCCTGCTGCTGATCGGCTGTGCGGTGGTCGCGCTGTCCGGCCTGGCGCTATGGCAATTCTGGACGGCGCTGATCCTGCTCGGCCTCGGCTGGAATTTCGGCTTCATCGGCGCCACGGCCATGGTCGCGGCAAGCTACCGGCCTTCCGAAAAGGGCAAGGTGCAGGGGTTCCACGACTTCGTCCTGTTCGGCTCCGTGGCCTGCGCCTCGCTGATGTCGGGCATGGTCTACAATGCCTGGGGCTGGACCATGCTCAACTGGATGATCTTTCCCGTCACTATGCTATGCTTCGTCGCGCTCGGCGCTCTGAGGATGGCGAGCTTGCGTCTGGCTTGACGCCCAATTTGAATCTATGCGTCCGGCGGCAGAACCTGAAGCACTCGCGCTATGAACATGTGGAACTCAGCCATATAGTTGCGCAGGAAGTCCTCGGTTGATTCGACCGTCACTTCGCCCTCGTCCGTGATCAGCCCCGGCGTGAACTGGATATAAGCTTCAGGCGCGTTCATCTGGGGCGAATTGCAGAAACTCAGAACGCTTCGAAGGCTTTGTTGAGCGACGGCGGTCGCGATGGCGCCCGGCGATGTTCCGATGACGGCTGACGGTTTGCGCGCGAAGGAATTCTTGCCGTAGGGGCGGCTGGCCCAATCGATTGCGTTCTTCAGTCCGCCGGGAATAGAGCGGTTATACTCTGGGGTGACAAACAGCACGGCCTGGACGGAGGCGATCGCCTTTTTGAAAGCCTGGGCGACCGGCGGGAAATCGGCGTCATAGTCGTAGCTGTAGAGCGGCAGATCCTTGAACGAGATTTCCGTCATTTCGAGTTCGGGAGGGGCAAGTTGAACGAGCGCCTTCGCGAGCTTGCGGTTGATGGATTCCCGGGCAAGACTGCCGATGAGGTAACCGACTTTGTGTATGGCCATGACACGCTCTCCGTGTTTGCCGCCCGCACCCTCGCTGCATTATCCGCCAGATGGCAGCAGATCGCCAGCGTCGCGTCGCAATAGGCCTTCCGAACAAAAATATTGCGTCTGTACCACTTGTTATGAAACCGTGTGCCCCGACGAGACGTTGGAGCCGTGCTCATATGCGGCACCGAATTCCGGTTCACAGCAAGGGATTTTCACAATGTTTTCAATCAAGGTTCTGGCTGGCGCGGCGCTCGCGCTCGGTATTACGATAGCGTCGGCGAATGCTCAGGTGGTCGTCTCCTCGAAGATCGACACCGAGGGCGGCGTGCTCGGCAACATCATCCAGCTCGTCCTCAATGCCAACAACATCAAGACCACTGACCGCATCCAGCTCGGCGGCACGCCGGTGGTGCGCAAGGCAATCACCGCCGGCGAGATCGACATCTATCCCGAATACACCGGCAATGCCGCCTTCTTCTTCGAGAAGACCGACGACCCGGTCTGGAAGGACGCCGCCAAGGCGTATGAGACGGCCAAGAAGCTCGACTATGACGCCAACAAGATCGTCTGGCTGTCGCCATCACCGGCCAACAACACCTGGGCGATCGCACTGCGCAAGGAGGTGGCCGAGACCAACAAGCTCGCCACCCTGTCCGACTTCGGCAAATATGTCGCCGGCGGGGGCAAGGTCGTGCTCGCGGCCTCGGCCGAGTTCGTCAATTCAGCCGCGGCCTTGCCGGCCTTCCAGACCACCTACGGCTTCACGTTGAAACCTGACCAGTTGATCACGCTCTCCGGCGGCGACACGGCCGCGACCATCGCAGCGGCAGCCAACCAGACCAATGGCGCCAACGCGGCCATGGTCTACGGTACCGACGGCGGCATCGCGCCCTCCGGGCTGGTCGTGCTCGACGACGACAAGGGCGTGCAGCCGGTCTACCAGCCGGCGCCGATCATCCGCGAGGCGGTGCTGAAGGAGCATCCCGAGATCGAGACGTTGTTGAAGCCGGTCTTCGCCAAGCTCGACCTCGTCACGCTGCAGGAACTCAACGGCCGCGTCCAGGTCGGCGGAGAGCCGGTCAAGGGTGTGGCGGAAGACTTTTTGAAAAAGAACGGGTTCTTGAAGTAGTCAGCGCACCCGTGACGTTGATGCGAGGCGCCCCCCTCTGTCCTGCCGGACATCTCCCCCACAGTGGGGGAGATTGGCAGTTTGCGCGCCTCGCTTCTTTCTACGACGACGGAGATTGGCGAAGGCCATCACGTCATCTGATCTCCCCCCTCGTGGGGGGCAGGCCAGAGGGGGGCGCCTCGCGCAAACGCGCGTCATGACCCTGCGCTTCGACAAGCTCGGCGTGGTCATTGCCGCGATTGCTGCCTATGCGGCGTTCGCCGCTCCTTTCGCCACGTTCCGCGCCAATCGCATCGTGCCCGGCCAGGCGCGCTCGATCGTTGAGGCACTTCCGGCAATGGCCGGCCCGCTGCTTTTGGCCATCATTGTCGCAGCCGCGCTTGTCGCGCTGCTGAAAACGCCGCTCGTCCTGCGCCTTGTCGCCAGCGTGATCACGCTGGCGGCTCTCGCGCTGTTGATCGGCGTCACCGGCACATTCCTGACCCCGGCAGGCAACACCTTCGCGCGCGTTTCGCCGGCCTCCGGGTTCTGGCTGCTGGTCTTCGCCTTTACCCTCCTGCTGGCCGACGTGCTGACGAGAATGAACCTGTCTCCCTGGTCACGTGTCGGCGTGCTTGTCGTTGCCGCGCTCGCCATCGGGCTGCTGCTGATATCGGGATCCTGGGACAGCCTTTCGATCCTCAAGGAGTATTTCAACCGTGCCGACAGTTTCTGGGCCGAGGGCGCCAAACATGTCACGCTGGCGCTCGGTTCGCTGGCGGCGGCGGTGATACTGGGCCTGCCGCTCGGCATCCTGTGCCATCGCGTCGAGCGCCTGCGCGCCGGCGTGCTCAACGTGCTCAACATCGTCCAGACCATTCCCTCGATCGCGTTGTTCGGCCTGCTGATCGCGCCGCTCGGCTGGGTGGCGGCGCATGTGCCGGGAGCTGCCGCGCTTGGTATCCGCGGAATCGGAACGGCACCTGCGTTCGTGGCGCTGTTCCTCTATTCGCTGCTGCCGGTCGTCGCCAACACCGTAGTCGGCCTTGCCGGTGTGCCGCGTGCCGCCAATGACGCGGCGCGCGGCATGGGCATGACCGATCGCCAACGCCTGTTCGGCGTCGAGTTTCCGCTGGCTTTCCCTGTGATCCTCACCGGCATCCGCATCGTGCTTGTGCAGAACATCGGCCTCGCCACCATCGCCGCCCTGATCGGCGGCGGCGGCTTCGGCGTGTTCGTGTTCCAGGGCGTCGGCCAGACGGCGATGGATCTGGTGCTGCTTGGCGCCGTGCCGACGGTCGCGCTCGCCTTCGCTGCCGCCATCATTCTCGACGCGGTGATCGAAATGACCTCAACCAAGCGCAGGGCGGACCCCGCATGATCGAGATCGAAGGCATTACCAAGCGCTACGATGCGACCGCGGTGGTCGATGACGTCTCGATGATCATCGAGCCGCGCACGCTTTGCGTCATCGTCGGCACCTCGGGTTCCGGCAAGACGACGCTGCTTCGCATGATCAACCGGCTGGTCGAGCCGACTTCCGGCGTCATCAAGCTTGACGGCGCCGACAACCGCTCGGTGCCTGGTTACGAGCTGCGCCGCAGCATCGGCTACGCCATCCAGGGCCACGGCCTGTTCCCGCACCGAACGGTGGCGCAGAACATCGCCACCGTGCCGGTGCTGCTTGGGTGGGACAAGGATCGCATCAAGGCCCGCGTCGACGAACTGATGACGCTCTATCAACTCGACCCGCAGGCCTACGGCCCACGCTATCCGCACGAGCTCTCCGGCGGCCAGCAGCAGCGCGTCGGCGTCGCTCGCGCGCTCGCGGCCGAACCCAATGTGCTGTTGATGGACGAGCCGTTCGGCGCGCTTGACCCGATCATCCGCACCAAGGCGCAGGAAGATCTGCTTGCGATCCAGAGGCGCTTCGGCACCACCATCATCCTCGTCACCCATGACATGGAAGAGGCCGTGCATATGGGTGACAAGATCGCCGTCATGGATGCCGGCAAGCTGGTACAATATGCCAGGCCGGCGGAGATACTGGCGAGGCCGGCCAGCGGCTTCGTCGAGACCCTGGTCGGCGCCAGCGAAAAACCGTTCCGGCTGCTGTCGCTCGGCCGCGTGCGCGACGCAGTCGAAAAGGGCGCGGCGGAAGGTGAGGCGATCCTCGACGACGCCAGCCAGCGCGACGCGCTGGCCGAACTTCTCTGGTCCGGCCGTCCGGCGCTGCCGGTCAAGGATGCCGACGGCAAGCCGCTCGGCCGCGTTACCGTCGACGGCTTGGTGAAGCGTGCGGCGAGGCCGGCATGAAAGCCTGGCTGCCGTTGCTGCTCAGGCTTGCGCTGGTGGTGCTGCTGGTCGCTTTCGTCACCAGTCCCGGCTGGTTCGAGCCGCTGCTCAAGCCGCTGACCGAGAACGGCGCGCCGGTGATCTACAATCAGGGCAGCCTGCTGACGCTGATGCTGCTGCACCTGCGCACCGTGCTGATCGCCACGCTCGCCGCCACCGTCGTGGCGGTCGCGCTCGCCATCCTGGTCACCAGGCCTGCCGGCGCCGAATTCCTGCCGCTGTCACGCAGCCTGGTCAATATCGGCCAGACTTTCCCGCCGGTGGCGGTGCTGGCGCTTGCCGTGCCGGCGGTCGGGTTCGGCGAGAAGCCGACGCTGATCGCATTGTTCCTCTATGGTCTGCTGCCGATCTTCGAGAACGCGCTGACCGGCCTGACGACGTTGCCCGGCAATGTCATGGAAGCGGCGCGCGGTGCCGGCATGACCGGTTGGCAAAGGCTGCTGAAGGTCGAATTGCCGCTCAGCGCGCCGGTCATCCTCGGCGGGATAAGGCTGTCGGTGGTGATCAGCCTCGCCACCGCCACCATCGGCTCGACGGTAGCGGCGAAGACCTTGGGCGAGGTGATCATTGCCGGGCTGTTGTCCAACAATCTCGCTTTCATCTTGCAGGGCGGCCTGATCGTCGCCGCCTTGGCCGTGCTGATCTATGACGGATTGTCGGCGGTCGAGCGCTATACCGCGCGGCGCATGGGGCGCCAGGCCGAGTAGGCTTCCATCCAGGTGCTCCGATCCTTCAACGTCCACTTGAACGGGCAGGGTGGTCGAGCGTCAGTTCGAGTTCGATGCCTTGCTCTTTGCAGATCCAGCGGCGGCAGATGACGGCAAAGTCGTGTTGTGTACCGGCTTTCACGAGCGAGACAAGATCACCCACGGCGCAATCGCTGCCGAGCTGGAGCGCCTCGATGGGTTCGGCGATGACTTGCTTGCCGGCATAATGTCTTGCGCTGGCCGTGAGCACAATCGACACCCGCCTGCCAGTTGCGCGATCTTCGGGACTCGGCGATTGATTGGGCCGATGCCCCGATCCTTCAGCAGGAGTTCTTGCCATGACCTTGCGCTTCTCCAAGATCGTCATGTGTCTCTGTCTGGCGGCTTTCGCCTTTCTTGTCGCCTTCGGCAACGTCACCGATTACGGCTCAAACTTCGCCTTTGTCCAGCATGTGCTGAGCATGGACACGACCTTTCCCGGCAACGCGCTGATGTATCGCTCGATCACCAACCCCTCGCTGTGGACGACGGGCTACTGGCTCATCATCGCCGGCGAGGCGCTGACCTGTCTGCTCTACCTGATCGCGGCCTGGAGCCTGTGGCAAGCGCGCAATGCCAGCGGACAGGTTTTCAACGATGCCAAGAAATTCGCCGTTATCGCCGCGACGATGGGATTCCTGATCTGGTATCTTGGATTCATGGTGGTGGGCGGCGAGTGGTTCGCCATGTGGCAGTCGAGCATCTGGAACGGCCAGCAGAAGGCATTCATGTTCTACATGACCATGCTGACGGTGCTGATCTTCGTCATCCAGCCAGACGGCGATCTGCGCCAGGCCTGATTGCTGATTGGCGATTTCAATCGATATAAAGCAGCAGCGGCATGGCGACACCTGCCGCTGTCCGGCTCTTTTAGGCGAAAGCCGGGCAAAAACCGAACAATATCTTGACGTTCGCGGCCCTGTTTCGCATACACCGCTGCGAAGAGGGGGATTCCGCGCACGGGATTCCGTCTTTGTCTCAACGGCCCAGGGAGGGGTTCTTTTGGGCCAGCAATCGAGGAAAACCCGGCAATGACCATAATTTCCGCCGTCATCGCCTGCGGCCTGCTTTCTGTCCTTTACGCCATCTGGGCGACACGTTCGGTCCTTGCTTCGGACCAGGGCAATGCACGCATGCAGGAAATCTCCGCAGCCATCCGCGAGGGCGCGCAAGCCTATCTGGCGCGCCAGTACACCACCATCGCCATCGTCGGCGTGGTCGTGCTGCTGCTCGCCTGGTGGCTGCTGTCCATGACCGCCGCGATCGGCTTCCTGATCGGGGCCGTGCTTTCGGGCGCGGCCGGCTTCATCGGCATGCATGTTTCGGTGCGGGCCAATGTTCGCACGGCACAGGCCGCCTCCAACAGCCTTGCCGCCGGCCTCGACATCGCCTTCAAATCGGGCGCCATCACCGGCATGCTGGTTGCCGGGCTTGCCCTGCTCGGCGTGTCGATCTACTACCTGATCCTCACCCATTTCATGGGGCTTCAGCCCAATGACCGCGTCGTCATCGATTCGCTGGTCGCACTCGGCTTCGGCGCCTCGCTGATCTCGATCTTCGCCCGTCTCGGCGGCGGCATCTTCACCAAGGGTGCCGATGTCGGCGGCGATCTGGTCGGCAAGGTCGAAGCCGGTATTCCCGAGGATGACCCGCGCAACCCCGCCACCATCGCCGACAATGTCGGCGACAATGTCGGCGACTGCGCCGGTATGGCCGCCGACCTGTTCGAGACCTATGCGGTCACAGTCGTCGCCACCATGGTTCTGGGCGCCATCTTCTTTGGCGGCACCGCCATTCTGGGTGCGGCGATGCTCTATCCGCTCGCCATCTGCGGCGCCTGCATCCTAACCTCGATCGTCGGCACTTTCTTCGTCAAGCTCGGCTCCAACGGCTCGATCATGGGCGCGCTCTACAAGGGCCTGATCGTCACCGGCCTGTTGTCCATCGTGGGCCTGGGCGTCGCCACCTCGGCCACGCTCGGCTGGGGCGAGGTCGGCACCGTCGCCGGCATGGTCATCACCGGCAAGAACCTGTTCATCTGCGGCCTGATCGGCCTCGTGGTGACCGGTCTCATCGTCGTGATCACCGAATACTACACCGGCACCAACAAGCGTCCGGTCAACTCGATCGCCCAGGCGTCGGTGACCGGGCACGGTACCAACGTCATCCAGGGCCTTGCGGTCTCTCTGGAATCGACGGCACTGCCGGCCATCGTCATCGTCGGCGGCATCATCTCGACCTATCAGCTCGCCGGCCTTTACGGCACGGCGATCGCCGTCACCACCATGCTCGGCCTTGCCGGCATGATCGTCGCGCTCGATGCCTTCGGCCCGGTCACCGACAATGCCGGCGGCATCGCCGAAATGGCCGGCCTGCCCAAGGAAGTGCGCCACTCCACCGACGCGCTCGACGCGGTCGGCAACACCACCAAGGCGGTGACCAAGGGCTATGCCATCGGTTCGGCGGGCCTCGGCGCGCTGGTGCTGTTCGCGGCCTATTCGAACGACCTGAAATTCTTTGCCGCCAATGGCGACAAATACCCCTACTTCCAGGGCATGGGCGAGGTCTCCTTCGATCTTTCCAACCCCTACGTCGTCGCCGGCCTGATCTTCGGCGGTTTGATCCCGTATCTGTTCGGTGGCATCGCCATGACGGCCGTCGGCCGCGCGGCGGGCGCCATCGTCGAGGAGGTGCGCAAGCAGTTCCGTGACGACCCGGGCATCATGGCCGGCACGTCCAAGCCGAACTATGCGCGCGCGGTCGATCTTCTGACCAAGGCGGCGATCCGGGAAATGATCATCCCGTCGCTGCTGCCGGTGCTGGCGCCGCTCGTCGTCTATTTCGGCGTGCTGCTGATCTCGGGCTCGAAAGCATCGGCCTTTGCGGCTCTCGGCGCTTCGCTGCTCGGCGTCATCGTCAACGGCTTGTTCGTCGCCATCTCGATGACTTCGGGCGGCGGCGCCTGGGACAACGCCAAGAAGTCGTTCGAGGACGGTTTCACCGACAAGGACGGCGTCAAGCACCCGAAGGGTTCCGAGGCGCACAAGGCCTCGGTGACCGGCGATACGGTCGGCGATCCCTACAAGGACACCGCCGGCCCGGCGGTCAACCCGGCGATCAAGATCACCAACATCGTGGCGCTCCTGCTGCTGGCGGTGCTGGCCCACGGCTGAGCGGCAAAGCGTTGAAAGCCCGCGGGGAGCAATCCCCGCGGGTTTTTATTTGACGGCGGTTTCGGAAAGCGGAAAAGCGAATTTCAACGGCTGCGTCCGCGTCCTGCCTTGGCTGGCTGCCCATCGCCGCCGAGCCGGCCTCTCCCGCTCCATGATAACAAAAACCCGTGGGATCGCTCCCACGGGTTTTTGGTCGCCTGAGATGGTGCTGCCTTCCCCGAGGGAAGGCGGTCTGAGATCAGGGAGTGCCGCCGCCGGGAATGCCGGGCGCCAGCTTGCTGGCGCCGTTGATGATCTGGCTGAGGAAGTTCTGGTCCTTGCCGCCAGTCGGCGTGGTGCGCGATATGAAATCGAAGATCTTGCCATCCTTCAGGCCGTAATTGGCGATCTGGGTGACCCGCCCATCGGCCCCGAAATAGACCGCCAGCACATGCTGATCGATCAGTCGCGGCTTGTCGAAGGCGACGTAGCGCTTGCGAGTCTGCGAGATGTAATAAAAGGCCTCATTGTCGAAGGTCGCCGTCGTCGAGGGCGTGCCGAGCGCGAGCAGCACCTGCTCGCGGCTCGAGCCGACCGGCACCGAATCGATCGCCTGCTGATCGATGACATACCCCTGCGTCAGCGTTTCGCTGGGGTTCAGATCGCCGATCATCTTGGAACTGTTGCAGGCCGAAAGCGCCGCAATGATGGCCAGCAGCGAGATCGCGCCAGCGGGCCTGGAAGAGAAGGTCGACTTGAAATTCAGCGCGCGCAACAACAATTCTCCATTATATCGCCGCAACTTGCGCTGGGCCGCAAAACCGGTAAACCAGCTTGCTTGCCGATGCAACAAGGCCAATTCAACAAACGGTCCCCGGAGACCATCCCCATGTTCCAGCGCCTTTTTGGTCGCGAACGCCACGCCAACCGCGCCATCACCGACGCGCTTTACGCACAAATCGTGGCGGCCGCGCGGCAGACCGTATTTTATTCCCACTGGAATGTGCCCGACACGCCGCTTGGCCGTTTCGAGATGCTGTCGCTGCACATGTTCCTGGTCCAGCACCGGCTGCGTGGCGAAGACGGCGTGGCGCAGGAGATCGCTCAGGTGCTGATCGACGAGTTTTTCCTCGACGTCGACCATTCGCTGCGGGAACTCGGCATTGGCGACGTCGGAGTGCCCAAGCGCATGAAAAAGCTGGCGAAGATGTTTTATGGCCGCAGCGCCGCCTATGACGACGCATTGGAGCGCAATGATCATGATGGGCTCACCGCCGCCCTTGCACGCAATATCCGGCCCGATGCCGTGGCCTGGGCGGAAGCGTTGCGACTGTCCGACTATGTCGCCGATGCCCGCAACCGGCTGGCCGCGCAGCCGTGCCGGGCGATCGTCTCCGGCACAGTGACCTTTCCGCTCGCCCAGGAGGCAGATCGATGAAGCACGCCGATCCGCAAAGCCCGGTGTCGTTTTTTGCCAACGTCGCCCGCCTGCCGCAGAAGGGCCTGCCGGTGGTCATCGAGGCCGACACCGCGCAGCGCGCGAAACTCGCCGAGGAGCACAGCTTGCTCTCGGTCGAAGCCTACCGCGCCGAGTTCCTGGTGACGCCTTGGAAACGCAATGGTGTGAAGGTCAGCGGCCGGGTCGAAGCCGACATCACCCAGGCCTGTATCGTCACGCTCGATCCGGTCGGAGCGAATATCGACGAATCATTCGAGGCTCTGTTCCTGCCCGAGGACTCCAAGCTTGGACGACAGGGTTTCGAAGGCGGCGGCGAGATCCTGCTCGACGCGGATGGACCTGACAGTCCCGAAACATTTTCAGGCGACACGATCGATGTCGGCGCACTCGCCGAGCAGTTCTTCGGATTGGCCATCGATCCTTATCCGCGCAAGCCGGGTGCGTCGCTTGATGCCGGCGGCGAGGCCGAACCGGTAGAGAATGAATTTCAGCAGAAACTGCGGTCGCTGCTGGGAAAATCCTGAAAACCTCGCCCGCGACGGAAAAGTCGGTTGTGCGAATGTCCAAAACCGCTATTTTCGCCGAACCTTCGCGATCACTAAAACGATCCGCCGCCTAAGCAAAACCGTGAGATGAATACCGCGTGATCAGGATTTCCATCGATGCCATGGGCGGCGATCACGGACCAGCCGTGGTCATTCCGGCGCTCATGACCGTCGCGACCCGCCGTCCCGACGTTCGCTTCGTCATCTACGGGCGGGAGGAGGCCGTACGGCCCGAACTGGCCAAATTTCCCAAGCTGGCCGGTGTCAGTGAATTCTTCCACTGCGAGGTGGCCGTCAGGATGGACGACAAGCCGAGCCAGGCGCTGCGCCATGGCCGCTGGAAGTCATCGATGTGGAAGGCTGTCGAGGCGGTCAAGTCGGGTACGGCGGACGCGTGCGTCTCGGCCGGCAACACCGGCGCGCTGATGGCGATGTCGAAATTCTGCTTGCGCACCATGGCTACCATAGACCGCCCGGCGATCGCGGCACTTTGGCCGACGCTGCGCGGCGAAAGCGTGGTCCTCGACGTCGGCGCCACCATTGGCGCGGATGCGCACCAGCTCATCGATTTTGCCATCCTTGGAACCGGCATGGCCCGATCGGTCTTCGGCGTCTCGCGGCCCAGTGTCGGCCTGCTCAATGTCGGGGTCGAGGAGATCAAGGGCCAGGAAGAGGTCAAGGAGGCTGGGCGCATGCTGCGTGAAGCCAATATGGCCTCGATGAACTATCACGGTTTCGTCGAGGGCGACGACATCGGCAAGGGCGTGGTCGACGTCGTCGTCACCGAAGGCTTCGCCGGCAACATCGCCCTGAAGACGGCAGAAGGCACGGTGCGCCAGATTGGCGGTTACCTGCGAGCGGCGATGAGCCGTACACTGATGGCCAGGATCGGGTATATCTTCGCCAAGGGTGCGTTCGATCGCCTGCGCGAGAAAATGGATGTGGGCCGCTCCAATGGCGGCGTTTTCCTCGGGCTGAACGGCATTGTGGTCAAAAGCCACGGCGGCGCTGATTCGGATGGTTTCGCCGCCGCCATCGAACTCGGCTACGACATGGTGCGCAACAATCTGCTCGACCGCATCGAGGCCGACCTGGACTTGTTCCATGCGCGCAATCCGCATGCCCAGACATCTAGGAAATCCGACGTCGTCAGCGACGCAAAGGAATAGGAAAGAACTTTGATCAGATCAGTCGTGCGCGGCATGGGCGCCGCGCTGCCCCGCCGCATCATGAAGAATGCCGACTTTGAAGGCATGGTCGAAACGTCGGACGAGTGGATCGCCCAGCGCACCGGGATCCGCCAGCGCCATATCGCGGCCGACGACGAGACGACGGCTTCGCTGGGTGAGGCGGCGGCGCGCGCAGCGCTCGCCGATGCCGGCCTGACGCCCGGAGACATCGACCTGATCGTGCTGGCGACCTCGACGCCCAACAACACTTTTCCGGCCACAGCCGTCGAGATCCAGAACCGGCTCGGCATGCATCACGGCTTTGCCTTCGACCTGCAGGCGGTATGCTCGGGCTTCGTCTATGCGGTAACCACGGCCGACCTCTATATTCGTGGCGGCTTGGCCAAGCGCGTGCTGGTGATCGGCTCGGAAACCTTTTCGCGCATCCTCGACTGGACCGATCGCTCGACCTGCGTACTGTTCGGCGACGGCGCCGGCGCCCTGGTTCTTGAAGCCGGCGAGGGGGATGGCAATATTGCCGACCGCGGCGTGCTGGCGATGAGCCTGCGCTCCGACGGCGCGCACAAGGACAAGCTCTTTGTCGATGGCGGGCCTTCGACGACGGGAACGGTCGGCTATCTCAGGATGGAAGGCCGCGAGGTCTTCAAGCATGCGGTGGGCATGATCACCGACGTCATCGAGGCGACGTTCTCGCAGGCCGGCATCACCGCCGACGACCTCGACTGGTTCGTGCCGCATCAAGCCAATAAACGGATCATTGACGCTTCCGCCAAGAAGCTCGGGATAGCCGAGCAAAAGGTGGTGGTGACGGTCGATCTGCACGGTAACACTTCGGCTGCTTCCGTGCCGCTGGCGCTTTCTGTGGCTGTTGCCGATGGCCGCATCAAAAAGGGCGACCTGGTGCTTCTGGAAGCCATGGGCGGCGGCTTCACCTGGGGCGCGGTTCTGCTTCGCTGGTAAGTGCCGAACGGTCCGGTTCGGTCCTTGACCTTGCCGGATCAATTACTTAGGCTCTGCCGCTGTTGTGTCGATTTTATGTTTTGAGCTGATGGGACGGTCGCATGGGGGGAAAGACACTTACGCGCGCCGACCTTGCCGAAGCCGTTTACCGCAAGGTAGGTTTGTCGCGCACTGAATCGGCCGAACTCGTCGAGGCGGTGCTGGACGAGATCTGCGAGGCGATCGTCCGTGGCGAGACGGTGAAACTGTCGTCTTTCGCGACATTCCACGTCCGCTCCAAGAACGAGCGCATCGGGCGCAATCCCAAGACCGGCGAAGAAGTGCCGATCCTGCCGCGCCGGGTGATGACCTTCAAGTCGTCGAACGTGCTGAAGAACCGCATCTTGCGTTCCCACCAGAGCGGCAAGGCGAAGGGCGGCAAGTAGGCTCGCTCCAAATGCACGGTTGAAAACAGGCCTTGCGATCATGCCGGGCTTGAATATTGCCTCACAAACCGCTGAAATGAGACCCGATTCGGCAACATGGCCGGATTGGTGTTCCGCGTGATCGTTACGCGCAGCCGGAATGAGCTCCCCTCCTGTCGAGGGAATCCCATTCGAACGCCGGTTCCCATGTCCCGGGATCATGCTCCAGTGTGAGGATTTCGCCCATGGACAAGAGCCCTGACGCCTTTCGCACCATCAGCGAGGTCGCCGAAGACCTCGATCTGCCGCAGCACGTGCTGCGCTTCTGGGAAACGCGTTTCAACCAGATCAAGCCGATGAAACGCGGAGGCGGCCGCCGTTACTACCGGCCGCAGGATGTTGAACTGATCAAGGGCATCCGCCATATGCTCTACGACCAGGGCTACACCATCAAGGGCGTGCAGAAGCTGTTGCGTGAAAACGGCAACCATTTCCTGGTTGCCATCGGCAATGGCGACATGGCCGCCGTCGAGGCGATCTCGCAACGAAAGCAGGCCGATCAGGTGCCGTTGACGGCGGCAGCGCAGCCGCGCGGCGGAGATGACGAACTGGTTGGCCAGCCGAGGGTCAAGCCCGGCCGCCGTTTCTTCGGCCTTGGCAAGAGCGACGAGGAAGGCCCGGTCCAGCCGGACGCTTCGAAACTGTCGCGCGACAACCGCGCGCTGTTGCAGGAAGCGTTGTTCGACCTGCTCGAATGCAAGCGCCTCCTCGACCAGGTGCGCTGACGGGCAACCGGCCGGCGCCTGAAGACCGGGAACCCGCCTTTGGGTGATGCGTTACGTTTCCTTGAGCAAGACAAGGCTTGAGCAGACAAGGAAACGCACCATGGCATCATTCTCGACCCTCTCGGAGGTCGATCTCGACAAGCGGGTCGCTGCACTCTCCAGGGAACTGGCGGCCCTGAAGAAGGCCGTGTCCAGGCGGGGCGGCGCTTATTACGAAGGCGGTCGCGACGCGGCGCTTGACACGTATTCCGACCTTGCGGAACGTCTGCACGATGCGATGCCGGCGATCCGCGAACGAGGCAGGGCGATCGAGAAATCAGCCCGCGAGCATCCGGCGACGGCCGCCGCCATAGGTCTCGTGGTGGTTGGTCTGGTCGCCAGTCTGCTATTCAGCCGGCGCTGACTTTATTTCACACCACTCGAAAGACGGCCTCCATACAACCGCCGAAGGGCGATTCATGTCGCGCGAAAGTGCAACCAGTTTGGGACAGCGGCGCCTTCGGGCGCCGCGAAGAAAGAACCCTTCCACCAGTTTGTCGGTCTGTATAACGAACAGGGGATTTTTCCTCAGAGCAGACGCTCCTTGTAGCTCTCGGGCTCCGCGGGAATCGCACTGATACGGCCCGTGTCCGGAGGAACCAAGAGAAGACCGGCTTCGAACGAGAGGCCAAAACCGGTCTTCTCATTGGCAATCGGTTAAGCTCAGGCCTTCTTGGCCATATGGTGGTGGTGGTGATGGTAGTGGTGGCTGCGATGGTGCTTGCGATGATGATGATGACGGTGATGCTTGTGCATCGGCGCCGCATCAGCGCTGGTCGCGCCGAGGATTGGCATGGTGAATGCAAGTGCAACTGCAAGCCCGAGGGCCGAGAGGAGGGACTTCTTCATGGATATTTTCCTTTTCTCGCAGGCAATGTGAATCAAGCCGACGGCCTGATCGCCGCGAGCGGGATTACGCTCTCGATTTTTTTCGTCAGTATTTCCCGAATGTAGAATTTTGTTTCTGGAATGTGTCTGGCGGCGCAGGCTGTGGGCTCCGCCGACAGGCTGAGCTCACAGTGCCGATGAGCGGGAGAAATTTTGGTACGAGGCCGCAGATCCAACCGGCTTATTTACATGGGCGGGACCACGCCATTGTTGCCGACTACGACGCGGTTGGCACTCAGCGTGCCGTCGGCGCCGCGCGTCGCGGTGACCACGACGGGCGCTCCGGGCTTGAGATCGGCCGGCACGGCCGGCGCAAAGGTGACGACCGGCGTCTTGTCGGGGATTGAGATCTTCTTTGTCTGGCCGTTGTCATAGGTCAGCGTCACCGCGCGGCCATTCACCTCGGTCACGTCGGCGACGGTGCCGTTGGTCATGCGGCTGTTGGGCTTGAGGTCCCAGGCGCGGTCGCCTTCGCCCGTGCCTTTCAAGGCTGCGGGAAACACCACGACCTCGAGCGCGCCGCTGCCGCCATCGGCCTTAGAGACGGAGGCTATGCCGAGGAAATCGCCGAGCTTGATGTCCTTTACCGACGCGCCCGCAACGCCCGATATCTTCCATCCGGCGGCTAGCTTGACCTTATCCATGCCACCCTGGCGGTTTTTCACCGTCAACTGGGATTGATCGGAACTGGCCACGACGCCGCGCACGCGCACCGTGTCTGCCGCCGGCGCGCTGGTTGCAGCAATGCCAAGGCTGGAAAGCGTGCCGAGCACGATCATGATTGTCCGCAATTTCATTGCATCGATCCTTTCAGGAAATGATAGCCGCGCCTGCAACGGTCTTGGGTTACGCGCCGGCGCAATTGAAACAACGAACGGGGCGTCAAAATTATCGAGCGACGAGGGGGGCAGGCGTTCAAAAGAACTTGATCGAGAAAGGCTGCGAGCGACGTGCGCCACACCCCGGTTCACGATGCTGTGACGGCCAGTTTGTGACTTGGCAAATCACCCGCAAGCGGGCATGTTCTCGCCGTCTCAGGCAACACCATTTTCATCAAACTCTTTCAGCCAACGGAGTTGCCAATGCCATACAGTGCAAAGCGCGAACCCCTCCCGGAACTGGTTGCCAGCGAAGCCGGGCAAGGCCCTAGCGCCCTCAGAACGATTCGGGAAACCAAGGGATACAGTGTCGAGGAGCTTTCCCTGACAACCGGTCTGGCGGTCGACGAAATCGAGGATATCGAGAACGGCAGGACGGCCGATCCGTCGAAGCTGCGCCGTATTGCGTCGGCGCTTCGGCTCCCTCAGGAGGCGCTGCTCGGCACGGCCGCGCAGGCGCGGGCTGCGCAAGACCGCCCCGCGCTGTAAGGGCCAGTGCCAAGCATGTTCGAAAACCCGCCGGGGATCTTGGCGGGTTTTCTGTTTGCCGTGACTGAAGGCTTGCCTGCTTACCCTTGGCACGTGTTTATGGACGCGCCGGCCTAGCTTGCTGCTTCGTCATGCCGATCCGCGGGGTTTCGATGAGCCTGGAATCCGTTCGTGCCTTTTTCGCCGGCAAGGCGCCCGATATCGACGTGATCGTGACCGAGGCGAGTTCGGCGACCGTAGCATTGGCTGCGCAGGCGCACGGCGTGTTGCCGGCGCAGATCGCAAAGACGATCTGCCTTCGCGTCGGCGAACGCACCATGCTGGTCGTGACCAGCGGCACCGCCAGGCTGGACAATCGCAAGTTCAAGGATCGATTCGGCAGCAAGCCGCGCATGCTGGAGACCGCTGAGGTTGTCGAGGCAACCAGCCATCCGGTCGGCGGTGTCTGCCCGTTCGGTCTGCCGACGCCGCTGCCGGTCTATTGCGACGTGTCGCTGCGCGGTTTCGAAGAGGTCGTGCCCGCCGCCGGCGCCACCAACGCGGCGGTGCGTATCGCGCCGCAACGCATGGCTGATCTCACCGACGCCGAATGGGTCGATGTCTGCCAGGGGTAGATGGCAATCGATAAGACGGACTGTGGGGGAAGTCCTTGTTTAGAATGGTCGGAGTGGCCGGATTCGAACCGACGACCCCTTGACCCCCAGTCAAGTGCGCTACCGGGCTGCGCTACACTCCGGACCGGTCGCGATGTATCGTGATAACCCCGCTCGGGTCAACCGAAATTCGGCGCTTTTCGCGCCCGTGTGGATGCGATGGCTGTTGAATCCGGCATCGCCATCCGTAACTGCCGCTGGTGGCGGTGTTCCAGTGCGATCGCCCCCCAGACCAATCCAAGCAGCAGGTAGACATGGCGCCAATGGTCGATGTCGATGAAGGTTCCGAGTCCGATATTGCCGATGAAGGCGACATAGGCGCACAGGAGATAGGGCTGCCATGGCCGGTCGCGCAGCAGGATGCGGAATCCCGCACCTATCGTCCAGATGACGAGCGTCAGGAACGATACGAAGCCGAGCCAGCCATAGTCCATCAGCATCTTCAGCCAGATGTCGTGGGTGTCCTCGCCGAAGATGGTGCCGAACACCAGCGGTCCGATGCCGAACGGATGCTCCATCGCCATCTGGAAGCCGATCGCATAGCGGGCGAAGCGGCCGAGGCGGGCGGTGTCGTAGCTTTGTTCGAGATGGGCACGGTTGGAGAACATCTCCGCCACGCCGGGCAGTTGCAGGATGACGATCATGGCGATCGTCAGCAGCGACAATGCCGCAATGGTCATCACCACCACGCGCAGCCGGAACATGCCGCTGTTGCTCTGCAGGAACAGACAGCCGGTGAGCAGAACGGCAGAGACGGCAAACATCCCCCAGGCGCCGCGCGAGAAGGAGAAGAAGATGCCTGATGTGATGATGAGCAGCGGCACCGCCAGCAGCGGCATGCGCGAGACGGGCCCGGTCAGCAGCAGATAGAGCAGATAGATGCCGGGTAGAACCAGGAATGGCCCGAACACGTTCGGGTCCTGGAAGGCGCCCGCGGCGCGGTCGTATTTGGTGAACATCTCCGCGCCCGGGAAGGCATGGAAATAGCCTGCTATACCGAGCAGCGACGTCATCACCGCGGATATGACATAGGCGATGAAGATCAGCCGGTAGAGGCTCGGCTGCGTGGCGGTGACCGATGCGAAGAACACCGCGCTGAAAGCGAGAAACAGCGACACTGCAAGGTAGAGCGGTGTGTTGGCGAGGTCCGACATCTGCGTCATGGCGATCATGCCGCCGATATTCATCGTCACCAGAAGCACCAGCAGCGGCGCGGCCGCGCGCGAAATCCTCAAACCGAAAAGCGCCCAGATGGCAATCAGGCCGGCCATGTAGATTTCGTATGGGGCCGGCTCGCTGATGACGAAGCCGGAAAGCAGGATGCCGAGCCCGACCGCGCCCGAGGAAATCAGCGCGATCAGCTTGGCGTTGACAGCCGCGCGCGGCAGGTCATGGGTGACCGCGCTCAATAGGCGTTTTCCGTGTTGAGCAGCCGGATCGGCGTCAGGAACAGGATCCGCAGGTCGAACAGCATCGACCAGTTCTCGATGTAGTAGAGGTCGTATTCCGTCCGCATGCGGATCTTCTCGTTGGTGTCCATCTCGCCGCGCCAGCCATTGATCTGGGCCCAGCCGGTGACGCCGGGCTTGACCTTGTGGCGCGCGAAATAGCCGTCGACCACTTCGTTGTAGAGCAGGTTGTGCGACTGCGCGGCAATCGCGTGCGGGCGCGGGCCGACCAACGACAGCGAACCCAGCAGCGAATTGAAGAACTGCGGCAGTTCGTCAATCGAGGTCTTGCGAATGAAGCGGCCGACACGGGTGACGCGCGGATCGTTCTTGGTGACCGTCTGCTTGGCGGTCGGGTCCGACCGGTCGGCATACATCGAGCGGAATTTGTAGACCTCGATCACCTCATTGTTGAAACCATGCCGCTTCTGGCGAAACAGCACCGGTCCCTTGCTGTCGAGCTTGATGGCGATTGCTGTCGCCAGCATCACCGGCGAGAACACGACGATGCCGATCAGGCTGAAAACGATGTCGAAGGCGCGCTTGGCCACCGAATCCCAGTCGTTGATCGGCTTGTCGAAGATGTCGAGCATCGGCACGGAGCCGATGTAGGAATAGGCGCGGGGACGAAACTGCAGCGCGTTGGAATGCGCCGACAGCCGGATATCGACCGGCAGCACCCACAGCTTCTTCAGCAATTGCAGCACGCGCGATTCGGCGGTCAGCGGCAGCGACACGATCAGCATGTCGATGCGGGCGATGCGGGCGAATTCGATCAGCTCCGAGATTGTGCCCAGCTTGGGATAGCCGGCAACGATAGGCGGCGAGCGTTTGTCGCTGCGATCGTCGAAGATGCCGCATATGCGGATGTCGTTATAGGGCTGCCTCTCGACTGAGCGGATCAGGACCTCCGCTGCCTTGCCGCCGCCGACGATGACGGCGCGCCGCTCCATGTGGCCGTCGCGCGCCCAGCGCCGGATCAGCTTCGACATCACCAGCCGCAGGCCGAAGATGAGAATGAAACCGACGGCGAACCAGGTGCCGAACAGCAATCGTGAATAGTTTTCAGATATCTTCATCACGAATGCCGTCAGCGCCATGAGGGCGAACGTGCCGGCCCAGACCAGCAGCAAACGTCCAAAATTGGCGATCGGCCGCATGAGCGAGACGATCTGGTAGCAATCGGTGACGTCGAGCAGCACCACTGCAAGGAACGACGCGGCGGCGATCGTCAGCGGATATTGCCAGGCGAAATAGTTGAAGAAGCCGACAAAGTAGAAATAGACGCCGAGCCCGGAAAGAAACAGCACTGCGAACTCGACCATCCGCAGGACGCCGCTGACCATGATGGGCGACATCGTATCGCGCCGGTATTGCGAGGCGACCTGACGGGCGACATCATTCATGCCGCCCGGCATGCCGCCATCGGTCGGGGTGTCGAGTTTGCGCACAGCCTCTGCCGAAAAGCGGTGCACGGGATCGATCTCGTTCATGGGGTTTCCGCAAGCTTCCCCCAGGCAATAGCAAAAGAGAGCTAAGAAACCCTTGAAACAACGCGTGGCTTTGGAAGGGCTTGGGACGGTGGTTTATTTGGCCAGCGCCGCGAAATACGCCTTCTCGATCTCGGCGGCCATGACATCGGCTCCGAAGCGTGCCTCCAGATCGGCGCGATCGGGCATCAGTTTTCGATAGGCGGCGGGATCGGCCAGCGCTTCGGCCATCTTGTCGGCAAGCTGCAACGGATCGGGCCTGATCAGGGCAGGGGATTCGGCGCCGAAAATCTCCGGTATGCCGCCGACGGCCGTGGCGATCATCGGTTTCCCCGCCGCAAGCGTCTCCAGCACGACATAGGGCAATGCTTCGGCGCGCGAGGGAACGACGACCAGTGCGGCCAGCGCAAAGGCATCCCTGGCCGGCATAGGCGGCAGGAAACGCACGTTGCCGTGGAGCCCGAGCCGCCTCACTTGCGCGCGGTAGCGAGGCAGGTTGTCGCCGTCGCCCACCATGACCGCGCCCAGCGGGCGTCCGAGCCGTGTCCCGGCAAGGGCCAGCGCGTCGATGAAGATGTCGGGTCCCTTGAGGTCACGCATCATGCCGATGTAGAGCAGGTCCACCGTTCCAGGCTTCTCCGGAACGGGATCGAACTCGGCCGCGCGCAGGCCATTGTAGACCAGCGCGTTCGGAACGGGCGCCTCGCCGACCTTCCTGCGATAGGTGCGTCGCTCATAGTCCGAGACGAACAGCAGACAGTCGGTGAAGTGAGCCATGGATCGCTCGAGCGCGAAGAACAGCTTTCCCGTGAACGTGCTCTCGTCATAGTGGAGAGAACCGCCATGCGGCGAATAAAGGCGGGCCACGCGAGACCTTGATACCCGCAACAATGAGCCGAACAGACGGGCATAGGCGCCACCTTTGGCGCCGTGCCCGTGCAGCACGTCCGGCCGCAATTCCTTGATGATCCCGTAGGTGCGCCAGGCCGAGGCGAGATCGCCCGGTCCGACATGGCGCTGCATCGGCGTGCGATGGATGCCGAGCGCCAGCACGGCCTTCATCCGATCGAACAGGCGCTCCTCGAATTCCCCGCCTGTGGTCGAATCGCACACGATGCCGACCGAATGGCCGGCGGCGACCTGAGCTTCCGCGAGGTCCCGCACATGCCGAAAGATCCCCCCGACAGGTGAACGAAAGCAATGGACGATCCTGAGTTTGTCCGCCACGTGTGTTCGTCAGAACAGACGTTCGCGCACATAGACGGTATCTCCGGGCAGCAGCGGGTCTGATGTGACAACCCGGCCGGTCATCACCTTGCCGTTGATATCTCGGGTGATGTCGACGCTTTCCTGGTTGGCGCGCGGCGTGAAGCCGCCGGCAATGGCGACCGCTTTCTGAACGGTGAGGCCGGGCACATAGGAATACTGGCCGGCGGCTCCCACTTCGCCCATGACGAAGATAGGCCTGTAGCGGTCGATCTCGACGGAAACGTCAGGGTCGCGCAGATAGCCCTGGCGCAGTTTGTCGGCGATTTCCTTTTCCATCTGCTGGGCGGTGTGGCCGCGCGCCGGCACGGCGCCGACCAGCGGGAACGAGAGATAGCCGGACTGATCGACACTGTAGGTGTTGGTCAACCCGTCCTGCTCGAACACGGTGACGCGGACGCGGTCACCGGCGCCCAGGCGATAGGGTTGATCGAGCACCTCGTGGAAGGCGGTCGGCGTCGGCCGGTAGCTGGAGCAGCCGGCAAGCATCGACACGGCAAGCAGCGCGCGAAAAAGGGAAGCAGTGCTTTTCATGACAGGACACATACCTTCGACTGGCCGCTGCGGCGTCGCAGCAAACATCTGAGAGCGCGTCCGTTATCGTCCTGTTAGGGTTAATGGCCGGTAAAGGGCCGATCGATACGGCATCGATCGGCAGGAGTTTTACAACTTTGACGGTTTTGCTTGGCGCCTGCCAGTAAGTCCTGACGGAAGCTTCCTGTGATCTTAACGGCTGAGTTACCATAGTTGTTTACGGTGCATGCGATCCGTATCGGAGTAGGATGCATGTCCGTTCAGTCCACGGCCGCAGACGTTGACGTCGATCTCAGGCAACTCTTCGCCAGCCTGGCGAGGAACTGGCTGCGAATATTGGTCGTCTCCCTGGTGGTTACCGGGTTGGCGTTTGCGCTCGCTTCGCTGGCAACCAAGCACTACAAGGCCCAGACGCAGGTTCAGATCGATACGCGTGAATCCGTCTACACGCGCCCGGCCGGCAGCAATGACAGCGACAAGCCTATCCTCGATGAGCAAGGCGTCGCCACCCAGGTCCAGATCATTTCGTCCAACGAAATCCTCAAGCAGGTAGCGCAGAAGCTTGATCTGTCGCGATTGCACGAATTCGATGAAACTGTCGATATGTCGCCTCTCAGCCGCCTGCTGATCCTGGTGGGGTTGAAGAACGATCCCATGGATATCCCGGTCGACGAACGCGTCCTGAAGAAGATGCGCGAGAAGCTCAACGTCTATGGGGTCGAAAAGACGCGTATCATCGCCATCGAGTTCTCTTCGGAAGATCCCAAGCTCGCGGCTGCTATCCCCGATGCCATTGCCGCCGCCTACATTGCAGGGCAGGGCGCGGCCAAGCTCGAATCCAACACCGCCGCCGCGGACTTCCTGGCTCCCGAGATCGCCGATTTGCAGAAGCAGGTCAGGGATGCCGAGGCCAAGGTCGCCGCCTATCGCGCCCAGTCGGACCTTCTGGTGGGCGGCAACAATTCTGTGCTCGCCACCCAACAACTGGCCGAACTATCGACCGAATTGTCGCGGGTGCGGGCCAACCGCGCCGCAGCGGAAGGCACCGCCGAAAGCGTGCGCAAGGCGCTGCAGAACGGCGGCTCGCTGGATTCGCTGCCCGAAGTGCTGTCGTCCGATCTCATTCAGCGCTTGCGCGAGCGGCAGGTCGAGCTGCGCGCCAACATCGCTGACCTGTCGACCACGCTGCTCGACAATCATCCGCGCATTCGCGCGGCAAAATCACAGCTGGCCGATCTCGACGCGCAGATCCGCAGCGAAGCTCAGAAGGTGATGAAGGGCCTGGCGATGCAGGCCGATGCCGCCAAGGCACGTGAGAGCCAGCTCGTCGCCGACGTCAACACGCTGAAGGCGGCTTCGGCGGAGGCTGGCGAACAGCAGGTCGGTCTCGATGCGCTGCAGCGTGACGCTGCCGCCAAGCGCCAGCAGCTCGAACTTTACCTGACCAACTACCGCGAGGCGGCTTCGCGCCAGGATCGCAACTACGTGCCGGTCGACGCACGTGTCATCTCGAAGGCCGTGGTGCCTTCCGAGGCCTACTTCCCCAAGATCGGGCCGATCGTCGGCGCTGCTTTTGCGGCCTCGCTTTTGCTCATGTCGGTGTTCACGCTGCTGCGCGAACTCTTTTCCGGCCGCGCCATGCGCCCCGCCAGTGGCGCTCGCTTCGAGCCGATCGACGAGGTGGCGATGCCGGTCGCGGCCAGGGAACCGACGATCATTCCAGAGCTCGGGCCTAAGCACCACGCCGAGAAAGCGGCAGAACCGGAGATGATGGCGGAACCGGATCTGCCCTCGCCGGCGGAACCTGCCACAGAGGTCGAAGCCGCCGCTGGCGCCCCGGTCGCCGAAACCGCTCCTGTCGCCGAGGCCGTCCCGGTCGCCAAAACCAGGCCGCGTTCGGTGCTGGGCGAGATCGACGTCGAAAAAGCGGCGGAAAAGCTGATCGCAAGCGGCGCCGCGCGCGCCATCTTCGTGTCACCGGAAGGTGACGAGGCGGCCGCGTCCGCGATCCTGGTGGCGCGCGAGGTCTCCGACGCCGGGCTGCGCGTGCTGCTGCTCGACCTCACGGCTTCCGGCGCTGCCTCGCGGCCGATGCTCGACAGTGGGCTGTTCCCGGGCATCACCAACCTGCTCGCGTCGCAGGCGCAGTTCAGCGAGGTCATCCACCCCGACCTCTATTCCGACTGCCATGTCATTCCCGTCGGCACCGCCGATCCGGTTGGCGCCATGCGCGCCGCCGACCGCTTACCGATCATCATGCAATCGCTGACCACCGCCTATGACCTGGTGGTGGTCGAATGCGGCCCCGCCGACGCGCAAGGCATCGGCCGTCTGGGTGGCGATGCGACCGAAGTGTTCCTCTCCATGCTGGAGCCGGATGACGAGGTGACGCAGGCCGCCGTCAAGCTGATCGAGAATGGTTATCCGGAGTTGACGCTGGTGACCCCGCTCGGCCACGAACCGCCGGGCACCCCGGTGCCGGGAAGGCGCTCGGCGGCTTGAGTCGTTGAGCGGAGGGTGCGGTCATCACATTGGAAGGGGTTAGCTACCGTCCTCGGCGGCCGCCGGCGCCTGGCCAGCGGCCTTGCGACGCAGCAGCTTGGTCAGCCTCCACATCGTCGGGCTGTTCTTGACGACGGCTTTCAGCCTGGCGCTTTGCCGCAGCCCCAGCGCCAGTGCGCGGCCTTTCGACGTCAGCGGAACCAGCACCTCGAAATGCTGCGTTTCGATGTCGCACCATAAACGCTTGTACGGCTCGTCGCCGACCGAGAAATCATAGACGTCGAAACCCGCCTCGCAGGCTTCCTGGATATTGTCGAAGAACAGGAAGTCGCCGGGGCTGGTGTGGGCGAGGTCATCCTCGGCGATCGCGCCGAACTCGCAGATCAGGCGTCTGCCCGAGCGGCTCGATCCGGTCACGGCGCGAAGCCTGCCGGCGACCTCGAGCCCGTGCAGTACGAAGGAGGGCTTGTCCTCGGCAAGCGCCTCGGTGAACAGGGCACGGAAGAACGCGCGCACTTGATCGTCGCCGAAGACGTTGGCGATGCCCATCCTGCGGAAGCGGAATTCCTTCATCTCGAAAAAGCCGTCGAGCAGCCGGCCGACCTCGTCCACAGTCCGCGCCTCGATGCGCCGATGGCTGCCGATGGCCTCGAACTTGCGCGTCTGCGAACGGTGCTTCTTGCGTTTGCGCTTGCCGCTTGCGCGAGAGAGCAGTGCATCGAAACCGCCGGCCAGGTCGACGGCGAGCGACAGGTTCGGGCTGTCGAAATGATCGAACGAGGCGAGTGGGTTGGCTACGCCATCGAGGTCGGGCAGCAAGCGTTCGAAGGCGACGAGATCGATGTCGGGGCGAGCCTCGCCTATAGCCGCCAGGGTCGAACGAATAGCGGCGCTGTCCGCCCTGGCAAGCCATTGCGGGTCGGCGGCGACGAAATTGCCGTTGGCGTGGCGGCCGCCCATGAAGCGGGCAATACGGAATGGCCCATGGCCGACGACCTCCAGCGCCAGTGCGAAAACCGGCCTGCCTTCGCAATTCAGCATCGCCACGACCGGGTCCGGCTCGACCTGCGCGGCCCAGTTGCGGATCCAAACCGCGCTCTGCGCCGGCGCGAACAAAGCTGAGCGGCAGAACGCGGCATAGGCCGCGAGCCCATCGGCGGAAGCGGTGGAAACCGATAGCCCAGCCGGCGCTATCGGCGGCACACCGGGCGACGCTTCGGTTGCCGCCAGGCGATTGCCGTCAAATGACGCGGCCGCGTCAACCATACCTCAATCCTTAGGGCGTATTGCTGCCGATTTGGGGGCGCTCAGGCGTATCCGTGCTTGGTTCAGCCTAGGCGCAAAAGGTGAAGGAATGATCGACGGCGGGGAGGCACTCCGAAAGCTGGCGCTCAACGTCGCCCGCTATACCGGCCTCGCACCGCTGGCCAAACCGCTGGTCGGCGGTATTGGCGCCATCCTCATGCTGCACCGCGTTACGGCAAGGCCCGAAAAGCCCGACAGCGTCAACCGTCATCTCAACATTGCGCCCGGCTTCCTCGACGCCATGATCGCCGGCCTGAAGGCGGATGGCTACGCCTTCGTCTCGATGGACGAGGCGGTGGAGCGTATCGCGGCGCGCGGCAAGGGCGGCCAATTCGCCGCCATCACCGCCGACGACGCCTATCGCGACAACATGACCGAGGCTTTGCCGGTACTCGAAAAGCACGGCGCGCCGATCACCATCTATGTGGCTCCCGGGCTGATCAACGGCACTGCGGATCTGTGGTGGGACGTGGTCGAGGATCTCGTCAACGCGGGCGATCGCCTGACCCTGACGACGCCCGACGGGCAAACGACGATCGACTGCACCAGCCCGGCCAAAAAGCTCCAGGCCATCGCACGGCTGCACACCTATCTCACCACCGAGATTCGCGAGGAGGACCTGCGCGCCGTGCTGCGCGAACTGGCGCATGCGAACGGCGTCGACGCCGACCGGCCGCGCGTAGACACCCTGATGACCTGGTCGCAGATCCGCGCGGTCGCAGCGCATCCGCTGGTGACGATCGGCGCCCATACGATCAACCATAGTAATCTGAAGCGGCTTTCAGAGGCCGATGCGCGGCACGAGATCGTCGGGGTGAAGTCCATCCTGCGAGCCGAGCTGGGCGAGGAGCCGCGCCATTTCGCCTATCCCTACGGCTATGCCAGCGCCGTCGGCTGCCGCGAAGTGGGTTTTGTCCGCGATGCCGGCTACACTTCGGCCGTGACCACCCGCCATGGCGTGCTGCGCGCCGAACACGCCGGCTTCCTGCACGCATTGCCGCGCATCTCGGTCAACGGCCGTTATCAGAACCTCGCCCACATCCGCACCATGCTGTCGGGTGTGACGACGCCGCTCGCCAACGCCGGTAAGATGGTGGTCACCGTCTGACGCTGGCCGGCCACGGTTCAGCGCTTGGGTCGGGGCTCCAGCATCAGCCATTTGATGATGCCCATCGCCGGCAGCACCCAGAGCAGGCCGCTCAGCAGGAAGAACAGGAAATGCGTCCACGGGCCCGCCTCGGACAGTCGGGCGACCGCGAAGATCGATGCGACCAGCGCATAGATGATGACAAGCGCCACCAGCAGGAACATTCCGATCAGCTTTTTCAGGCGCACGGGCATGGTTGGCCTCCTGGAGCTGGGTGAAGGTGCGGCCCAGCTCAATGTGTCGTCTTCGCATAGAACCTGTCGCGAAGCTGCGCAACCCGGCAGACGCGGCGCGACGGCGTGCCGCGCCATCCGGTCTTGCATGCGGGAATGCGATGGTCCACCAATCCGCGACCTCAACCTGCCGGGATAAACCCATGGCCGCCATTACTGCCGCGCCTTACGAGGCGCGTGACCGCGATCTGCACAACCGCGCGCTGGTGCGTGGCTGGCTCTACGTCGTGCTTCTGGTGCTGTTCGCGCTGGTGCTGGTCGGCGGCGCCACAAGGCTCACCGAGTCCGGCCTGTCGATCACCGAGTGGCAGCCGATCCACGGCGTCATCCCGCCGCTCAACGACGCAGAATGGCAAGAGGAATTCCAGCGCTATCAGCAGATCCCGCAATATGCCGAGCTCAACAAGGGCATGAGCATCGAGGCATTCAAATCGATCTTCTGGTGGGAGTGGGCGCATCGTCTCCTGGCGCGCAGCGTCGGTCTGGTCTTTGCCTTGCCGCTGCTGTTCTTCTGGGCGGCGCGCCGTATCGAGCGCGGACTGGGGCCGAAGCTGGTCGGCATCCTGCTCCTCGGCGGTCTGCAGGGCGCCATCGGCTGGTGGATGGTCGCCTCGGGCCTGGTCGACCGCGTCTCGGTCAGCCAGTACCGCCTTGCCACCCATTTGACCCTTGCCGCGTTGATCTTCACGGCCACCATGGTCGTCGCGCGCGGCCTGGCGCCGCATTCGGAGCCTGCGGCCGATCGCTCGACCCAGAAACTGGCTGGTTTCATAGTGCTTCTGGCGCTGATCCAGATCTATCTCGGCGGTCTGGTGGCCGGGCTCGACGCCGGCCTGAGCTACAACACCTGGCCGCTGATGGACGGCAAGATCATCCCCGGCGATCTGCTGATCCTGGAGCCGGCATGGCGCAATTTCTTCGAAAGCCCCAAGACGGTGCAGTTCGTGCACCGGATCGGCGCCTACACGGTGTTCGTCGTCGCCCTGTGGCACATGATCGCCACGCGTCGCCGTCTGCCCGGTTCAACGCATGCCCGCCGCGCGACGCTGTTGTTCGCCCTGGTGCTGGTGCAGGCCTCCATCGGTATCGGCACGCTGTTGATGCATGTGCCGCTGCACTTGGCGCTGGCCCATCAGGGATTCGCGTTGATCGTGCTGGGGTTTGCCGCCGCGCATTGGCGCGGCACCAAGGGCGCCTATCCCTTGCCCCACGAGATCGCCGTCGGGCGCTGAGTCTCGCAGGTCACGTCTAGAACGCCCGACTGCGCCTTGTCGCCGTAGAATTCCGCCTGACGCAAGGCGGCACGGATCAGAAGCCGAGCCGTACCGTTCGGATCGCTGCTGCCACCGAGAGTTCGCGGTTCTCCTCGACCGCGTTGTCGTCCTCATGGTGCCACGAGGCCGACAGGCAGCCATAGGCGATGGCGTGATCCAGTATTGCCGCCGGCGTCTGGCGCAGCGTTCGCGCAAAGACTTCGGCCATCCCGGCAATCCGTGGGGGATCGAGACAAAGGTCGTCGCGATCAAGAGGGTTGTAGAACATGTTCGCGGCGTCGAAGCCGGGATCGCCAAAAATGCCCTTGGGGTCGATCGCCAGCCAGCCGCGCGGCCCGTGCAGGATGTTTTCGTGGTGCAGATCGCCATGCAGCGGCCGGATGTCGTGCGGATCGTCCAGCAGCCGATCGGCGATAGCGGCGGCCTCGACATAGATGCTGACATGGCCGGCGTCGCGGTCGGTCGCGGCTTTCTTGAACAGGTTCGAAAACCGTTCCCGAAGCGGCTGCAGGTCGGCCGGGGCAGGGTGGTCCAATGGCGAAAGCAACTTTGCCATCACCTCGGCCGCGATTGCAGTCGCGGCATCGTCGCCCTGCTCATCGAGAACCTTGGAAAGCATGGTCTCCCCGGCATATTCCAGCAGCATGGAGTGCCCGTCGCGACCCAGCAGCCGCACGGCGCCTTCGCCCCGCCGCCAGGCAAGGAAATGCTCGCCGCGCAACTCGTCCGCTGCATCGTCGAATGGCTTCAGCGCCTTGACGATCGCCGGCGACCCGTCCTCGCGCCGCACCTTCCAGATGCGGCTCGAAAAGGTTTCGGCGATGAGCTCGGGCGCGCTGACCTTCCAGCGGTCCGGAAATGCCGGTGCCGCCATCAGAGACCGAGCATCAGGTCCATGTTCTGCACGGCAGCCCCCGATGCCCCTTTGCCGAGATTGTCGTAAACGGCGAGCAGCAGGGCCTGCGCGCGCTTGTCATTGGCAAAGACGTAGAGTTTCATACGGTTGGTGCCATTGTAGATTTCCGGATCGATCTCCGGAATGCGTTCCAGATGCGCATAGGGCGCCACTTCGACCACGCCGCCCTTGATGGCGGCGAAATGGTCGGCGATGGCTGCATGGAGTTCCGCACCGGTCGGCACATGGTCGAGACCACCGAGCTGCAGCGGCACCACCGTGATCATGCCTTGCGCGAAATTGCCCACCGCAGGCTGCATGATCGGATCGTGCGACAGTTTCGCATAGGCCCTGAGCTCCGGCACGTGCTTGTGCTGGAGGGTGAGCCCATAGGGCAGGAATTCAGAGGCGGCCTCGCCCTTGGCGACATAGTCCTCGATCATCGGGCGGCCGCCGCCCGAATAACCCGAGATGCCGTTGACGGTGACCGGGAAATCCGCAGGCAGCAGGCCGGCGGCGACCAGCGGCCGTAGCGTCGCGATCGGTCCTTGCGGCCAGCAGCCAGGATTGGCGACGCGTTTTGCCGCCCCGATCTTCTTCGCCTGCTCCTTGTCCATCTCGGCAAAGCCATATTCCCAACCTTGCGCGACGCGATGCGCGGTCGATGCATCGATGACCCTGGTGGTCTCGTTGGAAATCAGCGAGACACTCTCCTTCGCCGCATCGTCCGGCAGGCACAGGATCGCAACGTCGGCGGCATTGAGGAATTCGGCTCGCGCCGCAGTTTCCTTGCGGCGCTCGGCAGGAATTGAAATGATCTCCAGGTCGCCGCGCTCGGCAAGCAGCGCCCGGATCTGGAGGCCGGTGGTGCCGTGCTCGCCGTCGATGAAGATTTTCGGTTTCATTGGCTGATCAAATTCCCTGATATCGAAAAACTATATGCCGTTGCCTTGATTCACGGCGGCGCCGTTGTGGCTGCCGTTGTTCAGCTCTTCGAGCCGTGCTTTCCGCTCGGCCAGCAGGCCGAGATACTGCATGGCGATCATCGAGCCGGCAATTGCCGTTATATCGGCGTGATCGTAGGCCGGCGCAACCTCCACGACATCGGCCCCGACAATATCGATCTGGTTGAGCTGGCGCAGCGTCGACAGGATCTTTGCAGAGGACGGCCCGCCGGCGACCGGCGTGCCGGTGCCGGGTGCATAGGCAGGATCAAGGCAGTCGATATCAAAGGTGAGATAGGTCTTCTTGCCGCCCGTTCTGTCGACGATGGCGTAGGCGATGTCGGACGCACGCATCTCCTCGATCTCGTGACCATAGAGGATCTTGATGCCGAACGTGTCGGGCGCGTGGGTGCGGATGCCTATCTGGATCGAGCGGTCGGGATCGATAATGCCTTCCTTGACCGCGCGGCCGACGAAGGATCCGTGGTCGATGCGTTTGCCGTCATCCTCCCAGGTATCCTGGTGCGCATCGAACTGCACCAGAGCGAGCGGGCCATGGATTGCGGCATGTGCCTTGAGCAGGGGCCAGGTGACGAAATGGTCGCCGCCCAGCGACAGCAGGAAAGCACCTGACTTCAGGATCTTGGTCGCCTCGCGTTCGATCGTCCCCGGCGTCTTCTGGTGGTTGCCGGTATCAAGCAGACAATCGCCATAGTCGACCACCGCGAGGTGCTCGAACAGATCACGCGAAAAGGGATATTGCGGATCATTGTCGAGGATTGCCGAGGCGCGGCGGATCGCCTGCGGCCCGAAACGCGCGCCGGGCCGATTGGTGACGGCGGCATCGAAAGGGATGCCCCAAACCACAGCGTCCGCGCCTTTCACATCCTTTGTGTATCTGCGTCGCATGAACGACAGCGCGCCGGCATAGGTCGGCTCCAGCGAAGCACCCGTTTTTGAGCGGGCTGTGAAGGCATGGTCGATGTTCTTGTTCGCCATTACGGATCCTTGGTTTTCATCGGGGTGCAACAACTACAGAACCGGCACGCAACATGCCAGTCACAGCTTGGGGAAACGAAACGGCGCGGCCGCGGTGCCGCCGCGAGACAGGATTGTATCACCATGACGCAGACCGCGTTTCTTGATTCTCCCCATGGCGCGGCGTCGATCCAGGCCGGCACGGTGGCGGGTGAGCGGTTCCTGGTTCTCGATTCGTGGCGCGGCATCTGCGCCCTGCTGGTGGCGCTGTTCCACTTCCCGACCGGTTCGACGACCTCGCAAAGCGCCTTTGTCGGTTCGTCCTATCTGTTTGTCGACTTCTTCTTCGTTCTCTCCGGTTTCGTGATCGCCAGCTCCTATGGCGGGCGGCTGAACCAGCCGCGGGAGGTTGCACGCTTCGCGCTGGTGCGCTTCGGCCGCATCTATCCGCTGCACCTTCTCATGCTCGCCGGTTTTGCCGGTTTCGAGCTGCTGCGGCTGATGCTGCCGCAGTTGCATGGCGCCGGTGCCGCTCCCTTCACCGGCGGCTTCAGCCTCGAGAGCCTGCTTGCCAATCTGCTGCTGCTCCAGGGAGTCGGCTTCGAGGATCAATTGACCTGGAATGCGCCAAGCTGGAGCATTTCGGCGGAGTTCTTCGCCTATCTGTTGTTCGCCGGCGTGGTCCTCACCACAGGCGCGCGGGCCTGGGTGTGGTTCGTCGCCGCCGCCATCACCGCGCCGCTGTTCCTGCTTGGCTTCTCGACCCACCATATGGATGTGTCCTTCGATTTCGGCTTCATACGCTGCCTGTACGGCTTCTCGCTCGGCGCCTTGCTTGCCTGGTTCCAGCATGATTCCATTGCAGGCGCGCGACAGGCGCTTGCCCGGACCGGCCCCCTGCTGAGCTGGACCCTTGCCGAAATCGTGATGGCGGCTGTCATTGTGCTTTTCGTCGCGCTGGCGGGCGACAATGATGCCGGGATCGCAGCACCGCTGGTGTTTGCGCTGGCACTGTTTCTCTTTGCTCATGAGGGCGGCTGGATCAGTGTCTTTCTGGGAACCCCATTCATGCTGACGCTCGGCGCGCTGTCCTACTCGATCTACATGGTCCACATCTTCGTCCAGGCGCGCATGATCAACGTCGCCGGCCTTGTCGAGCGCAAGCTCGGCCTCGATCTTGTCGGCGACATCGTCTTGCGCGGGGAGCCAGCGACCGGCTTCGGCGCCGGCTGGGCGGGGGACGTTGCGATCCTCGTCATGCTCCTTGCCACGATAGGTGTCTCCTGGATCACCTGGCGTTTCGTCGAGATGCCTGCGATGGCCTGGTTCCGCCGACTGTCGAAACGCATCTGAGGCGACATATCACGGCAACCGCTAGCCGGCTTCGTTCACCTAGACGTCACGGGCATCGCCTATTCCCGATCCGGAATGGAGCGATTCTCGATGCGGACCTTCTGGCCGAGCCTTCTGCTTTCCGTCACGCTGGCGGCTTCCGCCAGCCAGTCAATGGCGGGCGAAACCCGCGCCAGGCAGATCCTCGACCGCTTCGAACATGCCAACCAGTGGCGCGACCACGTCATGGTGGCCGCGCATCGCGCCGGCAGCATGCAGGCCGGCAAGACGCTCTTTGCGGAAAACTCGCTCGCCGCCGTCGAAGGCTCGATCGCGATCGGCGCCGAGATCGTCGAGGTCGACATCCGACGCTCGAAGGACGGCGAGTTTGTCGTCATGCATGACAGCTGGCTTGATCGCACCACGACCTGCAAGGGTGAGGTGGTTAAGTACACGCTGGCCGAACTGAAGAGTTGCCGGCTGGTGATCGAAGGCACGGGCGCCGTAACCGACGAGACAGTCTCGACGCTGCGCGAGATGCTGCTGGCGACCCGGGACAAGATCCTCATCAATCTCGACAACAAGCTCGAGGTTGGGGACCTGTCGGGTATGGTCGCGGTGGCGCGAGATCTCGGCATGGCCGACCAGGTCATCGTCAAGGAAAACCTGTGGAACCAGACCAGGATCGCTACGGTGAAGGCTGCCATGGAAGCGGTCGGCGGCGGCGTCCACTTCATGCCGATCATCGCCGACGACGCAGTGCATGACGCCGGTTTCGCCGCGACGGTCGACCATGCTTTTGCGCCGCGCGCGATCGAACTGATCAACTGGCGCGCCGGCGCGGAGACGTTGACCGACACTGGCGGGCCGCTGTTCAGCACGCGCATGCGCGCGGCCGCGGTGAGGGGCGACTGGCACATCTGGGCCGACACCTACGCCATCGTCAACAAGCCGGGCGGCTTCCTTGCCGGCGGCCGGGGCGATGAATTGGCGGTTCAGGCCAACCTGCCGCGTGAAGCCTGGGGCTTCTGGGCCGATCGCGGCGCCACCATCATCCAGACCGATGAGCCAAAGGCGGCGATAGGCTGGCTCGCCGCGAACGGCTTTCGCGTGCCCTATGCCGGGACGGGCGAACGCGTCGAACCTGCCGCGACCGCCAGCATCAATTGATTTGCCGCGGCTGAAGTTCCGGCCTGGTTGTCGCAGGCCGGCGCCTGCTGACGCAACGGTGTCAGCGGAAACCCGTTATCCATGGGCATGCCCGATACCATCGTTCTCAAGCGCCCTGCCGCCTATGCCGCCACCGTTGCTGCGACCAGCCTCGGCTTCGTGGTCGTGCAACTCGATGTCTCCATCGTCAACGTCGCGCTGAACAGGATCGGTACTGGGCTGTCGATGGGGATCGGCGGCCTGCAATGGGTCGTCGACGCCTACACGCTTGCCTTCGCCTCGCTGCTGCTCGCCGGCGGCGCGCTCGGCGACAGGGTCGGCGCCCGCCGCGTTTTCGTTGGCGGCATGGCGCTGTTCAGCATCGCTTCGCTGGTTTGCGGCCTGGCTCCGAGTGCCTGGTTGCTGATTGCGGCGCGCGCTGCACAAGGCGCGGGTGCCGCTTTGCTGATGCCGTGTTCGCTGGCACTCCTCAATCGCGCCTACGCGTCCGACAAGGCGCGCCGGGCACGCGCCGTGGGGCTGTGGACGGCGGCGGGCGGCATCGCGCTGTCGGCAGGGCCGGTGCTCGGCGGCTTCATGGTCGCGTCGCTTGGCTGGGCCAGCATCTTTCTGGTCAACCTGCCCATTGGCGCTCTCGCCATCTGGATGGCTTATCGGTTTCTGCAGGAAACGCCGCTGAAGGCAGAGCGGCCGCCGATCGACTGGATGGGGCAAGGACTTGTCGTGCTGGCGCTGTTTTCGCTGACCGGAGCCTTTATCGAAACCGGTTCGTGGGGCTGGATCTCCATGCCGGTCATTGGCGGACTGGTGTTGGCTGTGGTGGCCGCAAGCCTGTTCCTGCTGGTCGAGAGCCGTACGAGGGCGCCGATGTTTCCGCTCGGTCTTTTTGCCAGCAGCGTGCCGGCTGTGACGAGCCTCGTCGGACTGGCAGTCAACCTGACGCTCTATGGGACGATCTTCATGCTCAGCCTGTATTTCCAGCAGGAAAGGCATTTTTCTCCCGAAATGACGGGTCTCGCCTTTCTGCCGTTCATGGCGGCCGTCACCGTGTCGAACATTGCCGCCGGGCGCCTTGCCGCGAACCATGGCCCACGATTGCCTATGGCGATTGGCCTGTTCGTCGCAGCAGCCGGTTTCGGACTGATGGCGCTGATCGAGGCCGATACATCCTACCTTTCGCTGCTGTGGCGCCTGCTGTTCCTGCCGGTCGGCATAGGCCTTGCCGTACCGGCCATGACCACCGCGCTCTTGTCTTCCGTTCCGGCGGAGATGTCGGGAACGGCATCGGGCGTGCTCAACACCGTGCGCCAGTCGGGTGGCGCGATCGGGGTGGCGCTGTTCGGATCCGCCTTGGCGGTGGGCACGGTCGAGGGCATGCAACTGGCATTCCTGGCCTCGGCGCTCGCGGTGGCCGGCTCGGCACTTTGCGCGTTCCTGTTCATCCGCGACTCCGGCCATTCCGCTCGATAGTGATGCGCAATGCAAAAAGGCCGCCCGGAGGCGGCCTTTCGATTGTGAAGCTGCGGTGCGCTTAGCGCTTCGAGAACTGGAACGAACGACGGGCCTTCGCCTTGCCGTATTTCTTGCGTTCGACGACGCGGCTGTCGCGGGTCAGGAAGCCGCCCTTTTTGAGCACGGCACGCAGCGCCGGCTCGTAATAGGTCAGCGCCTTTGAGATGCCGTGACGCACAGCGCCGGCCTGGCCCGAAAGGCCGCCGCCGATGACCGTGGCGACGATGTCGTACTGGCCCGAGCGGTTGGCGGCGATGATCGGCTGGTTGAGGATCATCTGCAGGACCGGACGCGCGAAATAGGTCGCGAATTCCTTGTCGTTGACGACGATCTTGCCCGAACCCGGCTTCACCCAAACGCGCGCGATGGCGTTCTTGCGCTTGCCGGTGGCATAGGCGCGGCCCGACTTGTCGAGCTTCTGGACATGGACGGGTGCCGCGGCCTGCGTATTGGTGTTGCCGGTGGCGGCGCCCAGTTCTGCGAGCGAGGAAAGCTCAGCCATCTTATGCGACCTTCTTGTTCTTGGAATTCAGCTTGGCCACGTCGAGGACTTCTGGCTGCTGGGCGACATGCGGATGCTCGGCACCTGCATAAACGCGCAGGTTCTTCATCTGGCGACGGCCGAGCGGGCCGCGCGGAACCATGCGCTCAACGGCCTTCTCGACGACACGCTCGGGGAACCGGCCTTCAAGCAGTTGGCGCGCGGTGCGCTCCTTGATGCCGCCGGGGTGCCCGGTGTGCCAATAATAGACCTTGTCGGTGAACTTCTTGCCGGTGAACACCACCTTGTCGGCATTGATGACGATGACATTGTCGCCGTCGTCGACATGTGGGGTGAAGGTCGGCTTGTGCTTGCCGCGAAGATGATTGGCGATAACGGTGGCGAGACGGCCGACGACGAGACCTTCGGCGTCGATCAGGATCCACTTTTTCACCACATCCGCAGGCTTCTGCGAAAAGGTTGTCATGTTTTCTGCTTTCGGTTCGGACCTTCCCCAATCCACAAAGATAAGGAAGGCGTTTCTTGTTGCTTGGATTGGCGAAAAGCGTTTTGCCCGCCGCCAATAACAAAACGGCGGCCTTCGCGGGCCGCTGCTTCGTGAGGGCTTATAGGGGAGGGCGAGGATCACGTCAAGGTGAGTGAGAAAGCGGATGTCAAAGAAAGTATAACGAAAACAAACGCTTGGCTTAAAGGTATTATTTTACCGCATCTTGTGGAGACTGCGCACCTGGTTTGGTGAGTGCTTGCCTCGATTCCCTTGCGGGCCGCGCTCGAAAGTGACGTCAGCCCTGCGGCTGCGCTGTCATTGTCGATGAACGGCACCGAGACGAGATAGCCTCATCCGGCAAGCGACTCGCATATATCAGGAAGGACGACAATCATTTCGTGGCCAGGGATATGGGGGAAGCGGATACCGAACGCGCTGTCAGTCTCTTTTTCGACTAGCGCGAAATGGTTCTCCATCTCAGCCTCCGGCATGCCTAGGTTCAATCGCTAAGATCGTTGCGGCGGGATCGAATAGGTGCCGGTCGCATGTGCAACCGTTTGTCCCTCCGGGCCGGCGACGATGTCGATATCGAACACCATCAGGCTTCTTCCAAGCTTGAGAATCCGGCAATGGCCCTCGACCGCCCCGGCTTGCGCCTTGCGCACGAAGTTGATGTTGAGATTGGTGGTGACCGAGAGCGCGTCCGGGCCGGCATGAGAGAGCACGCAGGCATAGCCGCCTATGTCGGCAAGCGTGAACAGCGACGGGCCCGACACCGTGTCGCCGGGGCGCAGGTGCCGCCCGGAGGCGTTGAGCCGAACCGTGCAGCCGCCGGGAAACACGTCGAGCACCTCATAGAAGCGGAACTGCTCGTTGAGCTGCGGATAGACGCTATTCATCAACGTGTTGGTTTCGGCCGCGGTCAGCACGGGCGTCAGATTGCTTTGGGCGGGCATGGGCGGTTTCCTATATGAAATATGAGAGCTTCGGGCGAGAGATGCCTGGGCCAAATGTTGCCATGGAGAAAACACGCCGCGCGGCTGCTCTTCAATCGGCAGCATGCTAGTTCTTTTGCTCCATGGCCCGCCAAGCCGGGCAGACAAAGAGGTTTCATATGGCTGAAATCGTCGCCATCAAGCCGGCCGCCGAAGGCCCCGTCCTTGCCAGCCTCGACAAGGGCGTGCTGCGCCTGACGCTTGCCAATCCCCCCGCTAACGCGCTTTCCCTGGCGGCGATGGCGGCGCTGACCGAGGAACTGGACCGTGCCAGGGCCGACAAGGCCGTTCGCGTCATAGTGCTTTCGGCGGCCGGCAAGGTATTCTGCGCCGGCCACGATCTCAAGGAGATGACAGCCCGCCGCGCCGACGCCGATCGCGGCAAGGCCTTCTTCGAAGAGACGTTTGCCGCCTGCGCCACGCTGATGCGGGCGATCGTGCGCCACCCCAAGCCGGTGATCGCCGAAGTCGATGGCCTGGCCACCGCCGCCGGCCTGCAGCTTGTCGCCAGTTGCGACCTCGCCATCGCCTCGCATGAGGCGACCTTCTGCACGCCGGGCGTCAACATCGGCCTGTTCTGCTCGACGCCGATGGTGGCGCTGTCTCGCAACGTCTCGCGCAAGCACGCCATGGAAATGCTCCTGACTGGCGAAACCATCGATGCCGCGACCGCCAAGGAGTTCGGCTTGGTCAACCGCGTCGTGCCGCGCGAGTACCTGAATCAGATTGTCAACAAATACGCGCAAACCATTGCTTCAAAATCATCTTCGGTGGTGAAGACCGGCAAGGAAGCGTTTTACGCGCAGGCCGAGATGGGACTGGCGGATGCCTATGCCTATACCGGCCGGGTCATGGTCGAGAACATGCTGGCGCGTGACGCCCAGGAGGGCATCGGCGCCTTCATCGGCAAACGCAAGCCGGAATGGACCGACGAATAAGGACGAAAATCATGGAGCCGCGCATCTCCATCATCACCATCGCCACCGACGATCTCGATCGTGCGGTGCGCTTCTACGAGACGATGGGCCTGAAGCGCCATGCCGGCATCACCGATGGCGTCGCCTTCTTCCAGATGGGTGGTGTTATCCTCGGCCTGTTCCCGCGCGCCAGCGCCGAGGAGGATTCCGGCATCACCTTCGCCAAGGGGCCTTCCGCCGTCTATCTCGCCTACAACACCCGCTCCGATGCCGAAGTCGACGCGGTGCTTGCGATGGCTGAAAAGGCCGGCGGCCGCATCGTCAAGCCGGCAGGCAGTGCCTTCTGGGGCGGCTGGTACGGCTATTTCGCCGATGCCGACGGACATGTCTGGGAAGTGGCGCACAACCCGGCCTTTCCGATCGCGGAAGACGGCACCATCTCGCTGCCCGATTGATGGCTTACCGCAGGCAGTTGACGCGGCTCAAGGCGCCCTATCTCAAGCGCATTCTGCTCGATTCCGAGCGGGTGACCGATTGGGAAAAATACCCGTGGAACCTGCCGCTGTTTCGCGGTCATGCCTTCGAACTCGAATTCACCACACCGATTACCATCATCGTCGGTGAGAACGGCACCGGCAAATCGACATTGCTCGAGGCGATCGGCGCGCTCGCCGGTTACGACGAAGCCGGAGGCGGCAAGGGCTACCGGCCCGTCGACCATTCCGGCGCCATCGACAAGAGTGGTGCCGCGCTGGCAGACACCTTCCGTGGCCATTGGTTGCCAAAAGTCACCGCCGGCTGGTTCTTTCGCGCCGAATCCTTCTACTCGGTGGCTCGCTATCTCGACCAGGTGGCCCTGGAAGATCCGTTCAAGCCACCTCCGCCCGACTTTCTGTCCTGGTCACATGGCGAAGGGTTCATCCGCTTCTTCGAGGAACGTTGCCGCAGGCAAGGCATCTACATCCTCGACGAGCCCGAAAGTGCGCTGTCTCCATCGCGCCAGATCGAACTTCTCAAGATGCTGCGGCGCATGGACCGGTCGGGCACCGCGCAAGTGATCATGGCGACGCATTCGCCGCTGCTGATGGCCTGTCCCGGCGCCCGGCTGTTCCGCATCAGCCGGTTCGGGCTAGATTCGACCGATTTTCGGGATACGGACCACTTCCGCATGATGCGCGATTTCAGCAGTGATCCTGATGGCTTTCTCGCCGAGGCGTTGTATGAGGACGAGCCATGAATCACGATAGCTATGACAATGCCTACGTCGCCGGCATCCTCAATTCGGTGAAGACCATCGCCATGGTCGGCGCGTCTGCCAACGATGTGCGTCCAAGCTATTTCGTGTTGAAATACCTGCTGGCCAAGGGGTTTGAGGTGTTCCCCATCAATCCGGGCCATGCCGGCAAGCAGATACTCGGCCGCACGGTCTATGGCAGCCTTGCCGAGATTGCGCAGCCCATCGACATGGTCGACATCTTCCGCGCCTCGGCGGCGGTGCCCGGCGTTGTCGACCAGGTGCTGAAGCTCGATCCTCTGCCGAAAGTGATCTGGATGCAGCTCGGCGTGCGCCACGACGAGGCCGCCGCGCGCGCCGAAGCCGCCGGCATCAAGGTGGTGATGAACCGCTGCCCCAAGATCGAATATGGCAAGCTGTCCGGCGAGATCGGCTGGACCGGGGTCAATTCCGGTGTGCTGTCGTCGAAGAAGCCACTGATGCGGTCGGGGTTCCAGAGTTTCGGCGTGCGGCAAAAATAGACAAGGGGAAGGCGCAAAATTATTCCGGCAGGAGCCGCATTTTCCTGCTGCGTGGTCGAAGATGAAACGCCGAAGGGTATTTTCTTCTTTGCATTCGTGGTCGAGCTTGGCCAAGAATGGCCGGCGAATTCAGAATTTTGTTCGAGGGAGGTTTCAGTGACCCGCACGCCCGGTTTCAACACGCTCGCCGTCCATGCCGGCGCCAAACCCGATCCGGCCACCGGCGCGCGCGCCACGCCGATCTACCAGACGACCTCCTTTGTCTTCGACGACGCCGACCATGCCGCCTCGCTGTTCGGGCTGAAGGCCTTCGGCAACATCTACACCCGCATCATGAACCCGACGCAGGCGGTGCTCGAAGAGCGCATAGCGGCGCTCGAGGGCGGCACGGCCGCCCTTGCGGTCGCGTCCGGCCACGCCGCCCAGGTAATCGTGTTCCACAATCTATTGCAGCCGGGCGACAATTTCGTCGCCGCCAACAAGCTCTACGGCGGTTCGATCAACCAGTTCGGCCATGCCTTCAAGAACTTTGGCTGGGAGGTGCGCTGGGCCGAAGCGAACGATCCGTCAACCTTCGAGAACCAGATCGATGACAAGACCAAGGCGATCTTCATCGAGAGTCTGGCCAATCCCGGCGGCACCTTCGTCGATATCGAGAAGATCGGCGACATCGCGCGCAAGCATGGCCTGCCGCTGATCGTCGACAACACGCTGGCCTCGCCCTACCTGATCCGGCCGATCGAGCACGGCGCAGACATTGTCGTCCATTCGCTGACCAAGTTCATTGGCGGTCACGGCAACTCGATCGGCGGCGCCATCGTCGATGGCGGCACGTTCGACTGGTCGAAATCAGGGAAGTACCCGATGCTGTCAGAACCGCGCCCCGAATATGGCGGCCTGGTGCTGCACGAAACCTTCGGCAATTTCGCCTTCGCCATCGCCGCGCGCGTGCTTGGCCTGCGCGATCTCGGCCCGGCGATCTCGCCGTTCAACGCCTTCCTCATTCTGACAGGCCTCGAAACCTTGCCGCTGCGCATGCAACGCCACTGCGACAATGCGATCACCGTCGCGGGTTGGCTGTCCAACCATCCCAAGGTGGCCTGGGTCAACTATCCCGGCCTTCCCAGCGACAAGAACAACGCCCTGCAAAAGAAATACTCGCCGCAAGGCGCCGGCGCGGTCTTCACCTTCGGCCTCAAGGGCGGTTACGAGGCCGGCGTCAAATTCGTCGAAGCGCTGGAGTTGTTCTCGCACTTGGCCAATGTCGGCGACACCAAGTCCTTGGTCATCCATCCGGCGTCGACCACGCACCGACAACTGTCCGACGAGCAGAAGGTCAAGGCCGGTGCGGGACCGGACACGGTGCGGCTGTCCATCGGCATCGAGGACGTCACCGACATCGTCGCCGACCTCGAACAGGCACTCGCCAAAGTTTGATCTATCCTCTCCCTCGTTGGAGGATCGGCGTAAAGCGCCGGGGGTAGGGTGAGCCGGCCCGAGGCCGGTTCTTTCATGGAGGCAAATCCTGTCCGCGCATTACCTGACGATATCGACGGACTCTGTCGACGCCGAAGAAGGCGCGCCGGCGCCCGATCGCCTGATCTCGGGCGATCCGAAATTCCTCACCTGGAATGTCGAGGAGCGCGAAGGCGGCCTTTATGCCGGTATCTGGGAATCGACTCCGGGCAAGTGGCGCATCGTCTACGACGAATGGGAATTCTGTCACATCCTTTCCGGCGTTTCGGTGATCGAAGAGGAGGGTGGCGAAGCGCGCACCGTCAGGGCCGGCGACAGCTTCGTGCTGCGGCCTGGCTTCAAGGGAAGCTGGGAAGTGCTTGAAATCACCCGCAAGCAGTATGTGATCAGGCTGTGATCACTTTGCTGCGCGCAGCTCACAGCCCAGGCCTGCGCTCCTTCAGAAGCCGACGGTGAGCGCTTCCAGCCCGTGGAAATGATACGTGTCGCGGAAGCTCGGGCTTTCGGCAAGACGGAGCTTTGGGTGCCGCTCGAACAAGGTTCTCAGCGACACCTGCAATTCGAGCCGGGCCAGGGGCGCGCCGATGCAGAAATGGATGCCGGCGCCGAACGACACGTTCTTCTGGTCGGCACGATCCGGCCGGAAGGCCCGCGGCTCGGCAAAGGCATGAGGGTCATGGTTGGCCATGCCAAGCAGCAGACCGATCGTCTGGCCGGGCTGCACGACGATCCCGGGAGCGATTTCGATCTCCTGGTAGGCGTAACGCGTGAACATGTGCAGCGGCGCATCGAAGCGCAGGCATTCCTCGACAGCGGCCGCGGTTGCCTCGGGTGAGGTGAAGAAACGCCGCGGGTCGCCGCCTTGTGCAAGGATCGTGCGCACCGCATTGCCGGTCTGGTGCACGGTCGCTTCGTGGCCGGCATTGAGCAGCAGGATCGCCGAGGACACCATTTCGTCTTCCGACAGTTTTTGGCCGTCCTCCTGCGCCGAGATAAGCAGCGACAGCAGGTCATCGCCGGGATTTTTGCGCCGCTCGGCGATGGTGCCGCGCAGGAAATCGGCGAAATCCTGCGCGGCGCGATTGGCCGTCTCCTCGGTCTCGCGGGTACGGCCATGCACGTACATGGCGACCATCTGATGTGACCAGTCGAGCAGTTGCGATCCCATTTCGACCGGCACGCCGAGCATCTCGGCGATGATGGTGATAGGCAGGGGAGAAGCGAAGGCAGGCAGCAGGTCGACTTGCTTGCCCGGCTCGAAACGATCGATCAGTTCGTTGGCGAGCGCCTCCACACGCGGCCGCAACCGTTCGACCTGGCGCGACACGAAGGCGCGGTTGACCAGTGTTCGAAGCCGCGTGTGCACCGGCGGCTCCAGTTCGAGCATGGAATTGGCTTCGATGCCGTCGAATGCCCTGAGATGTGTCCTATCCCGGCCTATGCCACGACTGTCGGGAATGCCCGCTGGGTTCTGGCGGCCGAAGCGGCGGTCGCGCAACAGCTTGTTGACATCGTCGAAGCCGCCAAAGCACCAGCACCCGAATTCTTCCCAGAAAAAGGCGTTCGATGCATCGTGCAGGAACGCGTAGGCCTCGTACGGATCCTGGAAGAAAGCCCGCTCATGCGGGTCAAGCCTCAGGCGACGGGTCGCTGGATCAAAGGCGAGGTAGGATGGCGTCGATTTGGTCATGCCAGACCAATAGCGCGGCTTGCCAGCCTGGTTCCAGACCGTATGTTGGCGCCGCAATCCAATGCGTTGAGCCAGCCGCGACGGCTGCGGAAAGTCTGATTTGATGAATGTGATCGTTGTCGGCGCGGGCATCGCCGGTCTCTCCACCGCATGGTCGCTGGTCAAGGCCGGCCACAGCGTTTCCATCGTCGAGCAGGGGCCGATCCCCAATCCGTTGGCGGCATCCGGCGACCATCACCGCATCATTCGCCGTGCCTACCGGGCCGGGACCGGTTACGGCGGGCTGATCAGCGAGGCCTATGAAGCCTGGGACGAGATGTGGGCCGACCTCGGCGAGAACCATCTCGATTCCAGGGGCTTTCTCTGCGTGTCGCGCGAACCGGGCGACGAAGCCGAGGAATACCGGGAAGGGCTGGAGGAGGGAAACTATCCGTTCGATCTGCTGGAACCCGATGCCGCGGTCGAACGCTGGCCTTTCCTGGAGCCGGGCTCGTTCCGCTATGCCTATTTTTCGCCGGAAGGCGGCGCGCTGCATTGCCGCAAGATCGCGTCCGGCCTGGCCAAGTGGCTGCGCGCCAACGGCGCCAACGTCTACGAGAACAGCAAGGTGACTGCGGTCGACCCCGAGGCAGGGCATATCGTGCTCGCGTCCGGCGAGACGATGCAGGCCGACCGCATCGTCGTCGCTGCGGGCGCCTGGGTGTTGAAACTGTTCCCCGAACTTGGCGGCCAACTGAAGACGTACCGAACCGCGCTCGCCTATGTCGAACCGCCGGCGGACCTCAAGGCCGTCTGGGAAGTTGCGCCCGTGGTCCTCGATGTCGGCGGCAAGACCGACGGCTACATGATCCCGCTGACCCGAGGTGCCGGCATGAAATTCGGTTCAGGCCTGCACAGGGTGCCGACCAGCGACGCCGACTGGAACCGGCAGCCGGTGCCGGGCGAGGGCGAGGCGATCCGCAACCTGTTTTCGCCGCCGATCGCCCGCATCGAGGAGTATGAGGTGACCGAAGTGGTCACCTGCGCCTACACATTCACGGACGATGAGAAATTCCTGGCGCATGAGACGGGCAAGTGCATGATCGTCTCGGCCTGCTCGGGCCATGGCTATAAATTCGGGGCGGCGGTCGGCAGGCGCGTGGCGGCGGCTGTCGACGATGGCGATATTGCCGGCCTGAAACGTTGGCTGCGAGCCGAAATCGCCTGAATTCAGTCCTGACAATGCCTTGGAATATGCACGCGCCGCCAGCCGGATGAGCCTTCGCGCACCAGCACGCGCCGCGGGACGGTCTGGTAGGCGGCGGGAATGTCGATGACGCGCCTTTGTTCCGGTCGCACCAGCACCTCCTCGGCGATCCTGTCATATTGCGCCGGAATGACGACGCGCCGTGTGCGCTCCGGCCGGACCACCACCGTTTCGGCGACGCGTTCATAGCGCGCCTTGTGCCGGACCTTGCACAGCACCTTGCGGCCGTGGATGACGCGCCATTCCCAGGAATAGCCGCCATCGTCGACCTTGACTGTGTGATAGACGGTGCGGGTGATTGCGGGCACCACCTCATAGGTCACCTGTGCCGGAACGGTCATCACCACGCGCTCGCGCGTGCCGTAGATCGGCGCTTCATAGTCGACCTGCTGGCTGGGCGGGCTGACCATCACGTCCTCGTACACCGTGTCATAGACATCAGGCGTGCGGACCGGCTCATAGCATTCGACGGCGCGGCCGCCCGCGGCCGTCTGAGAAATCGAGCCGAGCATGGTCAGCCCGGCCATGGCGAAGCATGCGGTTTTCCTGGACATGACATTCCCCCTGTTGAACCGCGGACACAAGTTCAACGTTGAATTGTAGGGGAAGCGGTCCGCCAGAAAAGCGGTTTCGGCGCATTTCGTTAAGCGAAGCGGTTAAGAAACTGCTACCTGTCGTCTGCCGCAGGTGCCGTCGCGGGCCTGCGGAAGCATCCGCGGCTGCGAATCTTGGCTGGAAAGCTTGATTCGACTTACCCAGATGGCTAGGACGGGTCGGCCTTGCACAAGGATGAGCCGGCATCCTATTTACGCAATAACGATCCAGAACCGATTCTGCCCGAGTTGCCAGCATGTCCGGCGCCGGAATCCCACCGCGAGACAAGAGATAACGAATGAAGAACCCCGTCGAAACCTACATGAACCTCGTTCCGATGGTGGTCGAACAGACCAATCGCGGCGAGCGGGCCTACGACATTTTCTCGCGCCTCCTCAAGGAGCGCATCATTTTCATCACAGGTCCGGTCGAGGACGGCATGGCGACGCTGGTCTGCGCGCAGCTCCTGTTCCTCGAAGCCGAGAACCCGAAGAAGGAAATCAACCTCTACATCAATTCGCCCGGTGGCGTCGTCACCTCGGGCATGGCCATCTACGACACCATGCAATTCATCAAGCCGGCCGTGTCGACGCTGTGCATCGGTCAGGCGGCCTCCATGGGCTCGCTGCTCCTGACCGCCGGCCACAAGGACATGCGCTTCGCCACGCCGAACGCCCGCATCATGGTTCATCAGCCGTCCGGCGGCTTCCAGGGCCAGGCGTCCGACATCGAGCGTCATGCCCAGGATATCATCAAACTGAAGCGCCGCCTCAACGAGGTGTACGTCAAGCACACCGGCAAGAGCTACGACGAGATTGAAAAGACGCTCGACCGCGACCATTTCATGACCGCGGACGAGGCTAGGGACTTCGGCCTGATCGACAAGGTCATTTCGTCGCGCGAAGCGGCCGAAGGGGCGCTGGCATAACGGCATATTGGCAGTTGGATAGCGGCATTACGCGCTTTTGGCGCATCTTGCGGCATTTCGGCCACAATTGGCTGTTCCCTCGACGGTCGGGATTGCCTACGTTAAGGCTATGTTGATTTTCGACGGCTTAGCTTTGTGTGGGGTTGCTGCGAATCATTGCCACGTTTTCTGATTTGTGTTTCGTACGGAATACGTTGCGGGAGCCGGGATACTGGCGGCGGCGGATTCCCGCGATAAATAGAGTATGCGCCCTTTCAGCCAGACCATCGGCGGGCGGCCATGAAAGGACATGAAAATGAGCAAAGTCGGCAACAACAGCGGCGATTCCAAGAACACGCTTTATTGCTCGTTTTGCGGCAAAAGCCAGCATGAAGTGCGCAAGCTGATCGCCGGCCCGACGGTCTTCATCTGCGACGAATGCGTCGAGCTGTGCATGGACATCATCCGCGAGGAGAACAAGACCTCGATGGTGAAGTCGCGCGAGGGCGTGCCGACCCCGCAGGAGATCCTCAAGGTTCTCGACGACTACGTCATCGGCCAGCCCTACGCCAAGCGCGTGCTCTCGGTGGCCGTCCACAATCACTACAAGCGCCTCGCCCATGCCGGCAAGAACAACGATGTCGAACTGGCCAAGTCCAACATCCTGTTGATAGGCCCGACCGGTTGCGGCAAGACGCTGCTGGCGCAGACGCTCGCCCGCATCATCGATGTGCCCTTCACCATGGCCGATGCCACGACGCTGACCGAGGCCGGCTATGTCGGCGAGGATGTCGAGAACATCATCCTGAAGCTGTTGCAGTCGGCCGACTACAATGTCGAACGCGCCCAGCGCGGCATCGTCTACATCGACGAGATCGACAAGATCTCGCGCAAGTCCGACAACCCGTCCATCACCCGCGACGTGTCGGGCGAGGGCGTGCAGCAGGCGCTGTTGAAGATCATGGAAGGCACTGTGGCCTCCGTACCGCCGCAGGGCGGCAGGAAGCATCCGCAGCAGGAGTTCCTGCAGGTCGACACCGCCAACATCCTGTTCATCTGCGGCGGCGCCTTCGCCGGGCTGGACAAGATCATCTCGGATCGTGGCCGCAAGACCTCGATCGGCTTCGGCGCCACCGTGGCATCGCCCGAGGATCGTCGCACCGGCGATGTCTTCCGCCTTGTGGAGCCAGAGGATCTCTTGAAGTTCGGCCTCATTCCCGAGTTTGTCGGCCGTCTGCCGGTCCTGGCGACGCTGGAAGACCTCGACGAGCCGGCGCTGATCCAGATCCTGACCGAGCCGAAGAACGCATTGGTCAAGCAATACCAGCGGCTGTTCGAGATGGAGAATGTCGACCTGACCTTCCACGAGAACGCATTGTCTGCGATCGCCAAGCGCGCCATCGAGCGCAAGACCGGCGCGCGCGGCCTGCGCTCCATCATGGAAGCGATCCTGCTCGACACCATGTTCGAACTGCCGGCGCTCGAAGGCGTGCGCGAAGTGGTGATTTCGGAAGAAGTGGTGACCGGCAGTGCCCGGCCGCTCTACATCTATTCCGAACAGAAGGAAAAGAAGGGCAATGTCAGCGCCTGACATGCCACTTGGCCCCATATTTTTGTGGAACGGCGCCCTCGGGGCGCCGTTTTGCCATGAGGGGCATGTGAGCTTCGCGAGGGAATGGAAAGCCGGCGATGTTAACTCTTGATCTTTGGCCCTCTGGCATCCACCTATCACGAGAAGGCCGAGGTGCCCGATTTCTGTGCTGTAAAACTCCCGTCACAAACGGTGGTAGGCGGAACGATCCCCGGTCGTTAATATAAGATTCGCGGTTGGCCTAATGGCGGCCGCGACATGAAAGGTTGGACAATGGCCAAAATAACCAAGGCTCCCAGCGACGGCGTCTTCGCAGTCCTCCCACTGCGCGACATCGTGGTGTTCCCGCACATGATCGTTCCGCTCTTTGTCGGGCGTGAAAAGTCGATCAAGGCCCTGGAAGAGGTGATGGGTCAGGAAAAGCAGATCCTGCTCGCCACCCAGATGAATGCCGCCGATGACGATCCGGAGCCCGACGCCATCTTCGATATCGGCACGCTCGCCAACGTGCTGCAATTGCTGAAGCTGCCCGACGGCACCGTCAAGGTGCTGGTCGAAGGCGCCTCGCGTGCGAAAATCACAGCGTTCACCGACCGTCCCGACTTCCATGAGGCCCGCGCTACCGCGCTGGTCGAGCCGGAAGAGGAAGAGGTCGAGGTCGAGGCGCTGGCTCGTTCGGTCGTCGCCGACTTCGAGAACTACGTCAAGCTCAACAAGAAGATCTCGCCCGAGGTGGTTGGCGCCGCCAGCCAGATCGACGACTATTCCAAGCTCGCCGACACGGTCGCTTCACACCTCGCCATCAAGATCCCCGAGAAGCAGGAGATGCTGGCCACGCTCTCGGTCAAGGAGCGGCTGGAAAAGGCCATGGGCTTCATGGAGGCCGAGATCTCCGTCCTGCAGGTGGAGAAGCGCATCCGCTCGCGCGTCAAGCGCCAGATGGAGAAGACGCAGCGCGAATACTACCTCAACGAGCAGATGAAGGCGATCCAGAAGGAGCTCGGCGAAGGCGAGGATGGCCGCGACGAGGCCGCCGAGATCGAGGCCCGCATCAAGAAGACCAAGCTCTCCAAGGAGGCCCGCGAAAAGGCGGAAGCCGAATTGAAGAAGCTGAGGACGATGTCGCCTATGTCGGCGGAATCCACTGTGGTGCGCAATTATCTCGACTGGATCCTGTCGATCCCGTGGGGCAAGAACTCCAAGGTCAAGCAGGACCTGGCGTTCGCGCAGAACGTGCTCGACACCGACCATTTCGGTCTCGACAAGGTCAAGGACCGCATCGTCGAGTATCTCGCCGTGCAAAGCCGCCAGAAGAAGCTCAAGGGGCCCATCCTGTGCCTCGTCGGCCCTCCCGGCGTCGGCAAGACGTCGCTCGGCAAGTCGATCGCCAAGGCAACCGGCCGCGAGTTCATCCGCATGGCGCTGGGCGGCGTGCGTGACGAGGCCGAGATCCGCGGTCACCGCCGCACCTATATCGGCTCGATGCCCGGCAAGGTCATCCAGTCGATGAAGAAGGCGAAGAAATCCAATCCGCTCTTCCTGCTCGACGAGATCGACAAGATGGGCCAGGATTTCCGCGGCGATCCGTCGTCGGCGCTGCTGGAGGTGCTCGACCCCGAGCAGAACTCGACGTTCATGGACCACTATCTCGAGGTCGAGTACGACTTGTCGAGTGTGATGTTCGTGACGACGGCGAACACGCTGAACATCCCTGCGCCCTTGATGGACCGCATGGAAATCATCCGTATCGCCGGCTACACCGAGGACGAGAAGATCGAGATTGCCAAGCGGCATTTGCTGCCCAAGGTGGTGCGCGATCACGCTCTGCAGCCGAAGGAGTTCTCCGTCAGTGAGGACGCGATCCGCGCCATCATCCAGACCTACACCCGCGAAGCGGGCGTCAGGAGCCTGGAGCGCGAGCTGATGAAGCTCGGGCGCAAGGCGGTGACCGAGATCCTGAAGACGAAGAAGAAGACTGTGAACATCACGGCGGACAATCTCGCCGACTATCTCGGTGTTCCGCGCTTCCGCTTCGGTCAGGTCGAGGCAGACGACCAGGTCGGCGTCATCACCGGACTTGCCTGGACGGAAGTCGGCGGCGAGCTGCTGACGGTCGAAGGCGTCATGATGCCCGGCAAGGGTCGCATGACGGTGACCGGCAATCTGCGCGACGTGATGAAGGAATCGATTTCGGCGGCGGCCTCCTATGTCCGCTCGCGCGCTCTCGATTTCGGCATCGAGCCGCCGCTGTTCGACAAGCGCGACATCCACGTCCACGTGCCAGAGGGTGCCACGCCCAAGGATGGGCCGTCGGCCGGTGTGGCGATGGCGACCGCGATCGTCTCCGTGCTGACCGGCATTCCGGTCAGGGCCGATGTCGCCATGACCGGCGAGATCACGCTGCGCGGCAGGGTGCTGCCGATCGGCGGTCTGAAGGAGAAGTTGCTTGCCGCACTGCGCGGCGGCATCAAGAAGGTGCTGATCCCGGAAGACAACGCCAAGGATCTGGCGGATATTCCTGACAACGTGAAGAACGGTATGGAGATCATCCCGGTCTCGCGGGTCGGCGAGGCGTTGCGCCACGCGCTGGTGCGTATGCCGGAGCCAATCGAATGGGTCGAACCGGTCAATTCTCCTGCCGCGACGGACACTGCGGATGACGCCGGAAAGTCGCTTGCGCATTAGTTCTTGCTAAAGTTGCAGCGCACAAACAGAAAGCCGGGCCTCGCGCCCGGCTTTTTCATGTGAAAAACCCCGGAATTCCGGGCTTTTTTCCATTCTTTCCCGGCTTTTCGACTTGGTTGCGCGAGCGCTTCTTTCTAAAGTCCGTTTCCTGCCGGATGAGTCGTGAGTTCCGGTGTTCTCATGGAAGGGAATTTTTATGAACAAGAACGAACTGGTGTCCGCTGTCGCCGACGCCGCGAGCATTTCGAAGGGTGACGCGCAGTCGGCTGTCGATGCGGTATTCTCCGTCATCACCGGCGAACTGAAGAAGGGCGGCGATGTCCGGCTTGTCGGCTTTGGCAATTTCACCGTGTCAAAGCGTGCGGCCTCGACCGGTCGCAACCCTCAGACCGGCGCCGAAGTGAAGATCCCGGCGCGCACCGTGCCGAAGTTCTCGGCCGGCAAGGGTCTCAAGGACGCCGTCAATTAAGCGCCTTTTTTAAAATTTCAAAATATCAGAAAAGCCGGGGCAAGCCCCGGCTTTTCTTTTGCGCTGGTAGTGGTGGATGGGGTCGCGATGGCGAGCTACGCGGTCGGCGCGTCCGCCCGCATCAGGCCGTCCTTCTTCAGGTCGGCCCAGAGTGCCGCAGGCAGTTTCGCATCGAGCAGCGACCGGTTGCTTTCGACCTCGCTTGGCCGCTGGCCACCGGGGATCACCGACACGACGGACGGATGCAGCAACGGGAACTGCAGCGCTGCCTCGATCAGGCGCACGTCATGGCGCCGGCAGACCGCCTCGATGCGCGCCACCCGGTCGAGCACGTCCTGCGGCGCTTCGGTGTAGTTGTAGAAGGCACCCGGCTTCGGCCCCGTGGCCAGGATGCCGGAATTGTAGGGACCGCCCAAAACGATACCGATGCCGCGCTTCTGGCAGAGCGGCAGGAAGGATGTCAGCGCCTCCTGCTCGAGCAGCGTATAGCGGCCGGCAAGCAGGAACAGGTCGAAATCACCGCGCTCGGCCAATGTCTGGGCAACCTGCCATTCGTTGATGCCGCCGCCGAAGGCCTTGATGACGCCCTGGTCGCGCAAGGCAAGCAGCCCGTAATAGCCGGAGCGCATAAACTCCTCTATGCGCTGGTCGGACGCTTCCTTGCTGCCATGAGTGAAGATGTCGACGTCGTGCACGAACAGAATGTCGATGCGGTCGACGCCGAGCCGTTCCAGGGACGCTTCGAAGGAGCGCATCACGCCGTCATAGCTGTAGTCGTAGACCTCCTTGCGCGACGGCGTGTCGAAGAACTTGCCGATGCCGGTGCGCTCTTGCGGCGGACAGGCGCGCATGATGCGGCCGACCTTGCTCGACAGCACGTAGTCGTCGCGCATCTTGCCGCGCAGGAAGGGATTGAGCCGCGTCTCCGACAGGCCAAGCCCATAGAGCGGCGCGGTGTCATAGTAGCGGCAGCCGGTCGCCCATGCAGCCTCCAGCGTCGCATTGGCGTCCTCGTCCGAGACGGCGCGGTAGAGGTTGCCAAGCGGCGCCGTGCCGAAGCCGAGTTCGGTGAAGCTGATGCCGCCATTGCCGATGCGGTCGAAATACCGTGTCTTCATATCCTGCCGTTTGCCTCATTGATTTGTCTGACATGACACTATCACGCTCGTGGCACAGCAAAAGCGCGCAGGGGCGTTGGACACGGATTTTCGCGGTGATACCATGAATAAAAACAAGCTGTTCGGGGAGAGACGTGACCGGGAATTTCCACTCTTCTTCGACCTTGGGTCGTTGGACGGCACCGCCATGAGCGATGCGGGCTCGCAGATGTTCAGGACCGCTCTGGACGAGCTCGGCACTGTGCTGGCGCGCGTTGACGACGGCCGGATCGATGCCGCCTGCGGGATGCTCGCAGGAGCACGGCAGATCGTCGTCTATGGCTGCGGCCGCGAGGCCTTGCAGGTCAAGGGCTTCGCCATGCGGCTCCATCATCTGGGCCTGCCGGTGTCGGTGGTCGGCGACATGACGACGCCGCCCGTGGGACCGGGCGATGTCTTCTTCGTCAGTTCCGGGCCTGGAGAAACCGCGACCGTACTGACCCTGATGCAGGTGGCGCGCCAGGCCGGCGCGACGGTTCTGCTTCTGACCGCCCAGCCGGGTGGCAGTGCAGCACGCTTGGCCGACTTCGCGCTGCTCGTGCCGGCGCAGACCATGGCCGACGACCAGGGCCCGCAAAAAACATCGGTCCTGCCGATGGGATCGGTGTTCGAAGGCGCACTGTTCCTGCTGTTCGAGGTCATGGTGCTGAAGCTCAGGGGTTTGACCGCGGCCTCGCCGGAGGCGATGCGGGCCCGCCACACCAATATGGAGTAGTGCGATGCGCTATGAGCTGATGCTGCCGCACCAGATCCGCAAGGCGATCGCTCAGAACTGGCCGGTCGCGCTGCCGCTCGGCGTGCTCGAATACCATGGCGAGCACATGGCGGTCGGCATGGACACGCTGGCGGTCGTCAAGACGCTGGAGCTGTTCGAGAAGGAGCGGGAGATCGTCATCCTGCCGCCATTCTACTACGGCGCGGCGAGCTACGCCGTGGCGCCGCCGGAGGGCACCGGCTCGGTGCAGGTCGGCGGCAATCAACTGGCCCCCTTCGCGGAAGAACTGTTCTACAGCCTGCTGCGCATCGGTTTTCGCAACATCCATGCCATAATCCACCACCAGACCGAGAATTTCGCCGCCGGCATGCCGACCGATCTCGCCTTCAAGACCGCCGGCCGCCAGGCGATCTTCCGCTTCCTCGAAAAGCAGCGTGGCGAGGGCTGGTGGGGGTCCGACGCGATGGCCGACTACTATGCCGGACACGCCGCGGGTGAAAACTTCTTCAACTGGGTGCAGGTGCATCCTCTGATGCCGGCCGCGATGAACGGCAAGTACCCGTTCGACCATGCCGGCATCGGCGAGACCTCGCTGATGCTGGCGCTATGCCCCGAAGCTGTCGATGCCGGCCATTTCGCCGACAATACGAGCTGGTATACGGCCAGCGCTCCGGATGCCTCGGCTGCGCTCGGAGCAGAGGGCGTGGTGATGATCCTCGATCATTTGCGGGCGATATTGGGGCGCTGACGGGACGGTTCTGCCTTCTCCCCTTGTGGGAGAAGGTGTCGCCGAAGGCGAAGGATGAGGGGTGTTCCAGGGAACGCCGACGTCTCACTTCGCTGGAACACCCCTCATCCGTCTCGGCGCTGCGCGCCGATCCACCTTCCCCCACAAGGGGGGAAGGAAGGAGCGCCGCCTATTTCACCGCTCCCGCGGTCATGCCCATGATCAGGTAGCGCTCCAGCGCGATGCCGATGACGGCCAAGGGCGCGATTGCCGCCGTGGCAAGCGCCGCCATCGACCACCAGTTGATGCCTTGCGAACCGGTCTGGCTCGCCACCATGACCGGAATTGTCTTGGCGTCGGTCGAGGTCAAAAGGGCAGCGAAGAAATACTCGTTCCAGCACAGCACCATCGCCAGGATGAAAGCCGCGACCATGCCGGGCAGGGCGATCGGCATGACGATGCGAAAGAACGCGCCCCAGATCGACAACCCGTCGACAAGGGCCGCTTCCTCGAGCTCGACGGGGATGGAATTGAACTGGTCGCGCATGATCCAGATGACGATTGGCAGCACCATCAGCGTGTAGAGCAGGATCAGCCCGATGCGCGTGTCGAGCAGTCCGACTTCGCGGTAAAGCACCAGGAACGGCAGTGCGAGCACGACTGGCGGCAGGATGAGCTGCGACAGGAAGAAGAAGGAAATGTCCTCGTTCTTGAACCAGGCGAAGTGATAGCGATAGCGTGTAAGGCCGTAGGCGGCGAGGCTGCCGATGACGATGGCCAGGCTCGACGCGCCGACCGAAGTGATGACCGAATTCATGAAGCGCTTGAAGAATTCGTCGCGGACGGTCGACGTCTGGAAGATCGAATCCGGCGACAGGCCAAGCGATCGCCAGCCCTTCCAGTCCGGCTGGAAGTCGATGAAGGGGATGAGATGGCCCTGGGTCACGTCTACCGCCGACTTGAACGAGGTCGTGATCGTCCAGTAGATCGGAAACAGGCAGATGAAGGCCCAGAACACCAGCGCGCCATAGATGAAGACGCGGCTGGCGATGAAGCTCGCCGGCGAGCGGATTTCGGAGACGGTGTAGTCGGTGGTCTGGACGCTCATGATCCCTGCCGCACTAGTTCACATTGCGCACGAAGCGGTTGGCGACCTTCAGCAGCCAGGTCACGAACACCACGATGATGACGAGATAGGCCATCGCCAGCATCGTGCCGTAGCCGACATTGGAACGGTCCCGGTACTCGCGATAAATAAAGCTCGACACGGAATCGGTGGCGCCGCCGGGACCACCCGAGGTGACCGTGATGATGATGTCTGCCAGTTTCAGCTTGAAGATGATGCGCAGCACGACCGCGGTCACCGACACCGGCAGCATCAGCGGGAAGGTGACCTGCCAGAAGGTCTGCCAGGCCGTGGCGCCGTCGACGCGCGCGGCCTCCAGCACCTCGCGTGACATCGCCTGCAGGCCGGCGAGCAGCATGATCATCATGAAGGGGATGAAGGTCCAGGCGTCGAGCATCATGATCGAGATGCGGGCGGTGATCGGGTTGGAGAAGAAGGCGGGGTTGTCCCAGCCGAGGTGGCGGGCCAGTGTCGCCGCCGGTCCGAACCGGTACTCCATCAGCGATTTGCCGATCATCCAGGATACCGCGACCGGTGACAGCATCAGCGGCATCAGGAAGACGACGCGGAAGAATTTGCGCGCCCGGATCTGCGCGTTGAGCAGCAGCGCCAGGCCGAAGGCGATGACATATTCGACCAGCACCGCCAGCACATAAAGCACCATGTTGAACAGCGCGTTGCGGTAATAGGGATCGCCGAGCATCTGCCAGAAATTGTCGAGCCCGTTGAACTTGCGGCCCGAGAATGAACTCAGGTTCCAGTCGGTCAGCGCGATGTAGAAGCCGAACAAGGTCGGGAAGATCACCATGGCGATGGTGAACAGCAGCGCCGGCAGCAGGAACAGCGCACGCTGGCCGTCTTCGCCGCGCGTCAGCACCTGGCCGACGCCGAGCGCCACGCCCCACAACACATAGGCGTAGACCACGGGCCGCCATGTCTCGAAGCCGATCGTGTCGACCTCGCTCTTGTAGAGGATTTGCACCAGGATCGTTGCCAGAAGGCCGAGCGTCGCGACGGCCATCAGGGACCAACCAAGGCGTTTGCGGCCGGGCGGGATCAGGTCGTTCGGTACGGAATTTGCCGGCCACGCATTCGTGGTCGAAGTCTGGTCAGCCACGCCTCTTGCCTCATTTGCGCAAATGACCGGCCGAAGCCGGCCGAGATACGGCCCGACGACGACGTTCCGCCGGGCCGTGATCCATCATAACGCCTGCCTACAGGCCGAGCGAGGCCTTGTAGAGCTTGATCTGGTTGTCGCGGCCGATCTGGTCGGTCAGCTTCTCCCAGGCGACGGCAATGGCGTCTGCGCCCTCCTGCGCCTTCATCTTGCCGGCGAAGGTGTTTGCCAGAATGTCCTCGGCGGCTGAATAGTACTGGAAGATGCCGGGGATGCGTGGCTCGATCGCCGCGTTCGGGTGGTTGTAGCTGTCCGATTCCGACTTGAGATAGGAGGTGATGAAGGCTTCGTCATAGCCCGCCGCCACCCACTCCGGAATGTCGAAATGCGAGTTGCGGTAGGGCTGAAAGCCCGACGGGTACATCGCCGTCCAGATCGACAGGTCCTTGCCGCCGAGATGGGCGGCGGCGGACCATGCCGCCTTCTTCTTCTTCTCGTCGCTGTCGACGCGGGCCATGACGTATACGCCCCAGCCGAGATAGGCGCAGTTCGGCGCATAGTTCGGTCCGCTGGCGAGTTTGTCCCACTGCCCGGTCTTGGAGTTGTAGACGTCGTCGGAGCCGGGCAGGATCGAGAAGCCGGTGACGTCGCCCACGACGGAGGAGTCGTTGGTCTTGACGTTCGAGCCGACATCGCCCCACCAGGTGACCATCGAGCCGGTGCCGGCCAGGAACTGCTGGAAGGCGGTGGTGTTCGGATCGGCGTTGATCTGGTCGGCGGGCTCCGAAGGCAGCGCGTCGATCACGTCCTGTATGGCGCGCACCCAGGCCGGATTGTTGATGCGCGGCTTCATCGTGTCGGCGTCGAACAGCCAGGCCTTGTCGTCGGGGTGCTTGGCGTAGGCGGTGGCGCGGCTGCCAAGGAAATAGAAGCCGAATCCGCCCCAGGGTTTCGGTGCGTCGAGATAGCCGTAGACGTCCTGACCCTTGACCTGCTTGCCCTTGAGGAACTTGGTGACCGCCTGGACCTGCTGCCAGGTCTTCGGCACGCCCCATTCGCCGCCGCCGCCGCCGTCCTTCCAGGCCTTGGCGAGATCGGCATCGGAAAACACATCGGTACGGTAATTGAAATTATGCGCGTCGCCGTCGACGGTCACGCGGTACTGCTTGCCGTTCCAGGTGCCGACAGGCGGCTTCAGATAATTGACGAGGTCGTCGAAATCGATCTGGGTCTTGACCCAGTCGGGCATCTCGGACGTGAGGCCCTTGCCGCAGACGTCGCCCTCGAAGGGCGCGCCCATCTCGATGATGTCGAAGTCGACCGTGCCGGTGGCGATCGACTGCTGCAGGCGGGCATTGTAGTCGGCCTGCGCCAGGTCGATCCAGTTGATCTTGGCGCCGGTATAGGTTTCCCAGGGCTTCAGGAAGCCGCGGAACAGCACATTGTGCAGGTTCTGGTTGTTGAGGCCCATGAAGGTAAGCTCGACGCCGGCGAATTCGCCTTCCTTGACATTGGCCTTGGTCGCCTCGAGGCAGAGCTCGCCGACCTTCTGGAAGTCGGCGTCGGTCGGCTGACCCTTGCCCACGCCGGGGATCTGCAGGATTTTCGAGCGCAGCTCGCTGGCGGCGGAGGCCGGGCGCGTGAGGGCGCCGAGCCCGGCGCCGGATGCGGCAGCGATCGCGGCCATCGAGGCCGCGCCCTTCAATATGTCGCGTCGGGTTGCCCCCGCGCGGACCAGCGTTTCGTAGAGACCTGTTTTCATCGATGTTCCTCCCAGAATATCTGTTGTGAATGTGGCCAAATTTCTCAGGCGCTGGAGCGCCAAACGATTCTCCCGGTTCGGAAACGAACGATGCAGGACCCCACCTGCTCGATTGAAGTTCCGTTTTTTTGGTTCGGGCGACCGGTATTCGGACCAGCGCCCGTCACTATTCTCGCAACCAAACGCCGTGTCAACGAGACCGGGTTTTTGTCGGGAAGAGACCGGCTTGCCCTGGCAGGTCGCGTTGGTTAGCTTCTGCGCATACGGCAATGGAGCCGACGGGGGAGATATGGCTCAAGTCGCGATCAGCAAAGTGGCCAAGGCGTTTGGAACCGTCAAGGTTCTGCACGAAGTCAGCGTCGATATATCTGACGGCCAATTCGTGGTGCTGGTCGGTCCTTCGGGTTGCGGCAAGTCCACGCTGCTGAGAATGGTGGCCGGGCTGGAGACCGTCTCCGGCGGCACGATCGCCATCGGCGACCGTGTGGTCAACCACTTGCCGCCGGCCAAGCGCGACATCGCGATGGTGTTCCAGAACTATGCGCTCTATCCGCACAAGACGGTGGAGCAGAATATGGCTTTCGCGCTCAAACTGCGCAAAACCGATCCGGCCGTGGTTGCCGAGCGGGTCAAGCGCGCCGCCGACATCCTCGACCTCAACCCTTACCTGAAACGCTATCCCCGGCAGCTTTCCGGCGGCCAGCGCCAGCGCGTCGCCATGGGCCGCGCCATCGTGCGCAACCCGCAGGTGTTCCTGTTTGACGAGCCGCTCTCAAATCTCGACGCCAAGCTGCGCGTGCAGATGCGCACCGAGATCAAGGAATTGCACCAGCGGCTGAAGACCACCACGATCTACGTCACGCACGACCAGATCGAAGCCATGACCATGGCCGACAAGATCGTGGTGATGCGCGACGGCCGCATCGAGCAGGTCGGCGCGCCGCTGGAATTGTTCGACCGGCCTGCCAACCTGTTCGTCGCCGGCTTCATTGGCTCGCCGTCGATGAACCTGCTCAAGGGCGTCGCGCGCAAGGGCGGCGTCGACATTGCCGGATCCCTGTTTCCCGTCGCGCCCGGCAGCGCCATGGAGGAAGGGCGCGCGGTCGTCTATGGCGTGCGCCCGGAGCATCTCGAGATCCATGCCGATGGCGTGCCTGCCAAGATTTCGGTGGTCGAGCCGACTGGTTCGGAAACCCTGGTCTTCCTGCGTTTCGGGGACGGCGAGATGGTCGCGCTGTTCCGCGAGCGCCACGACTTCAAGCCCGGCGATACGCTCAAGCTCAGGCCGCGGCTCGACCACATCCATCTGTTCGATGCCGAGACCGGCAGGCGTCTCTGACCTCAAACTCATTTCACGAGGAAATATCATGCTCAAAGGGATCAATCCGCTCCTCAATGCCGACGTGCTCCAGGCATTGCGGGCGATGGGACACGGCGACGACCTGATTATCGCCGACACCAACTTCCCCTCCGATTCAGTGGCGCGCCAGACGGCGCTCGGGCGGCTGCTGCGCATCGATGCGCCGGCGGCGCAAGTCGTGAAGGCGGTGCTGTCGCTCTACCCGCTGGATACGTTCGTCGACGATTCAGCCGCGCGCATGGAGATCGTCGGCAAGCCGGACGAGATCCCGCCCGTCCAGCAGGAAGTGCAAAAGGAGATCGACGCCGCCGAGGGCAAGCCGTGGCCGATGCTGCCGGTCGAGCGCTACGCTTTCTACGAGCGCGCCAAGCAGGCCTATTGCGTCATCCAGACCGGCGAACGCCGGTTCTACGGCTGCTTCGCCTTCCGCAAGGGCGTGGTCCCGCCGGATGCGGAGTAGCGGCATGGTGGCCGGCAAGCCGATCCTCATCCTCGGAGTCTTTGTCGCCGACACGGCCTATCGCGCCGCGCGGCAGCCGCGCATGGGCGAGACGATCCTCGGAACGTCCTTTACCCTCGGTCCCGGCGGCAAGGGTTCTAACCAGGCGGTTGCTGTCGGCAAGCTTGGCGCCGATGTAACCTTTCTCACGCGCCTCGGCGTCGATGCCTTCGCCGACATGGCCAAGCGCACCTGGAAGGACGCCGGCGTGAAGAATGCCGTGATCGACACGCCCGATAGCTATACGGGCGCCGCCTATATCTTCGTCGAGGAGGGCACCGGCAACAACGCCATCATCGTCAGCCCCGGCGCGGCGATGCTGATCTCGCCCGACGACATCGAGGCCAATGCCGCCTTGATTCGTGGCGCCGGCGTCTTCGTGACGCAACTCGAACAGCCCATCGAGGCGGCTCTGCGGGCGCTGGAGATCGCGCGCGGGGCAGGGGTGACGACCATCCTCAACCCGGCTCCGGCGGCCAAACTCCCCCACCGCATCTATTCGCTCTGCGACTACCTCACGCCCAACGAGACGGAGACTGAGGAGTTGACCGGCATGAAGGTTGCCTCGCTCGACGACGCCCGGCGCGCCGCCGGCAAGCTGCTCGAAAAGGGTGTCGGCACGGTCATCGTAACGCTGGGCGAGAAGGGCGCGCTCCTTCACTCGAAGAATCGCTCCGACCATGTCCCGGCCGTCAGCGCGGGGCCGGTGGTCGAGACCACTGGAGCGGGAGACGCCTTCAATGGCGGGCTGGCCGCAGCACTTTCGCGAGGCGTGGAGCCGTTGCAGGCGGTGCGCTTTGCCTGTGCGGTAGCCGGCATTTCGGTGACGCGACCCGGCACGGCGCCATCGATGCCGACGCTGCAGGAGGTTGAGGCCCTGCTCGGCAGCGTTTGACAGCTTGATCGCATCCGGGATCGATCCTGGCGAAGCCAAGCGCGAGGCCAAAGACGCAACGCCTGTGCTTCGGTTCGGAGCTCTGTGACCGATATATGGAAGTGGCAAAGGCGGGTGCCATTCTGACAAGGTTCGATAGGCCCAAGAAGGACTCCATCTTACAAATTGACATCGGCCGCATCGATCCGCGGACGACTGGATCGGCGAATGGGGACCTGAAATCAGCGGGCAAGTCAGGTCGTGTTTCCTCGTCAGCCTTTTTTCGACTTCAGTGCGCGCCCCTCGAACTGTTCAGGCTTCAGAAGGCCGGTTTTCCCGTGTGAGAAATTCGCAGGCGCAACGAACGCTTTCCCAACGGGCATCGCCGTTGCAAGTCAATGTGCGTAGTGCAGGGGTCGCATGAGCAATCAAGGAAGCGGCAACGGTGCATCACTCAAGGTCCGCAGGTAGGCAATGAGGTCTGCTCTCTGGTTCTCGTCCTTTAAACCCGGAAAAGACATGTCCGTGCCGGGCAAAGTGAGTGCGGGATTCGAGATGAAGAGATTGAGCTCCTCAAAGGTCCAATTGCCTCCAGCGTCTTTCAGAGCCGACGAATACTGGACATCGCCTTGTGCACCTTTCTGGCGCCCGACGATGTCCCATAGACTGACCTTCTTGGGCACCCTGACGCCCGGCGAAAGATGACAGGCCACGCAGGTGCTGTCGAAAATGTCCTTGCCCAATTGGGCGTTTGCCGATGCAAGGCGTGGTGAAATCGGCGCGATGGCCGGTCGGGCGGCGCCATGACTGCGCAAATAGGCCGCGACGTCCTCGTGGCCGCTGACCTTGGCCAGATGTATGGGCGGGCTTCCGTTCGACGTCAGCGCGTTGACGTCTGCTCCGGCTTCGACAAGATGGATGACGCACTGGAGGCAGCCATTTTCAGCAGCCACGTGCAGCGGCGTCTGCGCTTTCGCCACCTGATTTGGATCGGCCCCACCATCGAGCAACAATTTGACGATGTCAGCGTGCCCGCCCTTGTTGGCGGTATAGAGGGGCGTTCTCTGCCAACTGACGGGCAGGTTAACGTCCGCTCCACGCTTGATCAGAAGTTTTGCCAGCTCCACATTTCCGCGTTCGCAGGCGATGTAGAGCGGCGTAACTCCGTCGAATTCGTTTACATTGGCGCCCTTGTCCAGGGCGGCAACCACCGCCGCCAGGTCGCCATTCTTGACCAGATCACCCAAGCTGCTCGCTTGGGCAGGCAGGGTCAGAAGCCAGAGGGCCCACGAAGCCCGTAGCACCCACATGCGTCCCCGCTCGATCATTGTATCCTCCCTGAGCTGCTTGTCCCGGGCACTCAACAAGACTGACCTGCAATTTAGCGGAAAGGAACGATTTAGTACATGCTAATGTAATTGCGGGGCATTGCGACCCGCCTTTGTGTGAGGTGAGAATACGCACTCTCGGGTTTCGAGAATATAGCTGCCGTCAATCTAAGAGCAGCCGCGGCTCACCGCGTTCCTTGCGGCAGCATGGAATGTGGTGCTTTGAATTCCTCATTGCGGCGGTGCGGCCGCAACCGCACTTTTCTTGCCCAGGAATCCGCTTGCGAATGGGCATGGGGCCTGAAATCGGCAAGCTGGCGCCCACCGAAGTCGACGTCGTCTGGCAGCCTCGCTGTGGATGTTGTATGGTGGGCGATGACGGGCTCGAACCGCCGACATCTTCGGTGTAAACGAAGCGCTCTACCAACTGAGCTAATCGCCCGCTCCGGGCCGGACCTTTAAGCGGTCGGGGCCAGCTTCGCAAGGCCAAATGAGCGTGGGACGCCGTGGTTGGGGGCCGTATTTGCGAACAAAACGCCGGCTGTCAAAAAACCTTCTCCAGTTTGATGTTATGATGGTTTCGTGCGCTTGACACCCGGTGGCGAACCCCTTATCCAGCGCCCCAACGACGAACACGGCTGACACGTGCTCGTCAATGCGCGGGTGTAGCTCAGTTGGTTAGAGTGCCGGCCTGTCACGCCGGAGGTCGCGGGTTCGAGCCCCGTCACTCGCGCCATTTCTCTCAAGGGGAACAAGCCCTTGGCTTCGGAGAAATGTCGACGTTGAATGTCAAAATATCTTCTTGTCGGAGATAGTCCAGACCTTGCGGGTCAGGGATTTGACCCTACGCGTGCTGAACTGCGGCCCTGCTTGTAAACAACGATGAAAGCGTCTCCGATCGATCGAGGGGCAAAAGTCAATTACCCTGTCCTCCGATGAGCTGTAATGATCCACGCGCGCGAGTCGAAGAGTACGCCCTCGCTGGTCATATGCGCCTCCAGTAAATCGCGCAGCCGCTGCAATGTCTTGTCGGGCGCTTCATCGGTTTGCGCCAGCGCGTCCTTTACAAGATAAAGGTCGGTGAGCGCGTCAAACGCCCTGTCGACGTCTGGTCCATAGAAGACGGGTTCCCGCACGTCGATAAAATGATCGAAACAAAGCCCGCCGTGGTCAGAAGTTCTGTGGCGAGGGCAGGATCGCCAAGTGAAAACGGCGTGCCGGCATCTGCCGAAACCGCGGTTCCTGGTGCCAAGGCTCGCCGAATGGCGCCGGACCATTCGTTGCGCTCCTGACTTTGCCACACCATCCACGCAAGGCGCGCGCCCGGACGCATTGCCCGGGCAACATTGGCAAACGCCGCCGCCGGATCGGCAAAGAACATCACGCCAAACCGGCTGATGCAGAGGTCGAACGCGGCGGCGGGAAATGCGTGGTGCTGGGCGTCGCCTTGCTCAAACGCCACATTTCGCAGCCCCGCTTCACTGGAACGTCGTCGCGCAATCTCGATCATCTCCAAGGACGTATCCACGCCGGTCGCTTCGCCTTCCGACGCGGCACGGGCCGCCTCACGCGTTGTTTGTCCTGCACCGCAACCGAGATCGAGCACGCGGTCACGTATCCCAGCGCTGGCGGCGACGCGCAGATGATCATTGTGACGTTTCAGTTCCGCGTCATAGAAATCAGCCCGATCCAACATCTCCACTTCACTTGGGTTCTGCCTCGGTCACCTAGTTTCTTTAACCAGTCTCAACCCGATCAAAGCAGTCGATTGCTGACGCTGATGAGGCTACGCAGTACAGAGGCTCGATATAAGGCTGCTTGAATAACGATTTTTACTTGGCGCCGTGCCGAGCCAAGGTGGCCGGCGCCCTTTTTTGGGGGCGGGTGGGGTAAACCCGACTTGGCAGGACGCCGGCCAGGCGGGTTGGGGTCCGCCAAAAAGTATAATGGCAGAAAACCTTGCGGTTCGATATTCCGCGATAACGGAACATCTGCGCGACATGGGCGAGTTCTAGCCGATGTCGAGGGGTCCATGATCCGACTGTTCATCCACCAGCGTAGGTGGCGCATATCGGCTTTCTGGCCGCAGATATTGCAGGTGTAGACGCTGTGCTTCTTGCGCGCCGAGTCATGCGGATGGCCAGGAAGGGCGGGGGAGTCCGCCCACCGTAGGCATAACGGCTCTCGGTAAAGATGCCTTTTATGGCAGCTCTGCTATCTACCAGCCCTGCCGACTATACCAGTCGTCGACGTCTCGGCGTACGCGATCCTTCTCGATGCCGTAGCGTTCCTGGATAATGCCCTCAAGCTGATCGCGTTTGCCGGCGATGCGGTCGAGATCATCATCAGTGAGCTTGCCCCACTGCTCCTTCACCTTACCCTTGACCTGCTTCCAGTTTCCTTCGACGCGGTTCCAATCCATGGTGGCTATCTCCTGAATCACACATGGAAGAACGGGTGTATCGCCATGAGGTTCCGGCGGCCAAATCCCCGTCGATCACCGCCAGCGCGGGAATGCTGCGGCTGCGCTTTGGCATCAGCGATGATGTGCGCCGGCTTTCTTGTTTCCCTCACGCCTTGTTCACGGCGGCGTCAGCCTGAAGTCGCTCCCCTCCGGCAGCAATTGCCCGCCATCGACGACAATCGTGGTGCCGGTGATGTAGCTGGCATCGTCGGAGGCCAGGAACAGGAAGGCATTGGCGACGTCGCGCGGGCTGCCCAGCCGGCCGAGCGGAATGGCGTCTTCCATGTTTTTGATGAAGGTGGCGCCCCGGTGAAGCTCCATTCCCTCGGTGAGGATGTTGCCGGGTTCGACGCCGTTGACGGTTATGCCGTAGCCGGCGAATTCGAGCGCCGCCGAACGGATCAGCCCGTTTATGCCTGCCTTGGTCGCGGAATAGTGGCCGTGGCCGGGACTGGTGACGTGTGGTCCGGTGATCGAGGAGGTGAACAGCATGCGCCCGCGGCGCTGCGCCTTCATCGGCACCAGCGCGGCGCGGGCGGCATTGAAACTGCCGCGCAGATTGACCGCCATGACGCGGTCCCAGTCGTCCGGGCTGGTGTTCTCCAGCAATTGCCAGGGATAAATGCCGGCGTTCTGGACGATGATGTCGAGGCGGCCGTGGCGCGTGAGTGCCAGCGCGACGGCGGCCTCGACATCGGCCAAAAGCGAGATGTCCGTGCCGATGAAGGCGGCGTCAAGTTCACTGGCGGTCGCCCGCCCCACCTCGATCTCGGTGTCGGCAAGCACAAGCCTGGCGCCTTCTTCGGCGAAACGTTGGGCGATGCCCTTGCCGATGCCGCGCGCGGCGCCGACGATCAGCGCCACCTTGCCGGACAGTCTTCCGGTCTCTGGCCGTACGGTCATGCGAGCCTCTGGCGAATGGTTTGCTTGAAGGCGTCGAGCAGGACCGCCGCCAGCACCAGCAGGCCGTGAATGACCTGGGTGAAGTTGGCGGGCAAACCCATCAGATTGATCGCCGTGTTGATTGCCGACAAAAGCAGCACGCCGGCATAGACGCCGGGTAAGGTGCCGACGCCGCCTTTCAGGCTGACACCGCCGATAACGACGGCGGCAAAGGCGTTGAAAAGAAGGCCGACGCCGAGATTGGCGGTGGCGCCCGAGGTGCGGATCGCGAGCAGCCAGCCGGCAAGGCCGGCTATGGCGCCGGCAAGCACGAAGGCGATGATCAGGTTGCGGTTGACGCGGATGCCGGCACGGAAGGTCGCCGTCTCGTTGCCGCCGATCATCACCAGGTGCCTGCCGAAAGGCGTCTTGGCCATGATCAGCGAGAAGACGACGAAGCAGGCGATCGCGATCCAGGCGGTGAGCGGCAGACCGATCAGCCGCTGGATGCCGAACCAGCGGATGGCAGGCGCCAGATCCTGCGCCGAGCGGCCGCCCGAAATGACCAGCACCAGGCCGCGCACCCAGATGTAGGAGGCCAGCGTGATGATGAAGGCGCTCATCTTGACCTTGACGACCAGAAATCCGTTGAAGGCGCCGATGATGCCGCCGACGGCAAGCGCCAGCAGCAGCGAGACCGGCACCATCAGCCAGTCCGGGTGCAACTGCACCCCGAGGCCGATGCCTGAAGAGCAGAACAGGATGCCGACCGCCATGGCGCTGAGCGCGGCCACCGATTCGACCGACAGGTCCATGTGCCCGGCGATGATGACCAGCGCCAGGCCGATCGACATCACGCCCAGCACGCTGGAGGCTTCGATGATGTTGGCGAAAATACCGAGCTGGAAATAATTGGGAATGAAAAGGGAGAACACCACCAGCACGAAGACCAGCATGAACCAGACGAGATTGTCGAGGACGAACTCGAGGATTTGACGGGTGCGGGGGCTCATGGGCTGATCCGGTTTGGGTTCGAATGCCGCGGCGGTTCTATGCCGGGCAATTCTGCCGGGCAGGGCGGCTCCGGGCGCGTGGCCCGGAGCCGTTCTGGGGGAAGGTTTACTCGACGGGCTTCACGGTGTCCGTCGGCGGCTTCTGGTTGCCCCAGAAGGCCGGATTATCGACGTTCTCCTTGGTGATCGCGGCACCCGGGATCTTGATGTTCGGGCCCCAGGCCTCCTTGGTCACCACTGACTTGAGCCCAAGCACGTCATAGTCGCCGGGCTTGATCTCCTGCTTGTTGACGACCTTGTCCATGAACATGGCGACGGCCGCGGCCTGGGCGTAGAGTGGCTGTTCGACTTCGACATTGAGCCAGCCCTTGCGGATCAGGTCGAGGCCGACCGGCGCGCCGTTCGAACTCATCAGCATGACGTCGCCCGGCTTCTTGCCGGCGGCCTCGAGCGAGGCGACGGCGGCGACCGAGAGATGCGCGGCGTGGCTGAAGATCAGGTCGATGTCGGGGTTGGCAAGCATCTGGTCGGCGACGATGGTGCCGGCGTTGCTGGCCTCCCATTGCATGGCAGGCAGCGAGATGATCTTGACGTCCGGGAACGCCTTCATCTTCTCTTCAAAGCCCTTTTGGATGTCGAGCGTGTAGGGATCGCCGGGATCGCCGAGCACCTGCAGGACCTTGCCCTTCACAGCGCCGTTCTTGGCCTTCAGCAGCGCTTCGGCCTGTTCGGCGGCGACGTGGCCGATTTCGACAGTGCCGGCTACCGACGTGAAGTCGGATGGAGTGGAGGTGATCTGGCGATCGAATTCCACGACAGGTATGCCGGCCGCGCGCGCGGCCTCGATCGACGGCTTCAGCGCGTTGAAGTCGACGGCGGCCAGGATGATCGCCTTCGGTTTCAGCGCGATGACGTCGTTCATCTGCGATTGCTGGGCGTCGGTCTTGTTGTCGGCGTTCAGCGTCTTCATCTCGTAGCCGACCTGTTTCAGGAACAGTTCCAGCGCGCTCACCGAGCCGGTCTGGAACTCGTCGAGCAAGGTCGGCACCATGTAGTAGACGGTACCCTTGGACTGGGCGAATGCCGGCGTGAGCGTGGCAACTGCCAGTGCCAGGATACCGAGGACAGAAAGAAGTATTCGTTTCATGTCGTTGGCTCCTCTAGTGCCGGACCCCTCTTTTGTCCCTCAGCCCGCCGGTCCGGCACCGGCAAGCGTCTCTCCGGTGATCATATTGATCACCGCATCGGGACTTGTCTTGTTGCGTGCGACATCGCCGGCCACGACGCCCTGCCGGATCACTACGATCCGGTCTGCGACCTGGAAGGCCTGCTGCATGATGTGGGTGATGATGACGACGCCGATGCCCTGGTTCGCCACTTGGCGGATCATGTCGAGACCGCGCCGCGTTTGCTCGACCCCGAGTGCCGCAAACGGCTCGTCGAGCAGCACCAGCTTGCCGCCCCAGTGCACGAAGCGGTTGAGCTCGATGGCTTGCCGCTGCCCGCCCGAGAGATGCTCGACATTGGTGCGCAATGACGGAATACGGGTGCCGGCACTGGCAAGCGCCTTGCCGACCACGGCCTCCATCGCCCGCTCGTCGAGCACTGGAATGCCAAGCACCTTGCGCGTGATCTCACGCCCCATGAAGAAATTGGCAACCACGTCGACATTCGTGCACAGCGACAGGTCCTGGTACACGGTCTCGATGCCAGCCGCCTTGGCCTCGGCGGGGGATTTGGCAAGGAACTCCTTGCCTTCGAACAGCATGCGGCCGGAGGTGGGCTCCAGCCCGCCGGCGATGATCTTGACCAGCGTCGACTTGCCGGCGCCGTTGTCGCCCAGCAACGCGACCACCTCGCCCTTGCCGATCGAAAAGCTTATGCCCTTCAGAGCCTGGATCGCGCCATAGTTCTTGGTGACGTTGTCGAGCACCAGCAGGGGTTCGCTCATCAGGCAACCTCCCTGGCCGTCAGGATATCGCGGCCGCGTTCGCGCCCGGCGGTGAACATCTGGCCGAAGCGCGGCGACAACACGCCTGAGACGGCCAATGCGGCCGCGCCGCGCAGCACGGCATGCTGGCCGCCGCCGGCGACGATAATGCGCGGCGTCTTGCGGTCCTTGCGGGCCGAAACCGAATTGTGCAGAGGCGCAGCCGACCTCGCCAGGCGTTCGAGCAGGTCCGGCGCCGCCAGCCCGCCGAGCACGACCGTCTCGGGGTCGAAAAGGTTCTCGATGATGGCTATGGCGTTGCGGAAGATCGGGCCGACCTCGGCGACCCAATCGGCATCGCTGCCCTTCCAGCGCCCTCGCGCTTCGAGAGAGACATAACGTTCGAGGCAACCGCGATTGCCGCACGGGCAAAGCTCGCCATCGGGAACGACGGGAATATGGCCGATTTCGCCGGCATTGCCCCAGGCGCCGCGCAGCACACTGCCGTCATGCATCATGGCGCTGCCAAGGCCGACGCCGAAATAGAGATAGTAATATTCGGAATGCTGGGCGCCGATGCCGTAGAGGCGCTCGCCCATCGCGGCCGCTGCCATGTCGCCGTCGAAAAAGGCCGGCAATCCCGTCGCCGCCGTTAGCCGTTCGCGCAGTGCCACGTCCTTCCATCCGGCCATTGTGGTCGGCCCGATGAAGCTCATGGTGTCGACGCCGAACGGGCCGGGAAGCGCCATGCCGATGCCGATGACACGGCCCGCGGCGCGCGTTCCGGTAAGCTCGCGGACCATGGCGCCGACCTGGTCGAACGCATGATCGGGCGTCGCGTTGGGGGCTTCGCGGTGCAAGCTGTCGATCACGTCACCGCTGAGATTGATCAGCGCCGCGTCGATCCCCAGCGGCGTCAGGTGGATGCCGACGGCATAACCGCCCTCGGGATTGATGCGCAGCGTCGCTGGTGGCAGGCCACGGCCCTTCGGCTCCTCGCGTACGGACAGGACGTAGCCCTGCTCCTCCAGTTCGCGAACGATGGTCGAAACGGTCTGGACGGTGAGCCCGACATGCCTGGCGATGTCGCCCCTGGCGATGGGGCCGTACCGGCGGATCGATTCGAGCACGATGCGCCGGTTGTACGGCCGCCCGAACTCCTGATTGGTCCCTCGCAATGCCATGCCTTGCGTCCCCGGTTGAGGCAAGGTTGGCACCAAACATTTATTCAGTCAAATGGAATTCAAAAATGTGCCGTACTTGAGGGATGTGTCCGCGACGGCAGAAAGGCCGCGGCTGCGGCCATTGCCATCATCTGCCTGGGCGGCAGATGGAATACATCTGATACCGACCACTATATGGGCTTCGACAATTTGCGGTCGCCCCGCAAGGGAAAAGCCCTGGACGGCGACAAGGATGCGAAAAAGCAATGAGGACGGCGCGGGATGGCGGCTGCCTGGGCCCGTGCGTTAGAGATACTGCGCGACCTTCTTGCCGACCGTGAGGAAACGCAATGGATCGATCGCTTCGCCATTGTGACGGACTTCGTAATGCAGATGTGGCCCGGTCGAGCGACCGCTGCTGCCGGTCTTGCCGATGACAGCGCCGGCATCCACTTTTTCGCCTACGGTCACGTCGATTTCGCTGAGATGTCCATAGCGCGTGGCAAACCCGTTGCCGTGATCGACTTCGACCATGCGGCCATAGCCGCCATTCCAGCCGGCCTTGGTGACCACGCCTGGCGCGGTGACCTTGGCCGCCATGCCGATCGGCGCCCTGAAGTCCATTCCCGAATGCAGGGCGGCCGTGCCGAGGATCGGGTCGGTGCGCACGCCGAACGGGCTGGTGACGGAATGACCGGGTGCGGGATTGGCGAGCGGCAGTCGGCGTGCTTCCTTCTTGAGTTGGTCGAGCGTGTCCAGCGCCTCGTCCAGTTCCTTGACCTTGCTGTCGAAAAACATCGAGCTGTCGAGCGGGATCAGCGGTCCGCCGACATCGCTTTCGTTCTTGCCGAAGTCGCTGTCGACCGGCAGCCCGGCCGCCTCGAGCGCCTGGGTTATGGCATCGGCATTCTTGTAGGCGTTGTCAGCAAGTATGCTGATCCGCGTGAGCTGGTCGTTCTCGATGGATTTCAACGACTTGTTGATCGATATGAACAGCTTGTCGGCACGATCGGCGGCTGAATCGTTCGGCAGCGGATCGGAGCGGGTCGCCCACAGGGAGAACGGCCTGGTGTCGGCGGCGCCGGGGGCGGCGCCGAGGCTGGCCAGCGCGTAGTTTTGAGCAGGCTGGGCGATGCTGCCGGTTACTTCGGCGTGTTTGTCAGGCTTTGCCGGCACTGCCGGTTCTTCGGCCGTCGCCGCGCCGACTTCATTTTCGGCGCGGTCCAGCAGCGGGCCGAGGCGGCCGTGGCGCTGGCTGAGCTGCGTCTGGCGCTCCAAAAGCTCGCTCACCTTGGTTTCCATCAATTGCTGATCAAGCAATTGCCGGCTGGTGATGCGGTCGACCTGGGCGCGTAATGCGGAGATGCGGTCTTCGTAAGCCTGCTGCATACGCGCCTGGCGCGCGGTGGTGGCGCCGATCAGGTCGTCGCGCAGCACGAGATAGGAGGTGGCCAGCAGGTAACCGATGGCGATCGCCGCCAGCGCCGAACCGAGAAATACAACCAGCCAGGGCCGGATCGTGAAGTGCCTGATCTCGCTGCCGCGGGCGATGATGACTGTATGCGGTTCCTTGCGCCTGCCAAAGATCGCGGACTGACCGGTTGCGTTCACGGGACCAAGCTTTCGTTTACGACACCACGACAGCCCGACTACACATTATTAAGGTTAACAAAGCCTTGCCGAAGCAAGGCGTCGGCAAGGATTGCCCGCAAAACGAGCATGGGGTTGTGGGAGAAATCTTCGCGCCGCCTTCTGAAAACAAGGCGCCGGCACGGAGACGCGGCCGGCCCTTAAAGCGCGCGAACGGCTTCCAAGACTTCCTCGGCATGGCCCTTGACGCGGACCTTGCGCCAGATCCTGGCGATACGCCCGTCGCGGCCGATCAGGAACGTCGCCCGCTCGACGCCCATGTATTTGCGGCCATACATCGATTTCTCGACCCAAAGATGATAGGCCTCGATCACCTTGCGCTCCTCGTCGGCGGCAAGGTCGATGGTAAGATCGTATTTCGATTTGAACTTGTCGTGTTTCCTGGCGCTGTCGGGCGACAGGCCGATCACGACGGCGCCGGCCTTCTCGAATTTGGGCTTCAGCTGCGAAAAACTGATCGCTTCGGCGGTGCAGCCGGTGGTGTCGTCCTGTGGGTAAAAGTAGAGGACGACAGGTCTGCCGGCAAAGCCGGCCAGGCTGAGCGAACCGCCGCCGTCCCGCGGCAGCTCGAATTGCGGCGCAACGTCGCCCACATTGAGGTCGGCCATATCGATGCCCTTGTTTGAGGTTACGCGCGAAGCCACACCGATATAGTGTCGAGCGGGGATTCGTCCACGAGCGAGTTCGTAGAACGGAAAATTGCGTGGATCAGGAGCAACCGCAGCACGAGAAGATCAGGTTCAGGCGGGATGAAATCACCGACCTGGGCGCCTTGCCGTCGGCTTGCCGCGTTCCGCCTCTCGGCCAGGCGGCGATCGGGCGCGGTTTTCGCATCCTTTCGCGGCTGTTTGCCGGCGCCATTGCGCTGGTGGCGCTGGCGGCGGTGGCCGTCTATCTCATCGGCGTCTCCGGAATAGGGGCCGACCGGCTGCGCGTCGAGGCGGAGGCCGCCATCGAGAAGCTTGCGGGCGTCGATGTCGATGTTGCGGTCGGGCCCGCCCGCATCACCCTCGACAGTTCGAGCTTCGTCGCGCTCCAGGTGAGCGACGTCAGCCTGAAGGCAAGCGACGGCAAGCCCATGGCCGATGCGGGCAGGGTGCGTTTCGGCATGCGCCTGCTGCCGCTGCTTCGAGGCGAGGTGCGGCTGACCAGCGCCAGGATTTCCGATGCGCGCATCGTTACCGCGGCGATGCCGTCGGGCGGCGACTGGACGGCCGAGCTGCGCAATCGAGACGGGCTGATCGATCCCGAAAAACTGTCCGATGCGCTCTTTGCCAACATCAATCACGCTCTCGATGCGGTGCGCGAGGAATCGCTGCATCGTATCGATCTTCACAATGTGGCATTCGTCTTGCCCGATACCGAGGCGGTCAGGTTGATCACCGTCGCCGACGCGGTCGTCCTGCAGTCGGGGACAGGCGGCATGGAGTTCTCCTCGCAGGCAAATGTCGACGGCAAGGCGGTGACCGTCGCCGCATCCGCCAGCCGCGATGCCGAGACCCGGCGCGTGATGTCGCTGGATGCCACCGTCGGTATCGCCGAAGATGGTGACGCGAGCGGCGCCGCGGCGTCCGGCAGTAGGTTGGGCGCGCTCAGCGTGACGCTCAAAGGGGCGCAAGGCGCCGGCGACACCGCGTCGCGGCTGACGGCTGCCTTGTCGTCCAGGGGATCGGTGCTTGATCTCGGCTCGCGCGGCCTGCTGTCGGCCGATGTCGACCTCGACGCCACGCTCGTGCGCGGCAGCAACAAGATCCAGGTGGACCGGCTGTTGCTCAAGACCGGCCGCTCGACCTTCGATTTCGCCGGCTCGATTGGGCCGAGGCCCGCGACCGGCGCCGCCGGTGAGGAGCCGGCCTACCGATACGATCTGACCAGTGACGGCTCGACGCTGGCGCCTTCGGAATCGCCGGAGCCGGCGCTCACCTTCCTTGCCCGCATCGCCGGTGTCTACCAGACCAAAAGCCATAGATTGGTAGCCGATCAGATCGCAGTCCGATCCGCCGCTTCCAGCGAGGTCCTTGGCACCGCGGCCGTGGAGTTCGTTGACGGCAAGGCTCCCGGCATCAATCTGGCGCTCAACGTCCACGACATGCCGGTCTCGCACGTCAAGCAGCTTTGGCCATGGTTTTCGGCGCGCAATGCGCGGCTCTGGGTATTGGACAATCTGTTCGGCGGCCGCGTCGTGGACGCCAATCTTCAATTCCAGGTGGTGCCTGATCGCCTCGGCAATGGTGTGCCGCTTTCCGCCGACGAGGTGTTCGGCCGCTTCCAGATAGAAGGATCGCGTTTCGACACGGCTGGCCGCATCCCGCCGATCCGCGATGCCGTCGGTGTCGTCGCCTTCCACGGCAATGACGTCGATATCTCCCTGTCCTCGGGCACCGTCTTCATGCCCAGCGGCCGCACCGTGGCGGCCAGCAACGGCACGCTGACCGTCAAGGCGGCCAACCGCCCGCCGGTCGTCGGCGCACTCGACATCGACGTTGCCGGCGAAGCGTCCGCGGTCGCTGAACTTGCCTCCTACGAGCCGATCAACGCCATGCGTCATGTCGGCTTCCTGCCGGAAGACCTGTCCGGCAGTGTCACCGGCCATGTCAGGGCCGATATTCCGCTGCAGTCCGGCGTCGACAGCTCGAAGCTCGATTGGCTGGTATCGCTCGACTACAGCGGGCTTTCATTGGCCAAGCCGTTCGAAGGCCAGACCGTCACGGATGCCGACGGTTCCGTCACGGTCGACCCTGAAAAGGCTGTCATTTCCGCCAAGGCATCCCTGAACGGCATTCCGGCCGAACTCGACCTGATCGAGCCGCTGGAGGATGGCGGACCGGCACGCAGCCGCAAGGTGGCCCTGGTGCTCGACGACAAGATCCGCGCCGCCGCCATGCCGGGGCTGGCCCCATTGCTGGGCGGAACCGTGAAGGTCGCGATCGACAAAAGCGGCGAGGGCAACCAGAACGTCTCGGCCGACCTGACCAATGCCAGGCTCGACATCCCCTGGGCCGGATGGAGCAAGGGAGCAGGGATTCCCGCAAGTGCTACATTCGTCATGACCACGTCCGGCGACACCACGACGCTTTCCGACTTCGACCTCGACGGCAAGACATTCTCCGTCGACGGCAACATCGTGCTGGTCAACGGGGCGCTGTCGTCGGCAAAGTTCAGCAAAGTCGCGCTGAACCGGGGCGACGACGTGGCGGTGTCCGTCAAGCGATCGGGCAGGGGCTATGCAGTCAACATCAGCGGCAACGCCCTGGATGCCCGCTCGCTGATCAAGCAATTCACCTCCGACGTCGACACCGCGACCAAGACGACGGGCGCCGACGCGATTTCCGTCAGCGCCGATGTCGATCGGCTGACCGGTTTCCACGACGAGCAATTGTCCGATCTCAAGCTCGATTACAGCGCGGCCGGCTCGAAGGTGAACGGGCTGAAGGTCAGCGCCACCGCAAGTTCGGGAGCCGCCATAGCTATCAGCAACACGAGCAGCGCCGGCCGGCGCTCGCTCAACGTACAGTCGGCGGACGCCGGTGCGATACTGAGATTCCTCAACATCTACGAGCATATGGAAGGTGGGGCGATTGCCCTGGCCTTGTCGGGAGCGGGCGACGGGCCGATGAAGGGCAAGGTGGACACGACGAACTTCTTCGTCGTCAACGAACCGAAGCTCGCGTCCATCGTCTCGACCACGCCGGCAGGCGATAGCCGCAGCCTCAATCAGGCGGTCAAGGGCAAGCTCGACACCTCGCGGGTACAGTTCGAACGCGGCTACGCCGAGATCGAGAAGGGCAGCGGCTATCTCAGGCTGGCCAATGGCGTGCTGCGCGGTCCCCGCATCGGCACCACGTTCCAGGGCACGCTCTATGACCAGAACAACAATATGGACATGACCGGCACCTTCATGCCGGTCTATGGCCTCAACCGCATCTTCGGCGAACTGCCCATCGTCGGCGCGCTTCTGGGTAACGGCCGCGACCGCGGCCTGATCGGCGTCACCTATCGGCTCAAGGGCAACGCCAACAAGCCGCTGCTCGACATCAATCCGCTCTCGGTGATCGCGCCGGGGATATTCAGGTCGATCTTCGAGTATCGGTGAAGGGGCTCAGATCGGCCGCACCAAAATGTGCTTTTTCCTGCCGAGTGAAAGCTTTACGACGTTTTCCGGACTCAAGTCCTGGAGCGTGACAGTGCGGCGATCATCGCTGACAGGCTGATCGTTCAGCCGCACCGCGCCGCCTTGCACATGCCGCCGCGCTTCGCCGTTGGACGCCGCCAGTCCGGCGGTCACCAGCAGCGACAGGATGCCGACGCCGGCTTCGAGCTTGGCGTTCTCGACCTCGACGCTCGGCAACGTCTCGGCGAGGGCACCCTCCTCGAACGTCTTGCGTGCGGTTTCGCTGGCCTGTTCGGCGGCGCCGCGACCGTGGAGCAAGGCGGTGATCTCGGTGGCGAGGATCTTTTTCGCCTCGTTGATCTCGGATCCTCCGAGCTTCTCCAGACGCGCCACCTCGTCCAACGGCAGCGTCGTATAGAGTTTCAGGAAACGGCCGACATCGGCGTCCTCGGTGTTGCGCCAATATTGCCAGAATTCGTAAGGCGAGAGCATCTCTGCATCGAGCCAGACGGCGCCCGTGGCGGACTTGCCCATCTTGGCGCCCGACGAGGTGGTGAGCAGCGGCGTGGTCAGTGCATAAAGCTGCGCGTCCTCCATGCGGCGACCGAGATCGATGCCGTTGATGATGTTGCCCCACTGATCGGAGCCGCCCATCTGCAGACGGCAGCCGAGACGCTTGTAGAGCTCGACGAAGTCATAGGCCTGCAGGATCATGTAGTTGAATTCGAGGAAGGACAATGACTGCTCGCGGTCGAGCCGCAGCTTGACGGAATCGAAGGCCAGCATGCGGTTGACCGAAAAATGACGGCCGACGTCGCGCAGGAAATTGACGTAGTTGATCTCCATCAGCCAGTCGGCGTTGTTGACCATGATCGCGTCATTCGGGCCGCTGCCGAATTTGAGATACGGCATGAAATTGCGGCGGATGCCGGCGAGATTGTCGTCGATATCGCGCGGTGTCAGAAGCTTGCGCGCCTCGTCCTTGAAGGAAGGGTCGCCGATCATCGAGGTGCCGCCGCCCATCAAGGCGATCGGCCGGTGGCCGGTCTGCTGCAGCCAGTGCAACATCATGATCTGGATCAGCGAGCCGGCGTGCAGGCTCTTGGCGGTCGCGTCGAAGCCGATATAGGCGGTCACCGTCTCCGTGGCGAAGAGATCGTCCAACCCGGCATCATCCGAAGTCTGGTGGATGAAGCCGCGCTCGCTCATCGTGCGCAGGAAATCGGATTTGAAGGCAGGCATGTTTTCTTTCCCGAAAGCGCCCGGCCGATCCGGTACGGACGTATATGAACGCGCGCGTTTAGCACCCAAGCGCGATCAGCAAAAGTGGAATCCGGTTTTGCGCCCGATCGCGCTTTAACCAGGGACTCGCGATCAGCAAAAGTGGAATCCGGTTTTGCGCCCATCGCGCTTCGACCAGGGGCTTGGCAATCACTCGTTGTTGAAACGCCGCAACCCGCCTCTCGGCGCGGATGCTTGCTTCATTGTTTGTGCTGGCGTAATGAGGCGCGCGCCAAAAGGTCCTTGCAGCCCACGACCCCAAGCGGCACCGCACGGCATCCACCCAATGCCATATCCGACGACAGAGCCCCACGCGACATGCCGGACGCATTGATATCCATCGTCATTCCTTGCAGGAACGAGGCGGCAAACCTGCCGCTGCTGATCGATGAGATCGAGGCGGCGATGACCGGGCGCGACTTCGAACTGATCATCGTCAACGACGGCTCGACCGATGGAACCGCAGCCGTTCTCGCCAAGCAGGCAGCACTTCGCCCGTTTCCCGTCAGAGAATTGCGGCACGAGAAATCGGCCGGCCAGAGCCTCTCGGTACGCTCCGGCGCCTGGGCGGCGCGCGGAAGCATCGTTGCCACGATCGACGGCGATGGTCAGAACGATCCTCAGTACATTCCCATGCTGGTTGACGCCTTGCGGCGGGCCGGGCCCGGCTACGGCGCCGCGCAAGGGCAGCGCCTGAAGCGCCGCGACAGCAAGGTCAAGCAACTGGCGTCGCGGTTCGCCAACTGGCTGAGAAACGCCATCCTGCATGACGAGACGCGCGACACCGGCTGCGGCCTGAAGGCGGTCCACACCGAGATCCTGCGCAAGCTGCCGTTCTTCGACGGCACCCATCGTTTCGTTCCGGCGCTGGTCATCCAGGAAGGATACCATGTCGTGCATTGCGACGTCGTCGACCGCTCCCGCCGCCACGGCAAGTCGAACTACGGGATTTTCGACCGCGGCCTCCAAGGCGTGCTCGATCTCTGCGGCGTCTGGTGGCTGCGCCGCAGGCGTCGCCGGATGCCAAAAGTAGAGGAAATCATGCATGGTTAACGTGCTTCAGGAACTGGTGACCTGGATCCACCGGGTCTTCATCGAACAGTTCAACGCATGGATCCTGCTCGGCTTCGTCGCCCAGTTCTTTTTCACCATGCGCTTCGTCGTGCAGTGGCTTGCGTCGGAAAAGGCCAAGCGTAGCGTCGTGCCGATCGCCTTCTGGTTCTTCTCGCTGTTCGGCGGGGCTCTGCTGCTGGTTTATGCGATCAAGCGGCAGGACCCGGTGTTCATTGCCGGCCAGGGCATGGGCTTGTTCATCTACATCAGAAATCTCTGGCTGATCGCCAATGAACGCAAGGCGGCGATGACCAAGGTCGATTGAGCGGCTTTGCGCATCAGCAAGAATGGTCGGAGAGGCTGGAATATGGCGCTGAACAGGAACTACATCCTTCTCTTCCTGTTCAGCCTCGTGATGACGGTGTCGGGACTTGCGTCCATGCCCCCGCTGGATCGTGACGAGCCGCGCTTCGTCCAGGCCACCAAGCAGATGGTCGAGAGTGGCGATTATGTCGACATCCGCTTTCAGGACGCCTCACGCTACCAGAAGCCGATCGGCATCTATTGGCTGCAATCCGCGGCCGTGGCCCTGAGCGGCAAGGGCGCCGCCGCACCGATATGGGTCTATCGCCTGGTGTCGACGCTGGGCATCGCCCTGACCGTTCTCGGCATCGCCTGGACCGGCACCAGGCTTTTCGGAGTCAGCGCCGGCATCGCCGCAGGCCTGGTGATGGCGGCGATCTTCGCCACCGCCTTCGAGGGCCGCGACGCCAAGACCGATGCGATGCTGCTGGCCTGCTGCGTGGCGGCGCAGGGCGCGCTGGCGCAGATCTATCTGGCATCGCGCCGCAACGAGCCCGTCGCCGGCCATCTGTGGTGGATATTCTGGCTGGCGCAAGGGGCCGCGATCCTCATCAAGGGACCGATCGCCCCACTGCTGTCGGCGCTCACCATCGCTGTCTTATTTGCATTCGAACGCGACGGGCGCTGGCTGTCGAAGCTCAAAGTGGGACGCGGCCTGCTGCTCGTCGTGCTGATCGTGTTGCCCTGGCTCGCCCTGATCACCTGGAAAAGCCACGGCGCCTTCCTCCAGCAGGCCGTCGGCAAGGATATGCTCGGCAAGGTCGCCCAGGGCGAGGAATCGCACGGCCTGCCGCCCGGCTTCTACATGCTGACCTACTCGCTGTTCATGTGGCCGTTCGGCCTGATCGCCGTCGGCGCCGGCCTGCAAGCCCTCAACCGGCTCCGCGACGATGTCAGGCTGCGCTTCTGCCTCGCCTGGTACATCCCCTTCTGGCTGGTGTTCGAGTTGATCCCGACCAAGCTGCCGCACTATGTGCTGCCGGCCTATCCCGGCATGGCGCTGCTGATCGGCTGGCTTTTGACATTGCAGCCGCAGGACGCCAATGCGCCGCTCCGGCGATGGCAGCAATGGTTGTGGTGGTCAACGGCCTTTGGCCTGGTCGTGGTCAGCCTCGGCCTGGCGGCGGTCTGCGTGGCCGCCCCGATCTACCTCACCCATGCTTTCTCCTGGTGGAGCATTCCGGCGGCCGCGTCGGCGCTCGGCGCCGGCTATCTGGCCTTCTCGCGACAGTTGCAAGTACCGCTTGCCCGTATCGGCGCCGTCGCCGCCTGTGCGGGCATCACCTACGGGTTGCTGTTTGGTGTCATCGCCCCATCCTTGGGGCCGATATGGCTGAGCCCGGCGATCAACGAGGCTGTGCGCGCCTACAAGCCCTGCGACACCTCGGTGCTGGCGTCGGCCCGGTACCACGAACCGAGCCTTGTGTTCCTGGTGGGCACGAAAACGGTGCTGACCGATACCGATGGCGTGGCAAAGCACCTGCTTGCGGACCCCGCCTGCGCGCTGGGGCTGGCGCCGGTCGAGGATGAGCAGAAACTCAATGGTCTGCTGGCCGGGCAAGGCAAGGCGGCCAGCCGTCTTACACGGATCGACGGGCTCAACTTTTCATCGGGAGACAAAATGTCGCTCGGCCTCTACCGTATCGCCCAATGAATTCGACAATGGGATCGGGTTTTCAATGCTGGTGAAACCGCGCCCTTCCGTTTCCATTGCGCCCGCCGCGGTGCTGCGTCGGTCGGCCGGCAATTTCCGCGACACGCTGCGGATCGTCAGAGGGCGCTTCGCCGCTCGTTCCGCATCGTATCCCAAGATCCTCTGGCCGCTCTGGGTCTCGGCCTGGATTTTGCTGACGGCAGTGGCGTTCGTCGGCCTCGACACTCCGGCGGGGCTGCTGCACGGCCAGTGGTCGGCGGGCTTCGGCCGGCTTGCCGAGTTCCTGACGCAGTTCGGCCTGGGCGGCTGGTATCTCATCCCGCCGGCACTGCTGCTCATAGGGGCCAATCTGACGGACTGGCGAAGCCTGTCGCGGCGGTCATTGATGCTCGTCTACAACTGGACCTGCCTGGCGTTCCTTGCGCTGAGCGCCGTCGGCCTGTCCGGCCTGCTGGTCAATGTCCTGAAATATGCGATCGGCCGGGCGCGTCCGCTCTATTTTCAGGATCTTGGGGTCCTGTCGTTGCGTCCCTTCGCCTTCGATGCGCGCTTTGCCGGTTTTCCTTCCGGTCACGCCACGACCATGGGGGCCGTGTTCGGCATCCTGCTGCTTTTGTTCCCGCGGCGCTGGTACATCGCCTTGCCGGTCACGGCCTGCATCGCCTCGACGCGGGTCTTCGTCGGCGCGCATTATCCGAGTGATACCGTCGCCGGCTTTGGTCTTGGCTTTGCCTTCGCGCTGGTTTGCGGATTGGTCTTTGCCCGGCTCGGCTTCATCTTCGGCCCGACACGGTCGGGATTGCCGGTGCGCAAGCCAACCTTTCGGCTGATCGGTCGAAACAAGGCGAACGGCCATCCGATCCGTTGAGCCTGGGATTTAGAGCAATTCCAGGAAAAGTGTATACGGTTTTCCGTCCGGAATTACGTCAAAACAAGGAGTTAGAGAGTTCTCCGTTCCGTGAAACGGTGAACTGCTCTACTCGCCGTCCAGTCCGCCGTAGGACCTTACCAGGTGCACCATGTCGGATGAATTGGCCGTCTCGCTCTCAAGCCCGCGCGCAACGCCTGCGCGATCGGCGACGGGACGGTTCTGGCTGACCTTCCATTTGCCGTGGATTTCGCTGATCTCGATCTCCAGCCCGATGATGCCCTTGATCTGCGACTGGATGAACGGGGCAGGCGCATCGGTGACCGCCCATGGCGCCTCACGCGCGCCCTCCTGCGAAGCCGTCAGGTCAGCGATCTGCCGCGCCAGCCAGTCCTGGTCGTCGATCACCTTCGCGGTGCCGCGCACCTGCACGATGGCATAGTTCCAGGTCGGCACCACCTTGCCGGTTTCGCGCTTGGTCTCGTACCAGGACGGCGTCACATAGGCGTCGGTGCCCTGGAAGACGATCAGCACCGTCGAGGCCGGATTGTCGGCGATGAGGCGCCATTGCGAATTGGCTTTGGCCAGATGAGCGCGCAGCCTGCCGTTTGGCCCGATATCGGCGTCGAGCAGGAACGGGATGGCGTTGGCGACCGGCCCCTCGGGTCCGCCGGAAACCAAGAGGCCGAGCGGATTTGCCCGGATCAGCCCGTGCAGCACCTCCGGCCGCGTTTCCTGGAAATGAGGGGGCTGGTACATCGCGGTCATCCGCCCTTTAGCGCAGCCGCTTCGGGCGCGGATCCGACAATTCGCCGGCCAGCCGGCGATCGAGATAATCCGCGCATTCCTCGATCAGCAGTTCGGCATCGTTGGCGAAGAAATGATTGGCGCCGGGCAAGGTCTTCTGCGTGATGGTGATGCCCTTTTGCGTGTGTAGCTTGTCGACCAGGCCCTGCACGTCCTTCGGCGGCGCCACCTTGTCGGCGTCGCCATGGATGATGAGCCCCGAGGAGGGGCAGGGAGCGAGGAAAGAGAAATCGTAGGTGTTGGGCTGCGGCGCGACCGAGATGAAGCCTTCGATCTCGGGACGGCGCATCAAAAGCTGCATGCCGATCCACGAGCCGAACGAATAGCCGGCAACCCAGCAACTCTTGGAATCCGGATGCAGCGACTGCACCCAGTCGAGTGCGGCTGCCGCATCCGACAATTCGCCTGTACCGTGATCGAATTCGCCCTGGCTGCGGCCGATGCCGCGGAAATTGAAGCGCAGCGTGGTGAAGTCGCGCTTCTGGAACATGTAGAAGAGGTCGTACACGATCTTGTTGTTCATCGTGCCGCCGAATTGCGGGTGCGGATGCAAGACAATGGCGATCGGCGCGCTCTTTTCCTTCGAGGGCTGGTAGCGACCCTCGAGACGGCCGGCCGGACCGGTGAAAATGACCTCAGGCATGAAATACTCCACTTGGGTAATAAGAAATGCGCGGCGCCCGGAACAACCTTCCTCTGGCCTTGACGCAGGGCGAGCGTCTTCATAGAAGCTAGTTTAGAATTGTTCAAAACTGGGTGGCCGAAACGCAATCGCCCGGCCGCCCGCGCCGCAAGCCGCGTAAATAGGACGGCTTGCCTTGGAATTTCAAGGAAATAACGCGATATCTCGGTGGAATGGCTTCTGACGGGACCAACTGGAAGGAAATGGCCGGAATGCGCGCCTATCTCGACTACAATGCCAGTGCGCCGCTGCTTGCAGCGGCACGCGAGGCTATGGTCGCGGCGCTGGATATCGCCGCCAATCCATCATCGGTCCACGCCGAAGGGCGTGCGGCGCGTCGCCTGATCGAAACCGCAAGGCGTGATGTGGCGGAATTGGTGAACGCCAAGGCTGGGCATGTCGTGTTCACGTCAGGCGCCACGGAAGCCGCCTCGATGCTGCTGACGCCCGATTGGCGGATGGGGCGCGGGACCATCCGCATGAGCCATCTCTATGTCTGCGAAGCCGACCACCCCTGCCTGTTGAACGGCGGGTCCTTCCCGGCCTCGCAGGTGACGCGGATCGGCGTTGACGCCAACGGAATCGTCGACCTCGAAGCAATGGCAAACGCCCTTGCCGCGCACGACAAGGCCAGCGGCCTGCCGCTGGTGGCAATCCATGCCGCCAATAATGAGACTGGCGTCATCCAGCCGGTCGATCGTATCGCCGAAATCGTAAAGGCGGTCGGCGGTGTCCTCGTCGTAGACGCGGTTCAGGCGGCAGGCCGCATTTCGATCGACATTTCGGCGGGTTACGCCGACTATCTGATATTGTCGTCGCACAAGATCGGCGGCCCCAAGGGCGTCGGCGCCATCGTCGCCGCTGCCGATCTGATGATGCCGAAGCCTCTCATCAACGGCGGTGGCCAGGAGAAGGGCCATCGCGGCGGCACCGAGAATCTGTCCGGCATTGCGGGATTCGGCGCGGCGGCGCGGGAGGCTCTCGCCGGATTGGCGGGCATTGATACCGTGCGTCGGCGTCGCGACGAGATCGAGGCCATCGTAAAAATATTGGTGCCAGACGTGGAAATCTTCGGAACCGGCGCGCCGAGGCTTGCCAACACGACATTCTTCGCTATTCCCGGCGTCAAGGCCGAGACGGTTCAGATCGCCTTCGACCTCGCCGGTGTGGCGCTCTCGGCGGGTTCTGCCTGCTCGTCGGGCAAGGTCGGTCCGAGCCATGTGCTGAAGGCCATGGGGCACGGTGACAGCCTGGGTGCGTTGCGCGTGTCGATTGGCGCGGCGACCGGTGCGCAGGACATCGAGGCGTTCCGGCTGGCGCTGGCGGAAATCGCCGCGCGTCGGGTGCGCAAGGAGAAGGCCGCGTAGCGGTTGGACGAATTTGGGCCTTTCGGCCTGGTAGAGCCGTGCGTTTCATGCTGGCCGGGTGAATTTCCGGCCGAAGCGCACTATATGAAACTTACGCCGCCGCGGGTGCTCCTTGGGTGCTCATCCGGCGGTGCCATAGTTTGAAAACTGTCGGGCCTTGACCCCGGCGTGGATGGAGAACGCATATGCCTGCTGTGCAGGACACGATCGATCGGGTCCGAAAGATCGACGTCGACCAATACAAATACGGATTCCAGACCGAAATCGCTGTCGACAAGGCCCCCAAGGGCCTGAGCGAAGACATCATCCGTTTCATTTCGGCGAAGAAGGACGAACCGTCCTGGATGCTGGAATGGCGGCTGGAAGCCTACCGGCGCTGGCTGACGCTGGAAGAGCCGACCTGGGCGCGCGTCAACTATCCCAAGATCGATTTCCAGGACATCTACTATTACGCGGCGCCGAAGAGCACGCCCGGCCCGACGTCGCTCAGCGACGTCGATCCCGAAATCCTGAAGGTCTATGAGAAGCTCGGCATTCCGCTCAAGGAGCAGGAGATCCTGGCGGGCGTCCAGAAGACCGACGCGTCCGAGCTCGAGGAAGCCAGCGACAACGTCTATAAATCCGGCCGCGTCGCCGTCGACGCCGTGTTCGATTCGGTTTCCGTCGTCACCACCTTCAAGAAGGAGCTGGCGCAGGCCGGCGTCATCTTCTGCTCGATCTCGGAAGCCATCCGCGAACATCCGGAACTGGTGAAGAAATATCTCGGCTCGGTCGTGCCGACCTCGGATAATTTTTATGCCACGCTGAATTCGGCCGTGTTCACCGACGGCTCCTTCGTCTTCGTGCCCAAGGGCGTTCGCTGCCCGATGGAACTGTCGACCTATTTCCGCATGAACGAGAAGAACACCGGCCAGTTCGAGCGCACGCTGATCATCGCCGAGGAGGGGGCCTACGTCTCCTATCTCGAAGGCTGCACGGCGCCGCAGCGCGACGAGAACCAGCTCCATGCCGCGGTCGTCGAACTGGTGGCGCTCGATGACGCCGAGATCAAATATTCGACGGTGCAGAACTGGTATCCCGGCGACGCCGAGGGCAAGGGCGGCATCTACAATTTCGTCACCAAGCGCGGCGATTGCCGCGGCCACCGCTCGAAGATTTCATGGACGCAGGTCGAAACCGGCTCGGCCATCACCTGGAAATATCCGAGCTGCATCCTGCGCGGCGACGATTCCTCGGGCGAGTTCTATTCGATCGCCGTCTCGAACGGCTACCAGCAGGTCGATAGCGGCACCAAGATGATCCATCTCGGCAAGAACACGTCGAGCCGTATCATCTCCAAGGGCATCGCCGCCGGCTTCTCGCAGAACACCTATCGCGGCCAGGTTTCGGCGCACCGCAAGGCGACCAACGCGCGCAACTTCACCAATTGCGACTCGCTGCTGATCGGCGACCAGTGCGGCGCCCACACCGTGCCCTACATGGAGGCCAAGAACGCGACGGCTCAGTTCGAGCATGAAGCGACGACGTCGAAGATTTCCGAGGACCAGAAATTCTACGTCATGCAACGCGGCATCCCGGAGGAGGAAGCGATCGCGCTGATCGTCAACGGCTTCGTCAAGGACGTGATCCAGCAACTGCCGATGGAGTTCGCCGTCGAAGCCCAGAAGTTGATCGGAATTTCGCTCGAGGGCTCGGTCGGCTGACCGGACAGATATTCAGGAAACAAAAGAATGCTTGAAATCAAGAACCTGCATGCCCGCATCGTCGATGACGGCACCGAAATCATCCGCGGCCTGAATCTGACGGTGAAAGCCGGGGAGGTCGCCGCCATCATGGGACCGAACGGCTCGGGCAAGTCGACGTTGTCCTACATCCTCGCCGGCCGCGAGGACTATGAGGTCACCGAGGGCGATATCCTCTACAACGGCCAGTCGATCCTCGAAATGGATCCGGCCGAGCGCGCGACGTCGGGCATTTTCCTGGCCTTCCAGTATCCGATGGAGATACCGGGCGTGGCGACCATGGAGTTCCTGAAGGTTGCCATGAACGAGCAGCGCAAGGCGCGCGGCGAGGAGCCGCTGAAGATCCCCGAATTCCTGAAGCGGGTGAAGGATGCCGCAGCCTCGCTCAACATGGACATGAACATGCTGAAGCGGCCGCTCAATGTCGGCTTTTCCGGCGGCGAGAAGAAGCGCGCCGAGATCCTGCAGATGAAGCTTTTGGAGCCAAAGCTCTGCGTGCTTGACGAGACCGATTCCGGGCTCGACATCGATGCACTCAAGATCGTCTCCGATGGCGTCAACGCGCTGCGCTCGCCCGAGCGCGCCATTGTCGTCATTACCCACTATCAGCGGCTGCTCGAACACATCGTGCCCGACACTGTGCACGTGCTCTACAAGGGCCAGGTCATCAAGTCCGGCGACAAGTCGCTGGCGCTCGATTTGGAGGCCAATGGCTATGCCGGCGTGATCGGGCAAGCCGCGTGAGATGCCAGAAGGCAAGGTCAAACTGATGAACATGCATACACAACCGCAGCGGACGCCGGCCGAAACCGCGTTGATCGACGCTTTCGGCGAACGGTTGTCGCTGCTGCCGGGCGACGGCGCGGTGATGCTGAAGCGCGACGATGCCATCGAGGCGGTCAAGCACGGACTGCCGACCCGGCGCATCGAATCTTGGCACTACACCGATCTGCGCCGGCTGCTGAACGCCGTGCCGGACTTCGATCCGACGGCCGTGGCCAAAGCCATCGCGCCAGTTGTTGAAGGTTCCACCGTGTTGCCGCTTCTCAATGGTGTGTCGAGCGCCAAAACGCCCGGAATTGAAGGCGTCAGCGTCCAGGCCCTGTCGGAGAAACTGACCGACGGCAGCATCGCGCCTGGGCTCGATCCCTATGGCAGCGACGATGCCATCGGAGCGCTGAACACGGCTTTCGTCGCCGATGGCTATTTCGTCGACATCGCCGATGGCACCGAAGTGGAAAAGCCGATCGAATTGCAGAACCTGCAGGCCGGCGGTCAGACCCATGTGCGCCTGGCCGTGCGCGCCGGCGCCGATGCCAAGGCTGTGATCGTCGAGCGCCAGGCCGGCGAGGGCGCGGCCCTTGTCAGCTCGGTCAGTCAGCTCGTGCTCGGCGAAGGCGCCGAGGTGACCTGGCTGATCATCCAGGAGCAGCCGGATACGGCAACGCATCTGGCGCAGTTCAAGGCTCATATCGGCAAGAATGCGAAGCTGACGCTGTTCGTCATGAACGCCGGCGGCAAGCTCGTGCGCCAGGAGGTCGTGGTGAAGACCACGGGCGAGGGCGCCGACTTCCAGTTGCGCGGCATCAACCTGCTGGCCGGCGACGCCCACACGGACACAACCATGGTGCTCGACCATGCGGTGCCGCACACGACGTCGACGGAAGTGATCCGCAATGTCGTGACCGGCAAGGCCCGCGGCGTCTTCCAGGGCCGCATCAACGTCCATCAATATGCTCAGAAGACCAACGCCAAAATGGCTTGCAACACGTTGCTTCTCTCGGACGACGGCGAGTTCTCGACCAAGCCGGAACTCGAAATCTTCGCTGACGACGTCGTCTGCGGCCATGGCGCGACCGTCACCGAGATCGACCACAACCATCTGTTTTACCTGATGGCGCGCGGCATCGACGAGAAGAGCGCCCGTGGTCTGCTGGTGAAGGCTTTCGTCGCCGAGGTGATCGAGGAACTGGACGACGAGGTGATCGTCGAGGCGCTGGAAGCGCGACTCGACGAATGGTTTTTGACGCACGGGTGAAGTGATGAACGCACCAGGCAAGATCGGCGATTTCTACGACGTCGAGGCGATCCGCCGCGACTTCCCGATTCTGTCGCGCGACGTCTACGGCAAACCTCTCGTTTATCTCGATAACGGCGCCTCGGCGCAGAAGCCGCAGGCGGTGCTCGACGCCGTCCAGCACGCCTATAGCCAGGAATACGCCAACGTCCATCGCGGCCTGCATTTCCTGTCCAATACGGCGACCGACGCCTATGAAAAGGCGCGAGAGACGGTGCGCCGCTTCCTCAACGCGCCCGGCACCGACAACATCGTCTTCACCTCGAACACGACGTCGGCGATCAACACGGTCGCTTATGGCTATGGCATGCCCAATATCGGCGAGGGCGACGAGATCGTGCTGTCGATCATGGAGCACCACTCCAACATCGTTCCCTGGCATTTCATCCGCGAGCGCCAGGGCGCCAAACTGGTCTGGGTGCCGGTCGACGATCTCGGCGTCTTCCATATCGAGGAATTCGAAAAGCGACTGACCGACCGGACAAAGCTGGTCGCCATCACACAGATGTCGAACGCGCTGGGCACGGTGACGCCGATCAAGGAGATCGTGCGGATCGCGCATTCGCGTGGCATTCCCGTGCTCGTCGACGGCAGCCAGAGCGCCGTCCATATGCCGATCGACGTGCAGGACCTCGACTGCGATTTCTTCGTCTTCACGGGCCACAAGGTCTACGGACCCTCCGGCATCGGCGTGCTCTATGGCAAGAAGGACATCCTGCAGCGCATGCGCCCGTTCATGGGCGGCGGCGAGATGATCGAGGAGGTGACGCAGGACATCGTCACCTACAACGACCCGCCGCACCGCTTCGAGGCCGGTACGCCGCCGATCGTCCAGGCGATCGGGCTGGGCGCCGCGCTCGACTACATGGAAAAGATCGGCCGCGAACGGATCGCGGCGCACGAGGCCGATTTGAAGGACTATGCGCATGAGCGGTTGCGCGCCATCAACTCGCTGCGCATCTTCGGCGACGCGCCCGGCAAGGGCGCCATCATCTCGTTCGAACTGCAAGGCATTCATGCCCATGACGTGTCGATGGTGATCGACCGGCAAGGCGTGGCTGTCCGCGCGGGCACCCATTGCGCGCAGCCGCTGTTGAAACGCTTCGGCGTAACCTCCACATGCAGGGCATCGTTCGGCATGTACAATACACGGGCCGAAGTCGATGCTTTGGCCGATGCGCTGGAAAAAGCGCGCAAGTTTTTCGGGTGACGAGATGGAAGATGCCAGCACAGCCACCGACGCTGTTCCCGAGGCGGCCGCCAATGCGGTGGTTTCCGCCTCCGCCATTCCCGCCGACGAACTGGCGCGGCTGACCGACGACATCGTTTCGGCGCTGAAGACGGTCTACGACCCGGAAATCCCGGCCGATATCTACGAGCTTGGCCTCGTCTACAAGATCGACATCGAGGACGACCGCTCGGTCAAGATCGACATGACGCTGACCGCGCCCGGCTGCCCGGTGGCCGGCGAGATGCCAGGCTGGGTTGAGAACGCCGTCGGCGCCGTCGAAGGCGTGTCGGGCGTCGAAGTCAACATGACCTTCGACCCGCCCTGGTCGCCCGACCGCATGTCGGAAGAGGCGCAGGTGGCAGTGGGCTGGTATTGACGTCGAGCTCGTCACACTTGCGCCAGTGGTAAAACTTCACCATTTTAGGTGAGGAATCATTCGGCAGGCCTTGAACCTGCATGGAATGGAGAAGGAAAAAGATGGGACGCTTTGCCGTCATCACGATGACCGAAAAGGCCGCCGACCGGGTGCGCGAGATCGTTGCCACGCGTGAAGGCGCGCATGGCATTCGCCTCGGCATCAAGAAGGGCGGTTGCGCCGGCATGGAATACACGGTCGATCTGGTGACCGAACCCAACACCAAGGACGACCACATCGAGCGCGACGGCGCCCACGTCTATGTCGCGCCGGAGGCAGCCCTTTTCCTGTTCGGCACCGAGATGGATTTCGAGCAGACCACGCTGCGCACCGGTTTCACCTTCCACAACCCGAACCAGAGCTCGGCTTGCGGCTGCGGCGAATCCGTCGAACTGAAGCCGGCCGATCTCAAGGCGCTGGCCGAGGCGCGCGCTTCGGCCTGACCTTCCTTCGCCGGGTTTACGGGGAGAAGGTGGCCCGAAGGGCCGGATGAGAGCAGCGCGCCGGCCCATCCGAAGTCTGTGCCGCCTCACATCAGCTTGCACGTTCCCCGCACACGGGTAGAAGACTACTCCACCCACATTCCTGTCCGCTTGTGCCAGTCGGCGATCGATTCCTCGGGATAGACGTCGAACACCTTGTCGCCCGGTCCGATATCGGGCTCGACCCAGTTGGCCTTGTATTTCAGCATCAGATGCACCTTCTCAGGCGGCGTCGGCAGGTCGCTGTCGATCGCCGAGGCGAAGGGATGGACGAGTTCCGGCCAGGTCGGGTCGTAGAGCCACAGCGCCGATCCGCATTTGCGGCAGAAATTGCGCTCTCCGGTCGAGATCTCGCAATGCGGATGTTCGTCGTCCTCGATCTCGGCCCGATAGACGCCGAGGCTGCTCTTGCCCCGGATGGTCATCGTCTCGTAGTCGGCGCCGAGATTGATGGCAAAACCGCCGCCGCCCTGCTGCTTGCGGCAGATCGAGCAGTAGCACAGCATGAACGGCACGGGCGTGTGGCTTTCCACCTCGAAACGAACGGCATTGCAGCGGCAGGAGCCTTTGAGCAGGACAGGCATGGCGGGAAACTCCGATCGGTCATCCTTCAACCTGTCAGCATGGTTTTGGTTGCGCCGATGACAAGGCCGGATCGCGGTGACATGATCCGCGCATGGACAATGAACGCATAGAAGAACTCTTCCAGAGCCTGGGCCCGGTCAGCATCCGAAAACTGTTCGGCGGCAAGGGCATCTATGCCGACGGCGTCATCGTCGCCATCGTGCTGCGCGGCGAATTGATGCTGAAAGCGGACGAGCAAAGCGCGCCCGACTTCGAGGCCGCCGGCTGCACGCAGTGGACCTACACCGGGTCCCGCCACGGCAAGCTGGTTGCGATGCCCTACTGGAGCATTCCCGATGGTGCCTTCGACGACCCCGACGAGATGGCGGTATGGGCGCGGCGGGCCTATGAGGCGGGGCGGCGGGCGGGGAAGTAGGAGCTGCGTTCGCCGAAGAATACCGTCATGGGTTCTGAAGACGATCCAGAATGAGTCGCGTTCTGTCACGCCCCCCTCTGTCCTGCCGGACATCTCCCCCACGAGGGGGGAGATTGGCGGTCTGGGCGGCGACGCCCTTTCTTCGATGCTGAAAATTGGCGAAAGCAGTCGGAATATCCGATCTCCCCCCTTGTGGGGGAGATGTCCGGCAGGACAGAGGGGGGCGCTGGCCCGCAGGTATTGATAGATCTGCGCAGCAGATCTGTCCCCTACAGCGCCCTGGCAATCCTTGCCGCCAGCCGCGCATTGTTCTCGACCAGCGCGATGTTGGTCTTCAGGCTCCGGCCGCCGGTGAGTTCCAGGATTTTGGACAGCAGGAACGGCGTTACCGCCTTGCCGGTGACGTTGAGCGCCTCGGCAGCCTTCTGTGCGGCCTCGATATAGCCGGCCATCTCGCCGGCCGGGATTTCCTGATCCTCCGGCACAGGGTTGGCGATCAGCATGCCGCCGCTCAGGCCCAGCGCCTGTCGCGTCTTGTAGAAATGCGCGATGTCTTCCGGCGCGTGCAAGGTCAGCGGCGCGCGGAATGGCGACTGCCGGGACCAGAAGGCCGGCATGGTCTCGCAGCCATGGCCGATCACCGGCACGCCGCGGGTCTCCAGCACTTCCAGCGTCTTTTCGATGTCGAGGATGGCCTTGGCCCCGGCCGAGACGACGATGACGGGCGTGCGCGCGAGCTCATCGAGATCGGCGGAAATATCGAAGCTTTTTTCGGCGCCCTTGTGCACGCCGCCAATGCCGCCGGTGGCGAACACCTTTATGCCGACCATGTGCGCGGCGATCATGGTGGCCGCAACCGTGGTGCCGCCGGTGCGCCCTTGTGCGACGGCGAAGCCGAGATCGGCGCGCGAGAGCTTCATGGCATCGCCGGTCATGGCGAGCGATTCGCGTTCTCCGTCGGAGAGGCCGATCTTGATGCGGCCTGTCACCACGGCGATCGTCGCCGGCACCGCGCCGCCATCCCCAATGATCTTTTCCACGTCGGCCGCCATGGCGCCATTATCGGGGTAGGGCATGCCATGCGTGATGATCGTGCTTTCCAGCGCCACCACGGGCTTCCCGGCGGCCAAGGCTTGCGCCACCGGCGCGTGGACATCGATGAAGGGGCGGGCGGTCTCTGGGGTCATCTGGATCTCCAATCCGGAGTGCGGCGCATCCTTCCGGACGCTCAAGCCGCACTGCGGCACTGTGAACTGGCCGGTCTCATGCCACTTCCTGCTCATCGGGCACAAGAGCCAGCGCTTGCGTGAAAGTCGCCGTGGTGAAATCGGGAACGGCGCCAGCGCTTTCGATGGCCAGCGTTGCGGCGGCGACACCCTCGCGCAGCGCCGCACGCAAGGGCATGCCGCGCAGCAAGGCGGCGACCGTCGCGCCGGCAAGCGCATCGCCGGCGCCGGTGACGTCCACGATTTTTCTTGGAGGGGGCGGGACGACGGCAAAGCTGCCGTCGCGGTCGAAACCGAGCACCGGGCCGCCGCCCGCCGTGACCACCGCGCTGTCGAGCCCGGCGCTCCTCAGCCCGTCGACGATAATCTTCTGAGAAGCGGCATCGTCAAGCCCGGCAAGCGCCACCGCTTCGCGCCTGTTCATGAAGGCGACGGCCAGGCCGCCGAGCACCGGGTTCAAGCGCACGACCTTAGCCGGTGAAATGGCAATGGCGAAGACGGGCTTGCCGGCGGCAAGCGATACCAGCCGCTCCAGAGCCGCCGACGACAGATTGGCGTCGCACAGGACGGCATCGGCGGCGGCGATCTCTTCCCGCACCCTGGAGCGGCGGATCTGCTTGGTAAACGCCAGCTCATAGAGCGCCATGTCGGCAAAGCCGACGAGCAGTTCGCCCTCACGGTCGATCAGCGCCGTATAGCTCGGCGTCGTGCGGTCGAGGAACACCGCGGACAAGTCCGCAATGCCTGCTTCGGCGATGGCGCGCGAAACCGTGTCGGCGGCGGTATCGCCACCGCGCACCGACAGCAGCGAGCCCGAGACGCCTCGCCGCACCGCGCTGCGCAACGCGTTGAAGACGCCGCCGCCGACATCCTCGCGCATCGTGCCCGGGTTGGAGGCAGCCGGCACATAAGCGCCGGATACCTGGCCGCGCCTGTCGATATGGGCGCCGCCCACCGCCAGGACTCTTGGAGATTTCACCATGCGCCGATATGACCTTTGTTGGCGCTCACGCACAAGCGCCATGCCGTGCGACGGAGCTTCGCAGGCAACGGCCGGCGATTCGTGAGGCCGGCACGGCGAACCAGCCTGGCCTAATGTTCGGGCCATGCTGGAGCCGAATCGTGAGACAAAAAAAGAACAAATCAGGATGTTGCTTATTTTTCAAATGCTTGATCCCTCTTGCCAAATGAGAACAAAAAAGGTACAAATAACCAAGGATTACGGATTGTCCGGCCTTCATTGACGACTACGGGGTGATGTATCATGGCTCAGAACAGCTTGCGGCTTGTAGAGGATAAGGCAGTGGACAAATCAAAGGCTCTGGATGCGGCGCTGTCGCAAATCGAGCGAGCTTTCGGCAAGGGCTCGATCATGCGGCTCGGCGCGAACGAGCAGGTTGTCGAGATCGAAACCGTGCCGACCGGCTCGCTCGGTCTCGACATCGCGCTTGGCGTCGGCGGCTTGCCGCGCGGCCGCATCATCGAGATCTACGGGCCGGAAAGCTCGGGCAAGACGACGCTGGCGCTGCACACGGTGGCGGAAGCCCAGAAGAAGGGCGGCATCTGCGCCTTCGTCGATGCCGAGCACGCGCTCGATCCGGTCTATGCCCGCAAGCTCGGCGTCGATCTCGAAAACCTCCTGATCTCGCAGCCTGACACCGGCGAGCAGGCGCTTGAAATCTGCGATACGCTGGTGCGCTCCGGCGCCATCGATGTGCTGGTGGTCGATTCGGTCGCGGCACTGACGCCACGCGCCGAAATCGAGGGCGAGATGGGCGATTCGCTGCCCGGCCTGCAGGCCCGCCTGATGAGCCAGGCGCTGCGCAAGCTGACCGCCTCGATCTCGCGCTCCAACACCATGGTCATCTTCATCAACCAGATCCGCATGAAGATCGGCGTCATGTTCGGTTCGCCCGAAACCACCACCGGCGGCAATGCGCTCAAATTCTACGCCTCGGTGCGTCTCGATATCCGCCGCATCGGCTCGGTCAAGGACCGCGACGAGGTCGTCGGCAACCAGACGCGCGTCAAGGTGGTCAAGAACAAGCTGGCGCCGCCCTTCAAGGTGGTCGAGTTCGACATCATGTACGGCGAAGGCGTGTCGAAGACCGGCGAACTGGTCGATCTCGGGGTGAAGGCCGGCGTGGTCGAGAAGTCGGGCGCCTGGTTCTCCTACAATTCGCAGCGTCTCGGCCAGGGCCGCGAGAACGCGAAGCTGTTCCTGCGCGACAATCCCGATACGGCGCGCGAGATCGAACTTGCGCTCAGGCAGAACGCCGGACTGATCGCCGAAAAATTCCTCGAGAATGGCGGCTCCGAAGGTGGTGACGATGGGTTCGAGGATGAAGCCGGCGCGATGTAGGCGTTCGCCGGCGCAATCCAAGCGTTCGCCGGCGCGATCTGGCATTCGGTTTACGGCCCGAGTTCGGCCATAATCCAGGTTCATCAACTTGAGCTTATGTAATCGAGTTCTGTAGTATTGCGTTTCGAACCGCCGGCCCCGTGCCGGCGGTTTGCGTTTTGAGCGGCTGGCGAACCGCGAATTGACCAGCTTGCGTGTTTCTGGACAGGGTGCCAAGCGGCGGCTAAAAGGCCAGCTCCATCTTCTAAAGCGCAGAGCCCATTTTCCGCCGGTCCGGCCGGCGGCTCTCTCGAAAAGGCAGCATTCATGAGTGGCGTGAACGAGATCCGGTCGACATTTCTCGACTATTTCCGCAAGGAGGGTCACGAGGTCGTGGCGTCGAGCCCACTTGTGCCACGCAACGATCCGACGCTGATGTTCACCAATGCCGGCATGGTGCAGTTCAAGAACGTCTTCACCGGCCTGGAGAAGCGGCCCTATTCGCGTGCCACGACCGCCCAGAAAAGCGTTCGCGCCGGCGGCAAGCACAACGACCTAGACAATGTCGGCTACACCGCGCGCCACCTGACCTTCTTCGAGATGCTCGGCAATTTCTCCTTCGGCGACTATTTCAAGGAGCGCGCCATCGAGTTGGCCTGGAACCTCATCACCCGGGAATTCGGGCTGAAGAAGGACAAGCTGCTCGTCACCGTCTATCACACCGACGACGAGGCGGCTGGTCTCTGGAAGAAGATCGCCGGTTTTTCCGACGATCGTATCATCCGCATCCCGACCTCGGACAATTTCTGGGCGATGGGCGACACCGGCCCATGCGGGCCGTGCTCGGAAATCTTCATCGATCGCGGCGAGCACATCTGGGGCGGTCCTCCCGGCAGCCCGGAGGAGGATGGCGACCGGTTCCTGGAATTCTGGAACCTGGTGTTCATGCAATATGAGCAGGTGACGAAGGACGAGCGCATCGACCTGCCGCGCCCGTCGATAGACACCGGCATGGGCCTGGAGCGCATGGCCTCCATCCTGCAAGGCGTTGAAAGCGTCTTTGAGACCGACCTGTTCCGCCATCTGATCGATGCCGCGTCGTCAGCGCTCGGCCGCGGTCCCGACGCCGAGACCGTCGCGTCCTATCGCGTCATAGCCGATCACCTGCGCTCGTCCTCCTTCCTGGTCGCTGACGGCGTGCTGCCGTCCAATGAGGGGCGCGGCTACGTGCTGCGCCGCATCATGCGTCGCGCCATGCGCCATGCGCAGCTGCTCGGTGCGAACGAACCCCTGGTCTGGAAGCTGGTGCCGGCGCTGGTTCGCGAGATGGGCCAGGCCTATCCGGAACTTGTGCGCGGCGAACAGCTGATCACCGAGACGCTGAAGCTTGAGGAGACCAGGTTTCGCAAGACACTGGTACGCGGTCTCGGTCTGCTGTCGGAGGCGACGGAAAAGCTCGGCGCCGGCGACATGCTGGATGGTGAGACGGCCTTCAAGCTTTACGACACCTATGGCTTCCCGCTCGACCTGACGCAGGATGCGCTGCGCCAGCGCAACATCTCGGTCGATCTTGCCGGCTTCACCAATGCGATGGAGCAGCAGAAGGCGGAGGCGCGTAAGCATTGGGCGGGCTCCGGCGAGGCGGCGACCGAAGCGGTCTGGTTCCCGGTGCGCGAAAAAGCCGGTGCCACCGAATTCCTCGGCTACGAGACTGAAGCTGCGGAAGGCATCATCCAGGCGCTTGTCCGCGACGGCAAGGCTGTCGACAGCGCCGGCAAGGGCGAAGCGGTTGCCGTGGTCGTCAACCAGACGCCGTTCTATGCCGAATCCGGCGGTCAGATTGGCGACACGGGAACCATTTCAGGCGAAGGCTTCTCGATCGACGTTTCCGATACGCAGAAGAAGGCCGACGGGCTCTTCGTGCATCTCGGAAAGGTGATTAGCGGCACGGCCAGGACCGGTGCCGCCGTCGAGCTGAAGGTCGACCATGCGAGGCGCTCCAGGCTGCGCGCGAACCATTCCGCGACGCATCTGATCCATGAAGCGCTGCGCGAGGTGCTGGGCACCCATGTCGCGCAGAAGGGCTCGCTGGTCGCGCCCGAGCGCCTGCGCTTCGACATCTCGCACAACAAGCCCATCTCGCCCTCGGAACTCGAGGAGGTCGAGCGCATGGCCAATGAGATCGTGGTGCAGAACAGCCCGGTGACCACGCGCCTGATGTCGGTCGACGATGCAATTGCCGAAGGTGCCATGGCGCTGTTCGGCGAGAAATACGGCGATGAGGTGCGCGTCGTGTCGATGGGCACCGGCCTGCACGGGGCCAAGGCCAACCGTCCCTATTCGGTCGAACTCTGCGGCGGCACGCATGTCAGGGCAACCGGTGACATCGGCCTGGTGCGCGTCGTGTCCGACAGTGCCGTCGCCGCTGGCGTGCGCCGCATCGAGGCGCTGACGGGCGAGGCCGCGCGCAAGCATCTCGATGAACAGGACCGGCGGCTGAAGGCGGCCGCGGCAACGCTGAAAATCTCGCCGGCCGACGTGCCGGCGCGTGTTGAAGCCCTGCTCGAAGAGCGCAAGAAGCTCGAGAAGGAGCTCACCGAAGCGCGCAAGAAGCTGGCGCTGGGCGGCGGGTCGCCCGCTGACGCGCCGGCCGCGAACGAGACCGTCGCGGGGGTCGGCTTCCTCGGCAAGTCGGTTTCCGGTGTCTCGCCGAAGGATCTGAAGCCGCTGGCTGACGCCGGCAAAAGCTCGCTCGGCTCAGGCGTCGTCGTCTTCGTCGGCACGGCTGAGGACAACAAGGCGAGCGTCGTGGTCGCCGTCACAGACGATCTCGTCGGCCGCTTCAGCGCCGTCGACCTGGTGCGCGTCGCCTCCGCAGCACTCGGCGGGCAGGGCGGCGGCGGCAGGCCCGACATGGCCCAGGCGGGTGGCCCCGATGCCTCGAAGGCCGATGACGCGATTGCTGCGGTGAGGGCGGCGCTCGAAGCCGCGTGAACTGCCGGAATCATCAGATGTTCAGGGCAGCGCCGCCCCTCATCTGGCTGCCGCCATCTTCTCCCCGTAAACGGGAGAAGGACGCTCTCGGGCGTGATTTCGCCAATTATCGTCGTTGAAGAATGGCCGCGGAGGTCGCGGCCAGCTTCTTTCTCCCCGTTTTACGGGGAGAAATGCCCGGCAGGGCAATGAGGGGCGGCGCTAACGCCGAGCAAGTTTCGCTCGACTAGCCCAGCTTTTCGGTGCGTGCAAAGCTCGGGCGCTCGACCACCCGAGCATGCCAGTCCCGGATATCCGCAAACCGAGCCAGCAGATCCCGCCCCTCGCTGACCTTGACGAAATAGGCAATGATCGGCGCCGCATGCAGGTCGGCGAGCGTCACCCGGTCGCCGAGCAGCCACGGTCCGGGAACCTTGAGTGAGGTGAGCACCCTGAGGATCGTTTCCGCCTGGCTCAGGCCATCGGCGATCAGCCTCTCATCCGGCTCGGTCTTCTCCAGCCGCTCCACGGCGACATCCCAGACCATGGCCCGATAGCCATAGGCGTCGAGCATGCCGATGATCTGGTTCATCCGCGCGCGGCCGCGCGGATCCTTCGGCTGCAAGGGTGGCCCGTCGAACGCCTCATCGATATAGCGCGCAATCGCGCTGGCCTCGAACAGGCGAAAACCGTCGTGCTCGAAGGCCGGGATGCGGCCGAATGGGTGGTGCTCGAAATACCAGCCGGGGATGCCCTCGGCGGCGAAGACATCGACCGGCACAAGCTCGTAGTCGACGCCCTTCTCCTCCAGCGCCATGCGCGCTATGCGCACGTAAACACTGTAGTCAGCGCCGTAGAGGACCGGTTTGGCCATGCTGCCAGCCCTTTGCTTCGTTTTCGTTGGCCCAAAAGCCGAAGGCTCCTTCCGGAGCCTTCGGCATGTCGAACCCGCGGGTGCCTACGCCATCGCCTTCTGCAAGTTCTCGTCGATCTTGTCGAGGAAGCCGGTGGTCGAGAGCCAAGGCTGGTCGGGGCCGATCAGCAGCGACAGGTCCTTGGTCATGTAGCCGCTCTCGACCGTCTGGATGCAGACCTTCTCCAGCGTCTCGGCGAAGCGCTTCAGTTCGGCATTGTCATCGAGCTTGGCGCGGTGGGCGAGACCGCGCGTCCAGGCGAAGATCGAGGCGATCGAATTGGTCGAGGTTTCCTCGCCCTTCTGGTGCTGGCGATAGTGGCGGGTGACGGTGCCGTGCGCGGCTTCCGCTTCCACCGTTTTGCCGTCCGGCGTCATCAGCACGGAGGTCATCAGGCCGAGCGAGCCGAACCCCTGCGCCACCGTGTCGGACTGCACGTCGCCGTCATAGTTCTTGCAGGCCCAGACATAGCCGCCCGACCACTTCAGGCTGGAGGCCACCATGTCGTCGATCAGGCGGTGCTCGTACCACAGCTTCTTCGACTTGAACTCGGCCTCGAATTCTGCCTCGTAGACTTCCTGGAAAATATCCTTGAAGCGGCCGTCATAGGCCTTGAGGATGGTGTTCTTGGTCGAGAGATAGACCGGATAGTTGCGCAGCAGGCCGTAGTTCAGAGAAGCGCGGGCGAATTCGCGGATCGACTCGTCGAGATTGTACATGGCCATGGCTACGCCGGCGCCAGGCGCATCGAACACGTCGTGCTCGATAACCTGGCCATCCTCGCCGACGAACTTGATCGTCAGCTTGCCCTTGCCAGGGAAACGGAAATCGGTAGCGCGGTACTGGTCGCCATAGGCGTGGCGGCCGACGATGATCGGCTTGGTCCAGCCGGGCACCAGCCGCGGCACGTTCTTCATGATGATCGGCTCGCGGAAGATGGTGCCGCCGAGGATGTTGCGGATGGTGCCGTTGGGCGACTTCCACATCTTCTTCAGCTTGAATTCCTCGACGCGCTGCTCGTCGGGCGTGATGGTCGCGCATTTCACGCCGACGCCGTACTTCTTGATGGCGTTGGCCGAATCGACGGTCACCTGGTCGTTGGTGGCGTCGCGATGCTCGATGCCGAGGTCGTAATATTCAAGCTTGAGGTCGAGATAAGGGTGGATCAGCTTGTCCTTGATGAACTGCCAGATGATGCGGGTCATCTCGTCGCCGTCGAGTTCGACGACCGGGTTCGCCACCTTGATCTTCGCCATGGAAAGAATGCCTCGTTGCTGGGAAATGGGACGGCCTTGCCCGCGTGGCGTTCGGCCGGGATGCGCCCCTATATCAAAGCGTTTTTGGCCGCGCAAACGGCGATCGGTCACGAAAGCGAAGCGATCGCCCCGCCATTTGCGAACGCTTCATTTTCGCGGCCGAATATGGCAGGGGACGCTGAAATGCCGCAAACAGCAGTTCATTGACAATCATGCCCGTCATCAAAGATTCCGATAACGCTTCAGCCGCCGGCCCCGCCATCATCCTCGTGGAGCCGCAGCTCGGCGAGAATATCGGCATGGTCGCGCGCGCCATGGCCAATTTCGGCCTGGTCGAACTTCGCCTCGTCAACCCGCGCGACGGCTGGCCGAACGAGAAGGCGCGTGCGGCCGCCAGCCGTGCCGATCATGTCATCGACGCCGTGAAGGTTTTCGACGATCTCGCCACGGCGATGGCCGACCTGAATTTCGTTTTCGCGACCACGGCAAGGCAGCGCGACGGCTTCAAGCCCGTGCGCGGGCCGGTCGAGGCGGGAAGGGTGCTCCGGGCCCGTCATGGCATGGGTCAGCGAACCGGCATACTGTTCGGTCGTGAGCGTTTCGGTCTCTACAATGACGAGGTCGGCCTCGCCGACGAGATCGTCACTTTTCCGGTCGATCCCGATTTCTCCTCGCTCAACATCGCCCAGGCCGCGCTACTCATGTCTTACGAGTGGATGAAGTCCGGCCTTGAGGACGAGACCAAGACAAATTTTACGGGCCCGGAGATGAAGCCGGCCAGCAAGGAAGAACTGCACGGCCTGTTCACCTATCTCGAAGGCGCACTCGAAGCGCGCGGCTATTTCCGGCCGGCGCCGAAGAAGCCGAAGATGGTCGACAATCTGCGCGCCGTATTGACCCGGGCGGGTTTCGCCGAGCCGGAGCTGAAGGTGCTGCGCGGCATCATCTCCTCGCTGGACAGGTTCTCGCCGGCGATGCCGCGCGGCGACGGCTCTCCGGGAGATGATCCAAGGCGGCTTCCGGCCGCCGCGCGCGCCGGCGGTCCGGGCCGCAAGACCAACGCGGATCGTCAGGTGGCCGATGACGACGACAGCGCCACGCCGCCGCTCGGCGGCAAGGGAACCGACAATGACTGATCAGCCGATCCTGATGTTCGATTCCGGCATTGGCGGGCTGACTGTGCTACGCGAGGCGCGCGTGCTGATGCCCGACCGCCGCTTCGTCTACATCGCCGACGATGCCGCCTTTCCCTTTGGCGCCTGGGAGGAACCGGCGCTGCGGGTCCATATACTCGACCTGTTCGGCAAATTGCTCGACCGGTTCGCCCCGGCCATCTCAGTCATCGCTTGCAACACCGCCTCGACGCTGGTGATCGATGCTTTGCGCGCGAGGTTTCCCGGCCATCCCTTTGTCGGCACTGTGCCTGCGATCAAGCCTGCGGCGGAGCGCACCCGCTCCGGCCTCGTCTCCGTGCTGGCGACGCCGGGCACGGTGAAACGGCAATACACGCGCGACCTGATCAGCAAATGGGCGCAGAAATGCCACGTCCGGCTGGTCGGCAGCGACCGGCTGGCCGGGCTGGCCGAGGCCTATATGCGCGAAGGGTTCGTCGACGAGGAAGCCGTGCGCGCCGAGATCGCCCCGTGTTTCATCGAACGCGACGGCATGCGCACCGACATCGCCGTGCTCGCCTGCACGCATTATCCTTTTCTGGTCAACCGCATGCGCAAGACCGCACCCTGGCCGGTCGACTGGATCGATCCGGCCGAAGCGATCGCCCGGCGGGCGATGTCGCTGCTGTCGCCGCTCAACGAGCCGTTGCTGCAAGGTCAGCCGGACATCGCGGTCTTCACATCCGGCAAGGCGGACTTTGCCACCAGCCGGTTGATGCAGGGCTTTGGACTGACGGTCGCCTGATTTCCGGAACATTGGCGAGGCCGTTTCGTTTTCTCCCAGGCAACGAAGGGAGAAAAACCATGCCTGCCACCTCGAAAGCCCAACAGAAGGCCGCCGGCGCCGCACTGTCGGCCAAGCGCGGCGAGACCAAGAAGAGCGAGCTCAAAGGCGCTTCCAAGGGGATGTACGAATCCATGAGCGAAAAGCAGCTCGAGGAATTCGCCGAAACCAAGCGCAAAGGTCTGCCCGAAAAAAAGAAAGATTGAAGGGAAGCGCTATTGGCAATACCTTTTGCAGGGTTCGTCAGCGGCAAGAAATGGGCCCGCGACGGGGTCGCAGGCCTTTATATAATTGTCAGTTATTGGTCGGTGTAATCAGCGCCAGTGGCAGCTGTTAGCGCCAGTGGCAGCTGTTAGCGCCAGTGGCAGCGTCGCACTTTCTGGCGAATGACATGGCGGTGACCATGGCGCCACACCACGCGCTTCTTGACCACGGTCCGACATACCTGATGAGGCCGGTGGCCTTGCCAGTGCCTTGCCATCGCCGGCTCCGGCGCGATGACGGCCAGCGATCCGGCTAACACCGCCGCACCAGTCAGGCTTAGAAAGAACTTCTTCATCCGAATTCAGGCTCCTATGCTCAAGTCCCTTCCTGGAGCGGTTCAGCTTTCAGGGAATCGCCGCCCCGCTCCGGTTTTTTACACAATCCCCGGTAGAAACTGCCAGCGCTTTCCTGGAATTGTTCTAATACCGCTGGCGCGACACCTCGCGCCCGATACGGCACCGCCAACATTGAAAACCGAATATGGTCGCGCGGGGCGGCGCCAGTTGGAAGCTTGACACCGGTCAAATCTCTGTTTAACAGCGCTCCCAACACCGGGCCGCAACGCCCGGTGGTTTGTTTTGCATGCGCAAGACGCGTCGGAAGCCAGTCTGTTTCCAAGGTCTTGTTTGAACTGACGTGTCCCGTGGGTTTTCCGCCGCGTTGCGTGGGAAAACCCTGTCAGGTCTCGAAAACGGAGGCCAGAGGAGGGCGCGTTTCCTTCACCCGGAGCATGAGGTTCCGGGTGTATTCTTTTGAAAGGGAATGCGATGAGCAAGCGCGAATCCGCGAAGTACAAGATCGACCGCCGTCTTGGTGAAAACATCTGGGGCCGCCCGAAGTCCCCGGTCAACAAGCGTGAATACGGCCCCGGCCAGCACGGCCAGCGCCGCAAGGGCAAGCTTTCCGATTTCGGCCTGCAGCTGCGCGCCAAGCAGAAGCTGAAGGGCCACTATGGCGACGTTTCGGAAAAGCAGTTCCGCAAGGTCTATGAAGAGGCCGATCGCCGCAAGGGCGACACCTCCGAGAACCTGATCGGCCTGCTCGAGTCCCGTCTGGACGCGGTCGTCTACCGCGCCAAGTTCGTTCCGACCATTTTCGCCGCCCGACAGTTCGTCAACCACGGCCACGTCAACGTCAACGGCAAGCGCGTCAACATCGGCTCGTACCGCTGCAAGCCGGGCGACGTCGTCGAAGTGCGCGAAAAGTCGAAGCAGCTGGTGATCGTCCTGGAATCGGTCGGCCTCGCCGAGCGCGACGTTCCCGACTACATCGAAGCCGATCACAACAAGATGACCGCGACCTTCTCACGTATCCCGGGCCTGGCGGACGTTCCGTTCGCCGTCCAGATGGAACCGAACCTCGTCGTCGAATTCTATTCGCGTTAAGCGAAGGCTTTTTGCGAGACCGGAAGGGGCCGCCCATCGAGGCGGCCTTTTCTTTGTCGGCCATGTCCGCTAATCCGGGCGGCAACGAAGCTCCGAACGTTCGTTGCTCCAGGATTTGGAACCGACGCCATGAACATGCTGCCAGACGCTCAATCGCTTGAGCAGGCCGCCGACATCGAAGGCGGCTTTCATCCGCTGTTCGCCGATGTGCCGTCTTCGGTCGAGTTCAACAAGTTGCGCAAGCGGTTGCTGCGGCTGACCCGCCAGGCAATCGAGGATTTTTCGATGGTCAGGCCAGGCGAGCGCTGGCTGGTGGCTCTGTCGGGCGGCAAGGATTCCTACGGCCTGCTTGCCATGCTCTTGGACCTCAAATGGCGAGGCCTGCTGCCGGTGGAGCTGTTGGCCTGCAATCTCGACCAGGGCCAGCCGAACTTTCCCAAGCACATCCTGCCCGATTACCTCAATGCCCACGGCATTGCACACCGCATCGAATACCAGGACACCTACTCCGTCGTCACCGACAAGCTGCCGCAGGGCAGCACCTATTGCTCGCTTTGTTCACGCCTGCGGCGTGGCCATCTCTACCGCATTGCCCGGGAGGAGGGATGCTCGGCGCTGGTGCTCGGCCACCATCGCGAGGACATCCTCGAAACGTTCTTCATGAATCTGTTCCACGGCGGCCGTCTCGCCGCCATGCCGCCAAAGCTGCTCAACGATGAAGGCGACGTCATGGTGCTGCGCCCGCTTGCCTACTGCGCCGAAGCCGACCTCGAAAAGTTCGCTGCCGCGATGCGGTTCCCAATCATCCCTTGCGATCTCTGCGGCAGCCAGGAAGGCCTTCAGCGCAACGCCATGAAGGCCATGCTTGACGATATCGAGAAGCGCATGCCCGGCCGCAAGGATACGATGCTGCGTGCGCTGTCCAACACCAGGCCGTCGCATCTGCTCGACAGGAAACTGTTCGATTTCGCCGCCCTCGATGAAACGCTCTCCTGCAGGCAAGACATTTCCGATGACATTTGACGACACCGCGATCGACTGGCTGGCCAGCACCCTGGCCGAAGCAGCCGAAGCCGAAATCATGCCGCGCTTTCGCCGGTTGGGCGATGGCGACGTCCGCCAAAAGACGTCGGCCGCCGACCTTGTGACGCAAGCCGATGTCAGTGCCGAGCGGCTGATCACCGCCAAGCTGCGTGAGCGCTACCCAACAGCCATGATCGTCGGCGAGGAAGCCTGTTCCGACAATCCGGCGCTGCTCGACGGCCTCGGCGATGCCGATCTGGCTTTCACGATCGACCCGGTGGACGGCACTTTCAATTTCGCTTCCGGCGTGCCGTTGTTCGGCGTCATGCTGGGTGTCGTGGTCCGGGGCGAGACCGTCGCCGGCATCATCCACGATCCGGTCGGCAAGGACTGTCTGATCGGCGCCAAGGGTGCGGGCAGCCATATCAGGCACGCCCATGGCAGCCTGGAAAAGGTGCGTGTCGCGGCGCCCGCGCCGATCTCGGGAATGACCGGTTCCGTCTCCTGGCAGTACATGGCCGAACCGGAGCGGTCCCGGCTGGCGCGCAACCAGACGAAAATCCTGTCGCAATTCGCCTATCGCTGCGCCGCGCATGAATATCGCCTGCTGGCCAGCGGCCATGCCCATTTCGTCGTCTACAACAAACTGATGCCGTGGGACCATCTGCCCGGTGTGCTGATCCATGCCGAGGCCGGCGGCCACGCCGCGCGTTTCGACGCCAGCGCCTATCTGCCATCGCATGTCGGCGGCGGCCTGCTTGTCGCACCCGACCGGGAAAGCTGGCGCGAGTTGCGCAGGGAACTCTGGGCGCAATAGGCCGGCTGCCAATTCGAATGCCCAGCCGAGCGTCGCAAAGGCGACAATTCAATGCAAATCGGGGATGTGCCCTGAGACGGGTGGGTTCTGCGGCTGGAACATCTTGCCGCGCTCGGCGATGAAGATCATCAGCAGCGCTGCAACCGAGACGCTGCAGAAGCCGGCGGCGAGCGGCGTCACGGTGCCGTTGAAAGCCTGACCGATCAGCGTGCCGAGAATGCCGCCGAGAAACGTCTGCATGAAGCCCAGGATGGACGAGGCCGTGCCGGCCAACTGACCGAGCGGCTCCATGGCCAACGCATTGAAATTGGCGCCGAGCGCGCCGAACGGAAGCATGGCGCAGGCAAAGAAGGTGATGAACAGCCAGAGGGGCATCTTCATTTCCAGCGAAACGACCAGCCAGGCCAGGCTGATGACCAGAAACAACAGCAGTGCGCTCTGCGACAGGCGGCGCATGCCAATGCGGCCGACAAGGCGCGAGTTCAGATAGTTCGAGAAGGCGAGCACGCCGGCAACGCCGGCGAAGATGACCGGAAACAGCTCGCCGACGTTGAAAATATCGACATAAATCTGCTGCGCCGAGGCGATGAAGCCGAACATGGCACCGAAGATGAATGTGCTGGCGAAGGCATAGCAGATCGCGACCCGGTTGGTCAGCACGATGCGAAACCCGCCGACAATGGCATTGACGGTCAATGGCCGGCGATATTCGGGATGCAGCGTCTCGGGCAGACGCAGCAGCGACCAGGCCGAGACCACAAGCGCGCCGACGGCCATGGTGACGAAGATCAGATGCCAGGTCGCGAACAGCATGATGAACTGGCCGATGCCGGGAGCGATCACCGGGATCGCCATGAACACCATGAAGATCAGCGACATCACCTCGGCCATGCGCCGGCCATCGAACGTATCGCGCACGATCGAGACGGCGATGACGCGGGTCGCGGCCGCACCGATGCCTTGCACGGCCCGGCACAGCAGAAGCGTCTCGAAGCTTGGCGCTATGGCAGCCGCGGCCGCCGCCGCCACGTAAATGATTAGGCCGGCGACGAGCGGCGCGCGGCGACCGAAACGGTCCGAGAACGGTCCGAAAAAAAGCTGTCCGCCGCCAAAACCCAGAATATAGGCGGTGATCACATATTGCCGGTGGTTTTCGTTCTCCACGCCAAGCGAAGCGCCTATCTGCTGCAGCGCCGGCAGCATGATGTCGATGGCCAGTGAATTGAGCGCCATCAGCGCCGCGCACAGCGCGATGAACTCCCAGCGCGGAATGGGCAATTTGCTTGCCGATTGCGGTGCTGACGTCTGCTGGTCCACGGCAAGTCCGATCTCTCAAACGAAAACGCGCCGGTAGGCCGGCGCATTGGCTCGTCTCGGTCCCGGTCAGGGACGCAAAATAGCCGAGGAGGTGAGGCTCCCGGTGTTCAGGGCATGTCGGCAGCGACATGCCCAACCGAAATCAGGCAGCGCCCTTGACGCTCACGCCCTTCTCGACAAGGAATGTCTGCAACTCGCCCGCCTGGAACATTTCGCGCACGATATCGCAGCCGCCGACGAACTCGCCCTTGACATACAGCTGAGGGATCGTCGGCCAGTTGGAGTATTCCTTGATGCCCTGGCGCAGTTCGGCCGAATCCAGCACGTTCACGCCTTTGTAGTCGGCGCCGATATAGTCGAGGATCTGGACAACCTGGCCGGAAAATCCGCACTGCGGGAAACCGGGCGTGCCTTTCATGAAAAGCACGACGTCGTTGCCCTTCACCTCGTTGTCGATGTAGTCGTTGATACCGCTCATGGAATATCCTTTCCCGCCTGTGGGAGTCAGGCTCGAAGCTTTTCCATCAGATAAACCCATAGGTTGCCCGAAACAAGACTTTAGCCGCGTCGTGGCCTGAATGGCGCAAAAGATGCGGCGTTTTGGGCCAAGCGACTTTCGCGTTGGAATCCCTTAATCCGGCACGCTCGTCTGCAGCGCGAGCGCGTGCAGCACGCCGCCCATATTGCCCTTCAGCGCGTCATAGACCATCTGGTGCTGCTGCACGCGGCTTTTTCCGCGAAAGCTTTCGGCCACGACTTCGGCCGCATAGTGATCGCCGTCGCCGGCAAGGTCACGGATGGTCACCCTGGCGTCCGGGATGCCTTCCTTGATCAGTTTTTCGATGTCGCGGGCATCCATTGCCATGGCAAATTCCTGTTTTTTGGTCGGGCTGCGGCATGGCTGCCCGTGCGATGAGAGTCGGGTGAACCTAAAGCCTTTCCGGTCGGGATTGAAGCCGTTCCGTCCAGCCCCACCGCGGTTGTGGCTCACGACGCGTTCTCGCCCTGACCGCCGGCGTCGTCCGCGGGATCGTCCTCGGGCGTCGAGAAGGTCCGCCCAAGGCTGAAGGTCAGCACATAGAGAGGAAGGTTGATCGTGAGGTTGGCAATCGGCAGATAGGCGGTCATCCGCCAGACGGGCGAGAAGAACGGCTGGCCATAGCCATCGCAGACCAGCGAGGAGCCATACTCCCACAGTGCCCCCAATGCGGCCGCGACGGCGAAAAGTTTGATGCAGGTGAAGACGTGCCTCGTCCTTGCTTGGTCCGGCAGAAGCCGGCTCCAAAGCACCAGGCAGACAAGCGGAACCGCATAAAGAAGGTTCTGCAGGCCAAGCATCGGAAGCGTGTCGTTGGCCGCGGCGAGGAACTCCGCGCGTGTTTCCAACCGGGCGCAGACCTCGCTCGAGGTCGTCGACAGCAGGAAAAAGACGAACGGGCCGAGAAACCAGAAGAAGAACAGCGATGGCCAGAAGACGACTGCAAGCAGCGCCCGGGCGGCCAGTTTCCTGTGATTGAGCTTTTCCGAAAGATCGGTTCCCACTTTTCGGGATCACGCTCTGGTCAAATGGCCTGATCCATGAAGCGCGGGAACCAGCCTTCGTGCGCGGCGGTCAATTCGCCGAGCGGTATCGCCCGTGCCTCGCCGAGTTTCAGCGTGTCGCCGCCGGTCGAACCGATCCACGGCGCGAAGATGCCGAGCTCGCCTTGCTGTTTGCGGATTGCATCCCAGTCCTCACTGTCTGGATCGATCGACAGCGTCAGGAGATAGCGGCCCTGGTCCTCGCCGAACCAGACCGGGATGGGATCGGTGCCGGCCAGTCCGGGGACGGTCGCGCCGATGCCCGACGCCATCGCCATCTCGGCCAGGGCGACGGCGATGCCGCCGTCGGAAACGTCGTGAGCCGCGGTGACGATGCCGGACGCGATGAGGGCGCGCACATGGTCGCCGACCCGCTTTTCATGGTCGAGGTCGACCGGCGGCGGCGGGCCGTCGCTGCGGCCGTGGATGTCGCGCAAGTAAACCGATTGGCCGAGATGCGTGCCCCATGAGGCTGGTGCGCCGACCAGCAGGATCATCTGGCCTTGCGCCGCAAAACCGGCCCGCACCATCTTCGACCAGTCGGCGATCAGCCCGACGCCGCCGATGGTCGGCGTCGGCAGGATGCCCCGGCCATTGGTTTCGTTGTAGAGCGAGACATTGCCCGATACGATCGGGAAGCCGAGCGCGCGGCAGGCATCGCCAATGCCCTTCACCGCGCCGACCAGCTGACCCATGATCTCGGGCCGTTCCGGATTGCCGAAATTGAGATTGTCGGTGGCGGCCAGCGGCAGCGCGCCCGTGGCGGTCAGGTTGCGCCAGCATTCGGCTACCGCCTGCTTGCCGCCCTCGTAGGGGTCGGCCTCGCAATAGCGTGGCGTCACGTCCGAGGAGAAAGCCAGCGCCTTTGTCGGATGGCCTTCGACTCGCACCACGCCGGCATCGCCACCGGGAAGCTGCAGCGAATTGCCCTGGATCAGCGTGTCGTACTGCTCCCACACCCAGCGGCGCGACGACAGGTCAGGCCCGCCGAGCAGTTTCAGCAGCGCGTCGGCGACATCGGCCTGCGGAACGTCATTGGCCGCAAGCGGCGCCGGCTTCTTCGGCTCGACCCACGGACGGTCATATTCCGGCGCCTTGTCGCCGAGATCCTTGATCGGCAGGTCGGCGACCTGGTCGCCTTGATGCAGAACGCGGAAGCGCAGATCGTCGGTCGTCTTGCCGACAATGGCGAAGTCGAGCCCCCATTTGTGGAAGATCGCCTCGGCCTCCTTTTCTTTTTCGGGGCGCAGCACCATCAGCATGCGCTCCTGGCTTTCCGACAGCATCATCTCGTAGGCGCTCATACGCTCCTCGCGCACCGGCACCTTGTCGAGGTCGAGCTCGATGCCGAGATCCCCCTTGGCGCCCATCTCGACGGCCGAACAGGTAAGGCCGGCAGCACCCATGTCCTGGATGGCGATGACCGCGCCGGACGCCATCAGTTCGAGACATGCTTCCAGCAGGCACTTTTCGGTGAAGGGATCGCCGACCTGCACGGTCGGGCGCTTCTCGTCGATCTTGTCGTCGAATTCGGCCGAGGCCATGGTGGCGCCGCCGACGCCGTCGCGACCGGTCTTGGCGCCGAGATAGACGACCGGCAGGCCGACGCCCTTGGCCTCCGACAGGAAAATCGCGTCCGTCTTGGCAAGACCCGCGGCAAAAGCGTTGACCAGGATATTGCCGTTGTAGCGGGCGTCGAAATTGACCTCGCCGCCGACCGTCGGCACGCCGAAGGAATTGCCGTAGCCGCCGACGCCGGAAACCACGCCCGCCACCAGGTGCCTGGTCTTGGGGTGGTCGGGAGCGCCGAAGCGCAAGGCGTTCATCGCCGCGATCGGCCGCGCGCCCATGGTGAAGACGTCGCGCAATATGCCGCCCACGCCTGTCGCCGCCCCTTGGTAGGGTTCGATAAACGAGGGGTGGTTGTGGCTCTCCATCTTGAAGACGACGCAGTCGCCGTCGCCGATATCGACCACGCCGGCATTCTCGCCAGGCCCCTGGATGACCCGCGGGCCGGTCGTCGGCAGCGTGCGTAGCCATTTCTTCGAGGACTTATACGAGCAATGCTCGTTCCACATCGCCGAGAAGATGCCAAGTTCGGTGAAGCTCGGCTCGCGCCCGACAAGGTCGAGGATGCGCTGGTATTCGTCTGGCTTCAGCCCGTGCGCGGCAATGAGCTCGGGCGTGATCGGCACGGAATTGGAAATGGTCATGGGCGGCGGTTTTTATCCGTGGGAGCTTGGGATTTTGAGTCTCCTCTTATCGCAAGCTTTGCGGCCGATACACCCATGGGAGGACGAAAAATGGCTGAAATCCGGAGAAAGCCGCGATGTCATGAGCGCGCTTCCCATCGGACCGGATTCAACCGACGCGCCTCGGTCTTGCCGGAGGCATGCCGTCGTCCTGAACGGCGGGCGCTCCAAGGCGATGCGGATCAGGAAAAACTGTCGTAGCCGGCGCGGCCTTCGTCGAGGAGCCTCCGGATCGCCGCAACGCCGTCCGCGATGTCCTTACGCTGCCTCGGTTGCGAAATGCCGAAGCGCACGGCATGGAAGACCTGCTCGGAACGGCCCGCCTTGAACTCGTCTTCGTCGTCGATCAGCACGCCGTGCTCGAGGCAGGCGTTCTTGAACGTGCCGGAAAGCCAAGGGTCGGGCAAGGTTAGCCAGACAAAGGGTATATTGTCCCGTGACTTGAATTCGAAGCCGGCCAAAGTCTCGCGCACGATGGCGGTGCGGGCGTTGATTTCGGCGATGCTGCGTTTGCGTATGTCCGCGGCCTGGCCCGACAGCACCAGCCGGGCATTCACCTCGGCCAGCAGGAAAGGCATGCCGCCGGTCATCATCTTGTGGGCAACGCGGATGCGATGGCGATAAGCGGGCGGGCAGGAAAGCCAGCCGCCGCGAACGCCGGCCGCTACCGATTTCGACAGGCCGCCTGCGACAATGGTGCGCTCGGGTGCATAGTCGGCCAGCATTGGCGTCGGATCTTCGGTCAGGCCGCCGTAAAGATCGTCCTCGATAAGGACGACATTGTATTCACGCGCGATCCGCGCGATTGCCTCACGTCGCGCTGCCGGCAGGATCGCCAGCGTCGGATTCTGCACAGTAGGCATCAGAAAGATCATCTTCGGATGCTTTTGCGCGCAGACACGCTCGAAATCGTCGGGGTCGAGACCCTGATGGTCCGATGCCACCAGCGCCGTGCGGCGACCGATCAGGCCGGCGCTGCGCGAAATCTGCGAATAGGTCAGATGCTCGAAGGCGACGTAATCGCCGGGCGTGGTCAGTGCGGCGATCGCCGCCATGACAGCGGCATGGGTGCCGAGCGTCGGCACGATCGTATCGGCGCTCGGTCGAAACGAATTGCGCGACAGCCAGCTGGCGCCGGCCTCGAACCAGCGCTCGGGAAAATCACGCGTGTAGCTCGAAATCTCATGCGCATGATCCAAAGCCGTGCGCGACAGCACTTCGGTGACGATGGCGCCCTGGCCGATATCGGGCGCCGCGGTGCTGTCGAAGCGCAGCTTGCCGCGCGGCGCATCGATGTCGCGCGTGCCTTGCGCGTCCGGCGCTATGAAGTCGGGCCTCGCGTTCTGTCGGCCGAGGACATAGGTGCCGCGCCCGACCTCGCCGCTGACCAGTCCGCGCTCGCGCAGCAATTGATAGGCCCTGCCGACCGTGCCGACGGTTGCGCCGATGTCATAGGCGAGATCCCGCTGCGGTGGCAACTTTGCCCCGGCGTCGATCACGCCGCGGTCGATATCTGACTCTATGCTGTCAGCAAGGCGCTGATAAAGCGGGCCGGAGCTGGCCGTGAGGTCGGGAAGCCAATTTGTCATGGTGACAATTTTGTATATTGCGTCGAACGATGAGTCAATTCACATGCATTGTGTGGAAGAAAAGAGTGCAATTTGCAGCTTTGGTAGAACGAAATGGATACAATCGAGACAATCAGCCAGACAGGTGCAGGATTGTTCGGGCCTGCCGCGCGACCTGTGGGCCGCGGCGGCTTTGTCAGCCGCATCGTGCGTATGGTCAAATCGCTGGGGCGCTGGATCGACGGCCTGCTGGAGCGCAGGCGCAGCCGGCTTGCCTTGCTGGACATGACCGATGATCAGTTGAAGGACATCGGCATTTCCCGCTGCGACGCCCATCGCGAAGGGATCAGGCCATTCTGGGAATGAACAGGCGCGATGCGATGTTCAATCCGGATTGCCTAGAGCCGGAAAGGGGAAGCTGCAGCAGCCGGCCCATGCTACGCGGCGGCGGCGCAGGCCGGATTGCCTGACTGCCAGCGCGCGATGTCGGAGCCGATGCGCGCGCCGAGCGGCTCGGCCATCAGCGGACCGAACACGTCGACACGGCTCGAATTGCCTTGTGCCTGCACCACCAGCAGCGGCTTGCCGCCATAATGCTTGGCCGGCACCAGCAGGAAGCGCGGCGTGCCGCTGAACGAATTCAGTTCATTGGCCATCTGGTAGGATTTGAAGGCCGGGTCCTTGCTGGCGATCCAGCATTTATGCGCTGATATCGCCACCTGTTCCATGGCCAGCAGAGCGGCGCTCTTGCCGGGGGGTGGCGGCGCACTTTTCGGGCCCGACTGGCAGGATGCCAGCGCAAGCCCGGTCGCAGCCAGGAGGGCAAAGCGAGCAATCGTCAGTCTCATGGTCAGGCCGCCCCCACGTTCTGAAAGAATTTTGGGATATCAGGCAGCGATGCCGAGCGCGCCTTCGAACAGCGCCCGCCCGTCATTGCCGCCATGTGCCGCTTCGATCAGGTTCTCGGGATGCGGCATCAGGCCGAGCACATTGCCCTGGCTGCTGATGATGCCCGCGATGTCGTTGATCGAGCCGTTGGGATTGGTGCCGTCGGCATAGCGGAACACCACCTGGCCTTCGCCTTCCAGGCGTGCAAGCGTCTCGGCGTCGGCGAAATAGTTGCCGTCGTGATGCGCCACCGGCGAACGGATGATCTGGCCCGGCTGGTAGCGGCGGGTGAACATGGTATTGGCGTTGGCGATCTCAAGCTTCACCTGCCGGCAGACGAATTTGAGCGAGGAGTTGCGCATGAGCGCTCCCGGCAGCAGACCGGCCTCGACCAGGATCTGGAAACCGTTGCAGACGCCGATGACCATGACGCCCTTGGCTGCCTTTTCAGCGACCGCCCGCATCACAGGCATGCGCGCCGCGATCGCGCCGCAGCGCAGATAGTCGCCGAAGGAGAAACCGCCGGGAATGGCGATCAGGTCGACATCGGGAATTTCGGTGTCGGTTTGCCAGACCGTGGCTGGCGCCTTGCCGGAAATCTTGGTCAGCGCCGCGATCATATCGCGGTCGCGGTTAAGGCCAGGCAGGAGGACGACGGCTGATTTCATTTCGGTTCGTAAGGCCTTTGGGTTTCGGCAAGTTCGCGCAGGTCAAGACGGCGTTCGATATGTTCCAGCCGATCATCCAGGCGAGCGAGCACACCATAGATATTCTTCACATCGCTCTCAGTGGCTATCAGATGGCCGCGGATGGAGCCAAGCTCTGATTTCACCTCTCCAAGTGTCAAATCCATCCTGTCCAACCGCGACTGGATCGACTTGAGGACTTCAAATATCAGGCTTCCATCGATCTCGGCCACCAACCCCTCCGACACAACCTCAGGTAAGCGTCACACTATAATTCTCAATCACCGTATTCGCCAGCAGTCTGTCGCACATGGCTTTCAGGTCGGCCTCGGCCTTGGCCTTGTCGGTCCCGGCGAGCTCGACGTCGAACACCTTGCCCTGTCGCACCGAGCCGATGCCGTCAAAACCCAGCCCCGACAGCGCATGCTCGATTGCCTTGCCTTGCGGGTCCAGCACGCCGTTCTTGAGGGTTACGGTGATACGGGCTTTCATCGACGCTCCTGAATGATCGGTATCGGCCTGCGCCGGACCTGCCGTTGCCGGCAAGCCCGTTGCGGGCAATTAGTGCTTCATGCCCTTCGGCGGTTCGCTGGACGCGACGAGCACCGGTCCGGTTGGACGCGGCGGCTCGTTCTCATTCATGATGCCGAGACGGCGGGCGACTTCCTGATAGGCTTCGACAAGGCCGCCCATGTCGCGGCGGAAACGGTCCTTGTCGAGCTTGTCCTGCGTCGCCACGTCCCACAGCCGGCAGGAATCGGGCGAAATCTCGTCGGCGACGACGATGCGCATCATGTCGCCCTCGAACAGGCGTCCGCACTCGATCTTGAAATCGACGAGCTGGATGCCGACGCCCATGAACAGGCCGGACAGGAAGTCGTTGACGCGAATGGCCAGCGCCATGACGTCGTCGATTTCCTGCGGGCTCGCCCAGCCGAAGGCAGTGATGTGCTCTTCAGACACCATCGGATCGTCGAGGGCGTCGGCCTTGTAATAGAATTCGATGATCGAGCGGGGCAGGACGGTGCCTTCCTCGATGCCAAGCCGCTTGGACAGCGAACCGGCGGCGACATTGCGCACCACCACTTCGAGCGGGATGATCTCGACCTCCTTGATCAACTGCTCGCGCATATTGAGCCGGCGGATGAAGTGGGTCGGAATACCCATCCGGTTGAGATGATTGAAGATGTGCTCGGAAATGCGATTGTTAAGCACGCCCTTGCCATCGACGACTTCGTGTTTTTTCTTGTTGAACGCGGTGGCGTCATCCTTGAAGAACTGGATCAGCGTCCCGGGCTCAGGGCCTTCATAAAGTATCTTGGCCTTGCCTTCATAAATGCGGCGGCGATTTTTCATTTGATTTTTCTCTGGATTTGCGGGCAGGCGGCAAGCGACCAGTTCCTGTCCGTCTGCCTAAATTAGTGTGGCGACGGTGGCGTTCAATGCCGGTGTCTATCGTAATCGTCTTGTTTGCTCAATCGGCAAATCCTTTCAATCAACCGCTTTCGGGACCGAAATGCCGCAGCGCAGCAAACCACGAAGCGTATTGACCGGCCGCCAGCCTTTTGGTTTGTGCTCCGCCATCACATATTCATCAATGCCAGCGAATCGATTTCCATCGGAGGGATGCCATGAGCAACATGAAGGATCGCGAAGAGGGTTTTGAGCGCAAATTCGTCTTCGACGAGGAGCTTCGGTTCAAGGCGTCGGCGCGCCGCAACAAGGCTCTCGGCCTGTGGGCCGCGGAAAAGCTCGGGAAATCCGGCGCCGAGGCCGACGCCTACGCCAGGGAAGTGGTTGTTTCCGATATCGAGGAAGCCGGCGATCACGACGTCTTCCGCAAGATACGCAAGGATTTCGACGCTGCCGGCGTCAGCCAGTCGGACCATCAGATCCGCCGTACCATGGACGAATTGATGGCGCAGGCGATCGAGCAGATCAAGAACACCTGATCCGGCTGAAGCAGGTTCCGCAAAAGTGTCCCACCATTTGCGACGAACCTGCGGCACACAAAAGAATGACTGGACCAATCGACCGTCCGATCCAGCCGGGCGGTTTTTCTTTGCGTTTCCCGGCATTTCCGGCTGAAACTGCGATCCTTAGCGAGGAAGAAGCCGATGTCCCTGAAATCCCGCCTTGCGGCCGATGAAACGCTGGTCACCGCGTGGTCGGGCGTGCCGGACGCGCTGACCGTCGAAATCCTTGCCAGGCAGGGCTTCGATGCGGTCACGCTCGACATGCAGCATGGCGGCCATCATGAAGACAGCGTGTTGCGCGGCCTGGCGCCCGTGCTTGCCACCGGCAAGCCGGCATTGGTGCGTATTCCCGTCGGCCGTTTTGACATGGCCAGCCGGGCGCTCGATTTTGGCGCCGAGGCGGTGATCGCGCCGATGGTCAACTCGGTGGCGGATGCAAAACTGTTCGCTGCGGCGATGAAATACCCGCCGGTGGGCGAGCGCTCCTGGGGCCCGACCTATGCCTTCCCACGCCATGGCAAGGGTGATCATGCCGAATGGCTGCGCGACAGCAACCAGCGCACCATGGCCTTCGCCATGGTCGAGACGCGGGCGGCGCTCGATGCGCTGGACGGCATCCTCGATACACCCGGTATCGACGGCATTTTCCTGGGGCCATCGGACTTCTCGATTGCCTGGTCGAACGGCACGACCGTCAATTCGACGCTCGAAAGCATGATGGAAACGGTGGGTTCGATCGCCGAGCGTACCCGCAAGGCCGGTAAGCATGCGGCGATCTACGTCATCGAACCGGCCATTGCCGGCCGCGTCGTGGCGATGGGCTACCGGCTGCTGGCCACAGGGTCCGAGCACTCGCTGATTTCGCTGGGGGCGAAGACGCTTTTGAGGGGCATCAAGGATTCGATCGGCGCCTGATTGAAGAGCAACGATCCGGTGGGGGTCGTCAGGCCTTCAGGTCGGTCAGGAATTTGGCGAAGGTCATCGAACCTTCGGGCCATGGGCCGAAGCCTGAATCGGCGTTGAGGTGACCGGCTTCACCGGCATCGATGAAGAGAGACCCCCAGGCGCCCGCAATGTCCTCGGCGACGTCGAAGGCGCAGAACGGATCGTTGCGGCTGGCAATCACCATGGACGGGAAGGGCAGGGGCTCGCGCGAGTAGGGGCCGAACGTCATCAGGTGCCTTGGCCGTATCTCCGGATTGGCGACATCGGGCGGCGCCACGAGGAATGCGCCGGCGACCGGCTTGCGGAACCGCGGGATGGCTTGTACCGCCGCGGCAACGCCCAGCGAATGCGCGACGAGGACGACGGGTCTCTCGGCCTCGTTGACGGCGCTGGCCACGCTCGCCGTCCAGTCCTCGCGCACGGGCTTGGACCATTCCGCCTGTTCGACGCGCCGCGCGGTCGACAGCTTGGATTGCCAGCGGGTTTGCCAGTGCTCGGGTCCGGAATTGGTATAGCCCGGGATGATGAGAATATCTGCGTCCTTGACCTTCATGGCGCGCATGTAGCGAGCGTCTCTGTTTCGTGCAACTATCTCGGCAGGCACGGCACGTCACAATTGTGAACAACCTGTTCGATTTTTCTCGCCTTGTGTGAACGATCGCGATCGACGATCTACCGTGGTGAAACGAAACAGCCGTGTAAGAGCCGGGCTTTTGGATCTGACACGACGCAAGATGACCGGTGGCGCAGGGCTCCTTGCCTTGGGAGTGTCGACCGGCGCTGGCCGAGCGGAGACTTTGATGAGTGAACTGCCCTTTGCTGCGACCACGCCGGTCAGCGTCTCGCGCGTCGGTCTGAAGGCCCGCGATGCCGAAGGCCTGGCCGCTTATTACCGTGCCGTTGTCGGCTTGCAGGAATTGAGCCGCGCCGATGGCGCGATCACCCTGGGCGCCGCTAACCGTCCGCTGTTGGTGCTGGAGCCGGATGCCTCGGCCAAGCCCGACGATCCGCGTAGCGCCGGCCTGTTCCACACCGCTTTCCTGCTGCCCAGCCGAGCCGACCTTGGCCGCTGGATCAATCACGCCATCGCCAGCAAGATCGCCATCGAAGGCGCCTCCGACCATCTGGTCAGCGAAGCGCTTTATTTGACCGACCCGGAAGGCAACGGCATCGAGATCTACGCCGATCGCCGGCCGCAGGACTGGAAATGGAACGGCGACAAGATCGCGATGGCGACCGAGCGGCTGAACATCCCGTCCGTCGTTGCCGACGTGCCGGCCGGTGACGCCGGCTGGCACGGTGCGCCTGAAAACAGCATTGTCGGCCACGTCCACCTGCGCGTCGGCCGGCCGGAAGAGGCGGAAGCCTGGTGGAACCAGGAATTCGGCTTCGACACGGTGGCGAAGTATGGCGGCCAGGCTGTGTTCCTGTCGTCAGGCCACTACCATCATCATATCGGCGCCAATGCGTGGCAGAGCGCCGGCGCCGGCCGCCGCGACCCGGCCCGGTCGGGCCTTGCCTGGGTCGAGATGCGTTCCGACAACGTGGCCAATGAAACGACCCGCGAAGATCCGTGGGGCACGGTGATCAGGACCGTTCCCGGCAAAGCGTGATCGGCAGTTACGTCCCGCGGTACCTTCTCCTCGTATACCGACGGGGAGAAGGAAAGCCCCTCACGCCTCTCCGAACACCCGCCTGAAGATCGTATCGACATGCTTGGTGTGATAACCAAGATCGAATTTCTCCCGGATCTCGGCTTCCGGCAGGGCGGCGATGACGTCCTTGTCGGCCAGCAATTCTTCAAGAAAATCAGCGCCTTGTTCCCATACCTTCATGGCATTGCGCTGCACCAGCCGGTAGGCGTCCTCACGAGAGACGCCGGCTTGCGTCAATGCCAAGAGCACGCGCTGCGAATGCACTAGGCCGCGGAACTTGTTCATGTTCTTCAGCATGTTGTCGGGATAGACGAGCAGTTTGTCGATGACGCTGGTCAGCCGCGCCAGCGCGAAATCCAGCGTCACCGTCGCATCCGGCCCGATCATGCGCTCGACGGAGGAATGCGAAATGTCGCGCTCGTGCCAGAGCGCCACATTCTCCATCGCCGGCAGTGCGAAGGAGCGCACCATGCGGGCAAGGCCGGTTAGGTTCTCTGTCAGCACCGGGTTGCGCTTGTGCGGCATCGCCGACGAACCTTTCTGGCCAGGCGAAAAATACTCTTCGGCTTCCAGCACCTCGGTGCGCTGCAGATGCCGGATCTCGATCGCCAGCCGCTCCACCGACGATGCGATGACGCCGAGCGTGGCGAAGAACATGGCATGGCGGTCGCGCGGGATGACCTGCGTCGATACCGGCTCCGGCTTCAACCCGAGCTTTGCCGCGACATGCTCTTCGACATAAGGCTCGATATTGGCGAAGGTGCCGACCGCTCCCGAAATGGCGCAGGTGGCTATGTCCTCGCGAGCGTGCACGAGCCGCTCGCGGCAGCGCGAAAATTCGGCATAGGCTTGCGCCAGCTTGACGCCGAAAGTGGTCGGCTCGGCGTGGATGCCGTGGCTGCGGCCGATGGTAACGGTATCCTTGTGCTCGAAAGCGCGGCGCTTCAGCGCCGCAAGCAGCGCATCGATGTCGGCCAGCAGCATGTCGCTGGCGCGGGTGAGTTGCACCGCGAAACACGTGTCGAGAACGTCCGAGGACGTCATGCCCTGATGGATGAAGCGTGCGTCGGGCCCGACGAATTCGGCGAGATGGGTGAGAAAAGCGATGACGTCGTGCTTGGTGACGCGCTCGATCTCGTCGATCGCATCGACGTCGAACTTCGCGGCATTGCCTTTTTCCCAGATGGTTTTCGCCGCCTGTTTCGGGATGACGCCGAGTTCGGCCAGCGCGTCGCAGGCATGAGCCTCGATCTCGAACCAGATGCGAAACCGGGTTTCGGGCGACCATATGGCGACCATTTCCGGCCTGGAGTAGCGAGGGATCATCGGTCAGTCCTGACGTGTCGAGAAATTTGCCTGCGTCCTAACAGAGGCGGACAAAATGCTCAACGCCGCTGCCGCGCAAACCAGAGGCTGGCGGCAAACAAGGCGACGAAGCCGAGCGGAAAATAGAGCCGGATGCCCAGCACCGCGAACTGGTAGAGTGCCACCGCCATCGTGAAGACGAACTGAAGCCCCCAGGTGAGGGTGAAGGTGGGTGCATGCCATTCGGCATAGTAGGACCGGTACTGCAAGGCATACAGCCCGGCGGTCAGGCCGGTCGTCGCGGCGGCGAGACCCACGAATGCCGCCGCGAAGGCGACTTCCCGGCTCCTTCCGAGCGAGACCAGCCGTGCCGCGAACAGGCCAACAGGAAAGGCCAGAGCGCCGCCGCCTGCAAACAGCAGCGTCACGGTGCGGATTTTATCTGGCGTCACCCAACTTTCCAGCAACAGGTTGAGGAGCGCGCTGGCGCCCATCGTGGCGGCCCACACCACAGCGCCGAGCAGCGCCGTGCGCAGCGCAGGTATGGCATGGCGGAGGCGGCCCAGGGTGCGGAGACGCCTGGCGGGTTGGACGAGCGGTGTCACAGGCGACCCGTCACCGCGATCCAGCGATAATCCGGCCCTTCGAAGCCATATTGGCGCACCGCGATAAGCACCGCATAGGCGCTGAGACTGTCCATCGAAAATGTCTGCACGGCTCCGATGCGGTAGCCGTTCGGGCAACCCCGGCTCTTGGGGATCGATTTGTCCTCGTGCAGTAGCTTCGTTGTACCGCCGTCTTGCGCCTCGATGCGCAGCAGCCGAAAGCCGTTGATCTCGCCCTGGCTCGCGCAGCCCTCGGCATCGTTCATGCCGATCTCGTCCAGCCGAAACTCGAGCGGCTGGTCGACCGGCGAGAAGATCGGACGCGGATTGACCGCCATCCGATGCGGGTCGGCGGACAGCTCCGTTACCGGGTTGAAGCCCGCGGTAATGCCCTTGTTCGCGGCCAACTCCGTCTGGCTGACGACCGCTTCGCCCTTCTCGCGGGCCTGAACACGAGCCGCCGCCAATGTGGCGTTCTCGTCGTCCAGCCTGACGCGAATAGGCGTTCCCTTGAGAAAGCTGTCGTTGCTGGTGTCGATGTAATAGCGATTGGCGTAGGGAAATCCCGATCCATCCTGCACGCCATATTCCTCGAACGCGAAGACGCCGCCGTCTTTGGTGAAGCCCAGGATTTCAAGCTCGGCGACATCTCCGGCCCGGGCGGCGACGAGCGCGCAAAACTGCGCGAGCAGGCAAACGGCAAACAGAAGACGGTCTTGCATAAGGTTTCCCGCCGGGCCAACGATATCGCCATTCCCTATCACGGCAAGACGCCGGCGTCGCGCTGTCCGATAAAGCAAGCGCCATGCATCCAATCGCGGCCTCGTCTGTTATTGTCGGCAGTCCCAATGGAGAACCACCATGACCGACACCAGCAAAATTCGTGAGCATATGGAAGTGATCGGTGCCGATGGCGTCCATGTCGGCACCGTCGACAAGGTCGAGGGGCAGCGGATCAAGCTGACCAAGTCCGACAGCGGCATGGGCGCGCATAAGGGGCACCACCATTTCATTCCCTTGAGCCTTGTTGCGGAGGTCGAGGGAAAGAAGGTCTGGCTGTCGGCGAATTCCGACGTCGCGGTCACTTTCGAGGAAGAAAAGTCCGACCCCACCTGATCGCGTGTAACCGCCGTCAGCGCGACGACCAGACCGGAAACAGATCGCCCTCGGCGGGCGTCGCGGCGAAAACGCCTCGAGTGATGGCGCGCGCCATCGTGGCGCCTGCCGCGGCATAAAGGTCGATTGCCGTGTCGGCTTCGAGCCGGATACCGCTCCTGCCCGTCGCCAGCGCGAAGACCAGATCGCCATCGGCCGGCGTGTGCGTCGGCCATATGGCCCGCACGAAACCGTCATGCGCCGACATGGCCAGGCGCTTTGCAGCAGCCTTGGTGAGAACGGCGTCGGTGGCGATGACGGCGATTGTGGTGTTGCCGCCCGTGTCCGTCTTGCCCGTGAACTCCTTGTCGCGAAATTTCAAGAGGATGCTTTTGGCGTCGTCCGGCATCGGCGAGGGATAGCCAAGTGCGCCGAATTCATCGCCGATCTCGAACGGAGCCGCCCAGAAATGGCGGCTTCGGCTGACGGTTACCGAACCGGTCGGATTGACCGCCGCAAGCGCGCCGATCGTGATGCCATTGTCAAGCAGCGTCGAAGCCGAGCCAAGCCCGCCCTTGAGACCGGAGGTCAGCGCGCCGGTGCCGGCGCCGGTCGTGCCGATCTGGAAATCCGAACCGGCGGCCTGCGCCGCCGCGTAGCCGAGATCGCGGTACGGCGGATAGCGGCCCCAGTCCTTGTCGCCGCCATTGCGCAGGTCGAAGAGGATCGCCGCCGGCACGATCGGCACGCGAAAGCCGCCGACCTCGAAGCCAATGCCACGCTCGCGCAGCGCTGCCTGTACGCCGGACGCTGCGTCGAGGCCGAAAGCCGACCCGCCCGACAGCACCACGGCATGGACCGTCTCGACCGAATTGTGGGGTTCGAGCAGGTCCGTCTCGCGCGTGCCCGGTGCACCGCCCAGGATCTGGACGCCGGCTACAGCCGGTTCGTCGCAAAGGACGGTCGTCACGCCGGATTTCAGTCGGGCATCGGAGGCATTGCCGACGCTGAGACCGGCGACATCGGTGATCAGGTTGCGCGGGCCGGTGCGAAACATCAGTTGCTTTCCAGCGGTACGAAGCGGGCGCCATCGAAACGGAAGACGCGGTACGGTTTCCGGCTGAGGTCGCCCTTTGCGTCAAAGCGCACCGGCCCGATCGCCGTGGTGAAATCATGCCCGATGAGCGCTTCGGCAAGCGGCCTGCCGGAGCTTGCCGCTTCCGCCATGGCCGCCTTGGCGGTTTCTACCGCCGCATAGGCCGGCAGCGTATAGCCGTCCGGCACGATCTTTTGCGAGGCGAACGCCTCGAGCACCTTGGGATCGGCGACATCGGCCCATTCGGGGGGAGCGATCATCAGTGTACCCGTGGCATAGGGCACTGCGCCGGGCGGCGTGCGCAGGTTCTCGCCGCCGGCGAATACGATGCCGGCGTCGAGTTGCGCGGCGTCGCGACCCATGATGGCGATGTCGTCGCCATCGCCACCGGCAAAGACATGGGTTGCGCCGGCCTTCTTCAGCCGGCCAATCAGACCGATCTGGTTGTCGAGCTGCGGTCGGAACGTGTCGACGAACACCGGCTTCAGCGCCGCCTGTTCGGCAGCCGCCCGCAATGTCTCGGCGATCTCGCGGCCATAGATGGTGCCGTCGTCGATGACAGCGAACAGTTCGTTCTGCCAAAGCCGTGTGAGGGTGGTGGCGACGGCGTTGCGCTCGTCGTCGCCCCTCGGTCCGAGCCGGTAGACCGGCCAGCCGGTCTTGGGACGGCGGTCCGTCAGGCTTTCGGTTCGCACGCCAACAGTGATGACGGGGATGCCCGCATCCTTGAGGATCGGCATCGCCGCCTCGATCGTTTCCGTACAAAGAAATCCCACCACGACATTGACCTTCGCGGCCGCGAATTCGCGGGCTGCCGCGGCACCCCCCCCGGCCGTGCAGGCATCGTCGACCGTCTTGAATTCGATGCCGTTCACCTGGGCCGCCATCTCGGCGCCCGCCTCGATCTGCCTGCCGAGGATCGCCGAGGATCCGGAGAGCGGCGCGGCAACGCCGACAAGCACCGTTTGGGCGCTGGCGGCGCCGGTCAGCAGCAGCCAGGCCAGCGCGGCAGATATCGTTCCCCCGGGTCGCATCCTGTCGAAGACTTCCTCCAAGCGAGCCCGGATGGTTCCCGGCGCCACTCCCGCCAAGACCTAAAGGCTGCCCGGTCTTGGCGCAACACGCGAATATCGGGATATGGGCCAAGCGCTTCGCTTGTGGCATGTCATATCTAGCCATATATAGCGGTAGGGTTCTGGTTATGGAAAATCTCCGGTGTTGAAGAAGAACGACATTGGGCCGCAGGCCTATCGCGACGCGATGAGCCATTTTGCCGGCCACGTCCATGTGGTCACCACCGACGGTCCGGCCGGCAGGCGCGGCGCGACGGTGATCGCGGCCTGTTCTGTGTCGGACACGCCGCCGACCATTCTGGTCTGCCTCAACCGCGAAAATCCCAAGAATGAGCCGTTCGTGAAAAACGGCAGGTTTGCCTTGAACACGCTTGCCTCGCACCAGGAGCCGCTGTCGGTGGGCTTTTCCGGCATGACCGGCTTGCCGGTCGAGGAACGTTTCGCGCTCGGGGAGTGGGACGTGATCTCCACCGGCGCGCCGACGTTGAAGGGCGCGCTGGCGGTGTTCGACTGCGAACTGATCGACACCAAGGACTTGGCCACCCATCGTGTGCTTTTTGGCAAGGTGACAGGCCTGCGCATGGGCGATAATTTGCGGCCGCTGATCTATCACGCCCGCGGCTACCACGTTCTGGAAAGCGGGGCAGAGGCGTCCACGGAGAAGGAATGACCGAGCTGAAACCGCGCCCCGTGCCGCGGACGATCGACGAGACGCTCGATCTTCTGACCGGCGCGGACTATGTGGCGGACCGGTCGTTGGCCACCGTGCTTTTCCTGTCGCTGCGCATGAAGCGGCCGTTGTTCCTCGAGGGCGAGGCCGGCGTCGGCAAAACCGAGATCGCCAAGGTGCTGGCCGAGGCACTCGGCCGCCGGCTGATCCGTCTGCAATGTTATGAGGGTCTCGACGTCTCGTCCGCCGTCTACGAGTGGAATTATGCCGCGCAGATGATCGAGATCCGCATGGAGGAGGCGGCCGGCAAGGTCGACCGCTCCGACATGGAGCGCAACGTTTTCTCGGAAAAATATCTGATACGCCGTCCGGTGCTCGATGCGCTGACCGGCAAGGCCGGCGCCGCCCCGGTTTTCCTGATTGACGAGCTCGACCGCACCGATGAGGCGTTCGAGGCCTTCCTGCTCGAGATCCTTTCCGATTTCCAGGTGACGGTGCCCGAACTCGGCACGATCAGGGCGGAGGAACCGCCGATCGTCATCATCACCACCAACCGCACCCGCGAGATCCATGACGCGCTGAAGCGGCGCTGCCTCTATCACTGGGTCGATTATCCCAGCGCCGAGCGGGAATTGGAGATCGTGCGCCGCAAGGTGCCGCAGGCGAACAGCCGGCTTTCGGCCGAGGTGGTCTCCTTCATCCAGAAGCTGCGCCAGATCGAATTGTTCAAGATGCCGGGCGTCGCCGAGACCATCGACTGGGCCGGCGCGCTGACCGAACTCGACAAAGTCGCACTCGACCCGGAAACCGTCTCCGACACGATCGGCGTGCTGCTGAAATACCAGGACGACATTGCCCGCATCGGCGAGGGCGAAGGCCGGCGTATCCTCGACGAGGTGAAGGCCGAGCTTTCGGCGGCGGAGTAGGGCTCATGGCCATGCCTCGCGCGGAACCCAAGGAGGCGACTGTCGACGGCCACATCGCCGACAACATCGTCTATTTCGCCCGTGTCTTGCGCAAATCAGGCATGCGGGTCGGGCCGGCCTCGGTCAAGGACGCCATCGAGGCGGTACTTGCCGCCGGCATCGGCTCGCGCGACGATTTCTACTGGACACTGCATGCCGTGCTGGTGTCGCGGCATGAGGACCATGCCACCTTCGACGAGGCCTTCCGGCTATTCTGGAAGTCGCGTGAGCTGGTCGAAAAGATGCTGGCGATGCTTTCGCCGGTGGCGCCCGATACCAGGGAGAAGCAGAAGCCACGCGCGGCCGAAAGCCGTGTCAGCCAGGCTATGTTCGAAGGCCACAGCAGGAACCAGCCGACGCAGGAAATCCCAGAGATCGAGGTCGACGCGCGCTTTACTTTCTCCGGCAACGAGGTGCTGAGGGCCAAGGATTTCGCTCAGATGAATGCCGCCGAGATGGCCGATGCCAGGAAAGCGATCGCCGAACTGCGGTTGCCCTTCGACATGGTGCGGACACGCCGGTTCAAGGCCGATGCGCATGGTCGCCGCATCGATCCGCGTGCCATGATGCGCTCGGCCGCACGCACTGGCGGTGAACTGATCCTGCCGAAGTTCCGCTCGCCCCGCGAAGTGTATCCGCCGCTGGTCGTGCTCGCCGACATTTCCGGTTCGATGAGCCAATACACGCGTATTTTCCTGCATTTCCTGCATGCTCTGACGGAAAAGCGCCGTCGCGTGCACACTTTCGTCTTCGGCACCAGGCTCACCAATCTGAGCCGCCAGATGCGCCATCGCGATCCCGACGCCGCCTTGGCCGATTGTTCCGCCGCGGTGAAAGACTGGTCGGGCGGCACGCGCATCGGCGACACGCTGGCCGAGTTCAACCTGATATGGTCGCGTCGCGTGCTGGGACAGGGCGCGGTGGTGCTTTTGATCACCGACGGGCTCGAGCGAGACGCGGTCGACGGCCTCTCGGAGCAAATGGAGCGTCTGCACAAATCCTGCCGGCGGCTGATCTGGCTGAACCCCTTGCTGCGCTTCGGCGGTTTCCAGGCGCGCGCCCGCGGCGTCAGGGCGATGCTGCCGCATGTCGATGAATTCCGTGCCGTGCACAATCTCGATGCGCTCGCCGATCTCTGCGCTTCGCTGGACCGGAAGCCTGGATATGCCGTCGATCCGCGGCGATGGATGGAGGGTGGCGCGAGGCGCGCCGCGTAGCCATATGCTGCTGAAGACACATATTTTCGGGAAAAACAGACCCTGAGAGAAGCAACGATGAGCGACAGCATTTATCTCGACGAGGCCCGCGACCCGCTGATCATCGCGGAAGGCTGGATGAAGGACGGCAAGGATGTCGCCATCGCGACCGTCGTCGAGACCTGGGGTTCCGCGCCACGCCCGGCCGGCAGCCATCTGGTCATCGACGCCGACGGCAATTTCCACGGCTCGGTTTCGGGCGGCTGTGTCGAAGGCGCCGTGGTCACGGAGGCCATGGACGTCATCGGCACCGGCAAGCCCAGAATGCTGGAATTCGGCGTCGCCGACGAGACCGCCTGGCAGGTGGGCCTTTCCTGCGGCGGCCGCATCAAAGTTTATGTGGAAAGACTAGGCTGATCTTCGATGGATCCTTATGCGCTGAAAACACTCAACGCCGAGCGTCGCGCGCGCCGCGCCGCGATCCTGGTCACCGATCTTGGTGATGGCCGCGACCGTGTCGTGCGCGAAGGCGATGCGGTCGCCGGCGATCTCGGTGCCGCGATCAGCAAGGCGTTCCGCACCGGGAATTCCGGTTCGGTCGAAGCGGAAGGGCGGACCTTCTTTCTCAACGCGCATCTGCCGCATCCGCGCCTGGTGGTGATCGGCGCCGTGCATATCAGCCAGGCGCTGGCGCCGATGGCCAGGATCGCCGGCTATCCAGTCGAGATCATCGATCCGCGCACGGCTTTTGCCACGTCGGACCGCTTCCCCGACGTCGCGTTGCACGCCGAATGGCCTGCGGAGGTCCTGCAACGACAGCCACTCGACAGCTACACGGCGGTCGCTGCCGTCACCCACGATCCCAAGATCGACGATTTCGCGTTGAAAGCGGCGCTCGACGCCAGGTGCTTCTATGTCGGGGCACTTGGCAGCAGGAAAACCCACGCCAAGCGGGTCGAGCGCCTGTTGGCGCTGGGCGCCACTTCCGAGCAGATCGATCGCATCCATGCGCCGATCGGTCTCGACATCGGTGCGGCCAGCCCCGCCGAGATCGCCGCCGCCGTGCTGGCGCAGGTTATTCACGCATTTCGCTCGCGCGGCCTTGAAGCCAGGGACGCCGCAGCGTGAAATTCGGCCCGGTTCCTATCGAACAGGCTGAGGGCGCCGTGCTTGCGCACGCGACGACGGTCGGCGAGCGACGTTTCCGCAAAGCGCATCGGCTGAGTGCAGAGGATGTCGGGGTGCTGAAAGCGGCGGGCATCGGCGAAGTCGTTGCGGCCGTGCTTTCTCCCGGCGATCTGGGCGAAGACGCCGCCGCTGAACGGATCGCGACCGGTATGCGCCACCGCAATGTCGTGGCCAAGCCTGCCGCGACCGGGCGGGTCAACCTCCATGCCCAAGCCGCTGGCGTCTTCACCGTCAACAGCGCGATGATCGACGCCATCAATGCCGTCGATCCAACCATTACCATTGCCACGCTTGGCCAGCATGCGCCGGTTGAAAAGGGCCAGATGGTAGCGACAGTGAAGATCATTCCCTTCGCCGTCGGGTCGGCGCTGGTCGATGCGGTCATGAAGATCTGCGCCGGCGGCGAGATCTTTGCCGTCAATGCCTATCGGCCCATTCGTGTCGGTGTCATCCAGACCGTGTTGCCGGGCGTCAAGCCGAGCGTGCTCGACAAGACGTTGCGCGTCACCGAGGCACGGCTGGCGCGTTCGGGCGGGCGGCTGACGGCCGAGCGCCGCACGCCGCACGAGGTTGCGTCGGTGGCCGAGGCGGCCGCCTCGCTGGCGCGCGATAACGACATGGTGGTGATCTTCGGCGCTTCGGCCATGAGCGATTTCGCCGACGTCGTTCCGGCCGCGATCGAGGAAGCGGGCGGTACCGTCATCCGCGCCGGCATGCCGGTCGACCCCGGCAATCTGCTGGTGCTCGGCAAGCTTGCCGGCAAGCAGATCATCGGCGCGCCGGGCTGCGCCCGCAGCCCCAAGGAGAACGGCTTCGACTGGGTGCTCGACCGGCTGATCGCCGGCCTCGACGTAACGGCGACCGACATCGCCGGCATGGGCGTCGGCGGCCTGCTGATGGAAATCCCGACACGCCCGCAGCCGCGCGAACCGCTGCCGGCCGTAAGCCGGCTCAAGGTTGGGATCGTGCTTTTGGCAGCAGGCCGTTCGAGCCGCATGGGCGGGCCGAACAAGCTTATGGCGCTTTTCGACGGCCAACCGTTGGTCCGCCGTACAGCAGAGCGTGCGCTCGCCTCGCAAGCTTCGGGCACGATCGTCGTCACCGGCCATCAACGTGAGCGGGTGCGCGGCGCGTTGTCGGGCCTGGACGTGACCTTCGCCGACAATCCCGATTTTGCCGATGGGCTCTCCACCTCCGTGAAAGCCGGTATGGCCTATCTGCCGGGAGACGCCGCCGGTGCGATGATCGTTCTCGGAGACATGCCGGGTGTCTCGTCCGGCGATCTCAACCGGCTGATCGATGCGTTTCGCGGGGCAGGAGGCAATTCGGTGGTCCGCGCCTCGCACCTTGGCAAACGCGGCAACCCGGTACTTCTGCCGCGCTCGCTGTTCCCGGCGATCGCCCATCTCGAAGGCGATACCGGCGCACGCCATCTGGTGGAGGCCGAGGGGCTCGACGTCATCGATGTGGAGATCGGCGAGGGCGCGTCCGTTGATGTCGACACCCGCGAGGCGCTGGAAGGCGCCGGCGGCGTGCTGCAGGATTGACAAACCGAAGCTGAATTACGCATGGCTGAGTGATGGTTTTCAGTTCACCAGCGTCTGCGCTTCTACCCCCCTCTGGCCTGCCGGCCATCTCCCCCTCAAGGGGGGAGATCGACAGTTTCGATGACGGCTCCCGCCTTGCAAGCGTGGAGGTTGGCGAAAGCCGAACATATGTCCAATCTCTCCCCTTGAGGGGGAGATGGCCGGCAAGCCAGAGGGGGGCGTGCCGCGCTGCCCTCACAGCTTTACTTTTCTTGTTTTCCGCCGCCTATGCCGATGCGCTCGAACTAAAACCCTTCAAGGACGATCTGTTCGCCTATCCCCCGACGCTCTCATCCGACACCAATGGCGCCTATACGGTCATCGACTACCGAGAGATGCGTGACATCAACCAGCGTGACCAGGTGCCGGAGCGAAGGGTGCACGCCCAGTACACCGACACCGGCGTACGCAAGGTGCAGCAGGATCTGCTGTTGAAGACCGATGTCGGCGATGTCAGGCACATTGCCGTTGGCAAGACGCAAGGCGCCGGCATCATCGTGCTTTACCTGCACGGGCAAGGGGGCAGCCGCAAGCAGGGCGTCGACGACTTCACCTTCGGCGGTAATTTCAACCGACTGAAAAACCTGATGGCCGGCAATGGCGGCCTCTATCTCAGCCCGGACTTTTCCGATTTCGGCGACACCGGCGCGGCGCAGGTCGCGGCCCTGATCAATCACTATGCCGAACAATCGCCAGCCGCGAAAATCTTCGTCGCCTGTGGCTCGATGGGCGGCGCCCTGTGCTGGAAGCTTGCCGCCCGCAACGATACCGGCCGGCGCATCAACGGGCTGCTGCTGCTCGGCTCGCTATGGGACGAGAGTTTCCTCGCAAGCCCTGCCTTCAGGCGCCATGTCCCGGTCTTCTTCGGCCAGGGCAGCCATGACGTGGTTTTCCCTGTGGAAAAGCAGGAAGCGTTCTTCCGCTCCATCATCGCGAGATCGAAAGCCTATCCCTATCCGACGCGGTTTGTCCGCTTCGAGACCGGCACCCATGGCACGCCGATCCGCATGACCGACTGGCGGGGCACGCTCAACTGGATGTTGTCGAAGGCGCCTTGATGCATGTCGACCAAAGAGCATTGGGTTTGGCTATCATCGTTCGGCCGATATCCTCTTGCAGGTGTAGGCTGATATGATCCAACGGCTCGGAGCACGGCGATGGACGCTCGCCCCTTCAATATCCAGATTCCGAACGAACAACTTGAGGATCTCCAGGGCCGTCTTCACGCAACGCGATGGCCCGTTCCGCCAATCGAAACAGGCTGGAACGATGGGGCCGACCTGACGTTCATGGAGCGCCTTGCCGGTTACTGGCGAGATCGCTTCGACTGGAGAGCGCAAGAGGCGCGGCTGAACCGGCTGCCGCAATATCTGGCCAGGGTGAACAACCTGGACGTCCATTTTGTCCACCAGCCAGGCACCGGACCGGCGCCGCTGCCGCTGATCATCACGCATGGCTGGCCCGGTTCCTTCATCGAAATGGAACGCATCATTCCATTGCTGACGGATCCATCTGCCCATGGTGGTGACCCAGCCGACGCTTTCCACGTCGTGGTTCCCTCGTTGCCCGGATATGGCTTCTCGCAGGCGCCGACGGAACTAGGCTTCCACTCCGGCCGCATCGCGGAGCTATGGGTGCAGTTGATGTGCGGGCTCGGCTATGACCGCTTCGCTTGCCAGGGCGGCGACATCGGCGCGGGCGTCTCCACCTGGATGGCACGGCTCCTTCCTGAAAAAGTGCTTGGCGTCCACGTCAATTACATTCCCGGGAGCTATCGGCCACCCTTGGGTGCAACTGAGCCACCTGTCACCGTTGAGGAACAGGCATTTCTGGACAAGGCTGCGGCCTGGACGGCAACGGAGGGTGCCTATGCCCATCTGCAGGGCACGAAGCCTCAGACGCTTGCTTATGCGCTGACAGACTCGCCGATCGGTCTCGCAGGCTGGATGATCGAGAAGTTCCGTTCCTGGAGCGATTGCGACGGTGACGTGGAACGCGCCTTTGGCATGGACGCGCTCCTTACGGACGTTTCTCTCTACTGGTTCACCAATGCGCTCACCTCGTCCTTGCGACTCTACAAGGAGAATCGGCTGTCCCCTCTTGCGTTCAAGGCGCGGGAACGCGTTTCGCCGCCGCTTGGGGTAGCGCTTTTCCCCCGCGAACTGCCAATGCCGCCGCGCTCCTGGGTGGCGAGGGTCTTCGACGTGCAGCGATGGACACCGATGCCGCGGGGCGGCCATTTCGCTGCGCTGGAGGAGCCCAATCTTCTGGTCCAGGACATTCGCGCCTTCTTTCGGCCGATGCGTTCGCGGCCTGAATCGAGCAGGTGAATGCGAAGGACCGGTCGAACGCGGCGTTCTTGATTGAGTCTTCCCTACGGAGCGGTGTTGTAGTCGACAACCGTCTGCGGGTTTTCCTCGCCGTCATAGGAAGCGTCGACGTCGTACTGGACGAGCGAAAAATCGCCGTTGCGGAACAGATAGGTGCCTGCTGACGAGGCATCGCCGGCGCCGCGCCATTTGTTGAAGGTGGTGATTGTGTGGGCGTCCTGGTCGTAGCTGGAATTGGTCGCCCAGCCGGTGGTCTGAAAGCCGACGATGTGCATGGATTCGACCTTGCCTTCGCTGTCGTTGTTTACGTAGCGGATGTCCATCTCCGGTTCGGTGAACTGCAATTGCCTGACGCCGTTCGCCTCGTCGGTCATGTAGTAGATCGAGCTTTCATTGTATGCGGCCGCCGAGCAGGAAAAATGGAACAGGCGCGTTTCCTTGTCGGGATCGCCGGCCGCCGCATCCTTGTCCCTGTATTTAATGGAAAAAATCTCCGGCTCCTTGGCCGCGAGATCCCTGTCGCATTGATCGCTATAGCTGGCCAGGAAAGCCTTCCTGGCCTGCTCCAGGGCTGCATCCTTCTCCGGCGGCGGCGGGCCGTCGCCACAGCTAGCGGGCACAGCCTGCTCGAAATCCGCGCTCGACGGCTTCAGCGCTCCGCTGTCGATGAAGATCGGCTGGAATGGCGGCGCCTGAATCTGGGCATTGACCTGGCGCAGAGTGTAGCAGCCGGCAAAGACCTTCGCCTCGCCCTTCTTGTCGGTTGCCTGGATGGCGACCGGAACGCTGTAGTAGATGCTGCCTGCCGCGCCCTCGTTGGATACGGCGCCGGTCCTGACCTCCACCTTGTCGGTACCGTCATAGCCCTTGACGAAGCTATCGAAGTCCTTGGCCGGCTTGGTATCGCCGTAATAACCCCAGGCACGCGCGAATTCATGCCGGTTGATGGCACTGTAGAGCGAGTGGACAACCGCCTCGGCGCTCGACCTGTCATCGACGTAGGGCGTTTCGTCGGCAGGTGCCGACTGGGCGATGGAGGCAAGGGGCAACAAGGCGGTCGCTGCGAGAAAAGCGTGTCTCATCGGGAATCTCCACGCGGTAACGGAAATTCTACCACGGTGATTGCGGCGACGTGGTGACGCCTTGCGGGTATCGCTTGAAGAATCGCCCGGGAAGGCGCTAGTTCGCGCTCGCGGCGCCTCAACTGCCCGGGAGATAATTGCGTGACCCTATCCATGTATGAAGTATCGGTGGCCGTGTTTTCGGCCCGGTTGAAAGCGCTGTCCAGCGTGCTGTCCACCGCCGAACAGAACGCCGGCGATCGCAAGATCGACCCGCAGGTATTCCTGACGGCGCGGCTGGCGCCCGACATGTTCGCGCTGACCAGGCAGGTGCAGATCGCCACCGACCATGCCAAGGGAGCCCCATCGCGGCTCGCCGGCCGGGAGGTTCCCAAATACGAGGACAATGAGGCGAGCTTTGCCGAATTGCAGGCACGCATCGCCAAGACGCTTGACCATCTGGCGACGTTCTCCGCGGCCGATCTCGAAGGTTCGGACGAGCGGATTATCGAGGTCAGGCTCGGCGGGCGCGAGGTCTCGATGGCCGGTTTGCAGTATCTCCTGCATCTGGCCATGCCCAACTTCTATTTCCACCTCACCACCGCCTACGACATTCTTCGCCACAATGGTGTGCCGCTGGGCAAGGCAACGTTCCTGGGCTCGCGTTGACGGATTACGCCGTCAAGGCGTTGCGCATCAGGAGCGGAAAATATCCTGGCTGCCGGAACTAGCGAACGGACATTTCGCGGGCGATGCGCGGGAAATCGGCGGGCTTGATGCCGATGTCGGCGCGGTCCGCATTGCTCATGGAATGCAGCAGCGCGAGCGCGGCACGATAACGCAGATGTTCCTGCGGCCGTGGCCGCGCGAACATTTCAGTGAAGAACCCCATAATCCAGGCCCCTGTTGGACCTCCCAGCGTCGGAATATAGGGGATTCGTGACAATTGTGCAGTGCAGCATTTGCATGCCTGCCATGCTCAGCAAAATTTTCTGCCACGATCCTGCATCGCCTGAAATTTTTGCAGATCGCGAAATCCCTCTTGCTGGCACTTGGCCGGTTTTTCCTCGCCGCTTCCGGCGAATTCCGGACTGCCGAAAGTGCGGCCTGGCCTTTTGTGAGTGACGGGGCTGCGGTCCAGTCTCGTCAACGCTTTCAATTGTTAAAATCGGCGGCATGCATTTTTAACGAGCGGACCCTAAGGTGGATGTCTCGAACACACCGTGAGACTGGGGAGGCTGACATCGTTACCAGCGCCAAGCGGGATTTCGCTTCGTTGCTCGATGATCTCTTCGTCGCCCCCGACAAGGACGGCGAAGAGGCCGCCACTCGCCCGTCGATTCCATTTGACTATCTTTCCGTCGCCGACGAGCTCCATTCCGGCCGTATCAAGGTTTCTGGCAGCGGATTTGCCACGGAGTATCGCGAGGCAGGCGCGGATCTCGCCGCAGAATTCGCGGCCCTGCTCGATCACGCGAAGCTGGCGCTGGCGGGCGAAGAAACGAAGCCCGAGGAAAAACTGCCGCCGATCGATCCCGAATCAATTGCCGTGGAATTGGGATTGGACACACCTAAGGCTGTCGCCGATTTTGGCCGCATGCGCCGCAGCTTCGCCTTTTCGAACCATCCCGATCGCGTCGCGCCGCACCTGCGCCAGCGCGCCATGATCCGCATGCAGGTGGCCAACATGCTGATCGACGAGGCCAAGCGGCGCGCCCTGGCAGGGGCTCGCCGGTAGCGCAGTCTGGTTCACGCAAAAGTCGGTTTGCCGAGGCTTGGAGAGCGCCTCTGCTTTCTTGTAGGATGAAACTTCCTTCCCCGCGCAGCCGCGCAAGCTTTTCCCGCCGGAGCACACTTCCATGCACAAACGCCGTCTCGGTCGGACCGATCTTCTTGTCACCCAGATCTGCCTCGGTTCGATGACTTGGGGCCAGCAGAACACCGAAGCCGACGGCCACGCCCAGATGGACCTGGCCTTTTCGCGCGGGGTGAATTTCATCGACACTGCCGAGCTCTACCCAATCCCGCCCAAGCCGGAGACGCAGGGGCGGACCGAGAAGATCATCGGCAGCTGGATGAAGGCAAAGGGCAACCGCGACAAGGTGATACTCGCCTCGAAGGTCGTCGGGCGCACCGCCAACAGCTGGTTTCGCGGCGACAGGCCGTCGCAGCTGGTGCGCGCCGATATCTTCGATGCCGTCGACAAATCGCTGGCCAGGCTCGGCACGGACTATATCGACCTCTACCAGATCCACTGGCCGGAGCGGGACATACCCTGGGGCGCCAATCCGACGCGCGTCGGCGCCGTGGCGCGCCGCACTGATTCCGTCGGGGCGCCGACCGGGGAAACGCCGATCGCGGAGACGCTTGCCGTTTTTGATGAGCTGATGAAGGCAGGAAAGATCCGCCATTTCGGCCTGTCGAACGAGAGCTCCTGGGGCGTCATGCGCTTCATTGCAGAGGCTGACAAAGCTATTGGTCCGCGCGTCGCCTCGATCCAGAACGCCTATAATCTGGTCAACCGGACCTTCGAGGTGAACCTCGCCGAAGTCTGCGATCGCGAAGAGGTCTCGCTGCTTGCCTATTCGCCGCTCGCACAGGGTTATCTCTCGGGCAAATACGATCACGGTGCGCGTCCGCAGGGGTCGCGCACGCAGCTCTTCAACCGCGGCCAGCGTTACGAGACGCCTAACGCCGCCGAGGCGCAGCTTGAATACAACGAGCTGGCGCGCTCCTTTGGCCTGGAGCCGGCGCTGTTCGCCAACGCCTATGTATCGAGCCGGCCCTTTGTCACCTCGAATATCATTGGCGCGACGACCATTTCGCAACTCGAAATGGCGCTGTCTTCAGTCGAGGTCGTCTGGACCGAAGAGATGCAGAAGGCGGTGGACGCCATTCACCAGCGGGTCGGCAATCCCTGTCCTTGATTGGCTCGCGAGTGGAATTAACCAAGAATAACATTGGGATGCAGACGATGGTGGATTTTCCGATTGAAACAGTGCGTGGAAAATTCCCCGCGCTCGCTCTGACCGATAAAGGGCGCCGGCGCATCTATCTCGACAATCCCGCCGGCACGCAGGTGCCGCAGGTTGTGGCAGACGCAGTGTCGCGCTGCCTGTTGACCACCAACGCCAATCTCGGCGGCTATTTCGAAACGACGATCGCGGCTCAAGCTGTCGTCGACGAAGCGCATCACGCAATGGCCGACTTCCTTGGCGCCGCGAGCCCTGAGGAGATCATCATCGGCGCCAACATGACGACGATGACCTACCACATGTCGCGTACGCTCGGCCGCACGATGAAGCCCGGCGACGAGATCATCCTCACGCGCATGGACCACGAGGGCAATGTTTCGCCGTGGCTGCAGCTTGCCGAGGATCTTGGTCTCGTCGTGCGCTGGCTGCCCTTCGATGAAAAGAGCTGGCAGGTCGAAGAGGCCGCGCTGACCGGGCTTCTGTCCGGGAAGACTCGAATGGTCGCTTTGAACTATGCCTCGAACCTGACCGGTTCGATCAATCGGGTTAAATCTCTGACGCGCCTCGCAAAACAAGCCGGTGCCCTGGTCTATGTCGATGCGGTGCAGTTCGCGCCGCATGGCCTGATCGACGTGCAGGACCTCGGCTGCGATTTCCTGATCTGCTCGGCCTACAAATTCTTCGGACCGCATATGGGCATATTGTGGGGCCGTCGCGATGTCATCGATGACTTGCAACCCTACAAATGCCGCTGCTCGTCAGACAACCTGCCGGAGCGGTTCGAACTTGGCACGCCGCAGATCGAACTGATGGCCGGTTTGACGGCGGCCATCGACTATTTCGCCGATCTCGGTGCCGCGGCGGGCGAGGGCGGTTCACGGCGGCAAAGCATTGCCAAGGCGTTCGAAGTGTCGATCCCATATGAGAACGTGCTGGCCCGGAGGCTGATCGACGGCCTGTCGGATATCCAGGGGCTGACGATCCGTGGCATCACCGACCCCGCCCGGATCGGCGAGCGCGTGCCGACGGTCTCCTTCACCGTCGACGGCATCGCGCCGGAGACGATCGTCCGGCAGATGAACGCAGAGAACATCTTCCTCTGGTCCGGCCACAACTACGCCTGGGAGGTCGTCCACCAGCTCGGCATTCCGGCCGAACAAGGCGTCGTGCGCATCGGCATCGCCCACTACAACACATCCGGCGAGATCGACGAGACGCTGGAGAGCGTGCATCGGGTCATCGCCATGCTCAGGCAGCAGCGGCCCTGACCCGAGATCGACCGGTCAGCGTGCCTTGGTGCCGAACCCGGTCAGGAAAGCGGTGAGGTTGTCACCGAGTTCGTCGCAGAGATAGCCGCCTTCCTGGACGATTGCCGTCGGCAGGCCGAGCTTGGCGATGGCTTCGCCGATGCGCGAGAAACCCGGCGTCGTCACCGAAAGTCCGCCGAACGGATCACCCTCGAACGCGTCGAGCCCGAGCGCCACGACCAGCGCGTCGGGCGAGAAGGCGCGGATGCGCTGGAACGCCACCTCAAGCGCTTCCAGAAACGCCGCGTCGGCGGATTTGCGTGGCAAGGGCAGGTTGAAATTGTAGCCGAGACCGGGGCCTTCGCCGCGCTCGTCGGCGTGGCCCCAGAAGAACGGATAGAAGCGCACCGGATCGGCATGCAGCGAAACGGTCAGCACGTCGGGCCGCGCATAGAAGATGCCTTGCGTGCCGTTGCCGTGATGCAGATCGACATCGAGGACCGCAACCCGTGCCGCTTGGCGGCGCAGTACCTGTGCTGCGACGGCCGAATTGTTGATGAAGCAGAAGCCGCCGGCGACGTCGGCGAACGCATGGTGACCGGGCGGGCGGCAAAGCGCATAGGTGGCCGGCGCGCCCGCCATCACCGCTTCCGCCGCCTCGACCGCGCTCCACGCGCTCCACAGCGCGCTTTGCCAGGTCTCGCCAGAGATCGGGCAGGCCGTATCGGCCATGTGGTACCCAGCCTGGCCGACCGCGGAGGCCGGATAGGAGCCGTTGCGCGCGATCGGGTGGATGTTCGGGATCACTTCCTCCGAGGCACCCTCAATGCGTTGCCAACGCGTATAGATATGCTCCAGGAAATCGAGATATTCGGGCGTGTGCACCGCCGCGACCGGACCAAGTCCGTGATTGCGCGGCCGCTCGATCGTGCAGCCGGCCGATTTTGCGCCTGCCAACAATCTCTCGACGCGCTCCGGCTTTTCCGGATTGGGCTGCGGGGCGCCGCTGGAAAGGAAAGCCTTGGGGTCGTGGCGCTTCTGCTCCTGCGCGTAGAAGGCTTTCATTCCTTTTCCTCCGGCGCGTCGGCAAAGGTGAAGAAAGCGTCGCCGATGATCTTCTGCGTCTGCTCGTAGCTCGACCAGGCGATGCCCAGCCGTTCATAAAAGGCCTTTGCGCTCTCATTGTCGGTATCGACGGACAATCTGAGATAAACACCGCCTTGCTTGCGGCACTCGGCCGCGACGCGCCGCAGCAGGCGCTCGCCGATCCTGCGGCCGCGAAACCGGTCCTCGACATAGAGGTCCTGCACATAGACGCCGGGCCGCCCCATCCAGGTCGAGAAGATCGGGAAATACAGGCAAAGTCCGGCGAATTCGCCATCGACTTCGGCGATCAGGGTCGAGAAGGCAGGTCTTTCGCCAAAGCCGTAGCGGCGCAGGTCCTCTGGCGTCGAGGTGATCTCCTGATGCGCGCCGATATGGTTTCCGAGTTTCAGGATTGCCGCGTGGATGGTTTCGACATCGTCGATCCGGCCGGGACGAAGTGTAACCGCTCGTGATGGGCGAACCTTGTTCATTGAGAGCATGGCGCCAAGGCACCCCCCTCTGTCCTACCGGACATCTCCCCCTCAAGGGGGGAGATTGGCAGCTTCGAGGTCACCGCCGGTGTTGCGATGTCAGTGATTAGCGAAAGCCGCAGCGATGTTCGATCTCCCCCCTTGAGGGGGAGATGGCCGGCAGGCCAGAGCGGGGTGGGCGCTACCATCTCAATCGCATCTCAAAACGCCACCCTGTCGCCGCCCTTCAGCGCCAGCATGTCGCGTGCTTCGGCCGGCGTGGCAACCTCCAGCGACAGTCCCTCGAGAATGCCACGGATACGGCGCACCTGATCGGCGTTGGATTTCGCCAGCTGGCGGCCGTCGTAGAGACTGTCTTCCAGCCCGACACGGACATTGCCGCCCATGGCTGCGGCGATGGAGATCAGCGGCATCTGGTGGCGGCCGGCGGCCAGAACCGAGAACTGGTAGCTGTCGCCGAACAGCTTGTCGGCGATGCGCTTCATGTGGATGAGATTGTCCGGATCAGCGCCGATGCCGCCCAGAATGCCCAGCACGAACTGAATGAACAGCGGCCCCGACACCAGCCCCCGGTCGCGGAAATGCGCCAGCGAATAGAGGTGGCCGACATCGTAGCACTCGAATTCGAAGCGCGTGCCGCAGCCCTTGCCCAGCCTCTCCAGCACGCCTTCCATGTCGGCGAAGGTATTCTTGAAAATCGTGTCGCGTGTGGCTTCCAGCAGCTTCGGTTCCCATTCGTGTTGCCATTCCCTTGGCTTGTCGAGCATCGGGAACAGCGCGAAATTCATCGAGCCCATGTTGAGCGAACACATTTCGGGCTCGGCCTGCAAAGGTGCCGCCAGCCGCTGGTCCAGCGTCATCAATGAGGAGCCGCCGGTGGTGATGTTGATCACCGCCGACGTCGCCTGCTTGATGCGCGGCAGGAACTGCATGAACACGTCCGGATGGGCCGTTGGCCGACCGTCTTTTGGGTCTCGGGCATGGAGATGCAGGATCGAGGCGCCGGCCTCGGCCGCGGCGATGGCATCCGCCGCGATCTGATCCGGCGTTACCGGCAGATAAGGCGACATGGACGGTGTATGGACCGAGCCGGTGACGGCGCAGGTGATGATGACCTTTCTCGGCGCCATTGTTTTATCCCTGGCCTTCGACCGGCAGGTCGAGTTCGGTAGCCAGAACTTCGAGCGAGTCGCCGATAATGGAGACGATCTCGCCGACCTGTTCGCTGGTGACGATCATCGGTGGGGCGACCATGAAATTGTCGCCGTCGACACCGCCCTTGACCTTGCGGCCATAGATGATCAGCCCGCGCTCATAGGCGAGGTCGAGCAGGCGCTGGGTGGCCTTTTTGCCCTGGTCTATCGGCCGCAGCGTTTCGGGGTCGGCAACCATCTCGGCGCCGGTGAGCAGGCCCTTTCCGCGCACGTCGGCGATGAACGGGAAGCGCTTGGCGAGCCCCTGCAATCCGTCCATCAGCACATCGCCCATGGCGGCCGCATTGGCGATCAGGTTGAGCCGGTCCATTTCGCCGAGCACGGCCAGCCCTGCGGCGCAGGCGAGCGGATTGCCGGCATAGGTATGGCCGTGCTGGAAGCCGCCGGAGGCAAGCAGCGGCTGTACCAGCCGCATCGGCGCCGCCAGCGCGCCGAGCGGCGCATAACCCGATCCCAGGCCTTTTGATAGCGCGACGATGTCTGGCTTGCAGTTCCAGTGGTCGCCGCCGAGGAATTTGCCGGTGCGGCCGGCGCCGCTCATCACTTCGTCATGGATGAGCAGGATGCCGTAGCGGTCGCAGGTCTCGCGGATGCGCGCATAATAACTGTCCGGCGCCACCAGCGCTGCGGTGGCAGCACCCCCGATCGGTTCCATGATGAAGGCGAGCACGCTTTCCGGCCCCTCGGCCAGGATCTTTTCCTCAAGCATATCGGCATAGCGGACGCCGCGCTGTTCCATCGAGAGATTGTCGCGGTCGCGCCAGGCGGTCGGCGCCGGCACGGTCGGCATCACCCGCATCATCGGCGTGAAGGCCTCGGCCAGCGCATCGTCGCCGGTGATCGAGAGCGAACCCAGCGTGCCGCCATGATAGGAAGGGAAGCGGGTGATGACCTTCCAGCGGCTGGCTTGGCCGGTGGCCACCGCCCACTGCCGCGCCAGCTTGATGCAGGATTCGGTCGCTTCCGAGCCGCCTGAGACGAAGAAGATACGATCCATGCCTTCGGGCAGCTTGCCGGCGAGCTCGCGCGCCAGCTCTTCGGCCGGCTCGTTCTCGAAATGCAGCCGGTAGGCGAAGGTGGCGCGGTCCATCTGCCGCTTCATCGCGTCGAGCACATTGCGGTTGGAATGGCCGATATTGGCGACCATTGGGCCGCTCGATCCGTCGATGAAACGGCGGCCGTCCTGCGTCCACATATAAATGCCCTCTGCGCGGTCGATCAGCGGCCGGCGCAGGCTGGAGAGGTAGAACAGATGCGATTGGCGCCAGGCTTCGGCGTCCGGGGCGGCGGTCTGGGCGTTCGACATGTCAGGACTTTCCGAGATAACGATCGAGGACATTTTGGGTAACGCGTTCGACCATCGGGTCCTGCCTCAGCAGGCCGGCGACCCATTCGCAGCTTCCGGCGTGGAACACCTCGCCCTTGCCGCGCGGGAAACTGACGATCATGCCGTTGCCGCGTTTGACTTTTTCCAGGCTGGCGTCGCTCCGATCGCCAAACAGCGTCTCGGCGCTGAAGCGGCCGTCCTCGTCGGTGAGAAACTGATCCTCGATCGGGATATCGGCGCTTTCCTCGACCTGGCTGGCCATACCGACCGCGAGAACCTCCAAGCCATCCGGCGCGCCGCTGGTCGCGGTCGGATAGGGCAGGCCGCCGCGGATTTCGAAATCCAGCCCGTCGACCTCGTAGCCATAGACATGGCTGTCGGCGCCAAGCAGGTCGCCATAATAGATGCCGGTTCCGGCAAAGGCCCAGTGCTCGGGTCGATACACGGGAAAGCCGCGCACACCGCGTGGCGCGCAGCCGCCCCATCCGGCATAGAGTCCGCGTGTGGCGTTGAGCCCGAAGGTCGCCGAACCCGGCCGGCCGATCTCAGGCGCCTCCCAGGAGTTGGTGGCGCGGGTGACGTCGCCGCCGCGATAGGCGGGGTCCTCGGCGCGGGCACGGTATTTGTAGCAGACCTGGCGGCGGCCTTCATCTTCCAGCCGCGTCTGCCACATGAAATTGCCGGCGAAACGCGCCGCATGGCCGCCGCGCTCGACATAGCTGTCGACTGCATCGCGCATCTCCCAGGTCCAGTATTCGTCATGGCCGACAAAGACAGCGCAGTCGTAGCCATCGAGAATGTCCGGCGAGAAATGCAGATCATGCTGGCTGGCGAGGTCGACGGCGTAGCCCGCCCGTTCGGCGAAGCGGAAGAAATGGCTGTCATAGCTCGCCCAGCCCGACGAGGCGTATTTCTTCGAATGGCCGGTCGCAAGGGCCCATTCCATGTGCGGATAGCGCGGCACGGTCTTTGGCGGCACCGCGACCTCCAGCGGCACGCGCGGCGCCTCCTTGGGCAGCACGACGAAGCCGCGGCACCAGGGGCGCTGCGTCGAGACAACAGGCGAGTACTGGTTGCGGTCCGGCCCGGTGATGCCCTGATAATGATTGGAGCCGCCCCAGGTGTTGTAGGCGAGCCAGGTGCCTGTCGCCGCCACCTGCAGCACACGGCCTGTCTTCTTGCCGGGCAGGGGCGCGACGATGAAGAGATGATAGGATTGGATCGGCTTGCCGTCACGGCCGTCCGCGGTCAGCGTCACGCGATAGGCCCCGGACGGCCAGTCGCTGGCGATGCGGAATTCGAACGACGCCTCCCAGCCGCAGCCTTCGGCCGAACACTGGTCGGGGGTGTCCTGCCAACGCGCCGCGATGCCCGATTTCTCGAACATTCTCGTTTCCGTGCCGCCGTCGCGGACGATCGCCATGCTGAAGGACGGTGCCGTCGAACTGACATGCAGCGTCACTGTCTCGCCGGCGCGATAGGAAAACCGGTCGCTGTAGCACCAGATTTCGCCGCGCTCGCCATCCATGCCTGGCCACTCATAATAGTGGCCGCGCACTGCGTGGCGGCGCTGCTCTGGCGTCAGTCCGAAATTGGGGAATTCAGTGGTCAGTCTGGTCATCGTCATACTCAGGCGGAAAGGTATTTCTTGAGGAAGGTGCGGGTGCGTTCCTTTTGCGGGGCGCGGAAGATGTCGCCCGGCGGGCCTTCTTCCACCACCACGCCGCCATCCATGAACAGCACTCTGTCCGCCACTTCGCCGGCAAAGCGCATCTCATGCGTTACGATGAGCATGGTCATATGCTCGGCGGCAAGCTGCTTCATCACCGCGTTGACCTCATCGACCAACTCCGGATCGAGGGCCGAGGTGGCCTCGTCGAACAGCATCACCTTGGGCTGCATGGCCAGCGCGCGGGCAATCGCCACGCGCTGCTTCTGCCCGCCCGAAAGGCGCGAGGGATAGGCGTCGATCTTGTCGGCGAGCCCGACCTTGGACAGCAGACCAAGCGCCAGCGCACGAGCTTCGGCTTTTGGCATGCTTTTCAGGATCACCGGGCCCATCGTGATGTTCTCGATCACGGTCAAATGCGGGAACAGGTTGAAGTGCTGGAACACCATGCCCATCTGCTGACGCACCTTGTTGATGTGCCTTTCGAACGCATGGCCATGCAGCTCTTGGTTGACCTGTACGCCGTCCAGCCAGACCTCGCCGCCGTTCAAACTCTCGAGATGGTTGATGGAACGCAGCAGCGTGCTCTTGCCGGAGCCGCTCGGCCCGATGATGGCGACGATCTGCCCACGTTCGACCGACAGGTCGATGCCTCTGAGGACCTCGACGGCGCCAAACGATTTGCGTGCGCCGCGGACCTCGACCATTGGCCGCTGCGTGCTCATCGGGAAACCTCCACATGTCTTTCAAACCGATGCAAGGCCGCCTCGAGCACGAGATTGAGAATGTAGTAGAGCGCCGCGGCCGTGATGTAGAATTCGAAGGGGCGGAATGTTTCGCTGATCGCCAGTTGCGCCGAGTGAACCAACTCGGCAATGCCGATGACCGAGACGATAGAAGATTCCTTCAACAGCGCGATCAAATTGCTGCCGATGGGTGGCGCCGTGTTGCGGATGGCCTGCGGTATCACGACATGGCGCAGCGTCTGCCACTTGCCGAAGCCGATGCTGCGCGCGCCTTCCGTCTGGCCGACGTCGACGGCCACGATGCCCGCCCGGATGACATCGGCATTGTAGACGGCAAAATGCAGTCCAAGACCGACAATGCCGGCCGCAAGGGCAGGGATGTCGATGCCGACCTGCACCAGGCCGAAGTAGATCAGGAAGAGCTGCAACAGCAGCGGCGTGCCCATGAACACCCACATGAAGGCGCGCACGGGGTAGGCCAGGATTACCGGTGCGTAGAGTACGACAACGGCAAAGAAGATGCCGCCGGCGAAGCTTAGCGCTCCCGCCGAGACCGTCAGCACCGATGTCCACCAGGCGCCGGTCAGCAGAAGATCCCAGTAGGGCGCGACGACGGTGAAATCCAGGCCTTGCATCGTTTTCCGCCCCTCAGACGATTGCGAAGCGCTTGTCGAGCAAGTCGACGACACGGGCGACGGCATAAACCATGATCATGTAGAGCAGGGCCGCGATGCCGAAGATCTCGAACGGCTTGTAGGTGGAGCCGATGAAGCGCTGGGCGGTGTAGGTCAATTCCACGACCGAGATGGTGGACACCAGTGCCGACCCTTTCAGCAGCGCGACCGTGTTGACGCCGAGCGGCCGGATCATCAGCCTGGCGGCCTGCGGCAGCACGACCTTGCGCAAGGTCTGGAACCGGCCGAACCCGATCGTGCGCGCCGCCTCCGTCTGGCCCCGGTCGACCGCCACCACGGCGCCGCGGATTGATTCCGCCATATAGGCGCCGATGTTCAGCCCGAGGCCGATCACGCCGGCCGCGAACGGATCCAGATTGATGCCGATCTGCGGACCGCCGAAATAGAGCACGAAGAGCTGGATCAGGCAGGGTGTGCCGCGAAACAGGCTCACATAGAGCGTGCCGACGGCCCGCAGGACCGCCGATCTCGACATTCTTGCGGTCGCGGCCAGTGCTGCCGCGACCAGCCCCAGGATCAGGGCCAGCGCTGTCAGTTCCAGTGTCACCAAGGCGGCTTCCACGAAGAACGGGAAGACGCGCTGCATCAAGGAGAAATCCATGCAATGGCCCGTGGCTCTTGGCTTCAGGCGGCCTTGACCGCCGAAGCCTGGCGAAGTTAGCGGATGTCGCTGCCCACCCAGTGCATGGATATCTTCTGGTAGGTGCCGTCGGCCATCATGCCGTCCAGCGCCTTCTGCATGGCGGCCTTGAGCTCCGGATTGTCCTTGCGGATGGCGATGCCGATGGCGACGCTGCCGCCTTCGATACCCGGCGTGTCGAGCTTGCGCACCTTCTCGCCGGTCTCCTTGACGGCGACCATGACCGGAATGTTGTCGACGACGATGGCGTCGACACGACCGGCCTTCAATTCCAGCAGCAATTCCGGCAGCCCCTTATAAGTGCGGATGTCCCAGCCGCCCTGTTGGCGCGCCCATTTCTCATGCGTTTCGCCGAGCGTCACGCCAAGGGTCTTGCCCTTGAGTTCGTCGAGGCTCTGCACCTTGGAATCCTGGTTGACGAAAACCGCGCGGCCGGCGTGGTAGTAGGGGCCGACGAAATCGACCACCTTCTCACGCTCCGGCGTGATCGTCATCGAGCCGACCACGGTGTCGTATTTGTTGGCGAGCAGGCCGGCGATGATGCCGTCCCAGGCGGTGGTGATGATGGTGCCCTTCACGCCGATGCGCTCGGCGATCGCCTTGCCGATATCGGCGTCGAAGCCGACGACCTCGTTCTGATCGTTGACGAAGTTGAAAGGCGGATACTGTCCGCTCATGGAAATCTTCAATTCGCCCGCCGCCTTGATCTTCTCGAGGTCGTCGGCCCGAGCCGAGACGGCTGCGAAGGAAGACGCAAACAGCAGCGTCGCCACGGCAATACCGGAAAATATTTTGTTCATCTGATTCCTGTCCTCTGGATGGAGCGCGACGGCTTCTTCTTGGGAGGCGTTGGAGCGCTCCTGAGGTCAATGATTGCCTTTGCGGTAGCATTGCGCAAATAGATAATGGAAATAAGGAGCATAGATATCAGGAATGGCATTGCCGCGCCCCGAACGGCTGGTCTGGGATCTGGACTGGAACCTGCTGCGGACATTCGTCGTCATCGCGGAAGTGAAGAGCATCACGCGTGCCGCTGAGAGGCTGAACCTCAAGCAGCCAAGCGTCAGCAATGCGCTGCGGCGGCTGGAAGACCGGGTCGGCCGGCGGCTGGTCGAGCGTGACGCGACACGCTTCGAGCTCACCGAGGTTGGACGGCTTCTCTACGAGCAGAGCATCGAGGTGTTCGGCACCATATCGCAGCTGCCGCTGCTGATGCGCGGCATCAGCGACGATGTCACCGGCCATGTCATGATCGCGACCGCAAGCCATGTGGTCTCGCCGCTGTTCGACCGGGCGCTGTCGGAATTCCACAGCAACTATCCACGCGCCAGCATCACCATTTCGGTCGCGGCAAGCACGGAAGTGGCGAAGCAGGTGAGGGAGCGCCGTGCTTCGTTTGGCGTCTGCCTAGTCAGCCAGCGCGATCCGGCGCTGCAATACGACATGGTCTATCGCGAGTTCTTCGGCTTCTTCTGCGGGCCGCGGCACAGGCTCTACGGGCAAACCGGACTGACGCTCGCCGATCTCCGCGACGAGCCCTCGGTATCGTTCCAGACCGATCATATATCGGATGCGCTGCGGCCGGTCGCGCTGTTGCGCAGCGAAGCACGGCTGAACGCGGATGTCGTGGGCGTGTCGTCGAGCCTGGAGGAGGTGCGGCGCATGATCGTCGCCGGGCTCGGCATCGGCCCGCTGCCGCTGCATGTCGCGCGGCGCGATGTGGCCGACGGCACGCTCTGGCGGCTGCCGCCCTACGATGCGCCGCCGGCTATCGACATCTTCCTGCTGGTCAATCCGGACAAGGCTATGAACCGCGCCGAGAAGGCGTTGCTGTCGGGCCTGCAGACGCTGATCGCCGAAACGCCGCTCGAGGACCGTATCTACAAAGGCTGATAATATCGAAATGCGCGGCGGCAGACAAACCCGCTTGCCTCCCTATTCGTCGCCATGCCCTTGGCCCTCGTCAAGAAAGCGACTATCTCAGGACAAGGCGGCGTTCCGCCCCGGGGATCGACATGCTCAGAGTGCAGAAGGTCAAGGTCGACGACATCTACGTGCCGACGGCGCGCAAGAAGACGCTGCATCCCGAGACGGTCCGTCATCTCGCCGAGGACATTCTGGAGAACGGCATGAAGATGCCGATCCAGGTCCGCCACGACGGTAAACGGCATATATTGGTCGAAGGCCTGCACCGGCTGGAAGCGGCCAAGTGGCTCGGCGAGACCGAGATCGATGCCTATCTGGTGCAAGCCAAGCGCCACTGAGGCGTCCTCGATTTCGCCGTTGGTCCCCATCCACCGGAAAGCCCCAGAATTTCTCCTTGATGATGTCGGTTTGCATTTCGCTGGTTCGTCCTTGGGACGGAAAGCCGGGTCAGACCAATATTCTCGATCGGTTTTCGCGCGGGTTGGGCCGGTGCACCAGCCAGTTCAAGAACGCACCGACACACGGACAGACTGGAGGAGATCGATATGTCCAAAGCCCTGCTTTTCGCCATTCTTGCTTCGGCCGCGGCGCTTCTCGCCTGTCCGGGCATCACCAACGCAAACGAGGTAAAATCTGCCATGACGACCGAAGCGAAGACACCGCCGAAGCCTGAAAAATCCGGCCTGCTGCCGATCAACGGCCTGAATTACTATTATGCCGTCCACGGCAAGGGTGAGCCGCTGCTTCTGCTGCATGGCGGTCTCGGCACAGCGGACATGTTCGCCCCCATCCTGCCGAAGCTTGCCGAACATCGCACTGTCATCACCGTCGACCTGCAAGGCCATGGCCGCACCGCGCTTGGCGACCGGCCGTTCACGCTGGAGGCGATGGGCAACGACATGGCCGATATCGTCAAGGCGCTCGGCTACGATCATGTCGACGTCATGGGCTATTCGCTGGGTGGCGGCGTCGCCTTCCGCATGGCTGTCCAGCATCCCGAATCGGTGCGCCGGCTTGTGCTGGTCTCGACCGGCTATGCCGCCGACGGGTTCTATGACGAGATGCGCCCGCAGCAGGCGCAGGTGAGCGCGGCCGCCGCCCCTTTCATGAAGGACACGCCGATGTACAAATCCTACGTCGCCGTGGCGCCGCATCCCGAGGAGTTCCCCAAGCTGCTCGACACGCTCGGCAACTTCATGCGCCAGAACTACGACTACTCGGCCGATGTTCCCAAGCTCAAGATGCCGGTCATGCTGGCCTATGGCGACAGCGACATGTACAAGCCCGAGCACGAGATCAAGTTTTACCAGATGCTCGGCGGCGGGTTGAAGGACGCTGGCTGGATGCGCGAGAACCTGTCGCGGAACCGCCTGGCGATTCTGCCCAACCGAACGCACTACGATGTCTTCTTCGCCCCGGAACTGACTGCGGCAGCACTGCCGTTCCTCGACGGCCAGACCAAGGTGAAGAGCTGGGACGAGGTAGTCGGCGAAACCGAATAGCTTGTCCGGTATTGAGTGCCGGCAGTCTCCTTGAGGCGGCCGGCAGTTTCATCGCAGCCGTCGATGGGATCGCATCAATGCTTTTGAATTGACCCAATGTCGGGCGTCGATAGTCTCGCATCAAATCCTCTCGGGAACGGATACGGCAATGGCTAAATATCACGGCGGATGCCTGTGCGGAGCGGTGCGTTATCGCGCCGACGTCGAGCCCGTCAACGAACGCATCTGCCATTGTCGGCTTTGTCAAAAAGCGATCGGCGCCGCCTTCAATGCGCGTGTGCTGTTTCGCATCGAGGATGTGACGGTCGAAGGGCCGTTCGCGATCGTGAACAGCTCGCCGGATATTAAGCGCGGGTTTTGCCCCAGCTGCGGCACGACGATGTTTTCGCGACGCGATGCCGCCGGCATCATAGGCGTCACCACCGGGTCACTCGATGATCCGTCCGTCTTCAAGCCGCAGATGCACATCTGGACCGCCTCCAAGCAACCTTGGGTGGTGCTCGATGACGGCTTGCCGCAGCACGAAGGCCCGCCGCCTGCCTAAGGCCTCCGGCCTCGCTTCTCGACTTATGAAAGAAGATGGATCGGCGCTCGAGCGCCGAGACGGTTGAGGCGTGCTGGATGAAGTGTGGCATTGCCACGCATCCACCCTTCGGGCCAACAGAGGGATGAAGTTACGTGACCATGACAAAAATTAATCGAAACAGTCACGAAATAATCGAAACAGTCACGCGAAAGCCGGCAAAGCGTCATTGGCGAGCCATCATTGTCTCCCTATTTAACCGGTGCGGGCCGGCATTCGAGGAGACGACGGATGAACGACAGCATCAGTACCCTGGACGAGCTTTTGAGCGATCCGATGGTCCTGCTTGTGATGGAGCGCGATCGTGTGCGCCCGGAACAGGTGCGCACGCTGCTCGAACGGGCGCGTCGGCCTTCCGTCGAGGAGCCGGTTGTCCCGCCGGCGCACGTGATCGCCAGGGCGTGCCAGAAACTCTGGCTGTGCCCCTGATCGCATCGTGATTTCCTCCAGTTTTTGCAGACCGACCCAACGGGCCGGTCTGGCCACTGCCTGGCGCGGCCTCCGCCGGGGCCGCGCAGTGTTGACATTCGACCACGCCTTCCGAGCCCGGTGACACCCGTTCGCGGGCGCCAGTTCACAAATCCGTAAATTGATTTTCCTCCCCATGGCGGTATGGCTTGCCTCGGGCCGATCGCCATCAGTCGTTGTCCGCGCAACTCCGATCTCTCCGACATGGAATTCGACATGGCCGACAGCTGCATGCAAGGCATGGACATGGGCTTTGTCGGCCTGGGCTACGCCAAGGTCGCATTTCTCGGCTTGGTGCAAGGCATCACCGAACTGCTGCCGATTTCCTCGACCGCCCACATGCGCGTCGTCCCTGCGGTGCTGGGCTGGCAAGATCCCGGCTCCGCTTTCTCCGCCGCCATGCAGCTTGCGGCCCTCGCCGCGGTGATCAGCTACTTCTGGAACGATGTCAGGGACATCCTGTCCGGTTCGCTCGGCGCCTTGAAACGGCGCGATTTCGCCGACCGGCATTTCCGGCTGGCGCTCTGGATCATGCTGGCGACGATCCCGATCGTCGTCGCGGGCGTGGCTCTGTCCGGCGTGCTCAACGCCTGCAATTCACCGCTGCGCGGCCTCGGGGTCATCGGCTGGGCCTGCATCGCTATGGCACTTCTGCTGGCGCTGGCCGAACTCCGTGCCCGCCATGCGCGCACCATGGGCCAGGCGTCCATGGTCGATGCGCTGCTCGTCGGCGTCGCCCAAATCGGCGCATTGGTCCCGGGCGTCTCGCGGTCCGGCTCGACCTTGACGGCAGCACTGGGGCTCGGCTTCAAGCGGGAAGAAGCGGCGCGCTTTTCATTCCTGCTGGGGCTGCCAGCCATCGCGCTCGCCGGTCTCAAGGAGCTCTGGGAACTGCACAAGGCTCATCTCGATGCCCATGGCTGGTCGATCCTCGCGGTCGGCCTGGTGGTTGCCTCGCTATCCGCCTTCCTCGCCATATGGGGCCTGATGCGCGTGCTGGAACGCTTCTCGGCCTGGCCTTTCGTCATCTATCGTGGCGTGCTCGGCATCGCCCTGCTGCTGGGGCTGGCCATGGGATGGTTTGCCTAAAGCATTCCAGGAAAGTGCGTAGCGGTTTTCCGCCGGCTTCACACAAGGACTAAAAGGCACTTCCAGGAATGTGCTTGCCGGTGTTGCTTCGGCGCAACCCTGGTCGGGCATGCGTCGATCGCCAAAGATGTGATCGGCCGCCTTCATTGACTCCGGGCAAAATCCATCTTTAACGTTCTGTTAACAAAATAGATGGGTGGGGCCGTATGGCATCCTCGGTGGGTTGGCGCCGCAAGGCGACGGGTTTGGGGTTCGCGTTTGCGCTGACGGCTTTTTGTTCGGCCGCGGGTTTGGCGAATGCGGGACCGCTTTCCATGACCATCGGCGGGCAAACCTCCCAGCCGATCGGGCACTATGATTTTTGCAAGGTCCATTCCGCCGAATGCTCCATCCGCTCGCCCGACAACGCGCCGGAGAGCATGACCGGCCAGCTGTTGCGGCAAATTTCCGCCGTGAATCTCTCGGTCAACACCCGCGTCAAGCCGATGAGCGACATCGACAATTACGGCAAGGACGAGTGGTGGGCCTATCCCGACAACGGGTTTGGCGACTGCGAAGACTACGCGCTTGAAAAGCAGCGCGAGCTCAAGGCCGCCGGCATTGCCATCGCCAATCTGCTGATGACGGTGGTGCGCAAGCCGGACGGCGAAGGCCACGCCGTGCTCACGGTGCGCACCGACAAGGGCGATTTCATCCTCGACAATCTCAGCGACAAGGTTCGCCTCTGGAACCAGACAGGCTATCGTTACCTGAAGAGACAGGCGAGCGACAACAGCGGTCGCTGGGTTTCCATCCTTGGCGGCGACGAGCGGCTCGTCAGCTCTGTTCAATGATGTCGCCGCTTTCTGATATCGGCAGCCGCACTTCGACCTTGGCCGTCTGATCCATTCCCTCTTGGGACCGGTCTTGCGTCGCGCCGGCGAATGCTGGCAGCGGCTCGTTGGACTGGCAATCCGGTGCGCACATGGATCTTTTGACTGTCCTCCAATCCGCGCCTTTGCTGCTCGCGCTGATCAAGACCGCGCTGCCGTCGGCGGCGGCGATCGGCATGGCGCTCGGCCAGTGGCTCGCCTCGTTGCCGCCGTGCCGCGACTTCGCCTTCGAGGCCACCAGCTATCTCGTCTGTGAGGTCGATCCCAGGCAATATCGGATCGAACTGTTCTGGAAGGACCCCGCCGGCAAGCCCTATCAGTCGCTGCACAATCTCGACGACGCCCAGCGGCGGGCCGGGCGCACGATGCTGTTCGCCATCAATGCCGGCATGTACCATCCAAATCTCGCGCCGGTCGGCCTGTATGTCGAGCGCGGGCAGGAACTGGCCTCGGCGAAGGTCGGGTCGGGAAGCGGCAATTTTTCGCTCCAGCCCAATGGCATTTTCTACATCAGCGACGGCAAGGCCGCGGTCCGCGCGACAAGGGATTTCCTGAGGAAGCGTCCGCCCACCGACTATGCCACGCAGTCCGGACCGATGCTGGTGATCGACGGCCGATTGCACCAGAAATTCCGGGCCGACAGCACCTCGCGCAAGACGCGCGACGGTGTCGGGGTGCGAAGGGACGGTGTCGCCGTCTTCGCCATTTCGAATGGCACGGTGACATTCCATGCTTTCGCACGCCTGTTTCGCGACGGGCTCGGCTGCGACAATGCGCTGTTCCTCGACGGGTCGATATCGAGCTTGCTCGCGCCGGCCATCGGCCGCAATGACGACTACTGGAATCTGGGGCCGATGATCGGCGTCTTCAGGCGATAGGATCGGCAGGCCTAGATTGCGCTTGTGACCGCGCACGGCCGACACTCGGAACCGTGCCCAACATGCTTAAAACTTGATTCAATCTTTATTGGTAATTTCCCGTTCATAACTAGACCTGGTTTGTCCGTCGGCCGTCGCCTTCGGTCTGTTGTGTTTGAGTACAGGTCAAGATGCGGTTACCAGGCGCCGTCAGTTTCGTGATCGCATCGCTGTGCCTTGCCGGCTGCTCATCGACATCGGGCATGGACGCGCTGGACATGCAGAAACCATCGAACGAGATCACCAGCTCGGTAGTGCGGCCCAGCGCGCCGATCGCATCGGTCCCAGTGAGAAAGGCTGAACGCAGAGTGGCGGAAGCCGTGCCGGCGGACGAGAATGTCCGGCCTTACGGCCTGGCCGAGGAAGAGACGGTGGCGTTTCCGGCGCCCGACCTGCCGGACAGCGTGGAGCCGCCGGTCGTCGAGCCAGCGGCGCTGGTGTCGCCGCCGAAGCTCTTGTCGCGGGCAGCCCCTGCGATGCTTGCCGGGCCGGTCACGCGCTACGGCTTTCGCGATGCCAAGCCGATCAATTTCGGCCGCTCCTCGCCCCGTCACCTTGCCGTGCATGGTGTCGACGTGTCGCGCTGGCAAGGCAACGTCAACTGGGAGAAGCTGCGCGCACAGGGCGCCAACTTCGCCTATATCAAGGCCACGGACGGTGGCGACCATCTCGATCCCCTGTTCATGAAAAACTGGCGCAACGCCGACGCCGCCGGACTGAAGCGCGGCGCCTATCACTTCTTCTACTGGTGCCGCACCGCCGGCGAGCAGGCCGACTGGTTCATCCGCAACGTGCCCAAGGTCGACGGTGCCTTGCCGCCGGTGATCGATGTCGAGTGGAACGGTGAATCCAGCTGCAAGCGGCGCCCGTCGCGTGAAAAGGTGCTGGAGAAGATGCAGGTGTTCATGGACAAGCTTGAGCGCCATTACGGCCAGCGGCCCATCATCTACACCGCGCCCGATTTCTACCGCGACAATCTCAGGGGCGAATTCCTCGATTATTCATTCTGGCTGCGCGCCGTGGCGCAGCACCCCTCAAAAGTCTATCCCGGCCGCAAATGGCTGTTCTGGCAATATTCCGGCTCCGGCCTGTCGCATGGCGTCACCGGCCGCATCGACCTCAACGTCTTCCACGGCGACGAGCGGCAATGGCGCGCCTGGGCCGGTGGCCGGCAAATGGTGGCCGACGCGGATTGAGGCGGCGCCATTCGCCCCGTCCTGGCGCCTGTTTGAGCTGCTTGCTCTTGCCGTTGACTCCTCGCTCCGCGAAAGGGCCCCAAGCACCGTGTTGAGCAGTGCCTGGATATAGACTATGCCTCTATATATTCCGCCAGGCTGACACTTTCGGGCACATCCAGCCCATCGGCTTGCAAGCCTTCGATATGAAACCGTATTGCGTCGCGAATCTCGGTTTCCACCTCGGATACCGTCGCGCCGGTCGCGATACAGCCCGGTAGGTCCGGCACATAAGCAGAAAAATTATTTCCTGCTTTCTCAATCACTACCGCGTAACGCAAGTCGTCACTCCTTTAAACCGGACTGCTTGAGGATGCTGTTCAGGGTTCCTGGCGTAGCCTCTTCAGACGGCTTGCCGGCCACGGTGACGCGGCCGGCTTTGGCACTGTGCTTTACTGGCGATGGTTGCCCTTGGTTGCAACCAGAGGCGGCGTCAGCTCTCAGCTGCACCCGCTGGTGCTTCCACACGTATCGCACTTCTCGCAGGTGCCATTCCGCACCATGGTGAAGTTATGGCACTCGGAGCATTCGTTGCCGGTGTAGCCCTGCATCAGCGATTGCTGGCGCCGGGTGGCGGCAAGCGCCTTGGCTTCCGCGGCCTCATGCGCGGCGGTGTCGGTGAACAGCCCGCCCGAAGCCTCGGCTTCCTCCTCGACGATATCCTCGACCAGTTCCCTGGCGCGTTCCTCATAGTCGCGCTTGTAGGCGATGGCCTCGTCGCTCGCCGGCTTCAGCGCCAGCACGTTGGAGCCGGAGAAGGCCGTCGGCGCCACGCGGGCAGGGGCCGTTGCCGGGCCAGAACCGCCAAACCCCTTGGGCTCGGCACCCGATACCAGCTTGACCGGTGAGGCACCGCGATAGAGCCCCTTGGAGAAGGGCGTGGCCTTGCCTTCGGTGATGCCGCGGCCGAGTGCCGTCTTGTCGAAATCCGACTGGTCGACATGGGCGAGGTCGTGGCGGTTGAGATAGGACACGGCAAGTTCGCGGAACACGTAATCGAGGATCGACGTGGCATTCTTGATCGCGTCATTGCCCTGCACCATGCCGGCCGGCTCGAACTTGGTGAAGGTGAAGGCTTCGACAAATTCCTCGAGCGGCACGCCATATTGCAGGCCGAGCGAGATGGCGATGGCAAAATTGTTCATCATCGCCCGGAAGGCAGCGCCTTCCTTGTGCATGTCGATGAAGATCTCGCCGAGACGCCCGTCGTCGAACTCGCCGGTGCGCAGGTAGACCTTGTGGCCGCCGACGACCGCCTTCTGCGTATACCCCTTGCGGCGGTTCGGCAGTTTTTCGCGGTCGCGGTAGAGACGCTCCACGACGCGCTCGACGATCTTTTCGGTGACCTGCACCGCACGCTGCGCGGCTGGGGCGGCGATCAGCTGCTCGATGGCTTCGTCCTCGTCGTCCTCGCCATCGGCGAGCAGCGAGGAGTTCAGCGGCTGCGACAGCTTCGAGCCGTCGCGGTAGAGCGCGTTAGCCTTGAGAGCCAATTTCCAAGACAGCATGTAGGCGCCCTTGGCGTCCTCCACCGTCGCGTCGTTCGGCATGTTGATGGTCTTGGAGATGGCGCCGGAGATGAAGGGCTGTGCGGCCGCCATCATCTGGATGTGGCTGTTGATCGACAGCGAACGCTTGCCGATCTTGCCGCAGGGGCTGGCGCAGTCGAACACGGGGAGGTGTTCGGCCTTGAGGAAGGGCGCTCCCTCGAGCGTCATCGCACCGCAGACATGGATGTTGGCGGCTTCGATGTCCTTCCTGGAGAAGCCCAGTGCCGGCAGCATCTCGAACGAGAAGTCGTTGAGCTGCTCGTCGGTGAAGCCAAAGGTCTCCTTCACCCAGTCGGCGCCCAGCGTCCACTGGTTGAAGACGAACTTGATGTCGAAGGCCGACTTCAGCGCGGCATTGAGCGCCGCGATCTTGTCGTCTGTGAAGCCCTTGGCCTTGAGCGAGCCGGGGTTGATGCCGGGCGCCTGGTTGAGGTTGCCGTGGCCGACGGCGTAAGCCTCGATCTCTGCGATCTGGCTTTCCGAATAACCCAGCGTGCGCAGCGCTTCCGGCACGGCGCGGTTGATGATCTTGAAGTAGCCGCCGCCGGCGAGCTTCTTGAACTTCACCAGGGCGAAGTCGGGCTCGATGCCGGTGGTGTCGCAATCCATGACGAGACCGATCGTGCCGGTCGGCGCGATCACGGTCGCCTGCGCGTTGCGATACCCATGCTCCTCGCCGAGTTCGATGGCGCGGTCCCAGGCAGCCTTGGCGTGCGTCGCCAGGTCCTGCTGCTTGAGGTCGGAAGCGACCAGCGGCACCGGATTGACGGCCAGTTTCTCATAGCCGTCCTTGTCGCCATAGGCGGCGCGGCGATGATTGCGCATGACGCGCAGCATGTTCTGCGCATTGCGGTCGTAATCGGGGAAGGCGCCGAGTTCGGACGCCATTTCGGCCGAAGTGGCGTAGGCGGTGCCGGTCATGATGGCGGTCAGCGCGGCGCAGATGGCGCGGCCCTCATCGGAATCATAGGGAATGCCCGAGGTCATCAACAGGCCGCCAATGTTGGCGTAGCCGAGGCCCAGCGTGCGGTATTCGTAGGAGAGCTTGGCGATCTCCTTCGACGGAAACTGCGCCATCATGACCGAGATTTCGAGAACGATGGTCCACAGCCGCACGGTGTGCTCGTAAGCGGCGATGTCGATCGTGCCGTCCGCATTGCGGTAGGGGAGCAGATTGATCGAGGCGAGATTGCAGGCCGTGTCGTCGAGAAACATGTATTCCGAGCACGGGTTGGAGGCGCGGATCGCACCGGCGGACGCGCAGGTGTGCCAGTCGTTCATCGTCGTGTTGAAGTGCAGGCCCGGATCGGCGGATGCCCAGGCGGCGTAGCCGATCTTTTCCCAGAGATCCCTGGCCTTCAGCGTCTTCAGCACCTTGCCGTCCTTGCGGGCGGTGAGGTGCCAGTCGGCATCATCCTCGACGGCGCGCAGGAAATTGTCCTTCAGCGACACCGAATTGTTGGAGTTCTGGCCCGACACGGTGAGGTAGGCGTCGGAATCCCAGTCGGTGTCGTAGGTCTTGAACGACATCGAGGTGTAGCCCTGCTTGGCGAACTGGATGACGCGATAGATGTAGTTCTCCGGCACCGCGGACTTCTTGGCCGCCTTGATCTCGCGCTTCAGTGCGGTGTTGACGGCGGGGTCGAAGCAGTCGTCGTCATGGCCTTCGCAGTTGACGCAGGCCTTCATGATGGCTTCGAGATGCTTCTTGACGATCTTGGAGCCGGTCACCAGCGAGGCGACCTTCTGCTCTTCATTGACCTTCCAGTCGATGAATTCCTCGATGTCGGGGTGATCGGCATCGACGATGACCATCTTGGCGGCGCGGCGCGTCGTGCCGCCCGACTTGATGGCGCCCGCAGCGCGGTCGCCGATCTTGAGGAAGCTCATCAGGCCGGACGAACGGCCGCCGCCGGACAGCTTTTCGCCCTCGCCGCGCAGCAGCGAGAAATTGGAGCCGGTGCCCGAGCCATATTTGAACAGGCGCGCCTCGCGCACCCACAGATCCATGATGCCGCCCTCGTTGACGAGGTCGTCCTGCACGCCCTGGATGAAGCAGGCATGCGGCTGCGGGTGCTCGTAGGAGGATTTCGACTTGGTCAGCTTGCCGGTGAACGGGTCGACATAGAAGTGGCCCTGGCTCGGGCCGTCTATGCCATAGGCCCAGTGCAGGCCGGTGTTGAACCATTGCGGCGAGTTCGGCGCCACGCGCTGGGTGGCCAGCATGTAGGCAAGCTCGTCGCGGAAGGCGCGCGCGTCTTCCTCCGACTTGAAATAGCCGCCCTTCCAGCCCCAATAGGTCCAGGTGCCGGCCAGACGGTCGAAGACCTGGCGGGCGTCGATCTCGGACCCGTAGCGCTCGGCTTCCGGCAGCTTGGCAAGTTCGGCCTCGTCGGCCACGGAGCGCCACAGGAAGGAGGGAACATCGTTCTCCTCGACCTTCTTCAGCCGCGCGGGGACGCCGGCCTTGCGGAAATATTTCTGCGCCAGGATGTCGGCAGCGACCTGCGAGAACTGCGCCGGCACGTCGATATTGTCCAAGCGGAACACCACCGAGCCATCCGGATTCTTGATCTCGGAAAGCGCCTTGCGGAATTCGATCTCCGCATAAGCAGATTGGCCTGGCTTGGTGAAACGACGCTCGATGCGCATTGGTCCGGTCCCTTTTGTCTATATATAGCGCTTTTCCCGAGGGATTTCTGCCCCAAAGGTGAAACGCGCACTCCGCCGTCTGCCGGCGTTCGAAAACGGCCGGCTCTCCATTTTCGCGGTCTCTGTCCGACTTGCTGGTCAAACTTCTCGCGAAGCGCCTGTCCAGCTCACCGACGAACCCGCGGGTCCCTCAAAACTGATTTTTTCCGATTCCCTCACTCGAGGGAAATTCACATTATCTAGCGTCGAACCTGCCTGCAAACACTAAATATAGTGTTAACAGACAATTTATTCCAGTCCGACAATTCTCCCTTTATCGCCCAGGCCCCCACAATCCCAACGCTTCCGCCAGCCTCGTAAACAGGCGGAAATGTGGGGAAAAACGCACATAATCCGGGAAAAAGACCGGGCTCAGAACTTTCCGGTCGCGCTCTCAACAGGAGCGCATGGCCTATAAAAGGCGACTCGTTTTGCGCCGTCAAGGATTCGTTTGCGTAGCTTTTGTGACCCCAACATCTTGTGTGTCACACATGTGGATAACGGGGATAGAATGAAGGTGCGGCGGTCGCCCCTCGCCGAGGGGAAAAAGGCGCGCTTGTCAGGCTCCGCGATGGCTTCGGGGCGTCATCCGGGCACGCCTGGCGCATCCGGCGTCGCGGATCAGCCGTAATGCGTCCTGGGCTTCGGCTCGGTTCCGGTGAACTGCACCCCGATCCGGCCGTTGCGGCGCCAGCGGACCTCGCATCGATAGCCGATGCCGTCGACGGGCACATAGAGAAGGAAGCGATCCGGAATTCTTGCTTCGGGGGGAATCTTGAGTTCGGCGCCGCTATCATTTTGATTGCGCAGCGTGCAGCCAACTTCCGAATTCGAGATGCCGGTAATGATCGTGCCGCCCTTGAGCACGCGCTGGCGATGCTCCCGCTTGTGCTCGTCGGATCGCTCTGGAATGGGATTTGCGGGATTTGTCATCGGTGAAACGCCAGGATCGGATCAGATCCTATTACGTCTTCATTAGCAAAGCATTCACGCCGGCGGGCACGCCCCTCCGGGTCGCTTGGTCGCACGGTCAATCCCGGTTCAGGTAAACCGGTGCGGGTCGGCGCAGAAATAGGCGATGATCTGGCAGAGGTCCGGTTCGTTGACCATGCGCACCGCTTCGCCCGAGCTGACCCATTTGCGGGTGCGGGAGCGTTTTTCCTTCCAATGATCGGCGACCTTGTCGACATGCAGCGGGAACACCAGCACCTCGCACGGCACTTCCTCGCCGGAGGCCAGGGCCTTGGCATAGAAATAGCGGCCGGCCTCGAGATGCGAGATCGTCCCGCGCAGTCCGGCTTCCTCGACAGCCTCGCGCGCCGCGGCTTCACAAAGCGGCTCCCTGGCTTCAGGCCAGCCCTTCGGAAGCACCCAGCGGCCGGTATCGCGGCTGGTAATCAGCATGATTTCGACACCGTTTCCGGTTTCGCGCCAGGGCAGGGCGGCTACCTGCAGACGGCACGGCGCGGTGCCGAAGAGTCGCCGGACCCTTTCGGCCAGATGGTTGTGCGTCGTTGGCCTCGTCAGCATCGGAGAAGCTAGCCCCAGCCTCCAGAATCGTTTGCCGTCTCACGAATCTTACGGCCAATTATCGGCAATAAAAGTAAAAACTTTCATCAGGATGGCCGATTTTCGCCAATAGACGCCGATTCCGCGCGCTGGCCTGCCTCGCGAGACCCCTTTGCCTAGTGGATGAGACTTCCCTGCGGCTCGATTTGCAGCAGGTTACTTGCCGCGAATCAGCCGGCGTGATCGTCGGCGATCGGCTTCTGGTAGGTGAAGCCCATGTCCCAGGGAAAATAGATCCAGGTATCCTGGCTGACCTCGGTGACGAAAGTGTCGACCAGCGGCCGCCCTTTCGGCTTGGCATAGACGGTAGCGAAATGCGCCTTCGGCATCATGGCGCGCACGATGCCCGCCGTCTTGCCGGTATCGGTCAGGTCATCGATGATCAGCACGCCCGCGCCGTCGTCGGCGAGCAGGGCCGGCGTGACCTCCTTCAGCACCTGCAACTGCCCCTGGCTGCTGTAGTCGTGATAGGAGGCGACGCAGACCGTCTCGATAACGCGGATGCCGAGTTCCCGCGAGATGATCGCCGCGGGCACCAGCCCGCCGCGCGTGATGCAGACGATGGCTTTCCATTGCGCCTTGTTGGTACCGGCAAGCCGCCAGGCGAGCGCGCGCGCATCGCGGTGGAACTGGTCCCATGAGACCGGAAAGGCTTTTTCGGGAAGGGACATTCTTCGCGCACTCCGCAGCACGCGCGGTCGCGCGCAAAAAACAGGGGATTGCGCGCGGAAGTAACTGGAAAACCTCGCGCTTGGCAAGGGCGGCCGCAAACGATCCTTGTGGACTTACCGCGACAGGAAAGCCGCGACCGGCGCGGTGCGCAGCACGGAGCGCGTCACCCCGCCGAACAGGAGCTGGCGCAGCCACGAGTGGCTGTAGGCGCCAAGGACCAGCAGATCGGCGCCCGTTTCTGCGATCCTGGTCTGGATCACCTCGTCGACCGAGGTGCCGCCCGACCTCTGCACCGAGACACTCACGCTGGCGCCATGACGCGACAAAGCGGAAGCGATTTCCGCTCCCGCGGCTTCGGGGCGTTCATCGAGCGTGTCCGGCGGATCGATGACCAGAATGTCGGTCTTCTCGGCCTCGATGATGAAGGGCAGCGCATCGAAGGCGGCGCGTGCGGCCTCCTTGCTGCCGTTCCAGGCAAGCAGCACACGCTTGAAGGTGGTGATCAGCGGACCCAGATGCGGCACCACCAGCACCGGCCGTCCGGCGTCGTAGACCAGCGTGTCGACGTCGGCGCTCGCATCGCCGCCCGTCTCGCGCTGCGCGGCGATGATCAGGTCGGCGGCACGCACGCTTGAAATGCCCGTCAAGGCGCTGTCGCCGGAAAAACTCTCCAGGCTGTGCCATTCGAAGGACAGGCCGGAATTCTCGATATGCCTGAGAAACGCGGCCCGCAGCTTTTCGGCCCGTTCACGGTTCATGTCGGCCGAAACCTGCAGGAACTCGGTGTCGGGAAAGCCGGTGGCCGAGGTGTAGGGCACCGGAAGCGCTTCGGCGTGGATACCGATCAGATGGCTCTGGAAGCGGTTTGCAAGCGGAATGGCGAAGTCGAGCACGCGCTCCGCGTCCTGCTCGTTCTGCAGAATGGCGACGATCGTCTTGAAGCGCATGGTGATCCCCTCATTTTGCGAGCGATCCGCCCGCGGTAAGGAAACGTCGCAGCGCTGTGCTTGGTTCCGGCCTGGACCGGATCAGCTCGCGCTGCCGGCAAAGCCGGCCACCATCGCCTCGACATCGACACGCGCGGCGTCCAGGGCCTGCTGGCTGCGGGCACGGACCACCAGTTCGGTCCAGAACTTGCCGTCGCCGTATTTCGGGTAGGAGCCGATGATCGTATCCGGATGGGCTTTCTGGATCTCGCCCAGCGGCCCGCCGACGAGACCTTCGCCGAACGGGCAATGCACTGCCGCCGACAGCATTTTCGTGCCGGCCTTCAGCGTCGGCACGACATTGTCGAGCATGGCCTGGAAAATCGAAGGCACGCCGGCCATGACGTGAACATTGCCGATGCGGAATCCAGGCGCGACCGACACCGGATTGTCGATATGGTCGGCGCCGCGCGGCATCCGGGCCATTCGCTTGCGGGCCTCGGTGTATTCGATGCCTCGCGCGGCATAGCTTGCTTCCAGCAGGGCATAGGCCTTGGCATCGTATTCGCAAGGCACGCCGAAGGCCTTGGCAATCGAATCGGCTGTGATGTCGTCATGGGTCGGGCCGATGCCGCCGGTTGTGAACACATAGGTGTAGCGGGCCCGCACTGCATTTACCGCGGCAACGATCTCGTCTTCCTCGTCGGGAACGATGCGCACCTCCTTCAGGTCGATGCCGATGGCCGTCATGATGTCGGCCAGATGGCCTATATTCCTGTCCTTGGTGCGGCCGGACAGGATCTCATCGCCGATGACGAGCATGGCGGCGGTAACGATTTCGGACATTGAAGGCTCCGGCAAAACGGGTCGCCTGAAATAGCGCGGCAAGCGGCCAGCGGCAATGCCACCCGACCGGTGAACAATCTGTGCCCGCATACGCGCCTGTCCCCGCACTTCAACTTTTCGGCGGCCCGCGGCGAACATGGGCGGGAGGCGCTCGTCTTCCTGAACGGGCTTGGCGCTGAAGTGCATCACGTTCGCCATCCGTCGCCGCCTTCATCCAAGGCATAGTGGCTCGCGCATTTGGGATCGGCTTCACCGACGCTTCACAAGGAATTCAAGGAACCATTCGGTTGATGACTGGTTTGCCCCGTGTCGCACCCAAGGCGACGAAGACAAAACGGAGTGATCCAATGTACAAAAAACTTCTCGCGGCATTCGTTCTGACAGCCGGCCTTGCCACATCGGCGATGGCGCAGTCGACGGACGGCAGGTATTACAACCATGACAATTGGTGGAACAATTGGTCCCTGTTCGGCAATGAGGATTCATCAGGCATCGACCGGAGCACCACCGGGAGCATCGATGCATACGGCTCCGGGTTGAGCACCCAAGGCTATACCGGTGCGATGGGCCCATGTGCCCATAACACTCCAGGCCCGGACGCCAATGCTCAAGGCAACGTCAATGACCAGTACTGCGGCAAATAATCAGCCGTAGGCTCCCTGCTGACCGTAGGACGTTTTCTCTCCCGACGTCCGCGGTCGGCGCTCCGGGGCGGCCGGCCTTTGGGGCGATCGGGCTTTGGGCTGCAAGATCAGTCGGAAACCTCGGTCTGCGGCCGGTCGCGTCCATCGGCCAGTTCCTCGTGCCATTTGCCGTCGGCATCCTCGTACTGGATGCCGTCCGTCGACCCAGCGACCTGCTGCTCGGCCGAAGCGATCTCGGCGGCCCGCAGCGCGTCCTGGTGCGTGGGAAACGTCTCCGAGAAGGTCGCTCCGACCTTGTAGGCCCAGCCGCCGTCATGCTCGACGATCTTGTAAGTCAGCTTCGCCATCAAAAACCTCCGGTTTAAAGGTCCGTCCGCTCAATGCAGCCGGTCGTCGGACAGCTTGTCGTCCGGCACCAGCACGTCCGATTCCCTGGCGGCTTCGATAAGTGCCCGACGCGCATCCGCTGTCGAACGATAACCTTCCAGCACTTTGAGGCAAGTGTCGAGAGCATCACGATGACGAGTGGCCGCGATTGAGCGGCCAAACCGTCATCAGGCACTCCGCCGCCTCCTGGGCGCTGCGGATATGGCGATATTTGCCGACATGGCCGAGTTCGACCACGACCGGTGTTTCAAAAGGCTTGTTGTCCATCATGGCCGCAACGCAAAGCAGCCAATTTGGTTGCAACCGTGTCCCGAGCCTGCGCCCAAACGTCTCAAGAGCGGGGCCGGCGGGCTCGAGGGCCCGCCAGACCGGGCAAATGTCAGCCCGTCGCCTTCATCCAGTGCTGCATCGTCGTCACCGAGCGCGCGAGCTGCGGCGCCGGATGGATCGTCTCGCTGAACGTGGCGGCCGCACGCCATCCCCAGCGCGGGTCGGCGAGGAAGGCGCGCGCCAGCGCCACCATGTCGGCGCGCCCTTCGGTGATGATCGCCTCGGCCTGCTTGGGATCGTCGATCAGACCGACCGCGCGGGTAGGGATGCCGGCGCCCCTGCGCACGGCTTCCGCCAGATGCACCTGGTAGCCCGGGCCGGAGGGCAGTTTCTGCAAGGGCGAATTGCCGCCGCTCGAGCAACAGAGATAGGCGACGCCTTCGGCCTTCAGCGCTTTCGCCACTTCGATCGCATCCTCGACGTCGAAACCGCCATCGACCCAATCCTTGACCGACAGCCGGGCGCCCAGCATCAGTTTTGGCGCTGCCTTCTTCACCGCCCTGGCGATCTCGACGACAAGACGCATGCGATTTTCCAGCGAGCCGCCCCAGCGGTCCGTGCGTTGGTTGGAGAGCGGCGACAGGAACTGGAAGATCAGATAGCCGTGCGCTGCGTGCAGCTCGATGAAGTCGAAGCCCGCGCGTTCGGCCCGCCTTGCCGCCTCGGCGAACCGCTCGATGAGCTGGAGGATCTCCTCGTCTTCCAGCGCCCGTGGCACGTTCCAGCCGGTATCGTAGGCGATTGCCGAGGCCGAGACGGTCTGCCAGGGATCCTCGTCCGGCTGCAGCGGTCCGCCGCCCTCCCAGGGCTTGCGGTTGGAGGCCTTGCGCCCTGCATGGGCAAGCTGAGTGCCGAACTTGGTGCCGGGTGCGGCCACGCGCCTTGCTGCGTCCAGCGCCCGCCGCGCTGCGGCTTCATTGTCTTCCGAATAAAGGCCGAGGCAGCCATGGCTGATGCGGCCACGCCGCTCGACATCGGTCATCTCGACCGTGACCATGCCGGCGCCGGACATTGCGAGGTTCATCCAGTGGTGGAGATGCCAGTCGCTCGCCGAGCCGTCCTCGGCCGAATACTGGCACATCGGCGCGACGGCGATGCGGTTGGGAAAGCTCAAGCCATCGAGCGTGATCGGCTGGAAAAGCGATGTCGTCATGAAAGAAAACTCCGGGAGGGAACGCGCTATCTAGGCGATCGATCGCCTCCATACCAGACACGAGAGAGTGAAACGCCTGCTGGACCAATCGCTGCCCCGATTGCGCGAACGCCGGTTCGCGGCTACGCCTCGCTGGCAACATGGAGGCAGCCGATGGAAGATCGTATCCGCATACGTTCTGAAGAGATCCTGTCCGACGACTGGGCGGTTCTGAAGAAGACCGTCCTCGACTATCGCCGCCGCGACGGACAATGGGAGACGCAAATCCGCCAGACTTACGATCGCGGCGATGGCGCGGTGATCCTGCCTTACGATCCCCAGCGTTCGACCGTGCTTCTGGTGCGCCAGTTCCGTTATCCCGCTTACGTCACCGGCCACCGCGAGCCACTCATCGAGGCCTGCGCGGGGCTGCTCGATCAAAACGATCCGGAGACCTGCATCCGCAAGGAGGCTGAGGAAGAGCTCGGCTATCGGCTGAACCATGTGGAGCGGCTGTTCTCGCCCTATATGAGCCCGGGCAGCGTCACCGAGCGGCTCTGGTTCTTCACCGCCCTCTATTCGCCCGCCGACCGCATTTCGGCCGGTGGCGGCGCCGCCGACGAAGGCGAGGACATCGAGGTGCTGGAAATGCCGCTCGACGAGGCTCTGGCCGGCATCGCCGATGGCCGCATCATCGACGCCAAGACCATCATCCTGATCCAGCATCTGAAGCTCAATCCGATCGCTGCTTGACCGACTTCGGTCGCCCTCGGCTCCCGGGGGCCTTGGACGCGTGCGGGACAAAGAATCGGGTGCGGGGCGAATGAAAACGAACGTGTTTTGCACAACGCTTTTTCGGGACTGCATGACACCGATTGACGAGATCGCCTAGGTAGTTGAAACGAAAGGCGCGCGGACGTGGCGGAATTGGTAGACGCAAGGGACTTAAAATCCCTCGATCTCTGATCGTACGGGTTCGATTCCCGTCGTCCGCACCAACCTTGACTCTACTTCAGCGCTCGGCAGGGCCTAAGCGCCATCAGCGGAAACTGCCTTGCGGGTCTTTTCGGCTCGGCGAGCGCGCACCGAGGCGTGCCGTCCGGCAAGAGGTTCTCGGCGAATGTCGCCATGGTCCGCCGCCTTGAAGCGGCGGACCATGCGCTCAATCGCTCACTGGAGGATCTTTACGATCTTGCGCGTGCCGGGATCCACGATAACCGTGCGATTGTCCACGACGACATAGCGATATTTGACGTTGGGAACTTCATGGAGCTCGACCGTGTCGGGCAGGGCGGTCCCGACATTGAGTTCCAGGCCGGGAATCTTGACCGAGGCCAGAGGCTCTTTCTTGACGTACTCCTGTATGACTGTCTCGTCCTGCGGCTGAATGACCACATCCTGTGCGGCGGCGGCACCGATGCCGGTAAGCAGCAGAATTCCCGCTGCGATGGTTGCAAGATCGGTTCTCATTGTTGCTTCCTTTCTTTCTCGTTGAGCTTGCGCGAAGAGCGGTGGGCGCCCGGCGGCTTGCCAGGAATTTGGCAGGGGCTCCCAATGCAGGCCATCGATCAGGAACCATCGTTCGATGGCTTGTCAGGCAATCGCCTTTAGACGAGTGGGTTCCGAACAACCGTAAGTTTGGGCCTTTTGCGCGCTATGACCTGACCTTTAGTCGCATGTTCAATAGGACCGAAGCCCTAGCAGTGGAACTGCTGGTAGGAAGCGTGCGTTGCGTTTGCTGCTGATTTTCCAGAGGAGGCCGATCATGGCAGCTCGCCCCACGGTGATAAATCTGGCGGTGGCGGCGCTGCCGTGGCCATAGTACTCGCGATTATTGCGATTGTTGTCCTGCTCATCTTCATGGGCGTGATAAATGTCGGCGGCGGCGGAAAAGACATCGACGTCAAGATCGACGCTCCCAAAGTCGGGACGCCTTCCACGCCTGCACCGGCAAAGCCGGCGGCGCCAGCCGCTCCGTCGAACGGTGGCTGATGTCAATCCGACGCTTCGTGAGGTTAAGCATGACCCCTGGCTCCATCAAAACTGATGGCCGCGATCGTGTGGAGATCCCTGCCAATGACAATCACATGGCTGGCGTCGAAATCTCCACCGACCCGCTGTTGGACGTTATCGAGAGCGACGACTTCGCCAACGCGCTTTGCGCGAGAGCGGAGCGCTTCGCGACCAAGATGGTCGTGGTAATGGCGATTTGCTGGACATCAACACTGGTCGCCAGTCTTTGTTTTCTACTGGCGCCCTCTTGAAAGGCCGGCCTCGCTTCTTCGGTCTCGACCTCCGCTAGCCCAGGCTGGCGAGGCTTTGTTGAGGGGACGAGCGCCGCATCCCTTTGTTGTCAGCCCGCCGCTTCCTGGACGGCCCGGTGGGTTGGCGATCAGCCGGGCCGAACTGCACAACATTAGTAGTCGCTGTTGTCGATCACCACTGGGTGATGCCGATGGTGACGGTGTTCAATAGAGCCCGTTACGACGACGGTGTCGTGGCGATGATGATGCCGACGACCTTGGTCATAGAAAGCCACTGTGCCATGGCGCCGATGATGGAGGCGCTGCCCCTGATCGTTTATCACGGCCACGTGGCGGTGATGGTGGCGGTGGGTTTTGATGACGACATCGGCCTCTGCCGCCGAAGCGACGATCGGCATCGCAACGAAAATGAGCGCCATGGCACTTGTCAAAAGAGTCGCTTTCATCAGTGTTCTCCATCTTTCGGATCCCTCGGCTACGTCCACGGCAGCCCAAGCCGCACGAGATCTCGATTGAGCTTTCTGCCTTCGAAATGAGCAGGGGCCGCCAACTGTTTGGGGTACGGTTTGATCGGTGACCCCTGCTCTCATGGGCGCATGAAGGGACCGTTGCTGCACCCGTCCAACAAATGGAAGGCTTGCGAGTACGTTCCTCGCAGGAGAGCGGATCGGACCTCTGCTGTAGGTATTCAGACCAAGGTCTGGCGGATGTTCTTGGACCTTCGTCCTCAACTGCGGCTCGACAGCCCTCTTCTCGATGCAATTCCTCAACGGGTGCGCCGTGCGATCAGGCGAGGGCGTTGCCATGGGGAATGCGCGCCTTTGCGCGAGGGCAGGAGCATGACCGCACGCGGCATCAAGCTCCTGCGCGGTCGCGTTCAGACAAGCGGGCGTGACGATACTGGTGCGATCGCGCAATTCCGCGCGCCGCGAGCAATGATAGGGTGTTTGAGCGGCGGATCTGATCCGTCCAGGCCGGCGTCCACCAGCCCCAACCCATCCCCCCGCCCACTGGGGGACGCCGGCCCCTCAGTTTTCCGAATTGCCGTCGCGGACCTGCGACATCGGACCAGATCCTGCCGGGGCTCAGAACTTGTAGCTCAGATTGATGCCGACCGTGTTCAGCTTCACATTCTGGTCGCGGTCGAGAAAATCGTCCGGAGCATCGAAGTGCTCCTTGCTGAAATCGTAGTAGCGATACTGCGCCCCGACGACGAACTTGTCGGTAAGGGCATAGTCGACCCCGGCGCCAACCGTCCAACCGACGCTGGTTCGCGTGTTGTCGAACGAGGTGCCGGCATTTTGCGAGGTTTCGATACCGGCAAAGGCGATGCCGCCGATGCCGTAGATCAGGAACCGGTCCATCGCATAGCCGGCCTTGGCATTGACGGAACCGAACCACTTGACATCCGTGCCGAGCAGATTTCCCGCGCCCAGTTCTTCGGCGCCCTTTGCCGAGGAATAGTTGAGCTCTGCTTCGGCGCCGAGCACCGCCTGGTCGAATTGCCACAGACCGGCGACATGGCCACCGACGAAACCGCCGTCGAGGTCTGGCGAGGCGGCAAACGGCTCGCCCTCGGTTCCCGAAATCTCGGAACTGCCCCAGCCATAACCGCCCTGCAGGCCGGCATAGTAGCCGGTCCAGTCGAAACCGGGCGCGGTCATCGGCACATCGGCCGCAGGCTCGGCTGCGAAAGCCGGGGCGGCCAGAGCGGCAAGAAAACCAGCACTTACAAGCGCTAGGCGGCGCATCGAACTCCCCGAACGAAGAGCTGGAAAGATCCTGGCGGGCACGGTAGCCCGATTTGCGGCAAAACGGTATCGGATTTCTGTGCGGCCGATTTACGCTCTCCTTCGGCCTTCGATAAGAGGCCAGAGGCCCCCCGCGATTCCGTCCGGAATTGCGTAAAACCTTGGAGCAATTCCAGGAAAAGTGTGAGGCTGGTCAAAATGCTGTCGGCTTGGCACAGTCACGCAAACGGGAGTTCCTTCATGGCAAAGAAGCCGGCGGCGCATGCTACGAAACCGAAACCCTGGACCGAAATGGCGACGCATCTGGTCGACGTCGCGATGGGCAGGAAACCCGCCGATCTCGTCATTCGCAATGGACGCTGGGTGAACGTCCATTCGGGCGAGATCATCCCCGGCACCGACATTGCCATTGCCGGCGGCCGCTTCGCTTATTGCGGTCCGAATGCCGGCCACGCCATCGGGCAGGGCACCAAGGTGGTCGATGCCGGCGGGCGCTATCTGGTGCCCGGCCTTTGCGACGCGCACATGCATGTCGAGAGCGGCATGGTGACGGTGACCGAATTCTGCCGCGCGGTGATCCCGCACGGCACGACTTCGATGTTCATCGATCCGCACGAGATCGCCAATGTGCTCGGCCTGCCCGGCGTGCGGCTGATGCATGACGAGGCCGTCGCTATGCCGATCAACGTGCATGTCCAGATGCCATCCTGCGTGCCCTCGGCCCCCGGGCTCGAACATGCCGGCGCCGAACTGACGGTCGCCGACGTCGCCGAGGCGATGGGCTGGGAAAATATCATCGGGCTGGGCGAGGTGATGAATTTCCCCGGCGTCGCCGCCAACGATCCAGTGATGTCGGGCGAGATCGCCGCGACGGTGAAAGCCGGCAAGACCGTCGGCGGGCACTATGCCTCGCGCGATCTCGGCCTGCCGTTCCACGGCTATGTCGCCGGCGGCCCGGAGGACGACCATGAGGGCACGCGCGCCGAGGATGCCATCGCTCGCGTGCGGCAGGGGATGAAGGCGATGCTTCGGCTGGGCTCGGCCTGGTACGACGTCGCCTCGCAGATCAAGGCGGTCACCGAGAGCGGCATCGATCCGCGCAATTTCATCCTGTGCACCGACGACAGCCATTCCGGCACCTTGGTTCATGAAGGGCATATGGACCGCGTGGTCCGTCACGCCATCAGCCAGGGCCTGAAACCGGTGACCGCGATCCAGATGGCGACGCTCAACACCGCTCAGCATTTCCGGCTGGAGCGCGAGATCGGATCGATCGCGCCGGGGCGGCTGGCTGACTTTTTGATCGTCTCGGATCTCGCCGAAATGACCATGGACGAGGTCTATGCGCGCGGCGTCAGGCTGGCCAGGGCCGGCAAGCTCGACGTCGACATTCCGGTCTACGACTATCCCAAGGCGGCGAAGAACACCGTCAAGCTCGGCAAGAAGCTGAAGGCCCACGATTTCGACATCACGGCACCCAAGGGCGCGAACGAAGTCCGGGTCCGGGTTATCGGGGTCATCGAAAATCAGGCACCGACGCGGGCGCTGGAAGCGGATCTCGCCGTCGAGGACGGGCTGGTCGCCATGGATCGCCGCAATGACGTCTGCCAGATCGCGCTGGTCGAGCGTCACAAGGGTACCGGCGGCGTCACCAATGCCTTTGTCTCCGGCTTCGGCTACATCGGCGATTGCGCGATGGCGTCGAGCGTGGCGCATGATGCCCACCACATCATCGTCGTCGGCACCAACAAGCGGGATATGGCGCTGGCGGTCAACCGACTGGGCGAGGTCGGTGGCGGCGTCGTGCTGTTTTCCAAGGGTAAGGAACTGGCGCTGGTCGAAATGCCGATCGCCGGGCTGATGTCGGACGAGCGGGCCGAAATCGTCGCGGCCAAGGCCGACAAATTGACCGAGGCCATGCGCCAGATGGGCTGCTCGCTGAACAACGCCTACATGCAGCACTCGCTGCTGGCGCTGGTCGTCATTCCGGAACTCAGGATTTCCGATGTCGGCCTGGTAGACGTGACGACCTTCCAGAAGGTCGACCTCTTCGTGTAAGAGCAGTTGCGGTCGCTTCGCTCATCCGCCGGTGGCGATCGTCAGCACCTTGAACGGCGTGGTGATGACGATCTCGGCAACCGAGCCGACGGCCTTGCCGAGGTCTTGGCCGAGATTGTTGAGCTGCACTGGAGGTTCGTCCGACGCCAGGCCGGCCGGGGCCCGGAGCCGGTCGCCGAGTAACTGAACCAGGATCGGATTGTCGGCGAATTTGGCGTGGTTCAGCCGGTCGCCACCCTTGGTCTGGCTGAGATCGACCACGGACACGCCATAGCTGGCGAGATCGGCCGCATCGCCATAGTCGCCGACGCGGGGCTTGTCGCCCGAGATCAGGGAAGACAATTTGAGCGCCCGGTCGTCCGCGGAAAGCAGGATGGCGAAGGGTTTGTCCGGCTTGCCGTAGCGGATCATCTGTTTCTTGAACACGTCGACGTCGATGTCGGGCGAGGCCAGGATGACATAACCAAGCTTGCCGTCGAGATCGCGGTCGCCGGTGATGGCAAGCTGGCGCAGCGCCTCCATGGTCACCCATGTTCCCATCGAATGGGCGACGATGTCGATGCTCTTGGCCCGCGTCTTGGCCAGCATCCTGAGCGTTGCCTCGAGGTCGTCACGCGCCGCGTTGGCGCTCTCCTTGTCGTAGATGTAGCCCGTCGTCTTGCCGCTCGAAGCCCAGGAGAACAGCACCGGCGTGCCCGGATATTTCGTGTCGTGCGCGATCTGCGTCAGCCGGTAGATGCCGTCGTCGAAACCATTGTTGAACCCGTGCACGAAAACCAGCGCACGGTCGCCGCGCATGGCGATGTCGGCACCGACCGCCTTGGCGAATTGCGGCGCATCCGCATAGAACGCGACATCCTTGGCAGTGAAATCCTTGGCTGGATTGCTGTTGGCAGACCCTCGGACACGCTCGATCATGCCGACCTTATGGCTTTTCGGCACGGTGACGTCGACCCGGGCGAAGCTGGTGGTCAAGGAGCGATCGCCGTCGAACACCTGCCGCGGGTACTTCGTCGCCTTCTGGCGGGTGGTGGCGACGAATATCTCGTGGGTGGCCGCGATGTCGGACGCGGGTACGGCAACCGTCGTCCTGTTCAGCAGATCGTGCGTGTTTCGGCCGGCGCAGCCTGCGACCAGCAGCGCGAACGCAATGACGATGAAACTCTTCGAATGCACCGTCACACGCCGGCTCCCGCAAAGGAGGACGTCAAACGCGTGACGTCGCTGGATATTTCGATAAGGCCAGAGGCCGGCGCGGTCCAGTTCAAAGTTGGTCGACCGTCGCAAGGCCGAGCGGGCCATGCGAAGCCGCGGCGATGCATCTATTGCCCGAGCAGGCTGATGCGGTCGGTCACGTCGCGGTCGCTGGCAAATCCATCGTCTTCGCGCAGCCGTTGGCCGATCATCTTCACCAGCGCGGGATTGTCGGCGAATTTCGTATGGTTGAAACTGTCCGCTCCCTTGATCTTGGAGAGGTCGACGACCGTTACGCCGTAGGATGCAAGGTCGGCGGCGTCCTTGTAGTCGCCGACACGCGGCCGTGCGCCGGCAATCAGGCCGGAGAGCCTGAGCGCGCGGTCGTCATCGGACAACAACAGGATGAACGGCTTGTTGGGTTTGCCATACCGGCGCATCTGGCTCTTGAACACGTCGACATCGATGTCGGGCGATGCGAGCACGACGTCGCCGAGCTTGCCGCCGAGATCACGGTCGCCGGTGATGGCGAGCTGGCGCAGCGTCTCCATGGTCACCCAGGTTCCCATCGAATGGGCGACGATATCGATGCGCCGCGCGCCGGTCTGCGCCAGCATGCGCAACGTCACTTCGAGCTGGTCGCGCGCGGCGCTGGCGCTTTCCTTGTCGTAGACATAGTCGGTGGTCTTGGCGCCGGATGCCCAGGAAAACAGCACTGGTGTGCCGGGATAGCCGGAATCGTGGACGATCTGGGTCAGGCGGTAAACGGCGTCGTCAAAGCCGGTGTTGTAGCCATGGACGAAGACCATGACGCGGTCGCCGCGCGCCGCGATGTCAGCACTCAGCGCATTGGCGAATTTCGGCTGGGTGTCGTAGCCGACGACCTCGGAGGCCATGAAATACTTGGCCGGATCGTTCGACTTGCCGCGCGAGCGGCGTTCGATCTGCCCGGTCTGGTGGATGCCGGGAACGGTAACGTTGACGCGGGCATAGTTCAGCGTTGCCGATCGCTCGCCATCGAAGACCTTGTTCGGATCGTCGGACTTCTTGCGCGTGGTGGCGATGAAGATGCTGTGATTCCCGGCGATCTCGGTCACCGGCGCTGCCACGATGGCGCTGCCGAGCAGTTCCTGGGTCTGCTGTCCCGCGCAGCCCGCGACAAGCAAGGTTAGGCCAATGGCAAAAATCGTCTTCAACGGCACGTCTGAAATTCCACTCCGGCCCGAAAGGCCAATCGCCTCCGCGAAGTCTCCCCCGACAGCGCAAGTGCGGCGGAAGTAAGTCGTGCCCAGCCGAAAAACGGACGGCGTGCAGCGACCGCCGCCGCAGTGTTGCACGAAAGCCAGATTGGCATCAGGGCGGGCCCCGACGGTCCTTGGCACCCGCATCGATTTCAAGCTGGCCGATGCACGGCATGAACAAACGCCCCCAACTGACTGCAAGCATGTCACGAACGCCCGCCGCATGGGTGCATGAATGACTGGGCAATGGCTTCAGGGGGCAGCCTGTGCAATAGACGGAACCGGGATGCTCGACGGCTAGGCTCGCGGCAAACGGACGTTCCGCGGCCAATGGATGATAGACATTCCCAAACGACATGCGTTCAAGGTGGCTTTCCGATGACCAGCTTCTCTTCCCGTGTTGCCATCGCTGCTTCCGCGATCCGCCGGATCTTTCCGGAAACGCCGCTGCAGGAGAACGACTACCTGTCGAAGAAGACCGGCGCGCGGGTGCTTTTGAAGCGCGAGGACCTGAGCCCGGTGCGCTCCTACAAGATCCGCGGCGCCTTCAACTTCTTCCGCAAGGCACTGGGCGAGGGCAACCAGGCCGAACTGTTCGTCTGCGCTTCCGCAGGCAACCATGCGCAGGGTTTCGCCTTCGTCTGCCGCCATTTCGGCAAAAAGGGCGTTGTGTTCATGCCGGTAACGACGCCGCAGCAGAAGATCGACAAGACGCGGCTGTTCGGCGGCGACTTCGTCGAGATCAGGCTAGTCGGCGATTTCTTCGACGATTGCTATCGCGCCGCCATCGAATTCACCGAAAGCGACGGCGCCCATATGGTGCCGCCCTTCGACCACAAGGACATCATCGAGGGACAGGCGACGGTCGCCTATGAGATCGCCAACCAGATGCCCGGTGCGCGTATGCCCGATATCGTCATGCTGCCGGTCGGCGGCGGAGGTCTGGCTGCCGGGGTGACGCACTACTTCGCCGATCAGGGGCGTGAGGCGCGCTTCGTCTTTTGCGAACCGGCAGGGGCGCCAAGCCTGCGCGAGAGCCTTGCGGCGGGAAAACGGCTCAAACTCGCCAAGGTCGACAATTTCGTCGACGGCGCGGCGGTCGCCGAAATCGGCCGTGAGCCCCTGCGGCACCTCAAGGACTTCGCCGCCGAGACGGTGCGGCTGATCCCGGAAAACCGGCTCTGCGCGACCATGATCGAAATGCTCAATGTCGAGGGCGTGGTGCTGGAACCGGCCGGTGCGCTGGCTATCGATGCGCTGAAGGATTTTTCCAGGAAGGAAATCCGCGGCAAGACCATCGTGGCCGTGGTTTCGGGTGGGAATTTCGATTTCGAACGGCTGCCGGACGTCAAGGAACGGGCACTGCGCTTCGAGGGCCTGAAGAAATACTTCATCATCCGTTTTCCGCAGCGGCCGGGCGCGCTGCGCGACTTCCTTGAAATGCTGGGGCCGGACGACGACATCGCCCGGTTCGAATATCTGAAGAAGTCGGCACGCAATTTCGGCTCGGTTCTGATCGGTATCGAAACCAAGGCTCGCCGCAATTTCGACCTGCTGAAAGCGAATTTCGAGGCCGAAGGCGTCCAGTATCAAGACATCACCGACAACGAGACATTGGCCGGGTTCATCATATGAGCGGAAACGTCTTCATCGCCCTGTTTTCAGGCATCAATGTCGGCGGCAACCGCATCGTCAAGATGGCCGAGTTGCGGGCGTTCTTCGAGGATCTCGGGTTTTGCGATGTCGCTACCTACGTGCAGAGCGGCAATGCGGTGTTCCGAACCAAGGAGGGTGACGCCGCCGCGCTGACCAAACAGATCGAAGCGGCTTTCGAGGAGAAATGGGGTTTTCATTCGCGCATTATGGTACGCGATCTCGGCTGGCTCGAACGGCTGGTCAGGGAAAATCCCTATCCGGAGATTGCCGAGGAGCCGACCAAGCTGCACGCGTATGTGCTGGAGCGCGCGCCGACCGCCGAGGAGGCGGCACGGCTGGCCGAAAGATGTACGGGTCCGGAACGGTTCGAGATCAAGGGCGACGCGCTTTATCTGCACGCACCCGAGGGGCTCGGCAAATCGGTGTTTGCCAATCTCATTCCACGCGTGCTGAAGGTACCGGGCACCGCGCGCAACTGGCGCTCCGTGCTGGCGCTGCTGGAGATGGCCGGCAAGCCGGCGGCGGCTGATTGATGCCTGCCGTAATGCGCAGAGAAGGGCCTATGCCGCCTCGGCGCGTTTCCAGTCGAACGTCAGCTCCTCGCGAAACGCAAAGCGTTTGATGTGGTCGGCGACGACGCTTTCGAGGCGCTCGATGGAGCCGGAGTCGTCGCTCGATACGGTGATGTGCAGCGCAGCTCCATCGGCATCCATGATGGTGCGATGGCGCCATGATTGGGATCGAATTCCACGGGGAATTTGTGGGCCCAATGTTTGCACAATTGCTGCAGATAATGGCTTGCATGTGCGGTGGTGACATCGGCATGGCTGATCGTCATGAAGGGATCTCCGAGGGTGAAACGCACGAAACGGCGCCCGCTTTCGAGGCGGGCGCTATCGCCGCATAGATAGGCGCAACCTCGCCCGCCGCCATAGGCCGGCTGCCGACCGCTCGAAAAGGTGATCGATCACCAGCTTCCGGTGTTCGGCATCGACGCCCATGGTTCGGCCTTTGCCTTCGCCGGACCTTTCTGCAGAAGTTCGATCGAGATTCCGTCAGGCGACCTGACGAAAGCCATGTTGCCGTCGCGCGGCGGCCGGTTGATGGTGACGCCGCTGTCCATCAGCCGCTGGCAGGTGGCGTAGATGTCGTCGACCTCATAGGCGAGGTGGCCGAAATTGCGGCCGCCCTTGTAGTCTTCCGGGTCCCAATTGTAGGTGAGCTCGACCAGCGGTGCTTTCTCGTCGATGCCGCTTTGCTCGTCCTCAGGCGCGGCCAGGAAGATCAGCGTATAGCGGCCCTGCTCGTTCTCGTAGCGGCGCACTTCCTTCAGGCCGAGCTTGTTGCAGTAGAAATCGAGCGAAGCATCGATGTCGGCGACGCGGACCATGGTGTGCAGATAGCGCATGTGATTTCCTCGACTTGTTGGGTTGCGGCGCAACATAGGGGCGGGCCGTCCAAAGGGCAAACCCCAGGCGGCCGCCGGCGCCGCCAAAGAACAAATCCGGTATTCGCATAATGAACCGTGAAAAAAGGCACGTCAGGTCTTGCACACACCGGAAGCCGCAGTGTTAATCTGGTGTCAAGAATCAGTTGCGGTGTTCTTGAAAAAAGGGGGCATTCTTATGGGGGAAAAGGCCTCTTTGACGGGGCGGTCCGAAACCCTTGGCGACGCCATGAAGCGCGACGAAGGCGGCGATGCCGTCGATCTGACCGAAATATCCGGCGCCATCAAGTGGTTCGATGTAGCCAAGGGCTATGGCTTCATCCTCCCGGATGACGGCGTTTCAGGCGACATCCTCCTCCATGTGACATGCCTTAGACGGGATGGTTTCCAGACTGCTCTGGAGGGAGCGCGCGTTGTCTGTCTCGTCAAGCAGGGCGAGCGCGGATTGCAGGCTTTTCGCGTTCTCTCGATGGATGTCACCACAGCGGTCCATCCCGCCGAAATGCAGGAACAGCGCACCCATGTCTCGGTGACACCCGAAAGCGGGCTGGAACGTGCCTTGGTGAAGTGGTTCAACCGCACCAAGGGGTTTGGTTTCCTGACCCGGGGCGAGGGCACTGAGGACATCTTCGTCCATATGGAGACCTTGCGTCGCTACGGCATCACCGAGCTTCGGCCGGGGCAGGTCGTGCTTGTCCGCTTCGGGCGTGGCGACAAAGGCCTTATGGCTGCCGAAATCCACCCCGATATGGGAACCTTGCCGGTCGCGCATTAGGGCGGTTGCCGAGGATTTTCGCATGACACATAGGAACTGGCTGACGGCGGGCGCAATGTGCGTCCTGACTGCCGTCATCGTCGCCGCGGGCGCCTATTTCTATTCGCCCACACCGACGGCGGCCGACAGCCGGGTGATGATCCTGCCGGTCGACCCGACGCCGCTGGTCGTGGCGACGAAAGACGGGGATCGCTCCTTTTCCATCGAAATCGCCGACACCGACGCTGAACGCGAGGCTGGCTTGATGTATCGCCAGGATATGGCGGACGATCACGGCATGTTGTTCGTCTTCGATATGCAGCAGCAGGTCAATTTCTGGATGCAGAACACGCCGATGCCGCTTGACCTGATTTTTATCGGCCAGGATGGCAAGATCCGGGCGGTCAAGCACGGTGAGCCGCAATCCCAGGCCCTGATTTCGCCTGGCGTGCCGGTGCGCTTCGTGCTTGAGCTCAAGGCGGGCACAGCCGCGAGGAACGGTATCGACTATGGCGACCTCGTGCGCCATCCGGCCGTTGGCACCGTATCGGGCCCCGGCATGCCTCCATCGGACAATGGCGATGCGCCGAACGGCGGTGGCGGTTGAGGACGCGGGCGGTATAGCCGATGCAGTTTTTTTCCCATGACGGGTTCGATATCGCCTTCCTCGATCGCCAGCCGGGATCGGGCCGGGGAGATCCTGTGCTGATGATCCATGGCTTTGCCTCCAGCCACTACGTCAACTGGGTTTCGCCCGGTTGGTTCAAGACGCTGAACGATGCCGGCTACCGCGCTATTGCGCTGGACAATCGCGGCCACGGCTCGTCATCGAAAAGCTATGAAGAGGCAGACTACACCCCGGCCCGGATGGCCTCGGACGCGGCTGCCTTGCTCGATCATCTCGGCATCGGGCGCGCCCATGTCATGGGCTATTCGATGGGCGCGAGGATAGCGGCATTCCTGGCGCTGTCGGATCCCGACAAGGTGGCGACGCTGGTTTTCGGCGGTCTCGGCATCGGCATGATCGACGGCGTCGGCGATTGGGATCCGATCGCTGCAGCCCTTCTTGCCGACGATCCGGCCCAGACCACCCATCCCCGCGGCCGTTCGTTTCGCGCCTTCGCCGACCAGACCCGCAGCGACCGTCGGGCGCTCGCGGCCTGCATCGCCACCTCCCGCGAGTTGCTGAGCGAGGACGACATTGCCCGGATCGCCCAGCCGACGCTGATCGCCGTCGGCACCACGGACGACATTGGCGGCTCGCCCGACGAGCTTGCCGCGCTGATGCCCAATGCCAGGGCTTTCCACATCGAGGGCCGCGACCACATGCTGGCTGTTGGCGACAAGACCTTCAAGCGGCGTGTGCTGGAATTCTACGCCGAAAATCCGCTTTGACCCGGCGCAAGAGCCCGATAAACCTGAGGCACAAGCCCGATATCACGCCGGTTTTTGCAGCGCTTGAAGCGACCGGGTGAGATTCAGCCTGGCCTGCCGCTCGAAACGCCGGCGGAATTCCTCGCTGTGGAAGATGTGCGGGCGGGTCAGGAAGCTGTTCAGCACCGCGCCGCGTCCGGCCCGCCACATCGGCTCCTCCACCCATTGATATTCGGCGCGGATCGCGCGCTCATAGGCATCGAATGCGTCCGGCGCTGCGCCCAGGATCGACAAGTCCATGTCCAAGAAAAGAGCGGCGTCACGCACCGCGACCGTGTCCTCGAAGTCCGGCAATTGGTGTGTTGCGGTGGCAAGGATCATGGCGCTGATGCGGCCGAGGCGCTCGGCGTCGAGGCGGTCCGCGAGTTTTTTCTCCGCGAGCGCCGCGCTTTGCGCCTCATTGTCCTTGGCACGGCTGTCGTAAACGGCGTCGTGGAACCAGATCGCCGCCTCGACGGCTTCGGGATCGCCGAGCAGCTCCCGGTATTGGCCGGCGAGCGCCAGCATCGCCTCAATATGGGCAAGGTTGTGGTAATGGCGGTCCTCTCCCTCATAGAGGGCGGAGAGCTCGCGTTTGAGGGCATTGTCGAGCAAGCGTTCATTTTCCATGGCGGCTTGAATTCCCGCGAACCAAATCCATTTGACAAAGCACTAAGGAAAATTGAGTTCAATCGTGCTATGATCTGGCTTATATGTGCGGCCCGATATTAGGCAAGGCGGCAGGACGACGTCGATGAACAGCATCAGCATTTCCCGACACAGCGCGTTGCAGCCGGTCGATCCGATCTGGCGCTCGATCCGTGACGAAGCGATGGACGCGGTCAATCGCGACCCGCTGCTCGCCGCCTTCCTCTATTCGACCATCCTCAATCAGGAGAGCCTGGAGGAGGCAGTCATCCACCGGCTGGCCGAGCGGTTGGCGCACCAGGACATAGGCTCCGATCTCATCCGCCAGACCTTCAAGTCGATGTTGGCCGACGACAAGGATTGGCCGACCACCGTGCGTGTCGATATCCAGGCCTATTACGACCGCGACCCGGCCTGCGACCGCTTCATCATGCCGGTGCTCTACTTCAAGGGGTTTCACGCCATCCAGACCCACAGGCTGGCGCATTGGCTGTGGAACCAAGGGCGCAAGGATTTTGCGCTCTATCTGCAAAGCCGTTCGTCTTCGGTCTTCCAGACCGATATCAATCCGGCGGCCCGCATCGGCAAGGGCATCTTCATCGACCACGCCACCGGTCTGGTCGTCGGCGAGACAGCGGTCATCGAGGACGACGTGTCGATCCTGCACGGTGTCACGCTCGGCGGCACCGGCAAGGCCGGCGGCGACCGTCACCCAAAGATCCGTCGTGGCGTGCTGATCGGCGCCGGCGCCAAGATCCTCGGCAACATCGAAATCGGCCATTGCTCCAAGATCGCAGCCGGTTCGGTGGTGCTTTCGCCGGTGCCGCACAACAAGACGGTCGCGGGCGTGCCGGCTCGCGTCGTCGGCGAGACCGGTTGTGACCAGCCGTCGCGCCAGATGGACCAGCTTCTGCCGTCGCAGACGATGGACCAGGTCGTCAGCTTCGACATCTGATTTTCACCGCGGGGCGTCGCGGAGTTTCGCACTGCTCGCGCCGAGGGGTCCGATTGCCGTGCAATACGGCGAGCTTGCCTTTACATCGCCATCGTCGACGTGTCAGAAGCGCCGTTCAAACGAGCAAGCCGATGATCGGAGAAGACTGTTGAAGCCTGACGAAATCAGAAAGCTGGACGCCTATTTCAAGCGCGTCTTCCAGAACCCCAAGCTCGAGGTCAAGGCACGGCCGCGCAAAGAGGATTCGGCCGAAGTCTACGTCGGCGACGAATTCCTCGGCATCGTCTTCAAGGACGAGGATGACGGCGACTATAATTTCTCGATGGCGATCCTCGACATCGATCTGGGCTGAATCCCACCATCCCATGGCGGTGCCGGACGCAAGCGCGGCCGGCCTTCCCGTCAATGTCCCGTCTTCAGGACACGCCCGGCCTCGGCGGTGATTGCCGCGTCAAGGGCCTGCCAATCCCCCAGAAATTCTTTCGGGAAGCGATAGGTGAGGCTGAGATCCTCGCCGACATGGATGTCGCGCTCGCAAGGCGCTAGCGATTGTTCGGCTGCCGGCCCACTCAGGCAGCGGGCCACGAACGGGTCCTTGCCGGGCCGGTTGCCGACAACGAGCACCTCGTTGAGGTAACCTGATTTCGCGTTGAAACCGTAAATCGTCGTGCCGCCCGGACCTGCCGTGCCGGGCTGCACGATCAGCGCGCTGTAGATCGGCCCGAAACGTCCGCTCATGTCGCGAGACATCATCTGCTGTTCGAAGGACAGGAAGACGATGCTTTTGGCCGGCCCCGTGTGATTGAAATCGCCGCGGGCAGCTTCGCTGTAGCCATCCATCTGGGGGTAGCGCAAATAGAGATCGAGCCGCGAGGCGATCCCGTCGCGCCGCGCCTGCTCGAAACGCATGAAATTGGCGGGCACGACGATGACATTGTTGCCGATCACCACCTTGCGCATCGTCGCATCATCCGTGTAGCCGGCCATGGCGATCGAATGGCCGACCCATTTGCCGCCAAGGCTGATTGCGACCGACAGCAGGGCGAGTGCCGCGAAGGCGTAGAACACCCGCTTCATCAGCGTGGAATCGACCACGGTGAATTCGAGGTCTTCGGCGATCGCTGCCTGCTTCATCTCTGTCCCCGGATTCCTGTCCCGTGACGGCACGCATCGCACGGCACGGCTCTTGCAGTCCTTCCAGCGACTGTGCGATTTCATGGTAAACGGAAGGTAAAGATGGGCCCGGTTGAGCTAACTGCGTTCGCTTTTCTTGTCGGGTTGACGGCTTGCGGGCTGGTCGGATCGGCGATGGAGTTGGTTGCCGGGCGCAAGGTCGCGTTCACCGAGCCTTATGTGTCCTCCGCGCACGTACTGCGTTCGCTCGCCGCCACGGCGTGCGCCGGGCCGTTCATGCTGCTCAACGATGCCTTGGACGCCCGCCGCGAGGGGCGCATTTCGTCTGTGGCGCTGGTCTCCTGCGGCTGCACGGCGGTGGCCTGGATGCTGGCGCTCGGCATCGTCCTCGTCGCCATTGCGTGTTGGGGGGCTGCCAACCTAGGGTCGTTCGGCTTCCAGGCTTGAAACGAATCGGAGACCGGAAATGCCGCTTTATGCGATCGATGGCACAGAACCAAGCTTCGCGGATGCGGATTCAAACTGGATCGCGTCCGATGCGACCCTGATCGGCGATATCAGGATCGGCCGCAATGCCGGCTTCTGGTTCGGTGTCGTCATTCGCGGCGACAATGAACCTGTCGTGATCGGCGCCGACACCAACGTGCAGGAGCACACGGTCATGCACACCGATCCAGGCTTCCCGCTGACCATTGGCGAAGGCTGCACGATTGGACACCGGGCCATACTGCATGGCTGCACCATTGGCGACAACAGCCTGATAGGCATGGGCGCAATCGTGCTCAACGGCGCTAGGATCGGCAAAAACACACTGGTCGGCGCCGGCGCGCTGGTCACCGAAGGCAAGGAATTCCCTGACAATTCGCTGATCGTCGGCTCGCCGGCCAAGGCGATCAGGGTGCTCGACGAGGCGGCGATCGCGAGGCTGCGAGCCTCGGCCGCGCACTATGTCGCCAACGGCAAGCGGTTCAAGGCGGGGTTGAAGAAGGTCTAGGCCTCCGCCAGAAATGGCGGAGCCGGCCCGGGGACGGGGCCGGCTCCTTAGACCCGGTCGTTGGGACGGGGAGGGTGGG